>CBDAPT010000013.1:0-337992 GCA_965198665.1 Rhizobiaceae bacterium | reverse complement strand
ACAATCACAGGCGATACCACGAAAGCCTGAAGAACCTGACACCCGCCGACGTCTACTTCGGACGTGGCGACCAAATCCTGCAACAACGAGAAAGGATCAAGCAAAAGACTATCAACGAACGGCGCTTGCAATACCGCAAGCAGGTCGCTTAACATCGACAAACAGATGAGCCAGATACTCGCTTAGCTCAAGCTGCGGTCTGTCCAGAAACCCATGACGACGGACACTAACCAAACCTCGGACACGCTCAGGCCAGAGTGCTGAAACAATGCAAGCAGCTCGGCCACCCCAATCATACCCTCCAAGAAAAGCTGTCCTGATTGAAAGTGCGTTCATGAGTTCAAGCAAGTCGGCGCCTATCGCTGCCTGCTGTCCTGAACGCATTGTGTCGGGACTACGGAACCGCGTTGCGCCATAGCCTCGTAGGTATGGAACTATGCAACGATACCCACGCTCTGCTAACCGAGCCGACACGCTATCGAACGCGCGGACGTCATAGGGGAAACCGTGCAACAGGATGACCGGATCACCATTCGCGCGACCAGTCTCTTCATAGTGGATTTCTAAGCATCCTGCGTTAGAGCGTGTTCGCATCACGTGAATTCACAGCCGACTGCCCTGAAGAAATTCCGGCACTCCATTGGCGTGAACATATGGCAGACCTCTCCGATTGCCTTCCAGACATCATCGAAGGTTCTGGGCGCCCTGCCTTCCTCAGATGAGCCTTGAGCTTCGAAAAGGCCATTTCAATGGCATTGAGATCTGGGGAATATTTCGGCAGGAACAAAAACCATGCGCCGATATCTCGCAAGATCTGCTCGGCTTTTTCGCTCTTGTGAGCGGCTAGGTGGTCAAGGATTACGACATCTCTCTTTTCCAGTTCTGGCGCCAACTGTGTCTCAACATAAATCTCAAAGATTTCTTTGGTCATGGCCCGGTCAATAACCCAGGGCGCAACCAGTCCATGACTGCGCAGGCCTGCGATAAGTGTCTGCTTCTTCCAGTGGCCATGAGGGACAAAATCTATGAGGCGCTCTCCTGTTGGGGCCCATCCAGTTTGCTTGGCCATTTTGGTGTTTGTGGACGTCTCATCAATGAAGACAAGTTTTTCAATCGACCGATTCAAAAACGGAACACGCCTTGTCTTCCAGAGTTCGCGGTCTTTTTTCACGTCGATGCGGTGTTGCTCCTTGGCATAAATAGTCTTTTTTTATGCGACAACCCGAAACTGCGCACAACATGCCAGACAGGCGAATGATGGACATTGAGGTTGAATTTTTCGTTCAGCTCCGCACAAAGCTTACGGATTGTAATGTCCTTTTGTTCATCAACCCGTTTTCGAAGCCAGTCTTTATAGGGTGAAAGCTTGCCATGGCCTGTTTTTCCCGGGTTATGTTTTGGAGCAAGCGAGCCAGTTTCACGTTTCAACTTCACCATATCATTCACAAATTTGACGGAGACTTTGAAATGGGCAGCCGTTCCACGATGAGTGTGGCCTTCTTCTACATGAGCTACAACACGTTTACGCAATTCAATCGGATGGGGCTTGGGCATTGAAAATCCTTGGCTTCGAACCGAATCAGGTCACCCCAATCAGAATCATATTCGCGCACGGAAAGAAACTGAATCTACTCGACACAAACACGCTCTAATAGATTTCAATGAGCTTATTCCTCAGAAGTTTAGCTTACGTATAGGTCTCTGCTGAGCAAGTGGCAGACACCTATTACCATTGGTCTCCATGGTATCGATAGTTAGCATACTCTTCCGACAAGCAATAATTCTCTGAAAGCAGACCTTCGGGCGTCTCAATATAGCGTTCACTTTGTCCGCCGAGCAGTCGTTCGGTACTCGCGTCAGATTATACCGACAAGCGCGTGCTAATTAGTTCTTGAAGTAGTAGTGTTGATCACCGTTTAGCGTAAGCCGTTGCTTATTCGTGCCTGTTACGCAGGTTCACCAAGTGCCAATTTTGGTACGCCTCGGTTGTTTAAGGTGCCGCCCTTTACTAGGCGGGTTTTTTGTTATCAATGTGTGCGATCTGTATCTTTCCGGTTGCTGAAAACCGCCGATAAAACGGCAAGGGTTGCCGTACCCAATGTGATGCAAAGCGGAACGAAGAAAAGCGGGTCGTCGGACTGAATTTCGAAAATACCGGCATATCCAGCAACAATCGAAAGAACGTAATGTGTGAAGCCCGCAAGGGTTATGTATCCCAGGTTACGGGTTAAACGTGTCTGGTTGCGGGATATGCAGGCTGATCCGGCGATAATCAGGTAAAAGGCTATCGCCGCAGCGGTTCCCAAAAACAGGTAAGCAAGCCCTGCAAGGGGGTCTGTCGCACCTACAATATGCTGGAAGTGTATCCAGATTGTGAATTTCCATGCAAATTTGACCCACTTGGGTGGGTAATTTTCAAGTAAAATTGACCCGCCTGTTTTAGGTTTCGCGTTTTAAGCGCGAGGAAGAGACAGGTGTTACAAATGGAAACGGTTTTGAAGGTCCGTTGCTGGATATTGCGCGGTGAAAAGAGCATTCGACAGGTAAGTCGTGAGACGGGAGTTTCGCGCAATACGATCAGGAAGTATTTGAAGGATGATGGGGAGCCTCGTTATCAGCGCCACACTCCTGCACCCTTGCATAAATTGCTTGGGAAGCATGCAGACAAGCTTCGGTCACGCTGGGAGCATGATCTGAAGCTGCCGCGCCGGGAGCGTCGCACAGGCAAGAAGCTTTACGAGGAACTGGTTGGGGAAGGCTATAAAGGGTCTTATTCAACGACCCAGCGACTTATCCGCGAGTTGAAGCATTCGAGTTCGGGGTCCAGAGGAGCATTTGTTCCCCTGCAGTTTGCGGCAGGTGATGCGGTTCAGTTTGACTGGAGTGAGGAACACGTTGTTCTGGGCGGAGTACCCCAGAAAGTGAAGATTGCCCACTTCCGGCTTTGCCACAGCCGCAAGCCGTTTGTATACGCCTATCCCAGCGAAGTGCAGGAGATGGTACTTGATGCTTTTGTGCGTGCGTTGGCCTTTTACGGGGGAGTTCCCCGCCGTGTCATCATCGACAATCCCAAGACTATGGTCACCTATGTATCGCGTTCGAAGGAACGAATGTTCCATGCACGTTTCCTTGCCTGTATGAACCATTACGTTATGGAGCCGGTCGCCTGTACGCCGGCATCTGGCTGGGAGAAGGGCCAGGTTGAGAACCAGGTCGGGTTCATACGAGCAGAGGTGTTTACGCCCAAGCTTTCCTTTGATGACCTTGATAGCTTGAATGAACATCTGGAGCGGCGTTGTCAAGAACTTGGCGAACGTGCGCATCCCGGGATGCAGGATCGCACAATTGATGCGGTTTTTGCAGAAGAGGTTGCCGCGCTTCGCCCTCTCGGCCAACCCTTTGACGGGTACATCGAAAAGAGTGTGCGGGTGCGTTCCACCTGTCTGGTTCAGTATGATAACAATCGTTACAGCGTGCCTTGTCAGTTTGCCGGGCAACAAGTCTCGCTGCGAGCCTATGCCGGGCGAATAGTTCTTGTTGCGGATCATGAAGTAATTGCCGGGCACAAACGTCGTTTTACCCGCAATATCAGTTACTTTGAGCCCTGGCACTATGTGCCATTGCTGGATCGCAAACCCGGTGCCTTAAGAAATGGCGCCCCTTTCGTGGATTGGCAATTGCCAAATGTTATGATGACGATCCGGGATCACTACATGCAGGACAAGGGAGGGGACCGGGATTTTGTCGATCTTCTGCTGCTGGCACACAAGCATGGAACAGAGGTGATCGAGCAGGCCTGTAAGCTGGCTGTAAAGCAAAATACCTTGCGTCTTCCTGCCATCATCAATCTGATTAATCAATTGCAAGAACCGGAAATTACGCCATTGAGCGAAACCGGCAATTATCCTCTGATCTCAACTGTCCCGCAAGCCGACTGCAAGCGTTATGAAGCTCTGTATGAGGTGACGGCATGAACGGCCTCATTGAACAGCTGGCAGGGTTGAGATTGCATGGAATGGCCTCTTGCGCACAGGACTTGCTAAGTGCACGTCAGCCGCCAAACCTGGCCACGGCGATAAAGCAGTTGATAGAGGCAGAGACCGTGGAACGAAGGGTGCGTTCGGTCCGGTATCAAATGCGCAGTGCAAACTTCCCTCATCACAAGGACTTTGCCACCTTCGATTATGATGCGGCGGCTGTAACCCGAACACAGATTGAACCCTTGTGTTCCGGACAGTTTATTGCCGATGCACATAATCTGATTCTGGTTGGTGGAACGGGAACTGGAAAATCCCACATTGCCATTGCTCTTGGAACAACGCTTGTTAATCACGGCAAGAGAATTCGGTTCTTCAATGCTGTCGACCTGATCAATGCGCTGATCAGTGAACAGGCAGAGGGAAATACCGCAAGGATCGTACGGCAATTATGCGCACTGGATTGCGTCATTATTGATGAACTCGGCTATATTCCGTTCCCAAAGTCCGGCGGAGCGCTACTGTTCCATCTGATCAGCAAACTGTACGAGAAGACAAGCGTCATCATTACAACCAACCTGGAGTTCGGGGAATGGACGCAGGTCTTCGCAGATGCAAAGATGACAACCGCACTGCTGGACCGAATTACCCATCATTGCACCATTATAGAAACCGGGAATGCATCATACCGGTTTGCTCAAAGCAAAAAACAAAAAACTCAATCCTGATCAGAAAAAGCCCCCGGACGATCTTGCAATTGGAGAGCTGATCGTCCGGGGGCTTGCGTGCAAAAACGGTGGGTCAGTTTTAAATGGAAATACAGGGTCAGTTTTAATTGAACATTGACAGTCTGAACTATTACTGCAAAATGGACAGTGCCTGCGAAGACAATGTAACCCAGATTTCGTGTAAATTGCCGGTGTTTTCGGGATGCACAAAAGGCAGCAATCATCAGCAGGGTTATCGTTATCGAGCTGACAAGCGCGGGAACACTGTACACTAATATTGCATATGGGTTCGGATCGCTTACAGGCAGCGTGTAAATGCCCCAAAACAGATACAATATTGCGCCCAAGGCGGTGCAAAAGGTAGCGCCAATCCACCTTTGCAGGCCGGATAGTTTATGAAACATATAGGAAATTGCTGTTGGGGGATAAAAGGCGATTGCGCATACCGCAGCGGCTGCAAAAGCCTAGATCAGCATGCCTCTGTCACTGCCATCCAAAGTTTGGATGCACACAAATACCAAAGTGAATATTCCGCAATAGCCCAGGCATAATGCAAAGAAGGTTCTGAGGTGTTTCATTCTGTAAATACCCAAATAATGAACGATGTTCATGATTATTATATGAACGTTGTTCACATTTCAAGTGACCATTGGAAACTGGGTTAATGAAATCTCTGACTGGGTTGGCAGTGTGATCGCGACCAGTTTGAATGCCGGTTGAATTGTGGTAACAAACGCAAACGAAACCTACCCGGATTGGTGCGATGTCTTTTTTGAAAAAACTCTTTGGCGGCGGCAGTGGCAGCAGTGGTCCCAGGACCGTGGCTGAAGTAGAGTATGAGGGGTTTCAGATCCTCACCACACCTATGGAAGAGGGTGGCCAATACCGGGTTTGCGCCCTGATCCGCAAGGGCGAGGGGGAAGCTCTGAAAGAGCACAAGTTGATACGTGCCGATATCTGCTCAACACCGGATGATGCATCCGACATAGCCATCCGCAAGGCCAAACAGATGATCGACGAGCGTAGCGGAAACATTTTCTGACAGGTCAATTGGGCCGGATCATTCATGCCGCAGACTATATTCACCCTACAGACCAACGGTCAGGGTTTGTATGAAATTACGGAACAGGTGGCGGCGTTCGTGCATGGCGAAGGTGTGGATGCTGGCTTGTGTACCGTATTCGTCCGGCACACGTCATGCTCGCTGATCGTTCAGGAAAACGCCGATCCGGATGTACAAGTTGATCTGAAGAATTTTTTTGCGGGGCTGGTGCCGCCTGCCAACGATCCGCAAATGGATTATCTGATCCACCGTCTGGAAGGCCCTGATGATATGCCCGCGCATATCAAGGCGGCACTCACACAGACTTCGCTTGGCATTCCGGTTTATGGCGGGCGGTTGTTGCTGGGTACCTGGCAGGGAATTTATGTGTTCGAGCATCGTAATGCGCCGCACCGGCGAGAAGTTGTTTTTCATTGTCTGGCAGAATAAAGCGTGGTCGGAAACTGATTCAAGAAAAGCACTTAAATTATTGCTATTTAAACAGAAAAACTGAGCCTGAAATGACCGGAATACAAAATGCCACACTTTTATTCCGCGACAGTCATGTCCATATTCTGAAGGCAAAGGCTGTTTAAGGCAGAACGACAATGTCCGGTTCCAACAACCATATTCTTCAACACATACAGGATAAGAATGTGATTGTATTCGATGGCGAGTGCGTTCTTTGCTCCGGATTTTTTAATCTTGTAGTTCGCAACGACAAGGCGAAAGCTTTCTATTTCATGACAGCCCAATCTAAAGCCGGTGAACTTCTGTATGCCCATTACGGACTTAAACCGCAGGACTATGACACCAATCTCGTCATTTTGAACGGCCGGCTTTTCGAGCGCATGCATGGATTTTTTGAGGTGATGCAATTGCTAGGTTATCCCTGGCGGGTGATCAATGTGATGAGATTCCTTCCCAACCGGTTTCTCGACTGGTTTTATTACAGGATAGCCAGAAATCGCTACCGGTTGTTTGGCAAGCGGGAATCGTGTCTGGTCCCGGATGCGGAAGTAAGGGCCCGATTCATTGACTGACAAATTACAAGTCCTGGTGCTGGGAGCAACCGGCCTGTTTGGCGGTCTGCTGGTGAGGCGCCTCTTGGCCGAAAACGAATTCAGTATCATTTGCGCCGGAAGAAACAGAACCAAACTCAACCGGTTTTGTGATGAACATGGGGGAGAGCCCTGCCCATTGGACAGGGAAAACGAAACACAGATAACCGAGGCCCTCTCCCGTCTCAAACCTTTTGCGGTGGTCGATTGTGCCGGGCCATTTCAATATTACGGAGAGGATCCATACCGCTTTGCAAGACAGGTGATTGTTGCCGGTGCCCATTATCTGGATATAGCGGATGCTACGGATTTTGTGTGCGGATTTGGTACGCTTGATGGTTTGGCCAGGAAGCATCGCGTTGCTGCCATCAGTGGCGCCAGTTCGACGCCGGCTGTATCGGCCGCAGCAGCGGATGTCCTGACCGCTGAAATGGACAGGGTGATTTTGATTGATACAGCCATCACGCCAGGAAACCGAACCAGAAGAACGCTGTCACTGATGAAGGCTATTCTGGGACAGATTGGCAAGCCTTATGCAATCTGCCGCAACAATCAGCCGGAAACGGTCTATGGCTGGTCGGAAACGAAAACGGTGAGCCTGGAAGCTCCGGGAAAACCCCCTGTCAACAATCGGCTCGCATCTCTTGTAAATACTCCCGACGTCAGGCTGTTTCCTGAAAGATATGCTGCGGAAACGTTTACCTTTCGCGCCGGTCTGGAAGTGCGTATGTTCCATCATGCGCTTAGTTTTGGCCGGATTTTGGTGAAATGGCGTGTCTTGCCGACACTTGCACCGTTCGCCAGACTGGCACGAAAGATTGCAAGTTTTTTTGAGAACACCGGAAGCGCGGTTGGTGGCATGAAAGTCCGGGTATTCGGAACCCGGAGAAACGGAGAGTATATTCGCCGTGACTGGGATTTGGTGGCAGACGATGGGCGCGGGCCAGGAATTCCCACCGTACCGGTCTCGATATTGTTGAAAAAGCTTGCAGCAGGAGCCGTCCAGACAGGGGCCAGACCTTCGCCGGGGGAAGTGACCATGGACGAAGTTGAATCAGCCTTAGCAAAACTGGAAATCAGCACGAAAATTCATGAGACGAAGCCGGAAACGATATTCTCAAGGGTATTGGGCAGCACGTTTGAAGAATTGCCCGCCCCAGTGCGGCAACTGCACAATCGTTTTGGCCGCACAGTTTATCAGGGTAGGGCACAGACAAAGGGGCCAACGGGCCTGTTGGGAAGAATTGGTGCGTTGTTTGTCGGATTTCCGCGTAGCGGGAATGAAATCCCGGTTCAGGTCACCATTACGGCGGATGAAACGGGGGAATTCTGGCTACGGGAATTCGATGGAAAGGCTTTTTCGTCTTTTCTTTCGGTAGATGCGGGCGGATATGCACAGGAGCGCTTCGGGCCGCTGTCATTCCGTCTTGGTCTGAATTTGGCCTATGTTCGGCTCCACTATCCAATTTTGAGGTGTCGGCTGTTTGGACTAATCCCTGTTCCGTCAATGCTGGTGCCGCAGAGCGTTGCACATGAAGAAGTGGATGAAAATGGCCGTTTCGTCTTCGATGTTCTTTTGAAATTCCGTTTTGGTGGCCGAATTGCCCATTATCGTGGTTGGCTTGAGCAGGTTGAAGAGGGGTAGAGCCCCTGGTGTAATCGAGTTTAAGCCCGTCCGGTGAATTTCAGGAATGCATCGTATAATTCTCTGGACTGGGACGCGGTAAGGGCCGGGTCCACGAGTTTGAACCCGGCGAATGCGGCATATTCAATGCGGGCCAGAGCCCGCGAGTTTTCAGCTGAATAGTGGCCACTGTTTTGATATCGCTCGGTCAGCCATTCGATGCGCAGCCTGTCGGCTTCAGCAACGACACGTGCAACCCCGGCATGCCTTTGGGACAATTTGCGGATCTGACTTTCCAAATCAAGACTTAACCGTCCAACAAGGTGATTCAACACATCAAGACGGTGAGTCGTGGACGGGGCATTTTCAAGATTCTCGACGGTCCATACGCGTAACCAGTTTTGCGCCAACTCAATCAGGAAATCATCAGCATTTTCGAAGTGGAAGTAGAATGAACCCTTTGTTTTTCCAGCGCTTTCACATACTTCTTCCACGGTGAGGGCTTCCGGGCCGCGCATTGTCAGCAGATCGGTGCCCAATTCGATCCAATCGTCAATTGTAAACCTTTTTACGTTCTTAGAGTGCGATTTCATAAACATACTATATAGTATAGTATTGTTTTCTTCAACCGCTGTCGAATTCGACCAATGTTTGTATGTCGCGCCTCTTTTGAGCGCGCCAGCTGAACAAGCAAGGATAAACGTACTATGAAGTATAGTATGTTTTGAAACTACAAATGCGCAACCCGGCAACTGTGTCTGGTTTCCGGTATTGTTTTGTCCGGCATGACCCCAACTCAAGCCGTATTGCAATTAACTGTGCTGGCTGACTATTCTAGACCAACAACAAAACTGTTTGGGAGAGCGGCATGGGGGACGTGGTAAAAGGTGACGTTATGGCTCACACCGATGAGGATGAACTATTCTTTATCCGTGGTGATGAATTTGAGCCATCACCCTATCTGGAATGTTACGGGCGCAATGACATCATTTACGGCGTATATGCCGGCCGATTTTTTTCCGTTTTTCGCGATGAAGACATTGAACACAAGTACTGGACCCTCAGACGCACGTCCGTAATGTATGATGTGCCCGAAAGGCCGGTTCAAATCGAAGGTCCGGATGTGGTGGCCTTTCTCGAGAAGATATTTGCGCGAAAAGTCGCCGCTTTGCAGTCGGGCCGCGGGTTTTATGCCATTGCCTGTACTCCCCAGGGCGGTGTTTTCATGGATGGTATCCTGTTCAGGCTGGAAGAAGACAAATTCTGGTATGTCCAGCCTGACGGTGCTTTGGAAACCTGGTTGATCGCCCATAGCGAGGGTTTTGACATCACCATTTCCGATCCAAAGTCACAGGTGTTGCAGATTCAGGGGCCGACATCTCTGGATGTCATGAAATCTGCATCAAACAATGCAATTGACGAAACCATGAAATACTTTCAGTCGGGGTTTTACGATCTTGGAGGACAGGAAGTGTATGTCTCCCGTACCGGTTGGACTGGCGAGATGGGCTGGGAAATTTATAGCCTTGGTGAGACCACTGAACACAAACGCCTGTGGGATCATCTGGTGAATTCCGGCGCACCTCACGGGATGGAAGTTGGCAGCGTATCCTCGATGAATGTGCGCCGTGTGGAGGCAGGTATCCTGAACAACATTTCGGACATAGACATGACGATGAATCCGTATGAGGCGGGACTTGGCAAGTTCATCGATCTTGAAAAGGAAATGTTCATCGGCCGGGAAGCTTTGATGAATGCACGCCGGGAACCTCTGCTGTTCGGATTAAAATGCAAAACAGCCACACCACAAAAAGCATTTACTGTTTTGTTCAATGGTGAAGTGTGCGGGCGTATTACCATTGGTGTGAACTCTCCCACACTGGAATGCGGCATCGGCTATATTCGTTTCAATCGTCACGACGAATGGGAGGGCCGGATGCTGGAAATGCAAACACCGGACGGTGTGCTGCATGCCTGTGAAGTTGTAACCCTGCCATTTTATGATCAGGAGAAAAAAATTCCCCGGGGCATCGATAAAACTATTCCCTGATCGACAGCTGCCAGAGTCAATCCCGCACGCCACCTGCAAACATTGGACCGCCGCGCCAGCGTGGAAAACCGTAACCGAGAATAAACACCATATCGATATCAGCGGCAGAGCGGGCTATCCCTTCGTCGAGAATTTTCTGCCCCTCTGACACCATTGCCTGAAGAATGTTCTTTTGAATTTCCGACATGGTGAAATCACGCGGTGTAATGCCTGCGGCTCGACGCTCTTCGGCAATGATTTTTTCAACGATCGGATCGGGTATCCCCTTGCGACTTCCTTCGGGATACTCGTACCAGCCGGAGCCGGTCTTCTGGCCGAAACGACCAAGTTCGCAAATCCTATCGGCAATCTTCACATAGCGTTCATTAGGGTCGCGTGTTGATGCCAGCCGCTTGCGGTTTGCCCAGCCGATATCAAGGCCTGCCATGTCCTGCATTTCAAACGGTCCCATGGCCATGCCGAAATTGCGCATCGCGAGATCTATGTCCTGTGGCGAGGCACCGTCCTCCAGCATGTAATCACATTGCTTGCGATAATTGGAGAGAATCCGGTTTCCTATAAAGCCATCACAAACCCCTGAAATAACTGGTATTTTTCTAAGTTTTTTTGCAACTGCGAAACCGGTGGCGAGAGTTTGTGGCGACACGGTATCTGTCTTGATGATTTCCACCAGTTTCATGATGTGTGCCGGCGAGAAAAAATGCAAACCCAAAACGCGTGCGGGATCTTCGATTGATTCAGCGATTTCATTTGCGTTGAGGTAAGAGGTGTTGGTGGCAAGAATGCAGGTTTTCCGGCAGGCTTTTTCCAACTCTGCAAAAACCTGTTTTTTTACACCCATATCCTCAAACACGGCCTCAACAACAAGGTCGGCCCTCGACAGCGCGTCATAGTTGGTGCTTGCAAAGAAAGCCGCATTCATCTGCTCAAGCTGTTGTGGTCCGATAATGCCCCGCGCATGACTTGCTTCTATGGTTTTTGCCACTCGTGCTCTGCCTGCGGCGGCAGCTTCATCGTCGCGTTCAACCATCGTTACTTCATACCCGGCCAGTAGCATGGCGGAAGCGATTCCAGCCCCCATTGTGCCGCCACCGATCACGCCGCACCGCACAACCGTCATTGGTTGGACATCTTTGAGTTCAGAAATTTTTGTCGTTTGTCGTTCAGCAAAGAAGACGTGCCGCAGGGCGGAGGATTGATCGCTTTGCTTCAGTGCCAGAAAGCGTTCACGTTCATTCGCTAATGCCTGTTCTTTTGGCAGCGACACGCCATCACGAATTGCCAGCGCAGCCTCTCCCGGTGACTGTTGGCCCCTGGCTTTATGCTTTATGCCATCGATAATTCTGATCCAGTCTTCGTCATCGGGGTTTTTAATCTCTGCGCTCGCGGGCTTCGTCTGGTCGTCTGCTGCATCGATCAGTTTCAAAGCAAACGCTTCAGCAGCTTCCAGCAGATTATCCTCTTCCGTGATTGCATTGATCAAGCCGAGTGCCTTGGCCTTTTCTGACGAAATTGGTTTGCCACCTGTCACCATTTCAAGTGCTGCATCCACACCCACTATACGCGGCAAACGCACCGTCCCACCGGCACCGGGTATCAAACCGAGATTGACTTCCGGCAAGCCCATTTTGGCAGACGGTACCGCCAGTCTGTGGGTGCAGCCCAGCGTCACCTCGCACCCACCGCCAAGGGCGGTTCCGTGAATAGCAGCAATCCATGGTTTGTCGCTCGCTTCTATCCCGTTGATGACATCCGGCAGGTGTGGTGGAACCGGAGCGTGGCCAAATTCCCGAATGTCCGCACCTGCAATAAAGGTTCGTCCGTCGCAAATGAGAATTATCGCCTTGATGTCGCTGTCTTCCTCAAGGCTCTTGCGGGCATCGTCCAGCCCTTTGCGTACTTCCTGGGAAAGTGCGTTCACTGGTGGATTGTTAACGCGAACTATTCCAAGAGGTGGTTTGCGTTCGATGCTTACGGGCATGAGTTTCTCTTTTGTTGCTCAACCGGGGAATAAAGGATGTTAGCCGCCGGTAGTGCTCATGTGCCTTGAAACGGACGGAGCGGAATTGCGGCCGATGACGAAATCGTGGCCCTTGGGCTTGCGGGCTATTGCATTGTCAATCGCCTGGGAGACCAGTTCATTGCCTTCCGAATTACGCAGAGGTTCCCTCAGATCTGCTGCGTCATCCTGACCAAGACACATATACAGTGTTCCGGTACAGGTGAGGCGTACCCGATTGCAACTTTCACAGAAATTGTGGGTCATTGGTGTGATGAAACCCAACCTGCCGCCGGTTTCCCTGACTTTTACATAACGCGCAGGCCCCCCGGTTTTGTAGGGGATATCTGCAAGCGAATAGTTTTCTTCCAGGCGCTCACGAACCAGAGACAGCGGTAAATACTGGTCTGTGCGGTCTTCGTCGATTTCGCCCAGCGGCATGGTTTCTATCAGCGTGAAATCAAATCCCTCGCCATGGGCCCAATGCATCATGGTTTCGATTTCGTGCTCGTTCACTTCTTTTAACGCGACTGCATTGATTTTGATTGCGAGACCCGCTTTGTTGGCCGCTTCCATGCCGTTCATGACTTGTGGCAGGCGGCCCCAACGGGTGATTCTGGCAAATTTTTCCTCGTCGAGCGTGTCGAGCGATACATTGACACGTTTAACACCGGCAGCAACCAACTCATCTGCATATCGTGCAAGTTGGGAACCGTTAGTGGTAAGCGTAAGCGCATCAAGGCCACCGCCATCCAGCTTTTTACCGAGGTTGTGGATGAGTTGCATCACACCACGACGCACAAGCGGCTCACCGCCAGTGAGGCGAAGTTTGCGTACCCCCTTTTCGATGAATACCGTGCACAGCCTTTCTAGCTCTTCCAGGGTAAGCAATTCCCGCTTCGGCAGGAACGTCATATCTTCAGCCATGCAGTATACACAGCGGAAATCACAACGGTCTGTTACCGAAACGCGCAGGTATTCGACCATACGGCCAAAAGGGTCTATCATGTTAACATCATGTGTCATTCCGGGAACTTATCAATGTTTGGAGTTTGATGACAATCATGAAATTGTGTTTGCGTCAGAAAAATGTCGCAAATCACGTTTGATTTTGCCGTGAAATTTGGATTAAAAATTTCACGAAAGCCCAGGAGGTAATCATGACAGACGCACCAGCACGTACCGGTAGAAGAGCAGGCGGCAGGAGTGCAAGGGTGGCCTTGCGATCGGAGAAGCTTGCCGAAGAACTGCGGCCCATTCATGCCGGGCTCGTTGGTGGCCGATACAAGCCCCTGACGGAGGCTGCGGTAAAACGAATTCATGAGGCAGCGCTCGATGCTCTGGAGACGATTGGCCTTTGTGAAGCACCGGACACAGGTGTGGAAATTCTCACTGGTGCAGGGGCCATATTGGGTGAAGACGGACGGATAAGATTCCCGCGCTCCCTGGTTGAAGATATGCTGGCTATAGCAGCCCGTGACATTACGCTTTGCGCGCGTGATCCAAAACACGATCTGGAACTGTCAGGCAGTCGGGTACATTTTGGAACGGCTGGTGCGGCGGTTCACATCGTCGATATCGAAAACAATGATTATCGGGAATCCACCCTGCAGGATCTTTATGATTCGGCCCGGCTCGTCGACAAGCTCGACAACGTGCATTTCTTCCAGCGCACCATGGTCGCGCGGGATATTCTTGATAACTACGAGATGGATTTGAACACGGCCTATGCCGCATGTGCCGGAACGCGCAAACACGTGGGCACCAGCATATTCGAACCGGAATATGTTCCAGGCATTCTGGATCTTCTGCATATGGTTGCCGGCGGAGAAGACAAATGGCGAGAGCGCCCGTTTGTATCCAATTCTAACTGTTTTGTGGTTCCTCCGATGAAATTTGCAACAGAGAGCTGCCGGGTGCTTGAAGAATGCGTAAAGGGCGGCATGCCCGTTCTGCTGCTTTCTGCCGGCCAGTCAGGAGCGACTGCACCAGCACCCCTTGCAACGGCAATCGTGCAGGCAGTCGCTGAATGTCTTGCTGGCCTTGTCTATGTGAATGCTATCAAACCGGGCCATCCGGCAATTTTTGGCACCTGGCCGTTTGTATCGGATTTGCGTACCGGAGCGATGTCCGGCGGTTCCGGGGAGCAGGCTCTGCTTTCTGCCGGTTGTGCGCAGATGCACCGTTTCTACGATTTGCCTGGCGGTGCGGCGGCCGGAATTGCGGACGCAAAAATGCCCGATATGCAGGCGGGATGGGAACAGGCGATTTCCAATACTCTGGTTGGTCTGTCCGGCCTCAACATGGTTTACGAAAGCGTCGGCATGCATGCGTCACTTCTGGGTTTCAGCCTGGAGTCACTTGTGCTGGGTGACGATCTGCTGGGTCAGGTGCAGCGTTGCATTAAGGGCATTGAAGTCACTGAGGACAGTGTTTCTCTGGAAGCGATGAAATCGGTCTGTCTTGGTGGCCCCGGCCATTACCTTGGGCATGAACAGACTTTGTCTATCATGCAGACTGAATACGTTTATCCTGAGCTTGCTGACCGCACTTCGCCAAAGGAATGGGGCGAAAACGGAAAGCCGGAACTGTTGAAAAAGGCCATTGAGCGTAAACGCGCTATCCTTGATGCACCGCGTGAAGCGATCATCGATCCGGCGGTAGATGCGGATATCCGCAAGAAATTCAATATCCATTTGCCAAGTTGAGGCTGCCGGTCCTATAGCTAACGGATAGAGTTGGTCCTCTGATTCTTTTGGCTTCTGGGAAACGGTTTGATGAGCAGAATTTCTTTCTTTCAGGACGTACTGGCGTCTGTTTTCGAACAGGGGAAAATCTTTCGTTCGGAAAGAGACAAACGCGATATCCTTGATTTGTGCGATGTTCTGATGTCGGAACAGGGAGAGGTTGCGGGAACCAAAGTGGCAGCGGCGGTTCTTGCAAAATACGAGACTCTGGATGAAGAGCAAAAACTGCAGTTCTTCAGAAAACTGGCAGATGACTATGATCTGGAGCCGGATGCGGTTGTTTCCGCTTCTCAGGAATATGCCAAGGAACGCTCGCCAAAGGCACTGCGCAGACTGATTGAATCAGGTGCCCGGTGCTACTGAAAAACTTGTGCATATGCGGGAAGACTTGCTGCCGCAGGTGAAGGCTGAACCTGATTTTGCCCGCATCGATTCTGATTTTGAGCATCTGTTCTCAGCCTGGTTCAATCGGGGGTTTCTGGTACTCAAACCGATAGACTGGCGAACTCCGGCTAATATTCTTGAAAAGATAATTGTCTATGAGGCGGTACATGCCATCAATGACTGGGATGATTTGCGGCGCAGACTGCAACCGGAGGACCGCCGGTGCTTTGCATTTTTCCACCCGGTCATGCCTGAAGAGCCGCTGATATTTGTCGAAGTGGCACTAACCAGAGGCATGCCGGATTCTATTGAGACGCTGCTGGCCGAGAACCGCGAGGTGCTGCCTGCAGAGAGTGTGGACACGGCTGTCTTCTATTCTATTTCCAATTGTCAGAAGGGATTGAAAGGCGTGTCCTTCGGCAATTTTCTCATCAAACAGTTGGCGAATGATCTTGCGCTTGACCTTCCGGGCCTGAAGAATTTTGTTACCCTTTCACCTGTTCCCGGCTTCACAAAATGGTTGTTGCTGGATCGTGAAAATGATGGTCACTCCGGTGTCGCCGATATCCTGCAAATCTTCGAACTCGAGGAACTGGAGGAGCGCCAGAATGCCTTCATGATGTACGAGAAGCAGCTAACCATTCTGATGTCTGATTATCTGGTAAACGCAAAGCTGCCGAACGGTTTGCCAGCCGATCCGGTCTCCCGATTTCACCTTGGCAACGGAGCTTCGTTGGCGCGCATCAACTGGATGGCAGACAAGTCGGCCAATGGTATCGGCCAGTCCGCCGGTATGATGGTGAACTACAAATATGATCTGGGTACAGTGGAGAGCAATCACGAAGCCTATGTGTGTGACAAGGTGGTTCACACAACCCGCGAAATTAATTCACTCGCAAAATCCGAGTTGAAATAACAGTTGCCAGAATACGTTCAAGTTTGTTTTCCGAATAACGGAAATCTATAGGGACTACCTGAGATACTCAGATGTTCCTGAGAGCAATATCTCGGCTTCCCGGACAATCTGTTCCAGTATTTCACAGGCAGGCTTGATGTCATTGATGAGGCCCGTAACCTCTCCGACAAATGTATTCGAACCCTGCGGGTCGTCGGCCAGCCAAGCCTGCCTCCATTTGTCTGCTTCCGCATCGGCATTTTCGATAAGGCCCGGAAGGTCATTGTGCCAACGGTTGGTAAACGGGTTTTGCAGAACACGACACGTGTATTCTTCCGGCCACTCCAGTCTGCGAGCTATGTCCATTACCGAAGAACGAACGGTCTGATCACCCGAAGCCTCAATGGAGGCTTTGTGCATGTTGGGGCCGACAAGTGCTTCGCTTGAAGCCCAGAATCGGGAACCTATCACCACACCATCGGCGCCCAGCATCAGGCTTGCAGCCAGGCCTCTGCCATCGCCAATGCCACCTGCAGCACACAGCAGGGTTTCAGGTGCCCTGTCAGCGAGCATATTGGCGATTTCGGGCACTAGACTCATAGTCGCCCGTTTTTCGCCGTGACCTCCGGCCTCGGTGCCCTGGGCGACGATAACATCTGCGCCGCATTCCACCGCCCGTTCAGCATATTCAAGCCGCTGTACCTGGCAAATAAAGGGTACTCCCGCCGCCTTGATTTGTTCCGCAAAAGGTTCCGGGTCTGCAAATGACAGGAAGATGGCCGCAGGCTTGCGTTCGAGCGTTTGGGCCAACAGATGCGGCTGTTTTGCCAGCGACCAGGTGATAAAACCGCATCCAACCGGCTGATTGCCGGCTTCGCTAAACTGGCTCTCCAGCCAATCGGCATCACCATATCCGCCGCCAATCAGTCCGAGGCCGCCGGCATGAGAAACGCTGGCTGCCAATTTGCCACCGGCCGCAAAGGCCATGGGAGCCTGGATGATTGGATGTCTGATATCGAATGCTTCGGTCAGGCGGGTCTTGATCATCTCATCTCCGGTTCACAAAATAGATGCCAAGTGCAACCAGCGTGAGTGCTGCAACGATCGCCCAGGTGAGCTCTTCCCCGAGTATCAACCAGCCGAACAAGACGCCAAACAACGGCGCAAGGAAGGTGAAAGAAGCCATGTCCGAGGCGGGGTAAATGGACAATACCCAGAACCAGCTGAGGAACCCGACACAGACAACAATCAGGACCTGGGCTGCGAAAATAACCCAGTGCAGGGCAGTTGGATCGCGAAAAGTGTCTCCAATTAAAAGCGCCATCGGAATAAGTACAAAACTTGAAACGGAAACCTGGTAAAAGAGTTGGACCTGGGGCCTGATGGTCGAGAAATCAGTTGTGCGTGCGACGATCGCAATAGCCGCCCAACCGGTTGCGGCCAACAGGGACATCAGATCTCCCCAAAGCGCCTCATAGCCAACCGTATTGCCTTGTCCGGCCAATGCAATGATGACGCCGGCGCCTGCCAGAACCAGACCGAGAATGCGAATGGGTGTCAGCTTCTCACCCGGAAACAGAAAGTGAGCACACAGGGCTACCCAAAATGGCATGGTGTAGAAAAAAATCGAGGCTCTTGCGACGGTGGTGTATTGGATAGCCTGAAACAGGAGCGCAAATTCGAGGCCGAATATAATGCCGGTGATGATACCGGGAATCAGGATGTTAGGGGTGGTGGAAATCGGAGTCTTGAGCCACATGCAATAGGCTAGAATGACAGGCACCGCAGCAAGCGAACGCAGGCCAGCCTGAAAAACCGGAGCCATGCCGTCGTTGACAACCTTGACCGCCACCTGGTTAAGACCGAGCGTCATCATGATAAGGATCAGAATAACTGCACCTGTGGGATCGATACGGGTCTTGCGTTCCAACACGCTCTCCAATTAGTTTTGGACTCACATAATCCACGGATTGCATTCCTGCAATCGAATGTTTAGTGTTACGAAAAATCGAATGTTGAAATTTTTTTGTAACATTTGGGGGGAAACTTGACGACTGTTTTAATAGAAAAAGATAAAGGTCTGCGAATTATTACGCTCAATCGCCCCGAACAGCTGAATGCTTTCAATGATGAACAGCATGTGGCGTTGCGGGAGGCTCTCGAATGGGCCCGTGATGACGAAACATGTCGGGCGATTCTGATTACTGGTGCCGGGCGTGGCTTCTGTGCCGGGCAGGACTTGGGCGATCGTAATCCAGATACCATGGATAGCCCTCCGGATCTCGGGCATACGCTGGAAACCTTTTACAATCCGCTCATCCGCCTTATCCGTTCAATCCCTAAACCGGTTGTTTGTGCTGTAAACGGTGTGGCTGCGGGAGCAGGCGCAAACATTGCTTTTGCCTGCGATATGGTTCTGGCGGCGAAATCTGCCCGGTTCATAGAGGCGTTTTCCAAAATCGGACTGGTGCCGGATTCTGCCGGTACCTGGACCCTGCCCCGATTGGTGGGGGAGGCGAGAGCGAAAGCCATGATCCTGACTGGTGCACCGGTAATGGCTGAAGAGGCGGAAAACATCGGGCTGATATATAAATGCGTTGAAGATGATCAGCTGATGGAGGAGGCTAAAGCGTTGGCTGAGGGGTTTGCCAGCGGTCCAACTTTTGGCATTGGTCTTACCAAACAGGCTTTGCATGCTTCCGCTGACAATACGCTTGATGAACAACTGGACCTGGAGCGAGACCTACAGCAGAAGGCCGGGTACAGTTCGGATTACGCCGAGGGTGTACGGGCTTTCATGCAGAAACGGTCCCCGGAATTTGAGGGCAAGTAATGACACCGGACGAACTTGCACGGGCGTGTGCAACATCTATGTGGGCACAGGATAGCGCGTCCAAGGGACTCGGTTTTGAAATTGTCCGCATTGCTTCGGGGCTGGCTAAACTCACTATGACTGTCCGAAGCGATATGCTTAACGGTCAGAAAATTTGCCATGGCGGATTTATTTTCACGTTAGCGGACAGTGCGTTTGCCTTTGCCTGTAACGGATATAATCAATTCGCAGTCGCTCAGTCCTGCAAAATAGATTTTCTGGCTCCGGCTTTAGAAGGAGATGTGCTAACAGCGATTGCCCAAGAGCGATACCGGGAAGGGCGGTCGGGAATATATGATGCCCGCGTGGTCAACCAGGATGGCAAGGTTGTTGCCGAAATGCGTGGTAACTCACGAACGGTGAAAGGAACTCATCTGGAATGAAGGCAGGTTTTGATCCGGCAGGTGTATGGAAACCAAGGGGCAGGGGCTTCAGCATGGGGCTTGCCCATGAGGGCGGTGTAACCGTGCAGTTTACCGGTCAGGTCGCATGGGATGAAGATGAACGGATCATCGGACAAGGAGATGTTGCGAAACAGACGGAGGCCTGTTTTGAAAACATCAAATCGGCTCTCACAGACGTTGGCGGTACGCTTGAGGATTTGGTCAGCATTACCACCTGGTTTCTTGATCGGGCTCACCTGCCGCTCATACAAAAAGTGCGATCTAGATATCTGGATTTTCCCAATCCACCGGTAAGTTCCTCTGTTATGGTTGCCGGGCTCGGCCACGAGGATTTTCTGGTAGAACTTACACCGGTAGCTGTTGTGCCGAAAGACAGATTTATTGAACCAGTTTGATATGGAGTTTGACGTTGAAGGACCTGACACCAAACAAATCCGACCTTGATCCGATTGAAATCGCTTCACGCGATGAGATCAGTGCCCTGCAGCTTGAACGCCTGCAAAAAACCCTTGCGCATGCTTATGAAAACGTTCCGCATTACAGTTCTGCCTTCGACGCGGCGGGCATCCATCCTGATGACTGCAAAAGCCTTTCAGACCTTGCGAAGTTTCCCTTCACGGTGAAGCAGGATTTGAGGGACAATTATCCCTTTGGAATGTTTGCGGTACCACGGGAAAAAGTTGCGCGAATTCATGCTTCTTCCGGAACAACCGGTAAGCCGACGGTAGTTGGCTACACCCAGAACGATGTTGATATGTGGGCGGAAGTTGTCGCCCGTTCCATGCGTGCGTCAGGTACCAGGCCTGGTGACATCGTTCATATTGCCTATGGTTATGGCCTGTTTACCGGTGGTTTGGGTGCTCATTACGGGGCAGAAAAGCTGGGTTGCACGATCGTTCCTGTTTCCGGCGGCATGACCCCGAGACAGGTGACCCTGATCAACGATTTCAAGCCGTCTACCATCATGGTAACGCCGTCCTACATGCTGGCTGTTCTTGATGAGTTTAACGCGCAGGGAATTGATCCGCGGGAATCTTCCCTGGATGTTGGTATCTTTGGTGCCGAACCCTGGACAAATGCGATGCGAGAAGATGTGCAAAACGCCTTCGACATGCATGCGGTTGATATCTACGGCCTGTCTGAGGTTATCGGGCCTGGTGTTGCGAATGAATGCGTGGAAACCAAGGATGGTCTTCACATCTGGGAAGACCATTTTTATCCTGAAATTATCAATCCTGAAACCGGAGAGCCGGTGGCTGACGGCGAACAGGGAGAGCTGGTGTTTACGTCACTGACGAAAGAGGCGTTCCCGATTATCCGTTACCAGACACGGGACCTCACACGCCTGTTGCCGGGTACCGCTCGCTCCATGCGCCGGATGGAAAAGGTGACGGGCCGTTCCGACGACATGATCATTTTGCGCGGTGTCAACGTGTTTCCGACGCAAATTGAAGAACAGATCCTCAAGGTAGACGGCCTGTCCCCACATTATCAGATCGAACTTGCCAAAGATGGCCCCATGGACGTGATGACGGTTCACGTGGAAGCAGCGGCGGGCTCAGCATCAGAACCGGCTCGCAATGCGTGCGGCGTTGAATTGGCGGAACACATCAAAGGAGTGGTAGGTGTCTCCTGTCGAATTGACGTCTGTGAGCCCGGTGGTATCGAACGTTCGATGGGCAAGGCTGTCCGTGTGATTGATAAACGCTGACTGTATGGGTTGTTTGGCAGTAGCACAAAATCCCTCTTCTGGCAGACAGATTTGTTCTTGACCTCAAGCATGGTTGAGGAATTAGGGTGCGTCTGAAATCAGATTGATTATTGAGGGATAGTTATGAAATCTTTATCTGATGCCGGAACTCCGCTTGGCGTGCCAATCGTCCTGCTGCTGATCCTTGGCCTGTCATGGGGGCTGCACTATTCCGTTCTGAAAGTTGCCATGGGTTCGGGTTTTACGGTGGTTCAAATCATCGTGCTCACCACCCTGCTTGTAGTATTCGGCCTTACGGTTATCGCAATCCTGCGGCAACGGTGGCCCCGTTTGAACAGGCGACATCTCAGGTTTTATATCGTCTGTGCGTTTCTTGGCTATCTCGCAGAATTCCCCCTGGCTCTGACGGTTGCGGAGAAAATCCCGGCTGGCCTGCTGGCTATCATAGGTGCGACGTCACCGTTGTTCACGTCAGCCATTGCTCTTCTGTTCAAAGTGGAGACAGTGTCAAGAAGGCGATTGATGTCGATCGGTATCGGCCTGGTTGCGTCTTTAATCGTTCTGGTGCCGGGTACCGCGTTACCCAAACCGGACCTGTTGTTTTGGGTCCTGATCGCGTTTTGCATTCCCTTTCTCTATGCGCTTTACCACAATTACGTTGCGGTTGACTGGCCGGATGGAGCCGATTCCTGGCAGGTTGCACATGGGGAGTCCCTGATTGCTGCGATTATCGTCCTTGGATTTTTTGTGATAACCGGCCAGCAAGTTCCGGATTTTTCAGCCATTAACACAAGTGGCTGGGGTGTTGTGATGATTGCGGGCCTTTCGATCGTTGAAATTTATCTCTATTTCGAGATCGTTCGACGCGTTGGCGCTGTGTTTGTTTCCCTTGGCAGTTTTGTCACGATATTTGCGGGAGTATTGTGGGGCATGGTGCTGTTTGGTGAGCAGCACGGTATGTGGATCTGGTTAGGCTTTGGTCTCCTGGCCGTGTCGCTGTTGTTGATCCGGGAAACAACACAGGATTCCAAGCACGATATTTCGGTGGATATCGACATAAAGAGCGATGCTTGATGCCGATTTTCAGTCAGTCAACTTTCAATGAACTGTAGTCAATCATGACATGTTCACGATATTGCGGGCGGGACTGTAACCGATCGTAATAGGCCTGGAGGTTTGGCAAATCCGGCCGCTCGATTTCAAGGGTGAAATACCGATACAAAGTATGTCCAAACATGACGTCTGCGAATGACAAATCCTCACCGCCCAGGAACGCCTTGTCGCCGAGTTCCGATGCTGCCATTCCCATGAGACGACCAAGTTCTGTAATCTGTGCCTCCAGTAAATCCGGGTCACGCTGGGCTTTCGGAGTGCGGATCAGAGTCCAGAATACCTGGTAAATCAATACAGGACAAAGCGTTGTCTTTGTCCACTCCGCCCAAGTATCGAGGTTTGCGCGTACTTTCGGTTGTTCTGGCCAGAAAGCGGCGGAGCCATATTGTGCGCCGAGATAGCGAAGAATTGCAGCGCTTTCAAACATCACTACATCTCCATCCTTAAGGACAGGGATCAAACCATTGGGGTTCATGGACCGGTATTCCGGTGAATCTGTGCCGCCAAAGGCACCGCCAACGTCAATCCTTTGCGTGTCGAGACCCACTTCTGCGGCGGCCCACATCGCGATTTGTACATTGCTGGACGTTGCCCGTCCCCAGATTGTTGCCATGATGCCGGTCCTTTTTGTCAATTTGTGTGGTTCTTTGTAAAAGCCTTACATTCAACCGCTTGACCTATCAATGGTTCAATTGCATAGGTTCTCAATGACTAAACACATACAGCCAGTTGGGCTATTTTCAAGCCTGTTTGACGCCGCCGTGGACGCTGCGCAACCGGAGAAAACCATCAGGAAATTCCTGCCGGAGAAACCGAAGGGCAGGGTAGTTGTTGTCGGCGGTGGCAAGGCTTCGGCGCAGATGGGTCGTGCATTTGAAGATGCCTGGATGGACCGGCATGGTGAGGAAGTTGAAGGCATCATCGTCACCCGCTACGGCTATGGTTGCGAATGCCGTAATCTTGAAGTCCTGGAGGCAGCTCATCCGGTCCCTGATGAGGCGGGATTTGCCGGTGCAAAACGGTTGATTGACGCTGTTTCAGGCCTTACAGAGGATGATCTGGTTGTGGCGCTTATTTCCGGAGGTGGTTCGGCATTGTTGCCATGCCCGCCGAATGATTTGAGCCTCGCAGATGAAATTGCGGTCAATGAAGCACTGCTTGCTTCTGGTGCGCCGATTTCTTCAATGAATACAGTTCGCAAACATGTCTCAGGCATCAAAGGCGGCAGGCTGGCTGCTGCTGCCCATCCTGCACGGGTGGTGTCGCTTCTGGTTTCAGATATTCCCGGTGATCATCCCCAATATATTGCGTCCGGTCCAACGGTTGCCGATACCGGTTCCCGGGAGGACGCCCTCACCATAATCCGCCAGTATGCGATGGACTTGCCCGAGGCGGTTATGGAACATGTTGGCTCACCTGCTGCGGATGCGCCGCTCCCGGACGATCCTGCACTTGCGAGAGCCGAACATTTTATTGTTTCGTCGGCAGCCAAGTCTCTGGAAGCAGCGGCTGCTGTCGCCCGTGATGCCGGAATTGAAGCGCATATTCTATCGGATTCGATAGAAGGTGAGGCGCGTGAAGCGGCGCGCACCCAGGCTGCCATTGCCCGGGAGATTCTCCATCGCGATCGCCCGTTCAAAAAACCGGTTCTCATTCTATCCGGTGGCGAAACCACGGTTACGCTCAAAGGCAATGGCAAGGGTGGTCGCAATACCGAGTTTCTTTTGTCCTTTGCCCAGGAAATCAATGGTGAAACCGGCATTCATGCCTTTTGTGCCGACACGGACGGGATTGACGGCAGCGAGGACAATGCCGGTGCCTTTGTAGACGGTGAAACCATATCCAAAGCAAGGGCAGCGGGCCTGGATCCGGTTGCATATTTGCAAAACAATGATGCATGGACTGTATTTGACAAAATCGGGGCACTATTTATACCCGGACCCACAGGGACAAATGTCAATGATCTCAGAGCGATCCTGATCACAGGATAAGTCCTGAAAAGTTGGAGAACATGATGACAGACAAAATTGTGATTGCGGGTGCCAAACGCACTCCCATGGCGGGATTTCAGGGGGAATTTTCAACCCTGACGGCATCAGAACTGGGTGGAGCGGCGATTAAGGCGGCCATCGAGGATGCAGGCCTTGATTCCGGCAAGGTTGATGAAGTTATCATGGGCAATGTATTGCCTGCCGGCCAGGGCCAGGCTCCGGCAAGGCAGGCAGCTTTTCACGCCGGTCTCGACAAGGGAGTGCCGGCGACAACCCTCAACAAGATGTGCGGCTCCGGTATGAAATCCACTATGGTGGCTTATGATCAGCTAAAGGCGGAAAACGGAGAAATCCTTGTTGCGGGCGGTATGGAATCAATGACCAATGCGCCCTATTTGCTTGACAAAATGCGGGGCGGGGCCCGGCTTGGTCATGGTCAGGTAATCGACCATATGTTCCTTGACGGTTTGGAAGACGCCTATGACAAGGGCAAACTGATGGGAAGTTTTGCCGAAGACTGTGCGAAAAAATTCCAGTTTACCCGAGAAGCTCAGGATGCTTACGCGCTTAAATCGCTTGAAAATGCACAAAGCGCGGAGGAAAACGGTAGGTTTTCCAACGAGATAGCCGCAGTGACCTACGAAACCCGCAAGGGCTCTGCGAAAGTGGCAAGCGATGAACAGCCCAGGAATGCGCGGCCGGTCGAAATTCCCCAGCTCAAACCCGCTTTCCGCAAAGACGGTACGGTGACGGCAGCAAATGCCTCATCGATTTCTGATGGAGCCGCCGCCCTTGTTCTGACAACGCAAAGTGTGGCGGAGCGCGAAGGACTGGAAGTACGGGCAATCATCCATGGTCATGCCAGCCATGCCCATGAACCGGGCTGGTTTACCACCGCACCGGTCCCGGCTGCAAAGAAGCTGCTGGAAAAAATTGGCTGGACAAAGGATGATGTGGACCTCTGGGAGGTGAACGAAGCTTTTGCAGTTGTTCCCATGGCCTTTATGCACGAATTAGGTCTCGACCGGGAAGTCGTGAATGTTCATGGCGGGGCATGTGCGCTTGGCCATCCGATTGGTGCATCGGGTGCTCGAATTATCGTTACCCTGCTGAAGGCGCTGGAAACACACGACAAAAAACGCGGAATTGCCGCCATCTGTATTGGTGGTGGTGAGGGGACGGCACTTGCAATCGAGAGGGTGTAATCATGGAACTTAACGCAAAACTGGCAGCGGTTGTAACCGGGGGTGGTTCAGGACTTGGTGAGGGAACAGCGCGTGCACTGGCTGCGAGGGGTGTAAAAGTAGCCATTTTCGACGTTAATGAAGAGGGTGGCTCGAAAGTTGCAGCAGACATTGGGGGAATGTTTGCCAAAGTCGACGTGTCGGACTCAGAAGCAGTCGCGGCCGGGCTGGTAGCCGCCCGGACAGCGCATGGTCAGGAAAGCATATGTATCAATTGTGCCGGAATAGCACCTGCAGCGAAAACCGTTGACCGAGACGGTAACGCACATGATGCAGCAGTTTATGCCAAGGCGATTGGTGTGAATTTGATTGGAACGTTTAATGTTGCAAGCCAATGTGCAGCCGGCATGTGCGGTCAGGAACCGATCAATGATGACGGAGAGCGTGGTGTTATCATCAATACTGCATCTGTCGCTGCGTTTGATGGCCAGATCGGGCAGATTGCGTATGGTGCTTCAAAAGCAGGTGTTGCAGGTATGACACTGCCCATGGCGCGTGATCTTTCGCGAAATGGTGTTCGGGTGATGACCATCGCGCCCGGTATTTTCGGTACCCCGATGGTTATGGGGATGCCGCAAGAGGTGCAGGATGCCCTGGGTGCAATGGTGCCGTTTCCTTCACGCCTCGGACAACCGGACGAATATGCGGCTCTCGCTCTGTCAATTTGTGAAAATGCGATGTTGAATGGGGAGACCATCAGGTTGGACGGGGCAATTCGCATGGCACCGCGGTAAGGACTGCTTTTGATTACGTTTTGTAATCCCCCGTGCCATTCCGAAGTGCACCAGTGAAAACGGCAGCGTGATGAGCATTCTTCCTTGCGGGCGGGCCAGGCGATGGCGAGAATCTTGTAGAAGGAGATTCGCCTATGCCTCGCGGCTACCACCACCTGACCCAAGATGAACGTTGCCAGATTTGGGGGTTGAAGAAAAGCGGCCTCTCGCAGAGAGACATTGGGCGTGAGCTCGGACGCCATCACACGACAATCCGTCGAGAGATGCAGCGCAACAGCGGCGGCCGGGGCTACCGGTACAAACAGGCCCATAACAAGGCGACAGAGCGCCGCCACAGGGCGTCATCGGTGCCAAGGAAGATGACACCCGCCCTGTGGCAATTGGTCGAGGAGAAGTTGGCGGCTGGCTGGAGCCCAGAGCAAATTTCGGGTCGGTTTCGTCGGGAAGGCCAAGCCATGGTGGGGCGGATGCGGATCTACGAATACGTCCGCGCGGACCGCAGGGCCGGTGGCAGCCTTTACAAACGTCTGCGGCGGCGTGGGAAGAAACCGAATTGGCGCGGCGGCCGGCACGCCGGGCGAGGACGCATTCCCGGTCGTGTCGATATCAGTGAGCGGCCCGCGATCGTCGAACAGAAGTTGCGGATCGGTGACTGGGAGGTGGACACGATCGTTGGAGCGGGTCAAAGCGGCGCAGTGGTTTCGGCGGTGGACCGCGCCTCGAAGATGACCCGACTGGTACGGCTCGACAGGAAAACGGCCGAAGATGTCGGAGCTGCGCTCAGACGCCGGCTGGAGGCAGATCGGCACCTGGTTCACACGATCACTGCGGACAACGGTAAGGAATTCGCTGGCCACAGCAGCCTGTCCAAGGCGCTTGATGCCAAGTTCTATTTTGCCCGGCCCTACCACTCATGGGAGCGCGGGCTGAATGAACACACCAATGGACTGGTCCGCCAGTATTTGCCGAAAGGCACGGATTTCCGGTCTGTGACCGATGCCGAGGTCCAGGCGGTGGAGGATCTGCTCAACGCACGGCCGCGCAAGGCACTCGGCTTCCGGACGCCGGAGGAGGTGTTCAGAGATGCGCAGGCACCGCCATGACCGCTCTCAAACCTCTGGGAAGCGCACAGCGTGAAATCTCTCTTCGGCACAGTCTGTTCGAAGAGGCGATTGCGCTTGTGCGCAATTCTGCGGTAGGGGTATTGGTAACGGCAATTCAAGTCATCGCAGGCTCCGCCTGTCGAAATTTTTCACCGCCAGGCCCTTTTTTGCATTCGGGCTTGCGCCCTCATTTCAAAAAGGGCCTGGCGGTGGTGCACCTCGGAGCGGAAACGGCGAATGGTAGAGGCACCTGAAACAGGTGCCTTTTTCTGTTGGTGAATACAGGAAACAGATGGTTTCTGCGCATTTTTTGCAGTCCTGCGTCAAGGAACAGCAACCATCGGTGTTTTGTTGAGAATGTCGTGCCGTGCTTCAATCAGTTTCATCTAAAGCATTTAGAGCGTGTTTGTGTCGAGTAGATTCAGTTTCTTTCCGTGCGCGAATATGATTCTGATTGGGGTGACCTGATTCGGTTCGAAGCCAAGGATTTTCAATGCCCAAGCCCCATCCGATTGAATTGCGTAAACGTGTTGTAGCTCATGTAGAAGAAGGCCACACTCATCGTGGAACGGCTGCCCATTTCAAAGTCTCCGTCAAATTTGTGAATGATATGGTGAAGTTGAAACGTGAAACTGGCTCGCTTGCTCCAAAACATAACCCGGGAAAAACAGGCCATGGCAAGCTTTCACCCTATAAAGACTGGCTTCGAAAACGGGTTGATGAACAAAAGGACATTACAATCCGTAAGCTTTGTGCGGAGCTGAACGAAAAATTCAACCTCAATGTCCATCATTCGCCTGTCTGGCATGTTGTGCGCAGTTTCGGGTTGTCGCATAAAAAAAGACTATTTATGCCAAGGAGCAACACCGCATCGACGTGAAAAAAGACCGCGAACTCTGGAAGACAAGGCGTGTTCCGTTTTTGAATCGGTCGATTGAAAAACTTGTCTTCATTGATGAGACGTCCACAAACACCAAAATGGCCAAGCAAACTGGATGGGCCCCAACAGGAGAGCGCCTCATAGATTTTGTCCCTCATGGCCACTGGAAGAAGCAGACACTTATCGCAGGCCTGCGCAGTCATGGACTGGTTGCGCCCTGGGTTATTGACCGGGCCATGACCAAAGAAATCTTTGAGATTTATGTTGAGACACAGTTGGCGCCAGAACTGGAAAAGAGAGATGTCGTAATCCTTGACCACCTAGCCGCTCACAAGAGCGAAAAAGCCGAGCAGATCTTGCGAGATATCGGCGCATGGTTTTTGTTCCTGCCGAAATATTCCCCAGATCTCAATGCCATTGAAATGGCCTTTTCGAAGCTCAAGGCTCATCTGAGGAAGGCAGGCGCCAGAACCTTCGATGATGTCTGGAAGGCAATCGGAGAGGTCTGCCATATGTTCACGCCAATGGAGTGCCGGAATTTCTTCAGGGCAGTCGGCTGTGAATTCACGTGATGCGAACACGCTCTATCGCAGGCCTGCGCAGTCATGGACTGGTTGCGCCCTGGGTTATTGACCGGGCCATGACCAAAGAAATCTTTGAGATTTATGTTGAGACACAGTTGGCGCCAGAACTGGAAAAGAGAGATGTCGTAATCCTTGACCACCTAGCCGCTCACAAGAGCGAAAAAGCCGAGCAGATCTTGCGAGATATCGGCGCATGGTTTTTGTTCCTGCCGAAATATTCCCCAGATCTCAATGCCATTGAAATGGCCTTTTCGAAGCTCAAGGCTCATCTGAGGAAGGCAGGCGCCAGAACCTTCGATGATGTCTGGAAGGCAATCGGAGAGGTCTGCCATATGTTCACGCCAATGGAGTGCCGGAATTTCTTCAGGGCAGTCGGCTGTGAATTCACGTGATGCGAACACGCTCTAATAGGCAGTCCGCAGGGCTGATTTAATTACGTTACGCCACGAAATCGTTGGGAACGCAGGTAAATCGGAACTTCTGAGACAAAGTGGACTACGCGTCTAATTGAGTGGTGTTGTGCATCAAAAACAAAAAACCCGCCAACCGAAGCTGGCGGGTTCTCAAAACTGTTATTCTAATCAGATGATTAGAATGAACGGCGGATACCGATCATGAACTGGTCGAAGTCCAGAACGTTGCCGTTTGCTGCAGTAAAAAATCCGCCGAAGCCGGAGTCGCCAGCAATAGCGCCACCGCCACGTGCTTCACCGAAGGAGTAAGCACCGAAGACTTTAAGACCTGATACTGGGTACCAGTTAAGACCGATTGTGGTCGCATCTTCGTCGCCGATTACGTCTTCTTCAGTTTGAACGTGCAGAGCGATGAACTCAACATTGTCTGTCAGGTTCATCTGGAAGCCGATGCCCCAGAGGCTGTCTGCACGGATACGTGAGTGGATAGTACCAGTTGCGTCAGCTACGTCGAGGGCTTCCTCAGCATACCAACCACCGAGTACGCCGCCTGGGATGAACTCAGACAGATCTACTTGACCGTAGATTTTCCATACGTCATGCGCGTTGCTTACTGCAGATGTATCAGGAGCAGTTTCCCAAACACCACCGATCAGGAAGTTATCGCCTGAGTACTCAACTTTGATCAGACCTGAAACGTCAGAAGCGTCAGCACCACGAACAGCACCAGCTGCTGAGTTCCGGTTGTCTTCGATACCAACGGAGATTGAGAAACCGTCAGCGCCGAATGTGTAGTCCAGAACGTGTGAGTTGGAGAAGCCGTATCTGTAGTCTTCAAAGAGCTGAGAAACACCTTCCAGGTTCACAACAGCAAAGTTGCCGTTGAAGAGAGAACCGGAGATACCAGCACGGAAGCCAGCGATGGAGATTACAGCCTGGTCGATTTCAGGAGCGCCTGGGCCGCCATCGTCAACGATGTCAGAACCCTGGATCCGGATCAAAGAACGCAGTGTACCCCAATCGGTTTCGTTACGAGCGTCGATGTCGAAACGAGCACGTGTTGACCAACGATTAGTTTCAGTGTCAACGTTTTTGGTTTCGTTGTCTACATTCAGCTTTGAGTAATGTGTACGCACATAACCGCTGAAGCGCAGGCATGTTTCAGTGCCTGGAATGTAGAAAAAGCCAGAACCGTAAGCGTCACAAACGCGTACGTATTCTACTGGCTCTGGCTCGACGACAACAGCATCAGCTGCCTGTGCGCCAGAAACAGCTACCATTGCAGCTGCTGAGCCCAGAAGAAGAGATTTGATGTTCATATTTATTATCCCTATAGGTTACAGAAGCCCCATATTGGTCGGGATCCAATCCGACCTGAGGTAGGTTGATTCTAATTGCCAAGGCGGGTTCAAGTCAATTTGAGTTTGGGGATTTGGCGGGAAACCGTGCGCTTCACCATGCCAGTGTTACATTTATGCAACAAGTTTTGCGCAAGCTGGGGATTTTTTGCGCTAAATTCCGTGAATCAATAGGCTTTTTCAAGAATCGAACGGGTTCGCCAGCGAACCGGCGAACCCTTCTGTAACCCATAGAGATAATCTACAGGAGGTTCTGAAGTGGATTAGGTTGCAGAAGTAATTTCACCGCATGAAACAGTGATAATCCGCTAATCCGCCGTTAGAAAGACCGGCGAAGGCCGATGACGAATACATCTTGCTCGGTGTCCACAACAGTTGTGGAATCGCCGATATCATCTTCACGGCTTGTGAGGCTTGTGATATGATAGGAACCGAATATTTTCATGCCGTCGATCGGGTACCAATTCAGTCCTATGGTTGTTCCATTCCAGTCAGTGTCCAAATTGATAGCATCTACTTCATTGCTTGCTTGAGAATGAAGAGCCATGAATTCGAGATCGTCGTTCAGATTCATCTGGAAACCAATACCCCAGGTTGAATCAGCGCCCGCACGTGTGATGCCATCGCTTTTGGCTTCGTCTTCATCAATTTCCTGGGCCATGTACCAGCCACCGATGATGCCGCCGGGAACGAATTCGCTGAGATCGAAATCAGCGTAAATCTTATAAGCTGAATCGGTGTCTTCTTCGCGTTCGTAAACCCCGCCAATATTGACGTCTCCACCGAGGCCGATATCGCCGGAATACTGAACCCGAACCAGCGTGCTCACGTCGCTCGCGTCAGCTCCGCGGGCTAAGACATCTGTGCCGTTCACAGAATCCTGATTGTCTTCAATCCCGACGGAGACCGAGAACCCTTACCAGGCGAAGGTATAATCCAATACGTGCGAGTTGGAGAAACCATATGAAAAGTCTTCTCCCTCAACGCCTTCAAGGTTTACAACAGCATAGTTTGCATTGAACAGGGATTCTGAAATACCGGCGCGGATGCCTGCTATAGAAATAACAGCCTGGTCGACTTCCAGGTCGGAATTTGAACCATCGTCCGCAGCCCTGCTTGCCTGAAACCGGATGAGCGAGCGCAGTGTGCCCCATTCGGTTTCGTTGCGAGTGTCGATGTCGAATCGCGCCCGGGTCCGCCAGGTTGTTTCGGGTTGCTCTGAAACAACACCGATGCCGCCGGCTGTGACCGTCGTTTCGGTATCGGCTTTTGTGTAGTATGTGCGGACATATCCGCTGAAACGCAAGCAGGTGTCTATGCCGGGGATGTAAAAGAAGCCTGAGCCGTAAGCATCGCAGATGCGAACGTATTCAGTTGGCTCCGGTTCAACAATGACAGCATCCGCTGCCTGTGCTCCGGAAACTGCCACCAAGGCGGCCGCAGAACCCAATAGGAGAGATTTGATGTGCATAATATTACCTAAAAGTTGTCGTTAAACTCGATCAGCACAATTGTTCAATGCGAAGAATTGTGTGATAAAATTACTACATCCGGTAATTGCAGAATGTCAAACGGTCTGGCACATATGTTCCTAAAAAACGGAAAAATAAAACTTAGTGTGGTAAAAATACCACATATGATGTGTGGAAATTTGTAAACAACAAAAAAAGAATTCATTCCCGTCCGCGTGTGGGTTATTCATTTAGCCTGGGTTGCAATCAATATGCCGATTGGGGAATTATCAGACATGTTTACCGGTAGCGACATGCGTTTATTCAGAGAACAGCGGGGGTGGAGTTTGCGCCAGTTTGCCCCGATTGTCGGGGTGAGCGTGAAAACGCTCCAAGTGCTTGAAAAGGAAGACAAGCCAGTCCCATTACAACTGCGACTTGCCCTGGCAGCGATAAAGGCAGGCGTGCACCCGATCGATACCTGAGCGGGTATTAATTCAATAGCCAATTCCGCGCCGTATAGCCCCTATAATAATGTCAGTTACTATTTTATTGCAGAGCAGGATGATCGGAAATGCATCAACAAATTGAAATCTTTGAACATTCCGACAATTTCGGCGATTTTCTTAATGCTACCGGGCTGACGGTTGAATGCGCAGCTGTGGCTCTGGGTGATTCGCCCTTGCGCCTGTATCGGGTGCTGGAAGGCGTAGAGCCCTTGGGTAGGACTGCAGCTTTGGCCGCTGCCGCTCTGACAAACAACCTCCCTGAAATCCAACCCGGGGACTGATTACAGATTGATCCATAGGTTGGATAACAGGTTCGCGCAGCAGGATGCGCCAAAGCCCAGATTTATCTACCGAAAAAGGCCAGCCAAACCATTTCGGGCTTTTCGTCCTCGAAATGTTGAACGCTGATCAATTGATGGACAGCTAAATTTCCGTAATGATTGCCCGGTTTCGAAGGATACAGTTGAGCGCCAAAAGCTCGTTTCGGGAGGTGAGCGTGATTCGCGGTATTATGATGATTGTTGGCGTATTTTTAACTGCTTCCGCGGCTCTTGCCGATCAAGTACCTGTCACCGCAGATGAAATCAGAAAAATGCTTACAGGGAACACCATCCAGGGAACTCGGTACGGTGATGAGTATCGACAGTATTTCTATGAAGACGGAAAAACCATTTATGCTCCGCGCAATTCCAAGTCAGCCGTCGGAAAATGGCGGGTAAATGAGGCGGAAAACACCTATGAGAGTTGGTGGGAACGTACCGGGTGGGAATCCTAGAGCGTGTTTGTGTCGAGTAGATTCAGTTTCTTTCCGTGCGCGAATATGATTCTGATTGGGGTGACCTGATTCGGTTCGAAGCCAAGGATTTTCAATGCCCAAGCCCCATCCGATTGAATTGCGTAAACGTGTTGTAGCTCATGTAGAAGAAGGCCACACTCATCGTGGAACGGCTGCCCATTTCAAAGTCTCCGTCAAATTTGTGAATGATATGGTGAAGTTGAAACGTGAAACTGGCTCGCTTGCTCCAAAACATAACCCGGGAAAAACAGGCCATGGCAAGCTTTCACCCTATAAAGACTGGCTTCGAAAACGGGTTGATGAACAAAAGGACATTACAATCCGTAAGCTTTGTGCGGAGCTGAACGAAAAATTCAACCTCAATGTCCATCATTCGCCTGTCTGGCATGTTGTGCGCAGTTTCGGGTTGTCGCATAAAAAAAGACTATTTATGCCAAGGAGCAACACCGCATCGACGTGAAAAAAGACCGCGAACTCTGGAAGACAAGGCGTGTTCCGTTTTTGAATCGGTCGATTGAAAAACTTGTCTTCATTGATGAGACGTCCACAAACACCAAAATGGCCAAGCAAACTGGATGGGCCCCAACAGGAGAGCGCCTCATAGATTTTGTCCCTCATGGCCACTGGAAGAAGCAGACACTTATCGCAGGCCTGCGCAGTCATGGACTGGTTGCGCCCTGGGTTATTGACCGGGCCATGACCAAAGAAATCTTTGAGATTTATGTTGAGACACAGTTGGCGCCAGAACTGGAAAAGAGAGATGTCGTAATCCTTGACCACCTAGCCGCTCACAAGAGCGAAAAAGCCGAGCAGATCTTGCGAGATATCGGCGCATGGTTTTTGTTCCTGCCGAAATATTCCCCAGATCTCAATGCCATTGAAATGGCCTTTTCGAAGCTCAAGGCTCATCTGAGGAAGGCAGGCGCCAGAACCTTCGATGATGTCTGGAAGGCAATCGGAGAGGTCTGCCATATGTTCACGCCAATGGAGTGCCGGAATTTCTTCAGGGCAGTCGGCTGTGAATTCACGTGATGCGAACACGCTCTATCGCGTGGTGCAGATAAATGGCGAACTCTTCTGGCTGGATGACACAAACAAGCCGCAATCGTTTATTGTCCTGACCGGTGAACAATTGGTCTGGCAACCGGAAGAGTAGCGGGCAGCACACCTTTATCAATTAATGACAGCAGGTGGAAAGTTGTCGGTGTTCGGGCCCGGAATTGTCTGTTTTCATTCGTCCTGATGCGTTCTTTCTTTTTTCTGGCAAGGACCGGTCTACAAAATTGACAGCACACTCTGCCATACATCTGGGCGTTTAACTTTCGTTTTGTCCAAAGAACAAGGAGGAATGCGTTCTGAATGGCGGCACCTTGTCAAAAACAGTCCGCTTCCATGATGCGCTTGTTCATGACCGCCCAAAGGGCCTCACTTGCATCGGCAATGTTCTTGTTTTTGTCGATCACCTGTTTTCTTGTTATGTTGTTCTCGACCCAGCTTTGACCGCCCTGAGAAAGGTTCTGCAAACAGGGGTTGATCCGGTCAGCTGCTTTGGCAAACTTTGCTTCCGGGGTTAATGCAGCTTCAAATTCATGCCACAGTTCGAGCAGTTCGTTGCCCAAAGGGGCTGGCAATAAACCGAAAATGCGTTCTGCCGCCGCTTTTTCATGGACTTCGTTGGCCTTGCGTGCAGCATCATCATAAACTTGCACGTCCCCGGCATCGATTTCTACCACGTCGTGAATAAGCAGCATTTTCAATACTTTAAGCGCATCGAGTTCCGGGCGTGAACGCAGTAAAAGCAATGCTGTCAGCGTGATCTGCCAGCTGTGTTCAGCGGAATTTTCGTAGCGATCCAAACCAACCGGCTTATTCTTCCGCAAAACACCTTTGAGTTTCTCGCTTTCGAGAATGAAATCGATAAGTTTTTGTAAGTCTTCCATGTCGCTCAGGTAACCTTGATGGAGGGGAAGCAGCCTGCCAGCGCTTTTCCTCCCCGGTTACAGGGCCAAATGATTCCCGGCAATCCTTGATTGACGGAATTGTGCCGGAAGAGGCAGATTTTAAGTCTGCCTCATTGATTCGCTGTATGTCAGATAACTGCCAGCCGAAAATATATCTCGGTTTAAGCTTTTGTACGCTCGGATTTCGGGTCATACATAGGGCGGATGCTGGCCTCGGCTTTTACCCGCGTTCCGGCAACCTCGATTTCATAGGATGATTCCAGAACCTGGGCCGCGGTTTCACCGGCACAGGGTACGTATCCCATCCCAATCGCGCCACCCAGGGTATGTCCGTAATTGCCTGATGAAATGTAACCGACGACTTCTCCATCGCGAACAAGCGCTTCATTATGAAAAAGCAGGGGCTCAGGATCGGTCAGTTTGAATTGAACCATCCGACAGGAAAGCCCTTCTTCCTTTTTACGAAGAACCGCATCGCGGCCGAGAAAATTCGCCTTGTCGGTCTTTACCACAAAGCCGAGACCGGCCTCAAGTACGTGATCCTCGCAGGTAATGTCATGCCCGAAATGTCGGAAGGCCTTCTCAATCCGACAGGAATCTATCATGTGCATCCCGCAGAGTTTGAGATCGAAATCCTGGCCTGCTTCGTGCAACGTTTCGAATACATGCCCGGCCATGTCTGACGACATGTAAATTTCCCAGCCAAGTTCACCCACATAGGTTACCCGGTGAACGCGGGCTAGGCCCATGCCGATTTCAATCTCCTGGCAAGTGCCAAACGGATTGTTGTCATTAGAGAAATCGTTAGGACTGACTTTCTCCAGCAAGGCGCGTGAATTCGGGCCCATGACAGCAAGAACACCTTCCCCGGCTGTGACATCGGTAATCACCACGTTAAAGTCACCGACGTGCCGCATCATCCAGGCCTGATCAGCCTGACGCGTCGCCGCTGGTGTCACAACAAGATAAGAAGTCTCCGAAAGCCGTGTCACGGTGACGTCTGCTTCGATACCACCACGGTTGTTCAAAAACTGGGTATAGACGATTTTGCCGATCGGACAGGAATAGTCGCCCCCGCCCACATAGTTCATAAAGGCCTCTGCATCTCTGCCTTCGACGCGCAATTTGCCAAATGATGACATGTCGTACATGCCGACATTTTCGCGCACGGCCCGGTGTTCGGCAGCGGAATTTTCAAACCAGTTCTGGCGTTTCCAGGAGTATTTATATTCGCGTTCCTGGCCTTCATTGGCGAACCAGTTGGCCCGCTCCCAGCCTGCAATTTCGCCGAATACACCACCCTGAGCTTTGAGGTGCTCATGGAACGGGGTGCGCCGCACCCCACGCGCAGTGTCTTTCTGGCGATAGGGGAAGTGATCTGCATAAAGCAGACCGAGTGTTTCTTTGGAACGCTCAAACAAATAAGTCCGGTTACCCTGGAAGGGTTGCATGCGCGCAATATCCACATCTCCAAGATCAAACGGGCGCTCGCCATCATGCATCCATTGAGCCAGTGCCATACCGGCTCCACCGGAGGACTGGATACCGACAGAGTTGAAACCGGCACAAACGAAATAGTTTTTCAGGTTTGGTGCTTCTCCAATGTGGTAGGCATCATCCGGTGTGAAACTTTCCGGCCCGTTGAAGAAGGTATGGATGCCGGCTTCACCTAGCATCGGCATGCGGTTTACCGCATTTTCCAGAATTGGCTCAAAGTGATCGAAATCCTCCGGTAACTGATCGAAGCAGAAATCATCAGCTATCCCATTCATACCCCAGGGTTTTGCGTTGGGCTCAAAAGCCCCCAGCAGCATCTTGCCCGCGTCCTCCTTGTAGTAGGCACATTCGTCCGGCACACGCAGCACTGGCAGCTGTTTCAGCCCTTCAATTGCCTCGGTTACGATGTAGAAGTGTTCGCAGGCGTGGAGGGGAACATTGACGCCTGCCATGCGTCCGATTTCATGTCCCCACATGCCGCCTGCATTGACCACGTAATCGGTATCAATCGAACCCTTTTCGTCACTACCGTCGCGTTGCCAGTCCACACCGGTAACACGACCATCCTTTTTGTGAATGGCGGTAACTTTCACCCCTTCAATGACGGAGGCGCCATTCTGCTTGGCTCCTTTGGACATGGCAATCGCGATGTTTGCCGGATCTCCCTGGCCATCCAGCGGCAGGTACACAGCACCGGTCACATCATCAATGTTGAGGTGCTCGTAACGCTGCTTGACTTCTGCCGGAGAGATTTCCTCCACCTCGACACCAAAGGCCCGGGCCATGGATGCCTGACGGTAGATTTCTTCCTTGCGTTCGTCCGTAATTGCAACCGTGATGGAACCGACGCGTTTGAATCCGGTGGCAACACCGGTCTCTTCTTCAAGTTTTCCGTAGAGTTCCTGGCTGTATTTGGCCAACTTTGTCATGTTTGCAGTGGCGCGTAACTGGGCAATCAATCCGGCAGCATGCCAGGTTGTACCGGAAGTGAGCTGTTTGCGTTCCAGCAGAACGACATCTTTCCAGCCCAGCTTGGCCAGGTGATAGGCGACTGAACATCCGGCGACACCGCCGCCGATGACGACTGCTGACGCTTTTGATGGTACAGGTTTCGACATGGTTCTTTCCTCTCTACTCGGAATAGGTTGACGCAAAGCGGCGTAGACGCATTGCTGCTTCTTTCAGTTTGTCTTCTGGTTGGCACAGGCTGATGCGGATATGTCCGGCCGCTGACGGGCCGAAGCTTTCCCCCGGCATGATGGCGACGTTTTCTGCATCCAGCAGGCCAAAGGCGAATTTTTGTGCATCGCTCGCGATGCCCCGGATATCGAGCATGAAATACATGCCGCCCGGTTCGTTCAGAACCCGAATGCCGTTGAGACCCTTGAGTTCGTCATAAAAAATCTGACCGCGGCGGCGGTAGGTTTCTGCAATTTCCGAAACCCCGATATTCTCGTTAAGGGCTTTGGTTGCTGCCCGGCTGATAAAATCGTTCATCCCGTAAGTTGAAACAAGATTGTGTTCGACCAAATATCCTGTGAGTGCTTCGCTGGCTATGATCCAGCCAAACCGCCAACCGGTCATGCCGTGACTTTTGGACATCGACTGGATGACAACTGTCCGTTCCAACATGCCTGGGAGGCTGCGCGGAGAAATGTGACGGCCACTGCTGAGTGACCAGTAGACTTCATCCGAAATCAGCCAAAGATCATGTCTGATGCAGACCTCGGCAATTGCTTCCAATGTCTCCCTGCTGAAGATGGCGCAGGTCGGATTGTTCGGCGAGTTTATCATCATTGCCCTGGTATTGGGTTGGATGGCTGCTTCAAGGGCTGCCGCATCCGGTTCAAATCCATTGTCCGGGCAAGAATCGACCAATGTAAACGTGCCTCCGGCCGCGCGGACGGTGCCGGGGTAGGTGACATAATGGGGACTTGCGATAACCACATGATCCCCTGGATTGATGCAGGCCTGCATTGCTGCGTACAGGCCACCCTGTCCGCCGGGCATGGCAACAACCTCAGAAGGTTTCACCGGCATGCCGGTTGCCTGACTTGAGACTTTTGCCATGGCCTCGAGCAGTGCCGGTTGCCCCTGGATTTCTGAATATTTGTGATGGCCGTTGTCGAGAGCCTCCTTACAGGCGGCGACCGTATCAAATGGCGTCGGGAAGTCATGATCGCCAATACAGACTGTGAGAATATCCTCACCGGCGCGGATGCGTTTCTGGCTTTCGGTATGGACTTCCCAACCGTCCATGGCGCCTTCTGATATTTTTGTAATTCGTTCGGACGGTGAGGGCACTACATGAACCTCCGACTTAATTCTGCAATGTGTGCGGGGCCCACTTCACAACAACCACCAATTATGGTGGCGCCGTCATCAATCCACCGCGCGCAGAAATCCGCATAGGCTTCCGGTCCCAGATCTGTTCGTGCTTCCAATGCATCAACCGTGCCGCCAAGTTTCAGATCATCCGCCTTTGTAAAACCGTTGGCATAGGCACCGAATGGCAGTCCGGCTTTGGCGAGAATTTTCACTCCCTCAGTGATGGCTTCCGGTGGTGAGCAGTTTAACAGGATGGCATCAGCGCCGGCTTCTCTGGCCATTTCCGCTGCTTCGGTAAGGGGTTCGCCAGATCGCAGTCGGGTGCCATCCTTTTGCATGACACTGAGTGCGCACCACGCAATATTGCCACTTTCTTTTGCGGCGGTGGTGGCTGCTGTTGCTTCCTTAATGGACGACATGGTTTCGCACAGGAACAAGTCTGTCACATCATTCTGACAAGCAACCACCCGGCGATAGGTTGCAAGGTAAAAATCATGGCCGGGCGTATTATTCGGATGGTAGCTTCCGTAGAGGGGCGGCAGGCATCCGGCAATTTTTGCGCCACCTTGTCCTGTAACCCTTTTTGCTATTTCAATTGCCTTTGCCTGCAACGGTTCGAACAAATCCTCACTGGCGTCCCTGGCGAGACGCTCAGGCGTTGCCGAATAGCTGTTCAGGGTGATGTACTGGGCACCGGCAGCGACGTATTCACGGTGAACTTCTTCAACGATTTCCGGTTCATGCATCATGACATGGGCCGACCAGAGCGGACTGAGTTCCAGCTTCGTCCGGCGCACCAGTTCCTGGCCCATTCCGCCGTCAATCAGGGTAATTTCGGGTTTTGCCGTCATGGATAAATCTCGCCAAATTTCTGTTTGTACAGGGCTATCATTTCCTCTTCCGTAGCCCCGTCGTCGTAAGGTGGTGTGACAACCGGCTTTACACGTTCAGCGCTTATCTTGACAATCGCGTTGATGCGGTGAGCAAGTGCGGGAAATGCCGTTTCCCAGCGGGGAAACAGGGTTTCGAATTCGCTTGAGCCGCGACTGACGACTTCTACGTCACCAAAAATGCGAACGCCTTTTCGAAGCCATATATCGGCAAAATTCACTTCTGCCTTTGCCTGGTGCTCAAGGTTCTTCATGGTTCCCGGTGAGCGAATCTCACCAAATGCAATCGTTTCATCATCAAGCACAAAAAAAGTCCCTTTTGGCGACAGGGACGGCATGCCCTCATTGGTAACGGTTGCCACAAAGCCCAGGGGAAAGCGTTCAATGATCTGTTTTGCGAAATCGTTCAGCGGCATTTCATTTCTCCCTGATCAATCGTCCGGATGGGCTGGAACAGGACCCAGTGGAACGATATCGTATTTGGCATTCAAGGCTTCCATGGTTGCCTGATTTTCGAAATCTGCCGGCGCCAATTTCGCAAGTTCTGCCAGAAAGCCGTCAAATCCGGAGGGCTGAAAAATCATCAGCATTTTGGCTGGCGCAGCATCGGCCACACGACAGGCATGCTCAACGCCGGGAGGTACATGGATGGTGGTTCCAGCCGTTGCCCTGATCCATTCTCCCTCCAGGTAAAAATCCACTGACCCTTCCAGAAAATAGAAGGTTTCGGCATGGTTCTCATGCTTGTGCAATCCCAGGGCGAATGTCGCCTTGAGATTGTCTTCCATCAGCGTATAGGCACCGCCGGTATGTTCCGAACCAACTTTTACAAACGTATGATCGTTTTCCCAGTCATAGTTCGGCCCTTCTCCGGGTGGCAGGTGCAGAGCCTTTCCCGTCATGCACGAATTCTCTCGTTTTGCGGATCCCAGAGTGGCTGGTCTTCCTGGACGCTGGCTTTGTAGCGCTCGCCATAGATTTCGACTTCTACTTCCGTACCGGGTTCAGTCAGTTCCGTCTTCAGCATTCCAAGGGCTATAGACTTGTTCACCCGGTAACCCCAGCCACCGGATGTGGTTTCACCAACTACCTGGCCGTCATGCCACAACGTTGACATATAGGGGGCGTCGTGTTCGCCTGCATCGACAATAAGGGTGACGAAGCGTTTTTTCACGCCCTGCTGCTTCTGGTTGAGGATCGCCTGCTTGCCCGGGAAATCCTGTGGTTTGTCCAGCTTGACGAAGCGGTCGAGGCCGCCCTCGAGTACAGTATAATCGGTAGACAGATCACCTTTCCATGTGCGGTAACCTTTCTCCAGACGCAGGCAGTTCAGCGCATACATGCCGAACGGTTTTGCGCCTTCATTGAGAAGCGCTCCATAAATTTTTGGCATATCTTCATTGGCTGCATGAACCTCCCAGCCCAATTCACCGGCGAACGAAACCCGCGCAAGGAATGCACGGTTGTCGGCTACCTGTGCCACCTGATGGGTGAGCCATCCGAGTGAAAAATCCGCATCCTCGCAAATACTGGACAGAATTTCGCGGGACTTCGGCCCGGTCACAATAAGAGTGGAGAACTCGGTTGTATGATCACTCAGGGATATGCTGTCATCCTTGGGCAGGGCATCGCGCAATAACTCATAATCGTGCCACTGGGCTCCGGCTGCCGTGATCAAAGTGAAATGATCCTCGTCATGCCGGATTAGCGACATCTCGGTGACGATGCGGCCTTTATCATCAGAGAAGTAACCCAGATTCATCCGGCCAACCTTTGGCAAGGCTCCGACGATCAGGCCACGCAGCCATTCTGCGGTGCCATCGCCTTTGACGTTAAAGCGCGAGAAGCCGGGCAGGTCGAGAACACCGCAGTGATCGCGCACCGCTTCACATTCCTCCTTGATCCGTTGCTCCCAGGGCCCCTTACGCGCCCAGGTCTGGGTTGCCTCGTGGCTGAGATCGTCACCCTCCCTGGCAAACCAGTTGGCCCGTTCCCAACCATTGTAAGCGCCCATGACACCGCCCTGTTCTTTCACCATGTTGTGGATCGGTGAGAGCTTCTTGTCACGACCGGCCGGCCATTCATGATAGGGGAAATGCATGGCATACTCGTGCCCGTAAACTTCCATGCCCTTCACATTGCAATAATCCTGATCGGTGTAATCGGTGTAACGACGGGGATCGCAGGACCACATGTCCCACTCGGTTCCGCCTTCGGTTATCCACTCGGCCAGCACTTTGCCGGCTCCGCCACCCTGGGCGATCCCGAAGGTAAAGACACAGGCTTCAAACGCATTAGGAACGCCAGGCATCGGGCCGATTAGCGGATTGCCATCCGGAGTGTAGGGGATCGGTCCGTTGATCACCTTGTTCACGCCTACCTGTCCCAGGATAGGCACACGGGCCATGGCATCTTCAATATGCCACTCGATACGCTCCAGATCGTCCGGGTAAAGCTGGAATGAGAAGTCATCCGGCATCGGATCGCTTGGATCCATCCAGTGTCCTTTACAATTGCCCTCGTAGGGTCCGAGGTTGAGGCCGAATTTTTCCTGCCGCAGGTAGTAGCTGCTGTCGACGTCACGCAACAGGGGCAGTTTGTGATTACCGGTTTCCTTGCACCAGGCTTCGATTTCAGGAATCTCGTCTGTTAGCATGTACTGGTGGCTCATCACCATCATCGGCAGGGTGCGCCCGCCAAACGGCTTGAACCATTCCGCAACCCGTTGCGCATAATAACCGGCCGCGTTGACGACGTATTCGCAACGGATGTCACCTTTGTCTGTATGGACAATCCATTCGCCATTTTCGCGGGAGACGCCTGTTGCAGGACAGAAGCGAAGTATTTTTGCACCCATTTCGCGGGCACCTTTGGCCAGTGCCTGGGTGAGCTGTGCGGGGTCAATGTCACCATCATCCGGATCGTACAGGCCACCTTCGAGGTCGTGCATTTCAAGGAATGGATAGCGCTCCTTCATGTCGGCGGTGGTGCACATTTCCATGCCGATGCCCTGATATTTACCCATACCGCAGGCGCGCTCGAATTCCTCCATGCGTTCCTTTGAGTGTGCCAGACGCAGGGAACCGGTCACATGATAGTTCATCGGATAATCAACTTCTTCGCCAAGCCTCGAATAAAGCTCGGTTGAATAGCGTTGCATGTTCATGATCGACCATGAGGCGGAAAACGTTGGCACGTTGCCTGCCGCATGCCAGGTGGAGCCGGCCGTCAGTTCGTTCTTTTCAAGCAGAACACAATCGGTCCATCCAGCTTTTGCCAGATGATACAGTGAGGAGGTGCCGACAGCGCCGCCGCCGATGATGACAACGCGTGCTGTAGTTGGAAAATCAGCCATTTCAAAATCTCCGTTTGGATTAGTAGACTGGGGGTGAAATCACCCAGATCACGATTGCGGGTTCCGACTGGCTGTTGCGCCAGCGGTGAGGTTCATGGACAAATCGGAAACTGTCTCCTTCGTGGAGGGTGTGCCATTTGCCAGAAATTTCGATTTCAAAAGTGCCGGAGATTACATAACCGGCCTCTTCTGTTTCGCGCAGTTGTGCTTCGGGAAGCTCCGCTCCGGGCGCAAATTCACTGCGGACAATCTCAAATGAGCCCCCGAGGTCTGGGGAGAGCAATTCTTCCAGGAGTTTTCCTTCCGGACTGCCCAGCGAGCGGCGCGAACCTGCGCGCACTATATGTCGGGCTTCGTCCGGGTCGCCGTTGTTCTCTCCGAAGAAAAAGCTGATCGGTACGTCGTAAATTCTCGCTATCGTACGTAAATCGTTGATCGATGGTTCCGAAATGCCGCGCTCTATCTGGCTTACGAATCCTACGGAACGATCCAGTGCATTGGCGAATTCTACCAGAGTCATGCTACGGGATTTGCGCAGAGCCCGGATATCTGCCCCTACATTATTACCGCCTACGGATTCCGGTTCTGATTTTTCTGCAGTTGCGACGCCCATGAAAGTGTTAGCTGCCAGGATGAGGTTGCTCGATAATTTTCATGGAAAATCATTTTCGTGAAAAAATCAAGGAAAATTTCACGAGATTTTGGCGCTGTGTCATGTTTTCCAAATGGATTGTTTTTCTGCCCGTAAGCGGGTTCCGGAAAACGGCGGAAATTTAGCCGCTGAAACCGGTTCCAAGGCAAACGGTTGCCGATGCAGCGGCCAAACAAAGGACAGGGTGTTTTTGTTGACTTGCGCAGATAATGGATTGCGGCAGTTGCCATTGCAGAAAACATTATTTCCCAAGACTGGAGAAAAATAGAAATATCCTGCCTTTCTCAAGTCTCATTTTTTGATCATTCTAGGCGTATCCGGGCAAGTTGAATCACGACAAAGCCCTGAAAACTCGGATTTTGGGATTTTGAACCCGAATTCCGGGCTGGAGAATAGAAGCTGCGGTTTGAGAGAAATCCAGATGACCGATATGCCAATCGAAACATTACGGGGTGATACCCGTGAGGGTTCTGCAGGTGGTTCCAGCCAACGGCGCTCGGATGCTGCGGGAGAGAAAGCCTGGCGCTCTTTCACCAAGGCTATCACCTGGCGCATTGTTGGCACTCTGGATACATTTTTTCTGTCTTTCTTCGTTATCAAATATTTCGGGCCTTTTTTCGGTCTTACCGATGAGCAAAGCAATCTCGACATAGCGGCAACAGCCAGCCTGATCGCGTTTACGGAGATTGCCACCAAAATTTTCATTTATACGGTGCATGAGCGCGTTTGGAATGCTTTTCGGTGGGGCGTGGTGACCGGGAAAAGAACGCGCAACGAAACCCGGTGGCGATCCTTCGCCAAAATGAGTACCTGGCGGGTGCTTGCCTCGCTCGACACAATGCTGCTTGCCTGGCTTTTTACCGGAAATTTCGGGACTGCGGTTTCGATTGGCAGTTTCGAAGTTCTTACCAAACTTGTTCTCTATTTCGTTCACGAAAGAGCCTGGTTGAGAATCAAAATCGGATTGGATCACTGACAATGTACATGCAAGACAATCATGCGTTTCGGCTTCACGAACCGGCGGCCCTCAATATTACGTCGCGGATCAATGCTGCACTGGATGCAGTCGACCTTGGTCTTCAAAGGGCGAAAAATCCGATAATTACAACGAAATTCGGCCCTCAGTCTGCGGTTCTGTTGCATCTTGTGACGCAGGTCAGGCCGGATATTCCTGTAATCTGGGTAGATAACGGCTACAACACCGAAGCCACACTCAAGTTCGTCGGGTTCCTGACGGACCACCTGGAACTGAACCTTGACACCTATCGTCCGCAATTCCCCTGGAAGGACGCGGTTCCCGACGCTTTTGATCCGAACCGCGAGGCTTTTTCCGAACAGGTGAAACTGGAACCCTTCCGCCGCGCACTGCAAGTCCACAATCCGGATGTCTGGATAACTGCCCTGCGGCGGGAACAAACCGAATTTCGCGACGGCCTGTCGCTGTTCCAGAAATCCCGCGGAGACGTGTTGAAAATCTGTCCTCTGCTCGATTGGCGGGAAATTGACATGGAGGCATACCTCGCCCTTCATCAATTGCCCAGTGAAGCTGATTATGTGGATCCAACCAAGGCGGAACCGCATCTGGAATGCGGACTGCATAACCGCTTATAGGCGTCGGTTTTACGATTGCAGTGATCGCCGCAGTTAAGTACACCACCTTTCTCAAGCCCATACCTTCCAATCGCAATCAGAAGGTACAGGATCGCATTGTGAAGGATAGTTTTGATGGCCCGCGCATTAATGTTTCAGGGAACCGGATCAGATGTCGGCAAGACGGTACTTGTCGCCGGTCTTTGCCGCGCTCTGAAAAAACGCGGACTGGGGGTCAAGCCCTTCAAGCCCCAGAACATGTCCAACAACGCTGCTGTGGCCAATGGCGATGATGGTCAGGGCGAGATCGGTCGCGGCCAATGGTTGCAGGCGCTTGCTTGTGGTGTGGAGCCGACCGTTCATATGAATCCGGTGCTGCTGAAGCCACAAAGCCAGATTGGAAGCCAGGTGGTTGTTCAGGGCAAAGTGTGGAAAACTGCCGCTGCCCGGGAATATCTCGCACTCAAGCCGAAACTGCTGGGTTCGGTTCTGGACAGCTTCGCTACCGTGTCAAAGGATGCGGAAATTGTGCTGGTGGAAGGTGCCGGGTCACCTGCTGAAATCAACCTGCGGGCAGGTGACATCGCCAATATGGGCTTTGCCTGCGAGGCGAATGTACCGGTAATCCTGATTGGAGATATTGATCGAGGCGGTGTCATAGCGTCAATCGTTGGCACCCATACAATTTTGCCACCTGAAGATCGGAACCAGGTGGTCGGGTACCTGATCAACAAGTTTCGCGGTGACATTTCTCTTTTCGACGAAGGATCGAAACAGATTACGGGATTTACGGGCTGGCCTTCATTCGGCATCCTGCCGTGGGTGGATGCGGTTAAACGTCTGCCCGCCGAGGATTCCGTTGCTCTCGATAACCTGGAGGGCGGTTTGCCGGAGGGCTTCCGCGTGGTGGTTCCGGCAATGGGTAAAATTGCGAATTTCGACGATTTCGATCCGTTGAAAGCAGAGCCCGGCGTTTCCGTTCAGTTTATCCGCAGGGGCGATAAGTTTCCTGCCGAACTCGACATGGTCGTGCTTCCCGGTTCCAAATCAACCATTGCCGACATGATCGAATTTCGGGAAAACGGCTGGGAGGAACCGCTTAAGGCTTTCGCGGAAAACGGTGGTTTGGTTATTGGCGTTTGCGGTGGTTACCAGATGTTGGGCAAGAAGATTTCTGACCCGCGAGGCATTGAAGGCGATATACCGGAGGTTGAAGGGCTTGGATTGTTGAATGTGGAAACCGATTTGTTGCCAGAAAAGACCGTACAGACTTTTGAGCCTGTTTCCTGCGAGTTCGGCTGCGAACTTTCCGGTTATGAAATCCATATGGGCTATACTGACGGGCCGGATTGCGCTCGGGCGATGGTGAATTTCGATGGCCGGTTTGATGGAGCGATATCGCGTGGCGGAAACATCCGCGGTTGCTATCTGCATGGCTTGTTCAACTGTGATGACTATCGCAAGCAATTGTTGAAACAGCAGGGATTTGAGGCAGATGATAACCTGTCATACGCTGCAAGCGTGGAAACTGCACTGGACGAACTTGCCGAAGCACTGGAACGGCACCTGGACATAGATGGGCTGCTGGAACTGGCGGTTGAAATATGAAGGTTGCAGCCCTGAAATTCGTTTGACGCATGCTTTGGATAAGCGATAGAGAATTTTTACTCACTTAATGGTGGATTTTTCATGGATCAGGAACTTACATTCGTACTGGGCGGTGCCCGCTCGGGCAAAAGCACATTTGCCGAGAACCTTGTTTTGAAATCGGGGTTGAAGCCGGTTTATATTGCAACAGGCAGAGCCCGTGACGATGAGATGGAGAATCGAATTGAACTTCATCAGGAACGTCGCGGTGACAAATGGAAAACCGTAGAGGAACCCCTGGCCCTGGCGGATGCACTGGCCCATGAAGCCATACCCGGCCGTATGCTGCTGGTGGATTGCCTGACTTTGTGGATTACCAATCTGATGATGGCCGAAGCAAAGGTAGAGCGCGAGATTGCCGGCCTCATTCGATATTTAAAGGAGGCAAAGGCACCTATTGTGATGGTGTCGAATGAGGTTGGGCAGGGGATAGTCCCCTTGAACAAAATGGCGCGGGAGTTTGTAGATTTGTCGGGAAAGGCACATCAGGAAATTGCCAAAGCCTCTACCAATGTTTATTTCGTGACGGCCGGATTGCCGCAAAAACTGAAATAGAACACTGACTGGACAAAAGAATGGACGCTCAGAAAATCCCTGCCACTGTTATTACCGGCTTCCTGGGAGCGGGAAAAACAACCCTTATCCGCAACATGTTGCAGACTGCCAATGGCAAGCGCATTGCCCTGATTATCAATGAGTTTGGCGATCTTGGTGTGGATGGTGATGTGTTGAAGGGATGCGGTGATGAAACCTGTACAGAAGACGATATAGTCGAGCTGAACAACGGTTGTATTTGCTGCACCGTGGCCGACGATTTCGTGCCAACAATGGAAAAGTTGCTGCAACGGGAAAACCGTCCCAATCATATCGTGATTGAGACTTCGGGTCTGGCCTTGCCACAGCCATTGGTGAACGCATTCAACTGGCCGGAAATCCGTGAACAGGTAACCGTTGACGGCGTGGTAACGGTTGTTGACAGCCGTGCGGTTGCGGACGGGCGGTTTGCCGATGATATTGACCGGGTCAACGCCCAGCGGAAAGAGGATGAAGCACTCGATCATGAAAGCCCGCTGGAGGAACTGTTCGAAGATCAGCTTACCTGTGCGGATATGATCGTGTTCAACAAGGCAGATCTGGTTAAGGGCGATGTGCTTGAAAAAGTGCAAAGCGAAGTGGGTGACAAGATTTCACGTTCCGTCAAACTGGTGAAATCTTCCCACGGTTCTCTTCCGGCGGAAGTCCTGCTTGGCCTGGAAAGCCAAACCGAGTCGGACGTTCATAACCGCAAGTCCCACCATGAGCTTCATCATGAAGCTTTTCATGCGGAGCATGGGGACGATGCCGAACACGATCATGATCATGATCATGACGAGTTTGAGAGTTTTGTTGCGCAAGGGGGAGTGGTTGTTAATCGCAAACAACTCATAGCCGGCCTTGCCAGAATTATTGAAGAACATGACATTCTGCGTCTCAAGGGTTTTGTTGCTATTGAAGGCAAGCCCATGCGTCTTGTTGTCCAGGCAGTAGGCAACCGGATCGATCATTATTTCGATCGGGAGTGGCATGCATCTGAAACCCCGAATTCCCGTCTCGTGGTTATCGGGCTGGAAGGTCTTGCTCAGGAAAAAATTACTGGGCAGATCAATACCTTGATGGGGTAGGGAGGCATGCACCTCCTCCTTGCCCAGAAAGGTTCCGTTAACGAGACTGATGAGGCGGTTGATCTCGGACAATCGCCCGCTGATCTCGTGTTCATTTCCGCTGCTGATACTGAACTTTCATCCATCGCTGCCGCAAAGGCGCAACTGGGTGATGCAGCACCGCAACTGCGCGTGGCCAATATGATGCAGCTTTCCCATCCCATGTCCGTCGATGTGTATGCGGAAAATACGGTGTCAAAGTCACGGCTGGTAATTGCGCGAATTCTCGGAGGAGAAAGCTACTGGCAATACGGGCTCGAAAAGCTTCTGGAAACTGCACAGCAGGGGTCGGTGAAACTTATTGTCCTGCCTGGTGATGACAAGCCGGATCCTGGGCTTGCCCGGTTCAATACAGTCGACGGGGAAACCGCCGATCGTGTGTGGGATTATCTCAAACAGGGTGGTCCGGAGAACATGGCCAATCTGCTGGGATATGCGAACCATATTCTGGATGGTGGTGAGGAACCGGCGGCGGCCGTGCCTCTTATGAAGGCTGGTGTCTGGTCTGTGAGCCATGGTGTGTGTGATCTGGAGACACTTCGCGAGACCTGGGTACCGGATGCGCCGGTGGCCGCAATTTGTTTTTACCGGGCGCTTGTCCAATCCGGCGGTTTGCAGCCCATCGAAGCGGTGGTCGAGGCGCTGTCGGAAAAAGGTATCAATGCACTGCCTTTGTTCATTTCCAGCCTGAAGGATCCGGTATCTGTTGAAATTGTGCGAGCGGTTTTTGCCGAGTCCAAACCCGGCCTGGTATTGAACACGACCGGCTTTGCAGTTTCTTCGCCGACCGGTGATCATAAACCCACCGTGCTTGATGAAAACGGATGCCCGGTTCTGCAGATTGTTCTGGCGGGTGGTTCGCGGGAAGCCTGGGAAAACTCTTCACAAGGTTTGTCAGCCCGCGATCTGGCCATGAACGTCGCCCTGCCCGAGGTCGATGGAAGAGTTTTTGCAAGAGCTGTTGCGTTCAAAAATGCAAAGACGTTTGACGATAACGTGCAGTCAAACATTGTGGTCCATGAAGCCGATAGAAACCGCGTCGCCCATGTTGCCGAACTCGTTCATAACTGGCTGGAACTGCTAGCTGCTAAACCGGCCGAAAAACGCGTAGGACTGGTTCTGGCAAATTATCCCAACCGGGATGGTCGGCTTGGCAATGGCGTCGGACTGGATACCCCGGCTGGCAGCATCAATGTCATGAATGCCCTGGCAGAATCGGGTTATGAGACGGGAGACATACCCGTTGACGGTGATGCTCTGATCACGCATCTACAGGAAGGTCCGACCAACGCTGCAACCGATGGGCGTGTCATCCGAGAGACGATTTCTCTCAATGATTACAACAAGTTCTTTGAAACACTTCCCGAAAAGATTCAAGCGGAAATAATCGAGCGTTGGGGAAAGCCCGCTGCCGATCCGTTCTTTGTCGAAGCGCAGCAGGCCCTTGCGATATCCGTTTCGGTGTTTGGCAATGTGGCCGTTGGTATTCAGCCCGCGCGTGGCTACAATATCGATCCGACGGATACCTATCACTCCCCGGATCTTGTGCCGCCTCATGGGTATATAGCCTTTTATGCCTGGTTGCGTGGCCAGTTTGGCGCCCATGCCATCATTCACATGGGCAAGCACGGGAACCTTGAATGGCTGCCGGGCAAGGCGCTTTCGCTGAGTGAGTGCTGTTATCCGGAAGCGGTGTTTGGTGCGGTGCCGAACTTTTATCCATTCATCGTCAACGACCCTGGGGAGGGGACGCAAGCCAAGCGACGCATCTCGTCTGTGATTATTGATCATCTCACACCGCCCCTGACGCGGGCGGAGAGTTACGGACCGTTGCGCGATCTGGAAGCGCTGGTCGATGAATACTATGAAGCGGCCGGAAATGATCCGCGACGTCTGAAGCTGCTTAAGAAACAGATTCTGGAACTGATTGAGGATATCGGACTGGATGAGGATGCCGGAATCGTTTCGGGTGATGGCGACAATGAAAAGCTTGAAAAGCTGGACGGCTACCTGTGTGAGCTGAAAGAAATGCAGATCCGCGATGGATTGCATGTATTCGGGTCGTCGCCGGAAGGCAGATTAAAAGATGATCTGGTGACCGCGCTGGTTCGCGTGCCCAGTGGAGCAGGGTTGGGGCCGGATCAGAGCCTGCAACGGGCCATCGCGCTGGATTTGGGTCTGGAACTTGATCCGCTGGATTGTGATATGGCAGCACCCTGGACGGCAGAAAAACCGGAAGTCTTGTTGGACATTTCCGATGAACCCTGGCGTACCAATGGAGATACGGTGGAGAGGATCGAATTGTTTGCTGTCCAGCTTGTGTCCGGCGTGATCTCTTGTCCCGATGACTGGACAAACAGCTCGGCAGTTCTGGATCAGGTGAACAGCTCGCTTGTACCGGCTGTGCAATCCTGCGGTGAAAGTGAAATTCGGAATTTGATGACAGGCCTTGAAGGGAAATTTGTGGTTCCCGGTCCCTCCGGTGCCCCGACCAGAGGGCGGCTGGATGTATTGCCTACTGGCCGAAACTTCTTCTCTGTTGACAGCCGTTCCGTACCTACTCCGGCGGCGTGGGAACTCGGTCGAAAATCTGCCGAACTTCTCATCACCCGATACCGGCAGGATCAGGGAGAATGGCCAACATCCTTCGGCCTGTCTGCCTGGGGTACCTCCAACATGCGCACAGGTGGTGACGATTTGGCTCAGGCACTGGCTCTGATCGGCGTCAAACCTGTTTGGGATAATGCGTCCCGGCGTGTAACAGGATATGAAATCGTAACATTGGCGGAACTGGGACGTCCTCGTGTGGATGTGACTTTGCGAATATCCGGGTTTTTCCGGGACGCCTTTCCCGCCCAGATAGAGTTGTTTGACAAGGCAATCCGGGCAGTTGGTGCCCTTGAAGAAGAGCCTGCGGATAATCCGATTGCCAAACGAATGGGTGACGAACAGGCAAAACATCTGGAAAGCGGAGCGAGCTTTGAAGACGCCACGCGACAGGCAGGGTTTAGAATTTTTGGTTCTAAGCCCGGCGCTTATGGAGCCGGCCTGCAAGCTTTGATTGACGAAAAAGGCTGGGATAAACGTGATGATCTGGCAAATGCATACCTGGCCTGGGGATCATATGCCTATGGTGCGAAAGAGGATGGCAGAGAGGACCGCGAAGGTTTCCGCAAGCGACTGTCTGGGTTAGAAGCGGTCATACACAATCAGGACAACCGGGAACATGATCTGTTGGATTCAGACGATTACTACCAGTTTGAAGGAGGCATGACGGCGGCGATTGAACAGGCATCGGGTTCGCGCCCTGCGGTTTATCACAACGACCACTCGCGTCCGGAAAAACCGTTAATCCGAGCTTTGGAAGAAGAGATTGCCCGCGTGGTAAGAGGGCGGGCGGCCAATCCCAAGTGGATCGAGGGCGTAATGCGCCACGGTTACAAGGGTGCCTTTGAGATGGCAGCAACTCTGGACTACATGTTTGCCTTTTCTGCGACTACCGGTGCGGTTCGCAACCATCATTTTGAACTTTTGCACAACGCCTATCTGGCGGACGCGGAGGTTTTGGCGTTTCTGCAAGAAAAGAATCCCGAAGCGTTGAAGGAAATGGCAGAACGATTTTTGGAGGCAGAGGAACGCGGCCTCTGGACCCCGCGGTCAAATTCAGCCAAGTTTCAACTGGAACAACTGGCAGGAAAAGCCGATGCGCGAATTTGAAGGGGAAGGTGGTTGTTTTTGCGGAAACATTCGCTACCGGGTTAATGGAGAAGTAATCTGGACTGGAAACTGTCATTGCGAATCCTGTCGCAGACAGACTTCTTCGCCTCTCACCACCTTTTTTTGCATCCCCACGGATGCCGTGTCATTCAGTGGTGACGTGCCGAAACACTATATTTCCTCACCCGGTGTCAGACGGACATTTTGCGGCACCTGTGGTTCGCCGCTGGGATTTGAGGCCGACCGCCGACCCGGCGAAATAGATCTGTTCACGATGACGCTGGATTTTCCGGAGAAAATGTCGCCGGAAGCACATTATTTCTGGAATGAATCCGTAAGCTGGCTGCATATCGATGATGATCTGGAAAAGAGGACGGGAAATACATGACTGCGAAGCCTTTGCTAAATGCCTGCCGTGATTATCTGTCAATGCGTCCGGAACCAAGGGTACGCGAATGGGTAGAAGCCATGGACTGGGATATGTCGGAACGGAACATTGGCTCAAACCGGTTTTCCGCCATGAGGCACCTTGATGGCATAGTCGAACATACGGGCAAGTCGGAAAAACATCTCGTGCAGACATTTGTAGACCTTTCTGCGGATCTTTATTGGCGACAGACCTATTCCGAAGACGATTTTGGACGGGACATGATTGAAAATTATGCTCATGTCGAACTGTTTGGCACCCGCGGCCACTTTGTGAACGATGAGTTTGCCGGTGGGTTTGTTCTGTTTGGACCTGGCATCCATTATCCAAATCACTGGCATGTTGCAGAAGAACTGTACTTCACCATGACCGGTGGTGCCTTGTGGGGCAGGGATGATGGCCCTCTGGCAGTACGGGGTGCCGGCGAATTTGTGTTCCATGAATCAAACACGCATCACGAAATGAAAGTTCAGGATACACCGTTGTTGGCCCTGTGGGTCTGGCATGGCGGAGACCTGGCGCAAAAGAGCAATTACTAGGGAGTTAAAACCATGGCAGACAAGTCCGATCGCCTCAAAAACATGACCGAAGAAGAGCTCAACGCGCGTCACGCCGAGAAAATGAAGAAAAAAAAGGCTGCCCGCGACAAAATCATTGCCACCAAAACGATTGAAAAGGGCCTTACCATTGTTCACACGGGCAAGGGCAAGGGAAAGTCGACAGCGGCGTTCGGGATGGTGTTCCGAGCACTTGGAAATGATATGCGTGTGGGCGTGGTTCAATTCGTCAAAGGAAAATGGGGAACCGGTGAACGGGTGATCCTCGAAAAACTCGGCGACCAGGTGGAAATGGCAACAATGGGCGAGGGGTTCACATGGGAAACACAGGACCGCCAGCGCGACATAGAAGCAGCACGGCAGGCCTGGGAAAAAGCCAAGGCGATGATCCTCGACGAAAATCTGGATATGGTTTTGTGCGACGAACTGAACATTGTTATGAGGTATGATTACCTCGAGGTTAACGACATTATTGAAACTCTGAAGGCCAAACCGGAAATGAAACATGTGATCATAACCGGCCGGAATGCAAAGGAAGAGCTTATGGAGTTTGCTGATCTCGTTACTGAAATGGAGATGGTGAAACACCCGTTTCGGTCTGGTGTCAAAGCCCAGGTTGGTATTGAGTTTTAAGCATCGCCGTTTCCGCTCCGAGGTGCACCACCGCCAGGCCCTTTTTGAAATGAGGGCGCAAGCCCGAATGTGCATTTACCAGTTTGCTTGGCTGCTTTTTAAAGTTTAGTGCTTACAATTTGCACAACCTTAGGGAGTAAAGTGATGCAAATTCCAGCATTACCATCGGTAGAGTGTGCAATACTGCATGATCAGTTCAAACCGCTTGATGCGCAATTAATCTTTAGAAGCGTCAAGCGACTGGCTGCCAAATTCAAGATTGCGCCCGACGTGCAGCTTATGCAGGGCTCGACAGAGACCTGTGTGTTTGTTCACGCAGGCGGCCACCGGGTTTTGGTGAGCCAGTATCCGCAGCCATTGGGAGCAGAAATCTTCAGGAACGCTCTGATGACACCCTATACGGCAACGATCCTGCCAAATGCCCAGGATGTCGTTGCCCGCCATGGTGCTCATACCCTGGTAACCATCGGCAAGATCATGTCTGGTTTTCCAGCCGAGGTAGCTGACAAAGACGGAAATCAGGTTCACGATGCAGAGGCTTACTCAAATGCTGAAGAAGCAGAACGTGCGATGTTCTTCTGTCGTGAGTTGAGCAAGCTAATCATACAGAATAATCCGGCTGCCGCTCTTCACTGACGCCCAAGCGATAATCTTGTTTCACAGGAATATTTTGAAAGCTCTGCGCGACACGACAATTTCCACATGCTCGGTGTCAGGCCTTATCTGTATTCAAGTGCCGGCCGGCTGGATCAAGGTTCGCCAGTTGGAATGGTTGCCAACGGAACCCAGTGGCTGATTGGCAAGGTTGTAGCCGTTGATGAAGCGGTGGTACCGATTGACTGGATGCATGACAAGGTTGTTGAGTTTGTCAAAGTAAGCAAAATCAGAGGTTCTGTAACACCTCACAAGGAAACTTTCAGCGTTGAAGGTGAAAACTGGGCCATGAGTGTCATCCACGATGGTTTTGTTGATGGTTACGAATGCGAGCAGATACGATTGAAAGTTCTGCATGCACCCGAGTTTGGCATACAGTGTAATACACACCTCAACGTCAACACACCTGTCCAGGTAAAGCAGGAAGCGCCAGTGCAGGAACACGAGAACGTCGTGCCAGATCCGAAACCTGTGCAAATGCAGACCGCGCCGGTCTCTCAGCCAAAAATTATGGCGGCAAATGACAGAGGAGCGCAGGAGATCAACATTCTTGATCCCGAAAATGAAATGGATCGGGCTATTCTCGAAAAGCTTCAGAAAAAGAAGGAAGAATCCGAGCGTGCTCAACAGCCTGAAGCACCCAAGCCCGTAGAACCGATGGAACCGTGGCAGGGGCGGCAGCGCAACAATGATGTTGGCGCTCTAAGAGAACTTGCAAATCGGGGCCGCCACGATAACCAGCAAAAACCAGATGGCGGATCGGTTTCCAACAAGGTATCCGGCCTGTTCTCCAAAAAACACGCGTGAACCTTCAGCCTTAGCTTGTTCTAATTGCGGAAAATGGAGTGTGCAGTTCCGGCTTTGTGGCTAACTCAGCCGACTATCGCCGATTGAAGATTAATCTTCAGCCACTGCTCGACTTTGCGAACAAGTTTGTTTGGCGAAACCGGCTTTGAAAGATAATCATCCATTCCCGCATCAATACAGGATTCCATGTCACCCTTCAGGGCGTGTGCAGTTACGCCAACGATGGGTACGCGGTTCAGGCCCTCCTGTTTTTCATGCTGGCGGATTGCGACTGTCGCCTCCTTGCCGTTCATTTCAGGCATTGAAACATCCATGAGAATAATTCGCGGTTTGCGTACCTTGTAAGAGGCGAGCGCCAGTCTGCCATTTTCAACAATCTTGTATGTAAGTCCGGTTTGATCGAGGATCTGGGAAAATACGATTTGATTGACCTCATTGTCTTCCGCAACAAGGATGTCGATTTCAACCTCTTGTTCTGAACCGGTTGCATCAAATTTTGTCGCCTCAGGTTTTACCTCTGGTTCTTCAACCTGTTTGCTGGCTTCCCGTTCTGGTTTTATCTCCAGATTAGCGCGTTTTCCGGCGATCACCTGGAGGATGGTTTCCAGCAGCAACTATGAGCGGGTAGGCTTTGTCAAATTGGCTTCAGAACCGAGTTTTGAAAGCTCCTTGTTGGTCTTGGCACTGTCCACCGACGTCAGCATGACTAACGGGATGTCAGCCAGCGCCTCGTTTTCGCGCATACGACGCAGAACTTCCACGCCAGTCATCTGTGGCATCTGATAATCGAGGATTACCAGATCGAGATTCATGTTATGAGACCGCATCGCGTCCATGATGGCCAGCCCTTCGTGACCTGATGCTGCGGCTGCTGAATCAAATTCCCAGGCTGTCATTTGTTCCGACAGGATTGACCGGTTTACGTTGTTATCATCGATGATCAAAATGCGTGCCCCACTCATGTCACCGGGGATCACATGACGGTTGACGCGGGTTGTTGAATCCGCGGGCAGATTGATTTCGAACCAGAACCTGGAGCCTACACCCACCTCGCTTTCTACCTGAATTTGTCCACCCATCAATCGAACCAGTGAAGAAGCAATTGAGAGGCCCAGGCCAGTACCCTCGTGCTTGCGGGTCGCGGACGTGTCCACCTGGCTGAATTTACGGAAGATTTGGGCACATTTGTCCTCCGGAATTCCGATGCCGGTATCTTCCACTTCGACTTTCAGGTTCACCATGCCTTCGCTGTTCAATGCGCCATCCACATTGACATAGATGTGGCCTTTTTCCGTGAATTTGACCGCATTGCCGAGCATGTTGGTGATAATCTGGCGAATACGACCGACATCACCGGTCACTGTGTTTGGCAGAGCAGGATTGACGCGGACGATCAATTCCAGATCCTTTTCCGCTACTTTGGCGGAAATCAGCGTGGCTACGTCCTCAATGGCCTCGGACAAATTAAACGGGCATGGATCAAGCTCCATCTGCCCGGCATCGATTTTTGAAAAATCAATAATGTCGTTGATGATTGTGAGGAGCGAAGCACCGGATTTCACAATAACATCGGTGAACATGCTTTGCTTTGCGTCAAGTTCGGTCGCAGCAAGCAGTTCAGCCATGCCCATTACCCCATTCATAGGGGTGCGAATTTCGTGTGACATATTGGCGAGGAACTCGGATTTAGCGCGCTCAGCAGATTCGGCCGCACGTTTGGCGTTCTCCAGTTCGTGTTGTTCTTCAATCTGTTTTGTGACGTCACGTCCGGAGCCGATATAACTTTCAAACACGCCGTATTTGTTGAAGACCGGGTTGGCGCTGATGGCAAGCCATACGACGGTACCATCTGATTTGGTTCTTGGATGGGTGAATTCCCTGAACGGCCGGTGGGCAGCAAGATCAGCGACGTGGGCTTCGAAAATCTTCGGGTCCACATCCGGAATTCCGGTTTCCTGCCGTGTTTTGCCTAGTAGTTTTTCCGGCGGAACTCCGGAAACCTCTTCAAAATTGTCGGACAGATAGGAGAAGCGCAGTTCGGAGTCCATCTCCCAGAACCAGTCGGAATTTGCCTCTGCAAATGCCTTGAACCGTTCCTTCTGCCATTCATTTTCCGTCAATGCAGTTTCGAGCTTTTCATTGGTCTGGTTCAGCTCTGTCTGCTGGTTCTTCAAGTCCGTGATGTTGGTAAGCGTGATGGTGAGACCACCCAGGCTATTGGCAATGCGGTCCGACATCAGGATGAGGCCGTTTGCCCCTTTGCGTTCCTGGGTTTTTGTCAACTGCTTGGAAAAATTATCATGGAACTTGCGAACGAATTTCTCGCTTGAAATGTCGTTACCAAAGTCGCCGCGCTCCTGTTGAAACTTTACGAATTCCGCCCACGGCTTGCCTACTGCCATGATGTCATCAGGGACACCCAGCATTTCCTTGGCTTTGGGGTTGAAGAATTCGATGTTTTCAGCACCGAGGATTATTATGCCCTGACGGCTGGAAGTGGTTGCTTCCGTCAACAAACGTGAAGCTTCCTCGATTTCCTTTTCGCTTTGCTGAATCCGATGGATGTTTTCAGTTTCGCTCGTTACATCGACATAGGAATGAACGATACGCTCATTATCCAGCAGCCGCACTCGGTAACGCAGGAAACGCCCGTCTGACATGAATATGGTTTGCGGATCATCGTTTTCCATCGCCTGTCGATACATCTGATAGGCGAGTTTCATGTATGCCTTCTTCGGCATATTCATCTTATGCAGTGGCTTGATGGACTTGTCTTTATACAAAACCCCGAAAATATCGCGCAGGTTGGAACATTTCCCCAGTCTTTCCCGGCTGCAGCCGAGTATGTCGACAAAATGATCGTTGAAGCGGATGATGTTTTCATCCTTGTCGGTTACCAGAAAGGCATTCTCAGAAGCCTGCAGAATCGTGTCCATCAGCTCCTGATTATTCAGAAGTTCCTGTTCCGCTTCCTTGAGTTCGGTAATGTTTGTTCGTAGCCCGACAATATTGCCGCTTTCGGTTTTCTTGTCGTACTGCCTTATCCAGCGACCATCGGTGGTCAAAAACACCTTTTCAAAGCCATCTGAATTGTTTCGCTTTTCAATCAATTCCGTAATGAAGGCTTCGTGCTCCTCTTCGGGAACAGGAATAGCGCCTGCTTTCAACAGCTTGCGTGTAAGTTCGGCGTATGTTTCCCCCTCGACAATCAAATGCGCGTTGTCGCCGAACGGCTCCTTGTACGCCTGGTTACAAAGCACCAGGCGATCGTCTTGATCATAGACGGTGAAGCCATCCTTTATGGCTTCAATGGCTTCTTGCACTCGGGTTTGGTGTTTTTTCGCCTCTTGACGCGCTTCAGCGAGCTCGTTTTCGCGATCTTTTTGTTTGGTGATGTCGAAATACGAAATCAATCGGCGCCCGGCAGCCAGGCTGGTTACCGAATAAACCAGGTGTATACCGTCTAATCTGATGAAATCCCTGGGTTCGATATCTCCCTTGCGGATTTCATCAAGCCGGTCGGTGACATAGGTTTCCCAATCTTCGTCCTTGACGTCGTAAATTCCGTTATTCCGGTTCGCATACATCAGGCTGCGAAGCGGGTCCCCAATGTCAACGCCGCTGCTTCTGGTGTTCCAGATTTTGTCGAAACCATCATTGATGAACTGGATGTTGAGTTCCTCATCAACGACAACGATTCCCAAATCCAGAGTGTTCAATGTAGTCAGAAGGTCGTCACTATTGTCCGACGCCATGTTTTGCCCCTAGTCCAATGTGCAGAATCAAGCCTGCGTTCTGCACAAACACGCTTCGCAGCAAGTTGTACGGACATGGTTAACAAAAAGATAATTTCCCATTACTATCCCGGAAAATAAAAGGGGAGTGGGATGATCGTTGTAGATCGCATCAGGGATTGGCTGGAGAAGGACAAATCCGTCAAACGCGTGGCTGAAGATTTGCAGTTAACCAGTGAACTGGTGCTGCTGGTCAGGATGATATTTGCCGATGGCAAGCTGCGTCCCGAAGAACTCAAGGATTTCAAGCAGATATGCAAGATTGCTTTTTATATTCCTGATGATGATGTGCCGAAAGTTCTGAAGTATCTTCAGGAGTTCGGTTACGAAACCACGGCCGAGGACGCCGCTGCCATGTTTCGAAATCTCGATATGGAGCGAAAAAAGGCCCTGCTGGTGCACATGTTGTCGATTGCAAAATCTGACAGTGTTGTTCATCAGCACGAAGCGGAACTCATCCGGAAAACAGCGACTATTCTGGGTCTGAGTGCCGATGATCTGCCAAGCTGACGTTCGGGGGCATAACAACGGGTCGCAAATTTTTGCTTTTGTGGCGGGAAACCGTTTGACCGAAACCGGACAAATTTCTATTGTCCGGTGAAAGATGGTGCCTTCATGAAGGGCTGAGAAATACTCCGGTGCGGTTGACCCAAACAGGGGACCAAGACGGAAACTGTCGTAGCCGGCGCAACCGTGCGCCGATGATCGCTGCTCTAGCCCCAAAATTTGGCCTGTCGGCAACCCTTGTTCGAAAAGGCAGCAATATTATGAAAAGACTGTTTTTGTCACTTGTGTTCGGAGTTTCGGGTACAACCGGTGCCTTTGCACATATTGGCCATGTAGGCGAATTGGCGGGACACGCTCATTGGTTGGGAATTGGCGCAATTGCTGCTGCCGCAGCGCTTGCCGCTCTGCTTGCCAAGGCAAGGAAACAGGACCCGGCCAAGGATGCTGAAAATGAAACGGTTCCAGAAGATGCCGAAGCAGAAGGGGAAGCTGCGTGAGTGAAAACCCAGAAATTATGGCGTTCAGCGGTGGTAAATTTTGTGGTTTACTGCCAGCAGGCGGCCATAGCTATAATGGCTGGAACTGAAAGCGGTGACCCCTTTGGACTATATCCGGGATCCGGCGGAAATATATCGCCAGTCCTTTGCTACCGTAGAGGCGGAGGCCGGTTTGGACCGGTTGCCGCAAGATATGATACCGATAGCAAAGCGTTTGATCCATTCCTGCGGCATGATTGATGTCATCGATGATCTGGCATTCTCACCTGATGCTGTGAAATCCGGTCTGGAGGCGCTTGCAGCGGGTGCTGGAATTTATACAGATGTCGAAATGGTAAAAGCCGGCATAATCGAAAAGTTTCTGCCTGTCGGTAATGAGGTGATGTGTACGCTCAATGACCCTCGTGTGCCGGATCACGCAATGGAATCGGGCAATACCCGTTCGGCTGCCGCTGTGGATTTCTGGCACTCCCTCTCTGGCTCGATTGTCGTAATTGGCAATGCGCCGACCGCGTTGTTCAGGCTGTTGGAGCGATTGGTTGAAGGCGCAGACAAACCGGCCCTTGTTATCGGAATTCCTGTCGGATTTGTTGGAGCAATTGAATCAAAACAGGCACTTGCGGAAAACACCCTCGGACTTGAATTTGTAACTGTTCATGGCCGCCGAGGAGGCTCCGCCATGGCCAGCAGCGTGGTAAATGCGATTTGCGTGGGTGCCGAGGATGCCTGAGCAATCCAATCATAACCCCTGGCTTGATGTTATTGGCGTTGGCGAAGATGGTGTTGAAGGACTTTCAGCAGCTGCACTGGAAAGCCTGGCCGGTGCAGACGTGATCGTAGGCGGTGATCGCCACCATACGCTGGCACCTAACCCTACCGCGGAACGCATAGCCTGGCCGTCGCCCTTTGATGCAATGATCGGAGAGATTTGCTCTCACAAGGGCAAACGGATTGTTGTTTTGGTTACCGGAGATCCGCTTTGGTATTCGGTTGGTGCCCGCATACTGAAGGCAATCCCGAAAGAAGAGGTTCGGTTTTTTCCTCAATTGTCCGCATTTCAGTGGGCTTCCTGCCGAATGGGTTGGAGCCTTGCGGATTGTGAAACACTTACCATTCATGGACGGGCAGCCAGCCAGATTATTCCTCATTTGGCACCGGGGGTGCGCATGCTTGTTTTGACCAAGGATGCATCCTCACCTGCCACAGTGGCGGACATGTTGTGTGAACGGGGATTTGGAAACAGCAAAATGACAGTTCTCGCAGCGCTTGGAGGAGACCGTGAGGAACGATTTGACGGGGTTGCGGAAGCCTGGTCTCATGACGTGCCGGATTTTCATACACTGGCAATTGATTGCGAGGCCAATCCCGCTGTCAAATGGCATTCACGCGTTGGTGGCTTGCCGGATGACGCCTTTGTGCATGATGGGCAACTGACCAAACATCACATCCGTTCGGTTACGCTGGCTGCGCTTTGCCCCTATCCGGATGCGATTTTGTGGGATGTTGGTGCCGGTTGTGGTTCGGTCGCCATTGAGTGGATGCGGGCAAGCCGGGGAGCAACGGCCATCGCAATTGAACAAAACACCGAGCGCCTGGAAATGATCCGAACCAACAGCGTGCAACTTGGCACCGAAAAAATCGTGATTGTAGAGGGTGCAGCACCGCAGGCATTGGACGGATTGACGCCACCGGATGCCGTTTTTATCGGCGGCGGGCTGACAACTGACGGTGTATTTGAAACCTGCTGGCAGGCGTTGCGCCTGGGCGGGCGGCTCGTCGCAAACGCAGTGACAGTCGAAAGCGAAGCCAGACTCTTTCAGCTCTGCGAAAAGCATTGTGGAGAGCTCTCCAGGATTTCGGTTCAGCAGGCAGAACCGGTGGGGCGGTTCAAGGGGTGGAAACCTTCAATGCCGGTAACGCAATGGATGGTGGTCAAGAAATGAGTGGTATCTTGTATGGCATCGGAGTGGGGCCCGGCGATCCGGAACTTCTGACCCTCAAGGCTCACCGGATTCTGACTTCCTGTTCAGTTGTTGCCTATCCGGCTCCCGACGATGGTGACAGTTTTGCGCGCACTATCGTTGCCCAGTATATTTCTGAAGAACAGACGGAAATCCCCATTGTTATTCCGATGCGGGTGGAACGGTTTCCTGCCGCCAGTGTCTATGATGAAAAGGCGGCCGAAATTTCCGAGTTTCTGCGCGCAGGCAAAGATGTGGTTGTGCTGTGTGAGGGAGATCCGTTTTTCTACGGTTCGTTCATGTATCTGTTTGAGCGTTTATCCGGTGAGTTCACATGCGAGATTGTGCCGGGGGTTTCCTCGCTCATGGCATCGGCTGCTGCGTTGCAGCGCCCATTGGCCGCGCGCAGTGATGTTCTCACGGTTGTCCCTGCGCCTGTTTCTGATGAGGTGTTTGAGGCGCGTCTTAATTCCGGTGATGCTATAGCGGTGATAAAGATTGGCCGACATTTTTCCCGTATTCGTGCACTGATAGAAAAAGCTGGTCTGCTGGATCGTGCCGGATACCTGGAACGGGTGACGCTGGACAATCAGCAAGTCATGCCGTTGTCCCAGGCGGAAGAAGAAAAAGCTCCGTATTTTTCCATGATCCTGATTTACAAGGGTGCGGAAAAGTGGATCAAGGAACTTGAAATACCGGTGGAGGTAAAGGAATGACTTCCATTGTCATACTTTCGGATTCGGCCTATGGGCTCGCATCCGCAATTCGGTCACAAATTAGTGCAGAAATTCAAGGCCTTGAAGCGCGTTGCGTGCGCGCTGATTCAACATTTGCAAATGTCCGTGCGCACCTGCAGACCCTGTTCAAACAGCGTGAGCCTATCATCGCTGTTATGGCAGCGGGCGCCTTGGTTCGCCTTCTCGCACCGGTTTTGAAGGACAAGCATTCAGAGCCTCCTGTGATCGCGGTGGCCGAGGATGGCTCCTCCGTTGTGCCGCTTTTAGGCGGACATCACGGGGCCAACGAAATCGCTCGGCAGATAGCTTCAGCCCTGGACGGACACGCAGCCATTACGACAGCGGGTGATCTACGGTTTGGGATTGCATTGGATCAGCCCCCCGATGGCTGGACGTTGGCAAATCCCGAAAATGCCAAGACGGTGATGGCTGAAATACTGGACGGCGAGGAAGTCCGGTTGCAGGGGCGGTATGTGAATACGGCTACCTGGTTGATGCAGAGCAATCTGCCACTGGATGATGACGGTGAGTGTGTAATTTCAATTTCTGAAACCGATCGCGAAGCCGGTCCTCTGGAATTGATATACAACCCTCAGCGTCACGTGATCGGTATTGGATGCGAGCGAAGGGCTGGAACTCAGGAAGTTGTCGAACTCGTTGAAAATACACTAGCCCAAAGCGGTATTGCGCGCGGCGCAATTGCAGGCATTGCGTCAATCGACGTGAAGGCTGACGAGAACGCCGTTCTGGCCGTCGCAAAACAGCTTGGCGTACCGGCAAGGTTCTTCGACGCCGCGCGATTGGAAGAAGAAACATCGCGGCTGGCAAATCCCTCGGAAGTGGTATTTGCGGAGGTTGGTTGCCATGGCGTTGCGGAAGGCGCAGCCTTGGCGGCAACCGGAAAAGACAGTGAGCTGGTTGTTGCAAAGCAAAAATCAAAAAGGGCAACTGTTGCGGTTGCCAAGGCAAGGGATATCGTCACAATGAGTGAAACGGGACGCAGTCGTGGGCGGCTGTTTGTTGTGGGAATTGGACCGGGACAGGATGCCTGGCGTTCGCCTGAAGTTACCAGAATGGTGCAGGAAGCGACAGATCTGGTTGGATACTCCCTGTATCTCGATCTGATCGCGAGCATCACACCTGGCAAGATCAGGCATGATTTTGATCTAGGCAAGGAAGAGGATCGCGTTCGCCATGCAATGGAACTTGCAGGTGAAGGTAAGGACGTTGCACTGGTTTGTTCCGGTGATGCTGGGATCTACGCCATGGCAACGCTTGTGTTTGAGCTTATCGCAGATGGCGGCTTGAGCGATGCTGCTTCACGCATTGGCATTGAAGTGTCGCCCGGCATATCCGCGCTACAGGCTGCCGCAGCCCGTGCCGGTGCGCCGCTTGGCCATGATTTCTGTACCATTTCCCTTTCGGATTTGCTGACACCATGGGAAGCCATTCAGATGCGGGTGAAGGCGGCTGCGGAAGGGGATTTCGTCATCGCTTTTTACAACCCGGTTTCGAAACGCCGCCGCACCCAGCTTGAATATGCCAAGGGCGTGTTGCTGGAGCATCGCCCTGCGGATACGCCAGTCATTCTTGCCACCAATCTGGGTAGGGAAGGGGAACTGGTAAGGGTCGTACCCCTGACAGAGCTCGACATCAATGAGGTGGACATGCTGACTGTCGTAGTAGTGGGTTCATCAGAAACAAAAACGGTTGATACCGGAGACGGCAAAACCTGGGTTTATACACCACGTGGATATGCCGCTAAAGAGGGAACAAGGATAGGCGCATGACTGTTTATTTCATTGGAGCAGGGCCGGGTGCACCGGACCTTATTACGGTACGCGGTCTCAGACTTATCGAGAATTGCCCGGTATGTCTTTTTGCAGGTTCGCTGGTGCCGGAAGAGATTGTCGCTGCAGCACCTGAAGACGCGTTGGTGATGGATACAGTCCCCATGCACCTGGATGAAATTATCGAAAGGATCCGCCAGGCTGACCAGGAGGGCAAAGATGTGGCCCGTGTTCATTCGGGAGATCCGTCGATTTATGGTGCAACCGCTGAACAGATGCGACGCCTCGACGAACTTAATATTTCCTATGAAGTGGTGCCCGGAGTACCGGCCTTTGCCGGTGTTGCAGCCAAGCTGAAAACCGAGCTGACACTTCCTGAGATTGCCCAGACTGTCATTGTTACACGCACGGGCATGAAGGCCTCGGCCATGCCAAAAGGCGAGGAACTTGAAGTCCTTGGACAGTCAGGCGCGACGCTTGCCATTCATCTTTCGATACGCAATCTGGCCTATATCCGCACAGCGCTTGAGCCTTATTACGGTGCAGATTGCCCGGTTGTGATAGCCTATCGCGCCACATGGCCGGATGAACTTTACATCAAGACCACTCTGGCTGGCATGAAAGAAGAAGTTCGCAAGGCAAAACTCACGCGGACAGCCCTGATACTGGTAGGCCGGGTGTTGGGCGATGAGGCGTTTCGCGACAGCGATTTGTACAACGCGGAATTCACACATGTTCTTCGTAATGCAGGCAAGAAGAAAGAGCAGGCTTGATCTGCCGTTGGCAAGTGGGCAAGAATGAGCTCCTGAAACTGAATGGATCGCTCTGAACGTTCATGAAAATTCCGCCCTTAGTACTTGCAGCGCTCATCATGGGCATCGGAATTGCCGGAATTCCCCTGGGTGATACAGCCGGCAAACTGCTCTTGTCGACCGGCGCTGTGGATCCGATTTTCATCGCCTGGAGCAGATACGGTCTTGGTGCATTGTTGATTGTGCTTGTCTACAGGGGCAAGGGGTTTGACCTTAAAGTGCTGCGGGACTGGCGGCTTTGGCTGCGTGCACTGTTACTCTCTGTAGCAATCATTTCAATTCTTACCGCATTAAACACCGAACCTCTGGCGAATGCGTTTGCCGCCTTTTTTGTCGGACCGGTTTTTGCTTATTTTGCTGCCGCGGTTTTTTTGAGAGAAAAAATCAGCAAATTGCGAACCTTCTTGCTGTTTTGCTCATTTGCCGGAGTTCTGTTGGTGGTAAAGCCGGGTGCGGACATGTCAACCGGCATACTCTTTGCGTTATTGGGCGGGGTTTTCTACGGCGGATTTCTGGTTGCAACCCGGTGGTTGGCAGATGTTACGCGCCCTCGAATGCTTCTGCTTTCAAGTCTGATTATCGGAACACTGTTCATGACCCCCTGGGCTGTTACCAGCATACCGGTCATGGATACCAAAACGACCCTCCTGGTGCTGTGGAGTGCTGCGGCTTCGGCTGTCGGCAACATTTCCATTGTTGTTTCCAGTGCGATGGCCGATGCCAGTCGACTGGCCCCGCTGGTTTACATGCAATTGGTCTACGCGACCCTGTTTGGTCTTTTGGTGTTCGGCGATTTTCCCGACAACTGGAGCTTATTGGGGGTTGCCATGCTGATTGTGTCAGGTTTCAGTTCATTCTTTGTGCAACGCCGTTAAGCCATTCCACAGGTTCAATCGAATTGCGTGTGCAGCCAGTCTTTAAATGTGTTTACGGCAAAGCGTTTTTCTTCGTTTGGGTCATTCACCACAACATAATGCGATTGTTCCAGTGGAACCGGATCTCCGACAATAGCGATACGCTGGCCCATTTTGACTGCCGATTTTGCGAAACGTTCAATGATGATGGCAGCTCCCAGATCAGCCGCTGCCAATTCGCATGCGGCGACTGCAGTATCTGCTATGAAATTCGCATTCCTGACATTGTATCGCAAACCAGAGGCAGCAAGATAGCGGGCCCAATGGTCATCGTAACCCAAAACATGAATTGGGTTCACAGCGAGCAGATCGGAAGGTCCGCAGATTTCCGCCTGTTGTGACAGGCTGCAAATCGGCACGATCGATTCTTCGGAGAGTTTTTTATAGCGATTGTCCGTATTGGCGTTCGGCGCAAGAACAATGTCAATGTCGCTGTTCCGGGTGTCCGGGGAAGTCGTCCAGATGGTGGTTACCAGCTTGATGCCTATCCCGGGCTGAAGGCTCTGAAATTGCTGTAACCTCGGTACCAGCCATAACATGATGGCCATAGAGCCGTGAACCACAATGGTGCTTTTCAAATCCGGGCCGAACAGGCCGTTTGTAGACATGTTTAGGGCTTCCAGCGCATTTCGCACAGATGGCAGATAAGCCTTGGCGATTTCCGTAAGTTCAAGGCTTTTTGTCTTCCGGACAAACAAATCCTGACCCAATTTTGTTTCCAGTGCCTTGATTTGCAGGCTAACGGCGGTCTGGGTAAGGCCCAATTCGCGGCTGGCCGCTGTGAACCCCGAGCGGCGAGCCACTGCCTCAAATGTTCTCAGCCAATTCAGATTCAGGTGAAGCATTCAAGTTTCCCATAAGAAATTTATGTTCATGGAGATTTATTATTTTATTTTTCTTCTTGTGTTTCAAGCTTCATAATCCGTATCCAACGATGCTTTGATCCAGCTCTGCAAGCAGATCAACAAGACTAATGACGGTTGGGAGAATGTCATGAATGCCGAAAACAACATGAAACACCGAGATATGGCGTTAAATCTCGTCGATCTCGATCGCTATCCGATCGCGGATATTTTTCGTGGCGAGGGTGCGGAGTTTCTGAAATCCTGCCAGGAGCATATGGACGAATTCGGCTGGTGTAATTTTGACGGCTTTATCCGTGAAGAAGCGCTTGCGATGTTGGGCCGCGAAGCAAACAGTCTTTTACCGACTGCAGAAACCCTAACGATCAAGCGAACCATATATCAGGGCAAGGTGGATCCCGACGTTCCAAAAGGTGATCCGCGGCGGGCCGAATATACCCATGTTGCAAGGCAATTGGCAGATGATCAGATCCCCGGAGATACGCTTCTGCAACAACTATACAAATCGGACATCCTGACCAACTTTATCCGGTGTGTGCAGCGCAAGAACACGCTGTTCCGGTGTGCAGATGAGTTTCAGGCACTCAATATTGTGGCGCTGGAACCGGGAAGCTGGCATGCCTGGCATTATGATACTACTGAATGCACCATGACGCTTTTGCTTCAGGCGGCAGAGCAGGGAGGAGAGTTCACTTTCATTCCGAATTCCCGTACGGATGAAACCGAAGACCGCGAGACGGTGGACCGGTTTCTGGCCGGGGATATGTCCAAAGCCAAAACCTTTAGCCGGGGTGCTGGCACCTTCACCCTGTTTCGTGGAGGCTATTCATTGCATGGCGTGACAAAAGTTGAAGGAAAACTTCCCCGGGTCACGGCTATCATGACCTATAGCGAGGAACCCGGCGAGGTAATCAGCGATGATATCAACATCCGCATTTACGGCGAGCGGGTAAAGAAAATACTGGCGGAACGTAACGCAGCCTGACTGACACGGTATCGAAAAAGGAATCTGAATATGAAAACTGCCTTGCTGGTTATAGACGTCCAGATGGCGCTGGCCAATGAAGACGAGAATGGTGCGGAGCGCTCGTGTCCGCAGGCTGAGGATAACATTGCGCGCCTGCTGGCAGCGTTCAGAAAAAGCGGGAAACCCGTTATGCATATTCATCATCACGGGGTTGATCCATCAGACCCGTTTCACGCGGATGCGCCTGGTGCGGCAGTACAACCGGTCGCTGCACCACTGGACAATGAGCCGGTATATATCAAGAACGCCAGCAGCGCTTTTGTCGGCACCTCACTTGAAACCGATTTGCGAAACGCCGGGGTAGAACGCGTGATAACCTGTGGAGCAACAGCTAACCATTGTGTGGAATCGGCCACGAGGGCAGCAGCAGATCTCGGCTTTGATACGGTCTATGTGTCTGATGCAGTCTGGGCCTATGCGGCGACGGGACCGGACGGGGTGCATCACAGTGCAGATCAGGTTCACTCGACCAGTCTCGCAACCCTGCAGGGAGAATTCGCGTCTGTCGTGACCACACAAGAGATGTTGGAAATGTAGCAGTGTCTGCCCCTATGGCAAGCTTAGTTTGCTCATGCGCCCGCCATCAACGGTCCAGACCTGTCCGGTAACAAAGCTGGCTTCATCCGAAGCAAGCCACATAACAAGACTTGCTATTTCTTCCGGCTTTCCGGTTCTGCCAACGGGATGAATCCCGCCAATCTGTTCGCGGAACTCCTGCAGATCGCCAAGGCTTTCGATGAATGCAATGTTCAGATCGGAGTCTATCCAGCCGGGAGCTACCGCATTGCAGCGGACACAGTCTGGTCCGTGATCCACCGCAATAGCTCGGGTGAGGCCATGCAGACCCGCTTTCGAAGCACAATAGGCGGGATGGCGCGGATTTGATCCGAGGCCTTCGATGGATCCGATATTCACTATGGAACCACCGGATTTTATCAGATGGGGCAGGGCATGCTTCGTCAGCATGAAGGGTGCCGTCAGGTTCACCTGGATGGTCTCCACCCAGTCTTTCTCGCTGGTCTCCAGAGCCGTGCCCTCGCGCATCATGCCAGCATTATTGACAAGGACATCCAGCCGTCCGTGACGTGCAAGTACCTCTGCGACCAAACTTTCGGGTGCCGTGAGATCAAGAAAATCCGCTTCCACGTGTTCGTGGGTCTGATCTGCGCCACGTTGTGCGGTGATTACGATTGCGCCCTTGTCTGAAAATCCGTCTGCACAGGCCTTGCCGATGCCGCTTCTGCCACCGGTGATCAACACCACTTTGTTGTTAAATGTGCTCATTGCACTGACTTTCCGCCATTGACCTCAACCAGAGTGCCGCAAAGATAGCGTGCCTTATCAGAAGCCAGGAACACGACAACATCTGCAATGTCCTCCGGTTCAGCAATCCTGCCTAATGGAACCGATGCATTAAGTTCGTCGATAGCCTTGTCCGGGTCGAGGCCCCGGGTTTCGAAACCGGTTCTGATCATCGGTGTGTTGACCTCGTTTGGGCATACGGCGTTTACGCGAATGTTCTGGTGCGCGTGATCCATCCCGAGGCACTGGGTAAGCGATGCTATCGCTGCTTTTGACATTACATAAACCGGATGATTGGGCCCGGGATGCACACCCCAGCATGAAGACGTGTTGACGATAGCGCCACCGCCAGCTTCAGCCATGATCGGGATGGCTGCCCTGCATAACCTGAATGGTGCTTCGACATTGACTGCCATGGTTCGTTGCAAATCTTCGTCCGTTGCCTCGGTAATCGAACCTCGTGTGATGATAGCGGCATTGTTGACCAGAATGTCCAGACCACCCATCAGTCGTTTTGCCTTGTCAGGCAGCGTATCGCAAAAGCCGCTGTCCATCAGGTTGCCCTCGATGAAATGGTCCGCGCGGGCTGCACCGCGATCACTCCCGGTTACTGTGACCCCCTCAGCCTGAAGTACCCTGACAATTGCCTGTCCTATGCCGCCGGCAGCTCCGGTCACAAGGGCCTTTTTTCCCGAAAGATCAGTCATGAAAACCTCATAGTTCCAATTAGACAGAGATATTAGTCAATTGTCCGATTTAATCGAAGCGGATTTTGCGACACCGGCCAAGTCGCATATTCAACCTATGCGGATGATTCGAGCTCCTTGATTTTCGCGAGGATTTCTTTGTTGACCGGTGTGGCTACCGTGAATTCCCGGCCGAGCTTAATGATCTCACCCTGCAATTCATCAATCTCAGTCTTGCGGCCAAGGCGTATGTCTTCACACATGGACGAGCGTGCTTCCGGATCAATGGCAAACATCTTTTTGGCGGCAATGCGAAACAGCGGCGTTGGCAGGCGCAACAGGTATGGAATTATCCAGGCAGGCACGGGTGCCGGTGGCTTCGGGGTAATGCCGGCGGCAGTCATCACGGCGAGTCCCTCACTCATTTGAGCTGCCATCTTGAGCCGCCATTCCCGATTTGATAGTTGTTCGATCAAGGTGAGACCGGACAGGGCATTAAGCGCATTGTTCAGGTTGATCAGCAATTTTCCCCACAAGACAGATGTCATGTCTGCTGATGCAACAGTGCGCATGTTTTCCAAATCCAGATGATGTGCAATGTCCGGTGTTCCCGCTTCAACAACCATATCCCCGCTGGTTCCGCGGTGGAACCGCCCGTTGTCCATTTGAACGACATTGAACGGCACCATTCCTGCGCGCACGTCTCGCCCCGGCAAAAGTTCACGGAGCCTGTTTGCGTTTGCGATACCATTTTCAGGCTGACAATAATACAGTCGTTTTCTGCATGCTGCGAAATGAGCGATGCGATTTCTTCCGTTGCCCCGCTTTTGACCGTGACAAGAATAAGGTCGGCCGTGTTCAGGATTGCCGGTTCTTCTGTCATTTCAATCATTTCCGGCGGAACGCGCTTATTCATGCCCGAATAATCCGTCAGAGTAAGGCCATGTTCCCTCAACTCTGTGGCAATCCTGTCGCGTCCCAAAAACGCAACATTATTGTCGGCCAGCAGCAGCAGACCGCCGACAAAACAACCGATATTACCGGCGCCGGCTACAATTATCTTCGGATTATTCATGATTCCCGCATGTTATTTTCTGTTGACCGAACAATTTTTTCTGGGGTTTTTGCGTTGTATGTTTGTAAGGAGAGGTGATAGGCGGAAAAACTGAATTACGAGGGAAAATGATTTTCAAAATCATTGGCGGATTGTTGGCTGCCTGGGGAGTCATGGATATTGGCTTCAGTTACAGTGGTACGGATATCTGGCTAGATTGGCTTGGTATTGATCTTTGGTCAATCAATCAGTTTCTGGGAAAATACATCGGCTGGATCGAAATTGTGCTGGGGAGCGTAATCTGGAACCTTTCCGGGCGCAGAAACGGTTCGGCAGAAGAACACGAATAAGCCCTATCGGTTGATCATGATTACCGGCAGCCCCAGTTCGCGGGCGGCTTCTATTTTTGCATAGGCACCCGTGCCGCCGGAATTGCGACAGATGATATGGGTGATCGCAAATTTCTGCAGCACATCGCGTTCGTCCTGCCAGCGAAGTCCGGGTTTTGCGATCAACAACTCATGCGAAGGCAGCGGCAACATTTCGCCGGGTTCGTCGACCATTCGTACAAGAAAAAAAACATCTGTGCGAGATTTGAACAGGTCAATATGCTGGCTCCCCAACGCGAGCAAAACCCGGGCGCCTGAAGGAATGCGACGGCAGGCTTCGTCAAGGTCGACGGCTTCCAGCCAGTTGTCGCCTGATTGTTTTTTCCATGGCGGCCGCGTTAGTGTTTCGAGTGGTATGCCTGCTGTTTCCGCCGCAGCTTCTGCGTTGGCGGAAATTTGTTTGGCAAATGGATGGGTAGCATCAATCAGTTTTTCGACACCTTCGTGTCGGATGTATTCCGCAAGGCCTTCAATGCCACCAAACCCACCGATACGCGTTTTGCCAGCTAAGGGTTCCGGTTCACGGGTTCGTCCGGCAAGAGAGGTGGTGACATCATGCCCCTCATCGACGAGTTTTCCGGCAAGTGCGGCTGCTTCTCTGGTTCCGCCAAGGATCAGGATTTTGGTCATTTCCAGCCAGTCCTGGCGAGCAGTTTTCCATCTCTGGCACAAATGATTACCTCAACTTCAACCGGTTCTCCGCGCAAGATATCGAGTGCTCTTTGTTGAGCCTGTACCGCGATGTGGTCAGACAGAATTTCCCCATTTTCTTTAGTTATTTCATGAACTTCCATCGCAGTATTGGCATTTTGAATCGCTTCCTTCAAGGTTTGATTCATGCCAAGCTCCACAGCCTGTTGCGCCAACCAGTCAAAGTCTACCTGGCTTCTACCCGAATGCAGATCCATGGCACCTTGAGCAAGTTTTGTGAACTTTGCGAAACCTCCGGCAAGGGTGATTTTGGGGATTGGATTCTTGCGCAGATAATTCAGGAGTCCACCGACAAAGTCGCCCATGTCAAGCATTGCATATTCCGGAAAGTTGTAGATTTTGTTTGCAGCAGCCTCGGAAGTTGAACCGGTAGCGCCCAATACGTGACCGATCCCCGCTGCACGAGAGACATCGATACCCCGGTGGATGGAATGGATCCACGCCGAACATGAGAATGGATGTACGACACCAGTGGTTCCGAGTATGGAAATTCCGCCGACGATCCCAAGCCTCGGGTTCCACGTTCGTTCGGCTAATTTCTCGCCTCCGGGTACCGAGATTGTAATGATGATGTCCGGCACCACGCCATGTTTCCGGCACAACTCGACCACCACCTCGGTCATGAGTTGCCTTGGCACCGGATTGATAGCTGCTTCTCCGGCAGGAACTGGTAAACCGGGCCGGGTGACTTTTCCCACCCCTTCACCGGCACGGAATAAAATTCCGCTGCCCGGTGGCCCTATTTCTACCCGTACCAGAATGATGGCCCCGTGGGTAACATCAGGATCGTCACCGGCATCCTTGATGATACCGGCCTCGGCATAACCGCTTTCGAGTTTTTCATGTGCGAGGGCGAAGGATGGCATGTCGCCTTTGGGCAAGGATATTTCCACCGGATCAATAAAATCACCGTTCAGCAAGGCAGAAAGGGCCGATTTTGTGGCTGCAGTCGCGCATGCGCCGGTTGTCCAGCCCCGCCGCAGCGGGGAAGCCTCGGAATTTTCCGGCTTGTTGTGTCTTTCAACCTTGCTCATTCGTTGTTTATAGGGAAAAGTGCCTGCATGACAAAGAGAGATTTCATGTCTGAACTGCCGGTCTTTGAACCGGGCCATGTCTGGCTTGTAGGAGCGGGGCCGGGGGATCCGGGTTTGCTCACCCTGCATGGTGCGAATGCGATTCGCCAGGCCGATGTAATTGTCTATGATGCATTGGTAAACGACGAGATCCTCAACCTTGCCAGTGATACGGTAGAATTGCATTTTGCCGGTAAGCGGGGTGGCAAACCGTCGCCAAAACAGCGAGACATCTCTCTGAGACTTGTCGAATATGCAAAACAGGGCAGGCGGGTCTTGCGGTTAAAGGGCGGCGATCCGTTTGTATTCGGACGCGGCGGCGAGGAAGCCTTGAGCCTGGTTGAGCATGCCATACCGTTTCGCATCGTTCCGGGTGTGACCGCGGGAATTGGTGGTCTTGCCTATGCGGGAATTCCGGCGACCCACCGCGATATCAATCACTCGGTTACCTTTCTCACGGGGCATGATGCTTCTGGCCTCGTTCCAGATGCGGTGGACTGGGCAAGTGTCTCCAAGGGTTCACCGGTCATCGTGATGTATATGGCCATGAAACACTGGGGCAACATCAGAGAACGTCTGCTTATGGCAGGCAGAAGTGCCAGCGAACCGGTGGCATTCGTGTGTAATGCCACAACCGCAAACCAGAGAGTTCTGGAAACAACACTTGGAAATTCCATTCAAGATCTCGAGCAGGCCGGGTTAAAACCACCGGCAATTATTGTGGTCGGAAAATCGGTCCAGATGCGTGCAGCCCTCGATTGGATGGGTGCATTGCAGGGCAAAATCCTTCAACCAGATCCACTCGGATTGAATGTCGACAGCAAGGCTGGATGAACTCCGTTTCCAAAAAGGGCCTGATGATTGCCGCACCATCTTCAGGGAGTGGTAAAACACTGCTCACCCTCGCGCTCCTGCGTGTTTTGAAGAAGGCTGATGTTGACACAGGTGCAGCCAAGGCGGGGCCCGACTATATCGATCCCGGATTTCACAGGCTGGCCAGCGGCAGGCAATCAGTAAACCTGGACCCCTGGGCAATGTGTGATGAACGTCTACTTGCCCTCGCACATCAACAAGCAGGGACTCACCTGCTGGTCGAGGCAATGATGGGGCTTTTCGATGGGGCATCTGATGGATCCGCATCACCTGCCACACTTGCCAAGACCCTTGATATGCCGGTGGTTCTGGTCATCGATGCTGCCAAGCAGTCCCATTCGGTTGCGGCATTGGCGCGGGGTTTTCGCGATCATGACCAGGATGTTTCGATTGCCGGAGTAATACTCAACAAGGTGGGCAGTCCGAGGCATGAAGTCTTGTTGCGGAATGCGCTTAAGGCAGCAGGATTCACGGTTCTGGGAGCTGTTCCCCGCAGTGATGAACTGGCTATGCCGGAGCGTCATCTGGGGCTTATTCAGGCGGAAGAAAATCCGAAAATTGATTCGTTCATCGAAAATGCAGCACAGACAGTCCGCGAAACCTGTGACCTACCTGCGCTTCTTGCCTGTTTTGATAAGTTGCCTGAAACCACGCGTTCGGGCCAGAGGATGCCTCCTCCGGGGCAGCGCGTGGCAATAGCCAGGGATGTTGCATTTTCGTTCCTGTACCCGCATCTCCTGGCAGATTGGCGCAATCAGGGTGCGGAACTGTCATTCTTCTCACCACTAAAGGATGAAGCCCCGCAATCTTCAGCGGATGCGGTTTTTCTGCCGGGCGGATATCCCGAGTTGCATGCCGGTACACTGTCAGGTGCTTCCCGTTTCCAGGCTGGCCTTGCGGCGGCTGCCAGGCGCAACGTGTTTGTTTATGGTGAATGTGGAGGCTACATGGTTCTGGGTGAGGGAATTGTTGACAGGGATGGAGCTTCGCATCAGATGTGCGGATTGCTGCAGCTGGAAACCAGTTTCGAAAACAGAAAGCTGCACCTGGGCTACCGCCGAATTGAAGCAGATGGTTTCATCATGGGGGAGCGGTTCAACGGTCATGAATTTCACTATACAACGGCAAAGAAAGAACTTGGCGACCCGTTGTTTTCCGTAACAGATACGATGGGTGAAACCCGGACAAATGTCGGGCTGCGGCAGGGCAGTGTCATGGGTTCTTACATGCATCTGATCGACAAGGCAGTATGATGGCGCAGATGCTTCACGGCGGCAGGCTTGATTCCGCGATTGCCGAATTTGGCGGATGCCGTGAGGCGTGGCTGGATCTGTCTACTGGTATCAACCCGAACCCGTATCCGATCGGAACAATCGATCCCCAGGCTTTCCAGCGTCTGCCGGATTACGACGCGGAATGTGCGTTGGAGCGCGCTACAAGACAGGCTTTCGAGGTTCCCGATAGTCGGCAACTGGTGATGGGTAATGGCACACAGGCCCTGATTGAACTGCTGCCAAGGGTTATTGGTGCAAAGGATATCACCATAGTCAGTCCCACATATGGTGAGCATGCCCATGTATGGGCAAAGAACGGTTGTGCGGTGACGACAGTAGCCGCTCCTGAAGACATACAATCGGCCGACGTTGCGATTGTCGTGAACCCGAACAATCCGGATTGCCGTGTTCACAGGACTGATACCCTTTTCAACCTTTCTGCGAAGGTGAACTGGCTCATTGTCGATGAGGCATTTTGCGATACGATGCCGGAAACCAGCATTGTATCACAGATGCCGGACAATGTGATTGTGCTGAAAAGTTTCGGAAAGTTTTTTGGTCTGGCTGGTGTGCGGTTGGGATTTGCCATCTGCAATGCCGATATTGCTGAAAAGCTCCGCGAACAACTTGGCCCCTGGGCGGTAAGCGGGCCTGCTTTGGCCATTGGTGCGAGAGCATATCTTGATGACGAATGGATCTCCAGAACCAGACGTGACCTCAACGTGGCTTCAATGGCTATGGCGGATTTGCTGTCGCGGTCGGGGCTGGATGTTTGCGGTGTAAACCCGCTGTTTGTGTTCGCCAGACATAAGCGGGCAAATTCGGTTTTCAAACACCTCGCCGCGCAACATATTCTGATCAGGCCTTTTCCTGATAACCTTAAATTCTTGCGGTTTGGCCTGCATAGGCAAGTAGCTGATCTCAACAGACTGTCTGAAGCTTTGAAGGGGGTTGATGATGTTTGAGGCTTCCGCTCTGCTTTTATTGATTGCCCTTGTGCTCGACTGGAAGTTCGGTGAACCGGAAATATTGTGGTCGCGGTTGCCGCATCCGGTAGTCTTGTTTGGAAAAGCCGTTTCCCTGGCTGATCGTCGCTTCAACAAGAAAAGCGATGACAGGGCTGCGAAATACAAAAAAGGTTCGATTGCAGTCGTTCTGCTCATCGTCTTCGCCCTGTTTTGTGGCATCGTGCTCAAAACGCTCGTTGATCTACTGGGGCCTTTGGGGTGGCTGGTTGAGCTGTTTGTAGTTTTCGTATTGCTTGCCCAACGCAGCCTGTTTGATCATGTCAACGCGGTTGGTGTGGGATTGCGTGAAAACGGTCTGGAGGGCGGGCGTGTAGCGATTGCCATGATTGTCGGCAGGGATCCGGCACTTCTGGATCAGTCCGGGATGTGTCGCGCGGCGATCGAGAGCCTTGCGGAGAACTTCTCCGACGGGGTTGTGGCCCCGGCTTTCTGGTACCTGGTGTTCGGACTGCCGGGAATTATCATTTACAAGATGATCAATACTGCCGATTCCATGATCGCCTACAAGAATGAGAGGTATCTCTGGTTTGGAAGAACGGCGGCCCAGATCGACGACGTGGCAAACTGGCTTCCGGCCCGTATTTCAGCCGTTCTGATGGCAGTCGGCGCAGGATTCCTGAACGGGACGGAAAGCTTCAAAAAATCCCTGATCTGTGCCCTGCGGGACAGTAGCCTGCATCGCTCGCCGAATGCCGGATGGCCAGAAGCGGCCATGGCGGGCGGTCTCGGGATCGCACTCGGCGGCCCGCGGGAATATCACGAGGAAACCGTTGCGCAAGCCTGTCTCAATGGATCTGGCAAACGTGAGCTGGTACCGTCGGACATCGACAGGGCGCTGGAAGTGTTCACCCGTTCCTGCCTTGCTTTGTGGTTGCTGTTTGCAGTCCTGCTATTCCTGTGGGAATTATATACTTGACGATCCTATAATTGTCCCCTGCTTTGAAATTTGCTTATTTCTCCGAGGTTTAGCACATGCAATAGCTTATTCTTCCCTGCTTGTCCTTTTATCCATTGTTCCGCTCCCTTGCTGTATCCACCCCCGTCTAAAACGATGATAGTTGAAAATTCATTAAGCTGGATGGATAACACTTCAAATGGATACTTCTCATCAATGCTACCAGGTGAAGCTTGCCATTTGCACTGAATGATCAAGCAATCAGACCATCGCTGTGGATGGTAGAGGATAAAATCTACACGTCGTTTTTTGCTATAGATGTCGCGCCCTATGGGGCATTGCTCAGAAAAAATTGGCTGCTTCAGCGAGCGAAGGGCAAAGAATCTACTCGGTGAAACTTGTTCATACTCTTCAGAAAGCAGATCATTTATGGCGTTTTCAAGCGTTCGTCCGCGCTTATTTGCTCGCTTACCCCTAGCCATAAGTTGTGACAATCAGTTCGGGTACTGCACCGCGATTACTTGCTGTTCTGTTTATAAAACGGGGAGCTTCTGCTTTATGTAGATGGAATCGCCCCCCCCCCCCCCCCCGATACAAGCGACCGATTAAAGGGGTGTCGCTGTTGGAAAGCATAATGTTAGCTCCAGCATCAAACCATTGGTTAACAGCATTACGTAACCGTTCCTGGTCATCACTGGTGAACCCTGCGGCCTGATATCCTGTAAAACAATCGTCATAGGGTGGATCGCAGTACACAAAATCATCGGCATCAGGGCAAACGATACGTTCAAAATCTCCTAAGCGTATGGTTGCCTTGGCAAGAGCTTTACTCGCGCCTCTAAGTCGGTCAGCAGCACAAATATCGGGGTTCTTGTACCTACCCTTCGGAACATTGAATTTGCCGCTCTTATTTACTCGGTAGAGGCCGTTATAGCAAGTCTTGTTTAAGTAAATAAATCTTGCAGCAATCGCTATTTCTTCAGCGGGTTCTTGGGAACGCACGCGCATATAATAGCTATCCGATCTATGGTGACCTTTTTCATGTATTCGTAAAGCATCTATTAAGGCTTCTACATCTTGTTTTACTACATTATAGGCAATAACTAGCTCTTCGTTCAGGTCTGATATAATTGCTCTGTCAAAGCGATCTGCAAAGGTAAAGAACACCGCACCACCGCCTACAAATGGTTCCCAGTAAGTGCTTACATGTTCGGGAAAATGCTTGGCAATATCGGGAATCAAGGCTCGTTTGCCGCCAGCCCACTTGATAAATGGCGCGGCAGCGGCTTTTTCAACATAGGACCGCTTTGTGTGCCGGAGGACCTCATCAAAGGCAATAATATCGCTTGTCATCGCGTCAACTCCTTGTAAGGCATATTGACTCCTATAGCTTTACCTAAAAGGTAACTAACCCGTTCCGAATTTTCTAGCTCACGACTATTCAGACGATAAGCACACGCATCAAGATAACGTTGGAAGTGTTTTTTGCTCCAATGGTGATGGATGCCCATATAACACCGTTTCACAAGCGCCCAAAAAGATTCAATGCTATTCGTGTGAGTATTTCCACGGACGTATTCGCCTCGACTGTGCGTCACACGGCCCATTTTGTAGAACCCGTCCAACATGGAATAGCCGCGATAGTCATCTGCATTGACTATAGAGCCAAGAGCAACATTCTTAAGCATATGGGGTACGACATCAGCCGCTCTTGCAGAATTCACACTGAAAGCTCGTGTCTCACCGCCACGTTCTGTGATACCGAAAGCTACCATCTTGCTTTTTGTGCTTCGTCCTTGCGCCCCTTTGACCCGCTTAGATGCGTGTTTATTTTTCTCTTTGCCACCGACATAGGTTTCATCAATCTCAATAATGCCTCTAAGAGGAGTGGAGTTATCATTGCCTGCCGCGTGACGAATGCGATGGAGCATATGCCATGCTGTTTTCTGAGTTACGCCAATGGCCTTAGCTAACTGAACACTGGATATACCTTTAGAGTGACAGGTATCTAACCATATAGCCGCAAACCATTTCGGAAGAAGTTTGAGCTGGCTATCGGCAAAAATTGTTCCGGTAATTAATCGGAAGGTGCGCTTGCATTCGCCACATTTGTGGCGTTGCCCATCCTTGAAATGGTATATTTTTTCCGCACCGCCACAATGAGGACAGTAAGCACCGTTTACCCAGCGTACTTGTTTCAGATGCTCTAGGCAGGCTTCAACAGAAGAAAATTTCTGTGTAAATTCAATTAAGCTGTTCATGAGCAGTAATCTCGCTTGGTTTAACTGCCACCATTCTAATCTACAATTATGGGATCGTCAAGTATATAATTCCCATTCCTGTTTTAGGTGCGGCGGAACAATCCGCACCGGTTCCGCATAGGGTGGCTGGACGTCAAACACCTGACGGAACGTCTTGTTTTCCCAGGCCATCTGAGTTGTCCGTATCACACCCGCATGACAGACAATTGCTGTCGTCATGTCGGCATGTTGAAGCGCTTCCAGAACCCGGTTCTGGACATCAGCGAAGCTTTCACCCCCTGGTGTCGGATTGTTAAACGGGTCTGCCAGCCAGGCCTCTGACTGGGCGCGATCTATGTCTTTCCAGAGAACTCCCTCAAACGTTCCCATGTCCATTTCCCACAACCGTGCATCAAAGATAACTTCCACCTGATCGCGTTCGCCGATAGACAGGGCAAGTTTTCGGCACCGCAGCGCGGGACTGGCCAGAATGCGCTCAACAGGTGGTGTGATTTCAAGCGCATTCTCGATCTGCGCGTGACCAATTTCGGCAATGTCGAGATCGGTTCTCCCGTAGCAGGTGCCCGGTGCCACTTCCGGTGTTGGATGGCGAAGGAAAATCATGACCAGACCCCTGCAAGAGTTATGATAATTGCAATCTCTGCAACCTGTTGAATTGCACCAAGACCGTCGCCGGTGAAACCGCCCAGACGATGGTCAAGATACTTCAGAAACAACCAGCCCAGAACAAATCCGACTGCCAGTGCGGCCAAGCCTGCGAACCAGCCCAAAAACATTGCAATGGCTAGCGCAATGATCATGCCGGTTTCAAAACTTCCTGCGGCGAGTTCACCCTCTGCCTGCTGCCCCAATCCTTCCGGCCGCGCATAGATCGAGAACCGCATGGCAAGCGTGATGGCCGACCGGCTGCCCGAGTGGGCAATAAGTATTGCCAGCAGTCCTGCCAGAGGTGCCAGAGACGCAAGAGCTACCCACCGAAGTCCGACCGTGGTCGGCAGGGCCAGGGCACCATAGGTGCCAATGCGGCTGTCACGCATGATTTCGAGTGCTTTTTTGCGATCCGGTGTTGCACCGAGCCCGTCCGCACAATCAGCAAATCCGTCTTCGTGCAACGCGCCGGTCACAATCAACCCGGATGCAACGGCGAGTCCGGCCGCAATCAGGGCAGGCAGAAATTGAATGCCAACATACCAGACCAGCGCCGGCACAAGGCCTATAAGCAGGCCGGCCACCGGAAACAGGCTGACTGCACCGGTAAGCTGGCTGTCAGGGGTAATACGCCGACCAAGAAATTCAGGCAAAGGTATTCTTGAAAAGAACCCCAGGCAGAGCGCAAGATTGGCAAGCGTTTTCTCCAAGTTCAATCACCTTCCTTGCCGGATACTCCGGCGCTTTCGAACGTTGCCATCTCGTTAAGCATGGCACAGGCATTGCGCAGCAGTGGCAGTGCCAGCAAAGCGCCTGAACCTTCACCAAGACGCAGGCCCAAATCGAGCAGAGGGTCTGCCTGCAAAGCGTCCAGCATAGCCTTGTGGCCCGGCTCCTGCGAACGGTGGGCGATCACCACGTGTCCATTCAATTCAGGGTGCATGCGCATGGCAACGAGTGCCGCAGAAGTCGCAATGAATCCATCCACAAGCACAACCGAGTTGGACTTTGCGGCACCGATAAGGGCACCTGCCATCATGGTGATTTCCAGGCCGCCAAAGGCGCAAAGTGCATCTTTGGGTGAAAGTATGCCGGGGCGTCTTGCGGCTGTCCTTTGCAGTATGTCAAGTTTGCGGGACACCCCTTCGCCATCCAGGCCTGCACCGGGGCCGGTGAGAATTTCCAGAGAAATTCCCTCAATTGCATGTACCAGAAGGGCGGCTGACGACGTGTTGCCAATTCCCATTTCACCCAAGGCAATTACCGCACATCCTTCCTTAACGGATTTGGCTGCGAGTTCCCGACCGAAATCAAGGGCTGCGTCAACCTCATCGGATGTCAGAGCATCTTCTTTGAGCGCATTGCGGGTACCTTTGCGGATGTTCGCGCGAATGAGATCCGGATGATCGGGCAGATCCCCGACGACACCTGCGTCTACCACCGAAATCGAGACATTATTTGAACGGGCAAAAACGTTTGCGGCTGCTCCACCGGCGAGAAAGTTCAACACCATCTGTGCAGTCACTTCACTTGGCCATGCGGATACACCTTCTTCTACAAGTCCATGGTCGCCGGCAAACAGCAACAGTCTGGCCGGATCAGCCTGCGGTGCGTCAGTTTCCTGGGCAAGCGCCATCTGCAGGGCAAGCTGTTCAATTCTTCCTAATGAACCGGGAGGCTTGGTTTTGATATCAATTGCCTGCTGTACCCGGGTTTTTCTGTCTTCTTTCAGATTGATCTCATTCATGTGTGTTGCCTTGAAGGTTCCTGGGAATTCAATAGCGAAAGCTTTGCGCTTCTGCAATAGGTCATTTAAGAAAACCGACGGGCAGATAACCTGATCACGCTGATTTTCACAATTGTCGGAAAGGCTATTCCTTGAGTTTGAATTCCAAATTGATAGTTCGATTGGCTCCGATGGTTTTTGTGCTTTTGTGGGCGACAGGTTTTATCGGAGCCAAGTATGGTACTGCGGAAGCGGAACCCTTTACGTTCCTGGCTGTCCGGTTCGCTGCTACCTTTGCAATTCTACTGCCATTACTTCTGTTTATTATCCGCCCTGCGGGTGTGGAATTGCGACAGGTGTGGCAATCCATGGCGATTGGATGTCTGATCCAGGCCATGTATCTGGGTGGAATATTCTATGCAATCGATCGTGGCATGGCCGCCGGGATATCGTCCCTGATTGTGGCCCTTCAGCCGTTTTTCACAGCATTCGTAGCGCTGTTTCTGCTGGGAGAACGTTTATCGATGCGCAGGCTGCTGTTTTTTGCGGTTGCGCTTGTCGGTGTTGGATTGGTGTTGTTTCCCGAGTTTGACTTTGCCCGGGCAATCCCGGGAATTACTGGGGAGACTCTGGCTGCGGCCCTGATTGGCACAGTCTGCATAAGCCTTGGTGCGGTATTTCAGAAACGCTACGTTTCAGATCTTAACCTGTGGGTCGCGACCACCTCTCAATATGCCGGTGCTGCTCTGCTTACGGGTTTGCTGGCGCTTCTCTTTGAAGAGGGTATGATTGTGTGGAGTACACAGGTTGTGTTGTCCATGGCCTGGCTCATATTTGTGCTATCCATCGGTGCCGTCGCGCTGCTCATGTATCTGATCCGGATCGGCGAGACGTCGTTTGTGGCATCCCTTTTCTTCCTTGTTCCGGTCGTTTCCATGTTCATGGCATGGATATTGTTTGATGAGCAACTTGTCCTCATGCAGTTGTTTGGCAGTGCACTCGTCGTTGCAAGTGTCGCCCTTGCCAGTCGCAAGGGCTGAAAACCCTGCAGTAACCGGTACTACTTGGCGATCCGAAGGTTTGCAATTTGCGTTGCTATACTGGCAAAGGCTTCTTCCAGTTCGCTGCCGTCTACATCGTGGTAAAAGGCCGTATTGGGAATGATTTCCACACCGTCTTTGAGGCCGGAACCGGCACAGGCTTCCAGCAATTCCCGGACACCACCGCTGGAGGGCACATCAAATGCCACGGTATAGATGGATACACCTGCCGCCTTCGCATTATTGCAGGCCTGGAGCGTGTGAGCGTTCATCACTGCCTCGAACTCACCATAGCTGTCGGGTTCGTCAACAAAGAACGTGTTTTCGTAAATAGTGCCATCGAGTTCATCGAGCCCTTCCATCCAGCGGCTGTGAGTAGCCTGACCATTCAAGGGGTTTTTGAGAAAATGATTGTCGGGACGGGCATAAACCCAGGCACCATAGGCTGACTTGTTTGGCGTGGAATCTCCATCGGTTGAGTAAAAGTTGTTACCGTCTGTAAGCAGGACAATGAATTTCATGTTGAGGCGGTGACCGTATTCGCGACCGGCCGTGAATGGTTCGTTGGAACTCAGGGTGCGCCAACCCCAGGTGAGGCCCTGTTGAATGTTGGTTGAACCATAGGCGGTCATCGTTTCAATCGTGTCCTTGATATCATCGCGCTGATCACTCAACTCCATCAATGGCTGGGTCGTGCAGCCGTAATTCGGTCCGAGATACTCATAAAGCGAACCACGGTACTGTGCATTGCGCTGGTATTTAAACATCCAGTTGGTGCGTTCTATCTGACGTGTCGAGCCATCCACATCCAGGGCAGGGTTGCCGTGCGGAAGGCCAGAATTGGTGTGCTCGGTATGAAGCTGATCCCGATCGTCTGGATAAGGGACTGGATCGGTTTCATCATAATCCTGGAAATCATACAGATAGTCGTTGCGATAGTAATCGTCATCGGAATCATGATCCGTATTCGGCGAAACCGGATTTATGTGTCCATAGGAAGCCGGCTGCTGCGCGAACTGGGAGTCCGGTTCATCCGGGGCAAAATAAGGGACGAAAAGCGCATGATGGCCATCACCATCTCCGTCGTCATCGATGTCCATCGAATCTCTAACCGTGCGGTAGCCGGAATTGGTAAGCGTGTAAGTATCCAGGACGTTATGGGGCCATGGACGCATCTCAACGCAGCCACCCCATTCTTCGCCTATCATGTCAAACACATCATAGCGGGTTTTCCATTTCCATTTTCCGCTGATGCGTTCCTGGAATCCGACTTTTTCGCCGTCAATCTGTTTGGCCCGCGTATCGTTCTGCGTGCGGTAGGTGTTCTCCCAGTCAAAATTCTCATGGTGAACCGGAGACCAACCCTTCTTGTCCATCCAGTTCTTGTTGCCTGTCCCGATATTCACCGACCCGGCAAACGGCACTATGGAAAACTGCACCGGATCGGGCAGGGTGGTCAGCTGAGCTGAATTGAAGATGACATCGACCAAGTCCTTGGCTTCGGTCTTCAACGTTTCGATGCGCGAACCGTCCATGGAACCGGAATTATCAAGAACGAGGGCAATTTCAACCGTTCGATTGCCGATTGTGATTTCAGAAACGACTGTCTCACTAAGAACATCAACGCCTATCCATTCGGCGAATATCGTATCGTATTCCATTTCGACTGAAATTTTTGTCTTTTCAGGCGTTGGCGGTTCCACACTGGTGTCGCCGGGGATGAACTCCAGTTCAAAATTATACATCTCGTCGGTGATGTCGTCGTCGAGGTTGGCACGAAAAAACTGCTCTGCGTAAGTTTCCAGGGCCTGAACATCAACTTTCGAACCTGTCAGCAACTGCCCGGCAGCAAGGTTGGCGGCATCGGCGGAAATGATGACATCATTCCGCATGTCCACGTAGCGGGTATAATCGACCGCTGCACCGACTGAACCCAGAAGGGGAACGGAGATCATGGCAGCAGTCATGGCAAAATTGCCACCTGTGTCCCGGAGGAATGATTTTAAACGATCGAACATGTGCGGATTTCACCCTGCATTATGCGGCCCTGCTATTCACAGATTGTAAAACATGCTCATAAACAATGCGCTAAGCGGTTCAATCCAATTTGAATGAAGTTTTAACGGGCCGTCGATTTACAACTGGAATTTGCTTCCGGCAGGCCGGAAACGTTCAAGGCAGCGTTGATCAGCTATCGATGGTTTTCTCAAGCAGATGAATGTTGCCCTGGGTTTCTTCCAGGCTCGGATCGATGGTCTGTGCACGGTTGAAATACTGGCGTGCCTTGCTGTAATCGCCCCGCAGCAGATAGGAGTATCCGATGTTGTTGTAGACACGGGCATTGTCTTTTTTCAAAGTCACCAATTGCTCGTAGGCACGGTCGGCAAAATCAAAACGTCCGAGTTGATCCAGAGATGCCGCCAGTCCCAGCCAGGCGCTTGCATTGTCAGAGCTTGCTTCAACCGCCTTGCGGAAATTTTCCTCGGCAAGACCGTAGTTCTGATCCCTGAAATGAGCTTTTCCCTTTGCCAGCAGGGCGTTTGCAGAATTGCCCTTGATCGAAACATGATCGGATTTGGGAAGCGTCATGGCTGAAGCCTGGAACTCGTCACCATGCACGCTTCTACCGGCATGAACACCGGTGTCGCGGTGATCGATGACAGAAGAGTGTGTTGTGATGTTTGTTGCTGTGCAACCGGTCAAACCGACCACCAACAGGGCTGCCGAAGCAACTGATTTCCTGAGCTTGTTCATGATGTCTCCCCTAAGACTTTTCTTATTTTTGTTGGGAGTACAATAGCGCGAAACTATTAAAACAAGGCTCACCGAATTGGTTAAATTTTTCAGTCAATTAAAGGAACTGTTTACCTTCTTGCATCGCGTTGGCAGCTGGCGAGGTTCTAACTGGCGCAGATCAGTTCCAGCGGACAATGGTCGGAATTATTGCAATGCCGATGACAATTGGCAGGATAAACACGGTCACCGGAATAGACATCTTTGCCGGCAGAACATAGGCCTTCTCTTCAGCCTTCATCATGCGCTTGTGGCGCATTTCATCTGAGTAAACGCGAAGTGCATCGGAGACACTGGTCCCCAGTTCCTTGGCCTGTTGCACCATTGTGGCAAATCCCTTCACCTCTTCCAGGCGAAGACGCTCACCAAATGCACGCAGTGCCTGATCGATAGGACGTCCTGCACGAATTTCGACGGCAGCCATGTTAAGCTGCATGGAAAGGTTTGGGTAAATCGATTTGATCTCGGAAGCAATTTTTTCAATCGAAGCCTCCATGGTTAGTCCGGCTTCTGCGGACACGACCATCAGATCAAGAATGTCGGGAAACCCCTGGCGGTTGGCAAGTTCGGTCGCAGCCGCTTTTCGACTTAAATAGAAATTCGGTAGAAAATAACCAATACCGACAAAGCCCACCATCAAGCCGATTTTGAAGCCGGCACCTTCGCCGCTATAGACTGTGACAATGCTTAGGGCACCAAGAAGCCCGAATACCAGGGCGATAACAAATCTTGCAGCGATAAAGTATCCAACTGCGCCTGGGTTCATGAAGCCTGCCTGGATCAGCATCATGCGTAATTTCTTGATCGATCCGGGATCGGAACTCGCGTAGAAATCATTCGCCTTCTGCGCGACTTTGTTGGTGATCTGCTTCTTCCCGCTGGCCTTTTTTTCCGCAGGCTGAACAGGCTCGCCCTGAACGCTTTTTGCAGGCGCCGATGTCAGACGTTTCTTGACTTCTGCCCGAGACTTGCCTTGCGAAAACGTCTGGTGCACGAAATAGGCAAGCGCAAAGAGAATGAGCCCGCCAACGCTACTCAGCAGCAATATCGGATCTATGGTGTTGAATAGTGTTTCCATGTGTCAGAACTTGAACGATACCATTTTCAGAATGATGAGATTGCCGATTGTCAGCCATACACCGAGGCCGGCAAACAGCTTCCAGGTCAGGGCTTCTGTCCAGATGTCGCCGTAATATTTGGGGATCAGGAATTGAAGCGCGATAAACAAAAGCACTGGCATTGCAGTCAAAAACATTGCTGACATGCGCCCTTCGGCTGATATCGCCTTAATTTTGCGCTTCATTTTGGTTCGGTCGCGGATGACTTCCGAAAGCCCCTCAAGGATTTCCCGCAGATTGCCGCCGGTTGTTGACTGGATCGAAACTGAAGATATCAGCAGGGGCAGATCCGGCAGGTTCACACGCTCATAAAGACCATTGAGTGCTGTCACAAGGTCTGAACCGTAGGTGACTTCATCTGTAACAATGCCAAATTCTGTTCCGATGGGGTCCGGCATTTCTCGGGCCACCATCGAGATTGCCACCGGTACCGGATGGCCGGCCTTGAGGCTGCGGGTGAGCAGATCAATTGCTTCCGGCAACTGATTTGCAAACAGGGCGGTTTTTTTTGCCGCCTGACGTTTCAGCCAGATGTAAGGAATTAAAAATGCGAAAACCGGGAATGCAACTGCGGTGGCCTGCAGGTTTTTCCAATACAGGGTAACCACGGCCAATGATCCCAGGACATAAAGGAGATGGCATGAATGGGGTGTGAGCGGTCATGCATCCCGACTCGGATAGAGTGCTGGGAGAGGCGGATAGGCTGCAGGCTGGATGTCATCTTAGGGCATTGCGACCCTGTAAAGGAGATTACCCGCCGCCTGTATCTGAACGACCAGCGTGAGGCCCGGTTCGGTCCGGTGACCTCGTATAGGAGTTTGGCGTGGCCGTTCACACCCTTGTCAGGGTTCCGCCGCTCACCAACGGGAGAAGTTTAGCCATGTCCTTTATCGGTGTCGATCTTCACACGACGTCTTTCACGGTCTGCCGGCTTGAAGCTGACGGCAGCGAGATATTTGAAACCTACCAGCTGGCAGCGGCCGATCTGGAACGGTTCTGCCTGAGCCTTGATGCGGACGACGAGATTGCCGTGGAGGCGACGGGCAATTCGGCCTGGTTTCGTGACGAGGTGGTCGCTTGCGTCGGCCGTGTTGTCGTGGTCAACCCGAGGCAGTTCGGCGTGATCCGCAAGTCGGTGAAGAAGACGGACAGGAACGATGCCCGGGCACTGGCCTTCTTCCTGTCGAAGGACATGCTGCCCGAGACGCGTGTGAAGACGGTTGCCGAGAGCGAGTTGGCGTCACTCACCCACACGCGCGATCTTCTGGTCAAGCAGCGCACCCGGCTCATCAACAAGATCCATGCGCTGCACACGCGCCACGGCGTCAAGCTGAAGAAGGAAAGCCTGGGCTCGAAGCGGCGGCTCAATGCTCTGGAGGTCGGCCGGTTCTCGACACTGGAACAGGTCGAGTTGAAGGCCCTGCGCGACCAGGCGCTGAGGCTTATGGCGACGATTGGCGAACTGGACGGTGCGATCGAAGAGGCCGCCCGGGAACTGGATGGCTACGACGGCCTCGTCTCAATCAAGGGCATCGGTCCGCGCTCGGCGGCCGTGCTCCTGTCGGGGATCGGCAACGTCGATGACTTCGAGGACGCCGACAAGCTGGCTGCCTATGTGGGCATCGTCCCGCGCGTCAGCCAGTCGAACGAAACCGACAACCGGGGGCGGATCACCAAACGCGGCAACAAGCTGATGCGCACCACGCTGGTTCAGTGCACGCTCATTGCCATCCGATACTCGGGCTACCTCAATGCCTTCTACCAACGCATCAAGGCCAGGCGCGGGGCCGGCAAGGCGATCATCGCGACCGCACGTAAACTGCTCGCGATCATCTACGACACGCTCAAGAACGGCTGGGTCTTCGAGGACTTTCCGGCCTTCAAGATCGCGGGGCAGAACATTCCCGCTGGACAACCATCATAGGAGTTGGGAGACATCATCTGGAAGTATGATCCTGACGGCGGCCCGCTTGACCTCACGGGTTGTATTTCAGTCATGAAGATACGGATCAATGAATTGCTGCAACCGTTAGGCTGGGAAATCAAACGTGAAGGCTATCGTGGATTTTATCTGGCAGTCCGGGAAGGGATGACGGAATGAAAGCAGAAGACTTTTTGCCTCAAAAAACCAATGATGATCAACCGTTGATTAATCAGCACATGGAAGATGCACTTACTCACATGCCAACTGAGAATGACCGGCAGGGAATGATCGAAGCATGGATTTGGTTGGGGTTTGAATATCTTGCGCGCCAAAGCGGGCGCAACCACGCAAATCGTTATGCGGAATGCATGCTGGATTTCGTCAAAACCGCGCAACCAACGCGGCCATGGAAGCCGTGACAAAATCAATTGAAAGACCCCGTTATGCAGATCAAAGAATTAGAATGGGAACAAGTACCAACCTATGGTCAAGTTTATCCCTTTATCGCGCAGTCCGGCCAATATGAGGTCTACGCACTATACGATGGGTTTGATTTGTTTTTCGGCGATGAAGAATTGGGTCGCTTTGAGACCCAGAAAGAAGTCATGGAAGCCGCGCAAAAGCACCATGACAAAAACATCAAATCAATGATTCAATAGAGGCCCAGAAGATGGTTCTTTACTTCCGCCTTTTCGTAATAGTTGCTCTGCTGGGTATTTGGTACAATACGAGAGAAGCACACCGCCATGCACATGAGGTTGGGTGTGCGAATGGCGTCAATTATATGTGCAAGTTTGTACAACCATGAGGACATCACATGAAACGTGAGACCTTCAAAATCACACTGCCATTGTCGTCAGAACAGATTGATCTTTCGCGATTGCCGAAAGAACACATTGAAGCTGCTGTCCGAGCGATCGGCAAATCCGAAACTGATCGTGAGGAGGGTAAGTCGGATGGAAGTCTTTAATCAGGAAACGAGGCTCGCAGAATTCGAGGCCCTAACTTACAAGCTTGCTTTTGGCGAATTAGCTAACCCCAACGGCGGGCCTCAAAGTTCAAAAATTGACCGCGAAGCTGAGATGTACAGACTGCTCAGGAAAGAAGCGCAAATAGTACTTCGAGACCAAGGCTACAAACTTCCAATGGAATCATGTGGGGAGCGATCCGGTGAATGATGAAATCGTTTGTCCTTCTTGTGGTGGTTCTCTTGAACATCAAGAAGATATGATTGGCATAGTTTACCAATGCAGGAACCTTGAGTGCTTGGAACTATGGGAGGCGAACGAATTGATTATTGAGGTGATGAATAGTGAGGAGGGTTGAATGCTGTTTTTCAGTCGGATATTCAATGGATGCTTCAAAGATGGGGGTCTATGGAGAACCCCTAGTGAACGGATCAAAGCGTTTCAGGAATGCCCCGGAAATTATCCGTGTAAAATGTCCAACATGCGGTCGCGTCGCCTTCTGGCCGAAGGCCTACTTGGTGCAATTGGGTGTAGGGAGTGATGTTGCTTTGCCCGATTTGCTTCATGGTCTTGCACGACTAATAGAATGTGATCGGCACAAACTTTCAGAGTTTGAAAGAAAGAGTAAACCCTGCGGCTTGCGGTATGAGGGGCTTGGTGATTAGCGGATTTAAACCGTTAGAATGATCATTTATGAACGTGCTATCTAACGGTATTTTCATGAAATCTTAAGTTTTGGTGTCTCAAATACACTGCCCAAGTGTCTCAAACATCGCGCCCAGCCACAATGAGGTGATTTCGACGTTAACTTTGATCGGTCAAACCCGGCCAAAGGGGTATTTACCCATTGACGCCCAAATTGTCCCATGATATCCCAAATCTGGTTCTAGCGTAAATCGGGGAGTTTTCTGACTGTCGGCAATCAGCAGAAAACAGGGTTATTGGGAAGGTTGTTATGGATCGGTTCCTGTCGAACACGGTCAACAAGGTAGACAAAAAGGGTCGTGTATCGATCCCTGCCAATTTCCGTCCCAAACTGGGTGCCACTTCCAAACTTTACACGCTTATGTCAGTCGACCAGCCAACTTTGGATGCGGGCGGTGTCGAACTGATCGAACGCGGCGAACAGCATCTTGCGACACTCGATCCATTTTCCGAGGCTTATGAACTTTATTCCTTTGTTCTGCACGGGGATTCAAGTGAACTCAACATTGATGGGGAAGGCAGAATTACCCTCAATGACACAATCCGCGAACAGACGGGTATCACTGATCGTGCAGCGTTTGTGGGGCGCGGACATTTCTTCCAGATTTGGGAACCGGAGAGACTGACAACCTACCGGGCCGAGGCCCGCAGACAGGTTGCGAATCTGAGACGTACAGGCTTGCGGGGGCGCGAAGGAAGTACAGACAGGCAAGGAGGGCAGGAAGCGTGATGAGCGGCGATATTTGCGGGAATATTGCTGGCGGATCCGTTCGTCACGTTCCAGTTATGCTCAACGAGGTCCTTGCCTGTCTGTCTCCTTCCCAAAACGATGTGATCATTGATGGAACCTTTGGTGCAGGCGGCTATACCAGGGCTATTCTGGCAAAAGGGGGTAGGGTACTGGCACTCGACCGCGATCCGAACGCCATTCGCGATGGTGCCGAACTGGTTTCCGGATACGATGGAAGACTGCAGCTTAAGCAGGCTGAATTTTCCGATATGGAGGCTGCAGCCGGTGAATCCGGACATTCGATGGTCGACGGAGTCGTGCTCGATATTGGCGTCTCTTCCATGCAGATTGACGATGCAAAGCGCGGGTTTTCCTTCAACAAGGATGGGCCGTTGGATATGCGAATGTCTCAAAACGGAGTTTCAGCAGCAGATGTTGTAAATCGTGCCTCCCAGCAGGATTTGACCCGAATTATCGGCCTTTTGGGTGAGGAAAAAAAGGCGTCGTTCGTCTCCCGCGCAATTGTCAAAGCTCGCGAAGCCGAGCCGCTTGTCCGGACATCACAACTCGCCGAAGTGGTTGAAAATGCAATCCACAAAAGTCCCAAAGAAAAAATTCATCCCGCCACACGCACCTTCCAGGCACTTCGCATCTTTGTAAATCAGGAACTCGAGCAACTGGCAGAAGCTCTTTTTGCAGCCGAACGGTTGCTGAAAACAGGCGGGCGGCTTGTGGTTGTCACGTTTCATTCTCTGGAAGACAGGATCGTCAAATTGTTTTTCCGCGACCGAACCGGCGCTCAGCAGGGTTCGCGGCATATGCCTTCAGTAGAAGCAGCGCCGGCCTCATTCGAAGTCTGCGGCAAGGCAATGCTCAAACCCGGCGGTGTCGAAATTGCCCAAAACCCTCGGGCGCGCTCTGCCAAATTGCGATGGGGAAAACGCACTTGTGCTGATCCCCAGGAGGCCTCCATGGCAATTTTCGGACTGCCAAATCTGGCGAGCCTCTCCAGCTATTCGATGGGAGCGAGGTGACTGATGCGTTTTGCCCCAATGTTGCGTTCTGTTGATCTCATATTACTGGTTGCGCTGATTGCGACAGTGTCTTGGACTTTCAAGGTGAAACACGATTCCCAACAGGCACTTGAAAGGGTTGCGGAACTTGAAAAACAGATTGCTGCGGAAAAGGTGGAAATTGATCTGTTGAAATCCGACTGGAGTCTGCTGACAAGCCCTGCGCGCCTGCAGCAGCTTGTGGAAAAATACAGTCGACAGCTGGAGCTTGACGCCATGCGTGCTTCGCAAATCGCCAACGACAAGGAATTGCCGGCTTTCCGTGCACCGAACCCGCCAGAAACACCGGATACCTTTGCCGAAACCGATGTGACGACAACAACAGGCAGTATTTCCGGGGATGCGCAATGAAACGGATTACCAGCAAACCCACAGATGCATCCCATCTGAGTTTTGAGGGGACCGGAAAGGCGACTGTGAACCAGGCACAATCGCGGGTAGGTCTCGCGATGCTTCTGGTGGTCCTCGCCTATGCCATTATTATCGCGCGTCTGGCGGTACTTGGATTTTCTGAACCGGAGCCTTCCATTTCGGCGCTTGCCAAGGATATCGCGATTACTGCTACCCGTCCGGATATCCGGGACAGAAACGGGGAAATGCTGGCTACCGATATCGTAACATCATCCCTGTTTGCAGAACCCAAACGGATTGTTGATGCAGATGAGGCGGTCGAAAAACTGCTGACTGCTCTGCCGGACCTCAATGTGAAGTCGGTTTATAAAAGGCTTACCAGCAATGCGGGATTTGTCTGGCTAAAGCGGGAACTGACACCGATCAAGGAAAATGAAATTCTTGCGCTGGGCATTCCCGGTATCGGATTTCGCACGGAAACGCGCCGGTTTTATCCCAAGGGAGAGACCGCTTCCCATCTTGTAGGACACGTGAACATCGACAATGTCGGTATTGCCGGGCTTGAAAAATACATAGACGATCGCGGACTGCAGGAGTTGCGTTCGTTGGGACTTGCAACTGACAGGGAAATGGAGCCGGTATATCTTTCGGTTGACTTGCGTGTGCAGCATTATGTGCGTGATGAATTGGCCAAGGCGATGCAGCGCTATAATGCAATTGCAGCAGGGGCTGTCGTACTTAATGCGCGGACCGGTGAAATTGTCGCCATGTCATCTCTGCCGGACTACGATCCCAACCGGCCGGTAGATGCGCTCAAAAAGGATCGTTTGAACCGGGTGAGCGCTGGGTTGTTTGAAATGGGGTCCACGTTCAAGACCTTTACAACCGCCATGGCCCTGGACAGTGGCAAGGTTACAATCAATGACACATTTGATGCGACCAAGGCGTTGCGCATAGGCAAGCACACGATCAACGACTTTCATGCAAAACGGCGTGTCCTCAGTGTCCCGGAAGTGTTCATATACTCGTCAAATATCGGCACGGCAAAAATGGCTGATACTGTGGGGGTGCCTCATCATCGGGAGTTTCTTCATCGGATAGGACTGCTAAGTCGGATGCCGTTTGAGTTGCCTGAGGTAGCCCATCCGGTGGAACCGAAAAAATGGCGAAAAATTCACTCCGTGACGATTTCCTATGGCCATGGAGCCCAGACCACGCCACTGCAGACAGCGGTTGCTGGTGCTGCGCTGGTAAATGGTGGAAAGCTGATTACGCCAACACTTTTTCCCCGCTCCGAAGCGCTCGCACAACGCGAAGCGCAACAGGTGATTTCGCCAGCTACAAGCCAGCAGATGAGGGATCTGATGCGACTGAATGTTGAGCAGGGCTCTGGCAGAAGAGCCGAGGTTCCAGGTTTTCGGGTTGGCGGCAAGACCGGTACCGCTGAAAAGGTCGTAAACGGACGCTATTCATCGGAAAAACGCTTCAATGCGTTCCTGGGAGCTTTTCCGATTGATGATCCGCAATACGTCGTGTTGGTGTTCATTGATGAGCCAAAACCCGAAAAGGGCAAAAAAAGCGCGACCGCCGGCCTTAATGCCGCCCCGGTTGTGGGAAATATCATCCGTCGGTCTGCACCGGTGCTCGGTATCCGTCCAGATTACGGTAATGTTCCCAGTCCCTTGTTAATTTCGAACTAGGTTGGCAAAAGAGAACAGTCTGAAACTTGTGATTCGAAAATAGAAAGTTCGAGAATGAAACTGAATGCGCTATCTGGCCTGTCCAAGCAGATCCCGGATACGCTGGAATCCATTTCCGTTTCGGGCCTGGCTTCGAGTTCTGATGATGTGGAGCCGGGTTTTCTGTTTTTTGGCCTTCCGGGCGTGCATGTTGATGGTGCAAAATTTACCCCGAGCGCTGCCGAAAAGGGTGCATGTGCGGCAGTCATTTCTGACAATTCGATGGTGGAATCGGTGGATATCCCGGTGTTTCGCAGTGCCGATCCGCGGCGATCGCTGGCCCATGCCGCTGCCGAATTTTTTGGAAAGCAGCCGGAAACCATTGCTGCGGTAACCGGAACTGCCGGCAAAACCTCGATTGCGAATTTCCTGCGCCAGATCTGGGAAGCCGAAGGTCGCAAGGCTGCCAGTCTGGGAACCACCGGCGTCGTGGCACCGGGATTAAACGAATATGGCAACCTGACGACACCCGATCCGATTTATCTGCACCGGATTTTGAGTGATCTTGCGACTGCCGGTGTAACCCACACAGCCATGGAAGCTTCATCCCATGGTCTCGATCAAAGGCGGCTGGACGGGGTGAACCTTGGCGTTGCCGGGTTTACCAACCTGGGGCGTGATCATCTTGATTACCATGCGGACATGGCAGACTATCTCAACACCAAGCTGTTGTTGTTCACAGAACGGCTGGAGCCTGGGAAGCCTGCGGTAATTTTTTCCGATGATGAATTTTCCGAGCCGGTGATTAATGCAGCGCGTAAAGCGGGAAGAGAGGTATTGACTGTCGGGCGGGCTGGTGAATTCATCGCCATGAAAAAAGTTGAGCATCAGCAGTATCAGCAGGTTGTGGAACTCTCCCACGATGGACAGCACTACCGAATTGAGTTTCCGCTCGCCGGAGACTTTCAGATTGCAAACGGGCTCCTGGCTGCTGGCATGGCGATTGCCACCGGATCTGATGCAAACCACGTGTTTGGCGCATTGGAGGGGTTAAAAGGTGCATCCGGTCGCCTGGAACTGGTTGCGAAATCCGCCAATGGCGCACCGGCTTACGTTGACTATGCCCACAAGCCTGACGCCCTGGAAAAGGTTCTTACTTCCCTGCGCCCGTTTACCTCGGGCCGGTTGATTGTTGTTTTTGGATGCGGTGGAGACCGGGACAAGGGCAAGCGGCCGATTATGGGCGAAATTGCTCAAAGACTGGCGGATATCGTCATTGTCACGGATGACAATCCACGATCGGAGGATCCGGCAACTGTTCGGGCCGAAATTATTGCTGCCTGCAAGGATGCAATCGAAATTGGCGACAGGGCGCAAGCCATCCATCACGGATGCACCATGCTTGAAGCGGCCGATTGTCTGGTCGTTGCCGGAAAAGGGCACGAGTCCGGTCAGATTGTGGGCGACAGGGTTTTGCCGTTTTCGGATCATGAAGTTGTGCGCGATGCCCTGAACGGTGAGGTAGCATGACTCTTCTCTGGGAAATAGACGCACTGATGGCGGCAGTCGACGGGCGACCCGTTGGTGACATGCCGGATGGGGTGACGGGAATATCCATCGACACCCGGACCCTGAAGGAGGGCGAGGCGTTTTTTGCGATCAAAGGTGATCAGTTCGATGGGCATGATTTTCTCGTGGCGGCGATGCGCGCCGGAGCTTCGGTTGCGATTGTCAACGAGAGCAAACTCGTCTCTCTGGGCAGCCTGAAAATGCCATTGATTGTAGTCCGTGACGTGTTGGATGCAATGCGCCGACTGGGTGAAGTTGCCCGGATGCGTTCCAAGGCGCATATTATTGCGATCACGGGGAGTGTCGGCAAGACGACTACCAAGGAAATGCTGCGCACGGTTCTGGCGCCCAGCGGAGTGGTTCATGCTTCGGTTGCGTCTTTCAACAATCACTGGGGCGTGCCGCTCACCTTGGCGCGAATGCCCCAGAACGCCAAATTCGGTGTATTTGAGATCGGGATGAACCACGCTGGCGAGATCACACCGCTGGTAAAGATGGTGCGCCCGCATGTTGCCATGATAACAGCGATTGCACCGGCACATATCGGTGCCTTTGATTCAGTTGATGATATTGCGCGTGCAAAGGCAGAAATCTATGCCGGCGTTGTGGCGGGCGGACATGCCCTGATAAACCATGACGATCGCCGTTATGTGCTGCTTCGTGATTTGTCAGGTGAGGCGGGAATTGAGCACCTGGCTTCCTACGGTCAGAAACGCGGTTCGGATTTCTGGCTGCGTCAGTTGGAACAGACGCCAGACGGTTCCAAGCTCGGTGTGCGGATAAACGGCAAGGATGTCGAATACGAAATTTCAGTTCCCGGAGAACACATGGCGCTGAACAGTGTGGGTGTGCTGGGCGCGGCGGCTCTCCTGGGAGCCGATATCGAAAAATCCTGCGATGCTATGGCAAGGATCACCGCAGCAGACGGGCGTGGGACCCGTTATGTGATCGGCGGTTCCGGTGCCATGGGAATCACCGTCATAGACGAGAGTTACAATGCCAATCCGACTTCCATGGAAGCAGCTCTGGAAGTGCTGGGAAATTATGAAGGGGTCAAAACCAAGCGGCGGATAGCTGTGTTGGGTGACATGCTTGAACTGGGGCGGCAGTCCAGAAAGTTTCATGAAGCACTGGCCAAGCCGATATCTGCAAGCAAGGCCGATCTGGTGTTTTTGGTGGGGCCGGAGATGGAACACCTTGCCAACATACTACCAAAAGAAAAATTGGGCGGTTATTACAAGGATGCAACTGTCCTGCCGGAACGCTTGAAGGCAACCATGAAGCCCGGAGATGTGGTCATGTTGAAGGCATCCAAAGGCATCGGTTTTGCGGCGGTAGTGCAGGCCATATTGGAATAAATACAGCCTGTTTCGGGCATTGGGGTGAAGAATGCTATATTATCTGGGACAAGAACTTTCGTCCGAATTATCGATATTCAATCTGTTCAGGTACATTACGTTTCGTACCGGTGCAGCGCTGATGACGTCGGCGTTAATAATCTTCCTGTTTGGCCCAAAAATCATCGCAATCCTGAAAATCCGTCAGGGCAAGGGCCAACCTATCCGTGCTGATGGCCCGGAGACACATTTTGCCAAAGCCGGAACGCCGACGATGGGCGGATTGATGATACTGAGCGGTGTTTTGGTTTCTTCCCTGTTATGGGCAAACCTGTCCAACAAATATGTCTGGGTTGTTCTGATGGTCACCGTCGGATTTGGCGCAATCGGTTTTTATGACGACTATCTCAAGGTTACCAAGCAAAGTGACAAGGGGTTTTCGGGCAAAGTCAGACTTGCGCTCGAGTTCCTGATCGCCGGAGTTGCCTGTCTAATAATTGTCAGCGATGGCGATGCCCCCTTCGCTACATCTCTGACATTCCCGTTTTTCAAGGATTTCCTGATCAATCTTGGCTGGTTTTTCATTCCCTTCGGGGCGTTTGTGATCGTGGCGGCTGGCAATGCGGTAAACCTTACAGACGGGCTTGATGGTTTGGCTATTGTGCCGGTGATGATTGCGGCTGCTTCTTTCGGAATGATTGCCTACCTTTCGGGAAACGCAATCTTCTCCTCTTATCTACAGATTCACTTTGTCTCGGGTACCGGTGAAGTTGCCGTTCTGTGCGGAGCAATTATTGGAGCCGGTCTTGGTTTTCTATGGTTCAACGCACCTCCTGCCGCGATTTTCATGGGAGATACAGGTTCCCTGTCGCTTGGTGGCATGATCGGTGCCACCGCGGTTGCCACCAAACATGAAATTGTTCTGGTCATCATCGGCGGCCTGTTCGTGATGGAAGCATTGTCTGTCATTATACAGGTAGCGTCCTTCAAGATGACGGGTAAGCGGGTTTTTCGAATGGCTCCGATACATCATCATTTTGAAAAAAAGGGCTGGAGTGAAAGTCAGGTGGTTGTGCGCTTTTGGATCATTTCAGTAATGCTGGCATTGATCGGTCTTGCTACCCTGAAACTACGCTGATCCGAGAACCCATGATCGTCACGCACGCCTGGAATAACAAACGCGTTGCTGTCTTCGGACTGGGTGGGTCCGGACTTGTGACAGCCCATGCGCTTATCGCTGGCGGGGCTGATGTAATCGGTTTTGATGATAACCCGAATAGCGTGGAGGCCGCTCTGCGCGATGATATTCCGGTCGGGGATCTGCGGGATGTGGATTTTTCTGGAATAGATGCGTTGGTGCTGGCACCCGGTGTGCCGCTTACCCACCCCAAACCGCACTGGTCAGTTGAATTGGCCCAAGCCCATCAGGTGCCGATTGTTGGTGATGTCTCATTGTTTGCCGAAGAATTGCGGACGAGCGGAAAGGCTAGTCCGCTGATTGCAATCACCGGGACCAATGGCAAGTCAACCACGACCGCGTTGATCTCCCATATTCTGGCTTTCGCCGGAATCGATACACAGATGGGGGGCAATATTGGTCGCGCGGTGTTGTCGCTGGACGGGTTTGAGGACAATCGCCACTACGTGGTGGAATGCTCTTCCTACCAGATTGATCTGGCACCAAGTCTCGATCCGCAGATTGGTGTTCTGCTGAACCTGGCACCGGATCACCTCGACAGGCACGGTTCCATGGAAAACTACTCAGCGATTAAAGAGCGGCTGGTTGCGGGGTCCAGAAACGCAATTGTTGGCGTTGATGATCCACATTGTCTGGCAATTGCCGGACGGCTGAGGGCCTCCGGCAAACAGGTCTTTGCCTTTTCCAACGATCACCGGGTTGAGCAGGGTGTGTTCGCGATGGATGAAAAACTTGTCTCCACCCTTGGTAATGCTGAAAAGACGGTTTGCAATCTGGCGGGAATAGACACTCTACGTGGCAAACATAACGCACAAAATGCATGTGCTGCTTATCTGGCGTGTAATTTGGCCGGTCTCAGCGATCAGGAAATACAACGTGGCCTGGAAACCTTTCCCGGTCTGGCTCACCGCATGGAAATTATCGGAAATGTTGGTAAGACTGTATTCGTAAATGATTCGAAGGGCACCAATGCGGATGCGGCAGCTATGGCGTTGAGCAGTTTCGAAAATATCTACTGGATTGCCGGTGGTTTGGCCAAAGAGGGGGGGATCGAGAGCTTGCGGCCATTGTTTGGGCGTATTGCCAAGGCATACCTGATCGGGGAAGCGGCGCCGGTATTTGCGGCTACTTTGGGTATGGAGGTTCCTTACGAAATTTCCGGCTCATTGGATGTGGCGGTCGCAAGTGCGGCAGAGCAGGCAAATGGCAGCAATGAACATGCGGCGGTATTGTTGTCACCGGCCTGCGCAAGCTTTGACCAGTATAAGAACTTCGAGATTCGCGGCGAAGCGTTTCGGACTGAAGTACACAAACTAGATGGTTTGGTGCCTTACGGGGAGAACAGATAATGGTAAGTCGAGCGGACAACAGTCTTTTGGCTGAATGGTGGCGGACCGTTGACCGGCCGATGTTGTCGGTTCTTCTGTTTCTGGCTTTGTGTGGACTTTTGATGTCATTTGCTGCAAGCCCTCCGGTCGCAGAACGTATCGGTGTTGACGAGTTTCATTTCATAAAGCGCCATGCGCTGTTTTTCGTGCCGACTGTCGGATTGATGATCGTGATTTCGATGTTGAACCCCAAGCAGGTTCGAAGGGCGGCATTTGTGCTATTCGGCCTGTCGATTGTTCTTTTGTTGGCTACCTTGTTTGTCGGTGCCGAAGTCAAGGGTTCACGGCGCTGGCTCTATCTTGCCGGTTTCACACTGCAGCCATCAGAATTCGTAAAACCTGCTTTTGTTGTCATCACAGCCTGGCTGTTTGCGGAAAACTCACGCCGGCCTGATATTCCCGGCAACCTGTTTTCAATCATATTGTTCGGTATTGTTGCTGCGCTCTTGATAGCGCAGCCGGACTTTGGCCAGACCATGCTGGTATCTATGGTATGGGGTGCGCTGTTTTTCATGGCTGGCATGTCGTGGATCTGGATCGCGGTACTGGGCGCGATTGGCATAATTGCACTTGCCGTCGCCTATTTGGTGTTTCCACACGTTGCCGGACGTATAGACCGCTTTGTGTCCGGAGAGGGAGACAATTACCAGGTAGATACCGGCATCGAAGCCATCCGAAACGGCGGCTGGCTGGGGCAGGGCCCAGGTGAGGGTACGGTAAAAAATATTCTGCCGGATTCACACACAGACTTCTCATTTGCCGTGGCTGCCGAAGAATTTGGCATCATCGCCTGTATGCTTCTGGTGGGCATTTATGCCTTTATCGTTTTGCGTGGTCTTTCCAAATCCATGCGCGAGCGGGACAGTTATGTCCGGATGTCCGCAGCCGGATTGGTGTTGTTATTTGGTTTCCAGTCCCTGATCAACATAGGGGTAAACCTGGAGCTGCTGCCTGCCAAAGGCATGACCCTGCCGTTCATCTCCTATGGTGGTTCCTCCATGCTGGCAATGGCTATTGGCATGGGATTTCTTCTGGCGCTCACCCGAACAAGGGCTGAAAGCAGGCAGAGTACCGTGGTAGGATTCGGGTTCCACAATGTAAAGCCGGCGGAGTAGGGATTGGATGAGTAAAGGCAATGTCCTGCTGTGTGCCGGGGGAACGGGCGGGCATCTGTTTCCTGCCGAAGCGGTGGCCCATGTTCTGAAAGCCAGAGGATACACGATTCATCTGGCGGCAGATGAACGGGTAGAGCGTTTCGCAGGACAGTTTCCCGCAGAAAAGATCCACCAGATACACGCAGCGACTCTATCCTCGAAAAACCCCCTGAAACTGCTGCGGGCCGGAATGCAATTGTTTGCCGGTTACAGGCAAAGCCGCAAACTCATCCGGGAACTTGCACCGGTCTTCGTTGCCGGGTTTGGTGGCTACCCCACTGTCCCGCCGGTTCTTGCGGCATCACATTTGAATATTCCTACTCTGGTGCATGAGTCGAATGCGGTTCTGGGAAGAGCCAACCGGTTTCTCGGACCGCGGGTATCAAAGGTTGCGATTGGTTTTGGCACCACCAATCACATCGGTGATTTACAGGTAACGGTGACGGGGAATCCGGTCCGCCCTGCAGCTCTGGAAGCAGCTGACAAAGCCTACACACCTTGCAGCCCGTCCAGCAGATTCAAATTGCTTATCTTTGGCGGCAGTCAGGGCGCATCCTTTTTCAGTGACGTATTGCCAAAGGCCTGCGGGCAATTGCCGGATAAACTGCGAAAACGATTGGACATTGTGCAACAGGCCCGCCCTGAGGACTGTGATGCCCTATCGGAAGCTTATCGGTCCATGAAGGTTAGGGCGGAAATTGAAACCTTCTTTGCAGACATGCCCGCGAAACTTGCTGATGCGCATCTTGTGATTTCACGAGCCGGAGCTTCAACCGTGAGTGAATTGGCAGTGATAGGGCGTCCTGCCTTGCTGGTGCCGTACCCGCATGCACTGGACCATGATCAGGCCGGTAATGCAGCCAGCATGGCTGCAGAAGGAGGAGCGCTTCTGTTTAAACAGTCTGTTTTGAAGCCGGAGGTGCTTGCGGACGAATTGACCAAAGCGATAAACGAACCGAAAAGGCTTGCACTTGCTGCAAAAAACGCCAAAAAGGCCGGTAAACCGAACGCTGCGGACAGCCTGGCAGATATGCTGGAAGCATTGGCAGGGAATAATAACTAGATTCAAGTCAGGAAGCTAACCCTATGAAAATGCCCGAAAAAATCGGACTTGTTCACTTCGTCGGCATCGGCGGAATTGGAATGAGTGGTATTGCCGAGGTGCTGCATAATCTTGGATACGATGTGCAGGGGTCAGATCAGAATGACGGCGCAAATGTTCAACGGCTGCGGGACAAAGGCATAACGGTGCATATAGGTCACCGTGCGGAAAATCTCGGCGATTCAGAAGTCTTGGTGGCTTCAAGTGCTATCAAACAGGATAATCCGGAAAGGATTGCGGCGCGTGATCGCAATTTGCCGATGGTGCGTCGTGCCGAGATGCTGGCCGAATTGATGCGGTTCAGAAAATCAATTGCCATCGGTGGGACGCATGGAAAGACAACTACTACCACAATGGTGAGCACCCTGCTGATAGCCGGTGGACTCGACCCGACCGTAATCAATGGTGGTATCATCAACGATCTTGGCACTAATGTCCACATGGGAGACGGCGACTGGATGGTGGTTGAGGCGGACGAATCCGATGGCACGTTTCTGCGTCTGCCGGCCGATGTTGCAGTCGTTACCAATATCGATCCGGAGCATCTTGATCACTACGGTGACTATGAAGCGGTCAAGGCTGCTTTTACACAGTTTGTCGAGAACGTTCCGTTTTACGGTTTTGGTGTGATGTGCCTCGACCATCCGGAGGTGCAGGCTCAGGTGGCCAAGATAACTGATCGCCGGGTTGTTACCTATGGTGAAAACCCACAGGCGGAAGTGCGTTTCTGTGATGTGGAGCCTCAGGGGTCTTCGACACGTTTTTCAATCGAGAAGCGCCACAGGAAGACGGGCGAAATCGAGCAGATCGATGATCTCGTTTTACCGATGCCTGGCCTCTATAATGTTTCCAACGCTACGGCCGCGATAGCCATATCACTGGAACTGGGCGTATCGCATCAGGCCATACGAGAGGGGCTTGCAACTTTCGGCGGCGTACGGCGACGTTTTACCAATACGGGCAGTTGGAACGGGGTAGAAGTGTTTGACGATTACGCCCATCACCCGGTTGAAATCAAATCTGTCCTTTCGGCCGCGCGTCAGGCCAGCTCGGGCAAAGTAATCGCTGTCAAACAGCCCCATCGCTATACCCGCCTGGAAAGTCTGTTCAATGATTTCTGTGCCTGCTTCAATGAGGCGGATACGGTAATGGTTGCGCCTGTCTACGAGGCTGGCGAAACCCCTATTGAAGGGATCAATTCCGAAGCACTTGCCGAGGGATTGCGTTCCGGAGGACACCGACACGCCTTCGCCATATCCGGCCCGGAAGAAATCGCCGGTAAAGTGGCTGAGATTGCCGAACCGGGAGATTATGTGATTTTTCTGGGAGCCGGCAACATTACGCAATGGGCGCAAGCGCTACCTGCTGAGCTTAAGGAACAGGAAAGCTAGATTTCATGTCAGGTGCAACTCTGCTCAAAAAACTTGAGAACAACCTGAAAGAGGTTCGCGGGCGCCTGTTGCCGGATGAACCGATGTCCAAATATACGTGGTTTCGGGTGGGAGGTCCGGCTGACATCCTGTTTCAACCGGCGGATGAGGAAGACCTGGCCGTTTTCATGAGAAACCTGCCGGAAGAGGTGCCGGTAATGGTGGTTGGTGTCGGCTCCAATCTGCTTGTTCGCGACGGTGGTGTTGATGGGGTGGTTGTGCGGCTTTCTGCACGGGGGTTTGGCTCAGTCGAACAGATTTCCGATACCAGGATTTTGAGCGGCGCAGCGGTGCCAGATAAACGCCTTGCTGCAAAAGCACTGGAGGCGGGTCTGGGCGGATTTGCATTTTATCATGGTATTCCCGGTGGCATTGGCGGGGCTTTGCGCATGAATGCAGGCGCGAATGGAACCGAAACAACCGAACGGGTGATTGAAGTTCATGCAGTAGACAAGCAGGGGAACAGGCAAGTCCTTACCCATGATGATATGGGCTACGCCTACCGTCATTCGTCTGCGCCGGGAGAACTCATTTTCACAGGCGCTGTTTTCGAAGGGTTTGCACAAGAACACGATGTTATTCGTCAGGAAATGGATGATGTTCAGCACCATCGCGAAACGGTGCAGCCCGTAAAGGAAAAAACCGGCGGTTCCACTTTCAAGAACCCCGCTGGACACAGCGCCTGGAAGCTGGTGGATGACGCGGGCATGCGCGGATACCGGATCGGAGGTGCGCAAATGAGTGAAATGCATTGCAATTTCATGATAAATACCGGTGAAGCTACCGCGTCGGACCTTGAAAAATTAGGCGAAACCATACGCGAAAAGGTCTTGGAAATTTCTGGAATTTCGCTACACTGGGAAATCAGGCGCATCGGGCGATTTGCATGAGGTAAGGCGAACGTACGGTGTGGCGAGGTGTCTTTCACTGAATGATGCGGCAACATCCATCCAGTGGCAGCAGTGTAGGGCGAGAATCCGGGTAAACCGGGCCGCTTATCAGTAACAGTTAACAGGCAGGTCAATGGCGGTGATGCCGCGATTCTGTCATCGTTTTGGATTCTGACAATTTCCTGTCGGAAGCTGTTTTGGGGAAGGGTGTATGGCGAGTAAACATGTTGCGGTATTAATGGGGGGGTGGTCGTCTGAACGGGAGGTTTCGCTCTCGTCCGGCAAAGCTTGCGCGGAGGGTTTGCGCAATGCTGGCTACAAGGTAACCGAAGTTGATGTGGACAGGCGGGTGGGTTCGGTATTGCGGCATCTCAATCCGGATGTCGCGTTTAACGCGCTGCATGGTCCCTACGGAGAAGATGGCCTCATACAGGGGGTGCTGGAGTATCTGCATATTCCATACACCCATTCCGGTGTTCTTTCATCGGCGCTTGCGATGGATAAGGTCAAGGCGAAGAAAATCGCCAAGTTGGCAGGTATTCCGCTTGCTGAATCAAAAATCGTAACGCGGGAAGAGGCTGCAGAAAAACACCCGATGAAGCCCCCCTATGTCATCAAGCCGGTGGCTGAAGGTTCTTCATTCGGTGTGCTTATCGTTCGCGAGGACGCCCCGCACCCACCGCAGGAATTGCATCGAGAGGACTGGCCATACGGTGATTACCTGATGGCAGAGCGATTCGTTGCAGGACGTGAATTAACCTGTTCAGTGATGGGTGATGTTGCCCTTGGGGTAACCGAAATCCAGACTGGCGGCGAAAAGTTCTACGATTATGATGCAAAATACCGTCCTGGCGGCTCAAAACACATCATCCCGGCAGAAATTAAACCAAATATTTACCAAAAAATAATGACACTGTCGTTGAAGGCCCATGAAGCGATGGGATGTCGTGGTGTTACGCGATCAGATTTTCGCCTCGATGATGGTCTGATGGGGACAGGAGAGCTCGTTTGGCTGGAAATTAACACCCAGCCCGGGATGACTCCGACCTCTCTTTTGCCAGAACAGGCCGAATATGCAGGCCATTCCTGGGAAGAATTGTTGAGTTGGATTGTGGAGGACGCGTCTTGCGGCCGATAAGTTCAGATAAAAAATCCGCACGGGCTGTTGATGCCGGTCGCGGGATTGGTTTGTCTGGAAGTGCGGGCAGAAACGATGGGATCGGCCATGTATGGCTAAGCCATTGCCGGCGTACCATGCGCAAGGTGCAGGCATTGTTCAGTGCAAGGCCCGGAATATTGCGCGGCGTCCCGGTAATGCTGCCGGCCGTTTTATTGCTGGCTGGTGCCGGATACTTTTGGGGCGGCCATACTGATCTCGGTTCAACCGTTCTCAGCAAGGCAGGGTTTTCGGCTAAATCTCTGGTCGTAAGCGGCAATGTTTCAATCGACAATCAAGGTGTCGAATATGCGATAGCGCCGCAATTGCAACGCTCGCTGTTTTCATTTGATACGGATGCTGCCCGAGCGGAACTCCTTAAAAATCCGTGGCTTAAGTCTGCAAACGTGCGCAAGGTTTATCCCAGTACCGTCGTGGTGGACGTGGTAGAGCGTGAGCCATTTGCATTCTGGAAAACATCCAATCTGGTTACCGTAATCGCACGCGATGGCGTGGTTCTGGGTGAAGCTTCTCCTGAACATTTGAAATTACCACAGGTAGTGGGGACGGGGGCCAATCTGGCGGCATCGGAGTTTATCTCTGTTGTCGCCAGATTTCCGAAAATCGTGGACCGGGCCAGCGCCTTTGTCCGGGTTGCTGACCGTCGGTGGGACATTGTCCTGAAGGATGACCTCAAGGTTCTGCTACCGGAGGAAGGCTGGAAGGAAGCACTGGTGGAACTTGACGGTCTGCAACAGAACCGCGGCATACTTGATCGCGAACTGGTGCATATTGACATGCGGCTTCCAGACAGACTTGTGCTTCGTTTGCCAAGTGATGATGCACAGGAACGTCAGGAATATCTTGAAAAACTGCTCAAACGGGATTGGCACCGCACATGAGTATCATCAGGGAAAACGGTCTGTTGCCGCGCATGAAACCCTTGTCGGACAAACGTCCGACAATTGTCAGCGTTCTTGATGTCGGTACCTCCAAAACATGCTGCCTGATTGCCAAACTTACACCCCGCAATCAGGGTGAGGCGGTTTTGGGCCGCAGCCATCACATAGAAATTATCGGACTGGGACATCAAAGATCCCGCGGCATGAAATCCGGGGTTATTGTCAATCTGGATCAGGCGGAACAGGCAATCCGTCAGGCTGTAGAGGCCGCCGAACGTATGGCCGGCCTTACCGTTGAATCCCTGATTGTGAATGTGTCTTCCGGAAGATTGGTGAGCGAGGCATTTTCTGCTGATATTTCGCTGGACGGGCATTCGGTTCTGGAACGGGATATCTCACAGGTTCTTCTGGCCGGTGCCGAGCATGCACTCGCCCCTGAGCGTTCAGTCCTGCATTCAATTCCCATTGGTTACTCACTGGACGGGGAACACGGAATTTCAAATCCGCTTGGCATGGTAGGTACCCGTCTGGGCGTGGATATGCATATTGTGACGGCTGAAAATGCGCCGCTTCGCAACCTGGAGCACTGTATCAACCGATCGCACCTTAGCGTGGAAGATTTGGTTGCGACGCCCTATGCGGCCGGCATTGCTTGTCTGGTCGAAGATGAGATGCAGATGGGTTACGCCTGTATCGATATTGGTGGCGGCACCACGACACTTTCGATTTTCATGGATGGCAGGTTTGTGTTTTCCGATGCCATAGCGATTGGCGGGCATCATGTAACCATGGATCTTGCGCGGGGGCTGTCGACACGGCTCGAGGACGCAGAACTTATCAAAGTCAAGCACGGCTCGGCTTTGATGGGATCAAGCGATGAAACCGCGCTGATTACCGTGCCACCGATCGCAGAAGAAGATATGGATGCACCAAACCAGGTTTCGCGTGCGCAACTGACCCGTTTCATTCGTCCTCGGGTGGAAGAAACACTGGAATTGATCCGCGACAGGCTCGCCCGTTCGGGCTTTGCCGATGCCTTTGGCAAACGCCTGGTGCTGACCGGCGGTGGCAGCCAGTTGAACGGAGTAGTGGAAGTGGCCAGACGCATCCTATCCAGGAACGTAAGAATGGGGCGTCCAATGGGTGTAGCCGGGATGCCGGAGGCAACCAAAGGTCCTGCCTTTTCCACGGCTGTTGGATTGCTTATTTACCCGCAGATTGCGGCGATTGAGAATTTCTCCAAACCGTCAACGTTTGGAGATGTGTTGTTGACCGGGACAGGTGGCCCCTGGGGAAGGATAACCTCCTGGATCAAAGAGAGTTTTTAATGCGGAAAGTGACAAATACGTCACAAGAAAGGTTCTGGCGGACTCCCCGTCAAACCACAAAATGGAGACGAGGAAATGACCATCAACTTGCAAAAGCCTGATATTACAGAGCTGAAGCCAAAGATTACCGTATTTGGTGTTGGAGGCGGCGGCGGAAATGCCGTCAATAACATGATCCAGGGCGGCCTTCAGGGCGTAGAATTCGTTGTAGCCAATACGGATGCGCAGGCACTTACCATGTCGGCGGCAGAAAAAGTGATCCAGCTGGGTGTTGATGTAACAGAAGGCCTTGGGGCCGGATCTCATCCGGAAGTAGGTTGTGCTGCTGCTGAAGAATGCATGACGGAAATTCAGGATTACCTCAACGGCACGCACATGGCATTCGTGACTGCCGGTATGGGTGGTGGCACCGGCACCGGTGCTGCGCCGGTTGTTGCACGGGCAGCGCGTGAGATGGGTATTTTGACCGTTGGTGTTGTCACCAAGCCGTTCCAGTTTGAGGGACAGGGACGCATGAATACGGCAGACAAGGGCATTATCGAATTGCAGAAGCATGTGGATTCCCTGATTGTCATTCCAAACCAGAACCTTTTCCGCATCGCAAATGACAAAACCACTTTCGCAGACGCTTTCGGCATGGCCGACCAAGTGCTTTATTCTGGGGTTGCCTGCATCACAGACCTGATGGTCAAGGAAGGCCTCATCAACCTGGACTTCGCCGACGTGCGCTCGGTTATGCGGGATATGGGCAAAGCCATGATGGGCACCGGGGAGTCCAGTGGCGAGGGCCGCGCAATGCAGGCTGCAGAGGCTGCAATTTCCAATCCGCTGCTGGATGAAAGCTCGATGCGCGGCGCACAGGGTTTGCTTATCTCCATTACCGGCGGCCGTGATCTCACCTTGTTTGAAGTGGATGAAGCGGCAACCCGCATTCGCGAGGAAGTAGACCAGGAAGCAAACATTATTCTGGGTGCGACTTTTGACGAAAATCTCGAAGGTGTAATACGGGTTTCAGTGGTGGCCACAGGGATTGATAATTCAGTCATTCGAAGTGAGCGTCCGGCCACACCGGTACGGACCGAGGCGGTAACCCGCAGTGCTCCATCCATGGAAACACCGAACGCAAAACCGGCGCAAACCGAAGATGCCGGACACACAGCGGAACTGAACAGGAAAGTGGAAGCTACCAAGGCTGCACTCGAAATCCCTGCGTCTCCGCAGAAGGTTGAAAAGGATGGGGTTACCCTTGAGACTTTCAAGCCCGCTGCAACAGCACTGTTCTCTGACCCGCAGATTGAAGAGGAATTCAAATCTGCGCTCGAAGAAGAACTTATGCCTCAGAATCAAGGATTTGTACCACCGGTCGCAGAAGAACCGGAAAGCACGGTTGCGGCCAATCTAATGCCCAAAACCGAAGAGATTCCGGCCATGGTAAAGGCGGAACCGGTAGCTCCGCAGACACCGGCGGGTGCGGAGCAAAACACCAATCATGGTCCGATGGGATTGTTGAACAAACTCAAGAGCAGTTTCGGTACCAAAGAGGACGAACTTGATGGACCGGCCGAAAAGACTGCGGCCATGCCCAAACCGGTAACGGAGTTGCGGCCGTCTGCGCCTGCTCCAGCCGAGAAGCGGACCGAGACAGAAGCAAGAGTCGACAATAATCCCTATGCACCCAAGCGCGAGCCGGTTGATGCAATGGGGAGAATTAGTCCATCTGCCAAGCCGCTTCAGGAAGACGATCAACTCGATATTCCGGCGTTTTTGAGAAGGCAGGCAAACTAAAACTTACAAGTTTCAACAGAAAGCAGATTTGTAATGTAATGTATCATTTACAGGTTTTCTTTAACGCATTGAAAAGAAAAGGAAAATTAATTCGACCGTTTGGCCGTTAGTAACAAAGCGTAAGAAAGCGTGATTTGGATCACAACGTCATGATGTTTATAATCTTTGACGTCAAGTTGATGTGGCCCGCGCAGAAACAAGACAATCAAGAACCGGGTCATGTCCAGTAGGGCGGATTGGGGAAGAGTTTGCTAGGTTACCAGACGACATTGAGAAACAGGCTGGAATTCGCCGGTACAGGCGTTCATTCTGGCCAGGACGTTACCATGGTATTGCAGCCAGCCGAGGCTGATATCGGTATTATTTTTTGCGTAAGTGACCAGGCAGGCCATGTTCACGATCTGGCGGCAAATCTGGGTTCTGTCGGTGCTACGGATCTATGTACGGTTCTGGGCAAACTTGACGGACCGCATGCTGCAACTATCGAACATCTTATGGCTGCACTACGTGCGCTGAACGTCGATAATGTAATTGTGGAGCTAGAAGGCAATGAAGTGCCTGTCATGGACGGGAGTTCTGCGGTTTTCGTCGATGCAATCAAGGCGACCGGACTGGTTTCTCTGGAAGCTGCACGTTGCTACATCCGCGTCAACAAACCCGTTCGGGTTGATATGGGTGCTTCCTGGGGAGAGTTCACCCCATATGAAGGTTCCCGCTTCGAAGTAGAGATCGATTTCGATTGTGAAACCATTGGCAGGCAGCGCTTTGCATCTGACATTACCGAAGAAGTGTTCTGTAACGAATTGAGCCGCGCACGCACATTTGGTTTCATGAAAGATGTTGAACGGCTTTGGGCTGCCGGATTTGCCCTGGGTTCGTCACTCGAGAACTCTGTTGTCATCGGTGATGACAATAAGATCATCAACCCGGAAGGTCTGCGTTACACTGACGAGTTTGTGCGTCACAAAACACTGGATGCAATTGGCGATCTGGCCCTGGCAGGGGCTCCGATTATCGGTTGTTATCGGTCTTACCGTGGAGGGCACAAGCTAAACTCCCTGGTTTTGCAGGCATTGCTGAGTGACAACGAGGCATTTGATTTTGTTCAGCCACCACGTTCACGGCCGCGCATTATGCATCGCGAACTGGTTGCTGTGAGTGCACCAGCCTACGCTGCTGTCCTGATCTGAAAAATTCCCGGGGTAGCCGTTTACCTTGCCACAAAATGGTGCCAATTAAAGACGATATTCTCTTTATCGATTGAATAAGGTGGTGTATTTTCTTTTTCGGTCGGGAAGGGTGATCTGACAATTCGGGTAACGAAGATTCAGAAAACCGTGAAAAGCCATTGAAGAAAAAGCATTTCTTGTTAATGCTCAGCAGGTTCGATGAGAAATGGCGCGTTAAACAAGGTGCATTGGGGTGTAGATTGGGTCGTCTGACCGCCCTGCATCACACAACATTAAGTCGGTAATCCGGTACGAATAGCCGGAGTCGGGCGAAAGACAGGTAACGGGTAGTACGGGATGAAAGCTCAATTCATAGTCAAAGGAATTGCCATAGCATCGGTAATCGTACTTGGTGCATGCAGCAAAACTGACAAAGACGCAAAATTTGCTGTCGAGGAAATTATTCCCCCTGACACCCTGTATAACCAGGCGTTGGCAAACCTTGATAACGGTGATTTGAAAACTGCGCAAAGACGCATTGGTGAGCTCAACCGGCAGCATCCCTATTCTGAGTATTCCAGGCGTTCATTGATTCTCGATACGTTTATCAATTACCGCAAAGGTGCCTATCAGGAGGCTGCCACAAGCGGAAAGCGCTTTATCGAATTGTATCCGGCCGACAAGGATGCGGCCTATGCCCAATATATTATCGGTATGTCCTATTACAAACAGATGCCGTATATCACACGGGATCAGACCACGACAAAGCGGGCATATAATGCGATGAATTCGTTGGTCGAAAAATATCCTGAAAGCGAATACGTGGAGGATGCGAAGCGCAAAATCCGCATCACTCGCGACCAGATCGCCGGCAAGGAAATGCTGGTCGGGCGCTATTATCAGGAGCGGCGCGAGTTTCTGGCGTCGATTAACCGCTTCCGTGGTGTGGTAGAAGAATATCCCAACACCCGGCACGTGGAAGAAGCACTGGCCCGTCTTACCGAAAGTTATTTTTCTCTCGGACTGGTTGAGGAAGCACAGAATTCTGCAGCCGTATTGGGGCACAATTTTCCAGACAGTCAGTGGTACAAGGATTCTTACGAACTGTTGCAGACCGGCGGATATACACCTAAGGAATCCGACAATTCCTGGCTGACTTTACTATTCGGTGGAAGTTCCACCTGACCCTGATCTGAGAGGGTGTCCGGGGGATGCTGGCGCAGTTATCAATTCGCAACATTGTACTGATCGAACACCTGGATCTTCAGTTTGACGAAGGATTGTCTGCGCTTACAGGTGAGACCGGCGCCGGAAAGTCCATTTTGCTTGATTCACTTTCCCTGGCACTGGGAAGCCGCGGTGACGGTTCCCTGGTACGCAAAGGTGAAGCGGAAGGAAGCATAACAGCCGTGTTTGAGCTTCCTGACGGGCACCCCATCTTCAGGTTTCTTTCTGACAATGGCATTTCCATATCGGACGAATTGCTGCTGCGCCGAATTCAGAAAGCGGACGGAAAGACACGGGCGTTTATCAATGATGCGCCGGTTTCGGCGGCACTGATGCGTCTGGTTGGGCTCCAGCTTGTGGAAATTCATGGACAGCACGACGATCGCGCAATGCTGGATCCCGCCACGCATCGTTTGTTGCTGGATGCGCATGGTGGCCTTGAAACACAAACCGGACTGACGGAAAAAGCCTGGGATGCATGGAGGGAGGCTGAAGAGGCTTTGGCCAGGCTTGAGGAGGAAGTCGCAGATGCGCAGCGAGAGGCTGACTATCTGAGAACTTCGTGTGAAGAACTTAAACTGCTGGCGCCGGAAACTGACGAAGAGACCAATCTTGCGGACAGGCGGCAGAAGCTGATGAAAATTGAGCAGGTTGCGACCGATTTGTCCGAAGCAAACGAGGAACTCTCTGGAAACGGCTCCCCGGTCACGCTGATTGCAAATCTGGCTCGCCGGCTGGAACGCAAGCGTCAACAGGCGCCGGAACTGATTGATGAGACGCTCGCGCATCTTGATGAAGCACTTTCTTCGCTTTATGCAGCGCAAACTTCATTGGAAACTGCATATCATGAAACTCATTTCGATCCCCAGGAACTCGAAACATCGGAGGAACGGCTGTTTGCCTTGCGTGCCGCAGCCCGAAAATACAATGTTGCGGTCGAAAACTTGCCGGAACTCGCGGTTCGTATGGCCGACAGTCTGTCCATGCTTGAGGATGGTGAAGACCGGCTCGACAAGCTGAAGACGCGTGCAAGCGAACTCAAAACAGAATATTTCCGCCTTGCCGAAAAGCTGTCGCGGGATCGCAGTGAAGCGGGAGAACATCTGGTTCAAACAGTGATGTCAGAATTGCCATCTCTCAAACTTGAGCAGGCCCAGTTTATTTCGCGCCAGCAATCCGGCGAGGAATTTGCCGGACGTTCGGGTATTGACCAGGTGGAGTTCTGGGTCCAGACAAACCCCGGGTCAAACGCCGGGCCAATGCGCAAGGTGGCGTCTGGCGGGGAATTATCGCGTTTCATGCTCGCATTGAAAGTTGCGTTGGCCGACAGAGGTTCTGCACCCACTCTTATTTTTGATGAAATCGATTCAGGTGTTGGCGGTGCGGTAGCAGATGCCATCGGGCAGCGTTTGTCACGTCTGGCGGACCGCGTACAGGTGCTCTCCGTCACCCACGCACCACAAGTTGCTGCACGGGCATCCTGGCATTACCTGATTTCCAAAGGTTCCGGAACTTCGGACAACGTGGTTTCAACGCAGGTTGTACAAATTTCCCAGAATTCAAGACTTGAAGAAATCGCGCGAATGTTGTCCGGTGCAACCATTACGGATGAAGCAAGGGCTGCGGCTGAGAAATTAATGAACCAGTCTGCAGCTTAGCTGGGTTCCTGTTTTGTCGGCTGGGCGAAAGCAGGAATACGATAACGGTTTTGGAGAAAGTCCGGTTTCACGTTTCCAGCGAAATGTGAAACGGTGCGGACAGCAGGGGTAGAGCTGTGAAAGCGGTAGAAGCATTGAACGAAGCTGAGGCGGCAAAGGAACTCGAACGGCTGGCCTGCGAAATTGCCGAGCATGACGCGCGCTACCATGCAGAGGACAATCCGACTATTTCCGATGCTGAATATGATGCGCTGCGGCGGCGCAACCTTGCCATTGAGCAGCGTTATCCAAATCTCGTGCGCGAAGATTCGCCTTCGACAAAGGTTGGTTTTGTCGCCCTGGATAAGTTTGAGAAAGTAACACACGCGATTGCAATGCTGTCGCTTGATAATGCGTTCAATGATGAAGATGTTCGGGATTTCGCGGACAGAGTTCGTCGGTTTCTGAAACTCGACAACAGTTATGTTCTCGGTCTCACCGCAGAGCCAAAGATTGACGGGCTTTCCCTTTCGTTGCGGTATGAAAGGGGCCGGTTGATCACGGCGGCAACCAGAGGGGATGGTACCACTGGAGAAAATGTTACGGAGAATGCCCGCACCATTTCTGATATTCCGCAGGTACTTGCCGGAGACAACATTCCCGATATCGTTGAAATCCGCGGCGAAGTTTACATGACCCATGCCGCATTTCAGGATCTGAACCGGCGAATGGAAGCAGAAGGCAAAGCCACCTACGTCAATCCACGCAACACCGCAGCAGGATCCCTGCGCCAGCTTGACAGTGCAATCACCGCTACCCGTCCGCTTCGTTTTTTTGCCTATGCCTGGGGTGAGATGAGTTCGATGCCGACGCAAAGCCAGATAGGCATGGTGAAGTGGATGGAGGAAGTCGGATTTAGAATCAACCCGCTCATGCAACATTTTGAAAATGTTGATGAAATGCTGGAGCATTACCGTCTGATAGAACGTGAGCGGCCAGAATTGGAGTACGATATTGACGGCGTGGTCTACAAAGTTGACGACCTTGGATTACAAAGCCGGCTTGGATTTGTCTCACGTTTTCCGCGATGGGCTATTGCGCACAAGTTTCCTGCGGAAAAAGCCTGGACCATCCTGCGCGACATTGAGATTCAGGTTGGGCGCACGGGTGCGCTGACGCCGGTAGCCCGTCTGGAACCGGTAACAGTTGGCGGGGTCGTGGTTACCAACGCAACCCTGCACAATGCGGATTATGTGAAGGGTATAGGAAACAAGGGCGAAGAAATTCGCGGCGGCAAGGATTTGCGTGTCGGTGATCATGTCATGTTGCAGAGGGCCGGGGATGTCATACCGCAAATTCTGGATGTTGATCTGGAAAAGCGTGAACCTTCGGCTCAGGAGTTTGAATTTCCGACGGTGTGTCCGGCCTGCGGGAGTCATGCAATTCGTGAGCACAACGACAAGACTGGTAAACTGGATTCGGTCACCCGTTGCACCGGTGGTTTGGTATGTCCGGCCCAGGCCATCGAGCGGCTGAAGCATTTTGTGGCACGAGGCGCGCTGGACATTGACGGTTTGGGAGACAAGCAGGTCGAGGCATTTTATCATCAGGGGCGGATCGCCGATGCTGCGGATATCTTTACTTTGCGGGATCGCGATGCCCGTTCACTCAAAAAACTGAAGGATGTGGAAGGGTGGGGCGCTACAAGTGCTGCCAAACTGTTTGACGCAATTGATGCTCGCCGAAATGTAGAACTATACCGGTTAATCTACGGTCTTGGAATTCGCCATGTCGGAGAAAAGACTGCCAAGGATTTGGCGCGGTCGTTTGAAGATCTGGAAGGGTTCGATAAGGCGATGAGAAACCTTGGCTGCGCAACGAATTATGAGGAATTAATCGCCATAGATGGTATTGGAGGCACGGTTGCGGAAGCCTTGAAAGAGTTCTTTGATGAGCAGCGCAACGTAAATGTCTGGGATCGTTTGCTGGAGCAGGTTGATCCGACACCTCCCGAGCTTCCTACTGCAGATTCTCCGGTTGCCGGAAAAACGGTTGTATTCACCGGTTCGCTGGAGAAGATGACGCGGGATGAGGCCAAGGCTATGGCTGAGCGTTTGGGTGCCAAAGTATCCGGATCAGTATCAGCGAAGACCGACCTTTTGGTAGCTGGCCCAGGGGCCGGATCAAAACTAAAAAAGGCGACAGACCTTGGGATCGAAACGATAGATGAAGATGACTGGTTCGAGTTAATCGGGGCTGGCTAAGAATTTCTGATCGCTGTTGTCAGAATTATTCGCTGGTAATACCTGTAATGCTGGTTAAACATCCTGCCCATGAGTTCACCATTGGATTCCCAGTTCACTGAAGGTTTCAAAGACAGTCTGCCATTGATGCTGGTAGTATGTTTCTTTGGCATGCTTTTTGGTGCCACCGGCGTCAATAATGGGCTTACGTTTTGGCAAACCATATTGTCGAGCGCATCGGTATTTGCCGGCGCCAGCCAGTTTGTGTTTCTCGACTTGTACAATCAGAAAGTGCCGGTCTGGTCTGTTCTTGTGGCAGTGTTTGCGGTTAATTTCCGGCACGTTCTTTATTCAGCTTCTATCAGTCGTTTTCTCGGGCGATTTTCGGTGCCCCAAAAGTATGCTTCATTTTTTCTCTTATCGGATATTTCGTTCGGATTAGGTGAAAAAAGAATAGAAAAACAAGAGCTTACTCCTTCCTATTACTTTGGTCTCGCGATCCCGTTCTATCCGGTCTGGCTGGCGTCGACGGCAGTCGGCGCGTTCAGTGGAAACCTGATTACCAATCCCCATGCACTGGGGATGGATATGCTGCTGTCGATTTATTTTCTGGCCCTGCTGATGGGATTTCGGGCACGGCCAAACTGGCTCGTCAGCGTCTTGGCAAGTGGTGCAGCAGCAGCCATCGTTTATCTGACTTTAGGGTCGCCCTGGCACATCATGATCGGTGCGACATTTGGAATTGTGCTCGCCGCCATAATCGGCAAGCCGGTTGTTGGAGAAGCAGATGATTGAGTTCCTCTTAAATCCCGCTTCGCCGGAAACAGTTTGGATTGTCATATTGCTGACGGGTGTCGTTACCTACATCACCCGATCAGGTGGTTATGTGGTCCTGTCGCGGTTCAAACGGCTGCACCCCAGGGTCGAAGCTGCGCTTGAGGCGGTACCTGGTGCGGTGTTGGTGACGTTGATTTTGCCAGCCATTCTCAACAATGGGCAGCTTGAAATCGTTGCCATGATAATAGCCATGCTTGTCTGCTTCAGATTCTCGCCTATTGCCGTTCTTCTGATCGGAATGGGCCTGGTTATCAGCGGTCGGGCACTTGGATTTTAGCTTCTAAAATTCAAATGGTTAGAAACTTATAGTTAACGATTGAATACCGGTTCTTAACCCTTTTGGGAAAGAATTGTTGCAGGGGCCGATCCGAACCAAGGGATTGTATTGTCAATATTGGGTAACTCCACAATAATTTTTGTGGCAGCAATCGCGTGTCTCGTATTGCTGCTGATTGTGAACTATTGCCGGGCGCGCAAAGAAATCAAAGCGCTCGCTGAGAGAAATTCTGACGAACTGATAGATAATCTGGCAGAGGGTGTATATCGCTCCAGTCTTGACGGAAAACAACTTTCTGCCAACCCGGCCCTTGTCCGCCTGAATGGGTATGGTTCTGAAGCCGAGATGCTGAAAGCCGTTGATGACATCGCGACCGAATGGTATGTGGACAGCAATCGCCGTGATGAATTCAAAAAACTGCTGGCCGAAAACGGTCGTGTCACGGACTTTGTCTCGGAAATCTATCGACACAAGACACGGGAACGCATCTGGATATCTGAAAATGCCCGCGTCGTATCAAACCCCAGAACCGGAAAGCCGCTGTGCTATGAGGGAACGGTGCGCGATATCACAGACGGTATCGTCCGCAAGTAGTCCGAAAAACTTCTGAAAAATTTGACCGACAAACTCCCGGTAGGCCTGTTCCAGATGGTTCGTACAGCAGACCGGGAATTCATATGCCCATATGTAAGCGCCAAGTTCCGAGAACTGGCTGACCTTGGGCCGCACGAGGAGTTCAAGGCTCAGCATTTCATTGATAAGATTTTTCCCGAAGATCTTGTGGAGTACCAGGAAAAGTTAAGAATATCTCGGCGGGAATTGTCGTCCTGGGATAGTGAGTTCAGGCTGGAAACTCCTACAGGCGAGATTGAATGGTTCCGTATTCAGGCTGTTGCGGAGGCGGGGGAAAACGGCTCCACCATCTGGCACGGTCAGATGATGAACATCAACGAGCGGAAAAAGGCGGAAGAACATGTTCATCGGCTGGCCTATTTTGATCCGGTGACAAGTCTGTCAAACCGACTTGGGTTTTTCTCTCAGGTGAAGGAATACCTCTGTGAAGCGGAAACAAAAAACGGGCATGCTGCGCTGTGTTTTATTGATCTCGACAATTTCAAATTTCTGAATGATTCCCATGGGCACAGTTTCGGCGACAAGCTGCTGCGCAAAGTTGCCGACCGCCTTAGCGAAACCCTGGAAGCGATAAATACGCCGCAACCCTTTGGAGGCGCGCATGTAAGCCGGTTTGGCGGGGATGAATTTGTTCTGTTACTCAAGGATCTCGACGCTGATCCGGATATTGCCGGAGAAACAGCGCTCGAAGTCGGAAACATCCTTCTAAGTGCTGTCAGGCGGGGATTTGTCATCGATGGAACCGATTGTCCGATGACGATGTCCATGGGCGTTGTCAAGTTCAAGCTATCCGATGACAATGAACTTGATGACCTGCTCAAAAGTGCCGATATCGCAATGTATGAGGCCAAGAAGGGCGGCAGGGACAGCCTGGTAACCTTTGATACCGATACGCATCGCTCAGTGTCAGATACCTATAGTCTTCAGCGAGATATTCAACTGGCCATCCGGCAGGATCAGTTTGTTCTGGAATTTCAGCCACAGATTGGCAGAAACGGCAAAATTTCATCCGCAGAGGTTCTGGCGCGCTGGAATCATCCGGTTCGGGGACGAATCATGCCGGATGAGTTTATTGGTCTGGCAGAACAGACCGGGCAAATATCCCAATTGAATGAGTGGGTGTCGAATCAGTCGATTCGAACTCTGTCAGAATGGCAGGAGGACGATACTCTCCGTGACATAGCCCTCACTGTAAATATCAGTCCCAGACAAATGCTGGACACAAATTTTGCACCCTTGATCGAAAAACTCCTTGGCGATCATAACATCAAGCCCGATCTCCTGATGATTGAACTAACCGAACATGTAATGGCCCGCAACCCGGAATGTGTGGAAGCGTGTATGCATCGTTTGAAGAAGAGTGGTGTCAGGTTCTCATTGGACGATTTCGGCACCGGATATTCGTCAATTTCGCAATTGCGTCGATTCCCGTTTGACGAACTGAAGATTGATGGTTCCTTTGTTGCCGAGATAGACGAGCAGGATGAGGTGCGGGAGCTGGTTACGGCTATCCTGAACATGGCCAATGCACTTGGACTTAAGACGGTAGCTGAGCACGTTACCAGTATTGAACAGGCAGAATTGCTGCTATCTCTGGGCTGTGACTTCATGCAGGGATATCTGTTTTCCCCGGCCCTGCCGATGAAGGAATTTCTGGCGCTGATAAGGGCGCATCAGAGCAAACACAAGCCGTTGGCTGACTCTTCACAAACCGGGTGACTGCCCGCAATCCCCGGAACTGATCGGACGGTGAATGCCTGTTGGTACCCATATTTGAATTGAAGAATTTCTGCCCGAGGGTGTAGATATATTCAGGTTCGTCACGGAAAAGAGCAATGCAAGACTATCGCGGACAATGCCATTGCGGAAAGGTTCGGTTTGAATTCAAAGCGGAACCGATTAAATCCGCGATGCGGTGCAGTTGCTCCATCTGCCGGAGAAAAGGTGCGTATCTGTCAAATTTTGTGATTGAAAAATCTGATATCCGGATATCTTCGGACGATCATACGCTTGCTGACTATCAATTTGGCACCGAGGTGGCCAGGCACTATTTTTGCAATACATGCGGGATATTCACCCATGTCGAAACCCGGTTGAATCCGGGATGTTTCCGGGTAAATCTGGGCTGTATTGACGGGTTGGAGGTGTTCGAATTGCCTGTGGAACTGTTCGATGGGGATTCAATTTAACAGTTCTGCCTTCTGATAACTCCCGGGCTACTATCTGTGTTATGCTGTCGGGGCGCTGTCGTGTTCGTTTCGGGTTGCTGTCGTGGTTTAAACGATGAAGTAGCACCATGCTGTAGCTGTCGAAGCCTGTCACCCAGGAGAATGTCAGATGCTGGTTCGCAAATTACGTATCCAAAAAGGTTGGTCACAGGAAACACTGGCCGAGATCAGTGATTTGAGTGTCCGCACCGTCCAGCGTATCGAACGTGGCGGCAATGCCAGCCTGGAAACTCTCGGCGCACTCGCTTCGGCGCTCGACGTGGAAATTTCCACATTAGCAACGGAGACGAAAATGTATAAACAACAGGAACTGGACCCGGAAGAAAGTGATGCGCTTCAGCATGTGCGCGACATAAAAGGCTTTTACAGCCATGTCGTGTTTTATCTCGTCAGCATGGCGGCATTGATTGCAACCAACCTATATATGGGTGTCGACAATCTGTGGGTTATCTGGCCATTGCTTGGCTGGGGTACCGGTGTAGTGATGCACGGATTGGCGGTGTTCGAAGTGTTCACATTCTTTGATGTGGAATGGGAACGCCGCCAGATTGAGCGCTGGCTGGGCAGAAATCGCAGGTGATTGGTACTGCAATGGTCACCGATTGGGCTACAATTGGATCACCTGGCAGGCGGTCGTTACAACGGTTCGGTCGCCTGTTTCAGCCATGCAGTTTCATCTGCATTAAGGTGTGATGACAGGGCTTCAAATACACGGCTGTGATAGGTGTTCAACCAGTTGCGTTCCTCAGGCGTAAGCAATGTGACATCGATCAAACGGTGATCGATGGGAGCCAGGGTGATGGTTTCAAATTCATGGGTTTCAACGTTTCCACCGGTCTGTTGTTCACCATCGTGAACCACAACCAGATTTTCGATCCGTATGCCATACTGCCCTTCAACATAGTATCCCGGTTCGTTGGAAATAATCATGCCCGGCACGAGTGGTTCCATGCCGCGTCTGGAAATAGACTGCGGCCCTTCATGCACATTCATGTAAGAACCCACACCGTGTCCCGTACCGTGGGCGAAATCCTTGCCGTGTTGCCATAACGCATGGCGGGCAAGGACGTCGATATCAACACCTCGGGAGCCTTTGGGAAAACGTGCCGTGGCAATTGCGATGTGTCCTTTCAGAACCAGGGTAAAGTCGGTTATGGCATTTTTGGGCGGAGTGCCGATGGCTATTGTGCGGGTGATGTCTGTTGTGCCATCGAGATACTGGGCACCGGAATCGCACAAGTACAAGGACTTGTCGGTGAACTTTCGGTCGGTTTGTTCGGTTACCCGGTAATGAACTATGGCACCGTTAGGTCCGTGGCCGGAAATCGTATCGAAGGAAATTTCCTTCAATTCGCTGCCCATGGTTTGTGCGTTGTCGCGGCGGAACTCTTCGAGCTTCCGTGCTGCCGTGATCTCGCTGAGTGTCTGCGGTTCCTGACTGTCGAGCCAGCACAGGAATTTTGCAACGGAAACTCCGTCGCGGATGTGAGCGGCACGGGTTCCCGCAATCTCTGTTTCGTTTTTGATGGCACGCGGGAGCACAACCGGATCACGACCATCGATACAAGTCCCCTCCGCATCGGTGATTGCCCCGGCCAACCGCGTCGGTGTAAGGTTGGGATCGCACAGTACAGATTTGCCTGCCGCTTTGGTTTTCAACGTGTCTACCAGCATATCCGGCTCATATAGCACGGCGTGCGCTTCGAGATGGGCTCTGGTTTCATTGTCAAGTTTGCGGCTGTCGAGAAACAGCAGGATATCGCCGTTCGCCGGAACCAGTGCGAAACCCAGTGCCAACGGATTGTGCACCACATCGCTGCCGCGGATATTGAACAGCCAAGCGAGTGATGCAGGATCTGTCAATAACGCATAATCGGAACGCGTTTCTGAAATCGACTTGCGTATCCTCTCGGTCTTTTCGGAGGCATCTTCGCCAGCATATTCGACCGGGTGAATGAATGCAGGCTCCAGTGGTGGCTCTGGCTGGTCCTCCCAGACCCGGTCAATCAGGTTGTCAACGGGCTTCAGGACAGCGCCCGTCTTCTCAAAGGCCTTTTTGTAAGCCTCCATCTGGCGCATGGTGATGAGCCACGGATCGTATCCCACCACATCATCTACTGACAGGTTCTGTTCAAGCCATTTCGACGGAGGCAGGTTAACCAGACTTTCCGACACGAAGGCGTCCGGGTGGATTTGTTCCTCAACCTGCAAGGTGTAACGTCCGTCCACGAACACGACACAGGTTTCAAGGGTCGCGATTGCGAAGCCCGCAGAACCGGTAAACCCTGTCAGCCAGGCCAATCGCTCGGCACGGGCTGGCAGGTACTCGTTTTGGTGCTTATCAGCATGGGGCACCAGAAAAATCGTACATCCGTCCTCTGCCATAGCCTGCCGCAAAGCCTGCAACCGTGCCGGCCCGGCTGCACGATCGGAACTTGAGGTAAAACTTTGAAACATTAAAGCCGCTGCCTTTGCCTGGTGGATATCTGAATCAGATGTTCGCTAGAAAGAATAGCGCGTAATCGGCGAGAGTAGCAATCGGTGAAACCGGCAATCTGGCCACATCAGCACTTTTTTTGAAAAAAGTTCTTCCTGAAAGCTGTTGTCTTTCAATGCGTTATAAATATTCTCCCGGTTCAGAGAAACTTTTCTCGAACTTTCTTTGAACCTTTTTCCAACCCCACGCGACACATCTCCGTAACACAATTCAACAAGCCAAATGGCTAACCCTACGGAGATTTAAAATGTTCAACGCTAACCTCAACAAAACAATCCTTTCAACCCTTGCTGCAGCCGTGGTTGCAACAGGCTTCTCAATCAACCCATCCTACGCCGGTGGCGGCGAAGGCGGCGGCTACATGAGCTCAATCTCATCACGCAACGCCGACGGTTCAACAACATCCATCCGTTCCCGCAACGGCTCAAAGTCCTACACCATCACCAAGCGCAACAAGAACGGCAAGGTTGTCAACAAGAAGCGGGTGAACAAGAAGCGTAAAACCTTCGTAACCATCCATAACCCGGACGGTACAAGCCGCACCATCACGCGGACTCACGCAGCGGCCATTCCTGGGCCCGTTCCACCAACCCGGATACAGGCGTAACCCGCATGTCAGGCCGCACGGCTTCAGGCTCACGCTTTTCAATCTCGATCAGCCCGTTCGGAATTGGCATCGGCTTCGGTAACTAAAACAGGGCACCTTCCTCCTCCCAAACCCAACGCAGAATGCGCCGGTAACACCGGCGCATTTTGTCTGTGTAAAACAATGCTAAAGAGCAGGGGGAGGTCCTATTGATGGACGGGCTCCAGGAGCAGATTATTTGTTGGTGGCGTCGTCAATCGTAGTGGTGATGTACTGATACATGCTTTCGGTACCGGTACCGACGGCAGTGACGCCACCCACGATTGCAGTGGCAATCAGCACCCCGATAATTCCATACTCGATTGAAGTTGTGCCGCTTTCATTCTCCCAATAACGGGAGGCCAGTGCACGGATCCCTTTTGCCGGGCGAAGCTGATTGCTTTTGGTAGCTGGGTTCCGGGTTTTCATGGCTTTGCCTCCTGTTTCGCCGTGTTGAAGTTACGTACGTGTTGCAAGTAGTGTGCCACTTGAAAAAGGCAGGTGTATTATCTTAAAAACATAAATATATCAGATAATTACTCTGTTTCTACAATCCGGTATCCAAGCGGATTGTGTTTCATAAACTGCGTAAATTTAACGTACGTAGCCACGTTGAAACACTGTGTACCAGTATGAGGCACTGTTCTGTCTGTCTGTATGGACAGATGAGATTACAGGGTAGGTGGGTGGGTTTCTGGTCAACGCCGGTCCGGCAAGTTGATCTTCAACGCGTGACTGCCGCCATAGTTTGCTCGCTTGAGCCTATTTGATACTGCTTTAAAACCCAACCGGTCCCTAAACTGAGAATCCGATGGAAATCCAACCGTGGACGACAGGAAAATCGAGCGGTATAAGCAAAATTCATCAGGCTGATCCGGAAAGTTTAAAATTGCCTTTGAGTATCCGCACACCGCTTCTGCAAAGCCTGCCACTGAGCCAGCTACACAGCACGGCTGTCCATATGAAGCTGGAAGCGTTGCAACCATCCGGTTCGTTCAAGATGCGTGGTATCGGGCATGCCTGCGAACACTACGCAAAACAGGGAGCACGCCGTTTTATCTCCTCTTCCGGCGGTAATGCCGGACTGGCAGTTGCCTATGCGGGCAGAAAACTGCAATTACCCGTTGAAGTCATAGAGCGTGTTTGTGTCGAGTAGATTCAGTTTCTTTCCGTGCGCGAATATGATTCTGATTGGGGTGACCTGATTCGGTTCGAAGCCAAGGATTTTCAATGCCCAAGCCCCATCCGATTGAATTGCGTAAACGTGTTGTAGCTCATGTAGAAGAAGGCCACACTCATCGTGGAACGGCTGCCCAGTTCAAAGTCTCCGTCAAATTTGTGAATGATATGGTGAAGTTGAAACGTGAAACTGGCTCGCTTGCTCCAAAACATAACCCGGGAAAAACAGGCCATGGCAAGCTTTCACCCTATAAAGACTGGCTTCGAAAACGGGTTGATGAACAAAAGGACATTACAATCCGTAAGCTTTGTGCGGAGCTGAACGAAAAATTCAACCTCAATGTCCATCATTCGCCTGTCTGGCATGTTGTGCGCAGTTTCGGGTTGTCGCATAAAAAAAGACTATTTATGCCAAGGAGCAACACCGCATCGACGTGAAAAAAGACCGCGAACTCTGGAAGACAAGGCGTGTTCCGTTTTTGAATCGGTCGATTGAAAAACTTGTCTTCATTGATGAGACGTCCACAAACACCAAAATGGCCAAGCAAACTGGATGGGCCCCAACAGGAGAGCGCCTCATAGATTTTGTCCCTCATGGCCACTGGAAGAAGCAGACACTTATCGCAGGCCTGCGCAGTCATGGACTGGTTGCGCCCTGGGTTATTGACCGGGCCATGACCAAAGAAATCTTTGAGATTTATGTTGAGACACAGTTGGCGCCAGAACTGGAAAAGAGAGATGTCGTAATCCTTGACCACCTAGCCGCTCACAAGAGCGAAAAAGCCGAGCAGATCTTGCGAGATATCGGCGCATGGTTTTTGTTCCTGCCGAAATATTCCCCAGATCTCAATGCCATTGAAATGGCCTTTTCGAAGCTCAAGGCTCATCTGAGGAAGGCAGGCGCCAGAACCTTCGATGATGTCTGGAAGGCAATCGGAGAGGTCTGCCATATGTTCACGCCAATGGAGTGCCGGAATTTCTTCAGGGCAGTCGGCTGTGAATTCACGTGATGCGAACACGCTCTAGTGCCGGAAACGACAACAAAACGAGCCAGGGACCTGTTGCGCCTTGAAGGTGCTGTTGTAACGGTGCATGGGCGCAGCTGGATTGAAGCAAACAAGCTGGCATTATCCAAAGTGACATCCGAATCAGTCACAGGCGTACACACACTCACTGATGAAAGGACAAACCCATGACTGGCAAGTTTAACAAAACAACGGCAACTGCATTACTCACCGCTGTTGCTCTCTCTCTGCAGGGAGCTTTGGGCTCACCCAATCGGCACAAGCTCTGCCGCTCAACCTTTCCGCCCCTCAGGGTGTTGAAATTGGTTCGGCGGAGAACGTCACCAAAGTCGGGAGCTTTTTCCACTTTCGCGGCGGCAAAAAGTTCCGCGGCTTCAAGAAGCACCGCGTGAAGCGCAGACATGGTGTGCGCAACAACCGGTATTTCCTGCGTGACGGCCACAAACACCGCGGTTACCTTCCTAATCCTTATCCTGGCTTTGTCCTGAATCCGAAAAGCCGCTAGTTCGGATTTTCATGCCAGGTAAGCACGCCCGACAGGCAGGTAGCCCAGCCTTCCTGTTCGGGTGTGTGGCCGTTTTATTTCGTGGCTTTCAGAATGACTGTTTCGGCTTCACCCGCCTTCATCTCTATTTGCGTTACCGGATAACCGCGATCCTTTGGCCAGCCCGTCAATGTATAAGCACCAGGCATCAATATCATTGGCTTGTTGGAGGGTCTTACCTGCCTCCGTTTTGTACCACTGGGCGCCACGAACACCCGTTCCGGCTTGAGTTCGTTCCCGTTCACATCGTGATAGATGACCGTTAAACCACCGGCCGGAACGTCGATTTCGAGTACCTGTTTTGCCTCCCGTGATACAACAATTTCCGTCTCGAACCGGTTCAGCCTGTCATCTATGCGCAACATATAGGTTCCAGGGGTAACGAGCCCGCCGAAACTGTTGTTCACCTTGTGCTGGCGCTTGCCGTTTTGCCACAATTCGGTCGAAGGTTTGCCGCGCAGTTGGACACCGTTTGCGGTGCCGCGGGCAATTACCGTCAAATGAACTTCTACAGCTGCATCAAAGGAAATGGTTTTTGCCTCACCTTCTTTGAAGGTTTCGGTTACCGACAGAGGCTTGCTTGTGCCGGCTAGTCTTGAGCGGAATTCCAGGGTTCCCTCTGGTACAAACGCGCTGGCATCCCCTTTGAAAGAACCAAGTTTCCTGCCATTTTGGAAGACGGTAACGACGGTCGCCCGCAAGTCTTCTCCCTCCATGGCGAACGTAGCACTTGCCTGCGGTGGACGCGGTGCCACGACACGGCCGATGGTGCGTCCCTTGTCGGCAACCGCGACATCAATGGTTACCGGCTTGTAGGCCTTTCCGTCTATGGTGCGAACACCTGCCGAGAGATTGTAGGTGCCGGGAGTTGGCGTGTATCGCTCGAAGCTTTGGACTTCCAAAGCGTCTCCGGATGTGGAAGTCAGAACACCCGTTCCCATCTGACGTACGCCGTCGCTGGTTTCGACAATCAGGGCAAAGTCCGGCACAGTCTCCTGCGGCGTTGGTTCCGGGGTGCCGGTTTCAGGTTTGTCTCCCCTGTTGGCGGCTTCAAGGGCAGCGCCCAGCCCCTCTATCAGTTCCCCGGTCGAGAATGCGTCCCGATACCGGGTGCCGGCCGCATCGGCAATGCACTGCATGGCCGCTTTTTCCTTGTCTCTCAGGCCAAGACCCACAACATGGACGGTGATGTCGATATTCTTGTCTCGCCATGCCTTAACAAGGGCACACGGATCGGCATCACAGCTTTCAATTCCATCGCTGATCAGAATGATGGATCCGCGGCGGCCTCCGAAATCATCAAGCGCCTGTCGCAGACTGAGGTCAATCGGAGTGCGGCCGGTTGGCCTGGCACCCTGCATGGCATCTACCATTTGTCCTGCAACATCTTCCGGCCTGCTGAAGGGCACAACCAACTCGCTATCCGAACAATCGTTTTTGCGGCGATGGCCATACATGCGCAAAGCCACATCCCGCCCGGCGAAATCACGGGCTACCAGTTCGCGCATGGCAGACACCGACCCTCAGTGGCGTGCCTTAAGCGGTGATCCGCACCTTGCCACAAAGGCATCCGCCGGTTACCTGTTCCATCTTGCATCTCCGTCGGTTTCTGCGTTGCGACAGGCTAGCGCGAAATCCTGACAAATGGAATTGCCTGTCACGGTAGACAATGTGTTCTTCTTTCTTGACAGCAGCCATTGGCACGGTCATCAAACCATCAAAATTCGTAGTAGCGTTTTGGTGTATTTATGAGTGCAGTTGAAACCGGTTCGCAACACAGTCCGCACTGGCAGTCGATGTTGAGGAAACATTGGGGGATAGATGCCCGGCTCGAAAGGCTGGATGGCGAGTACGACCTGAATTTCCTGGCTGTTGATGGGGATGGTATTGGTTTTATTCTGAAAGTCATGCGAGCAGGGTGTGAACCCTGGCTGGTGGACATGCAGATCAGGACACTTGAGCACATTGAAAACGAGCAACCGCAATTGCCTTGCCCCCGGATTATTCGTTCAACTGACGGATGTTCACTCATGACTTTGGCTGATGGGGAGGGTGTCGAAAGGCTGGTCTGGCTGTTATCCCGTCTGCCCGGACAGTGTTACGCGAAGGTGGAACCCAAGAATGAGGCACTTGTTCGCGAGATTGGGAATGTCCTGGGTGGTTCGGCAAAGGCATTAGCCGGTTTTCAGCATGACGCCCTGGATCGGGATTTCAAATGGAACCTCATGCAGGCAAGCTGGATTCAAGACAAACTGGCCTGTGTCGACGACACTGAACGCCGGGCGCTGGTTGAACAGATTTGCCGCGATTTTGCCGGACTCGGTCCAGCGTTGGACGGACTGCCAAAACAGGCGGTACACAATGATGCCAACGACTACAACATCATGGTGACAGGCGGGCTGCTTCAACCGTTTGCGGTTTCCGGATTGATTGATCTGGGCGACATGTGCGCCTGTCCGCGTATTTGCGATCTGGCGATTGCGACGGCCTACATTGTCCTGGATCATCCGCACCCGGAACTGGCACTGGCAGCGTTGATTGCGGGTTACCACGAATACAATCCGTTGACACCTGAAGAAATCCCCCTGATCTGGCCCTTGCTGCGCATGCGGCTTGCCACAAGCGTTGTCAATTCAACCCTGATGGCCAAGGAAAATCCGGATGATCCCTATGTCACCATTTCGCAGGCGCCCGCCTGGCGGTTTCTGGAGGGAAACACCATCCACGACAAACTTCTTACGGCACGGTTGCGGGTTGCCTGCGGGATGCCGGTGGTGGATGGAGCCGATCGGGTACACGCCTGGCTCGACGCGGAACGGGGTAATTTTTCCGAGCTTATGGGCGAGGATCTGTGCCAAGCTCCAATGGGTTCGCTGTCAGTCGAGAATTCGACAAGTCCAAAAAACCCTTTCGAGATGGGCAGGGACGAAGCCGCCCGCCTGGGGGAAGAGTTTGGTCACAACGGCACCCTCTGGCTAGGCTACTATCGCGAACCCCGTTTGGTCTATACGGATAAAGCGTTTCGAAAGGGGCCGTGGAAGGCCAGCAATCGGCGCACGGTACACCTGGGTGTAGACGCATTCGCGCCTGCCGGGACTGCGCTTCATGCCCCGTTGCTCGGAGAGGTGTTCGTTGCCGAATACCGGGCCGGAAATCTCGACTACGGGGGCACCATCATCCTGCGTCACGAAACGCCGGAGGGTGATTGTTTCTACACCCTTTACGGGCATCTGAATCCGGAATTTCTCGATCGCCTGAAGCCCGGTGATGTGGTGGAAAAAGGCGAGGAATTCTGCCGCCTGGGGGATACAGACGTGAACGGTGGCTGGGCGCCGCATGTACATTTTCAGCTTGCGCTGTCCACCGAAGGCATGGAAGCAGACTGGCCCGGGGTGGGCGATCCGGAAGACATGGATTTCTGGGGAGCGCTTTGTCCAAATCCGGCTGCGCTGTTGAACCTGCCGGATGATAAAACCCGGTATCACCCAACTGACAAGCGAACGGTTCTCGATCAGCGCAAATCTCATTTTGCCGGAAATCTTAGCCTCACCTACAACGATCCGGTGATGTTGGTGCGGGGCTGGAAACATCACCTGTTTGACGAATGGGGCAGGCAGTATCTGGACACCTACAACAATGTTCCGCATGTCGGCCATGCCCATCCGCGCATCCAGGCGGTTGTTGCGGACCAGTTGAAGCGCATGAATTCAAACACGCGCTATCTGCATCCGGCCCAGATAGCATTTGCCGAGAAAATCCTATCGAAGTTACCTGACTGTTTTGAGGTTTGTTTTTTCGTGAACTCGGGAACCGAGGCCAATGAACTGGCCCTGCGTCTTGCACGTGCTCATACAAACGCAAAGGGCATGATAACCCCGGATCACGGCTATCACGGCAACACGACCGGCGCGATCGACATTTCTGCCTATAAATTCAACAAGCCAGGTGGCGTCGGTCAGGCGGATTGGGTGGCGTTGGTAGAGGTGGCGGATGACTATCGCGGTTCCTACAGGCGTGATGATCCTGATCGTGCACAAAAATATGCTGATATGGTCGATCCTGCAATTGCTTCTTTACGGGAGAAGGGGCATGGCGTGGCAGGGTTTATCGCTGAGACATTTCCTTCAGTGGGTGGACAAATCATACCGCCGGTGGGTTATCTGCCAGCAGTCTATGAAAAGGTCCGTGCCGCAGGCGGTGTCTGTATAGCGGATGAAGTCCAGACTGGCCTTGGGCGGCTGGGAGACTATTATTTCGGGTTCGAACATCAGGGCGCACTGCCCGATATTGTCGTTATGGGCAAGCCGATCGGTAATGGTCATCCGCTGGGTGTGCTGGTTACAACCCGTGAAATCGCAGCGAGCTTTGATAATGGCATCGAGTTTTTCTCAACCTTTGGCGGTTCAACAGTTTCCTGCCGTGTCGGCAAGGAGGTGCTCGACATTGTAGATGACGAGGGATTGCAGGAAAATGCCCGGCAAATGGGTGATATTCTGTTCGAAGGGCTGAACGCGCTGCAACAAAAGTACGCCTGTGTCAGTGACGTTCGCGGCATGGGGTTGTTTGCCGGTGTGGAACTTGTCAGTGCGGATGGTTCTCAGGGGGGTGATATCTGTTCCTATGTGAAAAACCGGATGCGGGACTACCGGGTCCTGATTGGCAGCGAAGGGCCAAAGGACAACATCCTGAAAATCCGCCCACCGCTTACCATAGCAGCAGATGACGTCGAAATGATCAACACTTTGCTTGATCGGATATTGCGGGAAATTTAGAGATACAACCCTTCAGTCGGTTACGATAGTTCTGCTGTCCCGGCGAGCGTTGGGGTGACGCCCTTTAGTACTCGCGTTCAACCGATATGCTTTGCAATGCGTTTGAGGCCATGGCAGGTGGCAAAAATGCGAAAAACCTATCGAGCCTTGATGGTGGTTCTGCAGCAGCCGGTTTGACCTGGTTTCCATACCTGCAGCTCATAATCAAAACCCGCCGTTTCCATTACCCCATGATCGAAACCGGTGGCACACTGCAACAGTGTGCAGACTTCATCCTCACTGCATCCGGCCGCCAGCCAGCCATCTTTCAGGGGACAGGTTCGAATCTGTACTTTAAGTCTCTCCCCATTGAGTTCGATGACTTCGGGATTGAACGTGGCCCCTTCGTCAGGTCCCAGGAAATATTCCTTGAGCAGGCCCTGAAAGTCGTTTGGAGCCAGATGTTTGATGGATTGCCCGACTTCAACACCGTGGGCACGACTTGCGCTTCGCATGATGGAGATAGCTTCGTCTTCACCAAGACGCTGTTTCAGTTCTCTGAATATTGCCAGGTAAATTCGCCCCCGGTCTTCAATTGCGCTGTATCTGGGAGATAGTTCCTGTCCGGGATTCATAACTGGTTCTTTCTGCAACTGTTTGAATGCTCGCAACCGACCGGGGATACCCGGTTCAAATGACGTAAAACGAACCTAGGGGGTGCCTATAGGTTGAACAAACCAGAAAAGCTGGCTGACAGGCTTAGAAACGCTAAGGTCTGCAAGAGAGGTAGGATTTCATTGAGTGCTTATTCGTAAACCACCAGCGGCACGAAGCGTGGGCGCCTGGTGGAGGCCTATTCCAGCTTGACCTTGCCATACTGGTTCTGGAACATCAGGGGCGAAAACTCCAGTTCAACAAACACCAGAATGACCGTTTCGCCTTCCGGAATCAGCGGTATCTCGAAGTTGCTGATTTCCGTGTCCTTCAGTTCCTTGCCGGATTTGTTGGAGAAACTCCAGTCAACGACGAGATCATAGTCGCCATCCGTGTCGAATTCGTTGTAGATGCTCGACATGGTGATCTGGTAACTTTCGTCATCCGACAAGTCGCCGATGAGGGATGCGGCGATGGCTTCCAGATTGTCGGCCGTATCATCATCAATCAGTGACATTCTGGAAATCAGGTCGGAAATTATCGAGCTGGTTCGGTCTACCGAACGATTGACCTGTATGGTCTGGAAAGTCGCATAACCGCCAAACACCAACAGGGATAGAATTGGCATCACAAGTGCAAACTCCACTGCAGCAACACCGCGGTGGTTTTCTCTGAAGCGTCTCAGGAGATGACTGATCTTTTGCATGAGCAACCTCCTCAAAACGGTTCGTTGGAAAATGCCAGCGCAGAGATGATCTGCAACTTGCCATTATCGGTTTTCGGCAGGCTGAGCCCGAATCCCAGGCCCGGCGTTAATATGTTCGTTGTAAGACAAATCCTCATGTAGACGATGTTGTTACCGGCGCCGGGAATGAAGTCCACGGTCGGCTTGATCGGATCGCCTTTGTCGACACACTTGGCGTCCGCTGCCGGAATTGAACTGTATGTCGCGATGGGTGTGAGTTCTATGGCGAGATTTCCGTCACAGTTTGAATCTACAAGTTCCATAGTTTCGCAAACCTGCTCTTCCAGGTCCTGCTTGGTAACGGAGCCTGAAGCTGCCGCTCCAATGTACACCTGCTTGGCCACTTCGTTTGCAGCGGATTCCAGCAGCGCAACTTTTGTCAGCACAAAGCCCAATTCGATTGCCGAGAAAATCATTACGAAGAAAATCGGCCCGAGTATGCCGAATTCCACAGCGGTGGCTCCACTGTCGTCATTGCGCGCTCTCGAGCAAAGACTTTTCAATCTTCTGACTGCCATAATCCCCGTCCGCATTGGATTTAACCTGAAATTCTCAGCTTCTGGACCGAGACCGCAATGGCGTTAAATGCCTTCGCGATATCAAGCGTTTCCACCAGGAAGTAGTTTGCCGGATTGGTCGCGCAGTATTTCAGCAGGTTCTCGGGCAGCGAGTTTTTCTTGATCTGAAAACCAATTGAGTAAATCACCACACCCTTGTCACGAAGATCGTCGCAAACTGCCTTGAAGTTTCCGATGGCCGTATTGTGATTTGCATCGTTGGCAAGGTTGCCGCGTTTTAGCAGGGTCTGCTGGTTCTTGTTGTTCTTTTTCCAGGTATGGACACTGTTGTAGGTGTAATCCTTCGGGCGCCCTTGAAAGGTGATGCCGCCATCTGTAATCAGAACCATGATTTTCTGAACCTGCTCATCCGGATTGTTGAAGTCATTTGGACGTTCGTCGAAGTCACCGCCGAGTTTTCCCTTCTCGCCGTTTCCGCTCCGAGGTGCACCACCGCCAGGCCCTTTTTGAAATGAGGGCGCAAGCCCGAATGCAAAAAAGGGCCTGGCGGTGAAAAATTTCGACAGGCGGAGCCTGCGATGACTTGAATTGCCGTTACCAATACCCCTACCGCAGAATTGCGCACAAGCGCAATCGCCTCTTCGAACAGACTGTGCCGAAGAGAGATTTCACGCTGTGCGCTTCCCAGAGGTTTGAGAGCGGTCATGGCGGTGCCTGCGCATCTCTGAACACCTCCTCCGGCGTCCGGAAGCCGAGTGCCTTGCGCGGCCGTGCGTTGAGCAGATCCTCCACCGCCTGGACCTCGGCATCGGTCACAGACCGGAAATCCGTGCCTTTCGGCAAATACTGGCGGACCAGTCCATTGGTGTGTTCATTCAGCCCGCGCTCCCATGAGTGGTAGGGCCGGGCAAAATAGAACTTGGCATCAAGCGCCTTGGACAGGCTGCTGTGGCCAGCGAATTCCTTACCGTTGTCCGCAGTGATCGTGTGAACCAGGTGCCGATCTGCCTCCAGCCGGCGTCTGAGCGCAGCTCCGACATCTTCGGCCGTTTTCCTGTCGAGCCGTACCAGTCGGGTCATCTTCGAGGCGCGGTCCACCGCCGAAACCACTGCGCCGCTTTGACCCGCTCCAACGATCGTGTCCACCTCCCAGTCACCGATCCGCAACTTCTGTTCGACGATCGCGGGCCGCTCACTGATATCGACACGACCGGGAATGCGTCCTCGCCCGGCGTGCCGGCCGCCGCGCCAATTCGGTTTCTTCCCACGCCGCCGCAGACGTTTGTAAAGGCTGCCACCGGCCCTGCGGTCCGCGCGGACGTATTCGTAGATCCGCATCCGCCCCACCATGGCTTGGCCTTCCCGACGAAACCGACCCTAAATTTGCTCTGGGCTCCAGCCAGCCGCCAACTTCTCCTCGACCAATTGCCACAGGGCGGGTGTCATCTTCCTTGGCACCGATGACGCCCTGTGGCGGCGCTCTGTCGCCTTGTTATGGGCCTGTTTGTACCGGTAGCCCCGGCCGCCGCTGTTGCGCTGCATCTCTCGACGGATTGTCGTGTGATGGCGTCCGAGCTCACGCCCAATGTCTCTCTGCGAGAGGCCGCTTTTCTTCAACCCCCAAATCTGGCAACGTTCATCTTGGGTCAGGTGGTGGTAGCCGCGAGGCATAGGCGAATCTCCTTCTACAAGATTCTCGCCATCGCCTGGCCCGCCCGCAAGGAAGAATGCTCATCACGCTGCCGTTTTCACTGGTGCACTTCGGAATGGCACGGGGGCTGAAAATAAGTGACTTATTCGGCGTTCTTCAGTCGGCACTCCTCAATCTTGTGAAAGACCGAAAGAAATTCGCTTTGTGCCTGTTGGGCCGGCTTTGGAGACAAATCAAACTGGTCACGACTAAACTTGCGCGGGGTTCCAAAAAAACTCCGTGCTTCTTTGGTTTCAAATCCCGCCAGCACCGTTGCCTCGAAATAGGCTGCCACGGAATCCGCCTTCTTGATTGCGGACTTCAAAGATGCCGAGACTTCTGCCGGCAAGCTGTAGCGTAGATGAATTGCCTCCTGAAGACGGCTTTCGACGTTCTTGTACTCGCCACCCAGGACAGCCTTGAATGGTGAAATCATGTCTCCGATGACATATTCCGGCGCATCGTGAAGGAGTGTGGCCAACTCGTCATCGAAAGTGCGATTTGGATTAAGCTGGCAAAATGCCTGCCAGACGATCACGGAATGCTGGGCCACGCTAAATGCATGTTCGCCATGGGTCTGGCCGTTCCATCGTGCCACGCGGGCGAGCCCATGCGCAATGTCTTCTATTTCGACATCCAGCGGCGAGGGCGACAACAAATCCAGACGACGGCCAGACAGCATGCGCTGCCATGCCCGTGGAGAAGATGCCGGACCGTTCATTTTGCAGCCTCCGGCCAGCCAAATGTCACCCAATCGGGCAAATGCGCTGTGATGCTCGTTTCATCCGCAACCAATGCCTGGGCACGCATGGCGCGGTCCAGCCTGAGCAGGGCAAGCCCCCGGTTTTCGTTAGTGGTGCCCACAACGCCACAGGGTTTACCGTCTGCATTAATCGGTGTTCCGGTCTCCGGCAACGAACCTGCTGCTTCTATGCCGACTATACGTTTTTTTGCGGTTCCGCGATGTTGCATTCGAGAAACCACCTCCTGGCCGACGTAGCACCCTTTTCTGAAATCTACTCCTTCAAATTGATCCATCAGCGTTTCATGCGGATAGGCGCCGCCGTATTCGAAATCAACACCACCCATCGGAATGTTCAGTTCGACCCGCAACGCCTCATAGTCGCCCGGTGTCAGACCGTCTGGCACATTTCCATAGCACCGGTACCCCAGACCCTGATGTCGGGTATCCGCCAAAAAATTTTCCTGTTGGGGTTTTGAATTTCCCCAGTAGGCGAATACATCCATTGGCCCATCTTGATTGATTTCCACCTTTGCACGAAGCCGGTAAAACATCAGTCGCTTGGAAAACTCTTCGGCCATGCTGCTGTCGATATCAATCAGGAATTCTTCGTCTTTTCTGGCCAAATGAAAATCGTACAAGATTTTACCTTGCGGTGTGAGAAGTGCGCCAAATCTGGCATCTCCGGCTTCCAGATTTGTAACGGCACAGGTAACCAGATTTTCAAGGAAGTGTTCGGCCTCAATTCCGCCCACACGGATCAGGCTGCGATTGTTCAATCGTGCAAAATTCAATTCAATCTCCAGCGACAAAAAACTGCCAACGGCCGGTGGGAGTGATTCCCACCCGGTAAAATATATAGCCGCCGAAATCTTCCATGTCCTGAAAATCTCCGTAAGTGACGATCCTGAAAAGCTCTACCATTTGGCGGTCGGTCAAATCATTGATCGGCAGAGCAAAAAAATAAGGCCAGACATAGAGTTCCTGATCGGTCCCAGGGTCGAGATGCACGTATCCCGCTTCGAGAATTTCCTCCAATATTGCAAGTATTTCATGTCCCTCGGCATCGCCAGACTGTTCCTTTAGAAATTCTATCGGGTCGCCCGGCGTTCCGCCTAACGAAAGCAGGGTCATGTTTTCGCCGGTTCCCAAAAATGCACTCAGCTTCTCGATGTCTCCCGCCCTGGTTGCTTCCAATATCAGTTCATGCATCCGTCTGGTCGGAAATGGCAGCGCATCCAAATCATACAAGACTTCCGGCGGTATGTACTCTTGTTCATCCGGTTCGCTGGTTTCAGAACCGGACTCAATATCGCTTTCTGATACGGTGGAGTTTGATTCAGATGTTGTCTCTACAGGTTGGTCAACTGCCTTTTGTGAATTGTCATCGTCACCGGCAAAAGACAAATTCACCCCGGCCAAAGTGACCGAAACCACGGCAATTATGAAAATTATCACTACATTCCGGCGCATAATACCCGCCTGATTTTGACGGGCCAATGCTATGTCGAAAGTCGTTTTGGTGAAAGAAAAAAATAATTCGCTGCCATGCAACCGCCAGGTCAGACGCTGGAACGGTATTACTGAAGGGTTCTTTCGGGAGGCAGAAAGCCCATTTCGTCAAGCTCAATAAGGTGGGCGATCAGTTTTGAAGCCTTTTCACCGCCGCGTTCTTTGGCAAGACGCTTCAAAGTAGCTTCGGCGAAAACCTCGGCTACCAGACCCGGTTCTATGTCCTCATCAGTCAGTTCTGCCCACACCTCACGAAAACACTGTTCGATCAAAGCACGCTTCTCATTCTCAATGAGTGTGTCCAAGTCCTCACCAATGTCGGTTTTCATGCTACTGCCATTTTCAGCCGGATTTCCGCCTATTTTCCGGAGGTTTTTCCGACTGCCTTACCCATAACTTTCAGGTCATTCCGGTTTACCTGATGCGCTAGCAAAGGCGGAACAACAATTAGATGCGCTAAACCATTAGCTTATAGTACATTTTTGCTGCTCCGGGGAGCTGCAGTGATTCTATAGTTAACGTCCGTATCGAGAAGGGATTTCATTCGCCAGTTTTTCACCTTCTGCAATGTAGCGCTTGTTTGCTTCCAATGCGGCTGGCGTACAACCACGATAAGTTTCCTGGAACCCACGGAACCCCTGATTGAAACGGGCGATCATCATGGCCCGTCGTTCCTTGGTCGGTTCTTCCTTTTCTATCAGGGATAACATCTGCTCCCGCCACAGCTGCCCTTCATCTGCACCGCACAATTCGCGCAGATAATGAAGCGAACCGAGTATCTCTGACAAGCGCATCATCTGGTTGTCATATGCGGGCGGCAGAACTCGAATTTGCTGCTGCTCCGGGTTTGCCTGTTCGTCAGATTCCGATTGCGAATAAGCGTGCACCGGATGCAAAATCAGGGCAAAGATCAGCAGACATACAGCACGATTATAGATAGCGGCACTTAACATGATGCGCTGACTGTTATCCGTTGCTGCAGAAGTGGTCAACGTTTTTGCCATCCTAGTATTCACGTCACGGGCGATTGGAACAAACTTCCGGTTCAAGGATCAGTTCTCAACATTTCCGCAATAAATGACGGGGTTTCCGGCGTGACTTGCAATGCAGTCATTTCGGTAAGGGAATACCAACCCAGATCAACCGCATCGTCGCTGGCGAAGGCTTCCCCCTCGAATTCGGTTACCAGGAATGTCGAGAGAACATAGTGATGAGTGACGCTTCCAGCGTCGTCGTATGTAATGCGATCCCGTGTTGTTAGAAACTGCGCTGCGGAAGCACGCAACTCGGTCTCTTCCACCAGTTCCCTCAATGCACATGCCTCAAGAGTCTCGCCCACTTCTTGTGCGCCACCAGGTAGGGACCAATATCCTTTGTATGGTTCCTTGCCGCGTTTGATTAGCAAAATCTTGTCAGCGGTTAAAACGATCACGCTGCAGCCTGTTCTGCATTGCATTGGAAATATCCTTCGAAAACAGATTCTTGACCTGTTTAACTTGAATCAATCTGTTAGTCTCTTGAATCAGTACATTAACGGATCGAATTGCAAGAACACACCATGTGTGGAAGATTTTCGCTCACGGCCAGTCCGGAGGAACTGGCGATGTTGTTTGACCTGCCGGAGCTTGGTGCCTTTCCGCCACGCTACAATATTGCTCCGACACAACCGATCCTGACTGTTGGTGTCAATGCTGCCGGGAATCGAGATTCTGCCCTGGTGCGGTGGGGATTGATCCCGCATTGGGTGAAGGATCCCGGCGAATTCACACTTATTATCAACGCACGGTCTGAAACAGCGGCAACCAAAGCTTCTTTCAGATCGGCACTGCGTCATCGCAGGGTCCTTATTCCAGCCAGCGGATTCTACGAATGGTATCGGCCATCTGACAAATCCCAATCCAAACAGGCTTATTGGATCAGACCGGCACACGAGGAAACCATTGCTTTCGGCGGGCTGGTGGAAACCTGGATGGGAAAGGATGGTAGCGAAATGGATTCTGGTTGCGTTCTTACTACCCAATCGAATGATCAGATTGGTAACATCCATCACCGCATGCCGGTTGTCATCAGGTCCGGGGATTTCGAACGATGGCTCGATTGCAAGAACTCCGAACCCAAGGATATTGCGGATTTGATGAACCCGGTTGAAGATGGTTTTTTTGAAGCAATTGCGGTGAGTGACGCAGTGAACAAGGTTGCAAATACCGGCCCGGACATTCAGAAACCAGGCAAGGCCAGGCCAGCCACGCCCAGCAAACCGAAAAAGCCCGGGCCCCATGACGATCAGATGAATCTGTTTTAGATCGGCTCGTAGTTACCGCTTGACCGCCTGATAAAGAAGCGCCATAAAGGCGCTCATGAACACGACCTTAACCATGCCTTCATCAGGCATCTGCATTATCAGTTGCATTATTGGCTAGCGATTCGCTGGTCCGGTCGTTCTTTTTCTCAAAATCGTACTACGAACGTTCCGGGCAGCTGGTTCCAGCGTTTTGCATTCAAATGGGATATTTCAGTGAATGTAAAACACAAAAATCCAATTGGAGCCCCGACGATTGCACACGGATGAAAACGAATGACTGAACTAAATCTGTATAACACCCTGACACGCAAAAAAGAGGTTCTGGAGCCTCAAGATCCGAACAATGTCAGCATGTATGTCTGTGGACCAACTGTTTATGATTTTGCCCACATCGGCAACGCGCGTCCGGTGATCGTCTTTGACGTATTGTTCCGGCTGATGCGCTATGTATATGGCGAGAACAAAGTGACGTACGTCCGTAACATCACAGACGTTGACGACAAGATCAACGCTCGAGCATTGCGCGATTTTCCGCAATTGCCTTTGAATGAGGCAATCCGCAATGTCACAGAAAAAACCGCCAATCAGTTCCACCGCGATGTGAAAGCCCTTGGTTGTCTGGAACCGACCCATGAGCCGCGTGCCACAGAGCATATCGACGGCATGGTTGAGATGATCCAGACACTTATAGACAAAGGGCACGCCTATGTGGCCAAGGGTGAACAGGGCAGGGAGGTCCTGTTCCGCGTGACTTCGATGGATGATTACGGACAGTTGTCAAATCGCAAACTGGAAGACCAGCAGGCTGGAGCCCGCGTAGCTGTGGAGGCGCACAAGGAAAATCCGGGTGATTTCGTGTTGTGGAAAGAATCCAGTGAATCCGAACCGGGTTGGCAGGGATCGTTTAATGGCGAAACCATTCATGGGCGTCCTGGTTGGCACATTGAATGCTCGGTTATGTCGAAGTTCCATCTGGGGGAAACGTTTGACATTCACGGGGGCGGTCTGGACCTGATTTTTCCCCATCACGAAAATGAAATTGCTCAGTCTCGCTGTGCCCACAATACAGATCGTATGGCATCTATCTGGATGCATAACGGTTACCTGCAGGTTGAAGGGCGAAAGATGTCCAAGTCTGAAGGGAACTTCGTCACGATATTTGAACTGCTGGAAACAGAAAAGTTTGGTGGGCGGATGTGGCCTGGCGAAGTTTTGCGTTTTGCCATGCTGATGACCCATTACCGTGAGCCCATTGATTTTTCGATCAAACGCCTGGAAGAAGCGGAGAATATACTGGTTAAACTGGAGCGGCGCAGTACCCAGGAGGACCGCGGCGACGTGGCAGCGGTGATATCCGCGCTGCGAGATGACCTCAATTCATCTGATGCAATTCTAGCTTTGAATCAGCTTTCCGGTGCTCCTTTGCGAAATGCACTGCACTTAATGGGAATTGGCTTTCCACAAAAAGAAACATCCATGGATGAGGTTGCGATCGATGCTGCAATAGCCGAACGCCTTACCTATTTCGCGGAGAAGAACTTTGCTGAAGCTGACCGCATACGCGATGAACTTTCGGCTCAGGGAATCCAGCTAAAGGATTCAAAAGATTCAGAAACTGGCGAACGGGTTACAACCTGGGAAGTGAAACGCTGACATGATTGATCGTCCTGATAAGTCAGCAATAACAAAGCCTTCCGGTTACGAAGGGGACGAAGAGTCTGAATTACCAACTAAAAGGATCGGACGGATCGCAATTGTGATTCTAGAATTTGTTGATATGGCTGCATCAACGAATTTTCCGATTTTTGCTGCTCAAGACAACCCGGCTTGTGCTGTTATTCATTGTAAAAATAGAACGCAGCTCAATTGGGGCTGCTAGATCAATGAAGAAAGAACGCATCTACCTTTTCGATACAACCCTGCGGGATGGTCAACAAACTCCCGGTGTAGATTTTTCGGTTGCCGACAAAATTACAATTGCGGAAATGCTGGATGAATTGGGTCTGGACTACATCGAGGGTGGTTATCCGGGTGCCAATCCGACAGACACGGAATTCTTTTCGAAAAAGCGAACAAAAAAAGCGGGATTTGTCGGCTTCGGGATGACCAAGCGACCGGGCGTGTCTGCCTCGAACGATCCCGGCATCGCAGCACTTTTACAGTCTGAAACAGATGCCATCTGTTATGTTGCAAAAGCCTGGGACTATCATGTCAAAGTGGCGCTGGGTACGACCAATGAGGAAAACCTGAAGTGCATTACCGCTTCGGTGAAGGCTGTGACGGATGCAGGTCGCGAAGCCATGGTGGACTGCGAACACTTCTTCGATGGTTATAAGGCCAACCCCGAGTACGCACTTCAATGTGCGGTAACGGCTTATGAAGCCGAAGCCAGATGGGTTGTCCTTTGTGACACTAATGGTGGAACGCAACCCCAGGAAGTAGAAGATGTTGTGGCCCACATGCTGCAATCTATCCCGGGATCCAATCTGGGTATCCATGCCCACAATGATACCGGTCAGGCTGTCGCAAATTCTCTTGCCGCCATTCGAGCAGGCGTGCGCCAAGTGCAGGGTACGCTTAATGGTATTGGCGAACGTTGCGGCAATGCAAATCTTGTCAGCATTATACCGACCCTCGCTCTGAAAACAGCTTACACCGAAAAATTTGAAATCGGCATTTCGGCTGAAAAACTGGCAGATCTCAGTCGTATATCCCACCGCTTTGACGAGTTGCTCAATCGCGCCCCAGACCAACAGGCACCCTACGTGGGCAGATCAGCTTTTGCGACCAAGGCAGGAATCCATGCATCAGCCATCCTCAAGGATCCGGAAACCTACGAACACGTGAAACCGGAATGGGTCGGGAATAACCGGCGGGTAATGGTGTCGGACCAGGGCGGCAAGTCCAATTTTCTGAACGAATTATCTCGTCGAGGCATAACCGTCGACAAGAATGACCCAAATCTGGATACGCTGATTTCTGTGGTCAAGGAACGTGAAGCCAAGGGATATGCCTACGAGACGGCCGATGCGAGTTTTGAAATCCTCGCCCGAAAACAACTTGGTACCGTGCCGCAATTCTTCAAAGTTGACAGCTACCGGTGTCAGGTTGAACGCAGGTTCAATGCAATCGGGGAAGTCATCACCGTCTCCGAAGCGATGGTGAAAATATCCGTTGATGGCGAAACCCTGTTTTCGGTCGCCGAAGGCCATGGCCCGGTAAATGCCCTTGATAATGCACTTCGTAAGGATCTCGGCAAGTATCAGGACCAGATAGCAGACCTCGAACTGGTGGATTACAAGGTACGGATTCTCAATGGCGGCACGGAAGCCGTAACACGGGTATTGATAGATTCTACCGATAGTTCTACTGAACGCTGGACAACGGTCGGTGTCTCCGACAACATCATTGATGCATCGTTTCAAGCATTGATTGATTCCATAAATTATAAGCTGATGAAGGTGAGCAGCGATTGAGCGAGAATTCGCGTTCCGGTTTTCTGTTTGCATTATCCGCGTACTTCATCTGGGGTTTGCTACCACTGTTCTGGAAACTGACAGAACATCTTGACCCAATTGAAGTTACAGCCCATCGCGCCTTGTGGTCGTTACCGGTTGCAGCGATTGTTCTTTCGGCCATTGGCCGAACCGGTGACATCTTCCCGACCCTGAGATCGCCTAGAAAAGTCAGCATTCTGTTTGTGAGTTCATGCCTTGTGTCTTTCAATTGGGCGGTGTTCATATGGGCGATTGCAGCTGATCGTGTTCTGGACACAGCGCTCGCCTATTACATCAATCCGCTGATTACGGTTTGCCTTGCGTTTGTCTTTCTGGGCGACCGGTTCAACCGGCTGCAGTTGCTTGCAATAATAATCGCCGCTGCGGCCGTGCTGATGCTGACTGTTGTAGGCGGGCAGTTCCCTTGGGTGAGCATTTTGCTGGCAGTGACTTTTGGTCTTTATGGCCTTCTCAGAAAAACCATTGATGTCGGTCCGACACAGGGGTTTCTGGTAGAAATCCTTCTGGTAATGCCGCTGGCCGCCGGATTTGTGGTTTGGCAGATTTGGAACGGTAATTCCGCTCTGACTGGCATTCGGAGTGATGCAGTCCTTATGATCTTGGCCGGGCCGGCGACAGCAGCGCCGCTTATCCTGTTTGCCATGGGTGCGAAGCGTCTGCGCCTTTCGACAATTGGTTTGATGCAGTTCATGGTACCAACCATGTTGTTTTTGCTTAGCATCTTCGTTTTTCACGAAGAGTTGCGCCTAGTTCAGCTATACGCATTTGTCATGATCTGGGCAGCCTTGGGAATCTATGCCTGGTCAATCATTTCCGAGGAACGCAAACAAACAGGCCATCCACATGACAGCCGGGTGGCATGATGAGATTGGTCCGCGGCGGCTTAGTCCAGACCAAAACAGTTTGCGTAAAAAGTGGTCGTTGCAGGCCAATCTGAAAACAGTCCGACAACACCCACATCCTTATGCAAAACATGCATAAGCTCGAATACATCGCCATCGTTGTTGATGCTGTTGGCAATGCTCTGATAATACCAGCCGCCGCCAGAGTTCAAAGTTCCTGATCGTTCCGCAGTCCATGTGATGATTTTAAGACCGGCAGCTTTGGCTTGCCTGGCATAGGCAGACGGTATGATTTTGCCGTTTTCAAGGGTCACAAGCACCCACATCGGAGGTGCTATGTAGTTGATTCCCATCTCCTTGAGTGAAGCCATTGAGTATCTCCACGTTGCCGGGTTGGCAGGAGTCCAGCCCTTGATACTGAAAGAACCGTCCAGATATATCGCTTGTTTGCCGAATTCCGGTTCATTTTCGATCCAGTACAGAATGTCTTCAAGATGGAAGGACTGGGCAAAAACATCTGCCGGGTCAACGCCTGCAGCTTTGAAGTCGTCGATCATCTGTTGCGCATACATCGCCTGTGTGAATTCGCCGCGCCGTTTCCGCTCCGAGGTGCACCACCGCCAGGCCCTTTTTGAAATGAGGGCGCAAGCCCGAATGCAAAAAAGGGCCTGGCGGTGAAAAATTTCGACAGGCGGAGCCTGCGATGACTTGAATTGCCGTTACCAATACCCCTACCGCAGAATTGCGCACAAGCGCAATCGCCTCTTCGAACAGACTGTGCCGAAGAGAGATTTCACGCTGTGCGCTTCCCAGAGGTTTGAGAGCGGTCATGGCGGTGCCTGCGCATCTCTGAACACCTCCTCCGGCGTCCGGAAGCCGAGTGCCTTGCGCGGCCGTGCGTTGAGCAGATCCTCCACCGCCTGGACCTCGGCATCGGTCACAGACCGGAAATCCGTGCCTTTCGGCAAATACTGGCGGACCAGTCCATTGGTGTGTTCATTCAGCCCGCGCTCCCATGAGTGGTAGGGCCGGGCAAAATAGAACTTGGCATCAAGCGCCTTGGACAGGCTGCTGTGGCCAGCGAATTCCTTACCGTTGTCCGCAGTGATCGTGTGAACCAGGTGCCGATCTGCCTCCAGCCGGCGTCTGAGCGCAGCTCCGACATCTTCGGCCGTTTTCCTGTCGAGCCGTACCAGTCGGGTCATCTTCGAGGCGCGGTCCACCGCCGAAACCACTGCGCCGCTTTGACCCGCTCCAACGATCGTGTCCACCTCCCAGTCACCGATCCGCAACTTCTGTTCGACGATCGCGGGCCGCTCACTGATATCGACACGACCGGGAATGCGTCCTCGCCCGGCGTGCCGGCCGCCGCGCCAATTCGGTTTCTTCCCACGCCGCCGCAGACGTTTGTAAAGGCTGCCACCGGCCCTGCGGTCCGCGCGGACGTATTCGTAGATCCGCATCCGCCCCACCATGGCTTGGCCTTCCCGACGAAACCGACCCGAAATTTGCTCTGGGCTCCAGCCAGCCGCCAACTTCTCCTCGACCAATTGCCACAGGGCGGGTGTCATCTTCCTTGGCACCGATGACGCCCTGTGGCGGCGCTCTGTCGCCTTGTTATGGGCCTGTTTGTACCGGTAGCCCCGGCCGCCGCTGTTGCGCTGCATCTCTCGACGGATTGTCGTGTGATGGCGTCCGAGCTCACGCCCAATGTCTCTCTGCGAGAGGCCGCTTTTCTTCAACCCCCAAATCTGGCAACGTTCATCTTGGGTCAGGTGGTGGTAGCCGCGAGGCATAGGCGAATCTCCTTCTACAAGATTCTCGCCATCGCCTGGCCCGCCCGCAAGGAAGAATGCTCATCACGCTGCCGTTTTCACTGGTGCACTTCGGAATGGCACGGGGGCCTTCAAAAGGCATTTCGGCAACCGGTTTTTTGAGTTCCGGGATAAACCTCACACCCAATGATTTGAACAGTTCAATGGATTCTGCGTGCGTTAGCAGGGTTCCGTTTATCGAATATTGATTCGGATGCCCACCCGCCGTGCCGCCTACATACTCCTTAATCGATTTGGCCGCTTTGTTGGCCGCCGGTATTTTGCCATTGAGGGTTTTGAACTCAGCCAGAGTGATATCGGACGTGCGGCACTCCGCAGTTGCACTGCCACCTTCGGTTGCCGGTGAGAAACCGGTACTACAGGCACTCGCGAGTTCGGTTTGCAGGATGTTAGTAGTCACGTGCAAATCGTTTTGTGCATGCCGGCAGACCAGTTCACGATCTTTGGTGAATGTCACATCACACTCAAGTGTGCCCGCACCCATCCTCGCAGCAGCGACATAAGACTGTTTCGTATGTTCGGGAAACCGCAAAGGTGCGCCGCGGTGTCCAATCGACCACCTGGATTTTGCAAACGGCCCGGATTTGCACGAATTGAGTTTTTCCTTGAGCTCGCCGGCGTCCAGTTCATCCAACAGATAGAACGGGCGAGGGCCAAGCTGCACAGCCGTCTCGGCAGCGTGGGCTGACGAAATCATACAGGCTGATAGTATTGCTGCTGCGATAGATAGTTTCGGCATTTTCTTTCACCAAGTGTGGTTTATCTGGAGAAAGAAAACAACAGAGAATGAACTGCATGCGTAAATTTGCCGACAATTCGGGAATTATTGTCCGAATCCGGATTTTATGTGTTGAGTATGCCGCTAATGACCTCTTCGGGTTCGTCAGCAACGATATAGCTAAGTTTTTTCGCAGAATGAATAAATCCGGCTGTCTGCATGTGACTGATCAGATCGAGTAATGGATTCCAGAAATTGTCCACATTGAGCAATGCCATCGGTTTTTTGTGCCTGCCTAATTGCGCCCAGGTCATGATCTCAACAATTTCTTCAAGGGTTCCAATACCGCCTGGCATCGCCAGAAACGAATCAGAATGGTCAAACATCAACTGCTTCCTGACATGCATGTTATCCGTAACGATGGTTTCGCACCGTTCGGACTCTCGATGCCAACCTTCGTGCGACATAAGAAAACGCGGGATGATACCTTTCACACTGCCGCCCCCCTCTAAAACCGCACTGGAAACGGCTCCCATAATGCCATTGTTTCCCCCGCCATAAACCAGGCTTATCCCGTTTTTTGCCATCAAATGCCCGAATTCACGGGCCGCCTCGTTGAAAATCGGGTCATTTCCGTTCTGAGAACCGCAATAGACACAAATTGATTTGATTTCTGACATTGTTACAAACCTGTTATGTTGTTTAGAATGGTGATATGAAACTATTTGAGCTCAGACAATCACGATTTGGCAAAGTGACCATGAAAATTCTGGTCTGCGTGTTAGGGTAAACCAATGATAAAAGGCTTTCTTCCGATTTTGTATACAAGCGCGGGTGTCACCGCGGCGGGTGTAACAGGCTATGTGGTGCTTGAGCCTGAGTTTGCCACACAACCTGAAAAACAGGCAATCGTTCAGAACGAGCCCGATGCAGGGCAGACTGCAGTCGCCAATCTTACGACCGAGGTTGCGCCAGCAGATAAACCGGAAGCGACGCAACCTGAGGCAATAGAGCCAGAGCCGGTATTTCCGGTGTTCTCGCTTTTGCGGGTGGAAAAAGATGGCAGCGTTGTGGTTGCAGGTACGGGGCCTGGCAAAAGCCTGATTACACTGTGGGACGGTGCAGTAGAGCTTGGAAAGACAACTTCCGGGGGCGAGGGTGACTTCGTGTTCGTTCTCGACAAACCCCTGGCACCGGGAGTGCACGAACTGACCCTTGAGGCAAAACCAGAGGAAAGCGCATCGGTACTCTCCAAGGAAGCTGGTCTCATCAACATTCCGGAATTGGATAAATCTGAAGAAGTCACAGTTCTGGTGGCAGAGGCCGGACAAGCAACCCGTATATTGCAGAAGCCCGAACCGGAAGTCACGGTTGCGTCCGTAGATCCAGAAATCACCCAGCCTCAGCCGGAAGAGGTGCCAGAGCCTGAACCGGAAGAACAGCCGGTTGAATCGGTTGAGGAACCGGAACCAGCAGAAGTTGAAGAACCGGTGAAAGCGGAGGTTGAAGAGACTGTTGAAGTGGCAAGGGTGGAGGAGCCCGAACCACAAACGGAAGATGAACCACAGCCCAAGATGGTTAGACCTGTTCTGCTTGAGGCAGCCGATATCGAAGATGACAAAATATTTATTGCTGGCACCGGTGAAGCAGGTTCCAGTGTACGCATCTACCTGGATAGTAACCTGTTGGGGACGACACCGGTTGGAGATAACGGCGCGTTTTTGTATGAAGGTACGCACAAAATCGACGCAGGCAGATACAATATTCGGGCCGATATGATAGATCGCTCAAACGGCGAAGTGCTGGCCAGGGCTTTGGTAAAACTGGTTCACGAACCTGAACCGGAAGTCCAGATTGCAGCCGCTGAACCAGACCCTACCCCCACGACGGAATCTTCTGCTGAACCAGAACAGCCAGAACCGGTAACAGAAGATGCGGTCGAGGAACTCGCCACAAATGAGGAAGTTGAAACACCGGTGGAAGAGGTTGCCGAAGTCACCACCAGGGAAGAAGAACCAGCTACCAGGGAACTTAGGACCGGAGCTGCCGTGATTATACGCCGAGGCGACAGCCTGTGGCGCGTGGCCAAGCGCAATTATGGTCACGGCATCCGCTACACAACAATTTTTGAAGCAAATCGGGAACAAATCAGAAATCCGAATTTGATCTATCCTGGCCAAGTCTTCAAAGTTCCCGAAGATAAGCTCGCAGGCAATTCCAGCTCAAGCGGATAGCGCATCCAAATACTGGAGTAGCGGATAATTGGCGTTTGACTTTATCGGTAATTACCGATAGATGCGAACGAATGACCGGTCAACAGAATTCCCAAGCCTTAGAAACATGCAGTGATCGATTTGCAAACATGTTGAAAGCCGTCGGACATCCGGTGCGTTTACGCATCGTGCGTGAACTGGCCGATCATAGAGCGTGTTCGCATCACGTGAATTCACAGCCGACTGCCCTGAAGAAATTCCGGCACTCCATTGGCGTGAACATATGGCAGACCTCTCCGATTGCCTTCCAGACATCATCGAAGGTTCTGGCGCCTGCCTTCCTCAGATGAGCCTTGAGCTTCGAAAAGGCCATTTCAATGGCATTGAGATCTGGGGAATATTTCGGCAGGAACAAAAACCATGCGCCGATATCTCGCAAGATCTGCTCGGCTTTTTCGCTCTTGTGAGCGGCTAGGTGGTCAAGGATTACGACATCTCTCTTTTCCAGTTCTGGCGCCAACTGTGTCTCAACATAAATCTCAAAGATTTCTTTGGTCATGGCCCGGTCAATAACCCAGGGCGCAACCAGTCCATGACTGCGCAGGCCTGCGATAAGTGTCTGCTTCTTCCAGTGGCCATGAGGGACAAAATCTATGAGGCGCTCTCCTGTTGGGGCCCATCCAGTTTGCTTGGCCATTTTGGTGTTTGTGGACGTCTCATCAATGAAGACAAGTTTTTCAATCGACCGATTCAAAAACGGAACACGCCTTGTCTTCCAGAGTTCGCGGTCTTTTTTCACGTCGATGCGGTGTTGCTCCTTGGCATAAATAGTCTTTTTTTATGCGACAACCCGAAACTGCGCACAACATGCCAGACAGGCGAATGATGGACATTGAGGTTGAATTTTTCGTTCAGCTCCGCACAAAGCTTACGGATTGTAATGTCCTTTTGTTCATCAACCCGTTTTCGAAGCCAGTCTTTATAGGGTGAAAGCTTGCCATGGCCTGTTTTTCCCGGGTTATGTTTTGGAGCAAGCGAGCCAGTTTCACGTTTCAACTTCACCATATCATTCACAAATTTGACGGAGACTTTGAAATGGGCAGCCGTTCCACGATGAGTGTGGCCTTCTTCTACATGAGCTACAACACGTTTACGCAATTCAATCGGATGGGGCTTGGGCATTGAAAATCCTTGGCTTCGAACCGAATCAGGTCACCCCAATCAGAATCATATTCGCGCACGGAAAGAAACTGAATCTACTCGACACAAACACGCTCTAATGCGCGATGTTGCGGAGATATGTGTGGTTGTTTCAATCTTTCACAGTCAACAATCTCTCAACATCTTTCTGTGTTGAAGGAAGCCGGCATCGTAACCGTTACCAAGATGGGAACGCGATCCTGCTTCTCAGTGGATGCTAATGCGTTGCAGCAAATCCAGTTAGAAATACAAAAGCTGGCAGAAGCTGCCCGGGCGGTTTCAAATGACTGATTCAAGTTTACAAGATAGCCAGAAACCGGTGATTGATGCAGATGAAGCCGGCATGTGGAACTCGCTTCGTAATCTGTGGCCCTATATGTGGCCCGATGACAGACCGGATTTGAAGTGGCGGGTGATATATGCCAGCTTCTTCATGGTTATTGGCAAAATTGTAACCGTTCTGATTCCGTATCTCTACAAACTAGCCACGGATGCCCTTACCGGTGAACTGTCAAAGGACGGCGGCCTTGTTGAACTGATGCCGCTTTTTCTGCTGACTCCGGTGGTCTTTATAATAGCGTACAACGTAGGCAGGTTGGCCATGATGGGGCTAAACCAGCTTCGCGACGCGTTATTTGCAAGTGTCGGCCAGTATGCGGTCCGTCAGCTTGCAAATATTGTATTCGCACATTTGCATGGGCTGAGCCTGAGATATCATCTCCAACGACGGACCGGTGGCCTTTCCCGCGTCATTGAACGGGGAACCAAAGGAATCGAATCCATAGTTCGGTATTCTATTCTCAACGGCGTTCCAACGATTCTTGAATTTGCTCTGATGGCCGTGGTGATCTGGTACTGGTTCGACTTTACCTACGTTCTGATCATTGTGGTAATGGTTTGGGCTTACATCTGGTTTACGGTTCGTGCTTCGGATTGGCGCATCAGTATTCGCCGAGACATGAACGACAATGACACGGATGCGAATTCCAAGGCTGTCGATTCCCTGCTGAACTTTGAAACGGTCAAATATTTTGGGAATGAAAAGCTCGAGGCCCAGCGGTTCGGCATATCGATGGAGCGTTATGAAAGTGCTGCAACACGAGTTTGGACGTCTCTGGCCTGGTTGAATTTCGGACAGGCGATTATCATGGGTTCAGGCATGGCAGCCTGCATGGTTCTGTCTGCCTACGCGGTACAACGCGGCGAGCAGACATTGGGTGATTTCGTGATGATCCATGCACTGCTGATGCAGCTTTTCCTGCCCCTGAACTTCATTGGGTTCATCTATCGTGAGATACGACAGGGGTTTGCGGATCTGGAAGAAATGTTTGCAGTTTTGATGGTGGGCAAGGAAATTACCGATAAGCCAGACGCCATGCCACTGGTTGTGCGGAAAGGGGTTATCCGCTTTGACCACGTCCGGTTCCATTATGACAAAGACCGCAATATCCTTAACGATATTTCGTTTGAGGTTCCGGCCGGGAAAACCGTCGCGATCGTAGGGCCTTCTGGTGCCGGAAAGTCGACCATCTCCCGGCTTTTGTTCCGGTTTTATGATGTGACAAGCGGTAGCATTACCATCGATGATCAGGATTTACGGAATGTCCGTCAGGAAACTCTGCGCCTGAAAATCGGAATGGTTCCCCAGGACACGGTATTGTTTAACGACACCATCGCCTACAATATCCGTTACGGACGCCCGGACGCGACCGATGAGGAAATAGAAGCTGCGGCCGAAATGGCACAGATTGGCGACTTTATCCGCTCGCTGCCGGATGGTTTCAATACGGAAGTTGGTGAACGCGGCCTGAAACTTTCCGGTGGTGAGAAACAGCGCGTTGCCATTGCCCGAACACTCCTCAAAGCTCCGCCCATTCTTATCCTCGACGAAGCAACTTCCGCACTCGACACACAGACGGAACGGGAAATTCAGGCGGCGCTGGATGAGGTATCGAAGGATCGCACCACGGTTGTCATCGCGCACCGGCTATCCACGGTTGTTTCTGCAGATGAAATTCTTGTTCTCAAAGCCGGTGAAATCGTAGAGCGCGGTACACACAAGGCCTTGTTACGCAACAAAGGCCTCTATGCTGAAATGTGGAACCGTCAGAGAGAAGCAGCCGAAGCTGAAGATTGGCTGCGCGAAGCACACGAAAAGGACGAGATGGGTATTCTGCGCCGGAAACCACCCCAATCCGATTGAGTTTCGGCTCGAGAATTGATAAGCAAACTGCACCCAATCAAGAACGGAAAACATGACTATTTTCGACTCCATCAAAAACGCGATCCCGCCAATTCATAGGGAGGGTTACCGGTTTATTGCTGCGTTTGCAGTGCTTACTTTGATTTTGGGATGGATATGGGACCCACTGTTTTATATTGGAGTGGCGCTTACCATCTGGTGCGCGCTTTTCTTCCGGGATCCCAAACGTGTAACTCCTGTCAGTGACGAACTGGTGATAAGTCCCGCAGACGGAAAGGTTTCTCACGTGGGCAATGTGGTGCCACCGTCAGAGCTTGGACTGGGTGACGAGCCAATGCTGCGTGTCTCCGTATTCATGAACGTTTTTAACTGTCATGTGAACCGGTCACCGATGCGAGGAAAAATCGCGCGGATTATCTACAGTAAAGGCAGTTTCCTGAATGCGGAACTCGACAAGGCATCTGAAGAAAATGAGCGAAACTCGCTGGTTCTGGAAACGGATCGTGGTGACATGGCTGTAGTTCAGATTGCTGGTCTGGTAGCACGCCGGATTGTATGCTGGGCGCATCAGGGTGATGAAATTGTAAGTGGAGAGCGGTTTGGTTTGATCCGTTTCGGATCCAGACTGGATGTGTACCTTCCTCAAAAAGCAATCCCGATGGTCGCGGTAGGGCAGACGGCAGTAGCCGGAGAAACCGTCATTGCAAGTTTCGGGAAGAACAAGATTGTCCCGTTGATCAGGACGAGTTAATGGATGCACCTTTCCCGCCATTCGATCCTGATGGGGAGGACAAGCCGGAGATAACACCGGATGAAACCGCCGTCCGGCTGCGGGATATTCCGCTCAGGACCATATTTCCGAACCTGTTGACCCTGCTCGCAATCTGTTCGGGCCTGACCGCCATCCGTTTTGCAATCGAAGGCCGAATAGAGCTAGCGGTAGCAGCGATTATTTTTGCCGGCTTTCTCGATGGCATAGATGGGCGCGTTGCCCGGTTTCTGAAATCGACGACACGGTTCGGGGCAGAAATGGACAGCCTGGCGGATTTTGTGAATTTCGGGGTCGCACCAGCTTTACTGCTGTATTTCACTGTGCTGTCGCAGGTGAAATCGGTCGGCTGGATTGCTGCACTCATCTACGCAAGCTGCGCCTGCCTTCGGTTGGCAAGGTTCAATGTAATGTTGGATAATCCCAACGAGCCGGAATGGCGCAATGGCTTTTTCATCGGCGTGCCAGCTCCAGCCGGGGCTCTTATCGTATTGTTGCCTGTCTACCTGATCTTGCTGGATGTTCCCAATGATTCATCATGGGCCCTGCTGACAACAGCCTTTACACTGGTCTGCGGATTCCTGATGGTATCAAATCTCCCCACCTTCTCAGGCAAGAATATTTCCCAAAAGGTCCGCAGGGATCTGGTGCTGCCGTTCATGATCTGTGCCGTCTTCATGGCTGCTGCTGTTATCAGCTACCCTTGGGAGTTTCTTTCGTGCATAGCGCTTATCTATCTCGCGTCCCTGCCATTTTCCCACCGCAGCTGGAACCGGCATTTGACACGTGGTGATGGTTGATTGCACCAGGCAATCAACTATTCAGCCGCATCCGGAAACTTTGCTGGTCGCGCAGTTTTGGACTTTGGGAGACGTTTCGATTTTCTTTTGACAGGAACCCGTTTCTTCGCCGGTATTTTCGGCAGATCATGTTGTTCAACTACATCATCAGAACCCTCATGAGCAATGGCGACAGGTACATCGACGGTTGCTGGCAGCGGTTCTTTGCGACGGCTGAACAACCTCACAAAGTTGATTGGCATGGTAAGTAGGACCGGGATCAGGATCAGCGTCAGCAAGGTTGAGAACGCCAGGCCGGAGATGATTGCTGTTGAAAGCTGTACCCACCAGATAGCTGTGATCGAACCTACTGTGATTGTCTGTGCGATGAAATCGAGGTTCACAGTCAAGGCCATCGGGATAAGGCCCATGATAGTGGTAACCGTTGTCAACATAATCGGGCGCAGTCTTTGAGCGGAGGTTTTAAGTACCGCGTCATGAACGTCCGCCCCCTCCCTGCGGAGGCGATTATAGGTATCAATCAACACAATTGCATTGTTAACAACAATGCCGGCCAGCGCCACGACACCGGTTCCTGTCATGATGATCGAGAACTTCTGTCCGGTGATCATCATTCCAATCAGAACGCCCACAATTGCCAGAATGACGGTCATCAGCGTGAGAACTGTCTGATAGAATGAGTTGAACTGGGTAACCAGAATGATAAACATCAGGAACAACGCACCAACAGCGGCCTTCATCAGGAATACACCGGATTCTTTCTGCTCTTCGTCCGCACCGCGGAATTTCAGAAAGATGTTCTCAGGCCATTGTTGACTGTCCAGCCATTCCTGTATTTCGCCGATTTTCTCATCCGGTGTCAGACCTTCCAGCTTGGCTGAAGCAAGCAGGTTCGCTTTGACATCCATCGCATAAAGCCCATCACGGCGCGTGATTGAAGAAACCTTCGGTTCCGGTGTCATAGTGATGAAGTTTGAAATCGGTACCTGACCGTTAGGCGTCCGCAGGCGCAATTGCCCCAATTGTTCAAGGGAGCGCTGTTCTTCCGGCAATCGGACGCGGATGTCTATTTGATCATCTGAATCATTTGGATTGGAATCGCCAATCAGTGTGCCGTTGGTGATCAATTGAATCATGGCACCAACTGCCGGAATACTAGCATTATACCTGCCCGCTTCTTCGCGGTTGACTGCGAGTTTCCAATCAATTCCAGGCAGCGGGCGTCCATCTTCGATATCCTGAAGGTTATCGAGCGTGTCGAATTTTGCACGGATCTTTGTAACCATCGCAAGCATGGTGTCGTAATCGGTAGATTTTACCTGTAGTCGAATGTCTTTGCCGGTAGGGGGCCCGCCCTCCAATTTACGCAGCTCGACCTTGATTCCCGCAATATCTGCGGTTCTTTGGCGGATTTCATTGAAAATTTCGACTGCCCTTCGGCGTTTGGAATAATCTTCAAGTTCAATGGTGCCAACGGCAATTACATCGGCGGGGATGTCCTGTGGTAGGCTGACGTCAACGCCGCCACCACCGCCTCCGCCACCAGGGGCGGTTGCAGTCATAACCAGGTTGTCGACCCCTGCTACTCGCAGAACGCGTTCCTCAACGCTGATCGCGATGTCCCGGATGTCAGTTCCGGACATATTGCCACGCGCTGAAACAAACACCAGGGCAACATCGGGCTCTTCATCAACGAAAAACTCCACGCCTTTGCTCAACTGACCAAACAGGGTGAACGTCGTGAATGTGATTGCTACTGCCATGACTATGACAATAAAATTACCGACAAGTCCGCGAGAAGCCAGATTCAGGAACCGCAGATAAGCTCCCAGCACACCCAGTACGTCACGAACATTCAGCTTTTCTTTGGATGATAGCTTCTTGGCTGTCGAGTCGTCGCTGACGGGTTTTTCAGCTGCCCTGCGTGCCATTATGCCGGTTATCCACCAGGTGGCAAAGCCGCCCAGCAAGGCAAGCATCACGCCAATCGCCAATGCCGGGACAATTGCCGGAATTGCTGGTACCATGGCGGCAACCAGTGGCCCTGTCATGACAAAACCTACAAACCCGAATGCCAACGCAATAAAAGCGGTTTTCAATACCCGGGTATTACGCTTCAGGAAGCCACCTATGCTGGCGACGACCACACCCATGGTTGGCAGGAATATCAACGCGGTCAGGAGCGAGGCCGACAGAACGATGATCACCATAATGGGCAGGTAACTCATGAATTCGCCCGGCACACCCGGCCATAGCAGGAGTGGCAGGAACGCAGCCAATGTTGTTGCAGTAGAAGAAATTACCGGCCAGAACATGAGTTTTGCAGCCCGTGGATAAGCCTGGTTTGCCGGCATCCCCTCTGCAATTTTGCGGTCCGCATATTCCGTTACGACTATTGCGCCGTCCACCAACATGCCAACGGTCAGCACCATTCCGAACATGACCATCATGTTCACGGTCAGGCCGACGGCCGAAAGGATAAGAAAGCCAACCATGAACGAAGTAGGGATCGCGATGCCAACCAGCAGTCCGGAACTCACGCCAAGTGATGCCACCACAACAATCATCACAAGTGCAATCGCCGTGAGGATGGCCGACTGTAGAGATCCCAGGACTTCAAAAATGAAGCTGGACTGGTCGATCATATAGGTGACTTTCACCGTTTCAGGCCAGTCTTTGGTAAACTCATCTGTAACGCGGCGAACTTCTTTGTTGTTTTCGATAATGTTCGTACCGATGCGTTTGACTACCTCAAGTGACATCGCGGGTTTGCCGTTAACCCGGGTGTAGCTGGACGAATCCTTAAATGTGCGGCGAATGTCAGCAATCTCGCCAAGCGTAACAACACCTTCCTGATTCTGTTTGATTGGGATCGCATAGACATCTTCAACCGTCTGAATGAGCCCTGGCACTTCCAGATTGAATCGAGCATTTCCATCGTCAATAAATCCGGCCGGAACCAGCTGGTTGAACGAGGAAACGGCGTTTAGAAGTTCGTCCTGTGTAATGTCGTAGGATTCCAGGCGCACGAGGTCGAGAAGAACTTCTATTTGCTCTTCCCTTGTACCTTTCAGATTTGCCTCTCGCACCGATGACAGAGCTTCGATTTCGTCTTGCAGACGTTTAGCGTAATTGAACAGCGTCCGCTCTGGTACGTTTCCGGACAGAGTCACGATAATGGTAGGCTGCAACGCAAAGTTGGTCGGGAAGATTGCCGGTTCCTCGGCTCCCTCCGGTAATTCTGCCTTGGCCAGATCGACCTTGTCTCGAATATCGGCCAGCACCTTGTCCTTGTCGGTGCCAATCTGGAATTCAAGCACGATACCCGCGTGACCCTGCGATGAAATTGAGGTTACCTCTTTCAAGCCCTCAAGTCCTCGCAACTCCGTTTCCATCGGTCGCACAAGCAGGCGTTCAGCGTCCTTGGGAGAAATTCCCTGTTGGCTGATAGAGACGTAGTAAACAGGAACGTCAATATCCGGGTTCGCCTCTTTGGGGATGTTGATATAGGTGAATATGCCCGCTGCCACCATGACTATCATCATGGTGAGAACAGTCCGCGGTCTCGCCAATATGGTATTTAATGAACCAGTCATTGATTTATCCCGGCTTGTTTGAACTCTTCCGGCACCGCTTCAACGGTTTCGCCGGAGATGACATATTCCTGGCCCAGTGTGATGACCATCGATCCCGCCTCGATACCACTCACCCAGAACCCGCGATTTGACTGCGACAAGATTTCTACCGGTACGAACTGCACAAGATTATCACCATCGACGATTTTCACGCCTATCTGGCCCGAGTCGGCTAGTGTCAGCCAAGAAGGAGAAATCCTGATGGCATCTTCTGCCGGAAGTTTGATCGAGGCACTGGCAGAAAGCCCATCCCGAATATCAGTGTCACTCGGATCAAGCCGGATCTCAGTCAGGAAGGTTCTGGTCTGCGGGTCGGCTGATGGTGCAAGATAAGTGACCGTTCCCGAAACGATCTGTCCGGTAACCAGTTTGATTGTTGCGTTCATCCCTTTTTTGACTGAATTAATGGCCCTTTCCGAGACTTGGCCGGAAAAGAACATCGGATCGGAATCCACCAGAGTGACACAAGTATCACCGGCACCCAGAACATGGCCGACTTCAGCAATAGGGTCCTGAACAACGCCTGATGCATTGGCTTTTACTTCGGTCCACGACATCTCGATTTCAGCCTGTTTCAACTGCGCCTTGGCTGCGTTCAGATCATAGAGTTTCTGCCGCATCACAGTGTCGGTCGCGAAACCTTTTGACTGAAGTTGTTTGTTTGATTCATATTCGCCGTTGGCTTGCTGAACGCGCGCTTGTGCACTCAGGAGCGCAGCCTGCCTGGCACGTTGATCGAGGACACAGACAAGATCTCCAACCTCGACGTGATCGCCACGATTGACCAATCGTTTTTCCAAAACACCTCCGGTTTCAGCACGAACCGCTATAACAGCTTCAGCTTTGGTACGCCCGCGCAGATCGACGGTTTGTTCTCGCCTTACCGGCTGAATTTCGACAACGCTGACTTTGAACGGCTTGTTTGTCTTGTCGTCGAAAACGTTTTCGGTTGCGGTTTCCTGTTCCGGTGCCTCTACGGCCTGAGCGGAGTCGGACTGACCACCAATGCGCAGTTCGCCGCCGTACATCCAAAATCCGATCGCAGCCGTTATCAGAACCGCGATTATGTGAGAGCCTTTGATTGTAAAAGTCATTTCAAATTACCTTGTGACGATCAGCGTCCAGTTTCATTCTGCAGCATCTTTGAGTTTGAGCCCGCTTCCAGCCATCTCGAGAAGGCTTTCACGGTTTTGGGTCAAATATTCCAATGCTGCCTTTTTCACGTGTATTCCATAATTGGTTACCCATTGACTTGCGGGATCCCCCTCACATTCACCCCGCATGTCTTCTATGATCTGCAAAACCTCTTCCGTATCCTGAATCTGTTTGTCTATCGCGCGTCGGATAGTTGTCTGAGAACAAAGATCCGCACACATGCTCACCAAAAGAAATTCGGATTTGAACTTGTCGCGCTGTGGAACCACATCCAGCATGCGGATGAACTCTTTGCGACCCTGCTCTGTAATGGAATAGACTTTCTTGTCAGGTTTCCCGCTCTGGGATTCTGAGCGGCCGACCACTAACCCCTCTGCTTCCAGTCGCGACAGGGTCGGATAAATTGTGCCATAACTGATATCGACAAAGAAGCTGAACGCGCCCTCGCTGGACTGCTTCTTGATTTCATATCCGGTTGCATCCCCGAAGTTCAGGATTGCAAGGATCAGGCTTTGGGTATTCATCTATATGTCCAATCATGCTTTGACATGCACTCGAACGCGCATATTTCAAACATATATATAGCAAATCGATATATATCAATTCAGCATAATTGTGAACATGTTGTGGCACAGGTTACCAATTTGTAATTTTTGAGGAATTTAGCAGAACTTTTTTTGCTCCCGGCTGTAGGTCCGGCCATTTTCCGCAAGATTTTCCGCCGTCAGCAGTAACACACTGTCAGCAATCTCTGATGGATGGGCGATTGAATCTGCATCCTCGCCCGGCATGGCTTCTGCCCTCAATGCAGTCCGCATCGGGCCGGTATCCAACAGATTGATGCACATGGGTGTTTTTTCGCATTCCGCTGCCCAAATTCTGGTAATTGTCTGCAATGCCGCCTGAGACGCGGAATACGCACCCCAGAATGGTTTGTGCAAATGGTTGATATCTGAGGTCATGAAAATGATGCGTGCGTTTTCGGCTTCGCGCAAAAGAGGGCTCACGGAACGCAACAACCGCCAATTGGCAGTTACGTTCAGGTTCATAACCTTGTCAAACGTCTTGGGATCAATGTGTTCAAGGGGAGATAAGCCGCCCAAGATCCCGGCATTTCCAACCAGGATATCAAGTTTGCCCCAACGCTCGTGAATGGACGCGCCCAGGCGATCAACGGCCTCAAAATCCAACAAATCCAGCGGAACAAGTGTCGCAGAACCACCGGCAGCCTGTATCTCGTCATCCAGTTCTTCAAGGCCGCCAACGGTTCTTGCAACTGCAATGACATGGACACCGGCACGCGCCAGGGCCAGAGCAGAGTAATAGCCAATACCCCGGGAGGCCCCGGTGACAAGAGCTAGTCGGCTTTCTTTGTTACCCAAGATTTAGGCTTTCGCTTCGGACAGGAGGGAAAGATGAGAGATATTGTCCCGATCTTCGTGATCCGTCAGCGGCGTCGGGTAATCGCCTGAAAAACAGGAATCACAGTATTGCGGATTCTCATTGTCCCGACCCGGTTCTCCGATCGCCCTGTAAAGGCCATCAAGAGACACAAACCCCAAGGAATCCACACGAATATAATCCCTCATCTCCTCAATTGACATTCGGGCTGCGAGGAGGGTTTGTTGCTCGGGCGTATCGACACCATAAAAGTCTGGCGATGTGATAGGTGGACTTGCTACCCGAAGATGAACCGAAGCCGCGCCAGCATCACGGACCATCTGGACAATCTTTTTCGATGTTGTTCCCCGCACGATGGAATCGTCGACCAGTACGATTTTCTTGCCTTCAATCAATTTGCGATTTGCATTGTGTTTTAGTTTCACACCCATGTGCCTTATCGCATCCGTTGGCTGGATGAATGTACGGCCGACATAGTGGTTCCGGATAATGCCAAGTTCGAAAGACAGGTTCGCTCCCTGCGCATAACCGATGGCTGCCGGGACACCAGAGTCCGGCACGGGTACTACCATGTCACCGTCTGCAGGCTGCTCTTTTGCCAGCTCTATGCCGATTTTTTTTCGCACATCGTAGACACTCCTGCCTTCAACCACGGAGTCAGGACGGGCAAAATAAACATACTCGAACATGCACAACCGTTTTTCGGTTTCCGGGAAAGGCCGCAAGCTGCGAATACCCTTGTCAGTAATAATGACCAGTTCTCCAGCTTCGATATCCCTGACGTGTCTCGCACCAATTATGTCCAGCGCGCAGGTCTCGGATGCCAGTATGTAGGAACCGTCCAAATCCCCCAGAACAAGCGGCCGAATTCCATGCGGATCCCGGCAGCCTATAAGCTTCTTGTTCGTCAAACCGACAAATGAGAATGCCCCCTCCAACTGGCTAAGCGCGGATTTTAATCGGTCCACGAAAGTCGCTTCTTTGCTCATTGCAAGAAGGTGTAAGACTACTTCCGTATCTGATGTTGACTGGAAAATTGCACCCTCGCGTTGAAGTTCGCGGCGCAAAGTCAGGGCGTTCGTGATATTGCCGTTGTGTGCAACCGCAAAACCACCACCGGAAAATTCGGCAAAAAACGGCTGCACGTTTCGCATTTCATCGCCGCCAGTTGTCGAATAACGGGTATGTCCGATCGCCCGGTCTCCCTTAAGTCGGTTGATGATGCTAGGTTTGGTAAAAGTATCGCCAAGCAGGCCCATATGGCGTTCGGCGTGGAATTGTTGGCCATCAAAACTGACAATTCCGGCACCTTCCTGGCCCCTGTGTTGGAGAGAATGTAATCCCAGTGTCGTCAGTGCAGCCGCATCGTCACGATTGTAAATGCCGAAAATTCCACACTCTTCATGGAGTTTATCGTCATCCAGAAAAGTCATAATTGCCTCCTGCAGGCTTTTGGTTAGGTGTCCTGACCGTCCACTTCAGGATCACTTTCAATTCCAAGCTTATCAAATACAAATCCGGCCGGATCGTCCGGCAAAGCGTTTACGAGACTATCGCCCATGGATTCCAGCATGGGCTTGGATTTCGCATTGGCCACCCAGTCGGGCTGGTTATCCGGGAAGAAGTTCAGGTAAAACATCAACAGAACCATGACCAGAAGTGCACCTCTGGCGGCGCCAAAAACAAATCCAAGAGTTCTGTCCAATGCCCCGACGCGGCTATCAACGATAAAATCTGCAATTTTCAAGGTGATCAGGCTGACGATAATCAGAGCAATAACAAAGATGATCAAGCCCGCCACGATTTTGGGTGCCAGCTCATTGTCAGTTACTGAAACTGTATAATCAGCGACCAGAGGTGTCAGTTGTCCATAAAACGTGAAGGCCACCAAACCGGCGATCACCCAGGAACTGATTGACAATATTTCCCTGGAAAAGCCACGAACCATGGCCAAGAAACCGGAAACCAGCATGAGTGCTATGAGAATAATGTCGAGTAATTCGATTGGCATACGGTTTGCCTTTTCAGTCTGCCATCCACCTTGACGGTGATTTATACGGAAACAAGCTTTTTTTCCAGTTTTTCTTCACCTATCAAGATGTTTCTTTCATGGCAGCGATATTGGCAGCCAATTGGGCCAGTTCTTTGACATCCGTTACAGTCAGCGAGACGTCTTTCGCGTCGTCGGTATTGGCAAGTGGCGCCGATGCCCGGGTGAAGCCAAGTTTACCGGCTTCTTTCAGCCTTTGTGCGGAATGGGCAACCGGCCTCGTGCTTCCCGACAGGCTTATTTCGCCAAAATAGACACTGTCTGCAGGAAGCGCTACGCCGCAAAGTGAAGAAACGAGAGCCGCAGCAACTGCCATGTCGGCCGCCGGTTCGACAATCCGATAGCCGCCTGCCACATTGAGGTAAACATCATGATCGCCCAGCCGCACTCCGCAATGGGCTTCCAGGACTGCGAGTACCATTGAAAGGCGCGAGGAATCCCATCCCACGACTGCCCTTCGTGGAGTGCCGAGAGAAGAGGGGGCTACCAATGCTTGAATTTCAACGAGTACCGGTCGGGTTCCCTCCATGCCGGCAAAGACCGCAGCTCCAGGCGAGGTTTCGTTGCGTTCGCCCAAAAACAATTCGGAAGGGTTTGAGACTTCCCGCAATCCCTTGTCTGACATTTCAAAGACACCGATCTCATCGGTTGGACCGAAACGGTTTTTGACGGTTCGCAGAATTCGGAAGTGATGTCCGCCTTCACCCTCGAAATACAAAACCGCATCTACCATGTGTTCAACGACGCGGGGGCCGGCAATTTGCCCTTCTTTTGTGACATGTCCTACAAGTACCACACAGGTCCCCGCCTTTTTTGCATATCGGATCATTGCCTGGGCTGCACTGCGGACCTGGGTAACGGTTCCGGGGGCAGAATCGGCAAGATCAGTCCATAGCGTCTGGATCGAATCGAGTATCAGCAGGGCAGGGGGCTGGTCAGCATCCAGCGTAGCCAAAATGTTTTCCACACTGGTTTCTGCGGCAAGCCCAACATTGGATTCAATAGCGTTCAACCGCTGAGCACGCATGCGAATCTGTGCCACTGCCTCTTCGCCCGAGACATAAACGACTTTGTGCCCTTGCGCGGCAAGTGCTGCGGAGGCTTGCATCAACAGGGTGGATTTTCCAATCCCCGGATCACCACCAACCAAAAGTGCTGATCCCTTTACAAAGCCGCCACCGGTAACGCGGTCCAATTCAGCAATACCAGAGGGGATTCTCGGTGCCTGCTCACTCTCACCAGCCAGGGATACGAGTTGAACCGGAGTACCCTTGCGCATTTGCCTGCCGGGATTGGCTCCGATGCCCGCAGACGGATTTTCCTCAACAAGTGTGTTCCATTCGCCGCAACCGTCACATTTTCCGGCCCATCGTGGAAAGGAACTGCCGCAGGATTGGCATACGAATTGTGTTTTGGATTTGGCCATCAGGTTGTTATGTACTCCCGGTGGTAACGTGTTCCCATACTTGTTAGAATTTCATAGCCAATTGTGCCGGCAGCGCGAGCTACTTCATCAATATCGATATTGGAACCGAACAGTTCGACCCATTCATTGGACTCCAGCACCTGGTCAGGGACGTCCGTTACATCGAAAGTGATGAGATCCATAGAGATCCGCCCCAGTATCGGGATCCGGTACTGACCGATAGCCCCTATGCCTCCATTTCCATGTCCGTTACGCAAAGGAATGCCGGTTGCAGACAGTGCCCGCTGAAACCCGTCCGCATAACCGCATGAACAAGTTGCAAACTTGCTATCCCTGGTCAAAACATGTGTGCCGCCATAGCCTACGGTTTCACCTTTCCTGGCATCCCGGATCTGCAGGATTCTAGCGCTGGCAGTTACAACCGGTTTCATAGGATTTGGATAATCGTTGACAGCTCCCCCACCAAACAGCGATATGCCTGGCCGGGTAAGATCGTACCCGTTCCCAAGTCCGGCTATAATACCGGCGCTGTTGAGAATAGATTTTTTCATGCCTCCGAATGACGAAGCAAGCCTGTCAAATCTTTCAAATTGCAGGCGGTTGAGTTCGTGGGCCGGTTCGTCCGCACAGGCCAGGTGGCTCATCAACAGCGTGGCTCCTGCCTTCTCGAGCAGGGCCTGATCTTGCGCCAGTGCAACAGCTGCGTCGCTGTCCAGGCCCAACCTGTTCATACCGGTGTCGACATGAATGGCACTTTCACCTCCTCCAGAGTGCTCCGCCCAAAGATGAACTTGTTTCATCGTTGAAAGAACCGGTGATAGTTTATGTGATCTGGCGGTGTCCAAAGTGTCTGCGAAAACCCCATTTAGAATAAAGACACGGGCACTTTTGTCGACGGATCTTATGCGGACACCTTCTTCAACCATCGCAACAAAATAGGTTCTACAGCCTGCACCAGTCAGTGCGGAAACCGCCTTTTCTATGCCGATACCATAGGCATCTGCCTTGATAACTGCCGAAGTTTCTGCCGAGCCGGAAAGTTTCTTCAGGCGCTTCCAGTTTTCAGCCAGGGCGGAGAGATCAATGGTGAGGCGTGGTGCAGTAGACATGTTATATCAGTGAGTTGCTGCGTAGCTTGAAACACAAAACGCGGTAAAGAAGCAACCCCCGTTGGACTGCCATATTCTAGTCCATGCGGTCTGGCAGATGGCTGTCCTCAGCAATGTCGGTAAAGCGGGTATATTCTGCCTGAAAGCCGAGTTTCGCGGTGCCGGTCGGACCATGACGCTGCTTTGCGATTATTACCTCGGCACGACCGCGGGCGTTCCGTAATTTTTCATCCCAGGTGACCCATTGTTCCGTTCCTGCTTCCGGTTCACCGTTCTGAAGATAGTATTCTTCCCGGTACACGAAAAGCACTACATCCGCATCCTGCTCGATGGATCCTGATTCCCTGAGGTCTGAAAGTTGAGGCCGCTTGTCGTCCCGGCTTTCAACCTGCCGGGAGAGCTGGGAAAGAGCAATAATCGGAACGTTAAGTTCCTTTGCGAGCGCCTTGAGACCGGTAGTAATTTCGGTGACTTCCTGCACGCGGTTGGCCGATGTCCGGGCCGATCCCTGCATGAGCTGGATATAGTCGACGATGAGGACATCCAGTCCTTTTTGCCGCTTGAGCCTGCGTGCCCGGGCGGCCAGCTGTGCGATTGAGATACCACCGGTCTCATCGATAAACAGCGGAACTTTCGCCATATGATTCACATATTGGGTGAGTTTGTCGAAGTCTGCTTCGGTAATTTCTCCCCGCCGTATCTTGGAGGAGGAAACTTCGGCCTGTTCGGAAATGATACGGGTGGCAAGTTGTTCTGCCGACATTTCGAGCGAGAAGAAACCGACCACACCACCTTCGAGTGACGAGGCAGTGCCATCGGCCTCAATCTCACCTTCATAACGGCTGGCTATATTATAGGCGATATTAGTCGCCAGAGAGGTTTTGCCCATGCCCGGACGTCCGGCCAGGACGACAAGATCCGAAGGCTGCAATCCGCCCATTCGAACATCCAGCGCATTGATGTTGGTTGCAATGCCCGAAAGGCCGCCATCACGCTGATAAGCTGCTGCCGCCATGTCGAGGGCGATGTTCATGGCATTGCCGAACGTATTGAAGCCAGCGTCACTGCCGCCTTTTTCCGCCAGTTCAAAAAGTCTGCGCTCGGCATCTTCAATCTGGATTGATGGCGATGTCTCAACCGGTGCATCATAGGCAATGTTCACCATGTCCTCGCCGATATTGATCAGCGAGCGCCTGGTCGCCAGTTCGTATATCGAACGCCCGTAGTCTTCGGAATTGATGATGGTTGTGGCTTCCGCAGCGAGCCGAGCCATGTATTGGGCAATTGTCATGTCGCCGATTTTTTCATCGGCCGGCAAAAAGGTTTTGATAGTGACGGGGTTCGCTGTCTTGGTGGCACGGATCATGTCGGAGGCGACTTTGAAAATCTCCGCATGAAGTTGTTCGAAAAAATGCTCGGGCTTGAGAAAATCCGAAACCCGGTAGTAGGCATCATTGTTGATCAGAATTGCGCCCAGAAGCGCTTGTTCAACCTCAATGTTATGGGGTGCAGCACGATAGTTTGTTTCCTCTTTGCCTATGCGTTGTACTGCTTCTGCCATGTATCTTCCCGTTCCGCCTGTTCCCTGTGCGAGCTGGTCCTTTATTGGCTTTCAGATGGAGATGGTAAAGCCAGGGTTGTTCGCTATTCCCGATTCCCCCGTTGTTCACAGGTGGAAAAATAAATTTATTCATATGTGGACGCCCCGGATTGGCAAGACATTTTTTGATGTTTTGATCGGTTGCTTTCATATGTCCGGCCTGTTGATGCGATATTTGATAGATCGCTGGCCCTGATGGAAATCCGCAAACGAGGTTCCTGATCAAGATGACGCGCTCATGGGGTGCATTGAATCACACGGTGTAACCTCGTTTTTGGCTGATCATGTCACATCACTTTCTGCCATTACCAATTTCTGTGCCTTGCCTTCAAGCGGCGCTGATTCGCAAGGGGTTATAGCGCTGTCCTCTGGTCATAAGAACCCAGGCGATGCGAGCGGTCTTGTTGGCCAATGCGACAGAGACCAGTCTCACAGGTTTCTTTTCCAGCAGACCATTGATCCAGACCGCGGTCGGGCTCTTCTTGTTTCGATTGTGGCGAATAACAGCTGTCGCACCAATGACAAGCAGGCGGCGAATATACCGGTCTCCCTGCTTTGATATGCCAGCGAGCCTTACTTTGTCACCGCTTGAATGCTGTTTGGGGACCAGGCCAAGCCATGCGGCGAACTGCCGTCCGCTTTTGAATTGTCCCGGATCGCTGACGGTTGCCATCAGTGCAGTGGCTGTGATCACACCAATACCCGGAATGGCTGCCAGGCGCCTGCTGGCTTCATTTTGCCGGTGCCAGTCACGCAGGACCTTCTCAAGAGCCTGCAATTCTTCCTCCAGTTCGAGCAAGCGACGGGCAAGCGTTGCCAGCGCGACTTGTGCAATAGCCGGCAGGACATGCTTCTCGTCGTTTTCGTTGAAGATGGAATGAGCCAGCTTGACGATGTTCCTGACGCCGGGGGTGGTGACAAGACCGAACTCTGCACAATGAGCACGCAGTGCATTGGCTGCCATGGTGCGTTGCCGCACAATCAGGGAACGGGTTCGGTGTATCATCAGGATACTTTGCTGCTCAGGTGTTTTGACAGGCACGAAACGCATGGTGGGCCGCCTGACAGCCTCGCAAATCGCTTCAGCATCGGCAGCGTCATTCTTGCCCCGCTTTACGTAGGCCTTGACGTAGGCAGGAGGCATCAGTCTGACCTCATGACCAAAGGCTGCCAGGGTGCGAGCCCAATAATGGGCAGTGGCACAAGCCTCCATGCCGACAAGGCAAGCTGGCAGTTTCGAGAAAAAGCCTTTCAACTGTTTTCGCCGCAACCTTTTGATCACGATAACACTGCCATCATCGTCAACACCGTGAACCTGGAAGACACTTTTGGCAAGATCAAGCCCGATCGTGGTAACTTTCATAAGGACGCTCCTTCGTTATTTGTGGTTCATTCATCAACAACCACCTTACGACAATTCATTTGCCGGTATGAGGGGGCGTCCACCTCATCAAGATTGACAGTCATACCTGATTCGCCGGCCTAATTTGGGCAGGAAAGCAGAATCAAAAAAGGCGCGGTACATAACCGCGCCTTTGTCACGTTTGATCTGTCTGGGATCAAGACTGTGTTTCTTCCTCAGCCGCAGGTTCTTCCGCAGTCTCTTCGTCGGTGTTTTCTTCACCCGTCAGTTCTTCGATGTTTGCATCTTCGGGGTTTTCAAAGACCTCTGACAGGTCAACTTCATCCGCTTCGAAATCGACTGCTTCATGTTCGAATTGTTCATCGCGCGCTGTGAGATCTTCACCCGCTGCCTGCCGCTCAGCTTCGTCTTCAGAGCGTGCGACGTTGACTGTGATTGTGGAATCAACTTCCGGATGAAGTGCAATAGCGAGTTCATGCAGGCCGATCACTTTGATCGGGTTTGGCAGGTTCACTTGGTTCCGGGCTATTTTGAAGCCGTTTTCATCCAGAACTTCAGCAATGTCACGGGGTGAAACAGAACCGTATAGCTGGCCGGTCTGGCCGGCCGAGCGGATTACAACATAGATATTGCCATCAAGTTTTTCCTTGATGGATTCTGCTTCCGTCTTGCGTTCGATGTTGCGTGCTTCGAGTTCCGCGCGCTGCGATTCGAACTGAGCCTTGTTGGTTTCGTTTGCACGAAGTGCCTTGCCCTGTGGTAGCAGAAAGTTGCGTGCGTAACCGGCTTTGACCGTTACGATATCGCCCATTTGGCCAAGCTTGGCGATGCGTTCGAGAAGGATGACTTCCATGACTTATTGTCCTTTCAAGATAAGTTTGAACCCGCTGAGGGTGGGGTAGAAGTTGATTTGTAGAAAGTTCTGAAAATGCCGCCGATCGCAAACATGAACAGCGGAAGGTAAAACATTGCTATAAAGATGTAGCTCACGATCAGAAACACGAGATATACCGGAGCGGTTCTCGATCGCAGATGAACTGTGGCCAGTCCAACAAGCGCGAATGCGGTCAGGAATGTTCCACTTAGTACTATGGCCACCCAATGAAGCATTCCGGATAGCAGCAACATACCCAGAATGCCACCAGCCAATACCGCAATACCAGATCGCGGCATGTAGATGCTGGCCGGGATGTCATCCTTTGGTCTCGGCATAATGCCGGACATACGGCAGATAATTGCTGCAACCTGCAGATTGACCACATGCAAAATCAGCCAGATACTCGCGAACATGAACGGCAACCATCTAAACACAAATGCGGCTATCTCGCTGATTTGCTCATCTGTTAGAGGTGTCGGCGGCGGAAACTTGGTAAAATACTCCTGAATGGCCCGCATGATGTCAGGATGATTCTCGTAGGTGCCGAAATCCATGGCATAGCCGATCATCAGGATTGAGATGCTGAGCACCAGAGCAAGATTGAAGAGCAATCGCGAAAGCGGATACCATTCCATGCCGTTATCTGTTTCCTGTGCGAGATTTGCCTGATGACCAGTCACAGAAGCGGGGATGGTGAGCCCTAAGCCGATAACAATCGCCGCCTGTGGTGCAATTGCGAAAGCAGAGGCGATTATGGCAGTTACGGATGCGACTGCTGCTGCATATGTGCCCCAGGCAAGGGCGCAAATGTAGACTGGCAATGCCGCGAAAATCAGCAACGGGACAGCCGCTGCACCTGCGTGCAATGCAGAGTAAACGGCAAGCACAGAGGCGATGCCAGCGGCAACTGCTATACCTGAGCTTTTTGTGTCCATGTTTCGCTGTCCTGTTTCCGGGTCTGCGCCCAAACAGTTAGGGGAGTTACCCCAACTTGGTTTCAATTGTTACAATCCTGCTAGAGGCAGAATCTTGTTGCCCACTCCAGGGGCAGCTTGGAAGAGCCGGCACAACCGCCTCTTCCAGAAGGTTTATCCGATCACATAAGGCAGAAGGCCGAGGAAACGGGCGCGTTTGATTGCCTGGGCCAGTTCCCGCTGTTTCTTTTGACTTACCGCAGATATGCGTGAAGGTACAATTTTGCCCCGCTCAGAAACGTAGCGTTGCAGGAGCTTGGTGTCCTTGTAGTCAATCTTCGGTGCATTCGGACCGGTAAACGGGCAAGACTTGCGGCGGCGATTGAACGGCCGGCGACCGCCGGAGGTAGATGCGATAGCCATGACTGTTACTCCTCTTTTGCTTCAGGTTTTTCCGAACGTGGACCACGGTCTTCGCGGTCACGGCGAGGACGGCCGTCACGGTCGGATTTCTTCATCATAGCCGAAGGCCCTTCTTCATGCTCTTCAACACAAATTGTCATGTAGCGAAGTACATCCTCATGGATGCGCATCTGACGTTCCATTTCAGAGACTGCAGCCGAGGGGGCGTCCACATTCATGTGAATGTAGTGGCACTTCCGGTTTTTCTGAATGCGGTAAGCGGCAGTGCGCAGACCCCAGTTCTCCACTTTACCGACGCTTCCGCCGTTTTCTTCCAGAACAGTTTTGAACTGATCTGCAAGCGCTTCCGCCTGTTGAGCGGAAATGTCCTGGCGAGCCAGAAACGTGTGTTCATACAATGCCATAAAATGACCTTTCCTAGTTTCACAAACAGGATATCTTGCGCAAAGCCTTCACGCCGCCTTTGTTTGCTATGCAACAGGAAAGGCGAAGATAAGCGGTCGAGAGCGGAGACACGGATGGACGGACTGTTTTAAGTCCTCGCTAAGAACATTTCCGAACCAGAAATTTCTCAAACGCCAACGTTCAGCCACCAGCAATTGATCCTGAATGGGGCACTTATAACGACACGAAGCGGTGTTTGCAAGCGTAAATCAGGGCGATTCATATGTGGACGCCCCGGATTGGCAAGACATTTTTTGATGTTTTGATCGGTTGCTTTCATATGTCCGGCCTGTTGATGCGATATTTGATAGATCGCTGGCCCTGATGGAAATCCGCAAACGAGGTTCCTGATCAAGATGACGCGCTCATGGGGCGCATTGAATCACACGGTGTAACCTCGTTTTTGGCTGATCATGTCACATCACTTTCTGCCATTACCAATTTCTGTGCCTTGCCTTCAAGCGGCGCTGATTCGCAAGGGGTTATAGCGCTGTCCTCTGGTCATAAGAACCCAGGCGATGCGAGCGGTCTTGTTGGCCAATGCGACAGAGACCAGTCTCACAGGTTTCTTTTCCAGCAGACCATTGATCCAGACCGCGGTCGGGCTCTTCTTGTTTCGATTGTGGCGAATAACAGCTGTCGCACCAATGACAAGCAGGCGGCGAATATACCGGTCTCCCTGCTTTGATATGCCAGCGAGCCTTACTTTGTCACCGCTTGAATGCTGTTTGGGGACCAGGCCAAGCCATGCGGCGAACTGCCGTCCGCTTTTGAATTGTCCCGGATCGCTGACGGTTGCCATCAGTGCAGTGGCTGTGATCACACCAATACCCGGAATGGCTGCCAGGCGCCTGCTGGCTTCATTTTGCCGGTGCCAGTCACGCAGGACCTTCTCAAGAGCCTGCAATTCTTCCTCCAGTTCGAGCAAGCGACGGGCAAGCGTTGCCAGCGCGACTTGTGCAATAGCCGGCAGGACATGCTTCTCGTCGTTTTCGTTGAAGATGGAATGAGCCAGCTTGACGATGTTCCTGACGCCGGGGGTGGTGACAAGACCGAACTCTGCACAATGAGCACGCAGTGCATTGGCTGCCATGGTGCGTTGCCGCACAATCAGGGAACGGGTTCGGTGTATCATCAGGATACTTTGCTGCTCAGGTGTTTTGACAGGCACGAAACGCATGGTGGGCCGCCTGACAGCCTCGCAAATCGCTTCAGCATCGGCAGCGTCATTCTTGCCCCGCTTTACGTAGGCCTTGACGTAGGCAGGAGGCATCAGTCTGACCTCATGACCAAAGGCTGCCAGGGTGCGAGCCCAATAATGGGCAGTGGCACAAGCCTCCATGCCGACAAGGCAAGCTGGCAGTTTCGAGAAAAAGCCTTTCAACTGTTTTCGCCGCAACCTTTTGATCACGATAACACTGCCATCATCGTCAACACCGTGAACCTGGAAGACACTTTTGGCAAGATCAAGCCCGATCGTGGTAACTTTCATAAGGACGCTCCTTCGTTATTTGTGGTTCATTCATCAACAACCACCTTACGACAATTCATTTGCCGGTATGAGGGGGCGTCCACCTCATCAAGATCGTACATGGGGGAATTCTCTCATGCTTGTATGGAATGGACTATACATTTTCATGAATATAGCATAATGAAAATCAAGTTACTATCGGTATAAGGCATTATTTTGCTTATGGCTTATTCCTCTCTCCACAACGTGCCGCTTGAATGGATCAGGGCGTTTGAAACAGCTGGGAGAACCGGGAGTTTCACGGCAGCTGCCGAGGAAGCTGGCCTCACACAGGCGGCGGTCAGCCAGCGCATTGCAAATCTGGAAAAGCATATTGGCGCAGCGCTGTTCGTGAGAAAAGCTCGCGGTGTCACATTGAGCGTTGATGGAGAAGCATGGTTACCCTATGTAACGGCCGCACTGGAAGATCTTGAACAGAGTTATCAGGGGTTGTTTGGTGCTGAACGGCACAAGATTTCCATCTCCGCCAGCGCCTCTGTAATACAACTTTGGATGGTTCCACGCCTGGCAGCATGGCCAGAGGAGAGCAGGCCCCAAATATCTTTTTCAACCATGGTTCTGCCATCTGACAAGCTACATCAGGAAGCAACAATCAAAGTCCGGTATGGTATCGGTGATTGGCCGGATCATCACAAGGTGCAACTGTTCACTGAAAACCTCGTACCTGTTGTTGGCAGGCATTATTTGCAGTCGGGCTGCGATTGGCAGGAACTTCCGAAAATTGCGGTGTCAGGCCCCAGACCCGGATGGCGCGAGTGGGCGAGCCAGACCGGCGGTTCCGCAACACCGGTACCTAGGATTTGGTTCGACAGTTTCGTTTCCGCGCTCAATGCGACCCTGGCCGGTGCCGGGGTTCTTTTGGGGTCTAAGCCCCTTTGTCGTGCGCAACTTGAAAACCAAAGTCTCATTTCGCCGACACAACTGCATCTCAGGCCATCACAATCCTATTGGATGATTGCCAGAAAAGGTACAATCACCAAACGTCAATGGGACGCTGTGGTCGAGGTATTCACAAGTACCGATACAAAATCGCTCAAATAAGGTTTGCCAACCGGACAAAGCCTGCCACATCAATTTCTTCAGCTCTTTGCGTGGAATCCAGGCCTGCCTTTTCAAGGAGCAAGGCGCCGCCGAGGTTTTTCAAGCTCGCACGGAGCATTTTTCGTCGTTGGCCAAAGGCTGCTCTGGTGACAGTTTCCAGTGATTTGAGTTTGCAGGGGAGTGGCGTTTGCAACGGTTCCAGATGAACTATTGAGGACGTCACTTTTGGAGGTGGTGTGAAGGCTTTTGGCGACACATCAAAAACCTTGTGAGCCCGCGTCCGCCACCCGCACAACACCCCCAAACGGCCGTACTGTTTGTCACCTGGTCGAGCGCAGATGCGTTCAGCCACTTCTTTCTGGAACATCAGTGTTAGTGAATCGAAAAACGGCGGCCAAGTTTCTTCACTAAGCCAACTGGTGAGCAGCGGAGTTGCCACATTGTAGGGCAGGTTTGCGACAATACGTGTTTTTCGTTTGCACAGGACTTTCCAGTCCGTTTCAAGCGCGTCTCCCTGGATGACTTCCAATCTTCCCGCATAATGACTGGAAATCTCTTCCAGAGCTTCCATGCAGCGACCGTCACGTTCTATGGCTATCACCCGCTCCGCACCGTTTGCCAGCAGGGCGCGCGTCAGTCCACCCGGTCCGGGGCCTACCTCAATGACGTCATAACCCTCTAGCGAGCCGGCGCTGTGGACGATTCGGCTGGTCAGGTTCAGATCCAGTAGAAAATTCTGCCCCAGTGATTTCTTTGCCGCCAATCCGTAGCGTTGTATGACGTCGCGTAGTGGCGGCAGATCGTCAATTTTATCCAATGTCAGCCCGCCATTTCCGCTGCCATATTCAGTGCTGCTATGAAGCTGGAAGGATTGGCCTTTCCCGTTCCCGAAATATCATAAGCCGTACCGTGATCCGGTGACGTGCGTATAAATGGCAAGCCCAGGGTGACATTGACCGCATCATCAAACCCAAGCATTTTTGCCGGGATCAATGCCTGATCGTGATACATGCATATCGCCGCATCATAGTTTTTTCGAGCCGATTGATGAAACATGGTGTCTGCGGGCAAAGGACCGAAAGCATTTATTCCACAGGCCTGCAACGTTTCGATCGCAGGTTGGATAGTTTCGATTTCTTCGCGACCCATATTGCCATTCTCGCCGGCATGAGGGTTGAGACCTGACACCGCAAGCCTTGGCTCCCGTATGCCGAACCGCTTTGTGAGATCCGTGGCAACGATGCTGGCTGTTTCAATGATCGCTTCACGGGTCAATGCCTTTTGAACCTGCGACAACGCAATGTGTATAGTCACCGGAACGGTTCTCAACTGTGGACCTGCCAGCATCATCACTGGCGTGGCAGGCGAACCGGTGTGCTGTTCCGCCAAAGCCCCTAGATATTCGGTGTGACCAGGATGTCCAAAGCCTGCCTGATACAGCACATCCTTGTTGATAGGACATGTGACAATTGCAGATGCTTTTTCGCAGAGCACGTGCTCTACGGCAATATCTATCGCTAAAATCGTGGCCTTCGCATCGTTGGTGTCCGGATCCCCCGGAACACCCTTTATCGCATAGCCACAATCCAGAACCTTCAGCACGTCCGGCTCGGGATTATCCGTATCCCCAAAAGAAACGATATCAATGTTTATACCCAGGGTTTTGGCTCGCTGTGCGAGAAACAACGGATCACCGATCACATAGAATTCGGGCAATCGATTATTTTTGCTGTTATTAGCTGTGGCCGTAAGAATGATATCTGGTCCGATGCCGGAAGGATCGCCCAACGAGACAGCTATCGGTAAAGCAGGCACGGCGAAATCCTATTGATATACGATGATGGAACGCTTCATTAACTGATCCAGATAATCCTGAGCGACTTTGCTTTCTTTCGAGTTGAAGTTTGCAAACTGTGCAGACTGGCTTGATACTTGGGCCGCGCGGTCATCACTCACAATTCGCTTGTTGCAGATTGCCATAATCTCAACGCCCTTTTCTGTGTCTTTCACACGTGTAGTACCGTTGCCTTCAATGGCGATTATATCTTGTCGCCAGTTGTCGGGCAGTTCCGGTTCCATCAGGCGTTTCCTATCAACGATGCTGACATCCCTGAGAAGTTTCGCTTGTGCAAGAGAACCTTCGCATCCCGAAAAACGCTGCTTGAACGCTACTGCTTCCTTGCGGCGGGCCGCCAATGTGGACTTACTGCGTTTGTTCGCTGGAACAACAAAAATTATCTGTTGTAGATTATATTCGGTAACTTCTGGTTTGGCATCGCCGGACTTGCGCAATTGGGTCACGATATCTCGCTCGCTGGATTGGCTTGTCTGGGCCTGGAAACGGGCCTGCACAACCCTTTGCCAACCGATCTGACTGCGAATGAAGTCCTTGAAATGTGGTGCACCAATACCAATACGTTCAAGCTCCCGGGAAAGGTTGGCCGTGCTGGTGCGGTTCTGTCGAGCAAAATTGGCGAAAGCGTCATTCACCATTTTGTCTGTGGCAAGCAGGTTCCGCGTCCTGGCTTCGCGCAGCTTGATTGCCTGCTCTATCAACTCTTTTTCCGCCACTTTGGCACGGTTGCCTTTCGTACGTCTCAGCTGCAGAAATTTCGCCCGGCGTTGCAGGTCAAAATTCGTAATTGGGTCTTTATTGACCAAAATCTTGATGTAGACACCGCGATTTTTAACCTTGCCAGTCTTGTTGATTACCTTGGCCAACTCAAGTTGCTGCGCTTCTTCAGCCGTACCTTCTGCGGCCAAACTGGCCTGCCCATCAGCATTTGCAGAGGCTTCACCACTTTTTTTCGCTGACTCTTTCGCACCAAGCGCAGACGTGGAAGAATTGCAGCCCGTCAGCAATGCCATGACCAAGAGCCCGGGAAAAAGTATGCCTGATATTTTTGCGTTTTTGAGCATTTCAAGTTTCCGATATTCGCCAATCATTTTCACAAACACCCTGAATTTGGTGGTTTTGTGATTTTCTTAGCTGTTGACCTATACGCTATGCGCCGCCAGTCAGCAATTTCGGTTAGTTGTCATCGCTGATATCGTGGGTATGGGTAAATCCACCTACGGTCCTCAAACCAAGAGAAAAGTTGATGGAGCGTCCCGTGGATTCTCCGGTGAATTCTCGCCTCGAATTAGCATAACTAATTGAAAACGAGAAACAATCATCATGATAAGCCAGGCCGACTCCTTCTTTGATAACAGTCGCTGTTTCGATATCATATGTTGCAGATGCAAATGCACGCCAATTGTCATCAAGTGAGAGGCTTCCAGCACCTTTGACTTCATGACGATCGCGGTCAAATCGATAGTTTGGTTGCGCCTCAGTGAATATATAAGAACCGGTAATATTGTAATCCGGCTGCGTAACACCTGCGCGAACCTCAGCACGTTTCAGGCCAAGATCTTCTTCATCGAGTCTGACACTGACGCCGGCGGAAATTCCTTGGCCATCGTTGACTTGCAAAGAAGCCACGTAATCAGATCGGTCAGTTTCAAGGCCGGATTCTTCGCCGGTATTAGTCAGATCATTAGTAGCAGCGAACGAGTTGGTGCCGGCCAGATGAATGTATTGACCTGCGACCACCTCGAGATTTCCACCTCCCATAAAGCTCGCAGAATAACGGAAACCAATATTGGCTCGTGTGCCCCCTTCAACCCGATCGAAACCGGAAAACTTGTCACGTTCAAACAGATTTGACGTGTCGAATACCAGGCTTTGTGCATCTTCATTGGCAAACTGACCGATGTTTTCCTCATCGGGACGAGCAATCACCTGGGCGATAGGTTCGAAAATGTGGGTGGTATAACCTGTAGTGGCAATCAGTGGATACCGTATTTCCAACATGCCCGCAGGCATGGTTCTAAAGATGCTATCATTGGAAGTCAGTGGATTGAATGCTGAATTGAGGTTGTCGGTGTCCTGATAAATGGCATCCGCGCGGCCGCTAAGCGCTGTGGTTACCACAAGCCCGTTACCTGTGATTTGAGAAGCCTTCCATTCGATTTCGGCACTGGCTCTCGCTGTTTCACCTTGCAGGCCGGTAAAGCGCTCGTTCGCCACAACAGCAACGGTCTGATCTGAATTGGAAATTTGTGAATTATCTCGAGAGACATTTGCAACGTTCAAATCAAACGAAATTTGTCCATTCTGAAACTCACTTCCGGAAACAGCATTATAGTCTAGTAACGGAAGGATGGTTGCCTGCTGCTGGTCAAACGTCTGATTGCCGGGCTGGACGGTTGAGATATCAATCTGATTATCCTGGACCATGAAATCCTGCCCACGCAGATCAAAATAGTTTTTCTCTCCACGTCCCACCAGATAAATCTCGTTGGTGATATCTCTAGTGTCGAAACTTTGTAGATCATAAGTTCGGGCAAAATTCTCATCACTCTGGAACAGGGCCCTCCAGCCGAGTTGCCATCGCGGTGTCAAATCAAACAGACCGCGCGTCATCAGTGCCTGGCGATCGGTTTCCAAGGCGTCAATTCTGCCGGCCGCAAAAGCACCAGGTTCCTGTTGGTCAATTGCTGCATACCGGATGGAATACTCGCCATTCGCCAATCTGTGTCGCCATTCCGCCTCACCCAAAAAGCCTTGGCGATCGTAATACGTTCCCCAGACGGTAAAATCATAATTGGGAGCCAGGTTGAAAAAATATCCCTGTCGATAGCCAAACCCAAGAACATCAACATCTTTGTAGCTCGGCATCAGGAGGCCGGATTTGCGTTTGACAGCTGGATCGGCATGGGCGAAACGCGGTAAACTGATTATCGGCACTCCGTTAATCTCGAACTTCGCGTCTTCGTATTCAATCGTCTCTTTTTCCTTGTTGATGACGACTGTTTTGGCACGTATCTGCCAGAAAGGAGGTTTTTCCGGATTTTCCTTGCAGGGTTGGCAGGCTGTGTAAACACTGTTGTTGAACTGAGTGATTGATCCGTCACGCCGTTCAGCGCTTTCTGCTACTACTCTTGTCTCATCTGCGGTTTGGACATTCAGAGCCGAAACAAAACCATCGCTGAAGTCGTCGGTAATGTCTATTTCATGAGCAAATATCCGGTTACCATCGGGTTCCAGAATTTCGACATTGCCAATCGCAATAACCCGTCCGCTTTGTTGATTATATTCTATTCTGTCGGCGACAAGGGTGGAGCGGCCATAGGCAAGCTGCACGTTTCCAGTAGCGATCACGAGGCCCCGGTCATTGTCATAAACCAACTCATCAGATTCCAGCAAAAGCTGTTCAGAAGCTGCGGGCGGATCGTTACCAAATACGTTGGAAGTCTCGATCCCCTGTGCTTGTGCGGATTGGTTCCCGTCTTCCGTACTCCACAGTCCAATGGGATTAGACAACACCAAAAAACTCGCGACCGAAACAGTCGCGAGAAGCCGAAAGGCTACGCGTTTTTCACACATCAGATACGCGTCTAAAGGACGATTCAATTATCCGTCCTCCTGATGTAGCAATACACTAATTCCAAACAAAACTGCCACAAATGCTGGTGACCATGCCGCCACTATCGGCGGTACTACACCGTTACTCCCCAAAGACGTTACTAGACTCGTCACTGTATAAAGCACGAACCCACACAATATGCCACCTAAAATCATCCTTCCGACCTGCCCAAATCGAACAAATCTCAGGCAAACGGTCGCAGCTACGAGCGTCATGGCAACCAGAAACAGCGGAAGAGCGGTAAGACTATGATATTGCACAAGATACGGTTTTCCGTTAGTCCCTGACTTTTCCACGCTTTCTGCGGTTTCAAGGAGGCTCCAGAAAGGGGTTTCTTCGGGTTTTCCGCCGACGCCCAGTAGATCGTCCGGAGTTAACCTTGTTTCGAGTTTTTGCTCACTATGTTTCACGACCCGGCCACTGGCAGACATCCGGTTTACCTGGCTTAGCAACCAGTGATCACCATTGTGAACCGCCTGGGTGGCATCGATGCGTTCAAATATGCGTCCTTCCTTGTCAAGGCGGATAATTTTAACAGCATCAAGCTGCCGACCGAAATTTCTGACAAGTTGCGCGTTCAGAATTGATGAGCCGCCACCGATGTCTTCCTGCTTTATCCAGTGAGCGCCTTTGAGGTTGTAACCATGATTGCCGCGATCTGGCAGCACACGAGCTAGAATATCGTTACTTTTATGAAATGCTGCAATTGCGAGGGGATTGTATAGCGTAGCGACAGCAGCGCCAACGAGTGCAGCAGATAGTGCAATGGGAATCAGGAATTGCCAGGCTGACATGCCCGATGCACGGACCACTACAAGTTCCATTTTCGAGTTCAACTGGGTCAGCGTGATCATGGCAGCAAACAGACAGGCAAAGGGTATTGCCCGTTCGATGAATATTGGCGCCCGCAACAGAGAAATCGAATAGAGATGCCACAATGACACGCCCTCTGATTCCGAAGCCCTGCGCAACTGGTCGATAAAATCAACGGTCACGATTAGAAACCCCAGCCCAAGAACCATTCCCAAAAGAACTTTCAGAAATCGCAGTGAAATGTATAAACCAAGGGTCTTGCCAATCATGTTTTGACCCCGGCCTGCCTGCGACGATAGCGTCTGTACCTATCTTGATAATCTCCTGCGATAACCGAGATCTTTCCAGACAGCCGATCAAACTTGTCAGCAAGCGGTTTGGGCAGGCTTGCCGGTTTGTTTGTAAACACGAAATAGGATCCAAAACCTATACAAATCAAGGGTAACGCATAGACCATATAGACCGCGTCCGGATCACCCTTCAGCGCTGAGACAGCAGAAAATCCCGCACCACGGGCAACCACCACAGAAAGGGCTGCTGCGGTCACGGATGAAGAAAAACTTTGTCTGCTGGAGCGGGCCTGTCCGGCAAATGCCAGGATCATAAAGACATAAGCGAACGGCCATAACATTTCTGAAAACCGTTCATGTAGCTGACTTCGGTACCGTCCGGGGGCAGCCTTAAAGACCGGGTCATTGGGGTCGGGAAACAGAAGCTCTGTTGTCAAACGTTCTTTTGCTTTCTGTGATTTCTGAATGGTATTTCCTGAAAAGCTCGACAAATCAAACAAATAAGACTGATACTTAACCACAGTCACTGAACCGTCCTTGCGGTTCAATTGTTGGATTTCGCCATCTTTGAGTTTCAGAAAGGAACCTTCGTCGCTGCGGTTCACAATGCCTTCGTTTGCGGAATAAATTATGGAAGTATCGTTGTCCCGATCATCATTGATTAGAACGCCATATAGAATTCCACCCGCACCGCGTTTGGCGACATGGAATGTTAGCCCGGACTCAATGGTGTTGAACGTTCCTTCCCGGACAATGACCGAAACGAGATCCGCACGCATTTCGGTCAGGAAATGACGGAGCTGCAGCAGACTTAGCGGAGAAAGTATATGGCCGACCAATCCGGCCACAAGACTGCAGATCAGCGCAAGGATGATCAGCGGCTTTGAAATCCGCCAGTTTGAAGAGCCACTGGCGCTTATTACCACAAGTTCCGAGTTTGTGTTCAACGTATTGATGGTGTGAATGGTGGCCAGAAGCAATGCCACCGGGATGATTGCGAGAATCAGGTTTGGTACAGCGAGTGAAGTAAGAGATAAAAAGGTGATAATGGTCCGCCCATTTGCAGTAATCACATCGATTTCGCGCAAGGCCTGTACGATCCAGACCACGCCCGTCAGAGAACCCAGGATGACAAGACTAGCCAGTCCCGCTTTGCGGAATATGTATCGCTCAATCAGATTCATTAGATGTTATATTCCTGACACCCGATGCCAGCTACAGATACATCTGTGCCGACGCCCCGACTTCACCTGCAAGTTACGGTTACCATAACCTTAAGACTATGGCTTATAAACGGCTAAAAATTGACCAAAAAACACGGTTAAAAAACCTTATCTCTGACATGAAACGCAGCCGACAACCGTTCTAACACTGAATATCTCCTTATAACACTCGACAGAACGAACGAATCCACTAATTCTCACCTGATGTCGGTAAACCGGTAAACGCCGACAGACAACCAATGGAGGTTTCATGGCCAAGCTCCCAACTATCACTTTTTCGAAAAACTCTCAACCTTCTGGCGACTATGTCGTTGTGGTTTGCAGCGAGGGTGCAAAATTACCGCCCCTAATCACCGCATCCGGCGTCGCGAAGACATTGCTGCGAGCAATGGAAGTGGGTGGTTTTTCAGGAAAACGCGGCTCAACACTTGAAGTTGTCGCTCCGGATGAAAAAGTAGGAAGGGTGCTTTTGGCCGGTTGTGGAAAACCATCCGAAAATTCTGAAACGGATTGGCTGAAACTTGGTGGCAAAATCTTTTCTCGTTTAGGTAAAACAGAAAAGCTATCAGTCATTACTGAAGCGGCAAACAAGAAAGATGCATTGTCTGCCGAGGCAATTGCCGCAATTGCTGGCGGTATGAAACTCAGGGCATATCGTTTCGATAATTACCTTACCAAGGGCAGGGAGGCTGATAAAAAGCCCAAAAAGGGCGTACGCGTTTCAATCGGAACAGAGGAACCTGCCTCAACCAAACGTGCATGGGGCCGGATAAACGGACTGGCGGATGGCATATTGCTTGCCCGGCAACTCGTCAATGAGCCAGCGAACGTTCTGGGGCCGGTTGAGTTTGCGAAGGAAGCACAAAAACTCAAAAGCCTGGGGGTCAAGGTGCAGGTGCTGGGTGATGCGGAAATGAAAAAACTGGGCATGAATGCTCTGCTTGGTGTTGCGGTTGGGTCTGAAAAACCTGCACGTATGGCGATCATGCAATGGGATGGCGGCAAGAAAGGCGATAAACCCCTCGCGTTTGTAGGCAAGGGAGTCGTCTTCGATACGGGTGGCATCTCCATCAAGCCTTCCGGTGGCATGGAAGACATGAAAGGTGACATGGGCGGTGCCGCTGCCGTTACCGGTTTGATGCATGCACTTGCAGCCAGAAAAGCCAAGGCAAATGTGGTCGGCATCATCGGATTGGTTGAAAACATGCCGGATGGCAAGGCGCAACGGCCTGGCGACATTGTAACCTCGATGTCCGGACAAACGATCGAGATCATAAATACGGATGCTGAGGGTCGTTTGGTTCTGGCGGATGCACTCTGGTACTGTCAGAAGCGTTTCAAGCCGAAGTTCATGATAAACCTTGCAACCCTTACCGGATCAATACTGGTTGCGTTGGGCAAAGAACATGCTGGCATTTTCTCCAACGACGACGAATTGGCAGACAATCTGTTCAAAGCGGGTCAAATGACCGAAGAAAAAGTCTGGCGACTGCCGTTGAACGACGAATATGACAAGATGATTGATACCAAGAATGCCGACATGAAAAACACTGGCGGGCGTTATGCCGGATCGATCACCGCCGGGCAGTTTTTGCAACGCTTCGTCAACGAAGTACCCTGGGTGCATATAGATGTGGCCGGAACTGCCATGGCGTCAAAGTCCAATGAGTTCAACCAGTCCTGGGGCTCAGGGTACGGCGTTCGTCTGCTCGACAAACTGGTTTCGGAATTTTACGAATAATACCCGGCCTGGTGACTGGATTAGCAGGCCGAATATCAACCCTCTGGCGCAGCCTTGCCTGTTTTCCCATGCCAGACCAGGGTTCGGTAGTAGGTTAAAGCTGCGGAATAATTGTTCAGGGCGAACTGATAGGTTTTGGACCATTCATCGAATTCTGCGGCACTGATTTCGCGTTTACGCATTTTTCTTCTCTGAGCCGCTTCTGCCTTGTTGACGGAACGCCAGTTGGCCTCAACGCTGCGCCGGAACTTTTCCAGATCGAACGGGTGTTTGAATTTTTCCAGCCCATCCAGCGGATTGGCAAATAGATCGGCAGTTTCAGCCGACGCCATTGCTGACAAAACGCTTTCAGGTTTGCCATCCCCGCAGGAGAGCTCGACTTCATCAAAACTGCATCCCTGAGCATTGGCGGTTGCAATACTGGCTGTAGCGATCATGGTGCCTGCGAGCAGAGCCAACATAGCTTTAGGCATAACTTTCCCCCGAAAATTCATGTTTACCGGATTTTTGGCGTTTGTCAGGATTTGAGTCAAGGACAACTGTGCTATGTAGGTTTTCTGATGACTGAAATTCTGTTTTATCATTTGACTGAGCGCACGCTTGAGCAGGTTTTGCCTGGTCTGGTTGAAAAGTCGCTGGCACGCGACTGGAAAGTTATTGTACAGGCCGGATCGCCTGAGCGTCTCGAAGCGCTGGACACGTTGTTGTGGGCTTGGCGGGATGAGAGCTTTATTCCGCATGGCACCGCCCGCGATGGGACCGAGAGCCTGCAACCTGTTTGGCTAACCCTTGAACAAGATAATCCCAATGATGCCAAAATCCGGTTTCTGGTAGACGGCGCACACATTGACGTTACGGGCAGTTATGATCGCATCGTTTACATGTTTGACGGTCACGACAATGCTTCGGTTGAACACGCTCGCAGTCGCTGGAAATTTCATAGCGATCAGCCTGATGTGGAGCAGACATACTGGCAGCAGAATCCAAATGGTGGTTGGGAAAAAAAAGCATGAACGATCCTATGGATCCCCATTTTCAGGCACGCAGCGAAAGGGCAAAAGTTGCTATTAATCAACTTGATAAGGATGTCATCGAAAACAATCCCGAACGAACAGCCTTTTTCGAAACCGTCTATGAAAATGCCGCGGGTGATGCAGCAGGCGTTCCTTGGGCGGACTTGGCTGTCAAAGATCGGTTGCAATCGTGGCTGGCTGAGAATTTGCACCTTACCGGACGGGCGATGGATATTGGTTGCGGACTAGGAGATAACGCCGAGGCGCTGGCGAATTTCGGGCATGCAACGACTGCTTTTGATTTTTCACCAAGAGCCATTGATTGGGCCAATAAGAGGTTTGCCGGTAGCGCGGTCGATTACCATGTGGCCGACCTGTTTGACCTCCCGGCGGATTGGTTGGGTGCGTTTGATCTCGTTCATGAGTGCTACACGCTGCAATCCATTCCACCCTCAACACTTGAGAAATCCGTTCCAGCCGTTGCTTCGCTTGTGAGCCCGGGCGGAAGGTTGTTGGTATATTCCCGCATCAGGGAAGATGGCAGTGATGTAGATGGTCCTCCATGGCCGCTGGAGGAGCAAACTGTCATGTCGTTTGACAGGCATGGGCTCAAGTTGGTTTCAAGAGAATCATTTTCACTCCAGCGGCCTGACAAAGAAATACCCCATGTGTTCTGTGTCTGGAGGAGACCGGGATGAAGTTTGTTGCTTTCATCATGATTGCAGCTGGAATAGCCATCGGTGCGCTATGGCCCTGGGTACAGTTGAATTACATGGGCCGAGACCTGGGAAGCCTGAAATTTCAGCAGCCAAGGCCGGAGGCGCAATCTCATGAAAGTTTGGTGCTAACTCGTGATGACAATCCGGTTAGGATACGGTTCCGGGCAATCTATATGCTGGAAGCAAAACTGCCGCCGGTAAAAATTCCAGTAAAAGTGGTGATCAGCGACCGGCAGGGGACATTTTTGTCTGGCGTCATTTCGTTCTCAACCAAGGGGCTTGGTACCGGCCCCGAGCGCCCGACTGTGCGAGCAGGTACACCGCTTGAATTTTCGGTAATCAATGACGGTGAACATACCATCGAGCTCAGTCTTGCAGAAAATCCAAACGACGGTGGAATATTGATTCCTGATATTGATCATGTGACAGCATCCGTTATCGCAAATGCATCAGAGCTCGACGAAAACTACAAAGCACTCGCGGCAATTTTGGCACTGTGCGGTTTTTATGTGCTGGTTCGCTCCCGCCGAAGCCGGAAGAAAGTTGCAGACAAGCCTAATCACTGGGGAAGGCGATAGCAGTGCCTGTCTAGCTTGCTGTGCCCGCTTCCTGTTGGCCAACTCCAAATTTATTCTTCGGATCGTAAACCAGCACATCCACTGGCTTTGAACTGCTCCGCGGCCGGTGCAACAGACCCAACTGTGCAGACTGTTGCTTTTTAGTATATGGCCACAAAAGCCTCAGGCAGCAAAATTCCAAGAAAAACAACCCGATCCATCGAATTGAACGTTGAACGCACAGAAGTTTAGAGCGCAAGGTTTTCAGTTTGAAAATAATCCGCATGTTCTGGAAGAATTCCGGAAATTCAAAAAGCAGGAAATTCGGGGATTGAGCAATTCACTCACCCTTTTGGGAACGCGCGCTGCTGCATGAGAGATTAGATCATGTAAATGATGATGTTTTTGACCATTAACCAGGAACTGCCTCGATTGCAGTTCCTGGCCGAGTTACCCCGTTTGCCCTCCTCTTGTGTACTCGACTACGCTCTCCAGGCCGTTCCATCATTGTCGACAACCTCTGCAAGCGTAATGCAGCGGGCATCCGCGCTTGCCAGTCCGCCGAGGTTACCGCTAAATCCGGACCCGGCACTGGTGATAAGATAATTTGCTTAAGAGTGTCTGTTATAATTCTGAATGGTAGAAATCACGGAAGTTGCAAAGGCAGTCTGTAAAATACATGCAACGGACTTCATTCCGATTTTCCCAGGCAGATTATTAATATTGAGCCCCCGTGCCATTCCGAAGTGCACCAGTGAAAACGGTGTACCCGGTCAGCGCCTAATGGACAGATTGGGTTGATTGCGTAAGGGAGTGATTTTGGCTCATCATTGCTATCAAGGAGCAAATGATGAGACGAAAGAACGAACGAATGACCGACGATGCTGATCGTGTTGTAAAAGACATCAAACGACAGACGCGACGTCGGTTTTCTTCGGAAGAAAAGATCAGGATTGTGCTTTCCGGCCTTCGTGGTGAAGACAGCATTGCCGAGCTGTGTCGTCAGGAAGGAATTGCCCAGAGCCAGTATTACTCTTGGTCCAAGGAATTTATGGAAGCCGGAAAGAAGAGGCTGGCTGGCGATACGATGCGTGAGGCCAATACCGATGAGGTGAAGGGACTTCGCAAGGAAGCCCGGGATCTGAAGGAGGTCGTAGCAGAACAGGCTCTGGAACTTCGATTGCTCAAAAAAAGCATGACAGGCGATGGGGGAGACGACGAATGAGGTATCCTGCATCCGAGAAGCTTGAGATCATCCGCTTGGTAGAACAATCGCATCTTCCAGCCAAGCAGACACTGGATCGACTGGGTGTTCCACGCTCAACCTTTTATACCTGGTATGACAGATACCAGACTGGTGGCGTGGATGCCTTGGAAGACAAGGCTCCCATGCCCGCACGGGTTTGGAACCGTATTCCTGACGATGTGCGTGAACAGATCGTCGATCTGGCATTGGAGGAGCCAGAACTATCTCCAAGGGAACTGGCTGTCAGGTTCACCGACACCAAGCGCTACTTCGTGTCCGAGGCCAGTGTTTACCGGCTTCTCAAGGCCCATGACCTGATTACCAGTCCTGCCTTTGTGGTTATCAAGGCTGCGAACGAATTCCGTGACAAAACAACTGCGCCCAATCAGCTGTGGCAGACGGACTTCACCTATCTCAAGGTTATTGGTTGGGGCTGGTTCTACCTATCCACCATTCTCGATGATTACAGCCGCTATGTGATCGCATGGAAGTTGTGTACGACTATGAAGGCCAGCGATGTTACTGACACTCTGGAACTCGCGCTGCAGGCCTCTGGCTGTGATCAGATCAATGTCCATCATCGACCAAGACTGCTGTCAGACAATGGCTCCAGCTATATCGCCACCGAACTGGCTGAATGGCTCGATGACAACGGCATGGATCATGTTCGTGGCGCACCATACCATCCCCAGACACAAGGCAAGATCGAGAGATGGCATCAAACCTTGAAGAACCGCATCCTGCTGGAAAACTACTTCCTGCCCGGCGATCTGAAAGGCCAGATCGGTAGGTTCATTAGCCACTACAATCACAGGCGATACCACGAAAGCCTGAAGAACCTGACACCCGCCGACGTCTACTTCGGACGTGGCGACCAAATCCTGCAACAACGAGAAAGGATCAAGCAAAAGACTATCAACGAACGGCGCTTGCAATACCGCAAGCAGGTCGCTTAACATCGACAAACAGATGAGCCAGATACTCGCTTAGCTCAAGCTGCGGTCTGTCCAGAAACCCATGACGACGGACACTGCTGTCAGACAATGGCTCCAGCTATATCGCCACCGAACTGGCTGAATGGCTCGATGACAACGGCATGGATCATGTTCGTGGCGCACCATACCATCCCCAGACACAAGGCAAGATCGAGAGATGGCATCAAACCTTGAAGAACCGCATCCTGCTGGAAAACTACTTCCTGCCCGGCGATCTGAAAGGCCAGATCGGTAGGTTCATTAGCCACTACAATCACAGGCGATACCACGAAAGCCTGAAGAACCTGACACCCGCCGACGTCTACTTCGGACGTGGCGACCAAATCCTGCAACAACGAGAAAGGATCAAGCAAAAGACTATCAACGAACGGCGCTTGCAATACCGCAAGCAGGTCGCTTAACATCGACAAACAGATGAGCCAGATACTCGCTTAGCTCAAGCTGCGGTCTGTCCAGAAACCCATGACGACGGACAGCGGTAGAAATCCAACTATATTATGTTTTTGTGCTTCTTCAAAATTTGGCTCTAAAACATATGCCCAGTTTGTCCCGTTCTTTTCTGTACATTTTGACTGCGTTTGAGATCGCGTTGTGACTGTTAGGTGGCAATAAACTCCAAGACTTCGCTTAGGCGTTTGTTCTCAACCACATCAGCACGATTGACTGTGCGGAGTATGTCAAAGGTTTAGTATGGAAGACAAATGCCATTGTGCTCAGTCTCCAATTTGACATCTGGATAGACACACACCGTTACTTTTTGACGGGCAGGGCTAGTAGTCTATTCTGAGGGCTCCTAATTGAAAAATACTTTGTCATTTCGAATGGTGACACCTGCAAGCTCAGCTCCTTGCACAACGCTCAAACGACGTTCGTTAATGTCTTCGATAATCTTAAGTCGTGATAATTCTTGTTCGCTCATCGTCAGTAATGTCATTCATTCGTCTCAAATCAACAAAAGGGGTTTTGTAAAAGTGAGACATTAATAAGGTGCCACTACACCCATTAATCGCATAAGATATATTATGGAACATTTTATGTCCGTACTGTTAGGTAATAACGGTAGCCTTCAGTGATCACTAGGATTGCTGCGAAATGCAAATTGCATATTCGATGTATGCGTACCAAACAGTTTTCCATCTGTGTGATGAATTGTATCCCGAACTAACCGGCGCGCAGATCTGTATTGATCACGTCTGCTGCCGGAAATGCGCTGCCAAGTTCCAGCAGTTCACCCAATGACAAACCATCACTCTCCATTTGAACGCCATTCTTGCCCATTCTGAATATCGCTATCAGACCTCTAAAGGGTTCCGGACACCATTTTTTCGCCGCCCATGGATTCAACCAGAGTGACGGTTTGCGATCCCAAAAGGAAAGCGGTGTGCATCCGATAAGTGCTATCACAGCGCTTACTCGTGTATTCTGACTGGGATTCCACAGACCATGATCCTTACATCGAGCGCGCAGATGGTCATTTTTCAACGACCACAATCTTTTCTTGCAGGCAAAAAGTTCGCGTTCCAGATTTGGAGTACCAGCCAGACCGGAAACCAGATTGGCTATCTCGATATTGGGTCTGATAATTTCAACAGAACGCTGTTTCGGCCTGATGCCGAAATTAGCATCAAGGCCACCGGGACCGGATCCGGATGCCTTCCGATCGTAGGTTCCGAAGGAACCCACGGTTCTGGCCGGAATCTGCTGAGGACTTGGGCATGGCCATGGTGTAACGCGAATACAGGCCTCACCGACTTCAAATTTCCACTGCGGGCGCTTGCCCAGCGCCCCTGTTCGTCGCAGTTGGTCGTGTTTTAGTCCCCTGGCATGGCGATTGATGAAAGCCTCAAAGCGTCTGAGTGGTATGGGTTCCCTGAATCTCCCCTCAAAATCCAGATCCAGGAATATTCCCTGTAGCCATAACTTCTGATCCACCCCATCGATGAAACGGATAATATGAGGGTTTTGCAACACTGGCTCGCTGACACCACCTTGAGAAATCGAAATACTGTTGATGCGAATGTCAGTGCTGACACCAGCCAGTTTCGCCTGTGTCACCGGAACTGGATCATTCGCTTTGATCTGATGGCGAATTTCACTGTCCTGGTCTGCCAGTTGCATGATCAGTTTGTGGGCCAGCAGATTGAAAAACTGAGAGTTATCGGAGGCATCCGCAAATTGCTGTTTCAACTGGGCCCTGCATGGCTCAGGGTAAAGCCGGAACCAGTGTTCAAGGGTTAGACGGATGCGCGCGATGTCCGGCCGGGCGGAATTGTTGAGATAAGAATAATAACTTTCTCTCTGCCAGGACGGACGAAGTTCATACCGGTCAAAATCATCGAATAACCGCATCTTGGCTCCCATATAAGCTTAAATAAAGGCTTGTTTTCAGTCCAAAACCCACGAAGGAAGATGTATTCCGGTACAGTCCCCGGCTTTCGTTTGTGACACCATCGAACGCTCTAATTCTACAGGCCCCCTACCCGATTCCGCTGGTCCACTTTCCAAGGTCCACTGATTTTCAAGGTTTCCCGTTTTATCAAGGCCCCCGTCATTCCAGATCTTATTGTCCCAATCTACCGATGCGGGTTTCCACCCACCTTCAGCCCTGAAAGGAAGCGGTTTTGTTAATACCGCAAGCGTCATTCTCGATGATCTATGGAATTGATACCTGGAGCGCAGACCTGTCAGCTGGACAAGACGTTCACGATCTCAGAAATTCAAATGCGAAGTGACCAGAGGTGTAAAATCCACCGTTCCCAAATGCAGTTCAACGGTCTATCAGACTGACGTTTCTCGGCCAGCGTAAAGAATATTCCCGAAGCGTGACCTGCCCCCCGGTCCACTGATGATAAAAAGATGGGAAGTGATCGAATTCCGCAACGACAAGAATAACGGACTTTCCTGCAGAAACAGACGGAATTTTGAAGTTTTTCAGTCTCTCGGCGGTCATTCTTGCATCATTGTGGTTAGCTTCGGTCCAGTTGATCCTGAAGCTTTTGTTATTTCTCCTGCTCTCATTGACGGATACGCTGGTAAGAGAAATCCGAAACTGCTTGTCGTCTTCATCGGCATTTACAATCGATGCTGCGACAGCAAACAGTTTATCCAGAAACTCGTCATCTATTTTTGTCATGCGTGAAGCCAGTTCAGCCGTGACGATTGTTGAGCGTTCGACGGTTCTTTTGGCCTGCAGCAGAGTAAAGGTTGCATACCCGCCATAGAACAACGGAATCAAAATCAGCATGATAAGCGCGAATTCAACTGATGCTGCGGCTTTTGAGCTGCGCAAGAATGCGTGAAAGACTTGTGTGACACTCAATTTCTTTTCCTCCCGGACCAACATCATGCCGATCCGCGCCTGGAACCCGGGTGCATTGTCAATTCGAGAGGCTGTTCAATAAGGTTCATTAGCAAATGCCAGTGCCGCTGATATCTGGTAAGCGCCGGATCCAACTTCTTTCAGGTGGCGCGAAAGCCCAATGCCGGGTGTGATTGGTGTCAGGGTCAGACAAACACGAACAAACACAATTTCTTCGGCTTTTCCCGGTTCGAACTCCGGGTTCCCTGTGTTTTCGCATCTCGTTGTGTATTCCGGAACCGATTGCAGCCCGTCCAGCCGGGTGACCTCTACGGCCAGATTGTTCTCGCAATCGCGCATAATTACAGAGAGGTTTTTGCAAATTTGGTCTTTTACATCCGTTTTGCCGGCGTCGTCGGAAGAGACATTTCCGATATAAATGTCTCTGCTGATTTCATTGGCTGCGTTTTCCAGCAGCGTCACCTTGATAAGAACCATCCCCAGCTCCAGAGCCGAAAACACCAATACGAGGAAAACCGGACCGACAATCGCAAATTCGACAGCGGCGGCTCCAGAACGGCAATTTCCGAGCCATGAACAGAGCGACGATACCCTGTCAGCAAACGTTTTTTTGCAAATGTTTTGCATCTATTCGCTTATCCTCAATTTTGTTATAGAACTCGCGATTGCCGCAAACACTTCACCGATGTCGGACTGCCCGGATACAAAGTGGTGAGATTCACTGGATGCACAGGATTTCAGGATCGTGTTTGCGTCCTCGTTTTCCTGCATTTTCTCAATTGAAAAAGATGTGCCTTTTTGATGGAGTTCATAGCCAATGGTATATATCGCGGCCCCATTTTCTTTCAGAATGTCACACATGGCGTTGTAATAACCGATTGCGCTACGATCCGAATAATCATCGCCAATCTCCCCTACTTCCAAAACCACTTGTGTAGGAGTATTACCGTGAAACAGATCAATAGTTTCCTGAGTGCTTCTAACGGGTCTGATCTGGGATCGAATCTTTCCATCGGACATAACAACCATCACTTTACGATTGCCTCCCCTGGACTGATCAAACGTGCTGGGCCGATCGGAGAAGTCACCGTCAGGAATGCCCCTGAACTGTGGAGACAACGCTTTGGCGCCCCACAATACGCCATGATCCATCGATGTGCTGAACGCGGGTTTCAAATTGTCAATGCGATCCTTTAAGGCTTTAGCGTTGTTTGAAATCCAAACTACTCCCCTGTCGGTGCTGGGACATCCGGATTTGTCTTCATTACCGTGACCGTGTCCCCAATACAGTGGCACCTGAGAACGGGATTTTCTTGGAATCCGGTTCAAATCATAATCCCGGTGATGCAACTCGATACACTCATGACTGTTTGAAAACCGGAATTTGCCAGTGAGCACCCGTGATCCGACATTATATTCACGCTCTCCAGGGTTCTTAATGGTTTTTTGGCCGTTCTTCTTAACGGCCAGTTTTTTAAACAGCTCTGGCCCGATGTTGACCGAGTCACTGAACGGTACCAGCGTGATGGAAGTAGTCTTGCTTGCTTGCCTCCCCCATCAGCATTGTGTCCACGAATTCTTTTGCTGCGGTTTGAAGTTTTCGCAATTTGGAGGCCGGCACTCCCATGGAGCCGGACATACCCAGAATCAGAGAAATTTCGACATCCCCTCTTTCTTCCAGGGCAGTCGCCGAGACCCGGATTTCCTGATATTCGTGCCCCAGCAACTGTAGAAACGAGAGCGGCACTTTTGCCGTTGCGTTAACCTGGACTTCGCTGCTTCCGTTTTTTTTGTTGAATCTCGGGGTGTCTATTGAAGTTTGAACATCCACTATGGACGAATCGTCTGCAACATTCGCCAGGACGTAGTTTTGCGCGGTTTCAGCTTCCGGTTGCAAATTATTAAATGAAGCTGCCGCCAACGCGCCCGCTTCTGCTGCTGCCTGCAATTTTGCTTTTGCGTTTGATATTCTGATGAAATCTACAGAACCACCGACAAAGAACAACATCGGCAGAAACATAATCGCGATCAATGTTGCTACGTTACCTGACCTGCAATTTACTAAACCCCGCGCAAACTTAAACTTCATGGCACTATCCAACCACTTTCGAATGCGACTGGTACAGAGCTTAGAATTCAGAATGTGAAAATTATGTAAATTTTATACTTATATTTTTATATATAATAATTGAATACAAGCGAAATAATTGAATTTTTTACTTATTTAATCTATTATTTTTATGATTCACGATGTGTATAAGCATCACGAACCGTCTGCCGGAAACCCGCATAATTTAATGTTTTTATCGACTTGCAACAAGCTTGCAGGAATTATTGAATTTTTCACGGCACCCTATTTACTGCCGCACGGTCCGCACAGGAAAATTGATTAACATTTTACAGTTTTTGTTAACTGCTTTCTCTTAAACATACTCGGATTAGTGGTGCCGACTCGGCGAGAGATTCGCATAAGTCGTATTTTGCTGGGGCATCATTTCAAGCGGGCGCCGTTTCCGCTCCGAGGTGCACCACCGCCAGGCCCTTTTTGAAATGAGGGCGCAAGCCCGAATGCAAAAAAGGGCCTGGCGGTGAAAAATTTCGACAGGCGGAGCCTGCGATGACTTGAATTGCCGTTACCAATACCCCTACCGCAGAATTGCGCACAAGCGCAATCGCCTCTTCGAACAGACTGTGCCGAAGAGAGATTTCACGCTGTGCGCTTCCCAGAGGTTTGAGAGCGGTCATGGCGGTGCCTGCGCATCTCTGAACACCTCCTCCGGCGTCCGGAAGCCGAGTGCCTTGCGCGGCCGTGCGTTGAGCAGATCCTCCACCGCCTGGACCTCGGCATCGGTCACAGACCGGAAATCCGTGCCTTTCGGCAAATACTGGCGGACCAGTCCATTGGTGTGTTCATTCAGCCCGCGCTCCCATGAGTGGTAGGGCCGGGCAAAATAGAACTTGGCATCAAGCGCCTTGGACAGGCTGCTGTGGCCAGCGAATTCCTTACCGTTGTCCGCAGTGATCGTGTGAACCAGGTGCCGATCTGCCTCCAGCCGGCGTCTGAGCGCAGCTCCGACATCTTCGGCCGTTTTCCTGTCGAGCCGTACCAGTCGGGTCATCTTCGAGGCGCGGTCCACCGCCGAAACCACTGCGCCGCTTTGACCCGCTCCAACGATCGTGTCCACCTCCCAGTCACCGATCCGCAACTTCTGTTCGACGATCGCGGGCCGCTCACTGATATCGACACGACCGGGAATGCGTCCTCGCCCGGCGTGCCGGCCGCCGCGCCAATTCGGTTTCTTCCCACGCCGCCGCAGACGTTTGTAAAGGCTGCCACCGGCCCTGCGGTCCGCGCGGACGTATTCGTAGATCCGCATCCGCCCCACCATGGCTTGGCCTTCCCGACGAAACCGACCCGAAATTTGCTCTGGGCTCCAGCCAGCCGCCAACTTCTCCTCGACCAATTGCCACAGGGCGGGTGTCATCTTCCTTGGCACCGATGACGCCCTGTGGCGGCGCTCTGTCGCCTTGTTATGGGCCTGTTTGTACCGGTAGCCCCGGCCGCCGCTGTTGCGCTGCATCTCTCGACGGATTGTCGTGTGATGGCGTCCGAGCTCACGCCCAATGTCTCTCTGCGAGAGGCCGCTTTTCTTCAACCCCCAAATCTGGCAACGTTCATCTTGGGTCAGGTGGTGGTAGCCGCGAGGCATAGGCGAATCTCCTTCTACAAGATTCTCGCCATCGCCTGGCCCGCCCGCAAGGAAGAATGCTCATCACGCTGCCGTTTTCACTGGTGCACTTCGGAATGGCACGGGGGGGCTGTTTCATTTTCATCCCAATCGATTACATGATTGTCAAAAGCGTCAAGAACCTTGTTAAAATGACCGCTCGCGCAGAAAATGCCGATCGGGCCAAATCAGAGTTTCTCGCCAACATGTCCCATGAAATTCGCACACCTATGAACGGCGTTATGGGCATGGCAGAACTGTTAGCCGCGACAAATCTGGATGCACGACAGTCCATGTTTGCTGATGTCATTGTCAAATCCGGGGCAGCTTTGCTTACAATCATTAATGACATCCTGGACTTTTCCAAAATTGACGCCGGACAAATGGAGCTGGACATAGCGCCATTCCAGTTGCGCGAGGCGGTGGAAGATGTCGCTACCCTTGTTTCGTCGAAAGTTGCGGAGAAGGATCTGGAACTGATTGTTCGCGTTGATCCAAACCTTCCCAATGCATTGATGGGAGATGTTGGGCGGGTTCGGCAGATTGCGACAAACCTGATTGGCAATGCTGTCAAATTTACCGAACACGGGCATGTATATGTCAATGTTGATGAGGTGGACGCCCCCTCATACCGGCAAATGAATTGTCGTAAGGTGGTTGTTGATGAATGAACCACAAATAACGAAGGAGCGTCCTTATGAAAGTTACCACGATCGGGCTTGATCTTGCCAAAAGTGTCTTCCAGGTTCACGGTGTTGACGATGATGGCAGTGTTATCGTGATCAAAAGGTTGCGGCGAAAACAGTTGAAAGGCTTTTTCTCGAAACTGCCAGCTTGCCTTGTCGGCATGGAGGCTTGTGCCACTGCCCATTATTGGGCTCGCACCCTGGCAGCCTTTGGTCATGAGGTCAGACTGATGCCTCCTGCCTACGTCAAGGCCTACGTAAAGCGGGGCAAGAATGACGCTGCCGATGCTGAAGCGATTTGCGAGGCTGTCAGGCGGCCCACCATGCGTTTCGTGCCTGTCAAAACACCTGAGCAGCAAAGTATCCTGATGATACACCGAACCCGTTCTCTGATTGTGCGGCAACGCACCATGGCAGCCAATGCACTGCGTGCTCATTGTGCAGAGTTCGGTCTTGTCACCACCCCCGGCGTCAGGAACATCGTCAAGCTGGCTCATTCCATCTTCAACGAAAACGACGAGAAGCATGTCCTGCCGGCTATTGCACAAGTCGCGCTGGCAACGCTTGCCCGTCGCTTGCTCGAACTGGAGGAAGAATTGCAGGCTCTTGAGAAGGTCCTGCGTGACTGGCACCGGCAAAATGAAGCCAGCAGGCGCCTGGCAGCCATTCCGGGTATTGGTGTGATCACAGCCACTGCACTGATGGCAACCGTCAGCGATCCGGGACAATTCAAAAGCGGACGGCAGTTCGCCGCATGGCTTGGCCTGGTCCCCAAACAGCATTCAAGCGGTGACAAAGTAAGGCTCGCTGGCATATCAAAGCAGGGAGACCGGTATATTCGCCGCCTGCTTGTCATTGGTGCGACAGCTGTTATTCGCCACAATCGAAACAAGAAGAGCCCGACCGCGGTCTGGATCAATGGTCTGCTGGAAAAGAAACCTGTGAGACTGGTCTCTGTCGCATTGGCTAACAAGACCGCTCGCATCACCTGGGTTCTTATGACCAGAGGACAGCGCTATAACCCCTTGCGAATCAGCGCCGCTTGAAGGCAAGGCACAGAAATTGGTAATGGCAGAAAGTGATGTGACATGATCAGCCAAAAACGAGGTTACACCGTGTGATTCAATGCGCCCCATGAGCGCGTCATCTTGATCAGGAACCTCGTTTGCGGATTTCCATCAGGGCCAGCGATCTATCAAATATCGCATCAACAGGCCGGACATATGAAAGCAACCGATCAAAACATCAAAAAATGTCTTGCCAATCCGGGGCGTCCACATATGAATCGCATTCGCCTGATCCTGGCAGGGATAACAGTGTAAAAGTCCGTGTTTCGGTTGAAGACACCGGCATAGGAATTCCCGAAGAGGACGTTGATAAGGTATTTAACAAGTTTTCTCAGGTCGATGGTTCCTCCACCCGCAAGCACGAGGGTACCGGACTTGGACTTTCGATCACTTCGTCCCTTGTCAAAATGATGGGCGGCGAAATTGGTGTTGAAAGCAAGTACGGTCGCGGTTCAACTTTCTGGTTCGAGGTTGATTTCCCAATTTGCGCCAAACAGGAACGTCGGAAACAGATTCCGCTCGACATTTCCAATTCACGGGTATTGATCGTTGATGACAACGAGACCAACCGTTTCATCCTGAGCGAACAGATGACAGCATGGCGCTTCGACAGTGCGGCAGCAGCTTCAGGTACGGAAGCCCTTACTGTTATGCGTATGGCATCGAGCCAGGGGATTAAGATCGACTGCGTCGTTATGGATTATCAGATGCCGGACATGAACGGCGGCGATACAGTCAAGGCGATGCATGCAGATCCCGATCTCGCCCAAATTCCGGTGATCATGCTGACGTCAGTTGATGAAACCAATGACGGCAAGGCGTTTTCCTCCCTGTCTATTTAAGGACATATGACCAAACCTGCCCGTTCTTCGCTGCTGCTTGAGACCATCATCAATGTGTTGCAGGAAAAAGAGCATGAAAACGCTGAAGCCAATCAGAATAATATTGCCGGGCCGGCGTTTGCCAAACAAATCGGCCAGTTTCAAACTGCTGAAAACCCGGTGAACATAACATCAATGCAGCGTGAAACCGCAGAAGGTACGGCAGCTGATCAAACCCCGTCTCACGAAACCCGAATTCTGCCGGAACTGACGTCATCTGAGTCATCAAAACCAGGCTCCATTGATATTCTGGTTTGCGAAGATAATTCCATCAATCAGGTGGTCTTTACCCAAATACTTCAGGAAATCGGTTGCTCCTTCCACATCGCAGCGAACGGCAAGGAGGGGCTAAGCTGCTATAAATCCATGTCCCCTTCCCTCATTCTGATGGATGTATCAATGCCTGAAATGAACGGTCTTGATGCTACCCGTGCAATTCGCGAGTTGGAACGTGAGGCAGACATACACACGCCGATAATTGGTGTAACAGCACACGCTATTAAAGGTGATATGGAAAAATGTCTGGATGCCGGCATGAATGACTATCTGTCAAAACCGATTTCTCCCAATGCGCTCACGGAAAAAATTCAGCGCTGGTGGGACAGGCGGGAAAAGAAATATGCCTGATAGAGCGATTCAGGAAATCTCGTTCTCTATCACCATACCATCATATGCAGGCTCAATTCCGGCTGGCAGCTCCGCTTTCAGGGTCTGATAGTCCAGCGGTATGTGCATGTGAGTGAGGATTGCCTTTCCTGGCTTCAGTTTCTGCACCCATTCCAGTGCCTCCGAAACACTGAAGTGACTGATATGCGGTTTGTATTGAAGTGCATCCAATATCCAGCAGTCCAGATTTTGCAAGTGTTGCAGGCTATCAACGGGGATGTCGCTGATATCGGGAGAGTAACAAAAGCCGCCCTTGTCAAAACGAGGCTCTGTTGCGAACCGAAAACCAAGAGAGTGTATCGGACCATGGGTCTGTAACACAGGAAGTACATGGATGTTCCCGCCCTCTCCTGAAACCATAACAGGCTTTCCGGCGTTCAACTCACAGGCATTGAGTATGGGCGGATAAATACTGCCTTCGGGCTGTTTGAAACAGTACGCAAATCCCTCATCAAGACGATCCTGTGTCGCCCGGTCCGCATAAACATTGATCCGCTCACGTTGAGCCAAGGCAAACCCTCTGAGATCATCAATGCCGTGCACATGATCTGCATGAGGATGCGTGTACAAAACCGCGTCCAGTGATTTGGCATCAGCGCTCAACATCTGTTGGCGAAAGTCAGGACTGGTATCAACAACAATTGTGGTTTTTCCCGTAGCGGAGATTCTTTCAGCCAGAATACTGCATCGCAGTCTGCGGTTTCTGGGTTCGTTCGGATCACACGCGCCCCAGTCTCCATGGATACGGGGCGTGCCCGGTGAAGAGCCGCATCCCAGTACTGTAAACCTCAGCACATCCCTCATCATGCACCATCAGCATTTTGCGCGCCAGGCAACCGGTTGTCCGGTACTTTCGAAAACAGCCTGAAGAAATTATCGGTAGTTACTCGCCAGATTTCCTCAACACTCATTCCCCGCGCTTCTGCCAGGACCTTTGCCGTTTCCACCACATAGGATGGTTCGTTTCGCTTGCCGCGATAGGGTGTGGGAGCCAGGTAGGGCGCGTCAGTTTCGACAAGAAGCCGATCCAGCGGCAAATCGGCGGCTATCTCGCGCAATTCAATGGAATTCTTGAATGTCAAAATTCCTGAAAACGAAACATAATGCCCCAATTCAATTCCGGTTTCAGCCAAGGTTCGGCCCGACGAAAAACAATGTAAAACAGCCGGAAATACGCCCTTCGCACTCTCTTCTGTAAGAATATTCGCCATATCCTCATCGGCATCACGGGAATGGATAACCAAAGGCAGACCGGTTTCACGTGCTGCGGAAATATGATTGCGAAGTCCCTGGGCCTGGGCAACCGCATGATCCTTTTGATAATAGTAGTCCAGGCCGGCTTCACCTACAGCAACGACTTTTGGATGATCAGTAAGATCAACAATTTCAGCGGTTGTTATATCCAATTCCTCGTGCGCGTTATGAGGATGGGTTCCGACTGAACAAAACACATTGTCAAAGCGGTTTGCGACTGCAAGTATCTGGTCAAATTTTCGGACCCGCGTGCAAATGGTAACCATGCGTCCAAGGCCGGCTGCCTCCGCCCGCGCAACCACTTCCGGGAGTTCTTCCGAGAAATCCGGAAAATCAAGATGGCAATGGGAATCGACAAGCATCAGTCGTCGCCTTCCGCCTCGATAAATCGCGGAAACACACCCTGCGGTTTTGGCAATTCCGTTCCTGGAACCAATGCTGCCTTTTTCACCCTGAACACACGGTTTTCATCTGAAACTGCCAGAAGGTCGAGCAATCTGCCGCAACTTGTCGGCATAACCGGCTGGGCATTCACGGCACAAATCCGGACAACTTCGGCAACCACGTAAAGCACGGTCGCCATGCGCTCGGGGTCGGTCTTCTTGAGTGCCCACGGTGCCTGCTCGTCAATGTAACGGTTGGCTTCTCCTAAGGTAGTCCAGATTGTCTCCAGATATTTGTGGATCTGTTGGCTATCCACAAACTCCCTCGATTTATCCAGCATGCCATAGGCCATATCCAGAAGTTGCTGATCTTCATCAGTAAGTTCGCCGTATTGCGGCACCCTGCCCTCGCAATTTTTTGCGATCATGGACAGTGAGCGCTGGGCCAGGTTCCCGAAATTGTTGGCAAGGTCCGCATTGATCCGCGTGACAATGGCTTCGTGACTGTATGAACCATCGTTGCCGAACGGTACTTCACGCATGAAGAAGTAACGCACCTGATCCAGACCATAGGTTTCCACCATCGCGAACGGATCAACCACATTGCCCACGGATTTGGACATTTTCTCGCCCTTGTTGAAGAGAAAGCCATGCGCAAACACCTTGTGCGGCAACGAAAGACCGGCTGACATCAAAAAGGCGGGCCAATAAACCGCGTGGAAACGAATTATGTCCTTGCCCACCATGTGAACCGTCGCTGGCCAATGGGGGTGACTGTCCTTGTTTTCCGGGAAGCCGGTCGCAGTGACATAATTTGTAAGTGCATCAACCCAGACATACATCACATGCTCGTCATTTCCCGGCACCGGCACGCCCCAGTCAAAGGTCGTGCGGGATATCGAAAGGTCTCGCAGTCCGGACTTCACAAAGCTCACAACTTCGTTTCTGCGGCTTTCCGGGCCAATGAAATCGGCTTGGCTTTCATAGAGTTCCAGCAACCTGTCCTGATAAGCAGACAGTTTGAAAAAGTAACTTTCCTCTTCCACCCATTCCACCGGAGAACCAAGCGGTTCCACGCGAATTCCCTGTTCATCGAGGATGGTTTCGCTTTCGTCGAAAAATGCTTCCTGACGCACAGAGTACCAGCCACCATAGGTGCCAAGATAGATGTCGCCGCTGGCCTCCATCCGTCGCCACAGTTCCTGACAGGCCAGTTTATGCCGTTCTTCGGTCGTGCGGATGAAATCATCATGAGAACAACCAAGAGCCTCCAGCATCTTAAGAAACTGAGCCGAGTTCTTGTCCGCAAGCTCAATGGTCGGAATGCCCTCGCTTTCAGCCGTTTGCTGCATTTTCTGGCCGTGCTCATCTGTACCGCTTAGAAAAAACGTTTCAAATCCGTCCAGGCGCTTGAACCGGGCGAGCACATCGGTTGCTATATCGGTATAGGCATGACCGATATGAGGAGCGCCATTCGGGTAAAATATCGGAGTGGTTATGTAATATCTGTTGTCGTTCATCTTCAGCAATCGATCTCAGGCAATTTCAGATCTGTGCTGCTTCTCCCATATCGTGAAACAGGTTCAGGATTACCTGCTTTCGATCAAGGTTGTAGCTTTCAGCGGTACGCACAGATTTTTGCGTCTTTTCCCACACCTCCGCCCAACGGGCAAGTGAAGATATGGCGGTTTTGGCGTCGAAGTCACCACGAGCATTTGATTGCATGAATTCATCGGCAAAATTAAGGAAAAGTCGGTATCTGTCCTCCTTTCCCCGGGGTGCAATACTGTCGGCAAGTCCATGAACGGCTTCCCAGTCGGGATTCGTTAGATTCTCACAAATCCGATTGAAAGACCGGTACAAATCAAGCCCATCTTCCTGGGCCAGAATGATAGCCCTGCGCACCGACCCTTCTGATAATTTCACGAGCAAATCACGATCTTCAGCTTCTACACCGTTCAGAATACCGAAGTGTTCGAGCACAGCCAGCACGTGTTTTTCTTCAAGTGACTTCATCGGCACATGTTGGCAACGGGAACGGATGGTTGGCATTACCGCTCCCATCGAATGGGCTATCAGAAAGAACAGGGTTCTTTCAGGCGGCTCCTCAAGGATTTTCAGTAATGCGTTAGATGCACTTGCGTTCATATCATCAAGTGCATCGACAATGGCAATCCGCCAGCCATCAACTGCCCGGGCCGTGCCAAAGAAGTGAACGGTCTGGCGGACTTCTTCCACGGTAAGCTTCGTTTTAAATTTTTTTGTCTTAGCGTCCCAGGGTCGGGTCAGATGAAGCAAATTAGGATGAGAACGGGCAGAAATCTTGCCGAGGATCGGATCGCCATCGACTGGTTCAGCAAGTTTTACCTCAGCACTGGTGACATCCGGATAACGAAAAACGTGTCCTGCCACCCTTAACGCCAGAGTCACCTTCCCTATTCCCTTCAGACCTGAGAGCAGGATAGCGTGATGCATTCTGCCGGAACCATATTGTTCCAGCAGATTGGATAATATGGTCTCATGGCCGTGCAGGGGATGCAGTTCACCGGGATGTGGAATACCCTCAATGGTGTCCGCGAGAATAGGTTCATTTTCCATCGCGAGCACCCGACGCCTTTGGCAATCGCTGGGATACCACCTGCCAAACCGCTTCGTGTATCGCTGCCGCCTCGCCCGAAGCATCCACCACAACACATCGTTTGGGTTCCGCCCTGGCAATTTCAAGAAACCCTTCCCGCCGCTTTGTCTGGACTGCAATATCCTCTTTTTCAAACCGGTCGGGTTCCGCCTCGGTTTCACGGCGGGACTGGGCCCTTTTCATCCCGGTTTCAGGGTCAATATCGAGAATAATTGTCAGATCAGGCTGAGCAATTCCGCAGACCAGAAGCTCCAGCGCCCGAAGATACGCCATGTCGACACTGCCGGTCACGCCCTGGTAAACGCGGGTCGAATCAATAAAGCGGTCACAAATCACCACCTTGCCTTCCTGTAACGAGGGGGCAATCAGGTTTTCGACGTGATCGAGCCGCGCCGCTGCAAACATATCCGCTTCATATTCCGGTCCCAACGATTCGACAGCGCCCGAAAGGATAACATGCCGAAGCGCCTCTGCACCCGGTGTCCCGCCCGGTTCGCGCGTGCACAATACTGTGTGCCCCTCACTTTCAAGTCTGTTTTTCAGCAATTCGATCTGGGTAGACTTGCCCGCTCCCTCGCCGCCTTCGAGGGTAATGAAAAATCCTGTTTTTTTCCGACTTACTGGCAACTTCCTACCGCTGTATCACAACCAGCCGAAGAGCAGTTCCTTGAGCGCGTCAAAGGCCTGTCTTTTTATTCCTCCCTTTTCAACGGTCTGCGCCGCAAAAAGGTCCGTTTCCTGGCTCAATTCATCACCTATCCATACCTTGAGTGTCGCGATACGGTCCCCTTCCAGTACCGGCGGCATCAAGGGCCCTGTATATACGATTCTTGCTTTAAGCTTATCCCTGTTTCCAATCGGCAGGTAAATTTCAACCGGGCCTTTTCCGATTACACCAACTCCTGGTGTTTCCCCGCCATATACATTTGCCTGGCCAATAATCTCACCATCTTCGAACAGTGAGAACTTCTCAAAGGCGCGGAAGCCCCAATCGAGTATTTTGCGGGCTTCTTCCGCACGCTGACGTTTGGATTCCATACCGCTCATGACCGCAATCAGACGCTGATTGCCGCGTAGGGCCGTTCCGACTATCGCGTATCCGCTGGCTTCCGTGTAACCGGTTTTCATGCCATCCGCGCCAATATTCATCTTCAGCAGCGGATTGCGATTGCGTTGCAGGATCCGGTTCCATTCAAATTCCGGTTCCTGATAGTAACGGTAATAATCGGGGTATTCTCGAATGACGTGCTGGGCGAGTTTTGCAAGATCGCGAATAGAGACATACTGGTTTTCATACGGCAACCCGGTAGAGTTTGTGAAATACGAACCGTTAAGGCCTATTGCCCGCGCTCGTTCGTTCATCAGGCCCGCGAAGGCGGCTTCAGAACCGGCAAGGCCTTCTGCAATGATAATACAGCCGTCATTGGCGGACTGTACGATTACCCCGCGAATGAGATCCTCAAGTGCGATGTCGGAATTCAGCTTGGCAAACATGGTTGAGCCACCGGAATTGGCACCGCCCCTGCGCCAGGCATTTTCACTGACGAAGAATTGATCCTGAAGCGAGAGTTTTCCGGTCTTCAACTGGCTGAAAACCACTTCCATTGTCATCAGTTTTGCCAGCGAGGCCGGGGGGATTCGCGCATCCGGTTCTTTGGCAAACAGCACCGTGCCGGTATCGGCATCCATCAGCAGTGCCTGCTTGGCCGGTGTAGAATAGATTTGCGCGGCAGCCGAAGCACAAAACACTACCACAGCGACTAATACGAGCAGGCTTTTTATAACCGCGTTGAGATGGATTCTATCCTTCAAAATCAAAACCATAAGGATTAATAGACCTCACTATGACGACGAGACAGCTTAACCTGCCGCGTGGTGTCATACAACCGGAACGATAGTAACAATCCTCAGTATTTAACGGTCGTTGGTCTTTGCAACGGTGCTGTTCGGGTCAACAAACTGAGCGAGGATCTTTGGCAAATCCTCTTTGGCCACAATTGCCCGCAACGTACCTTCTTTACCATCAGGTGAAAATTCGATGGATGTCGGGCCCCATTTCAACAGGCTTACCTCGGCCTGCTGCAACCGGTTTCCGCGTTTGTACGGCCCCAATACCAGGTGATGTAAATCGGATATCCCCAACTCAGGCGCATCAAATTCGACACCATTACCCAGAATTTTTTCTATTTCCTGCGCCGGTGCTTGGGCGTCGGAATTTTCCGGCAAATAACCGTTTACCAGGGCTTGCGGTCTGTGTGCGGAAAAATCGATATCATATCCGTTCGATGTCAGAGGTCTGAATTCGAGAACCGGTGGTGCAAAGCCTGACTGGTTAAACGCCTGCAGATTGGTCCGCACAGGTTGTGAACCGTTCTGTGTTGCGTTGAGATCGGCGAGTAGAATTCTGTCCTGCCGTAATTCCGGCGCAAGTCGCGGCCCCAGTGAACCTGGATTGTAGCTGGCCACCAGAAACTCCTCATCAAGTCCGTCCATACGAGCCTTGCCGACATAGTCGACCCGAACCTTGGCAAGCCCTTTCTTGGTGTAGCCCAATAGACGCGCAGCGCGTGCTGACAAATCTATTATCCGATTATGTGCATAAGGCCCACGGTCGTTTACCCGAACAGTAACGGTTGCGCCGTTTTCCAGATTGGTGACTTTTGCATAACTCGGCAACGGCATCGTCGGATGGGCAGCAGAAAGTGAATACTGGTCGTAAATTTCACCGTTTGCGGTCAACCGGCCGTGGAAATTGGGTCCGTACCAGGAAGCCAGTCCAACTTTCGAGTAATTGGGATCCTCTTTTGGATAATACCTTTTCCCCCGGATCGTATAGGGTTTGCCAACCTTGTAATATCCACCGCCCTTTTTAGTTCGTTTCGACTTGGTCATCCGCGGACCTCCCTCTACGCCGAAAACGCGGGAAGCGAACTTGGTTCGATCTGAGGTGGTGGGAATCGGAATCCCATCTATGGAGATTTCTTCAACAGCAGGCGCGGCAGGTGTTGGTTCGGACTTGATCCCGATGTTGCTGCACCCGGCAAGTAACACCGGAAGAGCCAACAGGCCCCATTTGACTGAATTTAATCCGGTTCCCGTAACGGTCCGTTGCCTTGTCATCAATGAAATCTTTCCAACCGCGGTAATTGGGAAACTGCTTCTGTCCCCTCACAATACCCATATGTCCAAAAAAAGCAAGAAACAGGCTATCTTGTGACCGTGTGCAAATTCCTAACAACTTCTTTACCGGTTCGTTAAATTTGAAGATGGTTACCCAATGGTTACAAACTGATCCCTGCCTTGACCACGAGCAACCCATCAAACCGGTCAGATTGGTTCCTGAGACCTAGAGCGTGTTTGTGTCGAGTAGATTCAGTTTCTTTCCGTGCGCGAATATGATTCTGATTGGGGTGACCTGATTCGGTTCGAAGCCAAGGATTTTCAATGCCCAAGCCCCATCCGATTGAATTGCGTAAACGTGTTGTAGCTCATGTAGAAGAAGGCCACACTCATCGTGGAACGGCTGCCCATTTCAAAGTCTCCGTCAAATTTGTGAATGATATGGTGAAGTTGAAACGTGAAACTGGCTCGCTTGCTCCAAAACATAACCCGGGAAAAACAGGCCATGGCAAGCTTTCACCCTATAAAGACTGGCTTCGAAAACGGGTTGATGAACAAAAGGACATTACAATCCGTAAGCTTTGTGCGGAGCTGAACGAAAAATTCAACCTCAATGTCCATCATTCGCCTGTCTGGCATGTTGTGCGCAGTTTCGGGTTGTCGCATAAAAAAAGACTATTTATGCCAAGGAGCAACACCGCATCGACGTGAAAAAAGACCGCGAACTCTGGAAGACAAGGCGTGTTCCGTTTTTGAATCGGTCGATTGAAAAACTTGTCTTCATTGATGAGACGTCCACAAACACCAAAATGGCCAAGCAAACTGGATGGGCCCCAACAGGAGAGCGCCTCATAGATTTTGTCCCTCATGGCCACTGGAAGAAGCAGACACTTATCGCAGGCCTGCGCAGTCATGGACTGGTTGCGCCCTGGGTTATTGACCGGGCCATGACCAAAGAAATCTTTGAGATTTATGTTGAGACACAGTTGGCGCCAGAACTGGAAAAGAGAGATGTCGTAATCCTTGACCACCTAGCCGCTCACAAGAGCGAAAAAGCCGAGCAGATCTTGCGAGATATCGGCGCATGGTTTTTGTTCCTGCCGAAATATTCCCCAGATCTCAATGCCATTGAAATGGCCTTTTCGAAGCTCAAGGCTCATCTGAGGAAGGCAGGCGCCAGAACCTTCGATGATGTCTGGAAGGCAATCGGAGAGGTCTGCCATATGTTCACGCCAATGGAGTGCCGGAATTTCTTCAGGGCAGTCGGCTGTGAATTCACGTGATGCGAACACGCTCTAGTTATTTACTTTCAAGCAAAACCGCTGTCTGTTTGTTGATCGGCTTTCCGGTTGTCAAAACATTCAGTGTCAACAATACTCAGGCTTGATTTTGTTGTAACAAGTAAGAAAGCGCCAAATCCAATGACGAAGAAACTTGCACCTCTCCTTGCGCTTCTGCCCTTTTTCATCGGCCAGGCAGTTGCACAGGAGGCAAAACCTATGTTGATGCTCAGGGTCGAAAAGTACATTTCCCCCAAGGGATAATTTCGTTTGCAGATGAAGTGGTTTCCTTCCAGATAGGTAATCCGAAGCCGCGAAGCGAACCCGCCCGTCGACAGGGAAATATTTTGGGTGAGCCAATTAACTCGAGCCTGTCGCTGGGATGTAACGGCACGGTCGTTGTAAGGTTTGTCGACAATACACTGGTGGATATTGAAGGCCCCGATTTATACGTTTTTGAAATCGGCCCGGAGGTTGAATCCACACAACTTGCAATTTCGAACAATGGCAAAGACTGGATTGACATAGGGCCAATCGAGGGTTCGACTGCTGCAATAGATATTTCTGAATTTACTACAGATCCATCCGCCTCGTTTGAATATGTGCGACTAACCGATCGAAACATAAAATGCAGGGCCGGAAATTATTCGGGAGCCGACATTGATGCGGTTGGCGCAATCGGAGCTGCTATCCGGTTTACCCTGAGTGGTTCTGTCCTGTTTGACTTTGATTCCGCACAATTGAAAGCAGAAGCGATTGAGCCTCTCAACAAAATTGCAGATACAATCGCGTCTCTGGATGTCTCGTCCGTTACAATTGAAGGCCACACCGATAGCCAGGGATCAGACGACTACAACCTGACGCTTTCATCTGAACGTGCAGGCTCTGTGCTGGAATATTTCCAGAAACAGAATTTGAATGTTGAGTTCAGGAAGGACGCATTGGGTGAAAGCCGTCCGGTTGCGGACAACCAGACAGAAGAAGGCCGCGCAGCCAATCGCCGTGTGGAGGTAATCGTCGTACCGAAAAAATGATAGTCGTTAGGTATCGGGCATTTTCAATACAGGCTGCGTGTTGCTGGCTGCAAATTCCATTATACCTGTATCGATTTCATCGGGCTCCGTTTTACAGTCCACATATTAGAGTTTATCCGTTCCACCTGATTGACAGCAAAACCGGATAAATTCGATTCATAGTCACTTTTTGCGATCTGTCTGCTACCGGTTGGCGTCAATTGATTTTCTTAATTATGTTTATTTGCGGCTGTCTTGATCCAGCTGGGCGATTGAACTTCTGGCGATTTTCTTTGCTGTTTCTGATCTGGACTTCGGGAAGCCAAGATCCTGCATCGCGGCATTCTCTTCTGCCAGGCACATAACCGCATAGGCGGTTTCACGAACCGATTCATTCAGCGGAATGTTAAGCGCGCTGCTAATCAAAACCGAAATTTCTTCCGCATAAGCTTCATACATCTTTCGGACTTGGGTTCTGGTATGGTCATTTCTTTTCGCTGCATGAGTCAGTTCTTCAACAACTTGCCAATCATTTTGATGGTCTTGCATGAAACCGCCACCAAACAGCTCAGACAAAATCACTTCAATCTTGTCACGTTTGAGCGCGTTCTCAGAAAATCCAAGAGCAAGATGTCGGGTACACTTTTCAATTATGTAGTCGATTGATGTCTGGATCAGTTTTTCTCGATTACCCACATTGTGATAAACAGCGTCACGTCTGACCCCTGCCTTCTTGGCAACCATTTCGATGGTAGTCGCTTCTAGACCATTTTCGATGACGCACAGTTCGAAAGCTTCAACAATCTCCAGTTTTCGTTTCGCCTTTAAACTCGCTCGTCCCATTACAAAATCTCAATCCTGTTTTCAGAAGCCGCCTCTGTGAGCTTCGCAAATCACTTATCGATTAATCTCCTAGCGAAATGGCTTGTATATTTCAACAATATGTTGATATATATAAATCAACACTCTGATGATTTATATGAAGCCCATGAAAGGCAATCCAATGAACGCGATAAATCGAAGACAATTTCTTGAAATGAGCAGCATGTTGGGACTTGGCGCGGTTCTTGGTTCCGGTCCAGGCATTGATCCCGCGCAAGCTGCGAGCTTCAAGGGTAAAGTGCTGATCATTGGAGCAGGTGCTGCTGGCCTATCTGCCGGCTTACACCTCAAGAAATTGGGCATACCTTTTACAATTCTGGAAGCGGGCGGCAATTTTGGCGGCAGGATGAAGGTCAATCGTGGTTTTGCTGACTTCCCAATTCCTCTGGGTGCGGAATGGCTTCACACAAGCCCGGGTGTCTTTTCCAAAATTGCCGGGTCTGGAGCTTCGGTAAAAACGGTTGGCTATAAATCTTCTGATCGCTACATCGAAGTAAGTGGCGGAGAGCAAAGTGAATCAAGGCTGGGCGGATACAAGGATCGAAAATTCGTCAACTCATCATGGTATGATTTCTTTCGGCAGTTTGTTCACCCCGTCGTAAAGGCCAACATTCGTTATGGCCAAAGCGTCAACCGCATCGATTACTCCGGAAACAGTGTGCAGGTATCCACTCGAAACGGCGGTAAATTCACTGCAGACAAGGTTCTCGTCACCATTCCGCTCAAGATGATGCAATCAGGCTCGATCCGTTTTCAACCCGCCTTACCTGCTTCGAAGCAGTCGGCAATTCGAACCGCACAGGCCTGGCCCGGCCTCAAAATGTTTATTCAATTTTCAAAAAAATTCTATCCGACATTCGTGGATTATGACATGCCGCTGGGTCAGGGCTTCAAGTCATACTATGATGCCGCTTGCGGACAGAACAGCAATCAGGCTGTCCTGGGATTGTTCACAGTTGGTAGCGCAGCGTTGCCATTTGTTCGCGGCAATGCCCGTGCCAGGGCGATTGCTGATCTGGACAAGGTGTTTGACGGGCAGGCTTCCAGATATTATCGCAAGCACATTGTCCAAAACTGGTCTGCCGAACCAAACTTCCGAGCTGCATATTTGCGGGACAATGAACGCGTGAGCACGGTAAAGGCTCTGTATAAACCTGTAAACGACCGGGTTTTCTTTGCTGGCGAAGCATACACAAGTGGCAATGATTGGGGCAGCGTTCATGCGGCGGCACTGGCAGCAAAGTCGGCCGTCAAGAAACTTGTCAGGAGTAGTTGATTTATGAATTTCCGTTTTGGTAACGACACGATGCCAGAGTCCAGCTTGAGCACAAGTTGCCGTTTCATGGGTTGCCCTTGGTGCGAGTCATGCAATTGAGGGGCTAAATTGCGAGTTCCTATAATCAAGAGGCCGGCAGTTGATTGAATGTTGCCTATAGACCAGCGCAGATCCTTATTGAATTTGCGGAATGCGTGCTTTCAGATACCCGTCAAGAATTAACCTTGCCTGGGCCGGTGACGATACGGACTTATGGGCAAGATTAACCCAAAGGCCGTATATAAGTGCACGCAGCTCGCCGGCGATTTCGTTAGCCGTATCCTTGGGATAGCCAATCGCTCTCAGCTCATGCACGATATTGCTTTTGAGGCGCCTTGAGTTGACTTTCTCCATCTGGGCCAGCACCGGGCTTTCCGTTGCTTTTGCTCCCAGTGCGAACCATGTAGCAACAATCTTTGGTTCCACCATTTGATTGCAGACCTGCGATTCGAGCACTGCCAGCAACCTCTCGTTTGCTGAATTTGCCAGTTTCAGTCGTCGCAGTGTTTCAGCAGCAAGTCGCTTGTAGAGTTCCCGATAAACGACTTCAAACAACCCTTCCTTATCTCCAAAGTAATGCAGTATCAGCCCGGAGGTGATGCCTGCACGGTTTGCAATCGCGCCCAGGCTGGCCTTGGCAACGCCATCTTCGTGGATACAGCTCATCGTCGCCTCGATGACTTGCTGTTTTCTGATGGGTTCCATCCCGACTTTGGGCATTTGAACACCTTTTTTGTTACCGGCAACACCAGCTAGTGAAAGGTAGAGATTGTCGTTGACTGTTTATCGAATATTTTTTATTGAATGTACAGTCAATAAAATACAAGAGCTGCAAGTGCTTCTATAACCGTACACGGAGGTATCATGATAAATGAGCAATTTGACTGGCCGAACAGGGAGCTTGATCAGGCGTTCACTTTACCATCTCGGTACTTCTATGAACCGGACATTCTGAAGGCTGAGAAAGAAAAGATATTTTACAAGGCCTGGACGTTTGTCGGCCATGTGAATGAAGTTGCTAAACCGGGTCAGTTTCTAACCTGTGACCTGTTTGATCAGAGCGTGATAGTCGTTCGCGGGCAGGATGGTGTGCTGCGGGCTTTTCATAATGTCTGCCAGCATCGGGGAAACCGGCTGGTCCGCAAACGTCGTGGCGAAAATGTGCGCGTATTCGTATGTCCATACCATGCCTGGACCTTTAGTTCTGACGGCACGTTGCGGGGCGCACCCCGAACCGAGCGCCTGAAAAATTTCAATAAGTCCGACTTCGGCTTAAAGGGGGTCCGCGTCGAAGAGTTCGCCGGCTTTGTTTACATCAACCTGGATGACGCTGCGCCTACGATGGCGAGCCTTTTTCCCGGAGCATCTGAGTTTCTTCATGATCTGAGCCCAGACCTCAATGATCTCTTTCTTGAATCCGAAGAAGATATGATTGCACCGGTCAACTGGAAGGTAGTCGTCGATAATGCAATAGAATCCTACCACGTCATGTTGTCCGGCCCCTGCCATAAGGAACTCGCTGATTTTCTTGATTTTGAAAAGGACCTGCCGATCGCCCGTGACAACTGGTGGACGTTGGGCGGGCCGGTGAAACCTGGTTTAACTGAAATGTTCGGTGTAAAAATCGGCGACGCCCCCTATCAGACAGAAACCTACATGAACTGGTGGCTCTTTCCGAATACCTGCATTTACCTGGTACCTTACACAGATATCGTAGCAACGTTCATGATCATTCCGCTTGAAGCCGAAAAAACACTTGTGCGTTTCGGTTATTATGTTCCAGACCGCCCGGAATCAGAAATTACCGCTGCCTGCAAACAATGGATGAATGATGGACTGGGACCGGAGGATATCGAGCTCAATATCACGGTCCAGCAGGGACTGAAATCTTTTGGCTTTGATCAGGGGCGTTACATGATTGATGATGAGCGAAGCAACGAAAGTGAGCATCTGGTGCATCACTTTCATACCAAGGTTTACGAGGCGCTTACCGGTTGAGGGTCAACAGGTGTAGTTCATGCCGATGCGACCACCGTCCACAAAAATCGTTTCGCCGGTGACATAGCTTGCTTTCTTACTAGCCAGAAAAGCAACGACGTCGGCAATCTCGCGGGGCGAGCCGATCCGCTTCAGGGGAGTGCGTGACATCACCATTTCCATCGCGGCCGGATTGGCATTCACACTGGCCATCATTTCGGTATCAATGGATCCGGGGCCGACTGCATTTACACGAATGTTATTGCCGGCTAACGCCAGTGCAGCAACCTTCGTCAATTGCTGAATCCCTCCCTTCGAGGCGCAATAGGCAGGAATTGCCGGGATCGCAACCTGCGCATTGATAGACGACATGTTGACGATGGCTCCTTCAATACCGCGATCCACCATGGTTCTGGCAGCCCGCTGAATTGCCACAAAAACACCGCGCAAGTTGATATTCATAACCCGGTCGAAGGTTTCAATATCGTAACTGAGAAAGTCGCCCGGAGAGGCTATGCCTGCATTGTTTACAAGTATCTCGACCGGACCATGGTCCGCTTCAATTTGATCAAACATGCTGAGAATGGCATCGGCATCTCCCATGTCGCAGGCCATCGCGACCGATCCGTTCCCAAGTTTATCAGCGGCCTTGGCAGCACCTTCAGCATTGATGTCTGATAGAATAACCCGTGCTCCGTCTTCCGCCAGTGCTTCAGCACAGGCATATCCAATTCCCTGAGCTGCGCCCGTAACAAGCGCAATCGGTTTGTCGGTCATTTAAAACTCCGTTTCGTGTGTGCTTTATTATAATATGCTTCGAATAGCCTGGTTGGCTGTGAATGCTGTCTGATACAGGCGAGACATGATAGGCGCATTGCTTGCCAGCGACATATCGGTAATGGGCAACGGCAGTTCCTTTGGATCCATGCCGGTCATGAGGTCTGCCATTGCCTGACCAAACATGGTTCCGGTCGTTATACCGCGGCCGTTATACCCGATCGGGGTGAAGAGATTTTCATCAAGCTGATAGACCCGGGGCAGATGATCCGGTGTCATGGCAATCTGACCATGCCACGCGTCTTCGAATGTTACCGAACCCAATTCGGGAAATATCTTGCTGATCTGCTTCTTTGCCCAACGCTGCGAAAGCCCTTTATCCTTGTTTCCGAATATCCGGCCCATACTGCCGATCAGCAACCTTCCAAATGCATCTCTTCGGTAGTTGAACATAATCGGATTTGTGTCCCACAGGCCCTGTTTGCCGGGCAAAATATGATCGGCTTCAGGCCCGAGCGGCTCAGTTGCGAGCTGGAAGTAGTTTATCATTGTGAAAACGCGGCTGAGATCCGGCCACAAATCATCCGTATAGGCGTTTGTGCCAAGTACTACTGCATTGGCAAGCAGAGAGCCCTGATTGGTCTCAACGCGCCAGCGGCCTCCTTCGCGGACAAGTCCGGTTACCCGAACACCGGTACTGATCTCGGCGCCAGCGCTCCTTGCTGCGCGTGCGAGACCTCGGCAATAACCCATCGGATTGATTGTGCCTGCCCTGTGATCGAGCAAACCACCATAATACGCTTTGGTTCCAATGATGTCCGAAACCTCATCCCGGCCCAGAAGATCCACCGGTTCGCCCAAACGTTGCCACTCTGCATGTCGGCCCGCAAGTTCCGCAAGTCCGGAGGCTGAATGTGCCGCATGAATGGTGCCGGTACGTGCCGCTTCACATTGTATCTGGTGCTTTTCTATGAGCGAAAATACATATTCCGGACCATTGCCAAACCGCTTGATAAACTTGGGTCCATATTCAGAACCAAGCTTTTCACGAACGGTTTGTGGCGGTAACCATAGGGCCGCATTGACCAGACCGCAATTTCGACCAGATCCGCCGAAACCAATTTGCTCTGCCTCCAGAACATGACACGCAAGACCCTTTTCCGCAGCATGAAGAGCGGTGGAGAGGCCCGTGAAACCCCCTCCGACGATCGCCACATCTACATTCCCGTCTGAATGAAACTCATTGTGGTAATCTGCTTCAGCTGCAGAACTATCCCAGAGTGAAATGGGATTTGAATTTTTCATGTGGGCCTGGGCTCCTCGGTAGAATTGATGTTGGGTAGAGTTGCCCAACAGAATAAGCCGTGTCAATATATAAGAAATGTGTGCTGTATAACGGAACAGTAAATCGTGAAAAAACTTACAAAAACCTCCGCTCAGATGGTTGCAGAATCGCGCGAGCGGATCGAAGAAATTGAAACCCCTGATCTAATAGCCAAACTGGGCGATCCCAATCTGGTGATTGTGGATATCCGCGACATTCGCGAACGTCAGCGCAGCGGATATATCCCCGGAAGTGTTCATGCGCCGCGAGGCATGATTGAATTTTGGGTGGACCCGGACAGCCCGTATTTTAAGGAAGTGTTTGGTGAGGACAAAAAATTTGTGTTCCACTGTGCATCCGGGTGGCGTTCAGCACTAACGGTCGCAACGCTACAGGATATGGGCTTTGAGGCAGCACACCTGCGGGAGGGTTTTTCAACCTGGGAGAAACAGGGCGGCCCAGTAGAATTTCCTGAAAGGAAAGAATGAATGAACCGGCTCTGGCTTTGCGTCAGCGCTGTGCCAGTTTTGTCGACGCACTTCTGGCAGCCTCTGCAACAAGCAATCCGAACTTGCTTTCCCCGTTTTCCGGCAGATTTATGTCCGGCACTGATATGCCCATTGCGGCAATCGGTTCGCCATCCGGCAGCACTACCGGTGCACCAAAACTCAATATTCTCTCGCGAAATTCTCCCTGATCGAACGCAAAGCCACGTTTTCGGGTTTCTGCCATATCCGCATCGAGTTCCTTTAGGGACGTAATTGTCTTTTCCGTGTGCCTGGTCAGGGAGTTTTCCAGGCCACTGCGACAACTTTCGTAGATTTCTGCCAAAATAGCCTTGCCTGTGCCAACACAGTGTATGGGGGCACTGCCGCCAATCGGGTTCCAGGATCGAATCGGTTTTTGGCTGTCGATCTTGTCGATATAAACAACCGAAAGACCTTGCTGCACAGCCAGATAAATTGTTTCACCGGTTTCCTTTGCAAGCATCTGCAATTCCGGAGCACAAATTTCGCGCAGGTTCAGTCGTTCCACAATTTTTCTGCCCACCTGCCAACTCTTCAGAGTTGCGGAATAGGTTCGGTCAGGTGCGTGCCTCACGTAGCCGAGTGTCGTCAGGGTCTGTAGCAACCGAAAGGTATTTGATTTTGTGAGACCCAATGCACGTGACAGCTCGCTGACCCCAATCCCGTTCGGTCTGTCCGACAAGAATTCCAGAATGGACAGCCCCTTTGAAAGGGTAGAATCGACTTTTGTTGGTGATTTTCCGTTTTGCACATCCATTGTTTAATGCACCGTTCTCCTGATTTCAAACATCTAATCACACTGCCAAGTTTGTGCTGGTATTCAAAACATATATGCCGGATATTGACATAAAGGAAGATGATTGCAAATTTGCGCAAGTTGAATTCAGGGCCAGATCGTGTCTACAAAACTACCATCAACGGAAGATATTCTCGTTCAGCAAGGGCGACCAGCCCGCACGGAGGGACGGCATGTCAACCTGCCGATCGAACTTGGATCGACCATGGTTTTCGACACGATTGGTGCTTTTGAAGAAGCCAGTGGTGTAAGCCTCACGTCTTCAGGCGTTGCAGCAATATCCATGGCACTGTCAGCAATTGTCAAACCAGGGGATCATCTGCTTGTTGCCGATCATGTCTACGGCAACACACGCAATTTCTGTGACGCAGTCTTGTCGGTATCTGGTGTCGAAATCGAATATTATGACCCCATGATTGGAGCGGACATCCGACAATTGTTCAGGCAGAATACAAAGGCGATAATGTTTGAGGCACCGGGTTCGGGGACTTTCGAATATCCTGATATCAGAGCGATAACCGATGCTGCCAGCAATGCCGGCGTTACCACAATCCTCGACGGAACCTGGTCTGCCGCCTGCATTAGCAAACCGCTGAACCTGAGTGTGGATATTCTTCTATATTCAATCTCGAAATACATATGTGGGCATTCCGATGCCATGCTGGGAGCGATTGCTTACAAAGATGCTGACTTGGGAGCCACAGTCCGCAAGTGCGTATTCGCCTATGGAGACAAGCCAGGCTCTCAGGAAGTTTATCTCGCACTTCGCGGACTGCGTACATTAGCCATGCGCATGTCCCACGTGGACAGGGCCGGGCGTGAACTGGCCGTCTGGTTGCAAAAGCAGAAACAGGTGAAACGCATATTGCATCCGGCATTTGATACCTGCCCGGGTCATGTCTTCTGGCATAAGTATAATACCGGAGCTGCTGGCCTTTTTGGTGTGGTTTTCCATACTCAGAGCCAGCAGCAAATCCGCGCCTTTGTTGATGAACTTCACCATTTTGGGATCGGCGTCAGCTGGGTGGATATGAAAGCCTGGTATTACCGGTAACACCTACAAGGACAGCAACAACCTGGGCTGAAAAAGGGCAACTTGTTCGCTTCAATGTGGGTTTCGATGACCTGGAAACGCTCAAGGCGGATCTACGGAACGCCCTTCCAATACTCGACGAGGAATAATAATTTAGTCATGCCAAACAACAAAATTGATCACTTTACGATTGGAGCGCGAACACTTGATCAGGGAAGGGATTACCTTCATGGGCTGCTCGGGCTGGAGGTACCGATTGGCAGCAAACATGACACCATGAGCACACATAATCGTGTCATGCAGGCAGGCAATGAAAGTTTTTTTGAACTCATCGCGATCGATCCTGATGCTCCGGATCCGGGTAGAGTGAGGTGGTTCACGCTTGATGACGAAACTACACAAGCCAGATTGAAGGAACGCCCCAGGGCTCTCTGCTGGGTAGTCGGAACCGATGATCTGGATCAGGTAATCGCCAACAGTCCGGTAGATTTGGGCGAGATTGTTCATTTTCAACGTGGTGACAGAACCTGGCGCTTGACGGTCCCGAAGGACGGCTCGCTGCCCGAGGGCGGACTTCTGCCAGCATTTATTGAATGGTCGCCAGGTCCACATCCCAGCACCGGACAACAGGACTTGGGTGTGCGGCTTGCAAAAATCAGTCTGAGCCATCCCGACCCGGCCGGGCTGAGCGAAACGCTGGAGGCACTCGAGGTTGCGCCCCTCGCAGAGGTTCACGCGGGTGATCCGGGTCTGTCATTCGAGGTAAGTTGGTCCGATGGTTCTGTCGTGATCGACTGACAGTTACGGGTCTGCGTTTTTCCGGCCTGTTTCCGCGGCGTTGGATAATGTAAATTTGCAACATCGCAACTTCCAGTCGGAATTAACAAATGGACAAACAATATCAGGGCACCTGTCATTGCGGCAAAGTCAGATTTGAGGTTCTGGCTGATATAGATCATGTTCGTGTATGTGACTGCTCTGTCTGTCGTAAACGCGGCGCGTTGATCCATCGTGTTCCGGAGCAAAACATCCGTTTTCTTACGCCGCTGAGCGAACTCACGGTTTATCAGTGGGGCACTTTTACCGGCAAAGATTATTTCTGCCCGGCTTGCGGTATATTACCGTTTCGGCGGCCGGCCCTGCCAACCGATGCTGAATCAGCTGCCGGCGTGCAGCCATTTACGGGATGGGCCGTAAATACAAGATGTCTGGATGGCTTCGAATTCGAAAATACGCCAAAGGCGTTTATCACCGGGAGCAAGCTTTAATCCATATTGGATACAAGTTTTTTCCCACAGGACGGATAGGACCTTTTCAAATCCCATATTCATTTTGCTCTACGCAATCTGGAAACTTGACTCCCCTGTTACGCACTGTCATTCTCGATATACGAAATGATCGTGCTGATATATGGAACAAATAGGGAGGATTCTTATGGTCGCGATACGTAAACTGGCGACCGCTGCCGTGGCGGCGATGGGTATTTTTGGCATGAGTTCAGCAGCTGTTGCTGAGAGCCCGACGCTGAAAAAAGTACAAGAACGCGGAACACTCCTTTGCTCCGGGCATAACGGGAGTTATTTCGGGTTTGTGGAGGTGAATGACAAAAACGAATGGAAGGGTCTCGACATTGACCTATGCCGCGCGTTGACCGTTGCCATTCTTGGTGATCCGAACAAGAACCAGATTGTTCCGTTGAGCTGGGCACAGCGTTTCCCGGCTCTTCAGTCTGGAGATGTGGACGTTGTTATCAAGGCAACCGGCTGGACCATGGGGCGTGACACAGAGCTCGGCCTCCAGTTCTCAATTCCATATTTCTTCGGTGGCGCGCAAATTATGGTGCGAAAAGAACTGGGCATCGATACCGTTAAAGGTCTGGACGGAGGCACCGTATGTGTCGCTGCCGGCACAACAATCGAGCGAATTGTTGCCGATCACCTGAAAAGTGAGAACATCGATCACGAGATGGTAAGTTTCGAAAAGACAGCAGAGGTTATCGGAGCCTACAAGTCCGGCCGCTGTGATGCGTATGCTGCCTGGGGCCCTGCTATTGCGGTTCTGCTGGCAAACCAGTTCGACGATGCTGACCAGCATGTCATTCTTGGCGATAAACTGTCCGCGGAGCCAATTGCCACTGCAATGCGCCAGGGCGACGAGAAATGGGTTGATGTTGTAAACTGGATGCTTGCAGCACTCATCAAGGCAGAAGAACTCGGTGTAAACTCCGACAACGTTGACGCGATGATTGCCAACCCGCCAAATCCAACCGTTACCCGTTTGCTGGGTGTCGACAAGGGTATGGGTGAGCGCCTGGGAATGCGTGACACATGGGCTCGCGAAATGATTGCATCAATGGGCAACTTTGGTGAAATCTACGAGCGGAACCTGGGTTCGGAATCTCCGTACAATCTGGAGCGCGGATTAAACAATCTGTGGAGCCATGGTGGGGTTCTCTATTCTCCGATTCTTGACTAGTATCGGTTCCAACAACACAAAACCGCTCCGCAATCTGCGGGGCGGCACTTATATTAAAATGGATGCCCATGCTCGGATGGCGAGACTTTCACCGTATGACAAGACGCGAAATTATCGTGCAGATTGTTCTGGTCTTGCTGGCAATCATAATAATCTATGGCGCGGTAAGTAGTGCAAAAACAAATCTTGCAGCTTTGGGCGTCACATCCGGCTTCTCTTTTCTTGAGCGTGCCACCGATTGGGCTTATTCATTCTCGCTGATTGACAGAAGTATTGACGACACCTATGCCCGCACGATCACGATCGGGTTTCTGAACACCCTGTTTGTCGGGTTTATATCCATCTTTTTTACAACTATTCTGGGGTTTGTGATCGGGACGATGCGCGATAGCGAGAACCTTGGTCTGCAAGTTTTGTCCAGTGTCTATGTCCAGATTTTCAGGAACATTCCACTCATCCTCCAGGTTGTCTTCCTGTACCCCATACTGATTCACTTTCCATCACCGAAGCAGGCACATTCGGTAGCGGACGTTATATTCCTGTCTAATCGCGGGATTGCGGTTCCGACCTTTAATCTGTCATTGAGCATGATTCTGGTAATTGTGGTGTTGTCTTTGGCAATCTGCTTCCTGTGTCTGAAAATGATAAAATCAACCGGCAGAGCACTGGGGATATGGGCGTTGATTACGGCTGCGCTGTTTGCCATTGCGGCATTTCTGTTCACACCTGATGGGGCTGGAGTGTTTTCCGTGCCCGAACTCAAGGGCTTGCGTTTTCGTGGCGGCGGAATGCTCTCGGTCGAGCTGGTTGCAATGATCGTCGGCATTGTCCTTTATGGTGCAGCATATATTGGTGAGGTTGTTCGCGGAGGACTTGATGAAGTCCCCAAAGGAATGGTCGAGGCCGGAAAAAGTGTTGGACTGAGGCGTTTTGCTATTTGGTGGAACATCAAGATGCCAATTGCTCTTCGGTCGATCATTCCGCCACTCGGCAACCAGTGGATATTTATCATGAAAGCAACCACCGTCGGCGTGGCAATAGGCTTTTCTGATCTTTTCTATATTGTCTCCACGTCAATTACACAGTCCTGCCCCCGTGCCATTCCGAAGTGCACCAGTGAAAACGGCAGCGTGATGAGCATTCTTCCTTGCGGGCGGGCCAGGCGATGGCGAGAATCTTGTAGAAGGAGATTCGCCTATGCCTCGCGGCTACCACCACCTGACCCAAGATGAACGTTGCCAGATTTGGGGGTTGAAGAAAAGCGGCCTCTCGCAGAGAGACATTGGGCGTGAGCTCGGACGCCATCACACGACAATCCGTCGAGAGATGCAGCGCAACAGCGGCGGCCGGGGCTACCGGTACAAACAGGCCCATAACAAGGCGACAGAGCGCCGCCACAGGGCGTCATCGGTGCCAAGGAAGATGACACCCGCCCTGTGGCAATTGGTCGAGGAGAAGTTGGCGGCTGGCTGGAGCCCAGAGCAAATTTAGGGTCGGTTTCGTCGGGAAGGCCAAGCCATGGTGGGGCGGATGCGGATCTACGAATACGTCCGCGCGGACCGCAGGGCCGGTGGCAGCCTTTACAAACGTCTGCGGCGGCGTGGGAAGAAACCGAATTGGCGCGGCGGCCGGCACGCCGGGCGAGGACGCATTCCCGGTCGTGTCGATATCAGTGAGCGGCCCGCGATCGTCGAACAGAAGTTGCGGATCGGTGACTGGGAGGTGGACACGATCGTTGGAGCGGGTCAAAGCGGCGCAGTGGTTTCGGCGGTGGACCGCGCCTCGAAGATGACCCGACTGGTACGGCTCGACAGGAAAACGGCCGAAGATGTCGGAGCTGCGCTCAGACGCCGGCTGGAGGCAGATCGGCACCTGGTTCACACGATCACTGCGGACAACGGTAAGGAATTCGCTGGCCACAGCAGCCTGTCCAAGGCGCTTGATGCCAAGTTCTATTTTGCCCGGCCCTACCACTCATGGGAGCGCGGGCTGAATGAACACACCAATGGACTGGTCCGCCAGTATTTGCCGAAAGGCACGGATTTCCGGTCTGTGACCGATGCCGAGGTCCAGGCGGTGGAGGATCTGCTCAACGCACGGCCGCGCAAGGCACTCGGCTTCCGGACGCCGGAGGAGGTGTTCAGAGATGCGCAGGCACCGCCATGACCGCTCTCAAACCTCTGGGAAGCGCACAGCGTGAAATCTCTCTTCGGCACAGTCTGTTCGAAGAGGCGATTGCGCTTGTGCGCAATTCTGCGGTAGGGGTATTGGTAACGGCAATTCAAGTCATCGCAGGCTCCGCCTGTCGAAATTTTTCACCGCCAGGCCCTTTTTTGCATTCGGGCTTGCGCCCTCATTTCAAAAAGGGCCTGGCGGTGGTGCACCTCGGAGCGGAAACGGCGCGACAAACGCTGGAATTGATTGCCATACTCATGGGTTGTTTTCTGGCTGTGAACTTCATGCTGGCGCAGTTTATAAACTGGCTAAATGCCAGACTCTCCCTGAAAGGGTACGGATGATGGAAGCCGAGACTTTCCATACATCGCCCTTAGCAAAACTCCGACGAAGGGCGTTTGCTACACCTTTGGACGGGGCAGTGACGGTTGCGGTTGGTTTGTTCCTGGTTTGGCTGTTCTGGCTGGCACTGGACTGGGCAGTGTTGAGATCCGTATGGAGCGCTGAGGATGTCGCTTTTTGCCGTGAGGAGAACGCCGGTGCCTGCTGGTCAATCATAGATGCCAGACACAGGCTGATTTTGTTCGGACTATATCCTTATGAGGAGCACTGGCGATCAACCGCAGCGGCTCTGGCCATAATCTGTACGGTTATCGTTTCGTGCATTCCATGGTTTTGGACCGCAAAACGCATTGTTCTTTCATGGCTGACAGGGTTCGCTACATATTACCTGCTGATGGAAGGAAGCGCGCTTGGTCTTACTCAGGTGACTACTGACAAATGGGGCGGACTGTCACTGGTCCTGTTTCTGTTTTCATCCGTTGTGTTGTTAGGCATGCCGGCCGGGCTCGGTCTTGCATTGATGCGCCGCTCCCGTCTTCCGCTCGTTAGATTGATAGCCTCACTTGTCATAGACTTCATTCGCTCACTGCCTTTGCTAACGACCTTATTTACCGCAGCTGTAGTCATACCCATTCTGCTTCCTGAATGGCTGCAGGGCGACAAAATCTGGCGAATTATTCTGGCATTTGCGCTTTTCTTTGCCTGTTATCAAGCCGAGGTGTTCCGCGGCGGTTTCCAGGCGATACCGAACGGACAAAACGAATCGGGGATGGCTCTCGGGCTTGGCAAATGGCAGGTGCTCTGGCTGATAGTCATGCCACAGGTATTTCGGCACGCGCTGCCTGCCACCATCAATATGGTTGTCGTGACATTCAAGGAAACCGCGGTGGTTATCATCATTGGCCTGTTCGATTTGCTGGCTTCGGCGCAGGCAGCATTCGGCACCGGTAAATGGGTTGCCTATTATATGGAAAGTTACATTTTTATCGCCTTCATCTACTGGGCCTTTATCTCGTCTCTGGGACGGTATGGGGAATATCTGAAAGATAGGATGAAGAACGAACAGCACTGAGGGAGCGGCCAAAGCCAGCTCAATTGGAAGTCGATTATCCAAGTTCTGAAGTTACTTCTGTTGATGATGAATTGGGGTACAATTATTCTTGCAGGACATTTAACAAACAGAAATTCTATCAAATGAGCAATACCACCCACGACGCACAGGAAGACACACGTAACGAAGCAATTCTGATATATGTTGACGGAAAAATCGTCCCAAAATCAGAAGCTATGGTCTCCGTCTATGACAGTGGATTTATGCTTGGCGATGGCATGTGGGAAGGGTTGCGCATCTACGATGGGGTATGGACGTTTTTTGATGAGCACATGGATCGTTTCTTCAACTCCTGCAAATCAGTTTCGCTGGACACAGGCTTAGCACCCAACGATGTGCTTCAGATCCTGAATGATACTGCTGCCGCCAATGACATCACGACCGATGCCCACTGCCGCTTCATGGTGACCCGCGGCAAGAAGGTCAAGCCGTTTCAGCATCCATCTCTCAGCCAATCCGGTCCGACGGTTATCGCGATTGTGGAACACTCAAAACCGGCAGAAGTTCTTCAGTCACGCGGCATCCGTCTTGCAACCGTGCCACAGGTCCGCGGATTGCCGATGAGTCAGGATGCGAAATTCAACAGCCATTCGAAGCTTAATTGCGTGATTGCCTGTCTTCAGGCTGAGCAAGCGGGAGCCGATGAGGCATTGATGCTGGACCCGCATGGATTTGTAAACACCACCAATGCTTGCAATTTTTTTTATTGTGCGTCGTGGGGAAGTTTGGACGTCAACTGGGGACTATTGCATGAATGGCGTTACACGCCAAAAAGTGATTGACCTGTGTACCGAGAACCATATCCCAGTCTTCGAAAAAAACTTTTCGCTTTATGAGGCTTACGGAGCGGATGAAGCTTTTCTCACCGGAACTTTCGGTGCCCAAACTCCGGTTGCAGAAATTGACGGCAAGCCCATCGGATCAAATGACCGCCCGATCATGAATCGCATTCGCAAGCTCTATCAGGAAGAAATTGTTCGCCATGTGGCAGAAAGGCAGACAGCCAGGTGACACGGCAACCCAATATTCTTCTGTTCATGGTCGATCAGCTTACATCATTCGTCCTGTCAGCCTATGGCGGAACGGTATGCAAAACTCCCAACCTGGACGCCCTTGCCCAGCGCGGCACGGTTTTTGAAAATGCATTTTGCACTTATCCACTTTGCGCTCCCTCCCGATGCAGTCTGATGTCAGGAAAGCTTCCCTCCCGAATTAGCGCCTATGACAACGGCGCGGAATTTCCTGCATCCGTTCCAACATTCGTCCACCATCTTCGCTCGGCCGGGTACTATACCTGCATTTCCGGAAAGATGCATTTTGTTGGCCCGGACCAGTTTCACGGTTTTGAAGAACGACTGACGCCGGAAATTTACCCGGCAGATATGTCCTGGACGCCCGAGGCTGACTTTAGGGATATGACGGGTGGGGAGAACAAGGAACGCAACTTCGGGGTGTCCACACTCGACACTGTACGCGATGCTGCTCCGGTCGCTCACTCCATGCAAATAGAATACGATGAAGACGTCATCCATCAGGCCAGGAGGGAAATTTATGCCCTGAAACGCCGCAATGAATCCAGGCCGTTTCTACTGACTGTTTCACTGACCCAGCCTCATGGTCCGTATGTAACCAGGCAGGCCTACTGGGATCTGTACCGCGACGAAGACATTGATGGACCGCGTGTTGCATTTATCCCGTTTGAGGAACGCGACCCCCATAGTCAATCGCTTTATTTCCACTACAGCCAGGATAAGATCTCACTGACCGATCAGGAATATCGCAATGCAAGGCGGGGCTATTACGGGATGGTCTCCCACATTGATGACTTGTTTGGACAAATCCTCGCCGCTTTAGACAGTTCAGGATTTGGCGATGACACTGTTATTGTATTTACATCCGACCATGGTGACATGATTGGCGAACGGGGAATGTGGTTCAAAAAAACCCTGTTCAACCCAGCCATACAGGTACCGTTGATCGTGGCGCTGCCGGACAAAAACGGATCAAGGGTTGCGGAACCGGTATCTTTGCTCGATTTATTTCCGACATTTTTGGACCTAGCAGGTGTTGAGAATGAAGCTGCAACAAACCAGCTTGATGGCCGCAGCCTGTTGCCGGCGCTGGAGGGCAAGCCACTTGAAGGGTCTGTTTTCGCTGAACATATCGATGGAGGCACTGCTGCTCCGAGAGTTTGCGTCCGGGACGGGAACAAGAAGATTGTAATTTCCGAAGCGTATCCTGATCAATTTTATGATCTGGATTCTGATCCACTCGAACTGACGAACCTTGCTGGACAGGGCGATCCGGATGAAGACAGGTTGAAGTCAATTGCAGACGCTAACTGGAACCTCGGTGAACTCAAAGACAGGGTGCTTCGCTAACAGTCTGAACGACGAATAGTCGATACCGCGCTTGCGACCGGTCGCGAGGAACGTTGGGACTTTGAAGCCGCCAAACATTCACGACAGGGCAATTACGTTCGCCGGGGGGACCATTTCCCTGATGTGGAACGACGCGGTTACTTGGGCACTAACTCAAAACAAGACTGAACAGCCGGTACGCCATTTCATTTGCTCAAACATTCTGCTTTTGCCACAGGCGGCGAGTAAATTGCATAATCAGAAATCACTGAGTTAGGAAAACCAGTTTTGCAAAGCCTTTGCGACTATTCGCACGGCACCATCTTTTGGCTCATCACCTCTGAATTCACATTTCCACTCAACAACGATCGGCGACGGTGCCAACGGGATTGCTACAATCCTGCCTGTTTTGGCGTGGGGGGCAACGGCCCATTGAGCCAGTATGCTCGTGCCCTGGTTTGCCGCCACAAGTTCAATGATCGCTTCCGGCAGTTCAACCGCCGCTGTCCAGTTGGGGTAGCTGCGTTGTGGTCGGAAAAGGCGGGCAAACTCCTGATCAGGTTCCGGAGTTTTGGTGTAGGTAATGAAACTCTGCCCTTCAATATCCCGTGCTGTGACTTGCGACGAACCTGCCAGCGGATGGTTGGGCGCACAGATAAACACCAGCAAATCATCGAAGAGCGGAACCGTACGTGTTGATGCAGGAGATGAATTGCTGGAAACAATCGCCAGATCGATATGTCGGTCCAGAAGCGAGGCAGCCATGTTGCGGTGGTTACCTGCCATAATCTGAATATCGATTTTGGGGTTATTCCGCTGAAATTCAGCAAAAAATGCGGGAAACCAATGATAGTTATTGTAATTTTCAACAGCTATCCGAACTACCTGATCGACCCCTGCATTCATCCGGCGTACTTCATCTTCTATCAAATACAGTTCGCCCAGGAACTTCTCACTGAAATTAGCCAGATATTCAGCTGCTGCCGTCATGCGCAGCAGTTTGTGAATTCTTTCGAACAGCGGCACTCCCAAACGGCGTTCTGCCTCCTTGATGCGGTGAGACAAGGCGGATGGCGTGAGGCCGAGCTCATCTGCCGCATCAGCAACACGTCCGGTTCGCCCAATTGCGCGGATCATCTGCAAATGTCGAATATCAAGGCGTGGAGTTTCCATAGCCGGATTATTTGATTGAAAGAAATTCATCAAATTGTACAGGCAATGAAATCTTGTTCAAGTATTTCCTAATTGACGGCAGAGGTCACACCAAACCAATGTCACGGTGCGGACTGCATGTACCCGGTCAGCGCCTAATGGACAGATTGGGTTGATTGCGTAAGGGAGTGATTTTGGCTCATCATTGCTATCAAGGAGCAAATGATGAGACGAAAGAACGAACGAATGACCGACGATGCTGATCGTGTTGTAAAAGACATCAAACGACAGACGCGACGTCGGTTTTCTTCGGAAGAAAAGATCAGGATTGTGCTTTCCGGCCTTCGTGGTGAAGACAGCATTGCCGAGCTGTGTCGTCAGGAAGGAATTGCCCAGAGCCAGTATTACTCTTGGTCCAAGGAATTTATGGAAGCCGGAAAGAAGAGGCTGGCTGGCGATACGATGCGTGAGGCCAATACCGATGAGGTGAAGGGACTTCGCAAGGAAGCCCGGGATCTGAAGGAGGTCGTAGCAGAACAGGCTCTGGAACTTCGATTGCTCAAAAAAAGCATGACAGGCGATGGGGGAGACGACGAATGAGGTATCCTGCATCCGAGAAGCTTGAGATCATCCGCTTGGTAGAACAATCGCATCTTCCAGCCAAGCAGACACTGGATCGACTGGGTGTTCCACGCTCAACCTTTTATACCTGGTATGACAGATACCAGACTGGTGGCGTGGATGCCTTGGAAGACAAGGCTCCCATGCCCGCACGGGTTTGGAACCGTATTCCTGACGATGTGCGTGAACAGATCGTCGATCTGGCATTGGAGGAGCCAGAACTATCTCCAAGGGAACTGGCTGTCAGGTTCACCGACACCAAGCGCTACTTCGTGTCCGAGGCCAGTGTTTACCGGCTTCTCAAGGCCCATGACCTGATTACCAGTCCTGCCTTTGTGGTTATCAAGGCTGCGAACGAATTCCGTGACAAAACAACTGCGCCCAATCAGCTGTGGCAGACGGACTTCACCTATCTCAAGGTTATTGGTTGGGGCTGGTTCTACCTATCCACCATTCTCGATGATTACAGCCGCTATGTGATCGCATGGAAGTTGTGTACGACTATGAAGGCCAGCGATGTTACTGACACTCTGGAACTCGCGCTGCAGGCCTCTGGCTGTGATCAGATCAATGTCCATCATCGACCAAGACTGCTGTCAGACAATGGCTCCAGCTATATCGCCACCGAACTGGCTGAATGGCTCGATGACAACGGCATGGATCATGTTCGTGGCGCACCATACCATCCCCAGACACAAGGCAAGATCGAGAGATGGCATCAAACCTTGAAGAACCGCATCCTGCTGGAAAACTACTTCCTGCCCGGCGATCTGAAAGGCCAGATCGGTAGGTTCATTAGCCACTACAATCACAGGCGATACCACGAAAGCCTGAAGAACCTGACACCCGCCGACGTCTACTTCGGACGTGGCGACCAAATCCTGCAACAACGAGAAAGGATCAAGCAAAAGACTATCAACGAACGGCGCTTGCAATACCGCAAGCAGGTCGCTTAACATCGACAAACAGATGAGCCAGATACTCGCTTAGCTCAAGCTGCGGTCTGTCCAGAAACCCATGACGACGGACACGAACCGAATCAGGTCACCCCAATCAGAATCATATTCGCGCACGGAAAGAAACTGAATCTACTCGACACAAACACGCTCTAGTTTTATCAAGATACACGGCAACGGACTCACGATATCAACCCAATGCGCAGAGCTTTGCTCACTGCATGTGTTTTGTTGGCTGCTGACAATTTTCGCGTCACCGATCTCAGCACCAGATTTACCGTGTGCGCAGACATTCCGGTCTGTTTGGCGACATCGGCTGTCGTCATGCCATTGGATGCCCTGTGCAGGAAATCCAGTTCACGACTGGTAATGTGCTGTCTTTCATCAGCCGCTTGCTTTTTGAACATTTCTGCTTTGGAAAACAAAAGATTAGAGACCCCCGTGCCATTCCTAAGTGCACCAGTGAAAACGGCAGCGTGATGAGCATTCTTCCTTGCGGGCGGGCCAGGCGATGGCGAGAATCTTGTAGAAGGAGATTCGCCTATGCCTCGCGGCTACCACCACCTGATCCAAGATGAACGTTGCCAGATTTGGGGGTTGAAGAAAAGCGGCCTCTCGCAGAGAGACATTGGGCGTGAGCTCGGACGCCATCACACGACAATCCGTCGAGAGATGCAGCGCAACAGCGGCGGCCGGGGCTACCGGTACAAACAGGCCCATAACAAGGCGACAGAGCGCCGCCACAGGGCGTCATCGGTGCCAAGGAAGATGACACCCGCCCTGTGGCAATTGGTCGAGGAGAAGTTGGCGGCTGGCTGGAGCCCAGAGCAAATTTCGGGTCGGTTTCGTCGGGAAGGCCAAGCCATGGTGGGGCGGATGCGGATCTACGAATACGTCCGCGCGGACCGCAGGGCCGGTGGCAGCCTTTACAAACGTCTGCGGCGGCGTGGGAAGAAACCGAATTGGCGCGGCGGCCGGCACGCCGGGCGAGGACGCATTCCCGGTCGTGTCGATATCAGTGAGCGGCCCGCGATCGTCGAACAGAAGTTGCGGATCGGTGACTGGGAGGTGGACACGATCGTTGGAGCGGGTCAAAGCGGCGCAGTGGTTTCGGCGGTGGACCGCGCCTCGAAGATGACCCGACTGGTACGGCTCGACAGGAAAACGGCCGAAGATGTCGGAGCTGCGCTCAGACGCCGGCTGGAGGCAGATCGGCACCTGGTTCACACGATCACTGCGGACAACGGTAAGGAATTCGCTGGCCACAGCAGCCTGTCCAAGGCGCTTGATGCCAAGTTCTATTTTGCCCGGCCCTACCACTCATGGGAGCGCGGGCTGAATGAACACACCAATGGACTGGTCCGCCAGTATTTGCCGAAAGGCACGGATTTCCGGTCTGTGACCGATGCCGAGGTCCAGGCGGTGGAGGATCTGCTCAACGCACGGCCGCGCAAGGCACTCGGCTTCCGGACGCCGGAGGAGGTGTTCAGAGATGCGCAGGCACCGCCATGACCGCTCTCAAACCTCTGGGAAGCGCACAGCGTGAAATCTCTCTTCGGCACAGTCTGTTCGAAGAGGCGATTGCGCTTGTGCGCAATTCTGCGGTAGGGGTATTGGTAACGGCAATTCAAGTCATCGCAGGCTCCGCCTGTCGAAATTTTTCACCGCCAGGCCCTTTTTTGCATTCGGGCTTGCGCCCTCATTTCAAAAAGGGCCTGGCGGTGGTGCACCTCGGAGCGGAAACGGCGAGAAGTAATGAAGTTCCAATATCTGCGAATTGGTAGGGTGTCCGCGATCGCCGAAGAACATTACAGCACCCACCGTTTCATCCGGCAACCGCGTGCTGAAACAGAGCCCAGCAGATACACCATGTTTTGAAAACAGGGCAATTGCAGTTTCTCCCTTTCCATCCACCCGTTTTTTATTCAGCGATTCAATATCAAAAATGAGCGGCTCGGTTGAAGAATTCAGGTGTGAAATTAAGGGTGATCCCTTGAGGAGTCGGAGGTGTTCATACTCGCTCATCATATCATCCGGCCAATTTGCGACTAGACTGATGGCAGCCAAACGGTCCTCATCAGCAGATGGCAAACGCAAAACCATAAAGTATTTGTAACCGTTGATATTAGCTAGCCTGTCACAGGCACCAAGCAAATCAAATTCGGTTTCAGAAGCGGCACTTAGAGCGTGTTTGTGTCGAGTAGATTCAGTTTCTTTCCGTGCGCGAATATGATTCTGATTGGGGTGACCTGATTCGGTTCGAAGCCAAGGATTTTCAATGCCCAAGCCCCATCCGATTGAATTGCGTAAACGTGTTGTAGCTCATGTAGAAGAAGGCCACACTCATCGTGGAACGGCTGCCCATTTCAAAGTCTCCGTCAAATTTGTGAATGATATGGTGAAGTTGAAACGTGAAACTGGCTCGCTTGCTCCAAAACATAACCCGGGAAAAACAGGCCATGGCAAGCTTTCACCCTATAAAGACTGGCTTCGAAAACGGGTTGATGAACAAAAGGACATTACAATCCGTAAGCTTTGTGCGGAGCTGAACGAAAAATTCAACCTCAATGTCCATCATTCGCCTGTCTGGCATGTTGTGCGCAGTTTCGGGTTGTCGCATAAAAAAAGACTATTTATGCCAAGGAGCAACACCGCATCGACGTGAAAAAAGACCGCGAACTCTGGAAGACAAGGCGTGTTCCGTTTTTGAATCGGTCGATTGAAAAACTTGTCTTCATTGATGAGACGTCCACAAACACCAAAATGGCCAAGCAAACTGGATGGGCCCCAACAGGAGAGCGCCTCATAGATTTTGTCCCTCATGGCCACTGGAAGAAGCAGACACTTATCGCAGGCCTGCGCAGTCATGGACTGGTTGCGCCCTGGGTTATTGACCGGGCCATGACCAAAGAAATCTTTGAGATTTATGTTGAGACACAGTTGGCGCCAGAACTGGAAAAGAGAGATGTCGTAATCCTTGACCACCTAGCCGCTCACAAGAGCGAAAAAGCCGAGCAGATCTTGCGAGATATCGGCGCATGGTTTTTGTTCCTGCCGAAATATTCCCCAGATCTCAATGCCATTGAAATGGCCTTTTCGAAGCTCAAGGCTCATCTGAGGAAGGCAGGCGCCAGAACCTTCGATGATGTCTGGAAGGCAATCGGAGAGGTCTGCCATATGTTCACGCCAATGGAGTGCCGGAATTTCTTCAGGGCAGTCGGCTGTGAATTCACGTGATGCGAACACGCTCTAACTGCTCGTAATCAATGCAACTACCGCGCAGAATGGTAATATTTTGATGATGTGACTTCAAAGCACTCATTCCGAATTTCCGTAATTGTCGAAATTAGTATTTCATCCACAATACTTAAATATATATTCGCTAGAAAAATATTTCAATCCACAGAAAATTGAAGTATTAATAGACTAAATTCTCACGCTTTAACATAATTTATATGACTTAATCTAATTCAACTTTCAGTTGAATGTATACGAACTGCAACCATAACGGGCCTATTCCATCTAATCGTCAGACTGTGTCAGGAACGGTGAATCTATCGGAGTGCGAAACCTTCGTGTAATGTCATTCCATTTACGCTCAGGGTTATTTATCGCAGCTGAAAAAGTTGTTGCAAATCAGAATCATGTCTGAATCCATGACACGAACAGAAATATGCACAGTGAGTTTTGAAATGCAGACCGTTCGTTCGATTTTGCGACAGGTACCCGACCCACGCGGAAAAAAGGGGCGTCAACATCCTTTGGAGGCACTTCTGGGATTGATGCTTTTGTCGGTTCTGTGCGGGCGCAAGGGCATGATGGCAGCCTTTCGACTGGGACGTTCGCTTAGCTCAAAACAACTTCAGCGACTGGGGTTTCGCCGAGGGCGTCCGGCACCCTGTCATGCAACGTTGACCGAACTTCTGCGCATTCTTGATGCGAACGCCATGGCCCGGGTTTTCAGCCAGTTCATAGCCGCGTCCGACGAGGGCGCAAGTGACGAAGAAGCGCGCCGTCACATTTCAATTGATGGCAAGACCTTGCGTGCTCATTGTGCAGAGTTCGGTCTTGTCACCACCCCCGGCGTCAGGAACATCGTCAAGCTGGCTCATTCCATCTTCAACGAAAACGACGAGAAGCATGTCCTGCCGGCTATTGCACAAGTCGCGCTGGCAACGCTTGCCCGTCGCTTGCTCGAACTGGAGGAAGAATTGCAGGCTCTTGAGAAGGTCCTGCGTGACTGGCACCGGCAAAATGAAGCCAGCAGGCGCCTGGCAGCCATTCCGGGTATTGGTGTGATCACAGCCACTGCACTGATGGCAACCGTCAGCGATCCGGGACAATTCAAAAGCGGACGGCAGTTCGCCGCATGGCTTGGCCTGGTCCCCAAACAGCATTCAAGCGGTGACAAAGTAAGGCTCGCTGGCATATCAAAGCAGGGAGACCGGTATATTCGCCGCCTGCTTGTCATTGGTGCGACAGCTGTTATTCGCCACAATCGAAACAAGAAGAGCCCGACCGCGGTCTGGATCAATGGTCTGCTGGAAAAGAAACCTGTGAGACTGGTCTCTGTCGCATTGGCCAACAAGACCGCTCGCATCGCCTGGGTTCTTATGACCAGAGGACAGCGCTATAACCCCTTGCGAATCAGCGCCGCTTGAAGGCAAGGCACAGAAATTGGTAATGGCAGAAAGTGATGTGACATGATCAGCCAAAAACGAGGTTACACCGTGTGATTCAATGCGCCCCATGAGCGCGTCATCTTGATCAGGAACCTCGTTTGCGGATTTCCATCAGGGCCAGCGATCTATCAAATATCGCATCAACAGGCCGGACATATGAAAGCAACCGATCAAAACATCAAAAAATGTCTTGCCAATCCGGGGCGTCCACATATGAATTAAACCCGGACGGCCTCGAACTTACTTTGAACACCCCGGAAAAATCAGCCCGGTTTCACGCCATCTGGTTGCGCGACAATGCCTGGGATGCTGAAACCCGCTCTCCCGGTAATGGACAGCGGCTGATAACCCTCAATGACATTCCTAATGACACAAGAATAAGCAATGCAGAAATTAATGGTGGTTGTGTTGAGGTGACATTCCAACCGGAATCAAAAACCGTTTCATATAGTGCCGATTGGCTGATGCAGAACAGTTATGACAGCAAAGTGGCCCGCACCCCCGGCTGGACGCGGGACGACGTTACCACCTGGGACAGCACATTGGGTGATGCAGTTCCCACTGTGGAATTCGAATCTGCACGCAGTTCGCCTGAAGCGCTAAAGAATTGGCTTATGGGGATTACCCGATATGGTTTCGGCAAAATCACGGGCGGTCCGCTGGAGGATTTGGCCCTGATGCAGGTTGTTGAACTGTTCGGATTTGTGAGAGAGACAAACTACGGAAAGCATTTTGAGGTGCGCACTGAAGTAAATCCCACAAATCTGGCTTTTACCGGTCTGGGACTGCAGGCCCACACAGACAACCCCTATCGTGATCCGGTGCCGACCATTCAGGTGCTTTACTGTCTGGAAAGTTCTGCAGCCGGTGGAGAAAACATGGTCGTTGACGGTTTTCGAGCAGCGGAACGCCTGCGGGAAGAAAATCTGGAATGGTTCGAGGTGCCGTCAAATTACTGTGCGAACTTCGAATATGCCGGGGAAGCCGGTGTAGTGCTGCGGTCTCGTCGTCCGATGATCGAGCTGCCTCCAGACGGCGAACTGATTGGAATACGTTTCAACAACCGTTCTGCGGCAGCAATAACAGATGTTCCATTCGAAGACATGGCAACCTATTATAAGGCTTATCGCAGACTGGGCGAAATTATCGACGACTTGTCAATGGAGGTTACTTTCCGACTTGAGCCGGGCGAAGCTTTCCTTGTTGACAATACACGGGTATTGCATGCTCGAAAAGCCTACAGCGGCACGGGCACTCGCTGGTTGCAAGGCTGTTACGCCGACAAAGACGGTCTTAACTCTACACTGGCAGCGCTGACAACTCAGATAAAGGTGGCAGCAGAATGAACAACCCGGAATACGCATCTCTAACCCCAGCCAACATCGTCCACTTTTTGGAGAGTATTTTCGAAAGGCGCGGTAGCGAGGAATATTTGGGCGAACCGGTAACCATGGCTGAACATATGTTGCAAGGCGCACATTTTGCGGAGGCAGCAGAGGAACCAGAAGACATTATTGTGGCCGCGCTCCTCCACGATATCGGGCACTTCACCAGCGAGTTCGGAATGTTTTCGATGGCGGATACGAAAGACAAATATCACGAAGAGGCCGGAGCGGACGTTCTGGATCGGTTTTTCCCGACCATTGTCACCGATTGCGTGCGTTATCACGTGGCCGCGAAACGCTACCTTTGCGCGACAGATCCGGAATATTTTTCCAAACTGTCCGATGCTTCAATACATTCACTCAATCTGCAAGGCGGACCGATGAATTCAGACGAGGTGGCTGAGTTTGACAAAAACCCGAACGTGGAGGCAATAGTCCGTGTCCGGTTGTATGATGACATGGGCAAGGTTGCGGACATGCCCACCCAACCGTTTTCATACTACAAACCAATGGTACAACGTGTCGTGGATGAAAATATGGTTGATGAGGTTTAGACAGGGCGATTCATATGTGGACGCCCCGGATTGGCAAGACATTTTTTGATGTTTTGATCGGTTGCTTTCATATGTCCGGCCTGTTGATGCGATATTTGATAGATCGCTGGCCCTGATGGAAATCCGCAAACGAGGTTCCTGATCAAGATGACGCGCTCATGGGGCGCATTGAATCACACGGTGTAACCTCGTTTTTGGCTGATCATGTCACATCACTTTCTGCCATTACCAATTTCTGTGCCTTGCCTTCAAGCGGCGCTGATTCGCAAGGGGTTATAGCGCTGTCCTCTGGTCATAAGAACCCAGGCGATGCGAGCGGTCTTGTTGGCCAATGCGACAGAGACCAGTCTCACAGGTTTCTTTTCCAGCAGACCATTGATCCAGACCGCGGTCGGGCTCTTCTTGTTTCGATTGTGGCGAATAACAGCTGTCGCACCAATGACAAGCAGGCGGCGAATATACCGGTCTCCCTGCTTTGATATGCCAGCGAGCCTTACTTTGTCACCGCTTGAATGCTGTTTGGGGACCAGGCCAAGCCATGCGGCGAACTGCCGTCCGCTTTTGAATTGTCCCGGATCGCTGACGGTTGCCATCAGTGCAGTGGCTGTGATCACACCAATACCCGGAATGGCTGCCAGGCGCCTGCTGGCTTCATTTTGCCGGTGCCAGTCACGCAGGACCTTCTCAAGAGCCTGCAATTCTTCCTCCAGTTCGAGCAAGCGACGGGCAAGCGTTGCCAGCGCGACTTGTGCAATAGCCGGCAGGACATGCTTCTCGTCGTTTTCGTTGAAGATGGAATGAGCCAGCTTGACGATGTTCCTGACGCCGGGGGTGGTGACAAGACCGAACTCTGCACAATGAGCACGCAGTGCATTGGCTGCCATGGTGCGTTGCCGCACAATCAGGGAACGGGTTCGGTGTATCATCAGGATACTTTGCTGCTCAGGTGTTTTGACAGGCACGAAACGCATGGTGGGCCGCCTGACAGCCTCGCAAATCGCTTCAGCATCGGCAGCGTCATTCTTGCCCCGCTTTACGTAGGCCTTGACGTAGGCAGGAGGCATCAGTCTGACCTCATGACCAAAGGCTGCCAGGGTGCGAGCCCAATAATGGGCAGTGGCACAAGCCTCCATGCCGACAAGGCAAGCTGGCAGTTTCGAGAAAAAGCCTTTCAACTGTTTTCGCCGCAACCTTTTGATCACGATAACACTGCCATCATCGTCAACACCGTGAACCTGGAAGACACTTTTGGCAAGATCAAGCCCGATCGTGGTAACTTTCATAAGGACGCTCCTTCGTTATTTGTGGTTCATTCATCAACAACCACCTTACGACAATTCATTTGCCGGTATGAGGGGGCGTCCACCTCATCAAAGAAAGCTCGCATTTATGTCCTTTGACAGGAATGTGATCGCTTTGTCGCGGTGATCCTGCACGGTTTCGATTGCTTTTGTCGGAGATTTTGAGATGCGTTTGAGCAAGGCCAATGCGCCGCTCAGGAGGGTAAAGACATTTGCCGGTGCGTGATCTGATCTGTTTGTGTAGCGATCCTCTCCCAAGGTCACATCCTTGTCTCGGTGCATGATTTCGATGGCCCAGTGCCCCCGATTATTGCGCAGGATGTTCTCAGGCCTGGGCCGCTTTCGGCTTGAGATCACATAGTTCGTTTCCGTCTCGGTCTTTGTCACAACTCCGCCCCTGACATGCTGCCGTATACGGGTGATCTGGCCTATGCTGGCGATGGTGTCCCATTCCTTTCGCATGTCCTCACTGAGTGCTTCACAGGGCAGGAGAGCGATGTGGCGCTGCTCAATCCGCCCGTGGCCTATGTCCACTGGCTCTCGGTACTTTTCCAGGGGGAAAAATCGGCTCTTTGAAGGCCGTTTCGATTTCTTCATGCAGATTTTCCTGGTTCTTTTTCACTGTCAGGACATAGTCGCCACCTTTGTCGACGATCCGGGACGTGATTGATTTCTGGCAGAAAATTGCATCCCCCGTGATAATCTTGCCCTCAAGGTCCAGGCCGTCGAGGAGCCGCAGCGCATCCGGGATTTCCTTGCCTTTGCCGCGAGACGAGACATGGCCCGCACACTGTCCGAGTGCCGCACAAAAAGCGAACAGCACATGTTCTGCATTGCCCTCATCGTTCTTACTGGCACGCAAGGTCTTGCCATCAATTGAAATGTGACGGCGCGCTTCTTCGTCACTTGCGCCCTCGTCGGACGCGGCTATGAACTGGCTGAAAACCCGGGCCATGGCGTTCGCATCAAGAATGCGCAGAAGTTCGGTCAACGTTGCATGACAGGGTGCCGGACGCCCTCGGCGAAACCCCAGTCGCTGAAGTTGTTTTGAGCTAAGCGAACGTCCCAGTCGAAAGGCTGCCATCATGCCCTTGCGCCCGCACAGAACCGACAAAAGCATCAATCCCAGAAGTGCCTCCAAAGGATGTTGACGCCCCTTTTTTCCGCGTGGGTCGGGTACCTGTCGCAAAATCGAACGAACGGTCTGCATTTCAAAACTCACTGTGCATATTTCTGTTCGTGTCATGGATTCAGACATGATTCTGATTTGCAACAACTTTTTCAGCTGCGATAAATAACCCTGAGGTTTAGATAACCAGGCTTGCAACAATTTCGTTGTCTGTAATGTCCTGCCAGCGCATGCCCATTTCATCCAGATTCTTTGTCAGGATATCAAAATTTTCTGCCTCGTTGGTTTCAAGACCAAGCAAAACGGAACCAAAATTTCGCGCTGATTTTTTTAAATACTCAAAACGGGTAATGTCGTCATTCGGGCCCAGGAGCATGAGGAAATCGCGCAAAGCACCAGGCCTTTGGGGGAACTGCAAAATGAAATACTTTTTCAGGCCAGAAAACTTCAAAGCGCGTTCCTTGACCTCGGGCAGACGTTCAAAATCAAAATTCCCGCCCGATACAACACATACCGCCGTTTTGCCGGTCACTTCATCCTTGGGCAGGCGTTTGAGAGCATCAATGGCCAGTGCGCCAGCCGGTTCAAGCACAAGGCCTTCGATATTCAACATCTCCACCATAGTCGCACAAACGCCGTCCGTCGGTGCCAGCAGTACTTGCTTTGCATCAAACTTCTTCAGGGCCTGAAAGTTGTTATCTCCAATTCGGGCTACGGCTGCACCGTCAACGAAATTGTCTACCTCTTTGAGCTTTACCCGTTCGCCCTGTTTCAGGGACTCGTACAAACTGGGAGCACGATCAGGTTCAACGAAGCAATAGGAACCAGAATACCCGTTGTCGGAGAGATACCGGGTTACACCGGACGCAAGTCCGCCGCCGCCTACCGGCATGATCATCAGATCAGGACTGCTGCCGGCCGGCATCTGATCCATGATTTCCTTCCCCACCGTTGCCTGGCCTGCGATGATTGCCGGATCGTCAAATGGCGGAACCATCAGGCCATTGTGCTCATCACAATATTCAAGAGCCGCTGCATTGGCCGCATCAAACCCGTCACCAACGAGCTGAATCTGCACATATGGAGAACCGAACGAACTGGTTTTCATGATTTTCTGCTGCGGTGTTGTCACCGGCATAAACACCACACCTTTGCGTTGAAAGGCACGACAGGCATGGGCGAAACCCTGTGCATGATTTCCTGCCGACGCACATATGAACGTATCAACACTTTCGGCATCTTTCATGGCTTTCAGAAAGAAAGTGTAGGCGCCGCGAATCTTATAACTTCTAACCGGAGAAAGATCCTCACGCTTCAGCCATATGTTCGCCCCGTGAAGGTCGGACAGAAATTGGCTAAACTGCAAAGGGGTAGGTTCGAAATACGATGCCAGCTGACCGTGGATTGCATCCACTTGTCGGACAAAATCACTCATGTTCCTAACAATTCTTTTTCAAACTCAAACAAGCCAGGGCGGCGATCACGTCGCAAGCGCTCGGCGGTCAAGATGGAACGCACTTGCTGAAACGCTTCACCGAGATCCTTATTCACTACGACGTAATCGTATTCCCGCCAATGGGAAATTTCTTCAATGGCATTGTTGAGGCGCTTTTCAATAACTTCGGGAGCGTCCTCGGCTCGGCGGACTAGCCGCGACTGCAATTCTGCCATGGACGGTGGCAGCAGGAATATCGATACGACATCCGCTCTGGCTTTCTCCATCAATTGCTGCCCACCCTGATAGTCGATGTCGAACAGCATGTCGCGGCCCTCGCCCATGGCAGAATCAACCTCATCTCTCGGTGTCCCGTAATAATTTCCATGGACTTCGGCCCATTCAAGCAATGCATCCGTATCACGCCTTCGTTCAAAGTCACGAACCGAGATAAAATGGTAGTGAGTGCCGTCAATTTCGCTACCCCGTTTTGCCCGTGTCGTGACAGACACAGACAATTCCAGGCTGTCCTCTTTGGCCAGCAATTCCCGGGCTATCGTGGATTTTCCAGTTCCCGATGGTGATGACAAGACCAGCATCACACCTCTGCGGCTAATGGAATCTAGAGACATCGCGGATCACTCCATGTTTTGCAATTGCTCGCGAAACTGGTCGATTATCAGTTTCATGTCTAATCCAGCGGCAGTGACTGCCGCAGAATTTGATTTGGAGCATATTGTGTTGCATTCACGATTGAATTCCTGTGCCAGAAAATCAAGCTTTCGGCCTACTGCTCCGCCCTCACGAATCAGCTTTCTGGCTGCCTCGACATGAACTGAAAGCCGGTCTGCCTCTTCCGTGATGTCCGCCTTGGTAGCTAGTAGAACAGCTTCCTGATGAAGTCGCTGGCTGTCAAGTTCTGCATTATCGGACAGCAGTTTTCTAACCAGTATTTTGAGATTTTCCTGAATTTTCTCGGGCGTACGCGATGGGTCAGCTTCGATTGTTCCAAGCAGGGCTTCTATCGCATCGACTTGCTCAAGAAGGACTTTGCTAATCCCCGCGCCCTCATTACCACGCGCGCGGCGCAAATCGTCCAGTCCCGCGCCAAGGGTATTTAGTACACTGCTGATCGTTTCGTCCGAAATACTCAAATCATCATATTCTTCCAATTCAACCACCCCGCGGACTCCGAGCAAATCGGCCACACCAGGCAGGTCGCCGCCTACCCGGCTCCGCAGATTTTCTGAGATTGAAATCAATTCTTCCAGCAGGTTTTCATCAACCCTGAGTGCCCGTTTGTCCGACAGGCGCTGAACCTGTAGGCCAATCTGAACATTTCCCCGCTTCAGATGCTTTTGTGTAAGTTTGCGAGCTGGAATTTCAGCCGCCTCGAACCCGGAGGGGATACGGAACCGGATGTCCAGCCCCTTGCCATTGACTGAACGCAGTTCCCAGGTCCAGGAAAAATCTTGATCGCCCCCTTCAACTCGGGCAAAGCCGGTCATGCTTTGCAACATCGTTGGATAGTCCCCGTGTGTTAAGTCAGGCCATTACTCTTTGGACTGTTATTCCGAATTGCTAGCTGCTTCTTCGGTGGCCTTCTTGGCTGCTTCTTCTTTCAGTTGTTTCTCGATGGCCCGCCAACGCGCCACATTGCGATTGTGTTCGTCGAGGGTCTTTGCAAATACATGGCCACCGGTACCATTTGCAACAAAAAACAGGTCCTCTGTTCTGGACGGATTGGCAACCGCCTCAAGTGCCGCCCGTCCTGGATTTGCAATTGGACCGGGCGGAAGTGCCGGAATTGTGTAGGTGTTGTATGGCGTTTCTTTATCGATGTCCGATCTGTATATCGGACGATCTTTCGGTTTGCCTTCTCCACCAAAAATCCCGTAGATTATTGTCGGGTCTGACTGCAGTTTCATGCCCTGATTCAACCGGTTGATGAAAACGGAAGCCACTCTGGGACGTTCATCGGCCCGCCCGGTCTCCTTCTCTACGATAGAAGCCAGAATCACCATTTCTTCCGGGGTTGAAATCGGTAGCCCATCGATGCGGCGCCCCCAGACTGCGGCAAGAAACTCCCGTTGGGCCTTTTGCATTCTCTGCAGAACCTCCTGCCGGGTTGTGCCTCGTTGGAATGGATAGGTATCCGGCATCAAAGACCCTTCCGGTGGAAGCTCTTCAGGCAGATCCCCCTCTAAAATCTCATTGTCGGACAGGCGTTTGAAAACCTGGAAAACGGTCAGCCCCTCAGGGATGGATACCTTGTGCAGTATACCTTTTCCTGATCGGATCGTATCCATGACTTCATACATGCTCATCCCTGGCTTAAACAGGTATTCTCCCGCCTTCAGGGATGCCTGCGAGCGATGCGCCCGCACACCAAGGCGGAATATCAGATCATTAAAGCCGACAACCAGCTCGTCGCCGATGACACCATTTGACTTAAGTTTGCTTGAGATTTGGGCAACTGAAGACCCTTCCTCAATCACAACAGTCTGGGGACTGCGCAAAGGTCCTTCTTTTTCGAATATGTATTTCCCAATGTAAACTATGATGCAGAGAATTACGGTTGCAAACACGAAGCAACTCATCGCGAAATTCAGAACTACTATGAAGCCATGACGTGAGCTCTTACTTCGCTTTGGAGGCGGCGGTACTTCTTTTGGCTGCAACGCCTCCATAGGGGACATGGGGGTGCCGCCATCGCTGGCAAGGGAAGAATTATCCCGTCTGCCAAATCCACCACTGTTGATGCTGTCCGCGTCACTCAAAGTCTTGTTTCCTGATTCACGTTGTTACCTGCCCGAATGTAATTCCCGTGCGCAAACATCAAGCGCGTCTATTGCCCATGGCTCTTTACCGTTTCAATCTTCTGAACTTCAAGTCAAAAGACACGAAAAATGTGGCACTAATCTGAAGCCAGTAGCTGAAATTTTTCAGACATGATCAAAACCCCACCGCGGGATTGTGATTCTCAATAATTTTTCACTAAAATCACCAAAAAGACCACAACTGAATACAAACTCAAACAGATTTGAAAACCAACGACGCATTTGTACCGCCAAAACCAAATGAGTTTGACAGCGCAACATTGATTTTCCGCTCTTGTGCAGTAAGTGGCACCAGGTCAATCTCAGTTTCTCTTTCCGGATTGTCCAGGTTCAATGTCGGCGGTGCAACATTGTCCCGAATTGCCAGAATAGAAAAAATAGCTTCCGCTGCTCCAGCGGCACCCAACAGATGACCGATGGCCGATTTTGTCGAGGACATCGCAACACCGGAAGCAGCACTCCCCAGCAATCGTTCAACGGCACCCAATTCGATCGTGTCGGCCATAGTCGATGTGCCATGCGCATTGACATAGTCTATGTCTGAAGCACTCAGCGAGGCATTCCGCAAAGCAGCGGCCATACAACGTTGTGCCCCATCGCCGTCTTCAGCAGGCGCTGTAATGTGGAAGGCATCACCCGACAATCCGTAACCAACAACTTCTGCATAGATTTTGGCACCACGGGCCTTGGCATGTTCATACTCTTCAAGCACGACCGAACCGGCGCCCTCGCCCATCACAAAACCATCGCGATCCTTGTCGTAAGGACGCGACGCGCGCTGAGGAGCATCATTGTAGACTGTTGCAAGCGCCTTGCAGGCCGAGAAGCCGGCCATGGCAAGTCGGCAAACGGGAGATTCTGCACCGCCAGCCACCATCACGTCTGCTTCGCCAAACATGATCAAACGGCTGGCATCACCTATTGCGTGTGCCCCTGTCGAACAAGCAGTAACAACTGAATGGTTCGGTCCTTTTAAACCATGTTTGATCGACACCTGCCCGGATGCAAGATTGATCAGACGACCGGGAATGAAGAAGGGGCTCACACGTCTCGGCCCGCGCTCCGCGAGTGTCAGTGATGTTTGTTCGATGCCCTGCAAACCACCTATTCCGGAACCAATCAACACCCCGGTTCTGAAACAGTCTTCTTCATCTGTCGGATGCCAGTCCGCATCGTTCAGCGCCATATCGCTGGCTGCCATGGCATACACGATGAAGGGGTCAACCTTACGTTGCTCCTTGGGCTCCATCCAGTCATCCGGATTGTAAGTCCCGTTGGTCCCATCACCAATCGGTATCTGGCAGGCAATTTGTGCCGCCACATCGTCAACCTTGAAACTCTCAATTTTACCGGCAGCGTTTTCGTTGGCCAAAATCCGTTTCCAGGTTTCTTCAGCGCCGCACGCCAACGGTGAGACAAGACCGATCCCGGTTACTACCACACGCCTCATATCAGCTGTCCTTCAAGTCTGAAAACAAATTACAGGGTAAAACTTGTGTTTAAAAGAAAACCTTGGTTTCCACCTGTGAATAATTCAGACGCCTCCCTCAATATAACAAAGGCGGCCTCCGGGACCGCCTCAAAGCCTGAAAGTCGGTTAAGATCAGGCTTTCGCCTTTTCAACGAACTTGATCGCGTCACCGACTGTCTGAATAGTTTCAGCCACATCATCCGGAATTTCCACATCAAATTCTTCTTCAAACGCCATCACAAGTTCAACATTGTCCAGGGAATCCGCACCAAGGTCGTCAATAAAGCTTGCACTTTCCGTTACCTTTTCCGGATCCACGTCCAGATGCTCTACGACAATTTTTTTGATGCTCTCTGCAATATCACTCATAATCAGCCTCAACGGGGTTATTTGATCTTTTATTAGGATCGGTTGTTTTAGGATGCAAACAGAGCATTTAACACTGCCATTTGCTTTTCAGCGGTCGCCTAACACACTTTATACCAAACTTCTAGGCTGTTTGTGAACAAATATCAAACAGTCTGTCGTTATCAATGTGAGCGCATCATATCATTGCCATGCCGCCATTTACGTGAAGGGTTTGTCCGGTCATGTAGCCGGCTGCATCGCTGGCCAGATAAATGGCCGCAGCCGCGATGTCATCCCCCTCACCCATTTTTTTCATCGGGATAGCTCCCATGATAGCTTCTTTTTGTTTGTCATTGAGCTTGTCGGTCATGGCGGAACTGATGAATCCCGGTGCAATACAATTCACCGTAACGTTTCGGGAAGCTATTTCCTGTGCCAATGATTTGGTGAAGCCAATCATACCTGCCTTGGATGCACAGTAGTTGGCCTGACCGGGATTACCAGTTACGCCTACCACTGACGTTATGTTGATGATTCGGCCGCCTTTGCGACGCATCATGGGATACGCAATTTCCTTGGTTAAACGAAAAACCGCGGTCAGGTTAACGCGTAGCACATCGTCCCAATCATCGTTGGACATGCGTGCAAACAGGCCGTCGCGAGTAATGCCGGCATTGTTAATCAGGATGTCAATGCCTTCCATCTTTTCCTCGGCATCCTTGCCGAGCTGAGAAGCTGCGTCCAGATCCGAAAGGTTTGCCGGCAGAACCACGGTTCGATCTCCCAGTTCCGTGGCCAATGCATTCAGTCGTTCCTCCCGCGTCCCGTGCAGTCCGACAACAGCTCCAGCTGCATGGAATTGGCGGGCGATTGATTCACCAATGCCTCCGGAGGCACCCGTGATGAGTGCTTTCTTCCCATTGAGTTCAAACATTCATAATCTCCTGAAAAAAATTCGATCTGTCACCCGTTAATGGCTTCAAGTGCCTTTTCAATGTCGGATGCAGATGCAACATTTGTGGTTGCTATATCGCGATTAATTCTGCGCGCAAGACCGCTGAGTACTTTACCCGCACCGATTTCCATCAGCAGCGAAACTCCATTGTTTCCCATCCATTGGATCGTTTCGCGCCAACGCACCTGTCCGGTTACCTGCTCAATAAGGCGAGCGCGTATTTCCTCCGGTTCATTGATTGGTGCAGCCAAAACATTGGCGACGAGCGGCACACAGGGCGCTTCCATGCGAACTTCCGCTAGGGCCTCTGCCATTGCCTGGGCAGCAGGTTCCATTAGGGCCGAGTGGAACGGCGCGGATACCGGCAGCATCAAAGCGCGTTTCGCTCCCTGTTCAGATGCCAGCCCGGCCGCCTTTTCAACTGCATCCTTGGCACCGGAAATTACCAATTGACCGCCGCCATTGTCGTTGGCGATTGCACACGCTCCGGTATCTGAAGCATCGGAACAGATTTTCGAAACCGTATCGTGTTCCAGTCCGATGATGGCTGCCATCGCACCCTCGCCGACCGGAACAGCCGCCTGCATAGCATTACCGCGGATACGCAAAAGCCGGGCGGTGTCAGAAAGATAGAAAGTGCCTGCAGCACAAAGTGCTGAATATTCGCCTAGTGAATGGCCTGCCACGAACGATGTTTTGTCAGCCAACGAAAACCCATTTTCTTCCAGAACGGCCAATGCGGCCATGGATACTGCCATCAAGGCTGGTTGGGCATTTGCTGTCAGGGTTAGAGTTTCTTCAGGCCCTTCCAGAATGACTTGAGACAGTTTTTCCCCCAATGCCTCATCAACCTCATCGAACACTGCCTTGGCCTTTGTAGAACTTGCCAGCAATTCTGCTCCCATACCGACCGACTGGCTACCCTGTCCGGGAAAAGTGACTGCTAATACCATGTGCAATTCCTGCTTGTTGAAACGTTTTTCCGTCATCTGTCGTAATCCGATAATGTGAAAACGCCCGGGGCCATTCCGCTTTGGCGCGCAATGCATTGGGCTGAATTCCTCAATACACACGGAAAACCCCGCCCTTGTGCGTTTTCACACCTCAACTGTCAAGTGATGGTTATCCGTCAGCGACAATACCCACCAATTCAGGAAACTGACGGGTGTTAATGCAGTTCGCATTTGGATTATTGAGAACCAATCCAGTTCAAAGCCAGCCGCCAGTCTATCATGCGGACCGGTGTCCCATGCTTGCCACCATCAAAAACGGCTAACTTGATGGGATATCCCGGGGCAATTTTTCTTAGTTGGGAAAAATAACGATAGGCATCTTTCCAATCATATACGTAGTCGATACCGCCATGGGCCATATAAATCGGTTTTCGGCCCTTTGGTATGCTGAGCTTGCCGGTAGACAGAAAATTGGGATCAGGAAATCCGCCCATCAATATGTAACCGTCGATCATCGAATTGGAATGCGGGTTCTTCATCAATCGCCAGCACAGGAAACTGCCCATCGAGCCGCAGGCTATGACCAGTTTTCCGGCCGTTCTTGGCCTGTAATGCGAAACAAGGGCGGAAATATCCTTGCGACCTTCTTCACCGAAATCGGAAAAGTCGGATGAAATGTAAATACCGTTATTGCGATACATCAGGTTCTTGACGCGGTTGAAATTGCCGCCGAACTTTTCATCGGAAAACCCAAGATGTCTGCTACCGTCTCGCCCGTGCAAAAAAATTACTGTCATTGCGGCATTCCCCTTAAGAGCACCGACGGCAAAATGTGTCACAACCCGACCATTGACTGTTATCGAAGTGTCAACCTGATGTCGTTTGGGCTTGGAAGATACATAATAACCCTTCACTTTTCGGACGGGTATCTCATCCCGCTTGTTGATATCCTTAAGCGGGTCGTATGGAAGTCTCAGGAAATCACCGTTATCGCGAATTTCCAAAGGTTCGCGATATTTGAACAGCCGATCCTTATGGGGCTTCAGTTCAAAGCCATTGGCCGCAACGGCTGATAGCAATAAGAACCAGACAAATCCCCACATGCAATGAAACGGTTTAAGCATCCTGCCTCCTATGATGGTTGTCCAGCGGGAATGTTCTGCCCCGCGATCTTGAAGGCCGGAAAGTCCTCGAAGACCCAGCCGTTCTTGAGCGTGTCGTAGATGATCGCGAGCAGTTTACGTGCGGTCGCGATGATCGCCTTGCCGGCCCCGCGCCTGGCCTTGATGCGTTGGTAGAAGGCATTGAGGTAGCCCGAGTATCGGATGGCAATGAGCGTGCACTGAACCAGCGTGGTGCGCATCAGCTTGTTGCCGCGTTTGGTGATCCGCCCCCGGTTGTCGGTTTCGTTCGACTGGCTGACGCGCGGGACGATGCCCACATAGGCAGCCAGCTTGTCGGCGTCCTCGAAGTCATCGACGTTGCCGATCCCCGACAGGAGCACGGCCGCCGAGCGCGGACCGATGCCCTTGATTGAGACGAGGCCGTCGTAGCCATCCAGTTCCCGGGTGGCCTCTTCGATCGCACCGTCCAGTTCGCCAATCGTCGCCATAAGCCTCAGCGCCTGGTCGCGCAGGGCCTTCAACTCGACCTGTTCCAGTGTCGAGAACCGGCCGACCTCCAGAGCATTGAGCCGCCGCTTCGAGCCCAGGCTTTCCTTCTTCAGCTTGACGCCGTGGCGCGTGTGCAGCGCATGGATCTTGTTGATGAGCCGGGTGCGCTGCTTGACCAGAAGATCGCGCGTGTGGGTGAGTGACGCCAACTCGCTCTCGGCAACCGTCTTCACACGCGTCTCGGGCAGCATGTCCTTCGACAGGAAGAAGGCCAGTGCCCGGGCATCGTTCCTGTCCGTCTTCTTCACCGACTTGCGGATCACGCCGAACTGCCTCGGGTTGACCACGACAACACGGCCGACGCAAGCGACCACCTCGTCACGAAACCAGGCCGAATTGCCCGTCGCCTCCACGGCAATCTCGTCGTCCGCATCAAGGCTCAGGCAGAACCGTTCCAGATCGGCCGCTGCCAGCTGGTAGGTTTCAAATATCTCGCTGCCGTCAGCTTCAAGCCGGCAGACCGTGAAAGACGTCGTGTGAAGATCGACACCGATAAAGGACATGGCTAAACTTCTCCCGTTGGTGAGCGGCGGAACCCTGACAAGGGTGTGAACGGCCACGCCAAACTCCTATACGAGGTCACCGGACCGAACCGGGCCTCACGCTGGTCGTTCAGATACAGGCGGCGGGTAATCTCCTTTACAGGGTCGCAATGCCCTAAGATGACATCCAGCCTGCAGCCTATCCGCCTCTCCCAGCACTCTATCCGAGTCGGGATGCATGACCGCTCACACCCCATTCATGCCATCTCCTTTTCCAATTGGTGAAAATATTGATGAATTTGTCCGCACTTCACAAACAAGAATTTTGCATCTATTGCATTAGTCAGACTAATGCATAAGTTGGGCAATTATGGATAACCGGAATTCCCTGCCACCGCTGAACTGGCTGTACGCCTTTGAGGCCGCAGCCCGCCACTTGTCGTGTACCGCTGCTGCTGGCGAACTCAACATGACCCAGTCGGCGGTTTCCCAGCAAATCAAGAACCTTGAGCATCATCTTGGCCGTGAATTGTTCATCCGCCGCACCCGTTCCATTCAATTAACCGATGCCGCATATGCCTATCTGCCTATAGTACAGGAAGCGTTTGAAACTCTGTCTGTGGGAACCCGGATGATGACAGGTGGGGATCGGGGAAAAATCCTGTATATTCAGATTAACCTCGCATTTTCCGTATTCTGGCTCGCACCTCGACTGGGCAGACTGTTCGAGAAACACCCCTGGATGCGGCTCAACATCTCGACTGCTGCATGGGATCCCGAACCTATCTCTGCGGATGTAGAAATCCGCTTTGGCAGAAATCTGGAAAAACGGTACAAAGCCATCCCCCTTGGCAAGAATACCGCGTTTCCCGTGTGCAGTCCCCAGCGTGCCGCAACGCTTGGCAACTGGCAGGATGAATTGCTGTTTGACTGTACCGGTGTGCTGGCCAACTGGGAGGCCTGGGCCAAGGCTCGGGGGGAACGGTTGCCAAAGGGAAAACTCGTCAATCTGTCAACCACCTACAGTGTGTCAATCAATGCAGCCTGCGGTGGAGCCGGCCTCGCCATGGGGCATGAGATGCTTGCCGGGGAACTGTTGAAATCCGGTGCCCTCATACGCCCCCATCCTGAAACAATTCCGATGGAAAAAGCCTATTACATGATCCAGCAACCCGAACATACCAGCACACCCGCCAGTCGGACTTTCGCGGAATGGATTGAAAGCGAGCTTGAGAACTGACGGGCAACGTGCCTCGTTTCCTGTCAGGTACCGGTCCACATAAACGGCTTGCAGGCTTGGAGTTCAGGTTCGGGATGTTCCGGTTCACGTACGACAGGTTTTCTTGGCTTTGCAGTACCGGGACGCAATGCCTGAGCGATCACAACGCCCAGGGCAACCAGTCCGGCACCCAGCGCCTGTAGCCAGTTCCAACTGCCACCGAAGAAAATCAGCACAAAAACCATGACGTAAAACGGCATCGCATTCATGTGAAACGATGCAAGCAGAATGCCGAGTTTACCGGCACCCCAAATCCACAAAAACTGGGCAATGGCCAATGACGAAATCGCAAAAATGGCCAAATGCATAAGATTGTAGCCGGACAAGCTGCCAACTTCGATACCCTCCAGCCCGCCAATCCAAAGGATCACGAAAACAATAAGGTTGAAACACATGCCCCCAACGAGCGTCGCGGTGGTTTGGCCGATCGGTGTCAGTTCATGCAGATCCTTCGTTGCCGCCCGTGTTCCCCAGGCAAAAATGCAGACCGCAAGAAGACACAGAAATGCACCCATGCCAAACGTCGCATTGGTGAGTTGCACACCGGCTGCAAGAATGCCCCCGGTAAGCGCCAGAATAATGCCGATAATCAGGTTTGGACGAAGCTTGCGCCCATCCATAATCACCTCGATAATCGCGCCGCTGATGGGCATCATTGCAGCTGCTATTGCAGGAGTTACCGGATCAGACAGTTTCTGCCCGAACAGCAGCAGAACCGCTCCGAAACCAAACCCGGTACCACCGATGAAGATTGCCTTCTGCCAGGGTGCTTCCCGTATTGCTGAAGTCCCCTCAAAGTAAACCCACACCGCCATCAAAAGCAGGATGCTGAGATTCAAACGAATGACAATCAGGATTACCGTGCCCCAGGTTTCCAGCAGTATTTCACCAGCAGGAAATCCCACAGCCCAGAAAGCCATGGCAGCGAAGCAGGCAATATTGGCTGCCATGGGACGTGTTCCCTGCACCGGTTGCATGATTTCTATGCCCAATAGGATGTTTGAATACGTAATCAGGCTATCAAAGCCAAATTTCCAACCAAATGCCCTGCTGCGACATCAAAGGACGTTTCCATATGCCCTTGTAGCCGTTCACTGCAACTTCAAGGGCGTTGTTCCGCACCGCCGATACTGCCAATTTTTACAAGCAAAACAGGAGCTTCCCCGCGCTTGCATACTTGCAATCCTGTGCCTTACTTCCTACCTGTTGGCCGTAGGGGAACGCCATTCATGGCTTTGCCAAGCCAACAATTGGAGCCGGGGATAACCTTTGAAATTCACCTCTCTGACAGATGAAGCCTATATCACTCTTTCAGGCATTGCCGACTATGCCCATGACATCGTCAACCCTACCGTGAGGCTGGGTGTGACGGGGCTGTCCCGTGCCGGAAAGACCGTTTTCATTACCGCCATGGTTCACAATCTCATCAATGGCGGCAAACTGGCCATGTTTGCACCTTATGCCAGCAAACGCATCAAGCGCGCCTATCTGCAACCTCAGCCTGATGACGATTTACCCCGGTTTGCCTATGAGGCCCACCTGAAGGCGCTCTTGAACGGCGACGAACGCGCATGGCCCGATTCCACCAACCGCATTTCACAATTGCGCCTTACCGTAGAATATGAACCGGAAGGGTTCCTTGCACGCAACCTTTCAAGCGGCAAGCTCAACATCGATATCGTCGACTACCCCGGCGAATGGTTGCTGGACCTGCCTCTGATGGATCTCACATACCAGGAATGGAGCGAGCAGACGTTAGCCGCCGCCCATAAGGCTCCTAGAAACAAAATCGCAAAAGCATGGCTGAAGCATCTGGACACACTGGATCCGGAAGCGCCGGAAGACGAATTGGCGGTTCAGGAAGCTGCGAGACTGTTTACTCAATATCTGCGCGATTGCCGCGAGGATGAGTTCGCCCTTTCGACGGTCCCGCCGGGCAGGTTTTTGATGCCGGGCGATCTGGCCGGCTCTCCGCTGGTTACATTTGCCCCGTTAAAGACCGACAACAAGGCAAAAAGCGGAACACTGCATGCAATGATGGAGCGCCGCTATAATTCCTATGTCACACGGGTAGTGAAACCGTTTTTTCTCAATCACTTTTCGAGGCTGGATCGTCAGATTGTTCTGGTCGATGCACTGGCAGCTCTCAACGCAGGCAAGGATGCGATCGGTGACCTGAAAGCAGCGCTTGGCGACATCATGAACTGTTTTCGACCCGGTAACTCCGGAATTATTCACACGATACTGGGCAGACGCATTGACCGGGTCCTGTTTGCTGCCACAAAGGCCGATCACCTGCATCACACCAGCCATGATAGACTGGAAGCAATCCTGCGGTTTCTGACAAACGAAGCGATTGAGCATTCCGACGGTTCAGGCGCTGAAATCGAAGTCGATGCCCTTTCGGCAATCCGCGCCACGCGCGAACAGGTTATCTCCCAGAAAGGGGAGGAATTGCAGGCAATCATCGGCATACCGGAACAGGGCCAGAAGCTTGGCCGAAAAACCTACGACGGGGAGGAAGAAATCGCCCTGTTTCCTGGTGACCTGCCCGCAGACCCGGAAGATGTGTTTGGTGACAATGGCAAAGAAATTGAACAGGACGAAACCGGCTTCCTGCGCTTCCGCCCTCCCCTTGCCAGTCAGGAAAAAGGAGCAATCAATCCAACGGTTTTCCCGCATATCCGTCTCGACAAGGCGATGAACTTTCTCATCGGAGACCGCCTGTCATGAGCCGCAAGCCAACTGCCATCAGCCTGTCAAAGCCGGCAAAGGGCAAGAAATCCGCCGCCGGTACCGCGAGAAAATCAAGCCGCAAGCCACAGGCTCTGCCGGTACCCGAGATAGCAGAAGATACTGCGGATCCATTTGAACAATCCGCCTTTGCAGACACTCAGACACAAGAGCCGCCAACGGTTCATGTTCCAATCAATGCCCGGGGCATTCGCTGGGGCGCGGTTTTTGTCGGCTCAATCCTAACCCTGGCTTCGATCGGAGTGTCGTTCTGGCTGATTGGTCTGATGGAGGCATTGTTCGAGCGTCATGTTGTGCTCGGCTGGACCGGTCTTGGTCTGGTGGCGCTTGCTGCGCTTGCCCTTCTGGCATTGATATTACGCGAGTTCCTGTCCATCTGGCGGCTTCGCAAACTGGAGTCATTGCGTCATAACGCAGAACAGGCATTGCTGGAAAACGGTGAGGCAAAAACCGTTATCCGGCATCTGTATGTGCTGTATGGCAATCGGCCAGACATGCGCTGGCACCTGCGCGAACTGAAGTCTTACGACACTGAAATTCTTGACGCCCCGGATCATATCAGACTGGCCGAGAAATCCCTGATGTCACCGCTTGATGCAGAGGCCAAACGGATCATCGCGACAACCGCAAAACGGGTCTCGGTTATCACCGCGCTCAATCCGTCTGCAGTCCTCGACATTCTGTTTGTCGGCTATCAGATCCTCCAGATGCTACGCAAGCTGATGGCCCTTTACGGGGGAAAGCCCGGCATGTTTGGCGCGCTCAAACTGGCGCGAATGACCGCCACCCATCTGGCAGTCACCGGAGGCCTGGCACTTTCCGACACACTTCTGCAGCAGTTTATCGGCAAGGGCATAGCCGGACGGCTGTCCACCAAACTCGGCGAGGGAACGGTGAACGGCATCATGGCAACCCGCATTGGCCTGGCCGCCATTGAACTGTGCAGGCCCCTGCCCTTTTCGGCCCTTGAAAAGCCTGGACTTAAAGGCTTCCTTGCCGAACTGTTTTCAGGTTCTGACGAATAACTTTAAAATCAGCTTGCAGCTAAAATAATAGTATTGCACACCATATTACCGGCATATATCAGTCACTATACTGCAAAATTGGTGAGGAATACTGTGGGTTTTAGAGTTTTTTTTCAATGCTTAGAGCCTGACTCAAAAGTTTTTCAGACATAACAGTACCTTGCGAGTCGCCGCGTCATGAGCCGGATGCTCGCGATGAGCGTCCATGCGGTGGAAACCTCGATTTTGCGCTCCCAGTCCTTCGCCAATCGCCGGCAGCGGCCAAGCCACGCAAATGTCCGCTCCACCACCCATCGTCGCGGAATAACCGTGAACCCTTTGGCCGTGTCGCTGTGTTTGACAACCTCGATTGTCCAATCGCCATGGCCGGCAATCGCCTCACGCAGTTTCGGGCCGGAATAGGCACCATCGGCAAACAGGTGACGCAACCAGGGGAACCGGAAGCGAATGGCCTTGATGAGTGCGACTGCGCCGTCGCGGTCCTGAATGTTGGCTGCAGTAACGATCACGAACAGCAGCAATCCGATCGTATCGGTGACAATGTGACGTTTGCGGCCCTTGACCTTTTTGCCAGCGTCATAGCCGCAAACGCCCCCGCTTTCAGTGGTTTTGACGCTTTGGCTGTCGATCACTCCGGCCGTTGGACTGGCTTCGCGGCCCTCCAGTTCACGGGTATTGAGAACCAGAAGGTAATTGATGGTTTCCAGCAAACCCGTGTAGGTCCAGTAATAGAAATAGCCCTGAACAGTCGACACCGGCGGGAAGTCACTGGGCAGCATGCGCCACTGGCAACCGCTGCCGGCCATGTACTGGATTGCGTTGAAAACCTCACGCAATTTTGTCGTGCGTGGTCGTCCACCTGTTTTGGCCGGTGGCAGCAGCGGTTTGATGATTTCCCATTCGGCATCTGTCAAATCGGTTGGATAGCGACCGGTTTCGCGTGTATGCTCAGCGCGAGCGGTATCATCCCACGGCATCGTGATCCTCCGTTCTTCGTTTAAAGACGTTGAATCACAAACCATTGATATCGCTCAAATACTTTCCGGTCAGGCTCTTAAGCCAACTGAAAAACAATTGGCATGTTGCGCTTCGCCTAAGTTGGTTCTGGATCATCGCCACAGCAGCATTCTATTATTTTGAAAGTCTGATACTCGAACAGTTTTTTGGAATTGTCGGCATTACCAATTTGGCCGACTCTACGACCCTAAAAGTGCAATGGGCCTACGCCTTTATCGGAGGCACGATAATTTATGTCGGATGCCTTTCTATAGCGATTGGCTGGCACCGGTTTATGATAAACAATGAGCAGCCACCGAGCCTTCATATCATAAATTTTGATTGGCCAATTGCTTATTACCTGGGAACTTCATTTGTTCTGGGTATCCTCTTGCTCCTTTTAGGTGTGTTGCTGAGCATGCTCTTCCTGGGAATAATTCTCCCGGGTATAGATACAACAGATCTCCCGCCAGAGAGAACCCAATGGCAAACCCTGTTTGATCTGCTTGCCAGGGTATGTTTCGAAGCACCAGTAATTTGGTTGGGACTGAGGTTGGGCCTTGTGCTTCCAGCGGTTGCAGTCCGTAAGGATCTTCGTTTTGGCGAATCCTTCGAACTAACAAAACAGTATCGTGTGGACCTGATTGTAACCGCGTTGTTAATTCACACCCTGCAAGCATTTGTTGTTTATCTGCAGAACTTTATATGGGCCATGGGATTTTCGGATTCTTATGGCACTAATCTGGGTTGGTTGGCATTGAACGAAATATTCTTCTGGATCAGTTTGTTTGTCGGGTTCGGCGTGTTAACGGTCTTATTTCAGGAATTGGTTCCAAAAAACGGCGAATAATCGCTTTCAATCTTTTTCATACCAGCCGAAAACGCGATGCCCCAGACAAGACTTTTTGCCGAAACACAGGAGACCGTAGCCCGAGCACTTTTGAGCGTATTTGAAATTGCGTTCGAGGATGAAGGTTTTCCGGTTTCCGCCTTTGAGGATATTGATAATCCGGAACACTGGACTGTAGCAGTCTACTGCGAGACGGAACTGGCAGCGGATGTAACGGATCGTATGCTTGCGCTTGCCAAGGCGGCCGATAACCCTATCGAAATTCAGCGTGAGGATTTGCCCGAAATAGACTGGGTGGCTGCAACCCTGCGGGAATTGTCTTCCGTACATGCAGGGCGCTATATTATTCATGGCAGTCACGAAAGACATATACCGAAGTCGCATGAAATTCCGGTTCTGGTCGATGCCGGCCTCGCCTTTGGCACCGGTCATCACGGTACAACTGCAGGCTGTCTCGACATGCTCTCGAAAATCTGCAAGCGTCGCCGGTTCACCAATGTGCTGGATCTTGGGACCGGTTCCGGCGTCCTCGCTATAGCTGCTGCCAAGACCATGCCAGTGGCAGTGCTGGCCACTGATATCGATCCGATTGCAACCGAAACCGCTGCCTACAACGCCCGTCGCAACGGGGTTCACCAATCAATCGAATGCCTCACAGCAACCGGCTTCAACCATCGCCGGTTTGGCGAACTGGGGCCATTTGATCTGGTGATCGCCAATATTCTGGCGAAACCGTTGCAAGCAATGGCAAGGGATCTGGTCTACGCGACATCACCCGGTGGCAATGTTATCCTGTCAGGCCTGCTACCGCATCAGCGCGCGCCGCTGGTTGCAGCATTTCGCCTTCAGGGGTTGCACCTGGAACACTATTACATTCGTGACAACTGGCTGACACTGGTTTTCCAAAAACCCTGAGCGCAACAAAAAAGCGGCTGGGAAAGCCGCTTCTTTTGTCTGTAACCAATGCCATAAGCTGGAAACCGAAAACCCTATCTCTTCATGCTTGATCATGAAGTCCGTCAGGATTTTCTGCTTCTCAATCCTCACATCACGAGCCTCTTCTTCATAGCCCATCGATTCCAAAACATTGGCAAGTTGCTCCCAGGGACGTGGCTTGAATCGTTTCCCGAGGTGATCATCGGGTTGCTGATTCAGCCATTCAATCCAATAGGCAGACTTACAGTTATCCGGCAGGTTGGAAAATCCGTCATAGGTAAAGTTATCAAGTTTTGTGTGATACTCGATTTGCTTTTTATCTCCATCAGACTGCTGGCTTCGCTTGATGTCTTCGCGTTGTCGGTATTTGTCCCTTTTTCGCAACCAGCTGGTATTGCCGGTATTAAGCGTTTTGCACGATGCACCGGAAAGATCGACCTCCCCGTCTACAAATCCCAGACCGCGCCAGATCAAAGTCCCACCTATCGTGGTGTTGCGCAATTGCAGCGCGGGAGTACCCTCAAGGACTGCTCCCTGCGGCGTAAAATCCCCACCGATTTCCGAACCGGTAAAAGCTATTGTGCCTTTGGCCGTTACTTCGCCAAGATCAACGTCCCCATCTATTCTTGCCCTGTTTGCAATGATTGCATTGTCCGGGTCTAGGAACCGTCCGTTCTCACATATCAGATTGCCGCCGACGCGTGTGTTGCGCAGACCAATAATTCCTCCAGATTGAAAATTACGGTTCAGTTGGAGGTTGTCGCCAATTGAAGCACTTCTCAGCTCTATGCCGCGGTCAAACCGGGCATTACTGCAAGCCACCCCCCTGTGAATACGGGCACCAGCCAACCGCACCTCACCCCGGGCCTCAAACCCGTCCCTCAGGAACACACCTCCATCCGTTTCCAGGCGATCACAGATTAGAGACTTCTCAGCATCCAGGAACCGCCCGCCCGTGCAATACAAGCTGCTGGCAATTTTTGCGCCCAGCAATCGCACAGATCCATTGGATGTAAATCCGTTTCGCAGAAAAACAGAACCCCTGGATTCAAGGCGATCACCAACCAGCCTCTCCAAACTACTGCCATCCAGTTTTATCGCATGTGCACTTGCACCGAGCAGGTTAGAGCGTGTTCGCATCACGTGAATTCACAGCCGACTGCCCTGAAGAAATTCCGGCACTCCATTGGCGTGAACATATGGCAGACCTCTCCGATTGCCTTCCAGACATCATCGAAGGTTCTGGCGCCTGCCTTCCTCAGATGAGCCTTGAGCTTCGAAAAGGCCATTTCAATGGCATTGAGATCTGGGGAATATTTCGGCAGGAACAAAAACCATGCGCCGATATCTCGCAAGATCTGCTCGGCTTTTTCGCTCTTGTGAGCGGCTAGGTGGTCAAGGATTACGACATCTCTCTTTTCCAGTTCTGGCGCCAACTGTGTCTCAACATAAATCTCAAAGATTTCTTTGGTCATGGCCCGGTCAATAACCCAGGGCGCAACCAGTCCATGACTGCGCAGGCCTGCGATAAGTGTCTGCTTCTTCCAGTGGCCATGAGGGACAAAATCTATGAGGCGCTCTCCTGTTGGGGCCCATCCAGTTTGCTTGGCCATTTTGGTGTTTGTGGACGTCTCATCAATGAAGACAAGTTTTTCAATCGACCGATTCAAAAACGGAACACGCCTTGTCTTCCAGAGTTCGCGGTCTTTTTTCACGTCGATGCGGTGTTGCTCCTTGGCATAAATAGTCTTTTTTTATGCGACAACCCGAAACTGCGCACAACATGCCAGACAGGCGAATGATGGACATTGAGGTTGAATTTTTCGTTCAGCTCCGCACAAAGCTTACGGATTGTAATGTCCTTTTGTTCATCAACCCGTTTTCGAAGCCAGTCTTTATAGGGTGAAAGCTTGCCATGGCCTGTTTTTCCCGGGTTATGTTTTGGAGCAAGCGAGCCAGTTTCACGTTTCAACTTCACCATATCATTCACAAATTTGACGGAGACTTTGAACTGGGCAGCCGTTCCACGATGAGTGTGGCCTTCTTCTACATGAGCTACAACACGTTTACGCAATTCAATCGGATGGGGCTTGGGCATTGAAAATCCTTGGCTTCGAACCGAATCAGGTCACCCCAATCAGAATCATATTCGCGCACGGAAAGAAACTGAATCTACTCGACACAAACACGCTCTAATTGATCCATTCAGGTTCGAATCACGAAGAGCAATATCGAAACTGATTCCTGCTGATTCCAGATCAAGTTCACCGCCCGACATTGTACAATCTATGAAAGCACCTTTCAGTAAAATACCTTTAGGCTGAACGGGAGACTTTTCACAGCCGCCCAAAATCATATAGCGCAGAAATCCGGCCCGTATGGTGTTTACTTTTGTTGCTGTTTTCGGTCTGCTGCCATCGTAGGTTTCGACAACAAATTCCTCGCCAGTTGCAGCACTGTGCCGCAATTTTTCTTCTGCTGGTAGCAATGGAAGAAAGTCTTCAAGACGTAAGCCGGTCAGCACCAGTTTCCTGGGCATCGAAGAACGGCCGCCGCGTGACCTACTCTTGTTCGAATTTGTCGGCATTAACGGATATTAGCACCCTTCCCTGAGTCTCTCCTGGCGCTGGAAAATAATTTTTCCAGACGCAAATCGAAACAGTTCCCTGTTTGTGAACGATTCGGTTGGAAAACGATAGCAGACATCAACCTCCGTCCTGTCATTGTCCGAAGAAATTATTGTTCTGGAAATGAACAGATCCCCTGCCCCCGTGCCATTCCGAAGTGCACCAGTGAAAACGGCAGCGTGATGAGCATTCTTCCTTGCGGGCGGGCCAGGCGATGGCGAGAATCTTGTAGAAGGAGATTCGCCTATGCCTCGCGGCTACCACCACCTGACCCAAGATGAACGTTGCCAGATTTGGGGGTTGAAGAAAAGCGGCCTCTCGCAGAGAGACATTGGGCGTGAGCTCGGACGCCATCACACGACAATCCGTCGAGAGATGCAGCGCAACAGCGGCGGCCGGGGCTACCGGTACAAACAGGCCCATAACAAGGCGACAGAGCGCCGCCACAGGGCGTCATCGGTGCCAAGGAAGATGACACCCGCCCTGTGGCAATTGGTCGAGGAGAAGTTGGCGGCTGGCTGGAGCCCAGAGCAAATTTCGGGTCGGTTTCGTCGGGAAGGCCAAGCCATGGTGGGGCGGATGCGGATCTACGAATACGTCCGCGCGGACCGCAGGGCCGGTGGCAGCCTTTACAAACGTCTGCGGCGGCGTGGGAAGAAACCGAATTGGCGCGGCGGCCGGCACGCCGGGCGAGGACGCATTCCCGGTCGTGTCGATATCAGTGAGCGGCCCGCGATCGTCGAACAGAAGTTGCGGATCGGTGACTGGGAGGTGGACACGATCGTTGGAGCGGGTCAAAGCGGCGCAGTGGTTTCGGCGGTGGACCGCGCCTCGAAGATGACCCGACTGGTACGGCTCGACAGGAAAACGGCCGAAGATGTCGGAGCTGCGCTCAGACGCCGGCTGGAGGCAGATCGGCACCTGGTTCACACGATCACTGCGGACAACGGTAAGGAATTCGCTGGCCACAGCAGCCTGTCCAAGGCGCTTGATGCCAAGTTCTATTTTGCCCGGCCCTACCACTCATGGGAGCGCGGGCTGAATGAACACACCAATGGACTGGTCCGCCAGTATTTGCCGAAAGGCACGGATTTCCGGTCTGTGACCGATGCCGAGGTCCAGGCGGTGGAGGATCTGCTCAACGCACGGCCGCGCAAGGCACTCGGCTTCCGGACGCCGGAGGAGGTGTTCAGAGATGCGCAGGCACCGCCATGACCGCTCTCAAACCTCTGGGAAGCGCACAGCGTGAAATCTCTCTTCGGCACAGTCTGTTCGAAGAGGCGATTGCGCTTGTGCGCAATTCTGCGGTAGGGGTATTGGTAACGGCAATTCAAGTCATCGCAGGCTCCGCCTGTCGAAATTTTTCACCGCCAGGCCCTTTTTTGCATTCGGGCTTGCGCCCTCATTTCAAAAAGGGCCTGGCGGTGGTGCACCTCGGAGCGGAAACGGCGAAGTGATTGAACGACGCATTCCTCACGAATGCGGTGTGGCAAGGTTTCGGGAAACCTCGCGTGGTCACATTATGGGTCTTGAAACCGGCATGTTGAAAATGATCTTCTTGCTCAAAACCAGGAAACTGCTCGGCTGCCATATTGTCGGGGAAGGCGCTACGGAGCTTGTTCATATTGGCCAGGCAGTGATTAATCTCAAGGGGACGCTGGAGTATTTCGTGGAAAACACGTTTAACTATCCAACACTCGCCGAGGCCTACAAGATTGCGGCTTTGGATGCGTGGAATCGCATGCCACGCATAGGCGAATAACGCTGCACAGCCTTTTTTGAACGACGAAACGGGGAAATTTGCCCGTTGATTTTTCTTGCCAACGCCCAAAATGGCTGACACGTTTTCTTTCGCAGGACACACAGCGCGGGGGCTTTTGGTTTTTATGTCTGATACTAATTCCATTTCACCAAGAGCTACCCTAATCATAGTATGTGGGTGCGCCATCGCGCTGCTGGCTTTTGGGCCGCGTTCAGCAATGGGGTTTTTCCAACAACCAATTCTCGATACCACCGGATGGGGTAGTGCCACCTTCGGGCTGGCGATTGCCATTCAAAACCTGGCCTGGGGTATTGGACAGCCAATTTTTGGGGCTTTGGCAGATCGTTTCGGTGCCTACAAGTCGCTTGCCGCCGGCGGGTTGATTTATGCGCTAGGCCTTTATCTGATGGGCACAGCCGATGCACCTGTATGGCTGCATATCGGAGGCGGAATACTTGTGGGACTTGGAGTTGCCGCCGGTTCTTTCGGAATTATCCTTTCAGTATTTGCCCGAAATGTGCCCCCCGAAAAACGAAGCCTGGTTTTCGGTATTGGAACTGCTGCGGGTTCTGCGGGTATGTTCCTGTTTTCTCCACTTTCAGCTGCGTTGATTGTTCAATATGGCTGGTCCAATGCATTGCTTATTCTCGCAGTGATGATGCTCCTCATACCGCTGCTGGCAATTCCGCTCAAAGGAAACGCAAAAAGCGCGACCGTTGCAATAGACAACATGAATCAGACGATTGCAGAAGCACTGAAAGAAGCACTTTCCCACAAATCCTATTTGCTGTTGATTTCAGGTTTTTTTGTCTGCGGGTTTCAGGTTGCGTTTATCACCGCCCACTTTCCCAAATATATCGCCGATATCGGCGTTGATGCACAATATGGGGTCTGGGCTCTGGCCCTGATTGGTCTGTTCAACATAATCGGCTCCCTGGCATCTGGAGTACTTGGTCAAAAATACTCAAAACCTGTCATGCTGGCTTTGCTGTACATCGGTCGATCAATCGCAGTTACCCTTTTTCTGTTATTGCCGCAAACTGGGCTAAGCGTCATCATTTTCGCAATAGTGATGGGGTTGTTGTGGCTTTCAACCGTGGCACCGACCAATGCACTGGTTGCGGTGATGTTCGGTACACGGCACCTTGGCATGCTTGGCGGCATTGTATTTTTTTCTCACCAGATCGGTTCGTTTCTGGGGGTTTATATCGGCGGGTACCTACGTGATGTGTCCGGGAGCTTTGATGTGGTCTGGTGGCTTGGGGTTGCGCTTGGAATTTTCGCAGCCATTGTCCATTGTCCAATTCAGGAAAAACCAGTTGAGCGCAGCGCGGCGATGGCCAGCTAGCCTTGTGCCGGATCAAAAATCGCACAAGTTTCGGTACCGTGCGCAAGCAACTTACCATCAGTGGTTTTAAGGGTAGCTTCTGACGTTGCAATTTTTCTGCCCATGTGGACTACTCGCGCGTCAGCAAACACCTCGCCGGTCTGGTCTGTAATCGGGCGTACAAGATGAACCTTGAATTCCACCGTCGTGTAGGCCATGCCAACGGGGACTTGTGTCCACACGCAGCAGCCGAGGGCTGAATCAAGGATCGCGCCGGCCCATCCGCCATGAACCACACCGGACGGATTATAGTGTTCGTCGAGCGGGCGCCCCCAAAACACAACCCTTCCTTTCTCAGCTTCCGCCATATGAAAGTTGAGAGCGCGAGCCATGGTGGGTGCCGGGAGTTCGCCTGCTATCATTCTTTGGCAGAGTTCCAGTCCCTGCACCGAAGCCAGAAGTTCCAATGGTATGGAACCAAATTTCTGATTGTCATCGTACCAGTATCTAGTCATGTGCTGTCGCCTTTGCTCATGCCTTTTGTTGCCGACCTCATAAAGCCGGCTCGTTCGTCAGGAGGTTTCATCCCCCTTGGACCATAAATGTGGCGGTCAAGGAAATATCCACTAAGTGCAAAACCGTTTTGCATATCTTCAAGGTCGGGTACCCTGCCCCATTTTTCTTCATGCCGATTGAGAAACTGTGGCAGCAACAACATTCTATCTTTCCAGGGTTCACCCTCATCCCCACTCACTGCCCTACCGGATTTTGGAGAAACATAAATCAGATGCCGGGTCTGTCCGGTTGACGCACAACGATCCAAATCCAGACCAAAGCCCAGTTCCTCCAGGAGGGCAAGTTCAAATCGGATGATAAGGCTCGCTGCAATTTCCGGATTTTCCAGATTTTCGACAATCACCCTGGCTGCCCGATAAAGTCCCTTGTGGGGATCCCGCTCCGGCAAAAGTCGCAAGTGAGAAGCCAGTAATTGTATGCCATATACTGCTGACTGGCTGGCCATCAATTCAGCTGCCCGCAACTCCTCCGCCTCGACATTGTAGGTACCGAGATGGTCTTCCAGACGAGCATGCCAATGGGCCCTTACCGAATTTCCAGGTTGCAGGACCGGTCGCATTCGTCTTGAGCGCCCTCCCCGAATGAGGCCTAGGTGACGTCCGTGTTGGAGGGTCATCAGTTCGACAATAGCGCTGGTCTCGCCATGTTTGCGAACTCCGAGAATCAATCCTTCATCTTGCCATTCCATTCAGCCAAGATGCGCCTTATCCGGTGGGGAATTCAAGCCCAATTTCGCGATAACGGTTCGGATCGTCCCCCCAGTTCTCTCGCACCTTAACGAACAGGAAGAGATGCACTTTCTGCTCGGTCAGTTTCCCGAGTTCCTCGCGGGCCGCAGTCGATATGGCCTTGATGGTGGTACCGTTCTTGCCAATTACAATTTTTTTCTGGCTCTGCCGTTCGACATAGATCACCTGAGAAATCTTGACTGAACCGTCCTTCTTCTCCTCCCAGGATTCAGTTTCTATGTGCGAGGCATATGGCAGTTCCTGGTGAAGTCTCAGATAGAGTTTTTCGCGAGTGACTTCGGCTGCCAGCATGCGAAGCGGCAAATCGGAAATCTGATCCTCCGGGTACATGAAGGGGTCCGGTGGCAGGTTTCGGGCCAAGGAGTCCATAAAATCCGTGCAACCATCTCCGTTGAGTGCTGACACCATGAAGGTTTCCTGGAATGGATATAGAGCGTTCAGCCGTGTGGTTAGCTCCAGCAGTGTCTCGCGTCTTACCTGATCTATTTTGTTGATCAGCAAATGCACCGGGCCGCTGACGGATTTCAGATTTCCAAGTATGGTTTCAATGTCATCAGTTAGCCCCCTTTCCGCATCAATCAGAAAGACAGAAATGTCAGCGTCCTTTGCACTACCCCAGGCGGCTGAAACCATGGCCTCATCCAGGCGCCTGCGTGGCGCGAAGATGCCGGGTGTGTCGACAAAGATGATCTGGCAATTGTTATGAATGGCAATACCACGCATGACAGCACGTGTCGTTTGCACTTTGTGTGTAACGATGGAAATTTTAGAACCCACAAGACGGTTCATCAGGGTAGACTTGCCGGCATTGGGGGCACCGATCAGAGCCACGAAGCCGGCGCGCGAAAGGGAAGTGTCCGGTTCATTCATCATCCCAGACTCCTTCTCGTAACAACATTTGTTTAGCAGCCTGCTGTTCTGCAAGTCGTTTCGAGCGTCCACTGCCTTTGCTTGCCAGTTTTCCTGATACTTTGACTTCAATGACAAACATGGGTTCGTGATCCGGACCGGAGCGCTCTATTTCGCGATAAATCGGCGTGCCAAGCCGCCTGGAATGAGCCCATTCCTGCAATGCGGTTTTGGAATCCCGTCTTAGAGAACTTACGTCCTCAAAGCGGCTCCCCCAAGCACGTGAAATAAACTGCTGAGCAGGTTCCAGACCACCGTCCAGAAAAAGTGAGGCAATCAGCGCTTCTATGACGTCAGCCCGGACACTCATCATCCGTTTGCTGGTGATGTTTTTCAAATCGCTTCCGGTCCTGATAAATTCGTGTAAATTCAACTCATCGGCTATTCCGGCAAGAGTTTCACCCCTGACCAACGAATTCAATCCAATAGACAATTCCCCTTCATCCGCTTCCGGATACCGGCGGTACAATTCATCCGACACACATAGGCCCAAAACACGGTCACCCAGAAATTCGAGGCGTTCGTAGTGAGAATCACGCCCGGGTACACTGCGAACACTGGAGTGGGTAAGCGCCTGTTCCAGCAACTCGCTCGACTTGAAATGGTAACCCATGCAGTCTTCAAGGGCTTCCAGTCGTTTCGAGTTTTTGGAATCGTTCTTTCCGGCCATTCATCACAGACCATCGAAAATGCGATCATACCGCAGATCAGAAGGCCATTTCCAGATTGCAAGCGGATGCGAACCGTCACGCATGGAGAAGAAGATCACCGACGCGCGGCCAACAAAGTTTTCAAACGGAACAAATCCAACTTCAAAACGGCTGTCAGCCGAATTATCACGGTTGTCGCCCATCATGAAGTAATGACCTTCGGGAACTTCAAACATCTGTGTGTCATCACCAAGACTTTGTGGATTTATATCAAGAGTCCGGTAGCTCACTCCGTTTGGAAGCGTCTCAATAAACATCGGGACCGGCCCAATACCACGTTCATCGTCCAAGTAGTTTTCCTTAGCACGTTCCCGCTTTACCGGTTTTCCATTGAGATACAGGACACCACCCACCATCTGCAGCTTGTCACCAGGCAGGCCGATCACCCGCTTGATGTAATCAATGTCCGGATTTGGCGGATATTTGAAAACCGCAATGTCACCACGTTTTGGCTCCGCTGACCATATGCGACCATCGAACAGATCCGGCGCAAACGGAATTGAATATTTCGAGTATCCATAGCTGAATTTAGATACGAAAAGATAATCCCCAATCAGCAGGCTGGGCTTCATGGAGCCGGAGGGAATGCTGAAAGGTTGATAAAACAGCGTACGAAGCACAACTGCGAGCAAAAGAGCTTGAATGATAACCGAAACAGTCTCACCAATAACGCTGCCGCGTTTTTCTGTCTTTTCTTCGCTACTCAATGGAAAATCCACTTCTAGATGTTAACGCACTCTATCTGATTCTATCGCTTCGATGATCACAAAGGCCTGAGCCAGGGGATAATCGTCAGTGATTGTGACATGTACAACGGGGTGGTAACCACTGGGTATCAATTGCGCAAGCTTTTTTGCAGCGCCATTGGTGAGCTTCATCGTCGGTTTTCCGCTGCGATCGTTTACAACACCCATATCCCGCCAGAATACACCACTGGAAATTCCGGTTCCTAGCGCCTTTGAACAGGCCTCTTTGGCAGCAAACCGTTTGGCGTAAGACGCAGCTCGGTTCCGGCGTTTATCGGATTTTGCCTGTTCAATCGGCGTGAACACCCGCTCGGTAAAACGCGAACCAAATCGCTCAAGCGATTTTTCAACGCGGCGAATATCGATGAGATCACTTCCAAGTCCGATTATCATGGCGAACAGATCCACAAGTTACATTTTGCCCAAACTTTCAAGGTTTGCACAAAGTTATCATTGCGCACCGGCTTCGCGCAAACATTTCGATTCCATCAGCCTGGTTTGAAATTACCGTCTGTCCAATACCAAACCGACATGCTTTCATAATCCTCGCGGCTTGTCAGGGTTATCAGCAAGTCCGGTGTCAGTCACGGAACGTCGCAGGAGAATATGGTCACAATCAGGCCCCCATGGTTTGCTCCGACTGAACCATTTCACGGGGTTGAATTTACCCCGTGAGCGAACCTTGTTCCCGCAAAACTGAACCGGTCATCCACCCATGCGACGGCGATACATGCCTTGCGCAATGCGATCGATCACCATAGCACAGAACAGGATGGCGAGTCCGCCGAGCAATCCCTGGCCCTTGGCTGCGTATTGCAGCGCCTCGAGGATGAGCGCTCCAAGACCTTCCGCACCGATCAGCGACGCAATCACAACCATAGAAAGAGACATCAGAATGGTCTGATTGATCCCCGTCATGATTGACGGCATCGCAAGCGGTATTTCCACATTGCGCAGCAATTGCCATTTAGAGCAGCCAAATGCAATCGCTGCTTCCTTGGTCGCTTCCGGCACACCACGCATTCCCAAAGCCGTCAGGCGGATAACCGGAGGCATGGCAAATATGATCGTTGCCAGAACACCGGGTGGCTTGCCGGTCCCGAAAAATGCAATGATTGGGATCAGGTACACGAACGCTGGCATGGTCTGCATGAAATCAAGCACTGGTTCTGCGAGTGCGTAGGCCCTTTTGGACTTGCCGAACCAGATGCCCAACGGAATTCCAAACAAGACGCACAGGAATGCGCCAGCGCCAATCAGGGCTACGGTAATCATCGAAATTTCCCACAACCCCATGAATGCCAGGTACAGCAGGGACGCAGCTGTGAAGATGGCAACCCGAATGCCAGCGAGGCGAAACGCCAAAACTGTGATCACCACCATTACCACCGGCCACGGGGTTTCAATCAAAATGATTTCCAACCCGTCAAGAACGGCGCGGATTGCAGCGGTTATCCCGTTGAACACATCGCCGAAATTGCGTGCCAGCCAATCAAATCCCGCATCCCCCTGCTTGGCTAATGCCGCGAAGTATTCTTTTTTTACTGGGAATTCGGTTATCGGAATACTCCCGCCCAGAACGCCGCCGGTGAGTTCAGTCAGCTTGGCATCTGGGTCTGCCACCGTGAACCTGAACAGCGTAAGTGGCCAAATGGCTACCATCAGCACCGCACCGAAGATAGCACTGCCATTATTGACGCCAGATTGTACGGCAGACTGGTTTGCTCGCCATTTAAGATACTGCTTTTCGTAAGCTATGTTGGCATAGAAGCCTTCGAGCACTTTGACTACAACAAGCAGTATGATCGCACCGATCAAAATGGTTGTTGCTTCTGTGGCTGCATCAGCAGCTGCCTGTTTCGCCGTTTCAGCTACTTTTTTGAGATTCTCAGCTATTTTCAACTTGGCTTCGGAATCAGCAACATCTCCTGCCGCAAGGGCTTCGGCGGCCTGGGTTTCGCGTTTCTGAATGTTCGCCAGGAGCCGTTCGTAACGGGCAAGCTGGTCGGCACCCAATTCTCCCCAAAGGCCCCGTCCAAGTTGTACAAGGACAAACAATTCAAGTGCCAGGAAAGTCCAGAAGAAACCCCAGGCACCGCGGAATGCGCCCCAAAGTGGCCCAAATACCGCAGCCATTGTGTTCCACGACCAGGGCATTCCGTTGGTGCCCTGAATTTTTTCAAACTCCGTGGCATAATAATCCTGGTTTACTTTTGCAAATTCCTCGACAGAAGTGTCGACTGTACTGGCGCCAAGCTCAAGACCGGTATCCGTCATGCCTTGCCTCCCTGAATGCCCTTAAGCAGGGTAGATTTATTGATGACACCAACATCCTTGCCGTCGTCATCCTGAATGACGATAGGTTGATCAGTTGTGGTTGCCACATCGATCAATTCATCAAGATCGGTTCCATGGTGTGCTCTCGGAGCTTTCTTCAAATCCTCTCCGCTAGCGGTTTTGTATCCCTTGATCGGCTCCATGATTGAATGAGCGAAGACAAGCTTAAGTTTGGAAATGCCTTCCACGAAATCGCGGACATAATCATCTGCCGGGTTCGTTACGATGTCTTCTGGTGTGCCGATCTGGACGATCAGTCCGTCCTTCATGATGGCAATGCGGTCTCCGATGCGAATGGCCTCATCAAGGTCATGGGTAATAAAGACAGTTGTTTTATGCAGTTCCGATGACAGTGCCATGAACTGGTCTTGCAATTGGCGACGGATTAGCGGATCGAGCGCGGAAAACGGCTCATCCATCAGCAGCACTTCCGGGTCAGAGGCAAGTGCCCGTGCAAGGCCAACCCGCTGCTGCATACCGCCGGACAATTCGCGCGGAAACCGGTCTTCATAGCCATCCAGATTCACCATGTTGAGACAACGCTGTGATACTTCCCACCGCTTTGACTTGGGTTCGCCGCGAACCTGTAGTGGGAAACCGACATTATCGCGAACCGTGCGATGGGGTAGAAGCGCCATGTGCTGGAAGACCATGCCAATGTGACGAGCCCGCATTTCACGCAATTCTTCCGACTGCAGATTGAGCATGTACTTTCCGAGGACAGATATCTCTCCAGCGGTTGGGTCGATCAGCCTGTTGAGATGGCGCACCAGGGTTGATTTGCCTGAGCCAGAAAGGCCCATGATACAGAATATCTCGCCTTTCTTAACCTGAAACGAACAATCGGCTATCCCGACTACACATCCATATTCTGAAAGAACTTCCGGTTTTGTCAGTCCTCGTGATTTGATGGCTTCCATGGCTTCGTCGGCATTGGTGCCGAATATCTTCCATACGCCATCAAGCGTGATTACGTCTTCCTGCAAGGCCACCCCCGGCTGTTTATTATCGTCTTAGGCGTTTTCCATTTGATCTGAACAGATCCGGCAAAAGCAAAACGCAACCGTCCATACGGAAAATGCAGCACTTCGCGATCATCTGACCTAACCAGACAATCTTACTGTAACAGATAAAAAGAAAAGCGCTTCATGAAATTTCAGTAGCGGACGTGAGTCCGCTACTGATGCTGTCAAGGGTTACTTGAGCCACTCGTCAACGGTTGAACCGTTTTCAGCTACCCAGTTTTTGGCAAACTCTGCCGGATCCTGCTTTTCAACGACCAGTGCATAGGTCATTGCAGAAACCGTATTGGTGTCGAGTTTCACCTGGCTGAGAAGCTTGGCCGCAGCCGGATGGTCTTTTTCAAGTGAAGCCGCATAGTGGATCTTCAACTTTGCTGTGTTCCACGCGACAGGTGCGCTTGAGTTTTCAAGCCACTGCGGATCGTCTGTTGGCTGTATAACGTTCCATTTGGACTCGTCATATGCTGGCTCCTTGAGGATCACCAACTCATGCAAAGCGAACATGTGGTGCGGTGTGTAGCAGAAGAACACAATGTCCTTGTCTTGTGCTACCGCATTGTCGACTTCAGCCAGGGCCAATGTTTCGTCCATTTCCTTTCCTTCAGGTTCATGGTTTCGTCATAGCCGTAGGACTTGGCACGGATTTTTTCCACATTGGTCGAAGCCCAACCAGCAGCACCAATCCAGATTTCACCTTTGCCATCGCCGTCTGTGTCGAAGTTTTTCGCCATATCAGGGTTGGTAAGTTCTGAAAGTTCAGAGATACCGGTACGCTCCTGAGTTCCCTTCGTGACACACATCGCCTGGTCGCCGTTCACTCCATTTGGATTTTGGCGAACAGTGCCCTTGTCCTTAACGAACTTGGCTTCCAGGTTGGCCTGGTTTGGCAGCCATACTTCCGGATGCACATGCATGGCACCGGAATCCATCGCTTCAAACACAACCGGGTTTGTGCCGTTCTGAAGTTCGACTTCGAGCCCAAGGTTGTCTTCCATCACTGTCTTGAGGACATGCGCTGTGACGCGCACAGATGGCCAGTTTGGAACACCGATCACGACATCGGCAGCAAAGGCCGGTGCAGTAATCACTGTTGAAAGTACCGCTGCTGCGGCGATCTTTGTTTTGAGATTCATGTTTCTCCTCCCAATTAAGTCAATTGACAATTTCTCCCAGGAAAGGTGACTTGGAAATTGACATGATGCTTGATGCCAGCTTTGTGGATGCGCTCCCATCAGCATCGTCAAAAGCACTTTGTGTCACCAGGATACACCTATCCGCCGGTCAGAATTGCACAGATGTTCGGTTTTTTAAATCAAATGATTTCGAATATAACATTCGATATTCTCAATTCTCAAATTTTGGATTTTGGTTTTCTGTATCTTGCCCGCAGTTTTGTCCGAAACTGCAATTGCAACGCTGTCCGGGGTGCCTTTATAGTCTGGGGAAAAATCACCCTAATTCCGTTTCGATCTATGGTTTGCTTGATAGAATCTTGCGATGGATACCAGTATCAGGCGTGTCTGCAAGGGGATACGCGTTTTCCTTCGCAATCGGTCAATCAATCACGCGCCGTTTCCGCTCCGAGGTGCACCACCGCCAGGCCCTTTTTGAAATGAGGGCGCAAGCCCGAATGCAAAAAAGGGCCTGGCGGTGAAAAATTTCGACAGGCGGAGCCTGCGATGACTTGAATTGCCGTTACCAATACCCCTACCGCAGAATTGCGCACAAGCGCAATCGCCTCTTCGAACAGACTGTGCCGAAGAGAGATTTCACGCTGTGCGCTTCCCAGAGGTTTGAGAGCGGTCATGGCGGTGCCTGCGCATCTCTGAACACCTCCTCCGGCGTCCGGAAGCCGAGTGCCTTGCGCGGCAGGGTACTGGGCGGATCAAGTTCGATCAATGCCATGGTCTATGTTCGCGGTCATGAAAACGACTACAATGACTGGGGTGAGGTGGCACCGGGATGGAGCTGGTCGGATGTTGAACCCCTGTTCAGGCGTATGGAAGACTGGACAGGAAAATCCAGCGAGGCCCGCGGCAGGAACGGGCCTTTGGCCATTCGTGACATTCACGAAGATGCCCATTACCTATCCCACAAATACCTTGAAGCAGCAGATCAGGCAGGCGTTCCGAATAACCCGGACTACAATGCAGGACAAATGGAAGGCAGTTGCCTGTACCAGATTACAACAAAAGATGGTCGCCGGATGTCTGCTTCCCGTGCCTACCTGAAACCTGCCCGCAAACGCTCCAACCTGACAGTGAAAACCGGGGCGCTTGCAGAAAAGATTCTGTTCGAGGGAAGGCGCGCTGTCGGCCTCGAATACCGGCACAACGGCAGGACAGAAACCGCGAATGCAAACGCGGAAATTATTCTATCCGCCGGAGCAGTCAATTCACCGCAACTGCTGCAATTGTCTGGGATAGGACCGGGGGAGCTCTTGAAAAAGTACGGCCTGGATGTGGTTCGGGACATGACCAGTGTCGGACAAAACCTTCAGGACCATCTTGGGATGGACAATCATTACCGTTCCAGGGTTCCAACCTTGAACGATGCGCTGCGGCCAGTCCTTGGGAAATTACAAGCAGGCCTGCAATATCTGATCGCGCGCAATGGGCCCCTGTCACTCAGCCTTAATCAGGGCGGCGGATTTGTTAAGTTAAGCGAGAAGTCGCGTCATCCGGATATTCAACTTTATTTTTCGCCCGTGAGTTACACGCGTGCCCCGGTGGGTACTCGTCCGCTGATGAACCCGGATCCGTATTCCGGTTTTTCGCTGGGCTTTAATCCGTGCAAACCCACAAGCCGCGGCCATCTGGAAATCACCTCCCCAAATCCATCGGTTAAGCCGCGCATGTTTTCAAATTACCTTTCGACCAATGAGGACTGGAAGGTAATGCTTGAGGGGACGCACCTTATCCGGAAGATTGCTGCCGCCCCAAGCCTTGCATCGGTCATAGAACAGGAAGTTATTCCGGGCAGTGATGTGGAAACGGAAGCACAGCTCACGGATTTCGTTCGCGAACATGCATGGACCGTTTTTCATCAGTGCAGTACCTGTCGAATGGGCAAACTCGAAACGGCAAATGTCGTTGACCATCGTTTGCGCATTCATGGCATTGAAGGTTTGCGTGTGGCCGATGCTTCAATTTTTCCAACCATCCCAACGGGCAATACCAACGGACCAGCCATCATGGTCGGTGAAAAAGCGTCAGACCTTATTCTTGAAGATAATCACTGATTAGCGCTGTCGCGCACTGCGTGATTGATTCAAGGCGGTACTTCAAATGTTTCTATTCATTGATAATTTTTGGAGTGCCACAACGTCAGCTGTCAAACTCAACTTGACGGCCCGCCGGCTTTTTTCCATGCACCAAATCCACCAGCCATGTTTTGAACCGGGGAAAGTCCCATCTCCATTGCCACCTGTCCGGCCAGCGCCGATCTTCCACCGGATGCACAATAAAAAATGTAGGTTTTGTCCTGATTGAATTCAGGCTTATGTGCCGGACTTTCGGGATCCAAATGAAACTCCATCATACCCCTTGAAGAAGCAATTGCTCCGGGAATGCGTCCGGTTTTCTCCTGCTCTGTCCCATCTCTCAGATCTACGAACACATGATCTGGCGAGTCCACGAGTTCAAGCGCTTCTTCAACGCTGATTGAGGGCACAACCTTTAGCGCAGCGCCGACAATTTCCTTTGCACTTTTGGTGATATTCTGGGCCATTGGGTCTCCTGTGAGTTGTCTTACAATACGTTATAAACAGCAGCCGAAGAAAAGGATCAAGACACACGACGACTAATTGCAAAACTTCAACTGATCAGTTTCACAATACACGGTCAGGTTTGCTTGGTTTGTGTCTCAGCCAATGAAAGTACCGCATCCACGGTGGCTTCGAAGTCATAGGCCGGCTTCCAGTTCCAGTCTTCACGCGCTGCCTTGTCATCAATGACGTCAGGCCAGCCGGAGATCAAGGCGTTTATCCGACTTTCAGGTGAAAACTCAAAACGCGAACCCTGCCTGGCTCTGGAGAGATACGCTGCCAATTGGCCGGCGGTAAAATGGAATCCATGCAGGTTATAGGCATTACGGGTGAGCTTGTTCCTTGCAGCAAGCGTAATCTCGACTAGGCTGCGGGTAACGTCGTTAAGAAACATTGTGGACATTCCAGTATCCTCGTGCACCGGGAAGATGAATGCCTCCCCTCGTGCGGCAGCATTGCATGCATGGCTCGGATAGGCGGTCAATGCTCCGGGAGGGGCAAACGGCGATAACACCATGGGAAAGCGCAGACACCGAAAATCAAATCCCGCACTTTGCTTCAACCAGACCCCCATGCGCTCAACAGCGACTTTTGTTGCGCCGTAAACATTGTCAGGCCACTGAGGCGCATCCTCGGGAAGAATACGTGGTTGATCGGTGCCATAAGTAGCTACCGTACTGGCAAAAACAAATGGTCCGTCCACCTTTTCCTTAGCCAGATGCATGAGATTTACAGATGCCGTTGCATTGATCTCCCAGGCAGCCTGCGGGTCAGCTTCGGAACTGCCAGAAAGAAGCGAAGCCAGATGCACAACCGCGCCTGGCCGGTGATCTGCCAAGAGTTTGGCGAGCTGATCGGAATCTCGGATATCACCTTCATAATAGTAATCGGTGTCAGGAGCCTCCCCACCCGGCAGGTCAAAAGCGATGACCGTAATTCCGCGACTCATGAAATCGGATGCAACCAGTCGACCGAGATTTCCGTTTCCACCGGTTATCAATACACTTTCTAAGAGCCTGACCGGAAAGTATTTGAGCGATATCAATGGTTTGTGATTCAACGTCTTTAAACGAAGAACGGAGGATCACGATGCCGTGGGATGATACCGCTCGCGCTGAGCATACACGCGAAACCGGTCGCTATCCAACCGATTTGACAGATGCCGAATGGGAAATCATCAAACCGCTGCTGCCACCGGCCAAAACAGGTGGACGACCACGCACGACAAAATTGCGTGAGGTTTTCAACGCAATCCAGTACATGGCCGGCAGCGGTTGCCAGTGGCGCATGCTGCCCAGTGACTTCCCGCCGGTGTCGACTGTTCAGGGCTATTTCTATTACTGGACCTACACGGGTTTGCTGGAAACCATCAATTACCTTCTGGTTCTCAATACCCGTGAACTGGAGGGCCGCGAAGCCAGTCCAACGGCCGGAGTGATCGACAGCCAAAGCGTCAAAACCACTGAAAGCGGGGGCGTTTGCGGCTATGACGCTGGCAAAAAGGTCAAGGGCCGCAAACGTCACATTGTCACCGATACGATCGGATTGCTGCTGTTCGTGATCGTTACTGCAGCCAACATTCAGGACCGCGACGGCGCAGTCGCACTCATCAAGGCCATTCGCTTCCGGTTCCCCTGGTTGCGTCACCTGTTTGCCGATGGTGCCTATTCCGGCCCGAAACTGCGTGAGGCGATTGCCGGCCATGGCGATTGGACAATCGAGGTTGTCAAACACAGCGACACGGCCAAAGGGTTCACGGTTATTCCGCGACGATGGGTGGTGGAGCGGACATTTGCGTGGCTTGGCCGCTGCCGGCGATTGGCGAAGGACTGGGAGCGCAAAATCGAGGTTTCCACCGCATGGACGCTCATCGCGAGCATCCGGCTCATGACGCGGCGACTCGCAAGGTACTGTTATGTCTGAAAAACTTTTGAGTCAGGCTCTAAGGCCATGAGTAACTTTCCTGTATTTTTGCAGGGAATTGATGCCCTATTGGTACGAAGATTTGAAGCGGTATCACATATTAACTCGATGAAGCATGTTCCATGAAATAGGTGAGAGCAAAATTCTCGAGTTCCAGTAACGCTGCGGTTGGACGAACCGACTTCAGCCGACACAGGACAATTCGGGTTTTCTCCACATCATCCTGTATTGGGCGGATTGCAAGCTGTTGTCCGTCATAGGTCAAGTCACCAGGCGGACGAGTAACCAGAAGAGAGTATCCCAACCCGCGCCCAACCAAACCACGAACCAGCTCGATGGATGAAGAACGATAACCGATTTTTGGGCTTGTTCCGGTGTCTTCGAACAGTCCTGTAAAGTATTGACGGCTGGGCTGGATATCCAACAGGATTAATGGCTCATCTGCCAGTTCAGCAAGCGCAATTTCCGATTTTTCTGCCAGCGGATGGTCCTGATGAAGCAAAACCTGTGGCCTGAGTTCTAACAATTCGGTCTTTTGCACGTCATCCGGCAATTCGAAATCATACACCAATACCGTCTCGAACTCTCCATTTCTCAATCCGCTGACGAGCAGGTCTTGCGTACCTTCCCCAATTTTCAATTCCAGGTCTGGAAACTTTTCCCGCAGGGACATAATCAGTCCAGGCAAATAGGTGGGAGCCAGCGAAATGAAACTTCCCAGGGTTAGTTCACCGCTGATTTCTCCTTCGGATATCCGGATAGCATTTTGAAAATCATTGGCATGGGCGAGCAGGTCACGGGCGTTTTGGATCACTCTGCGTGCATTTGCTGCGGGGACAACGCCCTGGGCATGATGTCGAATCAGCAGTTGTGTCCCAAGTTGCTCCTCCAGCTTGGCGATCGCCGTCGAAATAGAAGGCTGGGACACGTTCAGCCGCTGAGCAGCGGCTACAAGTGAACCTGTATCTACACAGGCGGCAAGGTATTCAAGCTGTCTCAAGGTGTAGCGAAGCATCTTTGCATAGTATTATACTATGCCGAAACAAGAAAGAATGAATTTTATTTATTTAAAAAACTGAGCGATTGTGATCAAACCTAGCAATCGGGAATGAAATGGCAGCTACACCAAACCATTCGGAGGCACACGCTATGGAAATGGCAACTTCAAAAAGTTTTGTTGAGGCGATGGCCTCCGCGGTAACAGGCGTATCAATAGTTTCAACAGATGGTCCCGGCGGCAAGTTTGGCGTTACCGTTAGCGCGGTGTCTTCAGTTTCTGCTGAGCCACCAATGATCCTTGCCTGTATCAACCGCAGGTGTCCTGCACTCGATGCAATAGAAGCAAACCGGAGATTTTGTGTAAACATCCTCAACGCGGATCAAACCGCTGTCGCTGACTGTTTCTCCGGAAGACCAGGAGACCACCGGCCTTAGAGCGTGTTTGTGTCGAGTAGATTCAGTTTCTTTCCGTGCGCGAATATGATTCTGATTGGGGTGACCTGATTCGGTTCGAAGCCAAGGATTTTCAATGCCCAAGCCCCATCCGATTGAATTGCGTAAACGTGTTGTAGCTCATGTAGAAGAAGGCCACACTCATCGTGGAACGGCTGCCCATTTCAAAGTCTCCGTCAAATTTGTGAATGATATGGTGAAGTTGAAACGTGAAACTGGCTCGCTTGCTCCAAAACATAACCCGGGAAAAACAGGCCATGGCAAGCTTTCACCCTATAAAGACTGGCTTCGAAAACGGGTTGATGAACAAAAGGACATTACAATCCGTAAGCTTTGTGCGGAGCTGAACGAAAAATTCAACCTCAATGTCCATCATTCGCCTGTCTGGCATGTTGTGCGCAGTTTCGGGTTGTCGCATAAAAAAAGACTATTTATGCCAAGGAGCAACACCGCATCGACGTGAAAAAAGACCGCGAACTCTGGAAGACAAGGCGTGTTCCGTTTTTGAATCGGTCGATTGAAAAACTTGTCTTCATTGATGAGACGTCCACAAACACCAAAATGGCCAAGCAAACTGGATGGGCCCCAACAGGAGAGCGCCTCATAGATTTTGTCCCTCATGGCCACTGGAAGAAGCAGACACTTATCGCAGGCCTGCGCAGTCATGGACTGGTTGCGCCCTGGGTTATTGACCGGGCCATGACCAAAGAAATCTTTGAGATTTATGTTGAGACACAGTTGGCGCCAGAACTGGAAAAGAGAGATGTCGTAATCCTTGACCACCTAGCCGCTCACAAGAGCGAAAAAGCCGAGCAGATCTTGCGAGATATCGGCGCATGGTTTTTGTTCCTGCCGAAATATTCCCCAGATCTCAATGCCATTGAAATGGCCTTTTCGAAGCTCAAGGCTCATCTGAGGAAGGCAGGCGCCAGAACCTTCGATGATGTCTGGAAGGCAATCGGAGAGGTCTGCCATATGTTCACGCCAATGGAGTGCCGGAATTTCTTCAGGGCAGTCGGCTGTGAATTCACGTGATGCGAACACGCTCTATGAGTTCCAATCCGGGCTGTGGCATGCGGCGAGTGACGGCTCACCAATCTTGGAAGACGCATCAGCCAATTTCATATGCCAACTCAGCAATTCATACGATGCGGGCACCCATCGTATCGTTCTCGGTCTCGTTCAAGATGTCCTGCATACAGGAAATCTGCCTCTGGCCTACGCAAAGCGGGCCTATCACGAACCCAAACTCATCGAATCCAGCTTTTCAGAAGGTAAAATCAAATGATCAGAACAGGTGAAGAATACCGCGATTCTATCCGCGACAATCGAGAAATCTGGATAGGTGGCGAGAAAGTAAAGGATGTAACAACCCATCCGGCATTCAAGCCGGTGATCGACATCCGGGCACGCATCTATGATATGCAGCATGAACAAGCTTCCCAGGCAATCATGACGCATGAACAAGATGGCGAACGTTTCGCAATCGGTTCAAAGCTTCCCTACGAACAACAGGACTGGCAGGACAAGCGCGACGCAGTCGATCATCTGATGAATGAAATCGGCGGAGTAGTTACCAGAGTGGGAGACGAAACCGTCGGAGAGATGTGGTCCCTTTGGGACGGCAAGGACATTCTGAATGAGATCGATCCGCGTTTCTCCGAGAACATTGAGCGACACATACTTGACGTTATAAAACATGATCCATTCCATGTGTCAGCCAACACAGACCCCAAGGGTGATCGCTCCAAACGTCCGCAGGATCAGGATCCGGACATGCTGGTGCATGTGGTCAAGGAAACCGACGCCGGGATTATCATCCGGGGTGCCAAATACGAAACTGCAGCCGCCTACGCAAACCAGGCATTTTTGAAACCCACAATCGCGAATTGGGGCGATGCCAAACTGTCTGACTATGCGCTTGGCTGCATTGTCAAAATGGACGCTCCTGGTGTCAAACACATATGCCGTACGGGATTTTCCGGCCGTGCTCCAATTGATGATTATCCGCTGGCAAACCGATTTGATGAAATCGATACGTTGATGATTCTTGACAATGTGCTCATCCCCTGGGAGGATGTGTTGTTCTATCAGCACACGCGCGCGGCTACATTCATTCGTGCAACGGTTCACCGGTATTCCGCTTTCCCGTTCGTACAGAGAACACTTTCAATGGCAGACCTGATGATCGGTGCTGCCCTTTGGAACGCACGCCAAACCGGACTGGACAAACAACAGGCGGTACAGGAGAAACTTTGTGAACTCGCTGTCTGGCGCGAGGGAATTAACGCGCACCTGACCTCCGCAATCGCAATGGCGCAGGAAAGTCCGAACGGATTGATGATGCCTAACCAGTCCCTCTTGATGACAGGACGGATTCATGCGCTGAGTAATCTGCCCAAAATGATGCACATTGCCCGCGAACTGTGTGGCGGCCAGATTTGTGTGACACCGGATGCAGCTACTTTTGCCGCGGCCGATACCAAGCCATGGATGGACAAGTTTTATTCCATCAACGATAACTGGCTGGCAGACGACCGTCGCAAATTGCTGGCGATGGCACGAGACCTGCTGAATTCCGATTATGCGGGGCACCGCCTGACATTCCAGCTGTTCGCGCAATCGCCGCCGTTTGCACAGATGGCGCATGTGTACCATAATTTCGACTGGAACGTTCCGCTTGACTTTGCCCACAAGGCTGCCGGATTGTCTGATCGTGTGTATGGAGCCAAAAAGGAAGCCGCAGAATGACAAGGCACGAGACTGCATTTAATTCAATTGCAGAACTTGCTGAGAATGTCGCCCAGCCGTTTGAATCTGCCCGGGCAATGCCGAAAAGCGTGTATACCAGTGAAGCGTTTCTGGATGCAGAAATCGAACATATTTTCAAAAAGGATTGGTTTTGCGTAAGCCGGGCCGATGCAATGCCCAATCCAGGTGATTACATGACCATAGATTTGGCAGGCCAACCCATCATGGTGGTTCGCGACCGTGACGGGAGATTGCGCGCGCAGTCCAATGTATGCCTGCATCGCATGTCGACCCTGCTTCAGGGAACGGGAAACGCAAAAGCCATCGTGTGTCCCTATCATGCCTGGACCTATAATCTGGACGGCAGTCTGAGGGGAGCGCCGGCAATGACCCTGAACGAGGATTTCTGCAAGGATCAGTACCAGCTGCCGCAGGTGCGATGCGAAGAATGGCTCGGCTGGGTTATGGTAACGCTTAATCCGGATGCGCCACCGGTATCGGAACAACTCGCTGATGTTGAAGAGCTGATAACGGACTTCGGCATGGAAGATTACAGCCAGGTATTTTTTGAAACCCATCTGTGGGATACGAATTGGAAAGTCCTCGCCGAAAATTTCATGGAGAGTTACCACTTGCCCGTTTGTCATGCCGGTACGATAGGAGGGCTTTCAAAACTCGAGGAAATGGTCTGCCCGCCTGGAAAACCTTCATTCAATTACCACTGGATATTCAAGGATCCCGAGTTAAAACTTGCGAACGCTCATCCCAACAATACCCGGCTAAAGGGTGACCAGAGACGGATGACATTCCTGCTGGCGATTTATCCAAGCCTGTTGATTACGCTGACACCAGGCTATTTCTGGTACCTGTCCCTGCACCCGCAAGGCGTTGGACAGGTTCAGATTCGTTTTGGCGGAGGTATGTCGCCTGATTTTGTCAACGACACGGAAGCCCAGGAGCATTTCGATGCCGTCAAAAAGCTGCTTGATGAAGTAAATGTCGAAGACCGCGGCTGCACGGAAAAAGTTTACCGTGGTCTTTGCTCCGACAATGCAAAACCGGGTCACCTGTCCCACCTTGAACGCCCTAATTATGACTTTGCCTGCTATCTGCATGATCGCGTCAAGTCGACTGCATAAATCTTCTAGTAATTGAGGAAACCATGACGCTGCATAAACGCATCAGACCTTTCAACACGAAGGAAACCTATCCGGAACAGAACCTGGATAATGATTTGTCCCAGGGGGTCGTAGCCAAAGGTACGATGGTATTTCTGCGCGGTCAGGTTTCACAGGATCTGGACAGCCGCGAAAGCCTGCATGCTGGTGATGCTGCCCGGCAAACCGAGAAAACAATGCAGAACATCAAGATGCTTCTGGAAGAAGCAGGAACAACGATGGAAAGCGTATGCCGCATTGTCGTCTACCTGACCGACATTCGTTACCGTGAGGCCGTCTATCAGGAAATGGGCAAGTGGCTCAAAGGTGTCCATCCGTGCTCTACAGGACTGGTTGTTCCAGCCCTGGCGAGGCCGGAATGGGTGGTTGAAATTGAAGTGACAGCAGTAATCCCTGACTGATCCCCAAATCCGGGAGATTGCCATGATTGACCAAAACAGTTGTGCATCGGGTCTGCTGGAGCAACTGGCGACTATTGCCAACGGACCGCTGGAGAACGCTACTTGTCTTCCTGCAAAGATTTATACTGATGAAATTGTCGCTGCACAGGAAACGGATCGAATATTCAGGAAAGACTGGGTCTGTCCGGGTCTGGCCGCTGAACTTGCAAATGCAAGAGATTACCTGACCTTTTCGATCGCGGGCGAGCCAATTTATTGCATTCGCACCAACGAAGGTGAGATCAAAACCTACGCAAATGTCTGCCGCCATCGCATGATGCAGTTACTGGAAGGACGGGGGCAGGCACGTCGGGTTGTTTGCCCGTATCATGCATGGACGTATGATTTAAACGGTCAGCTTATCGGTGCGGGCCATATGCAGCGATCTAACGGCTTCGATAAGAAAAAAATATGCCTGCCGGAAATACGGACAGAAATCTGGAACGGCTGGATATATGTAACCCTGAACCCGGACGCCCCATCGGTCAGCGAAGCGCTGGCTGATCTCGATGATGTCGTTGCTCGTTACGGTATGGAGAATTATGTTCCGGTCGTGCAGCAGGAACATGTCTGGCAGACAAACTGGAAACTACTCACCGAAAACTTCATGGAGGGTTACCATCTACCCGTCGCCCACAAAGCGACTGTGGGTGCCTGGTTTCCTGTTGAGGAAACCGTATTTCCAGACAACGTTTTTGATTCCTTTACCTATCAAACATTCAAGAAGGTTGGCGATGCCACCTACGGTCAGGCGCATCCGGACAATACAACACTGGACGGCGAATGGCGGATTACGTCAATCCTTCCTACAGTATTTCCAACACACATGTACGTGCTTGCACCCGATCACCTTTGGTATCTTTCCCTAAGGCCCAAGGGGATTGGTCAGGTTGATGTCCGCTTTGGCGTTGCGATTGCTCCCGAAGTCGACCAGGCTCTTCAGGAGCCGGAAAAACGGGAGGCGTGGATCGCCGATCTCATCACATTTTTTGACCATGTAAATACTGAAGACAGGGAAGTGGTGGAAGGCATTTTTGCTGGCGCTCAATCAGAGTTTGCAGCCCCCGGTCAACTGAGCTGGCTGGAACGAGAAATTCATGATTTTCAGAAGTACCTTTCACGCCGTCTGAACACCGAGGAATAACTAATGACTTTTTCAATCACCGGCAGGTGCGCCAGAACCGGAATGTTTGGTGTGGCTATCACAACCTCTTCTATCAGCGTAGGCTCGCGGTGCCCGCATGCTCGTTCGGGAGTCGGCGCAGTTGCAACCCAAAACGTGACCGATCCAAACCTGGCTACTCTGGTGCTGGATCAGATGGAAAAAGGGAAGGATGCGGCAACAGCGATTGCGCAAATTGTGGAAGGGCGGCAGCACATTGACTACAGACAGCTGACTGCGGTGGACACAAATGGAAACACTGCACATTTTACCGGCGGAAACATCCTTGGCACCAATGCCATAAACGAAGCCGCTGATTGCGTTGCTGCCGGCAACCTGCTGTCAACGGTGGAGGTGCCGGTTGCCATGACAAACGGGTTTAATGCGAAACCGGACGCACATCTGGCCGAAAGGCTATTGAGCGGCCTTGAAGCCGGACTTGCAGCTGGCGGTGAAGAAGGGCCGGTTGCTTCCGCTGCCTTGATTGTGGCTGACAAGATGCCATTCCCACTTGTGGATTTACGGGTAGACTGGGATGATGACAATCCGGTTGCCAAGCTGCGACGGCTGTGGACTGATTACGAACCGCAGATGATGGACTATCTCAATCGCGCGATTAATCCGGATGCTGCACCCAGTTATGGCGTTGCTGGAGACCCGTAAGGCAATCAGTTAGAATTTTCGGAAGAAGCGGGTACGGTCGAACATGTTTTCCAGTTCTTCCATGCGACCGCGCGTCGTGTCCCAGATACGCTCCTGAACTTCCGCAATAATAATTTCGTTGAGCAGAATATTGGTAACAAGCGAATCCCAGGCCGATGGCACCACAATCCTGTTGTTGAACGTTACTGTGGCAAAAGCGGCAACCGGTGACTGCCACTGATCGGTGAACAGAATTATCTCTGCTTCCTTTTCTTTTGCAAATTCGGCCAGCCTGAGTGTGCTGTTTTCATAACGACGGATGTCAAAGACAACAACAACATCGCCTTTCTTGATATCCAGCATGTAATGGGGCCAGACATTTGAATTCGAGTTGATATGGGTCACCCCTTCCCTCAGCACCTGCGCATGCAGAAAGAAGTGATCGGCCATGGTCCGGGTAATCCTGCCACCGACGACAAAGACCGACCTCTTCTTGTCGCTGACCAGGGTACAGGCCAGATCGAAAGTTTCGGTGTCAATTTCGCCTAGCGTCTGCCTGATATTGCCGATGACCTCGTCGGTAAAACGGTTCATGATATGGGCGTCTGGTGCATTGCCAGCCCAGACATCCCGCCTGGTAATCGGGCCGGAAATTTTTTCGTTCAATTCGTGGCGCAGTGCGGCCTGAAATTCTGGAAAACCGGAAAGACCAAGCTTTTGCACAAGTCTGGCTACCGTTGGTGTGGAAACTTCTGCCGCCTCAGCAAGATTTGTAATCGTACCCAATCCAGATGCCGGATAGTTCTTCAGAATTACATCTGCAAGTTGTCTTTCTGAGCGTGTGAGTTCATCTTTGTTTTTCTTCAAACGATCGGCAATCGTCATTTCCGCCAAATCTTCTCTCCTCATTTTACGACAATCCTAACTCGCATGGGAACAACACACAACACAAAAGAAAAATTATTGACAAAACGAATTTGTTTGTAGAAAATTTTACAAAATTGTCCGGGAGGTGTAACAAAGCATGTCGATGGAAATTCGATCTGCGCTTGGATTTGAGGCGGTAAGTCTGATCAATGCCGGCCAACAGTTTTCCTCCGTGCTGGTTTGCGAGCACGCCTCAAATCACATTCCCGACATGTTTGCCCAGCTTGGAATTTCAAGGGAGGTGGCTGAAAGCCATGTGGCCTGGGACCCAGGGGCATTCGAAGTATCACGACATCTGGCGGAATTGCTTGATGCCCCTCTGGTCAAGGGAGAAATCTCACGGCTGGTCTATGATTGCAACCGCCCGCCTCAGGCAGTTGATGCGATCCCGGAACGCAGTGAAGTTTTTGATATTCCCGGCAACATGAACCTGGATGAAGCGGAACGTGACATTCGCGTATCACATGTTTACCGGCCGTTCAGGCAGTGTGTTTCTGACACGATAGCACAGTCATCAAGGCTGAAAGCACTTATTACAATTCATAGTTTCACCCCGGTTTACAATGGCGAAAGGCGAGATGTGGAAATCGGGATACTTCATGATTCTGATACGAGATTGGCAGACGAAATGCTGCGCGTGGCCGCCCGGCATACAAAACTGAACGTCCGCCGAAACGAACCCTACGGTCCGCAACATGGCGTCACTCACACACTCCGCGAACATGCGTTGTCCAACAATCTTTGGAACGTAATGATTGAAATCCGGAATGATCTGATTGCTGCCCCTCACCAATGCAAAACGATCGCTACAATGCTGCACAAACTGTTGATGGATGCTCTTTCGAACCTCAACGCAGGCTCTGAAAATCTGAGGCCAACATCATGAACCTTGCTTCGAGATATGTGCGAACCGTCGATGCCGTGAATTACCGGATTGGCCGGGTGATGATGTATGGCATCTTTATTATGGTGGCCATTCTTTTGTGGTCCTCGATTTCAAAGACGTTTTTTGATCCGTCATTGTGGACACTTGAAATCGCCCAGTTTGCATTGGTTACCTATTACATCATGGGCGGCCCCTACTCTATTCAACTGGGATCGAATGTCCGCATGGACTTGTTTTATGCGGAATGGTCCGACATGCGGAAAGCTCAAGTTGATGGATTTACCGTGTTGTTTCTGCTCTTTTATCTTGGGGTTCTGCTACATGGAGGCCTGTCGTCACTCGCCTATTCCCTCGGGCATTTCAAGGGCGACACGTATGGCTTTTTTGCAAGCCTTTTGACCTGGGCCGATGGAATTGGCAGGCTAGAAAGAAGTCCAACCGCCTGGCGACCATATCTTTGGCCCATCAAGGTCATCATGTGTTTCGGCATTTTCTTGATGCTTCTGCAGGCAATCTCCGAACTGATCAAGGACATCGCAAAAATCAGGGGGGTCAAGCTGTAATGTCTCAGGAAATGATCGCCATTTTTATGTTCTCGACGATGATGTTGATGCTGTTTACCGGTCAGCGCGTTTTCGGTGCGATCGGTGCAATTGGCGCTGTATTTGCAATTGCGTTGTGGGGTACAGGCGGTTCCGACATCCCGTTTTCGGCTGCGATGAAACTGATGAAATGGTACCCGCTACTGACCCTGCCGATGTTTATATTCATGGGCTACATTTTGTCAGAGTCTAAACTCGCGGACGACCTCTACAAAATGTTCCACGTCTGGATGGGTCCGGTAAACGGCGGGTTGGCAATCGGCACAATAGGCCTGATGGTACTGATTTCCGCCATGAACGGATTGTCTGTTGCGGGTATGGCAATTGGTGCAACCATTGCCCTGCCAGAACTGTTGCGACGGGGTTACGACAAACGCATGGTGACCGGTGTCATACAGGCGGGATCCTCCCTTGGAATTCTGGTGCCCCCTAGTGTGGTTCTGGTGTTGTACGCAATGATCGCACGCCAGCCGGTGGGGCAATTGTGGCTTGCAGGTGTCGTGCCCGGATTGATGATGGCAACTCTTTTCATCGTCTACATCTACATCCGCTGCAGATTGCAACCTGAACTGGGCCCGGTGTTGCCAAAAGAGGAACGCCAGGTTTCGATGTCCGAAAAACTGCGTCTGTTGCGCGCGGGCATTCTGCCGGTGGTAATCTTTGCTGCAATGATGGTTCCGTTCGTCAATGGCTGGACATCCCTCGTAGAAAGTTCGGCGATTGGTGCGATGACTGCTTTTGTAGCAGCAACCCTTAAGGGCCGGATGACCCGGGACGTCTTCGAAGTTTCGGTTCGTCAGGCACTGGCGGTCTCCTGCATGTTCATGTGGATTATACTGGCAGCTCTGGGCTTCGGCGCTGTTTTTGATGGTTTGGGAGCCGTGCGGGCCATCGATAATCTGTTTACCGAACAGCTGGGACTTGATCCTTGGATGATCCTGATCCTGATGCAGTTATCATTTATTTTGATGGGTACTTTTCTGGATGACACAGCAATGCTGGTAATTGTTGCCCCGCTTTACGTACCACTGGTAAAAATACTCGGCTTTGATCTCATCTGGTATGGCGTGCTGTATACGATCACAACACAAATCGCCTACATGACGCCGCCTTTCGGCTACAACCTGTTTTTGATGCGGGCAATGGCCCCGCCGGAAATCACAATCAAGGACATTTATTCATCGATTGCGCCTTTTGTCGCCGTGATGGTGCTGGCACTGGTGCTGATTATGGTCTTTCCGCAAATTGCGCTTTGGCTGCCGGAGTATGTTTACAACAAATAAAACCGAAACTGGAAAACAAAAAACCAGTTCAAAAACCGTTCTAACCAAAGGGGAACACATGACTACAAGACGTAAGTTTATCAAGGGAGCAGCACTTGCTGCACCTGCTGCAGCGCTGGCAACCCCCGCTATCGCGCAGTCCAAAATCAAGTGGCGGATGCAGACATATGCTGGAGCCGCTCTTGCAGAACACGTCGTAAAGCCGGCAATTGACAGCTTCAACAAGATTGCCGGTGACCAGATGGAAATCGAACTGTTTTTCGCAGACCAGTTGGTCCCGACAGGTGAACTGTTCCGTGCAATGCAAAACGGCACCATCGATGCGGTACAGTCTGACGACGACTCTATGGCCTCGCCAACGGAAGTTACCGTCTTTGGCGGGTATTTCCCCTTCGGCAGCCGTTACTCGTTGGATGTCCCCGTACTGTTCAACCAGTATGGGTTGGGCGAAATCTGGGACAGCGAATATTCAGCCGTCGGGGTCAAGCACATCTCGGCCGGGGCCTGGGATCCCTGCCACTTTGCCACAAAGGATCCAATCCACTCTCTGGCGGACCTTAAAGGCAAGCGGGTCTTCACCTTCCCGACTGCAGGACGTTTCCTCAGCCAGTTTGGTGTCGTACCTGTCACGCTTCCATGGGAGGACATCGAAGTAGCTGTTCAAACCGGTGAGCTAGACGGCATCGCCTGGTCCGGTATTACCGAAGACTACACGGTCGGTTGGGCTGATGTTACCAATTACTTCCTGACCAACAATATATCTGGCGCATGGGCAGGCTCGTTCTTCGCCAATATGGATCGCTGGAATGAACTGCCGGACAACCTTAAGGAACTGCTGAAAGTATGCATGGACCAGAGCCATTACTACCGTCAGTGGTGGTATTGGGGCGGTGAAGCCAATCTGCGTGTCCATGGAACCAAGATGAAGCTGACTTCTATTCCGGATGAGGAATGGGCGACTGTTGAAAATGCAGCAGTCCAGTTCTGGGACGAAATTGCGGCTGAATCCGAGGTCAAAGCGAAAGTTGTAGACATCTTCAAGAAGTACAACGCTGACATGGTAAAAGCTGGACGGCCTTACCGTTACGGCTGACCCCGAAAACCGGTTTGGGCGCCGGTTCACCGGCGCCCAAATTGCTTTGACACAAACATAAAAGGGAACACGATGCCCGGTACAATGCCGTTCGAAACGCTGAAATCTAAAGTCGCTGAGGGATTGATTGATACGGTTCTGGTATGTCTTGTGGATATGCAGGGCAGGCTCATGGGCAAACGTTTCCATGCCAGGAATTTCATTGAGTATTCCTATGAAGAAACACATTGTTGCAATTACCTGCTTGCAACAGATCTGGAAATGGCAACACCGGACGGCTATGCCTCGACGAGTTGGCAATCTGGTTATGACGGCTATGTCATGAAACCTGATCTGGATACCATTCGCCCCATGCCCTGGCTGGAAGGTACTGTTCTGGTTCTCTGCGACATCCTGGATCATCACACCCATAAAGAGGTTCCCCATACGCCGCGCAGCATGTTGAAACGCCAGGTAAAACGCCTCGAAAAACTTGGCTACACCGCAAAAATGGCAACAGAGCTCGAGTTCTTCCTGTTCGAAAAGAGCTTTGATGAAATTCGCAAAGAAGGTTTCAGAAATCTGGAGCCCATCAGTGGATACAATGAAGATTACCACATTCTGCAGACCACCAAGGAAGAGGCCGTCATGCGTCCGCTCCGCAACCACCCGGCAGCGGCGGGCGTCCCGATAGAAAACTCTAAAGGCGAAGCGGAGACCGGACAGGAAGAATTAAACATTCGCTATGACAACGCTATGTTGTGCGCTGATCATCATACGATTGCCAAACACGCCGCCAAGGAAATTGCCTGGCAACAGCGGCACGCGGCCACGTTCCTTCCCAAATGGGATCATAACAAGGTGGGTTCCTCTTCCCACGTCCATCAATCCCTTTGGACAGTGGACGGAAATCCTGCCTTTTACGATGCGGACGCCGAATACACCATGTCGGAAACCATGCGCAATTACGTGGCAGGACTTATTAAGTACGCGCCGGACTATACGTTTTTTCTGGCCCCTTACGTAAATTCTTACAAGCGATTTTCAAAGGGCACATTCGCCCCGACAAAAACCGTGTGGTCAGTGGACAATCGCACAGCCGGTTTCAGGCTTTGCGGAGAAGGTACAAAGGGTGTGCGCATGGAATGCCGGATTGGCGGTTCAGACATTAATCCATATCTGGCACTCGCAGCCCAAATTGCCGCAGGGATCAGGGGATTGAATGAAAAACTGGAACTCCCTGCCCCCACGACAGGTGATGTTTATGACGCGAAACGTGCGAGTGAAATTCCTTCTACGCTGCGTGCAGCGACCGAAACACTGCGCAAATCTTCCATGCTCAAAGAAGCTTTTGGAGAGGATGTCGTAGCCCATTATACAAGAGCAGCCGAATGGGAACAGGAAGAGTTTGATCGGGTAGTCACAGATTGGGAAATAGCCCGAGGATTTGAAAGAGCGTAAAAACACAATGACCAAAACACTGGAATGTATTTCACCCATAGACGGATCTGTTTATGCAAGCCGGGAAACCGAAAGTCACGAAGAGGCTCAGGCACGGGTGGCAAATGCGCGGGCAGCTCAGAAACTCTGGGCAGCGCGTCCTCTGGAGGAACGCATCGCGCTCGTTAGAGCCGGTGTCGCAAAGGTCGGCGAGAATACCGAAAGGATGGCTGTCGAGCTTGCCCATCAGATGGGACGTCCAACCCGATATGGCGGTGAGTCCGGCGGCTTTGAGGAACGCGCTGAATACATGGCCAGTATCGCGGAAGCCGCGCTCGCGCCGATTGAAGTTGAGGACAGTGATCAATTTGTCCGAAGAATTAAACGGGAACCCGCGGGCATTGTGCTTGTAGTAGCGCCATGGAACTACCCTTACATGACCGCGATCAATACGGTTGCGCCGGCATTAATTGCCGGAAATGCGGTCGTATTGAAGCACGCCACACAGACACTACTTGTCGGTGAACGAATGGTGGAAGCATTTGTTGACGCTGGCGTGCCGTCAGACGTATTTCAGAATATGTACCTTGATCATGACACCACATCCTGCCTCATTGCCGCAAGTTCCTTCAATGTCATCAACTTCACAGGCTCGGTCGCAGGTGGGAAGGCCATGGAAAAAGCTGCCGCAGGAACCTTTACTGCGGTTGCCACAGAATTGGGCGGCAAGGATCCGGGCTATGTCATGGAGGATGCGGATGTAGATGCGGCCGTCGACACCCTGATTGACGACGCCATGTTCAACTCGGGTCAATGCTGCTGTGGCATTGAACGCATCTACGTGCATGAGAGCCTTTTCGATATCTTTGTCGAAAAAGCGGTGGCGCTGGTAAACACCTACAAGCTTGGAAGTCCCCTTGATCCCGAGACCACGATTGGCCCGATGGCTCATGTCCGGTTTGCCGCCGAAGCCAGGCAGCAAATTGCTGAAGCCGTGTCAGACGGCGCAAAAACCCATATCGAACCTTTCGAAGAGGATGATGGCGGTGCCTATCTGACGCCACAAATTCTTACCGGAGTGACTCATGACATGCGGATCATGTGGGATGAAACCTTCGGCCCCGCAGTCGGCATCATGAAAGTTGAAGATGACGCGGAAGCCATCAACCTGATGAATGATAGCCAGTTCGGACTTACAGCTTCCCTTTGGACAAAAGACGTGGAACGAGCCGAAGCCATTGATGCGCAACTTGAAACCGGCACGGTATTCATGAACCGTTGTGATTACCTCGATCCGGCGCTTTGCTGGACAGGCTGCAAAGATACTGGCCGTGGCGCGGGACTTTCGATACTGGGTTTCCATGCCCTGACCAAACCCAAATCCTACCATTTGAAGAAAGCATGATGAGATGACACTTACTGCCAACTGGAATTACCCGACGCCTATACGATTCGGAAACGGCAGGATTGCCGAAATCGCCGATGCCTGTGCCGCTGCGGGAATATCCAAGCCCCTGCTTGTAACCGACAAGGGCCTGGCAGGAATGAAAATCACCGGACGAACTCTGGATTTGATGGATGCTGCCGGACTGGGCAGAGCCATATTCAGTGAGGTTGATCCAAATCCCACAGACAAGAATGCAGAGGCAGGTGTCCGGGTTTACCGGGACGGAGGTTTTGATGGCGTGATCGCGTTTGGTGGCGGTTCAGGCCTCGATCTCGCCAAAGTGATTGCATTTATGGCAGGACAAACCAGGCCGCTTTGGGATTTTGAAGACATCGGCGACTGGTGGACCCGCGCAGACGCAGATGCAATTGCACCGGTGGTTGCGGTTCCAACGACAGCGGGAACGGGCTCCGAAGTTGGTCGTGCCAGCATCATTACCAATTCAGCGACTGACGAAAAGAAGATTATCTTCCATCCGAAAATGCTTCCGGCCATTGTTATCTGTGACCCGGAACTCACCGTTGGCATGCCGCAGTTCATTACAGCCGGCACCGGGCTCGATGCGTTTGCCCATTGCGTGGAAGCCTACAGCAGTCCGCATTATCACCCCATGAGCCAGGGCATTGCGCTTGAAGGCATGCGGCTCGTCAAGGAATATCTCCCCCGTGCGTATGAAGATGGCTCTGATCTGGAGGCAAGGGCTCACATGATGAGCGCTGCGGCCATGGGTTCAACAGCCTTCCAGAAAGGCCTTGGCGCCATTCACGCCCTATCGCATCCGATTGGAGCCATCTTTCATACGCACCACGGAACCACCAATGCGGTTTGTATGCCGGCAGTGTTGCAATTCAACAAACCAGCGATTGAGGAGCGGTTTAATTCAGCCGCGGCCTATCTTGGAATATCGGGCGGCTTCAAGGGTTTCTGTGCCTATGTTGACGAGCTCAATGCATCAATGGCGATTCCGAAAACCCTTACAGAGTTGGGCGTAAAAGACCCTGACATGGACAGGCTGGTGAGGGATGCACTTGCGGATCCCAGTACAGGCGGAAACCCAATCGAGATGAATGCGGAAAACACCCGGGAGTTATTGAACGCGTGCCTTTAGAGCGTGTTTGTGTCGAGTAGATTCAGTTTCTTTCCGTGCGCGAATATGATTCTGATTGGGGTGACCTGATTCGGTTCGAAGCCAAGGATTTTCAATGCCCAAGCCCCATCCGATTGAATTGCGTAAACGTGTTGTAGCTCATGTAGAAGAAGGCCACACTCATCGTGGAACGGCTGCCCATTTCAAAGTCTCCGTCAAATTTGTGAATGATATGGTGAAGTTGAAACGTGAAACTGGCTCGCTTGCTCCAAAACATAACCCGGGAAAAACAGGCCATGGCAAGCTTTCACCCTATAAAGACTGGCTTCGAAAACGGGTTGATGAACAAAAGGACATTACAATCCGTAAGCTTTGTGCGGAGCTGAACGAAAAATTCAACCTCAATGTCCATCATTCGCCTGTCTGGCATGTTGTGCGCAGTTTCGGGTTGTCGCATAAAAAAAGACTATTTATGCCAAGGAGCAACACCGCATCGACGTGAAAAAAGACCGCGAACTCTGGAAGACAAGGCGTGTTCCGTTTTTGAATCGGTCGATTGAAAAACTTGTCTTCATTGATGAGACGTCCACAAACACCAAAATGGCCAAGCAAACTGGATGGGCCCCAACAGGAGAGCGCCTCATAGATTTTGTCCCTCATGGCCACTGGAAGAAGCAGACACTTATCGCAGGCCTGCGCAGTCATGGACTGGTTGCGCCCTGGGTTATTGACCGGGCCATGACCAAAGAAATCTTTGAGATTTATGTTGAGACACAGTTGGCGCCAGAACTGGAAAAGAGAGATGTCGTAATCCTTGACCACCTAGCCGCTCACAAGAGCGAAAAAGCCGAGCAGATCTTGCGAGATATCGGCGCATGGTTTTTGTTCCTGCCGAAATATTCCCCAGATCTCAATGCCATTGAAATGGCCTTTTCGAAGCTCAAGGCTCATCTGAGGAAGGCAGGCGCCAGAACCTTCGATGATGTCTGGAAGGCAATCGGAGAGGTCTGCCATATGTTCACGCCAATGGAGTGCCGGAATTTCTTCAGGGCAGTCGGCTGTGAATTCACGTGATGCGAACACGCTCTAGTTTGAAAATCCCAACCAGTTTAAGAAGTGCGCTTTACATCTTCAACGCGCTTCTCAACGCGATCCATGCACGCCTGTTTTTCGCGATCGTCCAAAAATGACGCGGCGAAAGAGTTTTTGGCGAGTGTAATCAGTTCATTCTCATCCAGGCCCAGTGCCCCGTGTACTGCGCGATAATTGTCGTTGAGATAGCCGCCAAAATAAGATGGGTCATCGGAATTTACGGTCACAAGCACACCAGCATCCAGTGCTTTTTTTACCGGGCTTGCCGCGAGGTTTGGAATACCCTTCAACCGCAGGTTTGAAATCGGACACATGGTGAGGGGAGTTTGTTGATCCGCAAGGCGTTTCACCAATGTCGGATCGTCAAAGGCATGATTACCATGGTCTACCCGCTTTATTTTGAGCGTATCCAGGGCCGTCTTCACGTTTTCCGCGGTGCCTTCTTCACCCACATGGGCAACGGGCACAAATCCCTCTTCCCGTGCAGCTTCAAACACGCGTGCGAATTTCTCAGGCGGGTGCCCCTGTTCTGAACTGTCTAGGCCAACACCGAAAATATATTCTTTGTGTCGGCACGCACACTCCAGAGCTTCGAACGCCTCATCCTCTGGCAAGTGGCGCAGGAAACACATAATCAATTTGGAACTTATACCGAGTTCTTTCTGTGCTGTTTCAAGGGCAGCCGTAATACCGCCCAATACGGTTTCGAATTTGATACCGCGATCTGTGTGAGCCTGGGGATCGAAAAACATTTCTACATGCACAAGGCCGTCCGCATGGACCCGTTGAATGTAGGCCCACGTGAGATCGTAAAAATCCTGCTCATGAATGAGGACAGACATGCCATTGTAGTAAAGATCGAGAAAGTCCTGCAAGCAGTCGAATTGATAAGCTTCCTGCACTTCTTCAACCGAATTGTAGGGAAGTTCCACGTTATTCCGTTTTGCGAGCGCAAGCATCATTTCCGGTTCCAGGGTACCCTCAATGTGCAAATGCAGTTCGGCCTTGGGCAGTTGATCGATCAGTTTGTCGGCTATTGAATTCAAAATGACCTCGTTGGAGTTGGAAAATTCAGATCTGTTTTTTGACAGTATAAGGTTTTTCGAAAAAATGTTCTTCAAGATTTTTTCCACCGCCTTCGCGATCGACGATCAGAAAATCTGCCGGCGTTGTGAGGGGTGTCAGAACCGAATGCCAGGTGTTCCGATGATAATTCACCCCCTGACCTGGTGCGGTCATGAATGCCAACGGCGTTCCGGGACTACCTGCTTCATCCGGGGCCACCACAACAAGGAATGGGTCCGGTTGGAGAGGAATGAAAGCCTGGCTTCCAAGCGGATGCCGTTCCATCATCTCGAGTTTGAGTGGCAGTTCATAGGTTTTGCCCCGACCAAGGCTGATTACTGCACAGCCGCCTTCAGCGGCAACATCCGTGTGGGCAAGGGCATGATAACGATCGCACATGCCCTGATTGATGGCATAGTCCGGCTCGCGCTCATAGTCGATGAGATCGCCAAAAGGCGCGAATGCTGCCGCTGACATGGGCTTTATGATGATATCAGTCATATCAAATCCCTACAGTTTCATATGGCGGTTCACGTCCTTGTACAGCAAATATCGGAACTTGCCCGGCCCACCAGCGTAGCAGGCCTGGGGACAGAACGCCCGCAACCACATGAAATCCCCTGCCTCCACTTCTACCCAGTCCTGGTTCAGGCGGTAGACGGCTTTTCCTTCAAGAACATACAGGCCATGTTCCATAACGTGGGTTTCGGCAAACGGAATAACAGCCCCCGGCTCAAAGGTAACAATAGTAACGTGCATGTCATGGCGCATATCATCGGGATCGACAAAACGAGTCGTAGCCCATTTTCCTTCGGTGTGCGCCATAGGGGTGGGCTCTATATCCTGTTCGTTTGCAATTATCGGTGCCGGATAATCAATTCCTTCAACATCCTCATAGGCTTTTCGGATCCAATGAAACCGCACAGGCACCGAGCCAGTGTTAAGAATGCTCCATTGGCTTGCAGGTGGTACAAATGCATAGCCACCCGGCTTCATGACATGGGATTGCCCGTCCAGTTCCAGGGCCAATTCACCTTCCACGACAAACAATACGCCTTCGGCTTCGGGATCGGGTTCCGGCTTCTCACTACCGCCGCCTGGAGCAACTTCCATGATGTATTGGGAAAAGGTTTCGGCGAACCCCGACATCGGGCGGGCGAGTATCCAGGCCCTGGTTTTGTTCCAGAATGGCAAATTGCTGGTGACAATATCCGTCATTACATCTTTGGGGATCACCGCATAAGCTTCTGTAAAAACAGCTCGTCCACTCAGCAGTTCTGTCTGCTTCGGCAGCCCGCCTTTTGGAGCATAATAGTAGGGGTTACTCATGACACAGTTCCTCAACTCGAAGGCAAAACATCATTCAGGCGCAGCCGCGCAATGCGCTCTACCTGTTTGCACGCTGTAGAAAATTCTTCTTCTTTCTGATTGGCAATACGCGTTTCAAAAGCCTCAAGGATCTGTTCCTTGTTCAGTCCCTTTACCGCGATGATGAACGGAAAGCCGAACTTGGTAGTATAGGCCTCATTCAACTCGGTGAATTTGGCGCGTTCCTCATCAGTGAGGGCATCGAGGCCGGCACTTGCCTGTTCGCTGGTGGATTCTGCGGTCAACCGTTTTGCTGCGGCCAGTTTGCCTGCAAGATCCGGGTGCGCGTTGAGCACGCCAAGCCTTTGTTCATCACTCGCATCGCGAAAATGATAACACATCGCAGCGTGTAAACCGCCTGCGGTATCATGAGCCGGGCCAAGTTCGGCATCAAAGGCCTTTTGCGCTATCCACTCGGAATGCTCAAATATCCCGCCGTAATTAGAGATGAATTCTGCACGATCCATTTCAGACGGTCGATGTATCTGGTCTTTCATTGGGTGATTTGCCCTCCAGTGTTGAGCGATATCGATGCGGCGAGCAAACCAGACTTTGGTATGCGAAGCAGCATAATCCAGAAACCGTGCCAGGGATGCTGCCCGACCGGGTCTACCTGCCAGCCGACAATGCAAGCCGACATTCATCATCTTCGGCGCGCCTCTTTCCCCTTCTGCATAAAGTGTGTCAAAGGTGTCTTTCAGATAGGTGAAGAACTGATCCCCAGAATTAAATCCCTGCGGCGTGGCGAACCTCATGTCATTACAGTCCAGCGTGTAGGGAATTATCAGTTGCTCCCTGCCGCCGTGGCGATGCCAGTAGGGAAGATCATCCGCATAACTGTCGGAGACATAATCAAAGCCGCCCTCTTCTGAAATCAGGTCTACCGTGTGGGTACTGCAACGGCCGGTGTACCACCCTCGCGGACGTTCACCGGTAACCAGTGTATGTATGCGAATTGCTTCGGTGATGTCCCTGCGTTCATCTTCCTTTGAAAAATCCTTGTACTCGATCCATTTCAGGCCATGGGAAGCAATCTCCCAATCAGCATCGAGCATCGCCTCAACCTGAGCAGGTGAGCGTTGCAAGGCGGTTGCAACTCCATAGACCGTCACCGGAATTTTTCTGCTGGTGAACATGTCGTGCAACCGCCAGAAGCCGCAGCGGGCACCATACTCATATATTGATTCCATGTTCCAGTGACGTTGTCCCGGCCATGCAGAAGCGCCGACAATCTCCGAAAGAAAAGCCTCGGAAGCAGCGTCACCGTGCAGAAGGTTGTTCTCGCCTCCCTCCTCATAATTCACGACGAATTGTACAGTAATGTTTGCACCATCCGGCCAATTCACACTGGGTGCGGTTTTTCCATATCCGTGCAAATTTCGGGGGTAACGGTCAGACAGGGGATTTCCTTTCAGTGTTGTTGCTCAATTTTAGCGTAGTTCATCAGATTGATTATCTTGAATAATTTGAAGGAACTTAAGGTGACATGGTCTGCATAATATGCGCCTTGCACCGCCCCACCATAAAGTCGATGAAGAGACGTATTTTCGGATCCTGAAGTCGCTTGTGTGGGTAAACACAGGAGAAAGGCACACTGGTGGGCGGAGTTTCCTTTGCAACCCTTACCAGTTCACCGCTTTCGAGATATTGCAGGATTTCGAACTCCGGTTTGTTGATGATCCCACACCCAGATAGCGCCCAATTGGTCAGAACGTCGCCATCATCAGATTCAAGCGGACTGGTAAATTCATAACGTGAAACAGAACCCTCGACGTGAAGGCTCCAGTAAAATTCGTTCAGGCCCGGGTACCTAAGCAACAAACATCGATGATTGTTTTCGGTCAATTCATCGCCGCTTTGGGGCATTCCATTACGTAAGACATATTCCGGCGAAGCGCACAGCACCCGTTCAAATTCGTGGATAGGCAGTATGCGTTGTTCGGAATCTATCAACCGGCCCAGCACAAATGCTGCATCCAGTCCTTCATTTGTAATATTTACCCGTCTGTCAGATAACCTAAGTCGCACATTGATATCGGGATATTTTTCCTGGAATGCTGGCACAAGCGGCGCAATAAGCTTTTTGCCGATCCCAAGCGGTGCAGATACGAAAATGGTTCCCTTGGGATTGGATGTGATGTCGCTGATTCCACCCTCGACCTCATTTATTGTATCCAGAATTTTGATGGCGCCCTTATAGAACAGTTCCCCCTGTTCTGTCGGTTTGAGATTTCGGGTCGTGCGATTGAACAGGCGGATTCCCAAATGCTTCTCCAGCTCTGAAATCCTGCTGCTGGAAACCGCTGGAGAAACCCGCAAATCACGGCCCGCAGCCGACATGCTTCCCAGTTCATACACCCGGACAAATGTCTTGAGATTGTTAACGTAGGACATATGATTTACCCTGGATTATATCTTCTTTTTTGAAAGCCTTTGAATTTTATTGATATTCAAACGGAAAGCAAGGTCTGCCACATTAGAATATCAGGGAGACAGACATGTATGAATTCGCGATCCTGTGGGACTGGCTGGGATTTGCCGCTCGCTGGCTGCACGTCATAACTGCGATTGCCTGGATCGGATCATCGTTCTATTTCATTGCCCTTGATCTTGGCCTGCGCAAGCACGACAACCTGCCCAAAGGTGCTGCGGGTGACGAATGGCAAGTCCATGGCGGCGGGTTTTATCATATCCAGAAGTATATGGTTGCTCCGGAACAGATGCCGGAACACCTAACCTGGTTTAAGTGGGAGGCTTACACCACCTGGATCTCGGGCTTCGTATTAATGTGTATCGTCTATTATGTCGGTGCCGATCTCTATCTTGTAGACCCGAACGTGCTTGAGATGTCACCGGGCACGGCGATCATAATTTCCCTTATTTCAATCGCGCTTGGCTGGGTGATTTACGACCTCTTGTGCAAGTCGCCACTGGGCGTCAACAACACCGTGCTTATGGTGCTGCTTTATTTCGTTCTGGTTGCAATGGCGTGGGGTTACACCCAAGTCTTTTCCGGCCGCGCTGCGTTCCTGCACCTGGGAGCATTTACCGGCACCATAATGTCGGCCAATGTATTTTTCATCATCATCCCCAATCAGAAGAAGGTCGTTGCCGACTTAATCGCCGGGAAAAGTCCGGATCCCGCCCTTGGTATGCAGGCGAAACAGCGTTCCACCCAAAACAACTACCTCACCCTGCCGGTCGTATTTCTGATGTTGTCAAATCATTACCCGCTGGCGTTTGCAACGGAATACAACTGGATTATTGCCTCCCTGATATTTCTTATGGGAGTTTCAATCAGGCATTATTTCAACTCAAAACATGCAGGCACCGGCGACCCTACATGGACCTGGCTGGTAACAGCAATCCTGTTTGTCATCATCGCATGGCTGTCCACCGCTCCCAGCATCTTGTCCACTGCGGATGAAGAACAGTCGATGACGCCGCATGAGAAGCGATTTGCTCAAACAGAACAGTTTGCTGAGGTTCGCGACACGGTTCTGGGACGGTGCTCCATGTGTCACGCTGCCGAACCTGTCTGGGATGGCATCCGATCCGCACCGAAAGGCGTGGTGCTCGAAACCGATGCGCAGATTGCGCGATATGCCCGTGAAATTTACCTTCAGGCCGGTGTCAGCAACGCCATGCCACCAGCCAATGTCTCTTTTATCGAAGCGGACGAAAGAAAGCAGATTATTGAGTGGTACAAATCAGCCCTCAACTCTGGCAGTTGAGCACAAGGACAAGCTATGGGACACTCTACATTTTCAAAAATTTGTTGAAAGACATCCTTTCATGAAATCAATCCAAAATATGTTACAATCAGTCGAACAGGCTTACCAAAGGGAATCGAATTATGAGTTCAGCAACTGATACGGGACGGTTGACAACCCATGTTCTCGATACGGCTTCCGGAAAACCGGCAGCCGACCTTGGTATTGATCTTTACCGCATCGATATGGGAAACCGGGTCCTCCTCAAAACCGTCACGACAAACAGTGACGGCCGTTGCGACGGACCGCTCCTGGCAGGTTCTGCGTTCAACGAAGGTGAATACGAACTGTCATTCAAAGTGGGCGAATATTTCGGGCGCGGAGAAGCCAACCCGTTCCTTGGTACAGTGCCGGTGCGTTTCGGTATTTCAAGTCCAGGTGAGCACTACCATGTACCTCTGCTGGTTTCGCCGTTCGGCTATTCCACCTATCGAGGGAATTGAACCAGTTGACCGCCATCAGGGACCACATCCAGTTTCTTCTGAACGATAAGGTCATAACCGTTGACAACATTCCGGCTGCCCTGACCCTGCTTGATTACCTCCGACTGGAGAAACGGCTGCGTGGCACGAAGGAAGGTTGTGCGGAAGGAGACTGCGGTGCTTGCACGGTTCTGGTTGGTCGGGTCGTCGAAGGCGAACTGATATACGAGACGGTCAACTCCTGTATTCGCTTTGTCGGCACGCTTGATGGCTGCCATGTTGTAACCGTGGAACATCTCAGGGCTAAAAACGGCCAACTCCATCCGGTGCAACAGGCTATGGTCGATCACCACGGCAGCCAATGCGGCTTCTGCACACCGGGCTTCATCATGTCTCTCTACGGCTTGTGGATGACTAACCCAAGGCCTTCGGAAACGGAAATTGAGACTGCGCTGCAAGGCAATCTCTGTCGATGTACCGGCTATGCGCCGATTATCAGGGCGGCGCAGGCAATTTCCGCGAATGGGCATCCGGTCGACGATCCGCTGGTTAAAGAGCGCCGCGTGGTCATGGACAAGCTGCAGGCAATGGATGACGGTGCAACCGTCGAAATTAGCTGCGGTGATGAACTCCTGATAGTACCTGCGACCGTTGACGCGCTTGCACAGGCTCGCAAAAAGCATCCCAAATCTACCATTGTTGCCGGATCCACTGATGTTGGCCTGTGGGTGACAAAGCATATGAAGCAGATTTCTCCGGTAATCGGCATCTCGCATCTTGAGGAATTGCAGGAGATTGAAACGACAGAATCGGGCCTTTCCATTGGTGCAGGTGTCACCTACACACAATTGGCACCCCATATTTCGAGGCACTTCCCCCAATTGGAAGCATTCTGGCATCGCATTGGTGGAGAGCAGGTCCGCAATATGGGAACCATCGGCGGCAACGTTGCCAACGGTTCGCCTATTGGCGATACCCCGCCGGTACTGATTGCGTTAGGTGCAACCCTGACATTGCGCCGGGGAGACGAACGTCGCACCCTGCCACTTGAAGAGTTTTTTATTGAGTATGGCAAACAAAACCGCGAACCGGGTGACTTTGTCGAACAGATCTTTCTGCCTTTTGCCGGGGCAAAAGACCTCTTTGCCACGTACAAGATATCCAAGCGAAGGGATGAGGACATATCTGCAGTGTGTGGTGCGTTCCGTGTCCGACTGGAAGACGGTCTGGTGCAGGATGCGGCTATTGCATTTGGCGGAATGGCAGGTGTCCCGAAAAGAGCAGGCACCGTCGAACACGCACTCATTGGCAATCCCTGGACCGAGGAAGTCGTTACCGGGGCAATGGCAGGATTTGACGCCGATTTTGCACCCCTCTCCGACTGGCGGGCTTCAGCAGGTTACAGAATGCAGGTTAGCAAGAACCTCTTGAGGCGCTTCTTCCTCGAAACCAGCGGGAATTCCGAACATACCCGCCTGGTTCGTGTGGCAGCGGAGTGAATATTGTGATGAACAAGCAATCCGGCAAACTCCAGAGCAAAGCAAGCGTGATCCATTCAGATCACCGGCATGACTCCGCGCACAAGCATGTCTGCGGCACCGCGGAATACATTGATGACATTGTTGAACCGACAGGCATGTTGCATGCCTATCTCGGGCTTTCAACGGTCGCGCGCGGTCGTATTGAGACTATGGATATCTCTCAGGTTCTAGCCTCGGATGGCGTTGTCGGTATTTTGACGGCGGACGATATTCCGGGCGACAATGACATAAGTCCGACAGGAAAGCATGATGACCCTGTGTTTGCCACGGATGTCGAGTTTCACGGCCAACCGGTTTTTGCGGTGCTTGCCACTTCACGCGGACAGGCAAGGGCTGCTGCTGCTAAAGCCAAAATACAATATACCGAACAACCTCACGTGACCGATGTCGCAGAAGCGCGTGAAAAAGGATACCCGCTGGTCACCGAACCCCTCACGCTAAAACGCGGTGATGCGCCCGGCGCACTTGAAAACTCGGTGAACCGCATTCAGTCCAGCATGCACATTGGTGGTCAGGACCATTTCTATCTTGAAGGCCATATTGCGCTTGCCATACCTGGCGAAGATGATGATGTTACGGTTTATTCTTCGACCCAGCATCCAAGCGAAGTCCAGCACATGGTGGGCCACGTGCTCGGCGTACCGTTCAATGCAGTCACCGTCAAAGTGCGACGCATGGGCGGTGGATTTGGCGGCAAGGAAACCCAGTCCAATCTTTTCGCTGCTGTCGCTGCACTTGCAGCCAAGAAATACAAATGTGCCGTAAAACTGCGCCCGGATCGTGATGACGACATGATAGCAACTGGCAAAAGACACGATTTTCTCGTGGACTACGATGTCGGGTTCGATAATGACGGCAGGATAAGTGCAGTAGAAGCCACTTTCGCTGCGCGCTGCGGGAATTCAGCCGACCTTTCCGGGCCGGTTACAGACCGGGCGTTATTTCATGCAGACAACTGCTATTTCATTCCGGATGTATTGCTGAAATCGCAACCCTTTAAAACCAATACGGTTTCCAACACAGCATTCCGGGGTTTTGGCGGCCCCCAGGGGATGCTGGGAGGCGAGCGCATAATCGAGGAAATTGCCTATGCTCTGGGCCGGGATCCACTCGACATACGAAAAGCAAACTTCTACGGCGACACCGATCGCAACGTCACTCCTTACCATCAAAAGGTGACAGACAACATTATTGGTCAGATCGTCGAAGAACTCGAAACTTCCAGTGACTACCAAAAGCGCCGTAACGCGGTAATGGCGCACAACCGCCAAAAGCATGTGGTTCGCAAGGGCATTTCCCTGACGCCGGTAAAGTTCGGCATCTCGTTTACGGCCACCTGGTACAATCAGGCCGGAGCGCTGGTGCATATCTATACGGATGGATCCATACACCTTAACCACGGTGGCACAGAAATGGGTCAAGGCCTGAACACCAAGGTGGCCCAAGTGCTGGCCGACGAGTTTCAGGTAGGTCTTGACCAGATCAAAATCACAGCCACCCATACCGGAAAAGTGCCCAATACCTCCGCAACGGCAGCATCTTCCGGATCTGATCTCAACGGCATGGCGGCGGCGGCGGCGGCCCAGACCATTAAGGAGAGGCTGGTGAAATTTGCCGGTATGAAGTACGGCGTCAATCCAGACCAGGTAATATTTGATGATGGTATGATAAGGCTTGCTGACAAAACGCTGGCATTCCGGGAGTTTATACAGGCCGCCTATATGGAACGCGTGCAACTGTCTGCAACCGGATTTTACAAAACTCCCAGCATCCATTGGGACCGGGAAGCAGGGATCGGACGGCCTTTTTATTATTTTGCCTATGGAGCGGCTGTATCGGAAGTTTCTGTGGACACGCTCACCGGCGAATATCACGTGGACCGGGTCGATATCCTGCATGATGTGGGTCGCTCACTCAACCCGGCCATTGATTTGGGCCAGATCGAGGGCGGTTTCATTCAGGGCATGGGTTGGCTTACGACCGAAGAATTATGGTGGGATGAAGCAGGCCGCCTGCGCACCCATGCTCCGTCGACTTATAAAATTCCGTTGGCCTCTGACAGGCCGCCGGTATTCAATGTTTCACTTGCTGACTGGTCGGAAAACCGGGAAATGACCATTCGGCGTTCAAAGGCTGTCGGCGAACCACCCTTCATGCTGGCGATGTCGGTTCTCGAAGCGCTTTCGATGGCTGTTGCATCAGAACGAAATTATACCGTTTGCCCCAGGCTCGACGCACCAGCGACACCTGAATGCATTCTGATGGCGTTTGATCGACTGCGGGGTAATTGAACCATGTACAAACAACTCCACGATATCGAGACATTCCTGAACGGTGCGGATAAAGTCGCACGAATTGAGGTAACCGCGATCCACGGTTCTACACCGCGAGATACGGGCACCTGGATGCTGTTGAGCGAAAGCAGGATTTTCAGGACCATCGGTGGTGGACAGCTCGAAAACCTGGCAATTGAAAAAGCGCGTGAGCTACTGAAGGACGAAAACACAACTGAAATGGAGATGAGGGTTCCGCTGGGCCCACATATCGGACAATGCTGCGGCGGCACGGTCGATTTACGGATCAGTGTTTTGAATGAGTTGGGCATCCAATCCTGTTCAGAGCAAATTAAAAATGAATTGCAGTCCCTGCCCCGGGTTTACGTGTTCGGCGCTGGCCACGTTGGCATTGCCCTGTGCCGGGCGCTTATGTTGTTGCCGGTATGCCCTATTCTTGTGGATACCCGCGGTGAAGAATTGGCGGCAGCTCCCGAACATCTGGATACCCGGTTAGCCGCAATGCCGGAAACGGAAGTCCGTTCTGCCCCCGATGGTAGCGCGTTTGTTATCCTAACCCATGATCACGCATTGGATTTTCTGATCACACGTGAAGCCCTCGCGAGAAAAGATGCAGCCTATGTGGGTCTGATTGGTTCTAAAACAAAACGAGCTACCTTTCGAAACTGGCTGCGCCGCGAAAATGGTAGCGAAGCGGGAATGGATGATCTTATCTGTCCAATTGGAAATACATTTGTTGATGATAAGCGTCCGGAAATCATTGCCGCACTTGCAGCGGCAGAAATCATTCAGCATTTGAATGCAGCAAGCACCAGCAACTTTGAGACACATCGTGAACGGAATACTGCAAAGTTGTCCGGGGGCAACTGATGAAACGACAAATCGAGATATTATCTGCCAACTGCCTGAATGGGCAATAATCAGACATTCAAACACGGGACACCTGCCAATATGAGCACGACAATCCTTCGCGGCCGAATTTTGAGTTTTATGGCTGAACCTCAGTCGCATGAGGATACGGATTGTTACACTTATATCGAAGACGGTGCTGTCGCGATGACGAACAGTCTGATCACCGCATCAGGTAATTACGATGACGTGGTGAGTGGATTTTGTGGAGCAGATATCGTTGATCACAGGCCCAACCTGATTTTGCCCGGGTTTATCGACACCCATCTGCATTTTCCGCAAATGCAGGTTATCGGTTCTTTTGGAACCAAACTCCTGGACTGGCTCAACAAATACACATTTGTCGAAGAACAGAAATTCGAAAACACCGAACATTGTGCAAGGATTGCAAAACTGTTTTTTGACGCATTACTTCGCCATGGCACAACAACGGCGGTTGCTTACTGCTCAGTGCACAAAATATCCGCGGAAGCCTATTTCGCGCAGGCAGAATCCCGGAACCTTCGCATGATAGGCGGGAAGGTGATGATGGATCGCAATGCACCGTATGCACTGTGTGATACACCAAAATCCAGTTATGACGACACCAAATTACTGATCGAAGAATGGCATGGCCGCGGAAGGCTTGACTATGCAATTTCGCCCCGATTTGCCATCACATCTTCTCCTGAGCAGATGGAAGCTGCCCAGTCTCTGGCCATGGAATATCCAGACTGTTACAGGCAGACCCATTTGTCAGAAAATCATGACGAAATAGCGTTTACAAAACAACTTTATCCTTCCGCCCGGGATTACCTCGATGTCTATGAAACCTACGGCCTGCTGGGAGACAAAAGCCTGTTTGGCCATTGTATTCACCTCGAAGAGCGTGAACGAAAAGCAATGGAAGAAACGGGCTCGGTAGCTGTGTTTTGCCCGACATCCAATTTGTTTCTTGGCAGTGGTCTTTATGATTGGCAAGGACTGAGCGAGCAAGGCGTGCGCACAGCGGTAGCAACTGATATCGGCGGTGGCACCAGCTATTCGATGCTGAAGACCATGGACGAGGCTTACAAGGTTCTGCAATTGCGCAATCAGGTTTTGAGTCCGCTGCATTCCTGTTACATGATGACCCTAGGAAATGCCCGTGCACTTTCCATGGAAGACAAAATAGGCACACTGGAAACCGGAACAGAGGCTGATGTCATCGTTCTGGACGCCTGTGCGACACCTGCTATGGATGTTCGGATGGAAACTGTCGACTCCTTGAGCGAAGAACTTTTTGTGCTGCAAACTATGGGTGACGATCGTGCAATTTCTGCCGTCTACATTGCAGGAAAATCGTGCCATCCGGACAGGGCCTAACCTGCTTCACACTCTCAAAAATAGCGTGAATAACACTTCACGAATTTGTGTTGTATGACGAAACAAGCTACGCTTGTGCCAGACAACCTACAACAACCTGATTTAATCATGGGTCAATCAATCTGACCGGAGGGCACGATGAACAGCAGGTACAGGCTAACGGGACAGGTTTTCCGACATCTGATTTTAAGTATTTTGGTGGTGGCTGCAGTATTCGCCTACTCTAGTCAGGGCCAGGCGGAAAACCTGCTGGAGAACCTGGTTGATCAGCTGCAAAAGCAGAACCAGCCGAACCTTAATGTCAATCCAAACAACGGTAACATCGTAATTGATCCAAATGCCGTGATCTGCCTACCACCGTTTGTTAAGGTGAACAATCAATGCGTCTGTCCAATCGGCAAGAAGAAAGTTGGAAACACCTGTGTGCCGATCAATATCCAAATTCTTTGCCAGGCTCCGTTTGTCCCGGACGGGAACGGCAATTGTGTCTGTCCGGTTGGTAAAAAGAAAGTAGGAAATACCTGCGTGCCGATCGTAATCCAGATACTGTGTCAGGCTCCCTTTGTGCCGAATAACAACAATACCGCCTGCGTATGCCCGATCGGCAAGAAAAAAGTCGGTAATACCTGTGTACCGGTTACTATTCAGATTCTCTGCAAGGCGCCATTCGTGCCGAACAATTCCAACACGGGCTGTGTATGTCCAGCCGGCAAGTTCAAATTGGGTAATACCTGCATTGGCATTCCTAACCAGTGCCCGGTGCCATTTGTTAAAAAGAACAATCAGTGCGTGTGCCCGGATGGTTTGGAGAAGGTTGGCAACAAATGCGTGCAGCCACAGGTGAACCCGCAGTGCCAGTGGCCGTTTGTCTATTCGAGTTCGAAAAATTCCTGCGTATGTGCACGGGGCTACAGGCTGAATAATTCCGGCAACAAGTGCATCCGCAAGCAAACAAACCAATCCTTGCCGAGGTCAGTGGTGGCGGATATTCAAACCTGCCTCGGTCGCCTCGGATATGAAGCGGGACCGGCTGATGGCGCAATTGGCCGCAAAACCCGCAGCGCCTGGTCAAGTTTCCGCATCGATGAGGGGCTCCAGGGCAGACCAAACAGACTTTCAGACGAAGTTACTCAGGACCGACTGTTCCAGGCTTGCGCCCGCCTAAACGAAGCTGCAGCCCAGCCGGAGACGGAAGAAGAGCCTTCACCATCTGCACAGTCTACCGGCACCAATTTTGATCCGGATAGTGGCTATCCGCCTATCCAGTGTGCTTCTGAAGCGGTTGCCATCCTGTTGCAGGGACTGCTTGACCAGGAAGACAGAATCGGAATTTGCGGTGAGGTTTGTGTACCAATTCCCGATGGCATGACTCCCCAACAGGTCGAGGGAACCAGCTCAAGTGTCAACTGGTGTCGCCACTGTACGAAAATTGGCGACAATGGCCTCCTATGCACCGCAGAGCCTAAAGCTGATTGATGATGGCGTCTAATGAAGGTTTTTGGTTGTAGCCACTATAGAGAGGCCGACAACTTCTTTGCCAATTGGTTTTGTTTTTCGACAACTGCGCCGAGTTCCACACCGGTAAGGTTCCATTGACGTACTACTGCGCGTCTTTCAACAAACAGGTCCCTTACGGCGAAGGGGCCACATAACACCAGGGCTGCTACCGGATCCCAGCTGCCTGCTGCCTCGAGACCGGAAGTATCCCATACAGCGATATCCGCGCGTTTACCGACATCCAACGACCCGCAATCCTCGCGCCCGAGAACGCAGGCCCCTCCGCGTGTTGCAACTTCCAAGGCCTCACGTGCGCTCATTGCGCCTGCGCCATTTTTGACTCGCTGTAATAACATCGCCTGCCGGGCCTCTGACAGGAGATGGCCTGAATCGTTTGAGGCCGATCCGTCTACCCCAAGCGCAACCTTCACACCTTTATCTAGCATTTGGCGCACTGGTGCTATGCCAGATCCCAGCCGACAGTTCGAACAGGGGCAGTGAGCGACACCCGTGCGGCTTTTTGAAAACAGGTCAATTTCCGAACTGTCCAACTTCACACAATGGGCATGCCAGACATCATCGCCTGTCCAGCCCAAATCTTCTGCATACTGCCCCGGCCGACAGCCGAACTTCTCCAGACTGTAGTAAATGTCTTCGTCATTTTCCGCAAGATGGGTGTGCAGCATCACCTTCTTGTCCCGGGCAAGCAAAGCCGAATCCCGCATCAGTTCCCGACTGACCGAAAAGGGTGAACAGGGTGCAAGTCCTATTCTGAGCATGGCGCCAGGTGACGCATCATGGAACTTGTCAATCAGACGGATGCTGTCTTCCAGTATGTCTGCTTCCTGTTCCACCAGAGAATCCGGTGGCAGGCCGCCGTCGCTTTCACCGATGCTCATGGACCCGCGGGTAGGATGGAAACGAATACCAATGGTGCGCGCAGCTTCCACAGTATCATCCAGGCGCGCTCCATTGGGGTAGAGATAAAGGTGATCCGAACTCATCGTGCAACCGGAAAGTGCCAATTCAGCCAGGCCAGCCTGTGCCGAAACAAAAAATTCTTCCGGCCCGAACTTTGCCCAAATTGGATACAGGGTTTGCAGCCAGCCGAACAAAAGGGCATCTTGTTCTCCGGGTACAACCCTTGTGAGGCTCTGATAAAGATGATGGTGGGTATTCACCAGACCCGGGGTAACCACACAACCCTGTGCATCGATCACTTCGTCTGCTGTCACAGCCAGATTGTCTCCTACGGCTTCGACAACCCCGTCGCGAACCAGCAGATCTCCGCCGGCGATTTCTCGGCGTTCGTCGTCCATTGTCACGACAACGTCCGCATTGCGTATCAACAATGTAGCCATTTTTTACTCCGCAATTTGGATCCGGCACATTGTAACATAGACTCAGATTTTAGCTATTACAGTCAGATAGTTACCCAATTTTTACGACAAATTGAATCACGCCGGCGTGCATAAAATCCATCGCTGCTTTTTTTACAGGTGGTACACGGGAAAACAAGGGATGTCGGACGGCCAGGTCTGCCAAATTATTTTTGAAAATACACACGACTAACAAAAAAACCCCGGGCTTCGGACCCGGGGTGAATTTGTGTCGGACCACGTCAACCTAGTCAGTGGCGATGAACACCGTGTTGTCGACATGCGCATTGTCAGTATTCCAGCGGATGAGGTCGCCAAGCGTAAGGCTGTTCAACCACTGTTGCTCTGCGAGCGAAGCCGTCTTGGTGTAAAAGTTCGGATCTGCCTGTGCCGTACGGGCAAACTGATCGCCAACGATGCCAGTAAAAGTGCTTCCGAGCATGGAGTTGCCGACAGGCTTCTCGCCGAGACCACCAACCCAGAGATCGATCTCGTCCGGGCTCTTGTAGACACTTGCCAGTTTCTGCCCGACACCGTTCTGGAAGATCGGATCATCGAAGCTTGTGATCCTGTGCAGGCCCATGGCTTCACGCATTTCGTTATAGCTCGGCAGGTTGTGGTCTCGTCCGCGTTGTATATTCAATGAGGCCAAATCCATCCCCGGACCACCAGTTGGCGGGCCAAACAGGCGGTTGCGAAGCGAGTCGACCAGTTGATTGTCAACCTTCTCAGCGGTTTGTCCGGCCTGTCCGCCAAGGACAGCAGCAAGACCCTCTTTCTGCGTGAATTCCGGTTTGAAGAAGACTTCATCAAGGCCGACCTGACGAATCGTACCATCCTTGTTCTTGATGGCAATGGTATCACTCACCATGGTGTGCCCAACACGATAGGCTGCGGTTGCGAATTCGTTTGAAACGCGACCATCTACCGGGCCGGCACCATAGTGATAATTGCCAGGCGTTGCGCGATCCTTGCCAACCAGTGTCGGCAGAAACTCGTTATAGGTAATTGCCTGAATCTGACCGGTCACAAGACGCCGTGCTTCGCTGAACACCTGATCGTCCGTCATCTTCGGATCACGCTTGGCAAGAATGTCTGCCAGGCGGTTGTGCTCACGGACAAACAGGGTTTGCAGTGAGAGCAGACCTGGCTGCTCAGCCGCGCGCGGGTCTCCGGAAAGAACCTTGTGCTCTTCATTAGGAGGCAAATGACCATCGATCAGTTTCATTTTGCCGCCTTCAAACGTCCGCAAACCATCAGTCTGAGATTTCTTGGCACCATAGACCATGGATGCATCCATCAGCGGTGTCTGGTCATTGATCTGCTGATGCACACCATTGGCGTCTACGACTGTGTCAGACCGGGTAAACGGAATGAAGCTTTTGCCTGAATGGGTAGGATCAAGATATCTGTCGCCACGTTTTACAGGAATGACAGTCTTCTCCTCACCTTCGCGGGACAGCGTCAGATCGTGGTCGATAAACTGGCCCCATGACCACAACAGGTCAGAAGCACCATTGGCATTTTGGGTCTCCTTGTAACCCTGATGCGCAACCGCGTTTGAAATTTCACGCGGGTTTGGACGATCCTTACCGGAAAACTCTCCTTCTTTCGCAGCATTGTCAGCTGGTACTAGACGGCTGAACACCTGTCCTGCTTTGAGATTTTCTGGCTTTGGAACCGGACCGGTAGTGGTATGAACCCAATGACCTGCTGGAGGCCAGGGACCCGGAACCGGAGGTTGCGGATGGCCACCGCCACCTGTCGGAGGCTTTGGGTTGCCTGGATGCGGAGGTGCAGGCGGTCCTGGAGGTGCAGGAGGTTTAGGCAGAACCGGTCCCGGTTGCCATCCACCGCCATACCCTGGGAAAAACGGCCCATCAATTATCACTGGTGGCACATAACCGTATCCACCGGGAGCTGGTTGATAGCCACCAGGAAGCCACCATGGCCAATCGGGCCGGGCTGATAACCGCCGGGAAACCCGCCATAGCCAATTGGGCCAGGCTGATAGCCGCCACCAAAACCGCCCGGGTTGTGCGGCAGCGCGCCTTGATACCCGTGCTGGGCGAGGAAGTTTGAAATCAGGTTGTGAAGGCTACTGATGATCTGTGCAACCTGCACGTTCACATTGATTGTAATATTATAGGTATTGTTAATGTGATTATGCTGACTGACATGTTGATGATGCACCGGACGTTGTGGACCATGGCAGCAACAACCCTTGAAGCGTTTACTCTGAATGGGCTGGTATCCACCATTGCCGAAATTGGCCTTGGGTCCTGCCTGACCTGCAAATGGGTTGAACCGAGCATGACTGTAAGCATTAATAAAGTTTGTCATCTTGTCCCTCGCCGGGTTTGAAAAATACTAAATTTCGCGGCAAGCTATCACGCAACCGTGATGGAGCTCTATTCGGAGTTTTTGCTTAGATGCGCGGAAACTACTTACGTAAGTTGATGGTCACAGCGTATAAACCGCCTCGTGGGCAAGTTTCCGGAACGCTTCCTCTCAAAATGTATTTGTTGAGAGTTGGCTAAAAGTCCTGTGTTAGCGGACGGCTTTCCAGTATGTTAGTGGGACAAACTACAAGCATATGCGCCCTATATGCACCACCAAATCAAAATCTCAAGATTGTTCCGGGAGGCGGACTGTGAAACTGAAAGATAAAACCGTAATCGTAACCGGAGCAGCCCGTGGCATTGGTGCCGCCATTGCCAACCGATTTGCCCAGGAAGGTGCAAAACTGGTGATTGCTGATCTAAATGAATCAGAAGCCAAGGCAACAGCTGAAACGATGTCCGGGCTTGGGATTGCCTGTGATGTTTCCAAAGAAGAACAGATAGTAAAACTGGTCAAGGCAACGGAAGACCATTTTGGCCCGGTTGACATGTTTGTCTCAAATGCCGGCCTTTACCGTGGTGAGCCGGACCATGCGGCATCCGCCTCCAATGAAGTCTGGAACCTGTGTTGGGATGTGCACGTCATGGCACATGTTTACGCTGCCCGTGCGGTTCTGCCTTCCATGATCGAACGAGGCGATGGTTATTTCGTACAGATTGCATCTGCTGCGGGTTTGCTTAACCAGATTGGTGATGCGGCATATTCCACAACTAAACACGCCGCTGTTGCATTTGCTGAGGCTCTTTCTATTTCCCACGGAGATCAGGGTATCAAGGTTTCCGCTGTGTGTCCGCAATATGTGGCGACACAATTACTGGGTTATACAGACCCGGCAGACTGCAAGGATGTGCCTGGTCTGCTGTCGCCTCAGGAACTTGCGGAAGCGGTATTGAAGGGTGTTGAAGCGGAGACGTTTCTGATTCTACCGCATCCCGAAGTTGAACAATACATTCAGTTCAAGGCCGGAAACTACGACAAGTGGCTGGGTGCAATGCGCAAATTGCGCAGCAAGGTAATCGATGCAGGCGGCTCGACACGCATGGAAGTCATGCATAAACTTATCTCATGATAGAAAAACGGCGCCAGGCACTACCGGGCGCCGCCAACCATTAGAGCGTGTTTGTGTCGAGTAGATTCAGTTTCTTTCCGTGCGCGAATATGATTCTGATTGGGGTGACCTGATTCGGTTCGAAGCCAAGGATTTTCAATGCCCAAGCCCCATCCGATTGAATTGCGTAAACGTGTTGTAGCTCATGTAGAAGAAGGCCACACTCATCGTGGAACGGCTGCCCATTTCAAAGTCTCCGTCAAATTTGTGAATGATATGGTGAAGTTGAAACGTGAAACTGGCTCGCTTGCTCCAAAACATAACCCGGGAAAAACAGGCCATGGCAAGCTTTCACCCTATAAAGACTGGCTTCGAAAACGGGTTGATGAACAAAAGGACATTACAATCCGTAAGCTTTGTGCGGAGCTGAACGAAAAATTCAACCTCAATGTCCATCATTCGCCTGTCTGGCATGTTGTGCGCAGTTTCGGGTTGTCGCATAAAAAAAGACTATTTATGCCAAGGAGCAACACCGCATCGACGTGAAAAAAGACCGCGAACTCTGGAAGACAAGGCGTGTTCCGTTTTTGAATCGGTCGATTGAAAAACTTGTCTTCATTGATGAGACGTCCACAAACACCAAAATGGCCAAGCAAACTGGATGGGCCCCAACAGGAGAGCGCCTCATAGATTTTGTCCCTCATGGCCACTGGAAGAAGCAGACACTTATCGCAGGCCTGCGCAGTCATGGACTGGTTGCGCCCTGGGTTATTGACCGGGCCATGACCAAAGAAATCTTTGAGATTTATGTTGAGACACAGTTGGCGCCAGAACTGGAAAAGAGAGATGTCGTAATCCTTGACCACCTAGCCGCTCACAAGAGCGAAAAAGCCGAGCAGATCTTGCGAGATATCGGCGCATGGTTTTTGTTCCTGCCGAAATATTCCCCAGATCTCAATGCCATTGAAATGGCCTTTTCGAAGCTCAAGGCTCATCTGAGGAAGGCAGGCGCCAGAACCTTCGATGATGTCTGGAAGGCAATCGGAGAGGTCTGCCATATGTTCACGCCAATGGAGTGCCGGAATTTCTTCAGGGCAGTCGGCTGTGAATTCACGTGATGCGAACACGCTCTAATCAGAATACCGGACGAATTCGGCCCGAATAGTCCTAGAAGCGGTCTGCCATCATGACTTTGTTCCAGGCCGAAACAAAATCGCTGACGAACTTGTCCTTGGAATCGCTCGAAGCATAGACTTCTGCCAGGGAACGCAGGATCGAGTTTGAACCAAATACCAGATCCGCACGGGTTCCTGTCCACTTGATCTCGCCGGATACTCGGTCACGTCCCTCGAAAGTTTCCTCGGTATCATCGGCTGCCTTCCATTCGGTCGCCATATCTAGCAGATTGATAAAGAAGTCATTGCTCAATGTTCCCGGATTATGCGTGAGAACGCCGTGTTTTGAGCTTCCAGCATTGATGTCGAGAGATCGCAAACCGCCCACAAGAACCGTCATCTCCGGAGCGGTGAGGCCGAGAAGGGCAGCACGATCCACCAAAAGTGCTTCGGTTGAACGGGTATCGGCAGTATTCTTGTAGTTGCGGAAACCATCAAACTTTGGCTCCAGTACAGCGAAGGAATCGACATCGGTCTGATCCTGGGACGCATCCGTACGGCCCGGTGTAAACGGAACGCTTACACCATTTCCGGCAGCTTTTTCAATTGCAGCACAACCGCCCAGCACAATGAGATCTGCCAGGGAAACGTTGCCATCAAAATCAGATTTGATGCCTTCCAGGGTCTCAAGTACCCTTGCAAGCTGTGCTGGATTGTTGACTTCCCAATCCTTTTGCGGAGCCAAACGGATCCGGGCACCATTTGCACCTCCACGCTTATCAGAACCTCGAAACGTGGCAGCAGATGCCCATGCGGTCGCAACCAGTTCGGCAACAGAAAGCCCCGAGCCAAGGATTTTTTCTTTCAGGCCAGCAATATCAGCGTCACTGATCAAACCACCTTCATGAGCAGGAACCGGATCCTGCCAAATCAGTTCCTCAGAAGGTACCTCCGACCCGAGATAGCGGCCAATCGGCCCCATGTCGCGATGCGTAAGTTTAAACCAGGCGCGAGCATAGGCATCGGCAAACTCATCAGGATTTTCATGGAATTGTTTGGAAATCTTCGCAAAACCGGGATCGAGTTTCAACGCCATATCGGCCGTTGTCATCATTAATGGTTCATTTTTGGATGCATCGTGGGCAGCCGGCGGCTGATCTGCATTTGAAGCAGCTGTGGGCGTCCACTGAACATGGCCCGACGGACTTGTGGTTTTCTCCCACTCATAACCCAGCAATACGTCGAAATAACCCATGTCCCACTGCGTCGGGTTGACCGTCCAGGCACCTTCGAAACCGGCTGTGGTTGTGTCACCACCCTTGCCTGATCCATGCTCATTTATCCAGCCAAGACCCATTTCAGCCATTGCTGCACCTTCTGGCTCGCGGCCAACAGAATCTTCCGGCCCCGCGCCATGGCCCTTGCCAAACGTGTGGCCACCTGCAACAAGCGCAACGGTTTCGTAGTCGTTCATTGCCATGCGGCCAAATGTTTCGCGAATATCTACAGCAGACTTCAGCGGATCTGGTTCACCGTTTGGCCCTTCCGGGTTCACATAGATAAGACCCATCTGAACCGCACCTAGCGGGTCGGCGAGATCGCGTTCTCCGCTGTAGCGCTCATCACCAAGCCATTCGGTTTCCGGCCCCCAATAGATATCCTCTTCCGGCTCCCACACATCCGCGCGACCACCGCCAAATCCGAATGTCTTGAAACCCATGGATTCCATGGCCACATTACCGGCGAGGATCATCAAATCCGCCCAGGAAATTTTGCGACCATATTTCTGTTTGATCGGCCAGAGCAAGCGACGTGCTTTGTCAAGGTTGCCATTATCAGGCCAACTATTGAGAGGGGCAAAACGCTGGGTACCGGTACCCGCACCACCTCGGCCGTCATAGGTACGGTAAGTGCCCGCACTATGCCAGGCCATCCGAACAAACAACCCCCCGTAGTGACCATAGTCGGCTGGCCACCAATCCTGAGAATCGGTCATCAGGTCAGTGAGGTCTTTCTTGACCGCAGCAAGATCCAGGCTCTCAAATTCTTTTGCGTAATCGAATTCCTCACCATTGGGATCAATCAGCGGGGAATTCTGGTTCAGCACTTTAAGGTTGACCTGATTGGGCCACCATTGCTGGTTGGCTGTACTGCCGGTTCGGGATTCCGTGTTAGCACCATGCATGACTGGGCACTTGGCTTGGGTACTCATGTTTTGCAGCTCCTGATATTTATTCGTTGTCGATCATTCTCTGCGGGAACATGAATTCCGGTTGGGAACCGTATTCCTGCTTCGAATTTGATCTATGGGTAAGTCCTGGAAACCGACAGATCCCAGCGAAAAGGCACCAATGAAACGTTCAATCTTCTACCTTGCTCACAGGAAAACTTTGGTTTCGAAGAGACTTTACCAAAACCGCATCATTAGTTAAAGTTGGATTTTCTTATAACGCGGATAAGTTATTCTTATAATGCATCTCACCCTGAAACAGCTTCGTTATTTTGAAGCGTTGGCAAAACACGGCCATTTTGGACGTGCCGCAGATGCTTCGGGCATTTCCCAACCGGCCCTTTCCATGCAGATAAAGGAGTTGGAGGAAGTTCTCGGCACGAATCTCTTCGAACGCAATGCCAGACAGGTGCGACTCACAAGCTTCGGCGAAGAAATTGCGCTGAGAGTACGCGATATTCTGCGTTCGGTCGATGATCTTGGCGACCTTGCCCGCACCGCTCAGGACAGTCTGGTTGGCAAGCTGCGGATCGGGGTGATTCCTACCATCGCTCCTTATCTCCTTCCGATCATTATCAGCCGTCTGTCGAAACAATATTCCGGGCTTGAAATCCAAATTCGCGAGACTCTCACTCAGAAACTGATTCAGGAACTTTCCGAAGGACGTCTGGATGCGGCGATTGTTGCATTGCCAATCTCTGAACCCTCCCTTACCGAACATGAACTGTTCCAGGAGAACTTCGTCCTTGTTCGCAACGAGGCACAGAAAGACGAGCCTGTTCCCGATGGACAATCGCTTTGCGAGCAACGGCTCCTGTTGTTAGAAGAGGGGCACTGTTTTCGCGATCAAGCACTTTCATTCTGCAATATTCAAGCGGGTCTACCGCACGACGGCCTTGATGGCAGTTCACTTTCCACACTCGTGCAAATGGTAGGAGCCGGAATAGGCGTAACCCTTATTCCAGAAATGGCTGTTCCGGTGGAAACACGATCGGCAGAAGTATCGGTTGCACAATTCAGCGATCCCAAACCGAGCAGGAAAATCGGTATGATATGGCGCAGCACCAACCCGCTGGCAAATCAACTGCTTCAAGTGGCCGATGTGGTTCGCCAGACTGCAGAAATCGTAGCCAGGCAAAACCGGCGGTAACTCTATTTAGTTCCATACATACGGTCACCGGCATCACCGAGACCTGGAACAATATATGCATGTTCATTGAGATGACTGTCTACAGCTGCTGTATATATGGGAACATCCGGATGGGCCGAAGACAGGGCTTCTATGCCCTCTGGTACTGACAATAGACAGACGAATTTGATGTTTTTCGCGCCAACATCCTTCAGACGCTGGATTGCGGCAGAAGCTGAATTTGCGGTGGCGAGCATCGGGTCAACTGCAATTGTCAGTCGCTCGGAGATGTCTTTTGGCACTTTCATGTAGTATTCGACAGGCGAAAGCGTGACTGGATCTCGATACAAACCTATATGGCCAACGCGCGCCAGTGGCATCAAATCCAACATACCATCCAGCAGGCCGTTACCGGCCCGCAAAATCGACACCAGAACCAGTTTCTTGCCAGCCAGTACCGGCGCATCCATTTCCTGCAACGGTGTGTTAATTTTCTTGGTTGTCATGGGCAGGTCGCGGAGCACTTCGTAGGCCAGCAGCGTTGAGATCTCGCGCAAACACTGGCGGAACACCGCTGATGAGGTATCTTCTTCACGCATTAGGGTGAGTTTGTGCTGAACCAGCGGGTGATCGACAAGATTAACATCATGCGCCATGAAAATTCCTTACTTTATAAATCGATACAGTTTCCGACGACCGGGCAAAGGCAGCGCCAGAATATGCAAAATCCGTGCTTTATTAGCGGAAAACGCGCAAGCTGATGAACTTTTGCCCCGATCTTTGTTCCAGCATATCACGCTTTGTGCCTGCGGCGCCAAAATATGCATATATTGAACGAATTGGGTGTGGATAGTCGCGAAAACAGAAGATCAGGAAACCGGGCCTTCGAAATAGGGCAGATTTTCTACCCGAGGTTCATATTGTCCCGAATCCCGTAACGATTTTACATGGGCGGCAATTTCCTCGAGGGATGCAAACCATACATCACCACGCGCAGTGACATCCTCCAGCCAACGCTCAACTTCACGCCAACGGGCAAGTCTGCCAGTCAGAAATGGATGCCACACAGCCAGCCACATTCCACCGGCCTCATACGCAGCCTCAAATTCTTCCCAGAAGGGCGCTAACCCCTGGCTGGGCCCGCGTACAGGCATCATGTAGTCGATCTCCGCATAATGAGCAAAGGGGGGCCAGTCATCCACTCCCCAATGAACCGGAACTTCAACCAGTTCGCCTGCCGTAGTCTTGAGAAGATACGGGATATCATCCGCCATCATGGAAGAATCGTACTGGAAGCCCCTTTCTATGAGAAGTTCGGGAGTGTCTTTTGATACATTGTAAAGCGGTGCTCGGTATCCGCGTGGGCGCTGTCCGACAATCTTGTCGAAGGCTTCCAGGCCGCGATCCAGCGCCTCAGCCTGTTCTGCCACACTTGCATCACACGGGTCTTCGTGTATCCAGCCATGGTGGCCTATTTCATGGCCATCGTTCAGGATCTTTTCGACCGTGTCCGGGTATTGTTCAAGGCACCAGCCGGGAATGAAGAAAGACTGTTTCAGGCCGAATTTCTTATAGGTTTCAAGAATGCGCGGGAGTGCAACCGTAGGCCCGTATCGTCCCATGGAAATGGGGTATGCACGATTATAGCTGTCATTCGGTCTGGCAATGTGAATGAGACTGTCTGCGTCCATGTCGAAGCTTATCGCTGCTGCGCATTTGGCACCATTTGGCCATGGGATGGGGTTTGCAATCATGGCTCCCGTCAACCTTGTAATACATGGGCGTGGTTCGTTGACCATGAAGCCCATAGCTTCGAACCCGGTTCTATGGTGAGTTGATCAAGTTCACGTTGCTGCACCTGAGCCTTGAATTCTGTTCCGTCATCGGTTTCCAGATAGAGCGTGACAACAGAGCCTACAAACTCTTCCGAAATAAGATTACAGGTAACGGCATTACCTGCTTTTGGTTTTGTATTGGATAACGTAACCAGATCGGCTGCGACAACAAACGATACCGCATCGGACTTGTTCATTGGAACCGCCGACGATCGCGGTACGGTAAACGTGCCGGCAACGGTTTCAACACTGGCAGATTTTCCCGAGAGCGAAGCAACGCTGCCGCTGAGAATGTTGTTACGGCCAACAAATTCGGCAACAAAACGATTTGCCGGACTTCTGTAGATATCCCTGGGGGCTCCCACCTGTTCGACAACCCCATTCGACATGATGACAACCCGATCTGCCATTGCAAAGGCTTCCGACTGTGAGTGCGTTACATAAACGAATGTGATCCCCAGTTCACGTTGTAATCGGGTCAATACACCCTGCATGCGGATAACCAAGTGTGCATCGAGTGCAGAAAGCGGCTCATCCAGAAGAAGAATTTCCGGCTCGGTAACCAAAGCGCGGGCAAGCGCCACACGCTGCCGTTGACCACCTGACAGCAAGGTAACATCACGTTCAGCAAATTCACCGATTCCGAGTCGTTCCAGCCACTCTAGCGCTTTGGACCGCCGTTCGGGCGCCGCCATTCCGCGCATTTTGAGGCCAAATTCCACGTTTTCGCGTGCGTTCAGAAATGGAAAGAGCGCGAGGGTCTGCCAGACCATCGGGGTGTCACGGTTTGATGCCGGAACATCATTCATCAATTGCCCGGACATGCGAATCTCACCTTCATCGGGCTTTTCAAGTCCGGCAAGCATGCGCAACGTGGTGGTCTTGCCACAGCCAGATGAACCCATCAGCGCAAGAAACTCACCTTTGTGTATTTCCAAATCGAGGGGCTGGACGGCAGTGAAACTGCCAAACCGCTTAACAACATTGTGCAGAGAGACAAGCGGTTCACTCATGTGTGTTGACCTTCCTTTTTCTCTCTCGTCATGATCACAGTCTGGGCGATGATGACGAGGGTCATTGATGTGATGAAGACAAACGTACCGATGGCATTCACTTGCGGATCGATATTGCCAGTGACGATTTCCAGAATGATGACCGGTATGGTCTTGTTGAGACCTGAGACAAACCAGGCAACCGCAAATTCATCAAACGAGACAGCGGCCGTCAGGCAAAGGGCTGAAATGATCCCTGGCTTGGCGAAGGGCAAAACAATCTCGCGCATGGTTGTCCATTGACTGGCTCCCAGGTTCCAGGCAGCCGCCTCCAGATTCGAGTCCATTTGTTGCAGGCGGAGGCGGATAATTGCCATGGCGAAGGGTGAGCAAAGCACCGTATGCGCCATGACAATTGACCAGACCTCCCCCGATACTCCGATTTTTGAAAACCAGGCCAGCATGGCGAGCGCCATAATGATGAGCGGAATGGTAGGTGGCAACAGAGCCAGTGCGAGATAGGCTCCCTTGAAACGGAAATTGTAGCGGAAGTCAGAATAGGCTGTGCAGAAACCGATGAAAGTGGAAAGCACCGCTGTCGAAACGCTGACGATCAGGCTGGTGCGCAATGCATCCCAGACATCGGGGTCGTGATAAATGGTTTCGTACCAATGCAATGTGAAACTGCCCAGCGGTATCGTCGGGAATCGATCAGAATTGAACGAGAACACCATGCTTGCAAATATCGGGGAGAATACAAATATGAATATGCAGACCAGATAAAGCCTCAGGAAATTACGGACAAAACGCTCGTTCATGGTTGTTTCCGCTTTCTATAGGCTATCGCGATGGCAGCTAACGCTACCGTAAACAGCGTGACCATCATCATTACCGCAACCACGGCAGCCCGCGGCCATTGCTGGCCGGACTTGGTGGTGTCGATGATCATGATCGGCAGTGTTGGGGGCTTGGATCCACCCAGGTAATAGGGTGACACAAAGTCACCAAACGAAAGAATGAAACAGAATACCGCACCGATAATGAGACCGACCTTTGCCAGGGGAATAATTACGGTGAAAATGGTTCGAATTCGGCCGCAGCCCAGATTATGAGCTGCCTCAATCAGGTTGCGATCTATCTGGCTGAGCGACAGGGTTTGCAGAATGATAACCAACGGCAAGGTCAGTGTCATGTACCCCACCATCGTGCCAAAAACCGTGTTCAGCATTGTATAAGGGCCGAGGCCGACAAAACCCAGAATTGCATTTACCACGCCGCTTTCAGCAAGGATTACATACCAGGAAAATGTACGCACCAGGTAGCTGGTAAAAAACGGGATGATCAGAAAAAATATAGCAAGCCGCCGAGCCGATGGTGACAGTTTGAAGGCAAGCGCGAAGGAAGCGGGAAACGCAACGACGGTTGCCAGTATCGTAGAGAAAGTAGCCAGTTTGAGGGTATAGAAATAACTGTCCCAGAAGTAGCCGCGACCAAGCATCTTGATCCAGTTCTTCATTTCGAAGGCCTCTTCCATCCGGTAGTTTTTTACCAGGAAGAACGACATGGCGATCATGAAGACCAGTGGGCCAATGAAAAAGAGAAACTGCCATACAATAATCGGCATGCGCCAGGTAAGGGAATACGCATCAATGCCGCGTCTTGGCTTTGCTCCGGTTGTCTCGTCGGCCATGCTCATCGTTAATTCTGTACGAAGGCTGAAAAGGAAAACCCCCTCCGGCTGGCGGAGGGAGCCATGGGTAAAGGTACGCGTTTAGGCGTTTTTGTATTCCGACCAGAAGTCGTTCCAGTCCTCAAGGGTCTGGTTGACCGGAATATCGCGATAGTGGATGCGGCCTTCCTTGATCAGGGTGATCGGATCATTGGCTGCGCCATCTACCTGACCGGTACGCTGTGCTTCCTTAGGATCTTGTTCGTTAAGCAGGGCACGACCGCCTTTTGTGATGGCAAAGCCCGGATAGGCAGCCATTTGCGCAGAACGGACCTGGCCTTCTGGTGTCAGCATATGTTGGATGAATTTCTTCACCGCATCTGCATGTTTTGATCCCCTGCCGATGCAATAGGATTCAGTCCATTGAATGCCACCCTCTTTGGGAACGACGGATGCAACAGGTGCTCCATCTTTTTCCAGCACCCCTGTTATCCAGTCACCAATACCGCACATGGCCAGCATTTCTCCGTTTTTAAGGGAGTTGAACGTGCCACCATAGTCAAAGTATCCTCCCACCTGCGGCCGGAGGCTCATTGTAGTTTCCTGCACTTTGTCCCACTGTCCGTCATCAAGATCCCACAACCCGGCACCGTTACCGTTGTAGAGGCTCATCATTCCCAGGGATGGCAGATGCCAGTCGAAATGCCCGACTTTGCCCTTCACACCATCTTTCCAAAAACAGCTATAGCTCATAGCTTCTTCTGCACTGATAGCGGTGGTGTTGTAGGAAACGCCCAGATGACCGCAACGCACCATAACTGAATGCAATTTGCCATCCTTCCAGTGCCCGGGGAACTGGGTGAAGTCATCATGCAGCATGTCATCGAAATTGTAGTCGCCTGCATCGAGTTCCTCGATATAACCGGCGGCATTCAACTGCTGAACAAATTCCGCGTCTGAAAGTATGACATCATAGGTGCCGGGCGGCGACTGGGCAATCAGGGCCAGCATGTTATCGCCACCGGCATAATATTAGGCTTGAACTTGATGTTGTTTGCCTCTTCGTAAGCTCCGACAATGTCTGGCTCTCCATGGCCATACCAGGCCAGCATGTTGAGCTCGACCGTCTGCGCCCAGGCCCGGTTTACATAGGGCATTGCCAAGGTTGCCGCACCCATGGCGCCTGTAAACTTCAGCACCTCACGCCGTGTGGGTTTAACAATAGAATTTCTTTTTCTGCTCATGATTTCCTCCCTAAAAATCTCTCCTGCTCGCCTCCGAAAGCACGCAGCCTATCTTGCTTGAACCCTACGAGTCCAGTGTACTTTATTTCAGGCTGTGGAGAGATTAGTGCAACCGGACCGCATTTTGTAAATTTATGTTTGAAATGAAGCTATAAGAATCCTTAATTCGGAACTTCGCCTACGGATAAGAGGATTGCGTGAAGTAGCGGTCTGTCTCCGCATCCAGGCTGGCTATCAGGCAATTTGAAAGTTCAATGGCGGCCTTTGTCTGTCTGGGTTGCTTGTAAAACAGACCGATACGGATTTTCTCCACCTCGGGCAGGCCATGTTTTTCCGTCAGTATTTGCATCTGATCGGTATATGTCGCCCGGGTTAGCGCGGTGACGCCCAAATCAGCAGCGATAGCCTGTTGAACGCCTGAAATATCAGGGCTCGTGTAGGCTATACGCCATTCTCTATTTGCCTGTTTCAGGCTTTCTGTCATGCGCTTTCTATATTCACACCCTTCCGGATGTCCCACCAGTGGCAATGGTGATTTGTTGTAAAGCTTGCTTCCCTTTGCCATTACCCAAATCGGTTTTTCTTCCCAGGCGCGAACCAGATACTGCAGCCGATCCTCCGCGATCAACGCCACCGCCATATTGATTTCGTCTGCATGCAGGGCTTCAACAAGTTTTGAAGACAATTCACAGTGGAGTTCCAGTTCCACCTCAGGATTTTCATTGATAAATCCAACCACCGCCTTTTGCAGATTTGAAACTGCAAAATCTGTTGGCAACCCAACTTTCAATACACCTGCCATTTCGTCGCGGTGAAAGATTGAAGTGGCCTGATCGTTGAGGTGCAGAATCTGACGGGCATAACCGACAAGCTGATCGCCAGCTTCTGTCAGCAGGAGCTTCTTGCCATCATGTCGGATCAGCTTGGCGCCAAGCAATTCTTCCAATCGTCGAATTTGCAGGCTGATAGCCGGCTGGGTGCGCCCTAGTGCGTCCCCTGCCCGTGTATAGCTTCCCAGATCCGTGACAATTACAAATGTTCTCAACAGGTTGGTTGGGATACTGACGGCCATCTCATATACCTATTGTTTTTCTTATGGATACATTATTACTATAAATTTCTCAAATTCCGAGCTTGTTTTTATCCTGCTTGGAAAATCGGGAAAGCGGATGAAGCGAACATCACTCAAAGACTTGATGAAGACCCAGGGGCCTGCCGTATTGCCGGTCATACATGTGCTTGAAAATTCACAGGCCGAGGCCAATGTAAAACTGGCCCTGGACGGTGGATGCAAGGGGGTGTTTCTTATCAATCATGACTTTGAACCGGATAGGTTCCTGCCGATCATTCGACATGTAAGGAACCGGTTTCCCAATCTTTGGATGGGCATTAACTTTCTCGCTGTCACTGGCAAAGACGCGTTTCCAATGCTAGCCGATTTGCAGGCAGATGGTGTTGCCGTTGACGCCTACTGGGCCGACGATGCACGCATAGATGAGCGTCGTGCCAGGGATGATCAGATAGAAGCCGAAGAAATCGCCGCAATTCGAAATTCCTGTGGCTGGAATGGCCTTTATTTTGGTGGCACTGCATTTAAGAAACAGCGTGAAGTAGATCCAGATGATTATGTTATCAGCGCTGAGATCGCCAGCCAATACATGGATGTTGTCACAACTTCTGGCGTGGCTACCGGACACTCTGCAGATCTTGAAAAAATCGAAACTTTCCGCAAAGCCTGCGGTGACACAGCCTTGGCTCTTGCATCAGGCATCACGCCTGAAAACGCCCACCTTTACGCGCCGCTGGTCGACTGTTTCATGGTTGCAACCGGCATCAACGCAGAAGGTGATTTTTATAACATTGATCCTCCCAGATTAGACAAACTGATGAAGAACCTTGCCAACATGAGGAGTTGAACTATGTCGAACAACAAAGGCACCAGGGATGATCGCTGGTATTTTTCGATCATGTCTCCCAATACCAAGGGCGAGAAATTCGCCTGGCTGGATCCCACCTCAATCTACATCAACGGAGAGGCGTTTCATGATCTGCTCGACGATTTGTGCGCGGAACTATCCGCCGACGATGTCGACGTCGTGGCCGGGCTCGATGCTATGGGTTTTGTCCTGGCCGCTGGAATAGCAACCCGCCTCGGAAAAGGCTTTTTGCCGATACGCAAGTCGGGCAAGTTGTGTGTGGATACGGACAGCGCTACCTTCACCAACTATTCCGGCCGCACGCAGGATATGGAAATGCGATTGCCTGCCTTTGCCGCAGGAACCCGCGTATTACTAGTCGACCAGTGGGTTGAAACCGGTGGCACCATGAATGGCGCAATTCAACTGGTCGAACAACAGCAGGGAAGTGTGGCAGGAATTGTCGCCATCGCCATAGAGGATTGCGAACAGACAGCAGGCTATCGCGAAAAGTACAAATGTGTATCAGCCATCCTTCCGGACACGGAATGGCAGCGACAGGTGAACAACCAGTATCTCGAGAGTTTCAAATCCTATACTGCAGAAATGGCTTTCCCCAAAATTTGAATGTTGCAGGCATGCTTAACCGACCTTCTCTGCCTGGCGGACAACCTGCATGGATGCCTTGCGGGTAATATGCATGCGTCTGGCAAAGGCAATGATAAAAAGCGCCGTCAGGAACAACACAATTGTTGGTGCAGGTGCACTATCCAGAAAAAAGCTGGCATAAGTTCCAGCCACCATCGATAACACACAAATGATGATAGAAGCCCAGAGCATGGTTCGAAAGTTCGGCACCAGCAAAAAAGCAATAGCACCCGGAGCTATAAGTAGACCAATGGCGAGGATCAGACCGACCGCCGACAAGGTGGCGATGATTGTAAGCGACAGCACTGCCAATAATCCGTAATGCAGAAGATTAATGTGCAGGCCGGATGCCTTGGCTTGTGCCGCATCGAAACTGTGCAGCAGAAGATCCTTCCATTTCAACACAATGATGACAGCGACAAAGGCTGATATCAGACCGGCGGTCCAGATCTCATGGCTTTCCACACCCAGCATGTTTCCAAACAGGATATGATCGAGATGGGCATTGGTCTCAATGGCTACATACAATACGATTCCAACACCGAACATTCCCGAAAACACCACTCCCATGATGGTGTCCTGTTTGACACGGCTGTTTTGTGACAGGTATCCGGTCGTCACCGCACACAACATGCCGGCAGCAAACGCCCCGATAATCAGCGGAATTCCGGTGATATAGGCCAGCACCACACCGGGTAGAACCGCATGACTCACGGCATCCCCCATCAATGCCCAGCCCTTCATCACCAGAAAGCAAGACAATAGCGCCGTTGGAACTGCAATGATGATCGAAATTAGAAACGCCTTCTGCATGAAAGGAAATGCGAACGGTAGCAGCAATTCATCAAAACCGGTCATCGTGTACCCCCGGCAATCGACGGGTCCCGGTTTACCGGTCCTTCCTGCAGGGCCTGCCTGGCCTTTCGACGCGCTGCCAAAAGGCCATGTTTTGGTGCCAACACAAACACAATCAGAAATATCACGGTTTGAAACGTAACAATGATGCCACCGGTTGCTCCATCCAGGAAGTAACTGAGGTACGCACCGGTAAAGCTCGTAACGGCACCAATTGCTACCGACGTCGCGATCAATCGCGGAAAACGGTCGCACAAAAGATAGGCGGTGGCGCCGGGCGTGACGACCATTGCTATTACGAGAAACGCGCCAACCGTCTGCATGGCTGCAACGACAGAAGTGGAAAGCAGAACGAAGAAGACAGCTTTCAGTAGATTTGGCCTTAGCCCCACCGCACGAGCGTGATGTTCATCAAAAAAAGTCACCATCAAGTCCCGCCACTTGGCCAGCAGGATAACGAGGGATATGCCGCTGATGATGACGAGTTGCAACGTATCTTCTGGCGTGATGGCCAGAATATTGCCCATGGTTATCGTCTGTATGGACACGGAAATCGGATTGATTGATGCAATAAAAAGACCGATGCCGAAAAATGATGTGAAAATAAGACCAATTATCACGTCCACTTTCAGTCCGGAACGCTCGGATAGAAACAGCATCGCTGCCGCTGCAAGGCTGCCGGCAATGAACGCCCCCAGGGAAAATGGTAACCCCAGAACAAAAGCACCTGCAACGCCAGGCACAACCGAATGGGAAAGCGCATCACCGATTAACGACCATCCCTTGAGCATCAGGTAGGAAGACAAAAATGCACAAACCCCGCCTACCAGAGCCGATACCCACATCGCATTGGTCATGTAACCATAGGTGAAGGGTTCCAGCAGATAAGCGATCATGGCTTGGCGTCCCGCCGCTGGGTTTCCTCACCATATTGAACGAAGGGCCTTTCATCATCCGTAAGGATTGTCACCTGGCGAGCATCTTCGTCGTCATGAAGCGTTTCCCCACCTAAAGTAAAGCGTCTCAGAACGCCACCAAATGCAAGTTCCAGATTGGCGTGGGTATAGGTTGTCTCTGTCGGGCCCTGGGCAAGGATTGTTCCCTTGACCAGAATAGCCCGATCACAAAATTCTGGAACGGATCCCAGGTTATGGGTTGATATAAGCATTACGCGCCCCTCCTCCCGCAACTCTCGAAGAAGGGTGATGATCTGTTCTTCCGTCGTTACATCCACACCTGTAAACGGTTCGTCCAGCAGTATCACTTTGCCATCCTGCGCGAGAGCACGGGCAAGAAAAACCCGTTTGCGCTGACCACCGGAAAGCTCGCCGATCTGCCGGTACCGGTAGTTCTGCATGTTTACCCTTTGCAAGGCGCGATCGACCGCTATTTTGTCCGAGGAACTGGGCCGGCGCAGAAAACCCATGTGTCCGTAACGGCCCATCATAACCACGTCTTCAACGAGAACCGGAAACGTCCAGTCCACCTCCTCTGCCTGCGGGACGTAAGCAATCAGGTTTTTCTTCAGGGCTTCGCCTATAGGCATGCCAAGTAATCGAATGTCACCTTTCGCGGTTGGGACAAAACCCATGATTGCCTTGAACAGGGTGGATTTTCCGGCTCCATTAACACCGACGAGAGCTGTTATCGTACCGCGCGGAATTTCAAAACTTGCATCCCACAACGCAGTATGACCGTTGCGATAGGTTACGGTAACGTCTCGCGCGGATATGCCTTCCGCTGACTTACTCTGCGACCCTTCAGTTGATGGCATTCGTCAAACCATTGGCGATAGTGAACGATGTCTTTTTCAGCAGTTCCAGGTAGGTAGGTACCGGTCCATCAGGCTCGCTGAGGGAATCAACATACAGTTCCCCGCCATAGGCTGCCCCGGTTTCCCGGGCAACTTGTTTTGCTGGCGCTGTATTGACCGTACTTTCGCAGAAAACAACCGGGATATCATTGTCTCGTACTCCGTCAATGACAGCACGTACCTGTTGGGGTGTCCCGATCTGATCGGCGTTCATTGGCCAGAGGTAAAGTTCCTTCATTCCAAAGTCACGGGCAAGGTAACTAAATGCCCCCTCGCAACTGACAAGCCAACGTCGTGCTTCGGGAATTGCGGTCACTGCCTCACGCAGGGGCGCTATTGTAGCTCTCAATTGAGCCTTGTAGTTTTCCGCATTGGCGCGATAGATCTCTGCGTTATTCGGATCATGTTCACTGAAGGCCGCGGCTATGTTGTCGACATAGATTTGCGCATTGTTCAATCCCATCCAGGCATGTGGGTTTGGTTTGCCTTCATAGGAACCGGAACGTATCGAAATCGGATCGATGCCGTCGGTTAAGGTAACGGACGGCAAATCACTGAAGTTGGACAGGAATTGTTCAAACCAAAGTTCGAGATTCATGCCATTCCATAAAATGAGATCCGCATCGGATGCACGCACAATGTCGCGCGGGGTAGGCTCATAACCGTGAATTTCCGCGCCGGGTTTTGTAATGGAAACAACTTCCGCTGCATCACCGGCGACATTGGACGCCATGTCCGCAATCACAGTGAAGGTTGTTACTACTTTCATTTTGTCTTTGGCACTGGCAACAGATACCAGCATACCGATTAGACTGGCGGCCAGTACAAGCGCCGTCAAATTCTTCAACATCATGTACTCCTGGCAGGATTTAGTCCTGCAAAATTTCTTCCTCCTCCATCTAAATAAGAATAATTCTAAATTGTCAATCTTTTTGCGAATGATTTGCAATTGCATCAAAAAAAATTGCTCAGAAATGCGGAAAAGCCGGAAATGCCCCATACAATTCCGGCTTTATTACTTACGGCAACTATGTGAGTTTGGCTGCGATCAGCCCTTACTCAGCAGGACATGGCGTCCCCGCCGCAGCCCACTTCATCAACGCATCCATGGATGCCTGCAGCGAATGTGGTGCCGGCTCACGGTTACCACCTGGATTCCATGCCCAATGCAAAACCAGATCGTGATCCAGATGTACTGCTACTTCCCGGATGGTACGGTCCCCGTTGCGAGCAGGATCACGCAGTTGATTGCAAACATAATTTGAAGGCTTGCCAAACCATTCGGCTTCAACCGGAGCCAGTGACCATGCCATCGCCACTTTCGGCGCTGCATGGGGAACAAGATTTGCTTGGAGGTCTTGCTCCAGAAGTGTAGTGTGACACGTGGAGCAGATCAGGGTTTCAGCTCCGATGCGGCTTTCTCCGGCATTTATATTCATGCCATGGGGGCGGGTTTTTCCGTAACTTGGGCCCGACCACATTGGCCTGTTATCCGCACCCACATGACAGTTTGAACAACGTGGATGGGAAGCTACTTCGTAAAAAGTCTGCCAGGCCGCAAGACCTTCGTCGCGTGTGACTGATCCAGCAGGGAATTCGTTGATAACCCGATTTGTCCCAACACTTTCAGCTGCCAGGACGGTAGCGCAGGTTGTCAACACAGCGCCAAAAAACAATAAGGTTCTTTTCATCGCGTCAACCCTCAAACAAAATCAACAAATTTGTTGAAAGGCATCTCTCGCAGCCTTGTCCCGGTTGCCGCGAAAATCGCATTGGCAAGTGCGGGCGCTGCTGGAGGAACCGGAGGCTCACCAATACCGCGAACCTTCTCGGCATTTTCTAATCCCTTGACGGTGATTTCAGGACACTGATACAGGCGCATCCCCTCATGGGCATGGTAGTTGGATTGTTCCGCCATGCCGTCAGAATAGGTAATTTCACAATTCATCGCATGCCCCAGTCCAAAGATCACGCCACCCTGAACCAGGTTTTCAAAATTGACTGGATCAAGCACGGTACCCACATCGCAAGCCACCCACACTTTGTCGATGCGAATGCCAGCATCTGTATTGGTAATTTTCACTACCTCCGCAGTCGGCACGCCGAAACTCTCGACGAAGGCTACGCCCCTGCCCTTTCCATCCGCCAATTCGCCACCCCACGAAGACATTTCTGCGACGGTTTCCAACACCTTTCGAGACACATCATGCCCCATCAGGCGAATGCGTTCCTCCATCGGATCTGCACCAGCAGCGTTAATCAGTTCGTCCAGAAAACAGTCGAAGTGAAACCCGGCACCCGGCGCACCGACAGAGCGCCATGACGACGTCGGTGCCAACTCCGGCGCGCGGTATGCCCGCATACGGAAGTTCTCCAGATTGTAGGGATTGTTCCAGGAACCCGCCGGAATTTGGGAATCAGGTCCACCTACCGGAAAATTGGCCCGTCCCATCTGGGATGCAACCACTGATGGAGCTGCAATGTCGAGATCCATTGCAACCACTTTTCCGTCGGCTACCCGCCCACGAGCGCGGGCAATCGAGATATACCTGGGAAAGTCATGCGCAAAGTCTTCTTCACGACTATAGGTTAGTTTGACCGGTGTGCCGCGCATCTGATTGGCTATTTCTGCTGCTTGCTTGATGTGTTCGAACTCCAGCCGATGCCCGAAACTTCCACCCATGAACTGATTGTGGAAGGTAATCTGTTCGGGTTCGTGGCCTGTAATGCCGGCAACCAACACCTGGATCTGGCGCTGTATCTGATGCCCGCTCCAGACTTCCGCGCCGTTGTCATCCACCCGAACGATAGCGTTTAAGGGTTCCAGCGGTGCATGGGCTACATAAGGAGAACGATATTCCGCCTCGATTATACCATCACCTTGCAATGCAGTGACGATATCACCATCATTCCGCCACTGTGAATCGAGCCGGTCTTCCGTGAAAGATTCTCCAACCAATTTCCAATGGTCTGCCTGCTCCGGCGGATATGGGGCTTGGCCCCAATCACATTCTATGGCTTCAACTGCCTGCAATGCGCGCCAGGTATTGTCAGCGATGGCCGCAACACTTCCGGTGATTTCCACCACCTTTATCACACCACGCATTTCTTCGGCTGTCTTTGCATCATAACTGTTAAGAGCACCACCCTGTCGCGGATTGACCCTAATTGCTGCATGCACCATGCCTTCGACTTCAACATCTATTCCGTAATTGAGCGTTCCGGTAGATTTTCCGACAATGTCGAGGCGCTGCATTGGCTTGCCAAGCATACGCCATTGAGATGGATCGCGAAGGGTAATGTCAGTCACAGGATCAATGCCTGCCGCATCGCCGGCAAGTTCAGTATATTTCAGTTCTGTACCATCGGGCAGTTGCACCGCTCCGTTGGCGGTTTTAAGGTCTGCAACTGGTACGCCTGTCCGATTGGAAGCTGCAAGTTTCAGAGTTTCACGAGCGACTGCTCCTGCGTTTCTCAACTTGTCGAAACTGTCGGGTACAGCTGTGGAACCACCGGTAACCTGCAGTCCTATTACTTTCATGACGCTGCCCATGGCACCGCGCATCGTCTCTGCTGTAAAACTCGTATCGGTAGACATGAAGGGTACGCCATCTTCGGCAATTGTCCGGTTCCAGTAAGCTGCGCTGGGTTTTCCAAAATCGGTTTCGAACTGGCCAAATTCGATATCGAGTTCTTCTGCAATCAAGGCTGCCTGCACCGACATGACACCTTGGCCTTTGTCCCCGTGCGGTGCAATCAGGGTGACTTTTTCTGAATCGACTTTTACCCACGGATTAAACACCGCGTCGTCCGCATTTGCCTCATCAAGGAGCGGGTTATCAGGTGTTCTGTTAACCAGATAGGCACCAAACGCCACGCCTCCGGCAATAGCGACTGATCCGATCAGAAACGACCGACGGGCAATTGTTCTCATACGTCCCATATCATGCACTCCTCAGGTTCCTGGCCGCAGTTTTTACTGCTGCCCGGATGCGTGGATATGTACCGCAACGACAGAGATTTCCTGACATGACTGCATCTATGTCATCGTCGCTCGGATCGTCATTGAACTCCAGAAACGAAGCGGCTTGCATGATTTGCCCCGACTGACAGTAGCCGCACTGGGCCACCTGGTGCTCAATCCAGGCATCCTGTACAGCGTGGAGCGTGTCAGGTGAGCCAAGGCCTTCAATTGTCGTGACCTCGCCATCCAGATCACCCACTGCCAGTTGGCAGGAGCGAACCGCCGTTCCGTCCACATGGACCGTGCAGGCACCGCATTGTGCAATCCCGCAACCGTATTTTACACCGGTGACACCGAGTTCATCACGCAAAACCCATAACAGGGGCATTTCAGGCTCAACGTCGACTTCAACTTCATTCCCGTTTACTGTCAGCTTCATATTTCGATTCTCCAGGGGCTGGGAAACATCCGCAATTATTGACATGCATGTTTACGCATCAAACTTAACAATCATATTGACAAAATTTGTATTTTTGTCAAGTTGCCAACCATGAACAGTACGCAACAGAAAATACTTGACGCTGCAATTGAGGTGTTTTCGCGCTACGGGGTGCGGCGTGCCACCATGGGAGATGTTGCAGAACAGGCCGAAGTATCGCGGCAAACTTTGTATGCGGCTTTTAAGAACAAAGACGAGATTCTGGCCACCGCCACAGAGGCACTTGGCGTACAAATCATGCAGCGCATCAATGCGGCCTGCGCGCATTCAAACAGTATAGCCGACACACTCGATGCCTACATTCTCCACGCTGTTCTGGAACCCTATGATCTGATGCATAAAATGCCGGATGCGCGCGATTTGATGAGCGGCGTCGGCAAGGCCACCGACGAGGTCATTCGTAAGATGGAAGCTGACAAGGCGCAATTGCTGCAGGAACAGTTCCGCCAATACGAAGATGCGCTCACCGCTGCTGGCACAGATGCAAAAACGATTGCAGATTTTTTTGAAAGGGCGTCGATAGGATTTAAATACTCAGCCACAGATCGTACACAACTGGAGAGCTTGTTGGCCACTCTCAAGGCATCTGTACTGGCAATGCTAAAATTGCCCCAATAGGCTTATTTTTCCCTGTTTCCAATCATCTGTGTTGCAAGCAGCAAGACAGTGGATACCAGAACCATAATGGTCGAAATGGCTGCGATTGTCGGATCGATGAAATCCCGTAACGCTGCGAACATATGCTTGGTCAGCGTCGCATTGACACCTCCAGATATGTCAATGTTCAATTAAAACTGACCCTGTATTTCCATTTAAAACTGACCCACCGTTTTTGCACGCAAGCCCCCGGACGATCAGCTCTCCAATTGCAAGATCGTCCGGGGGCTTTTTCTGATCAGGATTGAGTTTTTTGTTTTTTGCTTTGAGCAAACCGGTATGATGCATTCCCGGTTTCTATAATGGTGCAATGATGGGTAATTCGGTCCAGCAGTGCGGTTGTCATCTTTGCATCTGCGAAGACCTGCGTCCATTCCCCGAACTCCAGGTTGGTTGTAATGATGACGCTTGTCTTCTCGTACAGTTTGCTGATCAGATGGAACAGTAGCGCTCCGCCGGACTTTGGGAACGGAATATAGCCGAGTTCATCAATAATGACGCAATCCAGTGCGCATAATTGCCGTACGATCCTTGCGGTATTTCCCTCTGCCTGTTCACTGATCAGCGCATTGATCAGGTCGACAGCATTGAAGAACCGAATTCTCTTGCCGTGATTAACAAGCGTTGTTCCAAGAGCAATGGCAATGTGGGATTTTCCAGTTCCCGTTCCACCAACCAGAATCAGATTATGTGCATCGGCAATAAACTGTCCGGAACACAAGGGTTCAATCTGTGTTCGGGTTACAGCCGCCGCATCATAATCGAAGGTGGCAAAGTCCTTGTGATGAGGGAAGTTTGCACTGCGCATTTGATACCGGACCGAACGCACCCTTCGTTCCACGGTCTCTGCCTCTATCAACTGCTTTATCGCCGTGGCCAGGTTTGGCGGCTGACGTGCACTTAGCAAGTCCTGTGCGCAAGAGGCCATTCCATGCAATCTCAACCCTGCCAGCTGTTCAATGAGGCCGTTCATGCCGTCACCTCATACAGAGCTTCATAACGCTTGCAGTCGGCTTGCGGGACAGTTGAGATCAGAGGATAATTGCCGGTTTCGCTCAATGGCGTAATTTCCGGTTCTTGCAATTGATTAATCAGATTGATGATGGCAGGAAGACGCAAGGTATTTTGCTTTACAGCCAGCTTACAGGCCTGCTCGATCACCTCTGTTCCATGCTTGTGTGCCAGCAGCAGAAGATCGACAAAATACCGGTCCCCTCCCTTGTCCTGCATGTAGTGATCCCGGATCGTCATCATAACATTTGGCAATTGCCAATCCACGAAAGGGGCGCCATTTCTTAAGGCACCGGGTTTGCGATCCAGCAATGGCACATAGTGCCAGGGCTCAAAGTAACTGATATTGCGGGTAAAACGACGTTTGTGCCCGGCAATTACTTCATGATCCGCAACAAGAACTATTCGCCCGGCATAGGCTCGCAGCGAGACTTGTTGCCCGGCAAACTGACAAGGCACGCTGTAACGATTGTTATCATACTGAACCAGACAGGTGGAACGCACCCGCACACTCTTTTCGATGTACCCGTCAAAGGGTTGGCCGAGAGGGCGAAGCGCGGCAACCTCTTCTGCAAAAACCGCATCAATTGTGCGATCCTGCATCCCGGGATGCGCACGTTCGCCAAGTTCTTGACAACGCCGCTCCAGATGTTCATTCAAGCTATCAAGGTCATCAAAGGAAAGCTTGGGCGTAAACACCTCTGCTCGTATGAACCCGACCTGGTTCTCAACCTGGCCCTTCTCCCAGCCAGATGCCGGCGTACAGGCGACCGGCTCCATAACGTAATGGTTCATACAGGCAAGGAAACGTGCATGGAACATTCGTTCCTTCGAACGCGATACATAGGTGACCATAGTCTTGGGATTGTCGATGATGACACGGCGGGGAACTCCCCCGTAAAAGGCCAACGCACGCACAAAAGCATCAAGTACCATCTCCTGCACTTCGCTGGGATAGGCGTATACAAACGGCTTGCGGCTGTGGCAAAGCCGGAAGTGGGCAATCTTCACTTTCTGGGGTACTCCGCCCAGAACAACGTGTTCCTCACTCCAGTCAAACTGAACCGCATCACCTGCCGCAAACTGCAGGGGAACAAATGCTCCTCTGGACCCCGAACTCGAATGCTTCAACTCGCGGATAAGTCGCTGGGTCGTTGAATAAGACCCTTTATAGCCTTCCCCAACCAGTTCCTCGTAAAGCTTCTTGCCTGTGCGACGCTCCCGGCGCGGCAGCTTCAGATCATGCTCCCAGCGTGACCGAAGCTTGTCTGCATGCTTCCCAAGCAATTTATGCAAGGGTGCAGGAGTGTGGCGCTGATAACGAGGCTCCCCATCATCCTTCAAATACTTCCTGATCGTATTGCGCGAAACTCCCGTCTCACGACTTACCTGTCGAATGCTCTTTTCACCGCGCAATATCCAGCAACGGACCTTCAAAACCGTTTCCATTTGTAACACCTGTCTCTTCCTCGCGCTTAAAACGCGAAACCTAAAACAGGCGGGTCAATTTTACTTGAAAATTACCCACCCAAGTGGGTCAAATTTGCATGGAAATTCACATCCGGGGGCTTGCGTGCAAAAACGGTGGGTCAGTTTTAAATGGAAATACAGGGTCAGTTTTAATTGAACATTGACAAGGCAATCCAGGTTGTGCCCAGCAGTCACTTGCAAGTCCCGACAGAATTGGGTTCACAAATTTTGGCGTTCGCGTAAATGGCACCGCCAAGCAATGCGCCTGTAAAGTCGGTGCCGGTTAGCCGGGATTTAACCAGGGTCGCCTCGCGCAGGTCTGCGCCCGTTAAATCGGTTCCTATCAGGTTTGCCCCGCCAAGCGCGGCACCGAACAGATTTGCGCCGGAAAGATTCGCACCGGATAGGTTTGCATTGAGCAACCTAGCGCCAGCGAGATTTGCGCCACGCAGATCAGTCCCTGCAAGATCCATCCAGCTCAAATCGCAACCGCTCCAGTCGATGTGGGGGCTGGCGCGTCGGCACATTTGGCACCGCTCGCTGATTCCGGTTCAGCGCCAAACCCCTGTACCGACAAGAACTGAAATGAAATAATCAGAGCCAGCAGTATTCTTGTTATCATCGCAGCATGCCTCACCGGAGCGCACTATAAGTTGTTAAAGATGATCAAATACTGCAGTTCGCAACGGCGATTTGGAAGTAACAATACGGCGACATCCTGTTACCATGGAGGGATAATCAGGACAGCAAACCTGCTACCGCATCATCAAACACTGCCTTGTCCCCCAGGCTGTTTGACAACAACATCGCTCCCTGTAACGTCGCGATTATGCGGGTTGCCTCTGACTTCGCTGGTGCGTCGCAATCCGCCAGTTTGTCCGCCAGCCACTCAATGTTTGCCTGCAGGAATTTGGATACAGCCCTGGCAACCTCCTCCGGCAGACCGGCACTTTCGGCACCCAACATGCCGCATAGGCACATGCGATCGGAACCAAACAACGCCTCACGATAAACCGAAGCAATCGCTTTGATATGATCTTCAGCATTGCTGGCATCCTTCGAAGCAGTGTCCAACCTGTTGAAAAATTCCTCTGCATAGCGCTCAACAAGAGCCACTCCGAGATTCTGCTTCTGCGGGAAATAATAATGTACGCTGGAACTTTTGATGCCCAGTTCATCCGCCAGATCACGAAAACTCACCGCATGGAATCCACGAAGGCGCATCCTGTCTTCCGCCAAATCCATCAATTGCTTTATGGTATCGTTCATCCAACCGTACTTTCAGCTATCGTCTGTCTGTTTTCCCAACATCCGCCATTTGCATTTGTTTGGCGCTGCGCAATCGCGCGCGGCGATTCATTTATCTATCCATAGATAGGCTTGACTCGCACAATTGTAAATGGCAGAAGGTTTACCTACCTACTGATAGGTAAATACCTCAAACTGGAGAATAGCCATGAAAGTTTATGAATTTGCCGGATTTCCAAATCCCGCACGCATCCGTATCGCTCTCGCTGAAAAAGGTCTGTTGGACAAAGTCGAGTTTGTTTCGGTCAACGTACCTGAAGGTGAACACAAATCTCCGGAATTCCTCGCCAAGAACCCCTCCGGTCTGGTGCCCGCCCTGGAACTGGATGATGGCACGGTCATTTCAGAATGTACCGCCATTACCGAATATCTGGACCATCTTGATGGAACGCCTACACTTACCGGCAATACGCCGCGTGAACGTGCTGTGGTTCACATGATGCAGCGCCGAGCCGAGACAGGGTTGCTGGATGCGGTAGCCACATATTTTCACCATGCAACGCCTGGTCTTGGTCCCGATATCGAAACTTATCAGTGTTCCGAATGGGGCAATCATCAACGCAACCAGGCGGTTAAGGGCATGGAGTATTTCAATGAGATCCTGCAGTCACAGGATTACATTGCCGGAGAAGAGTTTTCCGTCGCTGATATTACCGTGATTGCCGGACTGGCATTTGCCGGTTTTGCCAAAATTGATATTCCCGAAAGCTGTTCTGCCTTGAAAGAATGGCATGGGCGCGTATCTTCAAGGCCAAGTGTTGCCGCATAAGGAGGTCTGGTGATGGAACTGAATGCAGATTTTGAAGCCAGGGCAGGAAGAATGGATCCCCTCACCCATGAAAGGTGTGGATCGGCGCATGCTTGACCGGATTGGAGCCGAAGTCGCCAGGGCAACGAGCATTGTTCGTTATGCGCCCGGCAGTCACTTTTCCGCTCACACCCATACAGGTGGCGAGGAATTTTTGGTGCTGGAGGGCGTCTTTCAGGACGAACATGGAGACTTTCCTGTCGGCACCTATGTCCGCAACCCGCCAACGAGCAGCCATACGCCCGGTTCCGAAGATGGATGTGTGATCTTTGTCAAACTGTGGCAATTCGATCCCGAAGACCGCCACCAGATGCGGGTGGATACGAATGCTGAAAACTGGTCTGATGATCCCTTGCGAGAGGGAGTACGGTTGCTGGAACTTTACTCAGACGATCGCGAACATGTAAGCATGGAGCAGTGGTCGCCGGGAGCAAAGATCAGTCTTGAAGCGGCAGATGGCTTGGAAGTCCTGGTTGTGGAAGGTTCCTTCACGCAGAATGGTGAAAGCTTCACCACTCAGTCCTGGTTGCGACTTCCACGTGGCTCTGCCGCTACAGCATGTGCCGGTAAAAACGGCTGCCGGGTTTGGGTAAAACGCGATCATCTCAAAGAAACCCCGTCAGCACCGGGAAGATGACCACTTCCAGCTTGACTTTTCGATGCTTATGAGTAGTTTGCGGCTCAATTCGGGCCGCCGGTGAGCGGCTTCTTTACTTTTTCCGCGCAAGGCACAGGATTTAGAGCAATGGCAAAAGCCACGACCATTAAGATTAAACTCGAAAGCACAGCTGATACCGGCTATTTCTACGTAACCAAGAAAAACAGCCGCACCATGACCGAAAAAATGGTCAAGCGTAAGTATGACCCGGTTGCAAAGAAACACGTTGATTTCAAGGAAACCAAAATCAAGTAGGGTTCCGGAAATACAGCAAAAACAAGCCGCCAGTGACTGGCGGCTTTTTTATTTGCCCCAGCGGGCTCGAAATCAGGCACGTCAACAACCGGCCAAAATCAATATTATGCCATTGATATTATTACAATAATTTGAATCCAGCCAATCCTGGCTAATTTGCTTGTCTATTGGGAAAATAAGGGGTCGGCCGGCTTTCGGAAATGGTACGAGGAGGCCATTTGAAACCCGAATACCGACCGACGACCCCACGGACCCAGGAGATGCGGCGGACCTGAGCACTCCGTAGGGTATTTATTGCGAAAAGTAACATTCGCAATTTCTTCAAAATTGACTCATTTTTCCGAAAAAATCAACGAATTGATAACCATTCGTCCGAACGAAGTTCAACCATGGTTACAATTAATGATTAGAGCGTGTTCGCATCACGTGAATTCACAGCCGACTGCCCTGAAGAAATTCCGGCACTCCATTGGCGTGAACATATGGCAGACCTCTCCGATTGCCTTCCAGACATCATCGAAGGTTCTGGCGCCTGCCTTCCTCAGATGAGCCTTGAGCTTCGAAAAGGCCATTTCAATGGCATTGAGATCTGGGGAATATTTCGGCAGGAACAAAAACCATGCGCCGATATCTCGCAAGATCTGCTCGGCTTTTTCGCTCTTGTGAGCGGCTAGGTGGTCAAGGATTACGACATCTCTCTTTTCCAGTTCTGGCGCCAACTGTGTCTCAACATAAATCTCAAAGATTTCTTTGGTCATGGCCCGGTCAATAACCCAGGGCGCAACCAGTCCATGACTGCGCAGGCCTGCGATAAGTGTCTGCTTCTTCCAGTGGCCATGAGGGACAAAATCTATGAGGCGCTCTCCTGTTGGGGCCCATCCAGTTTGCTTGGCCATTTTGGTGTTTGTGGACGTCTCATCAATGAAGACAAGTTTTTCAATCGACCGATTCAAAAACGGAACACGCCTTGTCTTCCAGAGTTCGCGGTCTTTTTTCACGTCGATGCGGTGTTGCTCCTTGGCATAAATAGTCTTTTTTTATGCGACAACCCGAAACTGCGCACAACATGCCAGACAGGCGAATGATGGACATTGAGGTTGAATTTTTCGTTCAGCTCCGCACAAAGCTTACGGATTGTAATGTCCTTTTGTTCATCAACCCGTTTTCGAAGCCAGTCTTTATAGGGTGAAAGCTTGCCATGGCCTGTTTTTCCCGGGTTATGTTTTGGAGCAAGCGAGCCAGTTTCACGTTTCACGTTTCAACTTCACCATATCATTCACAAATTTGACGGAGACTTTGAAATGGGCAGCCGTTCCACGATGAGTGTGGCCTTCTTCTACATGAGCTACAACACGTTTACGCAATTCAATCGGATGGGGCTTGGGCATTGAAAATCCTTGGCTTCGAACCGAATCAGGTCACCCCAATCAGAATCATATTCGCGCACGGAAAGAAACTGAATCTACTCGACACAAACACGCTCTAGTTCTGACAGGAAAGGGAGAGGATTTTGTACGGGATATGGGTATTGAGCTTGACCGCCTGACGAAAAACCGCCGCCCGCTTTGCAAATCTTGCCTCGACTGGGGTTCTCGCCGCAGCCATCTGGCTGGTTCCCTGGGAACCGCATTCCTTGACCACTTCATGAAGCTTGGCTGGGCTAAACGTCGCGAGAAATCTCGCGTTATACGGTTCACGCCCGACGGTGAACGCAAATTCCGTAGTATTTTCAACTAAGAATTGCTCTGGTCGGCACAATTTTTGTTGCCCGATTTCCGACACTTTTCTGCCATGCATTTGACGCATAGCTGCTTTGCGCTGGAAAACTCAGTTTTCGCTTGCTTGCCGATCAACAAAGCAATATTCCACCGTCAATTACAATGGCACCCAGTAAACAGGGTCCGGATTTTTTTGACAGGGAAATCATGCTAGAAGAAAAGACAGAACCATCCGTTTGGTATGTAGCAGCTATCGCAATTTGTGTTTTTGTGGCCGTGATGGTGGTTGCAGGTCTGTTTACAGGCACAGAAACCGTAGCAATCCCTGCTCAGTAATACTCAAACAAATCCCGAAAAAACGGCCGGCTGTCAGACCGGCCTTTTATTGTGCCTTAACCAAACAGATTTTGCCGCGGATCATGCCTGAAAAAGTCTCATTTTCGGGATTTAGAGCGTGTTTGTGTCGAGTAGATTCAGTTTCTTTCCGTGCGCGAATATGATTCTGATTGGGGTGACCTGATTCGGTTCGAAGCCAAGGATTTTCAATGCCCAAGCCCCATCCGATTGAATTGCGTAAACGTGTTGTAGCTCATGTAGAAGAAGGCCACACTCATCGTGGAACGGCTGCCCATTTCAAAGTCTCCGTCAAATTTGTGAATGATATGGTGAAGTTGAAACGTGAAACTGGCTCGCTTGCTCCAAAACATAACCCGGGAAAAACAGGCCATGGCAAGCTTTCACCCTATAAAGACTGGCTTCGAAAACGGGTTGATGAACAAAAGGACATTACAATCCGTAAGCTTTGTGCGGAGCTGAACGAAAAATTCAACCTCAATGTCCATCATTCGCCTGTCTGGCATGTTGTGCGCAGTTTCGGGTTGTCGCATAAAAAAAGACTATTTATGCCAAGGAGCAACACCGCATCGACGTGAAAAAAGACCGCGAACTCTGGAAGACAAGGCGTGTTCCGTTTTTGAATCGGTCGATTGAAAAACTTGTCTTCATTGATGAGACGTCCACAAACACCAAAATGGCCAAGCAAACTGGATGGGCCCCAACAGGAGAGCGCCTCATAGATTTTGTCCCTCATGGCCACTGGAAGAAGCAGACACTTATCGCAGGCCTGCGCAGTCATGGACTGGTTGCGCCCTGGGTTATTGACCGGGCCATGACCAAAGAAATCTTTGAGATTTATGTTGAGACACAGTTGGCGCCAGAACTGGAAAAGAGAGATGTCGTAATCCTTGACCACCTAGAGCGTGTTCGCATCACGTGAATTCACAGCCGACTGCCCTGAAGAAATTCCGGCACTCCATTGGCGTGAACATATGGCAGACCTCTCCGATTGCCTTCCAGACATCATCGAAGGTTCTGGCGCCTGCCTTCCTCAGATGAGCCTTGAGCTTCGAAAAGGCCATTTCAATGGCATTGAGATCTGGGGAATATTTCGGCAGGAACAAAAACCATGCGCCGATATCTCGCAAGATCTGCTCGGCTTTTTCGCTCTTGTGAGCGGCTAGGTGGTCAAGGATTACGACATCTCTCTTTTCCAGTTCTGGCGCCAACTGTGTCTCAACATAAATCTCAAAGATTTCTTTGGTCATGGCCCGGTCAATAACCCAGGGCGCAACCAGTCC
>CBDAPT010000012.1:0-46762 GCA_965198665.1 Rhizobiaceae bacterium | reverse complement strand
CGCAAACTTGTTGCCGAAGGCTGCGGCTGACTTGAACGGGCGTCCGTGATCGGTCAGTAACAGCGCAAGCTGGCCGGATGCACAGGCGTCCATTGCTGCCTGTAACGGATCAAGGACCGTGATATAGAGGGGGTTACCGGTCTTTTCACGATCCCAGATGATTTCCCGGCTCCTTATATGTTGCGGCCCGATCTGCCATACATCCGCCCTGGACAGGCCGGTCCACAGAAAAAGTGCCATTGCCATATATGCCATTGAGCCGATCCGGTGGGTTTCAAGGTAGCGGATAACATCCTCCTCATTCCATGGCACGTGACCCTGCGTTCCAAGTTTCGGCTTCTTCACCCCGAGAGCAGGATTAGAGCGTGTTCGCATCACGTGAATTCACAGCCGACTGCCCTGAAGAAATTCCGGCACTCCATTGGCGTGAACATATGGCAGACCTCTCCGATTGCCTTCCAGACATCATCGAAGGTTCTGGCGCCTGCCTTCCTCAGATGAGCCTTGAGCTTCGAAAAGGCCATTTCAATGGCATTGAGATCTGGGGAATATTTCGGCAGGAACAAAAACCATGCGCCGATATCTCGCAAGATCTGCTCGGCTTTTTCGCTCTTGTGAGCGGCTAGGTGGTCAAGGATTACGACATCTCTCTTTTCCAGTTCTGGCGCCAACTGTGTCTCAACATAAATCTCAAAGATTTCTTTGGTCATGGCCCGGTCAATAACCCAGGGCGCAACCAGTCCATGACTGCGCAGGCCTGCGATAAGTGTCTGCTTCTTCCAGTGGCCATGAGGGACAAAATCTATGAGGCGCTCTCCTGTTGGGGCCCATCCAGTTTGCTTGGCCATTTTGGTGTTTGTGGACGTCTCATCAATGAAGACAAGTTTTTCAATCGACCGATTCAAAAACGGAACACGCCTTGTCTTCCAGAGTTCGCGGTCTTTTTTCACGTCGATGCGGTGTTGCTCCTTGGCATAAATAGTCTTTTTTTATGCGACAACCCGAAACTGCGCACAACATGCCAGACAGGCGAATGATGGACATTGAGGTTGAATTTTTCGTTCAGCTCCGCACAAAGCTTACGGATTGTAATGTCCTTTTGTTCATCAACCCGTTTTCGAAGCCAGTCTTTATAGGGTGAAAGCTTGCCATGGCCTGTTTTTCCCGGGTTATGTTTTGGAGCAAGCGAGCCAGTTTCACGTTTCAACTTCACCATATCATTCACAAATTTGACGGAGACTTTGAAATGGGCAGCCGTTCCACGATGAGTGTGGCCTTCTTCTACATGAGCTACAACACGTTTACGCAATTCAATCGGATGGGGCTTGGGCATTGAAAATCCTTGGCTTCGAACCGAATCAGGTCACCCCAATCAGAATCATATTCGCGCACGGAAAGAAACTGAATCTACTCGACACAAACACGCTCTAACCTCCAGATAGTCAGCGTCCACGGCCCACTCGAACAGGTACCCCATGGTTCTGAGATAATTGTAGGCTGCGGCAGGGGTGTCAGCTCTTCGATCACGTCCCTGTGCTATGTCTTTGCGGGTAATGGAACGATAGGGTGCGTGTCCTGCTGTCTTGCATACGTTTTTCAGAATGTTGCGGCGCTGGGCCTTTGTGCTCTCAGCAAGTCCATGAAACGCAGTGCTTCTGAAATACCGGCCGCACAGCCACCGCAGCGATTTTTTGTCCATCGGCTGCTGGAGTTCGGGGGGCTTGCCAGTCAGCACTGTATGATAGGCTGCCAGCCATTCGGGGCTTTCATAGGCTCCTGGCAGGCGGTGCCTCCTGCCGCCCGGCTTGCGATAATACCAGCGGACATTGCCGTGCCGGTCCACATCGCGATGGACATAGGGTTTTCTGGGTCTTGGCATATCGGACATTACAAATACCAGTCCTCATCAGCTTCCAGCCCGTTTTTCACCTTTTCCCCGATATCCACATCCCCGTCCGATGGAACAAGCCGTATTTTTCCATCCACGATCTCGATAACCCAGCCAAGCTCCTCGGCCACGCGACCGGCGCGTCGCAACTCGCACAGTCTGAACCGGGCCGGGGTATTCATCCGTTCTCCCCCGATCTGTTGTCCACCTGCTTCGGTGAAACCCCAATCATCGCCCACAGGCGGGCCTTGAAGCGCGGCAACACTACTTCCCCGTCCCCGCAATGTTCCGTGACAACCAGCGGAGGAACATGTGGATTGCGGGAATTGTAAAGAGCGGTGCGGGCTGTCAGATTGCCCATCACGGTCCTCCCTGTCCCTGCCATGGCAAGAGCCGGAATATTGCCACCAGCAACATCATGACCGCTGTCAGAACATGCAGCCCCGCATGGTACCGCTCACCGCGTTCTGTTTCCCGCATTGCCAGCAGGATGCATATGCCGATTGCAGTGAGGGACAGGAGAACCGGCGTCATATCCATGCCATCACTCCCTTCCGGCCAGTGCTGCCCGGACCATGCAGTCCTTCGCTTCCAGGAGCTTGCGCAGTCCTGCGGATTTCTCCGGTCCGTCCGGCAGGTCGCGGTCAAGCCGGTGCGCCAGAAGGCACAGGGGCCTGCTTGCCGCCTGCAGATGCTCCGGCAGATGGGCATATTCAAAATGTTGCATGATCGGGTTACCGTGTTTCATATTCTCACCTTCCATGTTGCAACCATCCCTCATAATCGTTGACGAGCTTGCGCCAGAGTTGCGCCTTGTCGTGATCGGTGTTGAGCAGCCTGCGGCTTGCAATGCCTAGAAGCTCGCGAACCTTGGCGGCGGTTTTGTCATCAGTCGCGTGATCAAGCCCGTGGCATTGTTTCAGAAACTTGCGGAAGGCGGGTTCGGCACATTTCATGGCGCATTCGGCGGCGTAATCCTTTGCGCCGGTCCCCCTGTCCTCGCCCCTGTCCGCATTGCCACGCTTGCTGGTGCCATGCTTTGTGCCGCCGTGATCGCGACTGTGATCATCTGCCGGTGTGCCACCTTTCCCTTCCAGTTCGCGAACCCTGGCAATGCCGTGATCAAGCGCTTCCAGCAGGAAGGCGATATCGTCATGGGCATTTGACAACAGGGCGATGGCTTCCTGTTCGATACCATCCATCGTGGCGTAATGCTCGCGTATGGCGGTTTCCTGTGCCTTCACATCGTCGGGGCAGCCGGGCGGATATGCCCTTAGATGACATTCCTCGCCATAATAGACCGCCTCCCAGCAGGTTGGTGCCAGTTCATGGCGGGTGCGGATATCGGCCAGTGCCGGTTTGACGGACGTTGTGGCGGGCATGATGCTGCGTCTCCTAACCCCTTATCGGCATGATGATGAACCGGTCCCCGAAGCCTTCTTCGGTGATCAGGACCGGATCCCCGGTTTCGCCAGCCGACAGGGTTGCGGTATCGGCTGTGATCAGGCCGGTAATGCCGGTCATGTAACGGGCATTGACCGTGAACCCGAATGTTTCGGCACCGCCATGGTGTTCCACTGCGATTGTGTCGGTTGCGGTGCCATATTCGGGGTCGCGTACCGTTGCGGTGAGAATGTCCCCTTCAATCCTGACCTTCACTGTGAATTTCCATGCAAATTTGACCCACTTGGGTGGGTAATTTTCAAGTAAAATTGACCCGCCTGTTTTAGGTTTCGCGTTTTAAGCGCGAGGAAGAGACAGGTGTTACAAATGGAAACGGTTTTGAAGGTCCGTTGCTGGATATTGCGCGGTGAAAAGAGCATTCGACAGGTAAGTCGTGAGACGGGAGTTTCGCGCAATACGATCAGGAAGTATTTGAAGGATGATGGGGAGCCTCGTTATCAGCGCCACACTCCTGCACCCTTGCATAAATTGCTTGGGAAGCATGCAGACAAGCTTCGGTCACGCTGGGAGCATGATCTGAAGCTGCCGCGCCGGGAGCGTCGCACAGGCAAGAAGCTTTACGAGGAACTGGTTGGGGAAGGCTATAAAGGGTCTTATTCAACGACCCAGCGACTTATCCGCGAGTTGAAGCATTCGAGTTCGGGGTCCAGAGGAGCATTTGTTCCCCTGCAGTTTGCGGCAGGTGATGCGGTTCAGTTTGACTGGAGTGAGGAACACGTTGTTCTGGGCGGAGTACCCCAGAAAGTGAAGATTGCCCACTTCCGGCTTTGCCACAGCCGCAAGCCGTTTGTATACGCCTATCCCAGCGAAGTGCAGGAGATGGTACTTGATGCTTTTGTGCGTGCGTTGGCCTTTTACGGGGGAGTTCCCCGCCGTGTCATCATCGACAATCCCAAGACTATGGTCACCTATGTATCGCGTTCGAAGGAACGAATGTTCCATGCACGTTTCCTTGCCTGTATGAACCATTACGTTATGGAGCCGGTCGCCTGTACGCCGGCATCTGGCTGGGAGAAGGGCCAGGTTGAGAACCAGGTCGGGTTCATACGAGCAGAGGTGTTTACGCCCAAGCTTTCCTTTGATGACCTTGATAGCTTGAATGAACATCTGGAGCGGCGTTGTCAAGAACTTGGCGAACGTGCGCATCCCGGGATGCAGGATCGCACAATTGATGCGGTTTTTGCAGAAGAGGTTGCCGCGCTTCGCCCTCTCGGCCAACCCTTTGACGGGTACATCGAAAAGAGTGTGCGGGTGCGTTCCACCTGTCTGGTTCAGTATGATAACAATCGTTACAGCGTGCCTTGTCAGTTTGCCGGGCAACAAGTCTCGCTGCGAGCCTATGCCGGGCGAATAGTTCTTGTTGCGGATCATGAAGTAATTGCCGGGCACAAACGTCGTTTTACCCGCAATATCAGTTACTTTGAGCCCTGGCACTATGTGCCATTGCTGGATCGCAAACCCGGTGCCTTAAGAAATGGCGCCCCTTTCGTGGATTGGCAATTGCCAAATGTTATGATGACGATCCGGGATCACTACATGCAGGACAAGGGAGGGGACCGGGATTTTGTCGATCTTCTGCTGCTGGCACACAAGCATGGAACAGAGGTGATCGAGCAGGCCTGTAAGCTGGCTGTAAAGCAAAATACCTTGCGTCTTCCTGCCATCATCAATCTGATTAATCAATTGCAAGAACCGGAAATTACGCCATTGAGCGAAACCGGCAATTATCCTCTGATCTCAACTGTCCCGCAAGCCGACTGCAAGCGTTATGAAGCTCTGTATGAGGTGACGGCATGAACGGCCTCATTGAACAGCTGGCGGGGTTGAGATTGCATGGAATGGCCTCTTGCGCACAGGACTTGCTAAGTGCACGTCAGCCGCCAAACCTGGCCACGGCGATAAAGCAGTTGATAGAGGCAGAGACCGTGGAACGAAGGGTGCGTTCGGTCCGGTATCAAATGCGCAGTGCAAACTTCCCTCATCACAAGGACTTTGCCACCTTCGATTATGATGCGGCGGCTGTAACCCGAACACAGATTGAACCCTTGTGTTCCGGACAGTTTATTGCCGATGCACATAATCTGATTCTGGTTGGTGGAACGGGAACTGGAAAATCCCACATTGCCATTGCTCTTGGAACAACGCTTGTTAATCACGGCAAGAGAATTCGGTTCTTCAATGCTGTCGACCTGATCAATGCGCTGATCAGTGAACAGGCAGAGGGAAATACCGCAAGGATCGTACGGCAATTATGCGCACTGGATTGCGTCATTATTGATGAACTCGGCTATATTCCGTTCCCAAAGTCCGGCGGAGCGCTACTGTTCCATCTGATCAGCAAACTGTACGAGAAGACAAGCGTCATCATTACAACCAACCTGGAGTTCGGGGAATGGACGCAGGTCTTCGCAGATGCAAAGATGACAACCGCACTGCTGGACCGAATTACCCATCATTGCACCATTATAGAAACCGGGAATGCATCATACCGGTTTGCTCAAAGCAAAAAACAAAAAACTCAATCCTGATCAGAAAAAGCCCCCGGACGATCTTGCAATTGGAGAGCTGATCGTCCGGGGGCTTGCGTGCAAAAACGGTGGGTCAGTTTTAAATGGAAATACAGGGTCAGTTTTAATTGAACATTGACAAGCCTGGGCTCGAAGCGGCGGCTCAATGCTCTGGAGGTCGGCCGGTTCTCGACACTGGAACAGGTCGAGTTGAAGGCCCTGCGCGACCAGGCGCTGAGGCTTATGGCGACGATTGGCGAACTGGACGGTGCGATCGAAGAGGCCGCCCGGGAACTGGATGGCTACGACGGCCTCGTCTCAATCAAGGGCATCGGTCCGCGCTCGGCGGCCGTGCTCCTGTCGGGGATCGGCAACGTCGATGACTTCGAGGACGCCGACAAGCTGGCTGCCTATGTGGGCATCGTCCCGCGCGTCAGCCAGTCGAACGAAACCGACAACCGGGGGCGGATCACCAAACGCGGCAACAAGCTGATGCGCACCACGCTGGTTCAGTGCACGCTCATTGCCATCCGATACTCGGGCTACCTCAATGCCTTCTACCAACGCATCAAGGCCAGGCGCGGGGCCGGCAAGGCGATCATCGCGACCGCACGTAAACTGCTCGCGATCATCTACGACACGCTCAAGAACGGCTGGGTCTTCGAGGACTTTCCGGCCTTCAAGATCGCGGGGCAGAACATTCCCGCTGGACAACCATCATAGGAGCGTGCCAAGTTGCCGCAGGCGACTAAGAAATAGGGGAGACTAAAGCGCGACTAACGCAGAATTGGAACGGTGCTAAGTCTTTGATTTTAATGGCGCACTCGGGAAGATTCGAACTCCCGACCCCCAGATTCGTAGTCTGGTGCTCTATCCAGCTGAGCTACGAGTGCTTCTAATAGTGGTGTCGCATTGTCGCGTCACGCAACGGAGCCGATCAAATCGATCCGCAGATCGACTAGGTAATCGCAGAAAGTGTCAAAAGCAAGTGTTTTTCAATAATTTTACATGCGAATTGCCATCGGCAGGAAACCTTCTGGCTAGAAGGCTATTTCTGCGGCAGATATACCCCAGACGAACCGTTTGTAGGGGACATTTCATCATCCGGTATTGAAACCAGAAAGACAGTTCCATCAACCCCTGTTTGCTCAACATCAAGTGTTCCGCCATGGGCCTGTGCCAATTCGAACGCAATTGATAACCCAAGGCCGGTTCCGCCTGCTTTTGTAGAGCCCTGGAAAGCATTGAAGATTTTCTCACGCACATGTTCCGGTATGCCAGGGCCGGTGTCGCGAACGCGAATGAGCAATTCGTTGCCCTCCTTTTGTGCTTCAATACAGAGCTTCATATCTCTATCAGCACACACTGCGTCGCTCATCGCCTGATGGGCATTGCGACATAGATTCATCAAAATCCGGAACAGTTGCTCCGGATCGGCATTGGCAGTCAGATCCGGGTCGATTGTATTGTCCCATGTGAGGTTGCGATCATGTTCCAGGCCAAGCAGTTCAGCAACATCTTCAACAAGACTGCGCAGGATCAGCGGGCGTTTTTGCGGGGGCGACTCAAGCGCTTTGCCGTAGTCGATAACCGACTTGGTATAGTCGACCGCACGGTCAATGGTCCGAAGAAGCTTGGGTGCGAACCGCTGGACTGTTGGGTCCGGCAAGGCACTCAGGCGATCGGAAAACAGTTGTGCGGAGGCGAGTATGTTGCGCAGGTCATGGTTGATCTTTGAAACTGCCAGTCCGAGGTCAGCCAGCCGCTGTTTCTGTCGGAGTGTGTTTTGAAGATCCTGCTGAAATGAGGATAGCCGCTTTTCAGCGACGCCAATTTCATCGCCACGGTTTGTCGGATTGTATATTAATGAGGCATTTTCGGGCGCTTGCGAGAAATCATCCATGTTGGAGGATATCCTGATGATCGGCAATACAATCAGCCGGTAGAGTGCAAGATAAACAAGCCCGGCTGCAAATATCGAAATCAGCAGCGACAGAAACAAAATATTTCTTGCATATCGCCACATAGCGGTCTGGATGTATTTTACTTTCTGCACAAGCTCGATTACGCCGCCGCCGGATCGGTTGGAACCAAATACCCGGTACTCGCTTTCCGGATCCATTACCAGCATCGCGAAGGCACTGCGGATGGAGCCGAAGGCTGATGAATTATCAAGATCAATGTGTTCGCGAATTTCCTCCGGTTTTCCTGCAGACGCAATCATCTGCGATGCGCCTTCCTTGCGTACCGCGATGGTGATTGCCAGGGTTGTGTCCAGAAGCCTCAGCCCGGCGGTTTCGCTCAACATGAAATCCCTCGAGTCGAGATACACGATGCTTGCAGCTTCCGCTGTATCAAGGTGGGTTCTCAGCCAGACATTACGAAAGTTGGCAACCGATGGAACAAAAATCAGTACTTCAGCGAGCATGATAAATATTACTGTCAGCAACAGAAGTTTGGCCGATAAACCGCGAAACACCCGGAAACGCTTTTCCCTTTCAGGTGGGGGCAGTGAAACGTCTTTATAGGGTTCCGGTTCCGACATTATCTCAGGTTCATCCAAACTTTCTCAAAAAGCCAATCAGCCAGCGGATAATCGGTTTCGAGGCCAGCGGGCTGTAACTGGTAATTGCTGCTCGTTTCCCAATTTCGCTCATCGACGGATAAGGTGAAACATACCCAACAACGTTGCCCAGTTTCAATTTATTGGCAATCGCAAGTGACCACATATTGATCATCTCTCCCGCATTTGCCCCAACAATGGAAACGCCAATAATTCTGCCTCGCTTGGTGGCGATTACCTTGATCATGCCGATGGTCTTGCGTTCTGCTTGAGCACGGTCATTTTCATCGTAGTGCCATTTGAGAACCTTTATACTGTCACCGTGATTCTCGCGGGCCTGTGCTTCTGACAGTCCCGCTTGAGCCAGTTCCGGATCAGTAAATGTCACCCATGGGATGATGTTGTAGTTAGGCACTGCGCGTTTTCTGAACAGGATGCCCTGAATTACCAACCCCGCATGATAGTTTGCCACGTGAGTGAATTGAGGTCCACCAGCAACATCGCCAATGGCATACACCAGACGGTTGGTGGTTCGCAGATCCGGAGCTGTTTTGATGCCCTTGCGGTCAAATTCAATTCCAGCCTCTTCAAGCCCTAAACCCTCCACATTGGCGGCACGTCCGGCGGCGACAAGCAAGTGACTGCCGGCCAGCTTGGTTTTCTTGCCGTCCTTTTCAAATTCAACGACAACACCGCTTTTACCCTTCTTGGCAACAGCGGAAACTGATGCACTTTCATGGATTGTTATGCCTTCATTGCGCAACTGTTCCAGTACGATATCGGTCAATTCCGGGTCGTCCTTTCCCAGTGCCTTAAGCCCTTCGAGAACGGTAACTTTCGAACCGAGCCGATGATGTGCCTGCGCCAGTTCCATCCCAATCGGACCGCCGCCGATTACAATCAGATGTTCAATTTTCTTTTTGTTTTCGAAAATCGTTTCGTTAACAAGAAAAGGGACTGTATCCAGACCGGGGATCGGTGGGACAGATGCAGAAGAACCCGTCGCGATTACAAATCGGCGTGCCTGAACTTTATAGTCGCCGGCAACCACGGTTCGAGCATCGCTGAAGCGCCCTTCCGCCTCTATTACTTTCACACCAAGGCCGGTAAACCGTTCAACCGAATCATGGGGTGCAATCGCTCCGATCACTCCGTGAATATGAGCATGGACTTTTGTCGGGTTGACTTCCGGTTCAACTGGCGAGATGCCGAACTTTGCCGCATCGCGCATGCCCTGTGCCTGTTTGCCCGCAGCCAGCATCGCTTTGGAAGGAACACAACCGTAATTCAGGCAGTCTCCGCCCATTTTTCCTTTTTCGATCAAGACCACTTCGACGCCAAATGCTGCCGCAGCGGCGGCAACACTGAGGCCGCCGGAGCCGGCCCCTATGACACAAATATCCGGCGTGATGAGTTCGGTCATGTGTCTTCATTCCCGGTATTGAGTTCTGCTGTCGTTTCCCTCCGCTTTCCTGAAGCGGTGAGCTTTTTGATAACAAATGGAAGAAAGGAGAGTGCGGCGAGGGCAGCCAGCGCAAGCAATAGATCGGTTGTAACCAGGGCTTTCGGATCAATCGTACAAGTGCCCGCATCCACACAGCCGGGATTTGCTTTTTCCTGTTCAGCAATCACACTGTCCAGGCCGGCACCAAGATAGGTAAAGGCAAAGGTGCCCGGGATAATGCCCACAAAGGTTCCGATCGAATATGGCAACAGTTTCATATTCAGGAGCGCAGGCGCGATATTGACAACCCAGAACGGAAAAACCGGCACCAGTCTCAGTGTCAACAGATATTGAAACGCGTCTTTCTGGAAACCCTCGGTCATTTTGTTGATAAATGGCCCGGCCCTGGCCTGAAAAACCTCTCCAAATGAGCTACGGGCAATCAGGAAAATGATAATGGCACCAATGGTTGCCGCAGTAACGGTCGAAAATCCGGCGATTACCCAGCCGAACAGAAATCCCGCAGTTATACTGAGCGCCAGGCCACCGGGAAATGATATGGCCACCAGAACAATGTAAATCAGCATATAGGCGCCGACTGCCAGCAGCAGATTTTCCGAAACAAAATTGCCGAGAAGCTCGCGTTGCTTGATGAGATTGGTCAGCGATAGATGCTCGTGCAGACCGAACAGATAGGCTGCAATTAGCAGACCAACAACGAGCAGGAGTGGAAACCAGCGTTTTATCATCTCAAATCTTTAAATTATTCCAAAAAGTAATGCTTGTTAGGTATATTGCCATCTTCTGGTATTGAAGGAGGAATACCGGATGTACGGGTCAAATTCCATCAAACAATTTGACATTTGTGTGTAATTTGAAACCGGCTGGTCAAAATATCAGATTGGCGGCCTGTTTTTGTTGACTTGCATGGGCTTGGCTCATATAACCTGCCGAAAATTGGGCTGCCGGAAAAAGTGGCGTATTCTCGACACATTAAACTTCCACGGCACCACCTGCCGAATGAACTCGCAAGTGGGCCCGAAAATAAGATTTGAACATAAGGGTCCACCAGTCGACGTGTGGATATTTTGAAGATGAAGCGTACGTTTCAACCCAGCAATCTTGTCCGCAAACGCCGTCATGGTTTTCGTGCACGCATGGCTACCAAGGGTGGCCGCCGAGTAATCGCAGCGCGCCGCACCAAGGGACGCAAATGCCTGTCAGCCTAACGGGGCGCTAACCGGTGAACTCGGTTTTGCCAGATACCAGCCAGGCCGGTTCAAAATCGGTATGTTTTGTAAGCAAACTTCCTAATCGCAGGGATTTTTTGCGTTTGCGTAAAGGCAGGCGTTTTTCCACGCCTAATTTTACACTACAGGCAATTGGAGCCGACAGTTCAACAGACAAATCCGTCTGCCGCGTCGGATATACCGTGACCACGCGCATAGGCAATGCAGTGGTCCGCAACCGCATCAAACGCCGTTTACGCGCGGCCGTTGATGAGATATTTCCAACCCACGGAAAAGCCGCTCACGACTATGCAATAATTGCCAGACGCGAGGCGCTAGGCGCAGATTTTGGAGTAATTGCACAGGATTTGAAACGGGCACTTGACCACGTTCACTCTAACAAGGCAAAAGGCGGGGGGAAACAGGCCCGGCCTGGCATTATTGAGACCTGAAAAGACATCACCACAGGACAAGCACAATGGATAGTAACAACCGAAACACAATCCTTGCCGTGGCACTTTCGATAGTGGTGCTGATTGCTTGGCAGGTGCTCTACGTAACGCCGAAACTTGAACAGGAACGTCAGACCGCCGAAGTCGAAGCGCAGCGTGAAGCGGTTGAAAGCGGACAGGCACAGCCCCAGGGCAGTGCTGCCATTCCGCAGGCCGATGGAACTGCACCGGCGGGCAGCAGTGCAATTCAGGACGAACTGACGCGTGAAGTTGCAGTACAGGACAGCCCGCGCATTGAACTCGAAACAGAACTGTTGGCCGGTTCGATTAATCTCACGGGTGCGAGGTTTGATGATCTCGAACTGCGCAAGTATCGTGAAACCATTGACCCCGAAAGCCCGTTAATCGAGCTGCTTTCACCAGGGGGTAGCAAAAAAGCATATTTTGCCGAATTCGGTTATCTGCCAAGCCCGACATCCGGCCAGGTGCCAGGACCGCAAACACCCTGGCAATCGACTGATGCCAAGTTGACCGCCAACGGTTCGGTTACACTCAATTGGACGAATGACAAGGGTATTCGTTTTGACCGCACAATTTCGGTTGACGATGGATATATGTTCACCATCACCGACAATGTGACCAACAGTTCCGGCGAAAACGTGGAACTGACTCCCTATGGCCGGGTTGCTCGTTTTGGCCGCCCCGTTACCCAGAATATCTTTGTACTGCATGAAGGCCTCATCGGTGTGATTGGTGAGGAGGGACTTCAGGAAATCGATTATGATGATCTGGAGGAATCCAAGGAAATAACCTTTGGCAGAACCGAGCAGGGATGGCTGGGCATCACTGACAAATATTGGGCGACGGCGATCATTCCGGAAAAGTCCTATAAACCTACTTTCTCCTACCGTGACAATGGTGCCCCGTCCTTTCAGAGTGATTTTGTGGGCGAAACCAGTGTCCTGCAGGCGGGTAATGCTGCAGAATACACCCAGCGTTTGTTTGCCGGCGCAAAAAAATCTGACCTGATTGACGGCTATGAAACAGATCTTGGCATCCAGAAGTTTGAACTGATGATAGACTGGGGTTGGTTCCATTTCATAACAAAACCACTCTTCTGGCTTCTCAACTGGCTGTTTGGCCTGGTTGGTAACTTCGGCGTGGCAATTCTGATTGCGACGGTCATTGTGAAGCTCATATTCCTGCCCCTGGCCAACATGTCTTACGCGTCCATGGCCAAGATGAAAAAGGTCCAGCCTGAAATGACGGCGATCCGCGAGCGCTTTGCCGAAGACAAGATGAAGCAGCAGCAGGAAATGATGGCGCTGTACAAGAAGGAAAAAATCAATCCTGCTGCAGGTTGCTGGCCAATTCTTATCCAGATTCCTGTATTCTTCGCACTCTACAAGGTGCTCTTTGTTACCATTGAGATGCGGCAGGCACCGTTTTTCGGATGGATTCAGGACCTGGCTGCGGCTGACCCGAGTTCTGTCTGGAACCTGTTTGGCATAATTCCTTGGGAGCCTGCATTGTATCTGCCCGCAATCGTATTGCTCGGCTTCTGGCCGTTGCTGATGGGGATTACAATGTTCCTGCAGATGCAGATGAACCCGGCCCCCCCTGATCCGACACAGGCTATGATTTTCAAATGGATGCCGGTTGTATTCACCTTCATGCTCTCTACTTTCCCTGCCGGTCTTGTGATCTATTGGGCCTGGAACAACTTCCTTTCTATCATTCAGCAGGGAATGATCATGAAACGCCATGGCACGAAGATTGAGTTGATCGACAATCTCAAAGGCTTGTTCGTACGCAAGAAGGACGACGATGTATCATTTGGGCGTGGTGAAGACGAAACGAAGAAATGATCAACACCGATGAAAACGCGACCGCAGCCGCTCTCGAACGGGGGCGGCTTTTGTTTGCCCGACACTGGGAGTTCATCCGTGGCGTACCCACAATGAAGTTTCTGCCTCCCGAAGGACCAGTCGAAATTTCCTTTGCCGGACGTTCAAACGTGGGAAAGTCATCGCTCATCAATGCACTGGTAAATCAAAAGGGTCTGGCCCGCACTTCCAACACCCCGGGCCGCACGCAGGAGTTGAACTATTTTATCCCGGAAAATTCTGAAGGAGTACCGGATCTCGCCATCGTCGACATGCCAGGATACGGATATGCCAAGGCGCCAAAGTCACAGGTTGAAGCGTGGACACGCCTGGTGTTTTCTTACCTGCGCGGCAGATCAACCCTGCGGCGGGTATTCGTTCTGATAGACAGTCGTCATGGTATCAAGCCGAATGACGCTGAGGTGCTCGATTTGCTTGATACTGCGGCGGTATCTTATCAGATCGTGCTTACCAAAGCCGACAAGGTGAAAAAGGGTGTTTTGGAAAAGCTGCAGGCAGACACGTTGAAAAAAATTTCAAAGCGGGCAGCAGCCTTTCCTGAACTGCTTCTCACATCTTCAGACAGCGGACAGGGTATAGCCGAGTTGCGCGCGGAAATCGCCAAACTGATTTAAGATTGAAGCGCCCTGCCTTTCCCGTTATGAGACATATTCGTATTTAAAGGTGATTTCTCAATGACTGATCAAGATTTGCCGAAAGGTGTGGCAGAAGCCGAAACCCTGTCTCAGGCACTGCCCTATATGCAGCGTTATGCAGGACGTACGGTTGTGATTAAATACGGTGGCAACGCGATGGGTGATGAGTCACTTGACAGGGCTTTCTGCCGTGATGTCGCGTTGCTGAAACAGTCAGGGGTTCACCCGGTTGTGGTTCATGGCGGTGGACCGCAAATAGGCAACATGCTGGAACGCATGGATATAAAATCGGAATTCAAGGATGGTTTGCGTGTCACCGATGCGCAGACGATCGAAATCGTCGAAATGGTACTGGCCGGCTCCATCAACAAACAGATCGTGGCGTCAATCAATGCAGAAGGTGCGCGAGCGGTTGGCCTTTGCGGCAAGGATGGCAACATGGTGCTTGCCGAGAAGGTACGGCGTACAAAAGTCGATCCGAATTCCAACATAGAACGCATAGTCGACCTTGGTTTCGTAGGAGAACCCCGGGAAGTTGATTCCACCGTTCTGGATCTGGTCATCGAAGCAGGCCTCATCCCGGTAGTTGCTCCGGTCTGTTTCGGAAGGGATGGCAACACCTACAACGTCAATGCAGACACGTTTGCAGGTGCCCTTGCCGGCGCCCTGGATGCCAAACGTCTGTTATTCCTCACCGATGTGGAGGGTGTACTCGACAAGGACATGAACCTGATCAAGGAATTGTCTGTCGCAGAGGCGCATAAGCTGATCAAGGATGAAACCATCAGTGGCGGCATGATCCCGAAGGTTGAAACCTGTATCCGCGCTTTGGGAGAAAGGGGTGAGGGCGTCGAGGGCGTCGTCATTGTCAATGGTAAAAAGGCCCACGCGGTTCTTCTGGAACTGTTTACTGAGCATGGCGCGGGTACGCTGATCACCCAATAGGGTTTCAGTCGAGCAGCAAGAGAAGAACGATGCCTGCGGTAATCAACACGCAACCGACGATTTCTGGTCGGTTGATGCGTTCTTTGAAGAAGAATACCGAAGAGGCAAACGTAAACAGCATCTCGACCTGGGCAACCACCTTAACCAGAGCAGCCTGCTGGAGGGTGAATGCGGTGAACCAGCCGAAAGAGGCGGTCGAACCAACAAATCCCACAAGCAACGCCGGCTTCCAGGCTTTGGCAATATTGGCAAGCTCCCCGCGTTCACGCAAAACGATCCACACCAGCATCACCACCGTTTGCAGCGTTATGGCAAAACACAAAGTCGTTGCGCTGCGCATGACGAACAATTCGTGCTCAACAATCAAAGCCGCCGCCCGGTAGCCGACAGCAGCCAGGCCGAAGAGAGTACCAGAGGCCAGTCCGATCAGTGCAGTTCGGCTAAATATGGATTTTACCATCGAGGAAAGCGTAATGGTTGTCCGGGCAACGGAAATCAGCATCACCCCGACAATACTGATGGCTATGGCGAGGATGCCGCCGGCTGACAGTTTCTCACCGAAAAAGATAAGTGCAAACAAGGCTGTCTGGGCAGGTTCGGTTCGGGAATAGGCCGTTCCAACGGTGAAGTTCCGGAATGAAAACAAGTGCAGCAACAGGAACGTGGCCGCGATTTGGGCAAGGGCTGCAACTGTAACCCAAAACCAGAATCCATTACCCATTTCGGGCAGGGTTCCTCCCGAAATCTGAAAGAAGACAAACCAGTAAATAAGGGCAAACGGAATTCCAAAACCAAAGCGGACGAAGGTGGCTCCCGTCGTTCCCATAGAACCCTTCAGGTATTTCTGGACTGCAGAGCGAATGTTCTGAAAGAAAGCTGCCGCAATGGTGATGATAACCCAGAGTTCCATGGCCAACTCGTGCATTACCTCTCGCCAAAGGTCAAGATTTATGGCAAAGGCAGCGCATGAAAAAATTTACAGAAATCGACACATGGGTTTTTGGCCTGGACAACACGCTTTATCCGCGTCATTGCGACCTGTTCGCCCAGATTGATGTCCTGATGACCGACAATGTCGTTAACCTGACCGTGCTGGAGAGATCTGAAGCGCGCAAGCTGCAGAAAGAGTTATATCGCGATTACGGAACGACGCTTAAGGGGTTGATGGACACACGAAACATCGATCCTCTGGCATTTCTTGCCGCTGTCCATAACATCGATTATTCGCCGCTGCCGAAAAACCCGCAATTGGGTGAGATGCTGAAAGCGCTGCCGGGTCGAAAACTGATTTATACCAACAGATCGGTTGCTCATGCCCAGAACACACTGGCTGCCATGGATATCGATGATGCGGTTTTTGAAAGCATATTCGACATCGTTGCTTCCGATTTTGAACCAAAACCTCACCCGGAACCCTTCGCAAAATTTCTCAGGGACCATGACGTCGATGCAAGCCGTGCCGCAATGTTCGAGGATTTGCCGCGAAATCTGGAGCCCGCAAAGGCCAATGGAATGGTAACTGTGCTGATCACACCGCGCAATGTCGAGAACATTACGGTTGAAACGTGGGAAAAGGTCGAGGAAATCGAGAGTTTTATTGATCACCAGACAGATGATCTCGATGCCTTTATTGGAGAAATTTTAAGAGTGGTGTGACGTTATTTCGTCTAGAGCCGCCGCCAATTCCGATCAGTTCCGCAATCCCAGCAGTTCACCCTCAAACACAAGGGCACGCTTGCCAGCCAGTGACTGACCATCGAACCCGTTGAAGGGAACGAATGTCCGGTTTGGTTTCGGGGGTTGAGGATTGCTCTTTGCAGTTGTCACGCGAACAATTTCCCGGTTTTGGATCCTAGCCTCACCTGGCAATGCAACATAAGAGTGTCCTTCAAACATTTCGCGCTCCCTAAGGATTAACCTGTCAACTTCCCGGTATTTTTTTATTACCGCACATCATGGTCCGGAATTCTGAGTTAACGCTGAACTGTTCCGGTACAATTTTAGATATAAGTGGGTTAATGCGGCAATTCTGTGTATTTTGACACATATTGTGAATTGACGCCGTAGCGCTGGGTAAAATGCCTGCTGAAAACGGCTGAAATCAGCCGATTTCGTAGTGTTTCGCAATGATTTCCCAACCCTCTTCAGCACTGTCCACAGTGTGAAAAAGGTCCGGATCATCGGGCGAAATAGTACCTTGTGCCGCTAATTCGCCTAAATTGATCACCTTGTTCCAGAATTCTTTTCCAAAGAGCAGGAAGGGGACAGGGTCCATTCGATCTGTCTGGATGAGGGTCAGGCTTTCAAACATTTCATCCATTGTACCAAATCCACCCGGGAACACGGCAATGGCCTTGGCTCGCATCAGAAAGTGCATTTTACGGATCGCAAAATAGTGGAAATTGAAACACAATTCCGGTGTCACATATTGGTTGGGGGCTTGTTCATGGGGCAATACTATGTTCAGCCCTATGGATGGTGCACCCACGTCACATGCCCCGCGGTTACCGGCTTCCATGACACCGGGACCGCCCCCGGTCGTGACCACCATTTCCTTGTAGCCGGTAGTTTCAGAGTAACGTGAGCAAATCCGGGCAAATTCGCGTGCTTCGTCGTAGAAACGGGCATTGGCTTCCAGTTTTTTCTTCTGAATTTCGTTTTTCGCTGCCCAAGCTTCTCCGCCGGGTTCCGGAATTCTTGCGCCGCCAAACAGGATAACGGTTGATTCCACCCCGGCTTCGGTAAGCGTGAGCTCCGGTTTCAGCAGTTCAAGCTGCAATCGTATTGGCCGCAACTCCTCGCTTGTAAGAAAGTCCTTGTCATCGAAGGCAAGGCGGTAAACCGGTGAACGGGTTTGCGGCGTATCTGGAACATCATGAGCCTTTTCTACATCCTCATGAGAGCGAACCAGCGCTTTATATCGTTTGCGGTGTTCATTTGTCATTTCGTGCCTCGAATCAACCATGCCAATTGACCTTTGATAGCCTATGCCATAGACCGTTCGCAATTGTAGATTGGCCATGCCAAAGCCACGAAGAATTTGGAGAATCCAATGTCCCTAGAAGCCACCATCGAAGCAGCCTTTGAAGACCGCGATGCAATCAGCACAGCTACCCAGGGCGAAGTGCGTGATGCAGTAAGCGAATCCCTCAACATGCTGGACTCTGGCAGTGCAAGAGTTGCAGAACGTGGATCAGACGGTGTTTGGACCGTGAACCAGTGGCTCAAGAAAGCTGTGCTTCTGTCATTCCGCCTCAACGACATGGAAGCCATTCCCGGTGGTTCCGGTACATCCGGCTGGTGGGACAAAGTCCCATCCAAATTCGAGGGTTGGGGCGACAATCAGTGGCGCGCGGCGGGCTTCCGGGCAGTTCCGAACTGCGTGGTTCGCCAGTCAGCCTATATTGCACCGGGCGTTGTGCTGATGCCGTCATTCGTGAATCTGGGAGCTTATGTTGACGAGGGCACAATGGTTGATACCTGGGCAACTGTCGGTTCCTGTGCGCAGATTGGCAAAAACGTTCATCTGTCCGGCGGTGTCGGCATCGGCGGTGTGCTTGAGCCAATGCAGGCAGGTCCGACCATTATCGAGGATAACTGCTTTATCGGTGCGAGGTCCGAAGTGGTTGAAGGGTGTATTGTCCGTGAAGGCTCTGTTCTCGGCATGGGCGTGTTTATTGGCAAATCCACAAAAATCGTGAACCGGGCTACTGGTGAAATTACCTATGGCGAAGTTCCTCCTTATTCTGTGGTGGTTGCCGGTTCGATGCCGGGCAAGCCCATGGGCAATGGAGAACCGGGTCCGGGTCTTTATTGTGCAGTCATCGTCAAGACTGTAGATGAACAAACCCGCTCGAAAACCGGTATAAACGAATTATTGAGGGACTGAATTTGAGAGAGTTCCTCCAGGAGTGCTCTTTCCCTTATAATTTGTAGCAAACATCACTATGGATAGCAGCGGAGCGCAGGATGCGGGGGGTTTGGCCGGCGTCGATACAGCGGTTTTCTTTTTTGCTTGTTTGGTAATCGGGTTTGTCAGGGGTACAAGGGATCCCAACAGGTTCGACGAGGAACCGCTACAAAGCAAGGATTAGATATGAGCGATAATGTACCTACATTGCGCTGGCTGTTTTTCAGCTTCCAGGGCAGAATCGCGCGCAAATCCTACCTGATGTCGGTACTTTTCCTGCTGCTACCGCAAATCATTGTTGTTTTGCAGATGGTACAGAATGCAGACAATGATGCTGCACTGGCATTCTGGTTTCTGGTCTGGATTGCAATCAACGTGGCAACGCTCTGGTCTCTGTTGGCCTTGGCGGTAAAGCGGCTGCACGATCTTAGTGTAACCGGCTGGCTGGCGCTTATCCTCTTTGTCCCGACGGTTAATTGGATATTTCTGCTCGCTCTAGCGTTCATTCCTTCCAAACAGGAAACCAATCAATGGGGCCCGCCGCCCTTTCCCGTTGACCTGGGTTCTGCTTGAAAGTAAGCGTGTCACATGACTGATAGTATTTCCCGCTCCGCCGAAATTCTGCGTGAACTTATTCGCTGTCCCTCGATCACACCAAAAGAGGGTGGTGCTCTGAGCTATCTGGAATCGGAATTGCAGAAGCTCGGATTTTCTGTCGACCGCGTCACCTTTTCGGATGACGACACACCCGATGTCGAAAACCTCTATGCACGAATTGGTGATGCGACTCCCCATGTCATGTTTGCCGGGCATACGGACGTTGTGCCGGTTGGAAACGAAGCAGATTGGTCAGCAGCACCGTTTGATGGTGATGTGTCGGACGGTATGATGATAGGTCGTGGTGCGGTTGATATGAAAGGTGGCATTGCCTGTTTTCTCGCAGCCGTGGAAAAACTGCTTGAAGCCGGGAAACCGGACGGTTCGATTTCCTTTCTGATCACCGGCGACGAAGAAGGTCCTTCCATCAACGGTACGGACAAATTGTTGCAATGGGCAAAAGCAAGGGGAGAGCAATGGGATGCAGCCATTGTCGGGGAACCTTCAAATACGCACGCAGTCGGAGATACCATCAAAAACGGGCGGCGTGGATCCCTTTCAGGCCGTGTCACGGTACACGGGGTGCAGGGGCATTCTGCCTATCCCCATCTGGCAGATAATCCGGTAAGGGGTCTGACTGATCTGCTCAATGCGCTTCTGGGTTCACCGTTTGATGCAGGCACGGATTATTTCCAGCCAACCAATCTTGAGGTTACTTCTGTCAACGTCGGGAATCACGCAACCAATGTTATTCCTGCCAAGGCTACTGCTTCTTTCAATATCCGCTTCAACGATACCTGGGACGGTGAATCTGTCCGGAAAGAAATCCTGCGGCGCTTTGAGGCAGGAGCCGGTGCCAACGTGATCCGGACTGCAAGAGAGCAACCGGTTGAATTTTCGTTGGAATGGATAGGGCGGGTGTCCCCGGTCTTTCTAACAAGCGAGGAGAGACTGGTGGGTTCCCTCACGCGTTGCATCGAAAAGGTTACCGCCAGCCAACCTCAGCTTTCTACCGGTGGTGGCACCTCGGACGCGCGGTTTATCAAGGACTACTGTCCCGTGGTTGAATTCGGCCTCGTAGGACAGACTATGCATCAGGTTGATGAACGCACGGCCCTTTCTGATCTCGACACATTGACCGAAATCTATCTCGAATTTCTCAGATCTTATTTAAGCTCAGGTTAGACACTTTCCCGCCGCACTTCGATATCACGCATCTGCTCAAGGCGTTCAATGCCAAGCTGGTGCATGTTGTTGATGATATCCGCCGTGAGCAGCTCATAGACATGTTCGCCTCCGTTTTCGGCCAGTGCGCATACGCCATACATGAACGCACGACCCGCAAACACAAAGTCCGCCCCCAATGCGATTGCCTTTAGAACATCGCCGCCAGAACGAACTCCGCTGTCAAAAATTATCTTTGTCTTTTTACCAACAGCAGTAGCAATGTCCGGTAGTACATCAATAGCAGCAGGAGCTGATTCCAATTGGCGCCCACCGTGGTTGGAAACCCACACACTATCGACACCGCTTTTGACCGCCTCCTTGGCATCCTCAACCGATAGAATGCCCTTCAGGACCAGCGGTCCATCCCACATATCGCGAACCGAGTTGAGATATTCCCAATCAAGTACGCCGCCCAATTCGTTTCCGACGAAATTCACAATTCCATCGAAAGATCTGCCATCATAGCCTTCCATGTACTGTTCCATGGTGGCGAATGTCGGCCGTCCCCGTTTCAAAGTTGCCAGTGCCCACCGTGGTCGCTTGAGTATTCGATACAGAATAAGCGGTGTGATTTTTGGTGGAATGCTCATGCCGGCACGGCGCTGGCGTTCGCGCATGGACGGAACAGGTACATCGGCTGTCACAACAAGCGTTTTGTATCCACTGTCTTTTGCCCGCTTTAGCAGGTCAGCCCGAATGTGCTCCTTGCGGGGCGGATACAGTTGAAACCAGCCATATCCGTCTGATGCCGGGCCGCAGTTTTCTGGAGTATCCGAAGCAACCGTGCTGAGACAATGCGGAATGCGCTTCTTGGCGGCGGTCCGGGCGAACATCATTTCGGCATCCGGCCACATCATGCTGGTATAACCTATTGGCGGAATGCCCAGGGGCGCGCTGTAAGTCTGGCCGAACAATTCGGTTTCGAGTGCCGGATCGAGTTCTCCCTTCATGAACCTTGGAACAAGCGTGTATTTTTCAAACGCCTTTATGCCGCGTTGCATTCCGGTTTCTTCTCCGGTGCCACTGTCAAGATATTCCCAGGCAAAATACGGTATAGACGCTTTTGCCTTCTTGCTCAGATCCGAAATGGCGGGAAATCGTTCATCTGACAGTCTGGTAACTCTCATGGCTTTTGTTGACTCACGGTTGAAACTTTAAAAAGAACCTCTGGGGCGCCAGAACGGCTAAACTGCTAACACACAAGGCGTTCATCCGGCAACGATTCATAGGCTGAAAAAGATCGGCCTGAAAACTTTTTGGAAACGCTATTGATTTTGAGTAATGCTGGTTTCGCGTCGCGTTATGCGCTGTCAACTATGAGCAGGGATCAGGCGCCATCCGTTTGTTCTTCATCGAATAATGAAACAGTCAACGTTCGATCCGGTCTGACGGTATCGAACGCAATAATCCCGAGAATGGAAACCAGGTTTCTGAAGAGATATTTCAAGACTGTATTTGGGGTGTTGCAAAAAGCACATTTTTGAGAGAGGTTGAGCCAAATTATAATGTGTGGAGTTATTCATGGAGCCGAAGCCGAATTTTCCGGATGCGGAGACAATAAAAAAATCTGACTTGGAGCACCACTGGCATCCGTTTATGGACACAGCGGAACTTGGGATGCATAACCTGCGCCTGATTACCGGGGCAAAAGGTTCCTGCATCTGGGATTCAGATGGTACGAGAATACTGGATGGAATGGCCGGTCTATGGTGTGTAAACGTAGGGTATGGCCGGGACGAGATTGCCGATGCTGCTGCTGCCCAAATGCGCGAACTTCCCTATTACAATACATTTTTCAAATCGACCCATGCACCGGTTGCCGAACTCGCCGCCAAGATTGCATCGCTGACGCCGGGTGATCTCAACAGGATTTTCTTTAATACTTCCGGTTCCGATTCCAATGATACTGTTATCCGCATTGCCCGAACCTATTGGGCAGCCCTGGGTAAACCGGAAAAAACGGTGGTGATCACCCGTAAGAATGCCTATCACGGTTCCACCATGGCCGGCGTGTCGCTTGGCGGCATGGGCGCGATGCACGGGCAGGGCGGACCGCTAATCCCGGATATCGTTCATATTGACCAGCCTTATTGGTTTGATGAAGGTGGCGATATGAGTCCTGACGAGTTTGGACTTATGCGCGCCCGCGCCCTGGAACAAGAGATTGACAAATTGGGCGAGGGTAGAGTCGCAGCCTTCATGGCAGAGCCGATTCAGGGCGCCGGAGGGGTTATCATTCCGCCCGAAACCTATTGGCCGGAAGTGATGCGCATCTGCAAGGAGCGCGAGATCCTGTTTGTAGCCGATGAAGTCATTTGCGGCTTTGGGCGGATGGGCGAATGGTTCGGATCGCAACATTACGATCTGCAACCGGACATGATCTCCATGGCCAAAGGCCTGTCGTCTGCCTACCTTCCGATTGGCGCCGTCGCATTCTCGGAGGCTCGCGCCCAGGAAATGTTTGCCTCCGCCGGTGAGTTTGTTCACGGCTATACCTATTCCGGTCACCCGGCTGCCTGCGCTGCGGCTCTGAAGAACATAGAGATTATGGAGCGCGAAGATCTGGTTAACCGGGTTCGCACTCATACCGCACCCTTGATGGCAGAGAAGATGGCCACATTGGAAGACCATCCGATTGTGGGAGAAATCGCCACCCGCGGACTGCTAGGTAAGATCGAACTGGTTCCGGACAAAACGTCCCGCAGGCGTTTTGCCAATTATGGCGAGGTCGGCGGCATCTGCCGAGACCTGTCCTTCGAAAACGGACTGGTCATGCGGGCGATCCGTGACACGATGGTGGTATCACCGCCTCTGGTCATCACGGATGAAGAGATTGACGAGATGGTCGAAAAGATGCGCAAGACCCTGGATCAGACCTGGGAAAAGGTCTCCTGAGGTTTGCATGCATTCTGACATCAAAGCCTATCTGGCAGAAAATCCCGCACCACAATCAATTGATGTGCTGATCGCGGATTCAAACGGCATATTGCGCGGCAAACAGTTTCCCGGTGATGGGCTGGAGAAGCTCTACGAGAAGGGTATAAACATGCCTATCTCGCTGATGTTCTGTGACGTACGGGGAGAGACGCCGCAGGATCTGCTACAGCCGCCGCTGATGGGGGACCCGGACACCTCTTACCGGGTTATCGAAGGTTCCTTGCGTCCTGTGCCACGGGCCGACGTGCCTACAGCGCAGCTGTTCATGCGGGCAGTGGGCAAAGACGGCAATGATCTGGCCGCTGATCCGTTGACCGTTCTTGAAAAGGTAATCAAACGCCTCAACGAAGACGGCATGTTCCCGGTGATCGCTCTGGAAGGCGAATTCTACATGCTAGACCCAACCCGTTCGCCGCCCGAACCACTGAAACCGGAGAATGGCTGGCCGTCCTTTGAGGGGCCACAGGTTTACGCGCTTGAGCCGTTACGGGACGTGCAGGGTTTTTTGGATCAGGTAAAAGAAGTCACCGCCGCCCAGTCCATTCCAATGACATCAGTCATTTGCGAATACGGCGACAGTCAATTCGAAATGAACCTGGATCATAGCAGCGACATTGCCGCTCATTGCCGGGATTTCATTATGCTCAAACAGGCCATCCGTAATATTGCTGCCACAAAAGGGCAGTTGGCGAGTTTTATGGCCATGCCACTGGCGACCAGCGGTGGTAGCGGATGCCATATCCATGTCAGTATGTTGGACAGGGACGGCAACAACATTTTCGGCAAGCATGAGGCAAAACTCATTCACGGCATTGGTGGTTTGATGGAAACTATGAGTCAGTCCATGGCTGTTTGTGCCCCACATGCCAACTCCTACCGCCGTTATCAAAAGGCTGGATGGTCACCCAATTCCGGCAATTGGGGGCGCAATCATCGACTTGTCTCCTTGCGTATCCCGATTTCCGGCGACAAGGACAAACGGGTCGAACACCGGATCGCCGGTGCCGATGTAAATCCCTACCTGTTAACTGCTGCAGTGTTAGCCGGGATTCACCATGGGCTCACGAATGAGATTGACCCGGGGGCTGAATCCATGGAAGGAGAGGTCCCTGAACCCGGTGTTCAATTGCCGACCCGTTGGAGAGAGGCCCTTCGCGCTTTCGACGATTCGGAATTTTTCCGTGAATGGTTCGGCAGCGACTTTGTCGATATGTTTTTACGGGCAAAATACGCGGAAGAGGAAAACTATCATATAGAAGTTCCCGACCGCGATCATGGTTGGTGCCTCCGCACCGTTTTATATTGGTGAATTATGACTAAGGTAAAGCCAGAGATAGGCTTGGAAATCTCACCGGAACTGGAAACTGGTTCCATTAAAGAACTTCATGACTGGATACGGGCAAACCGTGTTGATGAGGTCGAATGTGTTACGCCCGATATGGCCGGAGTTGCGCGCGGCAAGGTTATGCCCGCCGCCAAATATATCAAGGAACCGGAAAGCCGGTTACCGATCTCCCTGTTTATGACAACAATCACCGGGGATTTTCCGGAGGTCGAGATTGATGGCTACAATGTTGATGCGGATATTTATCTCTCGCCGGACCTGTCAACAGCTCGTGCTGTGCCATGGGCCAATGATCCTTCCATCCAGGTTATCCATGACGCCTTTGACAGGCATGGAGAGCTGATAGCCTATGCACCCCGCCAGGTTTTGAAAAAGGTGGTAAATCTCTACCGCAAGAAAGGCTGGGTACCTATCGTATCTCCGGAAATAGAATTTTATCTGACGAAGCAGAATACGGATCCGGACTATCCGGTCGAACCACCGGTCGGTCGATCCGGACGACAGAGCCTTTCCAATCAGGCTTATTCTCTTTCTGCTGTTGATGAACATGAAAGGGTAATCGAGCACATTTATGATTATGCCGAAGCCCAGAATCTGGAAATCGATACGATCATCCAGGAATCGGGTGCCGGCCAGCTTGAGATCAATCTCATGCATGGAGATCCGGTCAAACTGGCGGATGAGGTATTCCTGTACAAGCGCCTGATCCGCGAGGCAGCGCTCCAGTGCGGCATCCACGCCACATTCATGGCGAAGCCGATGGAGGATCAGCCTGGCAGCGCCATGCATGTGCACCAGAGTATTGTCAGCACCAAGGATGGCAGAAACATATTCTCCAAAAAAGATGGTTCCCCGTCAGATCACTTCTATCACTTTATCGGAGGCCAGCAGACATACATGAGCAACGCTTGTGCATTTGCAGCTCCTTACGTGAATTCCTATCGTCGTCTCGTTCCGAATATTTCGGCTCCGGTAAATCTGGAATGGGCGCATGATAATCGTTCCGCGGGTCTGCGCGCACCGCGTGCCTCACCTGCCGCAAGACGGGTGGAAAACCGCCTGATAGGCGCAGACGCCAACCCCTATCTGGCAATCGCGGCATCGCTGGCGACGGGTTATCTTGGCATGACCAAGAAAATCAAACCGCGCAAGGAAGCAACGGTAGAATTTGAAGAGCGCAGTCGGGAACTCCCTTATAGCCTGCTTGAAGCGGTGGATGCGGTGAAGGAATCCTATGATCTAAAGCGGGTTCTCGGACCGGAATTCGTCGACATCTTCGCTGCTATCAAGCAGATGGAACATGATGAATTCATGAAGGTAATCAGCCCATGGGAGCGGGAGCATCTGCTTCTGAGCGTATGATGGGGGCGTCCCTTCTCGACATCAATGACAAGCCAGGAGAGCATGCGCCTTCCTGGTATGCCGCCTCCGCGCGATCGCTCAAGGAATTTCCGCAAGCAGAAGGCAGCCTCAAATTTGACGTCTGCATTATCGGCGCCGGTTTTTCCGGCCTGTCATCAGCACTCCATTTATCTGAACTTGGTTACAAGGTTTGCATCCTTGATGCGCAGAGAGTCGGCTGGGGCGCCTCCGGTCGCAACGGCGGGCAAGTGGGTTCCGGCCAACGGGTTGGGCAGGATGAATTGGAGAAACTGGTTGGTGATACCATCGCAGGGGAAGCCTTTCAGATCGGTGTCGATGCGGCCGATCTTGTTCGCAGTCTGATCAAAAAGCACAAGATTGATTGTGCCTACAAGACGGGAAATCTCGAGGCCTATCACAAGTCGCGCTACAACAAATACGGGATTGAGGAAGTGGAACACATGAAGTCAAAATATGACTATCATACCCTTTCCTATATCCCGCCGGAGGAAATGGCCGAGAAAGTCGGCTCGCCGGATTTTTCCGCAGGCGTTCTGGATACGCACGGTGGTCACCTTCACCCGTTGAACTATGCCCGGGGCCTGGCGCGTACGGCAACAAAAGCCGGAGCCAAAATATTTGAACGCAGCCGGGTTAGATCCGTGGAAGGCGGCAGGCCCTGTGTTGTCAAGACGAACAAAGCAGAGGTGACGGCTGAGCATGTCATTCTTGCAGCGAATGGTTATCTGGAAAATCTGGACAGCAATGTTGCTGATCGTGTGATGCCAATCAATAATTTCATTGTCGCAACCGAACCGATGGACGATGCGGCATGCAAGGCACTCATCCGGGATGGCGAATGCGTCCACGATTCCCGTTTTGTTGTGAACTACTTCCGAATTTCCGAAGACAACCGCCTGCTTTTTGGCGGTGGTGAAAACTACACCTACAAGTTTCCTGCGGACATTGTTGCAACTGTGCGCAAACCGATGCTGAAAGTTTACCCTCAACTAAGGGATGCGCGCATCGATTACGCCTGGGGCGGCACCCTGGCCATCACCTATCGCCGTCTGCCACATTTTGAATACCGCAAGAACGGCATTCTAAATATATCCGGTTTCTCCGGTTCTGGGGTGCATATGGCTTCGATGGCTGGCAAAATCGCCGCCGAAGCGATCAACGGCCAAATGGCGCGGTTCGATTTGATGGCGAGTCTGCCAACGCCAAAGTTTCCCGGTGGTGCTGCACTTCGTTGGCCTTTGCTACCACTGGCGCTTACCTGGTACGCTATGCGTGACAAACTGTAGTCTCAGCTTGTCCAGGCATTATACCGCATAGGGCTCAGCTACCATCTCCCGCCAGGACTGTATCAGGATCTGTTGTGCGGACCGCAGGAACAGAGCCGCCATAATGTTCGCCACAAAGAGGTCCGGCCAGGCTGATGTTGTGTACCACACAGCAGCACTTGCTGCCATGACAGCAACATTGCCAATTGCGTCATTGCGCGAACACAGCCACACAGAGCGCACATTGGCGTCTCCGTTCTTGTACCGCATTAACAACAGAACACAGATTAGATTGGCTGCCAGCGCAAGCAGCCCAATTGCACCCATGATTTCCGCTTTTGGCACGCCCAGGACGAAGAACTGATAAGCCGTCGAGGCAAATACCCAAATCCCCATTGCCAGAAGGCTAAATCCCTTGATAAGCGCCGCTGTTGCGCGGACTTTGAGGCTCATCCCGATCACCGCAAGGCTCAGCCCATAGGTTAGTGCGTCACCGAGAAAATCAAGTGCATCTGCTTGGAGCGCCTGCGAGCCGGCCAGCTTCCCGGCAGATATTTCAAGTGTAAACATGGCGGCATTGATGAAAATTATCGTCCACAATACGCGTTTGTAGCGGCGGTCAACACCATCAAACACCGGATTTCCGGCACATCCGCAAGCATCAAAAGTGCCCGGTTTGGCAGGTTGAAACTCATCCATGAATATCACCTTGCTTGATATCTTGACTGCAATATAATTGCTCTAGTGACTAGAGGTTCAAGAGGAATCTAAAAAATGTTTTCGATAGGTGCATTGTCTCGACAGACGGGTGTAAAAGTTCCCACCATTCGGTATTACGAGCAGATGGGTCTTTTGGAAGAAGCGGAACGCTCAATCGGCAATCAGCGTCGTTATTCTCAGGCGCATTTGCAGAGACTTTCGTTCATCCGCCACTCGCGCGAACTTGGATTTTCAATCGAAGACATTCGTGAGCTGATTGATCTCAGTGTCCAACCGGAGCATTCATGTGAAGATGTTCACACAATTGCGGAGCGACATCTTGAGGAAACCCGGGCCCGCCTCGTAAAACTGCGGAGCCTGGAAAGAGAGTTGAAAAGGATCATAGCGTGTGATGCTGACAAGATTGGCTCATGCAACATCATAGAAACCCTTGCTGATCACAGTCTTTGCGTAACTGAACACTAGCGCGCTGATGCGGAAATCCTGTCAGGTTATCGCTGGTCTATTCAAGTTTGCATTTTGGATATGTCAGTGAAATTGATGTGCAAGATTTTGATTATTATGTAAGGGTAACCAGCGATCTGGATTGGAGTTGTTTATGGGTGGCAGAACGAGAAGGTTTGGCATAGCTTCTGTGCTGACTCTTTCTTTTGGCGGCTTGATCGCAATATCTACCGGTGCATTGCTGTTTCTGTCGCTGGGTAATGCATTGGAAATTACCCGCGCGAGTCTGGCGGCGAAACTTGAAACCCTGATCTTGGATGCAGCACAGGAGTCCCAACAATACTTTCAACCGGCAGAAGAACAGGGGCGATGGTTGTCGAATGCGATTGCACGGGGTGACGTCGATCCTGAAGACATGGAGCGCTTTTCATCTTTGCTTGTGGGTGCGGTTTCAACCATGCCGCAGATCATTGCAGTTTCGTATCAATATCCCGATGGAACAGGACTGTTTTTTGATGCAAAGGCCCAATCCCTGCAACGGGTGGAGTGGCCCCGCAACTGGCAGGTGCGGTTAAATCGTTCTGACGATAACCCTCAAACTGCACCTCCAAGCGAAGGCCTGTGGGTATTGCGCCCCTCGGTTATTACCGGAATGGCCGAAAGTACGTTTATTGTTCCAGCCAGGACCGGTTCGGGAGACCTGGGTGTTGTAGCTGTGCGGGTAGAGCTGGAGACCCTGTCGCAATCACTGGCAACCGATGCCAAGTTTAGAAACATCGAACTGGTGCGGTTTATCCTATTGAACAATCGGGAAGTTGTTGCGCACCCCGAACTGCAAATGATGATCGACAAGGCGCGTCCAGTCATCAACGACTTGAAGGATCCTTTTCTCAAAGCGCTTGATAACGGTAAGCGTTATGACCTCACGATTGTCGGCGATATTGATGATGTGGAAACCTTTTTGCTCGAAACGGATGATGATCAGCAACGGGTCTTCGCGGTGATGAGTGATGAAAGCCGGGTATCCGGAGGTAAAATTACCGTAGGTGTGCATTTTGATCCAAGTGCAGGTTCAACCGAATTCGAAAAGCTGATTACCATTGCAGTTGTCGGCGGAGGATTATTTCTGGGATCGATAATTGTCGCGATCATTATCGGGCGCAGGGCCGCCGTTCCCATGCAGCAGTTGGCACATGCAGCCCAACAGGTACAGGACAATAAACTGGACGAGGTTGAACCCCTGAGGGTTGGCCGAGTAAAAGAGCTCGCGGCCGCTTCTACCGCATTCAATGAAATGGTTTCCGGTTTGAAGGAACGCGTGAAAATCCGCGACTTGTTTGGCAAATACGTGCCTCAGGATGTCGCCAATCTATTATTGACGGATGATTCAACAGCAGAACCCAAAAACGTTCAGGCAACGGTTCTGTTTCTCGATATTGTTGGCTTTTCTTCCATTTCGGAAAACATGAGCCCTGCAGAAGTGGTGGAGACCATGAACGCATTTTTCTCCGATGCTGTTCATTTGATTGAAGAACAGGAAGGAATGGTGACTCAATTTCAGGGCGATGCCATTCTGGCTGTTTTCAATGTCCCTATTGAAAGGAAGGATCACGCGATATCTGCGATCCGGGCTGCACTTTCAATTTTGGAGACGCTTGAAAGACGCAATTATGCCGGACATGAACTGCGGTGCAGGATTGGCATCAATACCGGACCGTTGGTCGCCGGAGCGATCGGCGCACAGGATCGCCTCAGCTACACAGTTTATGGAGATGCGGTAAACGTGGCAGCACGTCTTGAACAGATGAACAAAGAACACGGAACCCAGATTCTGCTGGCCGGTCCGACCGTGGATCTGGCAGAAGGTTACAATTTCAAGAAAATCGGCAAGCTTCCGATCCGTGGGCGCAAGGAACCTGTTGAAGTATTTACACTTGCAGACGACTGATGAAGTGAGCCAGATTTTCAGCAACGATATCACCAGCCTCCAACAGGAGCGAATGCTTGTAATCCGGCAGGATCACCAACTCGGAATTCGGTAATGCGGCATCGATCTGTTTGTTCAGTCGTGGGTTGCAACCGCCATCATTTTCACCGGTAAGCACCAGCGAAGGAGCTGTAACCTCATGCAGCCAGGGTGCCATTTCTGTGCCTGCGTATATGCGGAATACATTGAGGAAAACGTCTGCGTCCGTTTCAATCACCTGCTTTAACCGCCGCTGCACCACATCGCCCTGATTTTCGATAAACCCATCGGTAAACTGTGAATTTCCATGCAAATTTGACCCACTTGGGTGGGTAATTTTCAAGTAAAATTGACCCGCCTGTTTTAGGTTTCGCGTTTTAAGCGCGAGGAAGAGACAGGTGTTACAAATGGAAACGGTTTTGAAGGTCCGTTGCTGGATATTGCGCGGTGAAAAGAGCATTCGACAGGTAAGTCGTGAGACGGGAGTTTCGCGCAATACGATCAGGAAGTATTTGAAGGATGATGGGGAGCCTCGTTATCAGCGCCACACTCCCTGCACCCTTGCATAAATTGCTTGGGAAGCATGCAGACAAGCTTCGGTCACGCTGGGAGCATGATCTGAAGCTGCCGCGCCGGGAGCGTCGCACAGGCAAGAAGCTTTACGAGGAACTGGTTGGGGAAGGCTATAAAGGGTCTTATTCAACGACCCAGCGACTTATCCGCGAGTTGAAGCATTCGAGTTCGGGGTCCAGAGGAGCATTTGTTCCCCTGCAGTTTGCGGCAGGTGATGCGGTTCAGTTTGACTGGAGTGAGGAACACGTTGTTCTGGGCGGAGTACCCCAGAAAGTGAAGATTGCCCACTTCCGGCTTTGCCACAGCCGCAAGCCGTTTGTATACGCCTATCCCAGCGAAGTGCAGGAGATGGTACTTGATGCTTTTGTGCGTGCGTTGGCCTTTTACGGGGGAGTTCCCCGCCGTGTCATCATCGACAATCCCAAGACTATGGTCACCTATGTATCGCGTTCGAAGGAACGAATGTTCCATGCACGTTTCCTTGCCTGTATGAACCATTACGTTATGGAGCCGGTCGCCTGTACGCCGGCATCTGGCTGGGAGAAGGGCCAGGTTGAGAACCAGGTCGGGTTCATACGAGCAGAGGTGTTTACGCCCAAGCTTTCCTTTGATGACCTTGATAGCTTGAATGAACATCTGGAGCGGCGTTGTCAAGAACTTGGCGAACGTGCGCATCCCGGGATGCAGGATCGCACAATTGATGCGGTTTTTGCAGAAGAGGTTGCCGCGCTTCGCCCTCTCGGCCAACCCTTTGACGGGTACATCGAAAAGAGTGTGCGGGTGCGTTCCACCTGTCTGGTTCAGTATGATAACAATCGTTACAGCGTGCCTTGTCAGTTTGCCGGGCAACAAGTCTCGCTGCGAGCCTATGCCGGGCGAATAGTTCTTGTTGCGGATCATGAAGTAATTGCCGGGCACAAACGTCGTTTTACCCGCAATATCAGTTACTTTGAGCCCTGGCACTATGTGCCATTGCTGGATCGCAAACCCGGTGCCTTAAGAAATGGCGCCCCTTTCGTGGATTGGCAATTGCCAAATGTTATGATGACGATCCGGGATCACTACATGCAGGACAAGGGAGGGGACCGGTATTTTGTCGATCTTCTGCTGCTGGCACACAAGCATGGAACAGAGGTGATCGAGCAGGCCTGTAAGCTGGCTGTCAAGCAAAATACCTTGCGTCTTCCTGCCATCATCAATCTGATTAATCAATTGCAAGAACCGGAAATTACGCCATTGAGCGAAACCGGCAATTATCCTCTGATCTCAACTGTCCCGCAAGCCGACTGCAAGCGTTATGAAGCTCTGTATGAGGTGACGGCATGAACGGCCTCATTGAACAGCTGGCGGGGTTGAGATTGCATGGAATGGCCTCTTGCGCACAGGACTTGCTAAGTGCACGTCAGCCGCCAAACCTGGCCACGGCGATAAAGCAGTTGATAGAGGCAGAGACCGTGGAACGAAGGGTGCGTTCGGTCCGGTATCAAATGCGCAGTGCAAACTTCCCTCATCACAAGGACTTTGCCACCTTCGATTATGATGCGGCGGCTGTAACCCGAACACAGATTGAACCCTTGTGTTCCGGACAGTTTATTGCCGATGCACATAATCTGATTCTGGTTGGTGGAACGGGAACTGGAAAATCCCACATTGCCATTGCTCTTGGAACAACGCTTGTTAATCACGGCAAGAGAATTCGGTTCTTCAATGCTGTCGACCTGATCAATGCGCTGATCAGTGAACAGGCAGAGGGAAATACCGCAAGGATCGTACGGCAATTATGCGCACTGGATTGCGTCATTATTGATGAACTCGGCTATATTCCGTTCCCAAAGTCCGGCGGAGCGCTACTGTTCCATCTGATCAGCAAACTGTACGAGAAGACAAGCGTCATCATTACAACCAACCTGGAGTTCGGGGAATGGACGCAGGTCTTCGCAGATGCAAAGATGACAACCGCACTGCTGGACCGAATTACCCATCATTGCACCATTATAGAAACCGGGAATGCATCATACCGGTTTGCTCAAAGCAAAAAACAAAAAACTCAATCCTGATCAGAAAAAGCCCCCGGACGATCTTGCAATTGGAGAGCTGATCGTCCGGGGGCTTGCGTGCAAAAACGGTGGGTCAGTTTTAAATGGAAATACAGGGTCAGTTTTAATTGAACATTGACAAGCCTGGGCTCGAAGCGGCGGCTCAATGCTCTGGAGGTCGGCCGGTTCTCGACACTGGAACAGGTCGAGTTGAAGGCCCTGCGCGACCAGGCGCTGAGGCTTATGGCGACGATTGGCGAACTGGACGGTGCGATCGAAGAGGCCGCCCGGGAACTGGATGGCTACGACGGCCTCGTCTCAATCAAGGGCATCGGTCCGCGCTCGGCGGCCGTGCTCCTGTCGGGGATCGGCAACGTCGATGACTTCGAGGACGCCGACAAGCTGGCTGCCTATGTGGGCATCGTCCCGCGCGTCAGCCAGTCGAACGAAACCGACAACCGGGGGCGGATCACCAAACGCGGCAACAAGCTGATGCGCACCACGCTGGTTCAGTGCACGCTCATTGCCATCCGATACTCGGGCTACCTCAATGCCTTCTACCAACGCATCAAGGCCAGGCGCGGGGCCGGCAAGGCGATCATCGCGACCGCACGTAAACTGCTCGCGATCATCTACGACACGCTCAAGAACGGCTGGGTCTTCGAGGACTTTCCGGCCTTCAAGATCGCGGGGCAGAACATTCCCGCTGGACAACCATCATAGGAGTATGCCCCGATGAAAAAGGTAATGTTACTCGCGACAGTGCTGGCTGGAATGCTGACATCGAACGCTGTGTTTGCACAGGCCCCTGCCTTCTATGTTGTCACAAACAAGAAGGAAGCCAATTCGGTGGTGGGTTACCAGAAAAATGAAGCCGGGCAGTATGAATTTTTAGGCGAATTCAACACCGGAGGGCTTGGCACAGGGGATCTGGAAATACCCGCCATGCAGAAAGATGAGAACCATCCACTGGCCAATGGGGATGACCCGCTTATCTCTGCCAATGCAATCGTTGCGACGCAAGATCGCAAACACGCGCTGGTCGTTAATCCCGGCAATGCAACCGTGTCGCTACTGGCGGTCAACTCAGACTATTCGCTCTCCCCGGTCAATACAGCTCCGGCAAGTGACCGCTTTCCCGTCAGTCTTACAGTTTACGGAAACATGGTTGTTGCAGCCAGCGTTGGCGACAACCACGGCTCCGGCAGTATTGCCGCATTCCGCATAGTGGCGGGCAAGCTGGAAGCGATTGAAGGTTCGCGCAGGGATTTGCAGGCGCGTCCCTCTACCGTCGCCTTCTCCACGGATGGCAGACATGTCATCGTCGATGAACTTGTTACCGGAAAAATCAAGGTGTTTGCGGTGGAAGACGGGACTTTGTCAACCGAACCGGTTTCATCGATTGATTCACCCCGTGCAACCGATGACCGTTTTCAGGCAATTCCTGTAGGATTTGCTGTGCGCAACAATGGTGATGACGATGTGCTGCTGGTCTCCGAAGCCCGTTTTCTTACGCCGGATTTCATGCTCCGAGCAGACAAGGACAAGGTCGTCCAGAGCCCGCTCTATTCATGGCAGACAGGTTCTCTGTCAACCTATCTGTTGAACGATAAGGGCAGGATTTCCCTGCTTTCCGGTGATGTCCTCACCGGCAATCATGTGGAAGGTGGTGAAATCGCCAATTGCTGGGTCGCATTGTCCAGGGATGGGAAACACTTGTATGCGGCAAATGCACTTTCCAGTTCCATCAGCAGGTTTGACATCAACGGCCAGGGACATGCGTTTCTTGACGATGTTGCTGCGTTCAAAGACCAGAGTGAAACCCTGTTTTTCAGTGATCTTCAGGTAAGCAGCGATGGCAGCGAATTGTATCAGCTTATTGGAAACAAGGGCGAAGTCATGGTGTTTGCAATCGGTGAAGATGGTGCGCTTGAGCCAATGCAAACAGTTGGCGGTTTGCCAGAATTGGGTACCTACGGCATGCTGGTCTTCTGACCGGAAGTTGTCGCTCGTGTAAATGACGCAGGAGGGCGAAAGTGCCCTCCTTTTTTGTTCGCTCAGCGTTCGCTGATAGCGGTTTCTCCCTTGCGTTCCCTGATCAGGTTGAGGAACCGCCGGAAAAGGTAATGACTGTCTTGTGGCCCCGGAGAAGCTTCGGGATGATGTTGCACAGAAAATATCGGACGGCCATCAACGGCCAGTCCACAATTCGAACCATCGAACAATGAAACATGGGTTTCGGTTACGCCATCCGGCAGGCTGGCGGAATCCACGGCAAAACCGTGGTTCATTGAAACAATTTCCACTTTGCCCGTTGTATGGTCCTTTACCGGATGGTTCGCTCCATGGTGTCCCTGATGCATTTTGAGCGTTTTGGCGCCCAACGCCAGAGCCAGCATCTGATGTCCGAGACATATGCCGAAAACCGGGATATCGGTCGCAAGTATCTGTTTGATCATGTCCACGGAATATTGACCCGTCGCTGCCGGATCTCCAGGCCCGTTGGACAGGAAAACTCCGTCTGGATTTTGAGCCAGGACTTCCGCCGCCGAAGTAGTCGCGGGCACAACAGTTACCTTGCAGCCGAGGTCTGCCAACAGGCGAAGAATGTTTCGTTTCACGCCAAAGTCTACAGCCACCACGTGAAAGCTTTCATCGGTATTATAAGAATACCCCTCATCCCAAACCCAGGGTTTTTCCTGCCAGGCTTCTGCCTGACCATGGCCGACGCCTTTGGCAAGGTCGAGGCCTTCGAGACCTGACCAGTTCGCTGCCAGCGATTTCAGAGCTTCGATATCGAATACACCATCCGGCGAATGTGCTATCACACAGTTCGCAAGCCCCTTCTCGCGGATGAGATTTGTGAGGGCGCGGGTGTCAATCCCACTTAACCCGACAATGTTCCGGGCCTTCAGCCAGTCATCGAGATGCAGCGCCGAACGATAACTAGAGGGGTTGGTGATGTCTGCCTTGAAAACAGCCCCAACCGCGCCGGTCACCTTGTCCGGGTTTAGCGTTTCCAGATCCTCGTCATTCGTGCCCACATTGCCGATATGCGGAAAAGTGAATGTCACAACCTGGCCGGCATAGGACGGGTCTGTCAGGATTTCCTGATATCCGGTTATGGCTGTATTGAAACAGATTTCGGCTTCCGCGATCCCAACGGCTCCGCATCCTTTTCCTTCGATTACAGTTCCGTCAGCCAGAACGATTAACGCAGTCGGTTTTTGAGTTGTCCAGGGGGCTGTTTTGGCAGTCATGAAGCGCATCCGCATTTGTGCCGGACTGGCCGAAAAGTCAGGCAGGCAGGAAATTGATTTTGTGGCTGAATTTGCAAAATAGAGGATGGGAACTGCCCCGTCAACTAAATCAAAAATATATAAAATATAATTAAATCAATAACTTAAATATTTTTTCCACCATTGCTTAGTCAACGGTTTCGCAGTAGTTTCGTACGGTCGTAAGGGGAGATACAGATGCGCAGCCGAATCTCGGAAAATCTTAAAACAGCGATGAAAGAAAAGCAGTCCCGCAGGATTGCCACCTTGAGATTGGTCAATGCAGCAATCACCGACCGTGACATCGCTCTACGTGGCAAGGGGAAAGACAAGGCGGACGAGGAAGAAATTCTCGATATTCTCACCAAGATGGTTAAGCAGCGTGAAGAATCTTCGCGCATGTATCGCGAGGCCGGACGTGGCGAACTGGAAGCTCAGGAACTTGAGGAAATGGAGATTATCCGCGAGTTTCTGCCGAAACAGTTGACGGCGCAGGAAGCTGAAAAAGTGGTAGGCGAGGCCATCGCTGAAAGTGGCGCTGAATCCATCAGAGATATGGGCAAAGTGATGGGCATATTGAAAGAGCGTTACCGGGGTCAGTTGGACATGAGCGTCGTTGGTCCAATGGTAAAATCCAGGCTTGGCGCCTGAGTTTCTGGGGACGACTAGAGTGTTTCTCCTGTGACCCGGCCGGCTGCGATTTCTCTTGTTCTTTTTGGAGCAACCCTGATGAGCTTCATCGGCCTGCTGTTGCGGCTGATGGAAGCCGCAGATGCATTCCAAATTCTGTTCTACCGCTCTATCTCCCTTTCTGCGATTGTTTTGATTGTTGCCTGCTTACGGCGGAAGTCGGGCCCGTCAGCAATATTATCCACGATCGATCGCTGGTCCATTCTTGTGGGGATTTTTCTGGGTTTCGCCTTCAGTTTTTATGTCTATGCCCTGCTTAACACCTCCATTGCCAGCGCTCTTTTTCTGCTGTCTTCCTCGCCTATTTTTGCAGCGATTTTATCCTGGATCTTCATTGGAGAAAAACCGACACGAACCACATACATCGCCCTGTTGCTGGCTGTGGTGGGTATTGCGATCATGGTTGCCGACGGCTTTGATACCGGTGGTACGCTTGGCAATGTATTTGCGTTGATTTCGTCATTCTGTTTTGCCGTAATGCTGGTTATCATCCGGTACATTGGGAGAGATGACCCCCTGGAAGGCACATTCCTTGGTGGAATTTTTGCAAGCCTTATGAATGCCGGGGTTTTGATTGTGCTGGGGTCAAGTTTTGCAATCAGCGGATGGGATCTGGGGTTAAGCCTGTTTATGGGAGCCTTCACCATTGGATTGGGGATAACGTTTGTTACGTGGGCAGCGGGGTATCTTCCCTCTTCAGAAGTGGGTGTTCTGGTATTGCTGGAAAGCGTCGTAGGTCCGTTCTGGGTTTGGCTCTTTTTGGGAGAGACAGCGACGCTGTTTGTTCTGATCGGCGGAGCAATTGTACTTTCTGCGGTGATACTTCAGACAATGGGTGGCGCCGCAGGCGGATCTCTGCGGAAAGCCTGAGATACAAGTTTATTTGATAATTGATGGAAAATTTCCATTTGTGGTCTCGTTGTGGTCGCATTGTAACAATAATTGACCAATCTGTATTTACGATGATCGGATGACATACTGCCGGGTTCGCTCAAATCCTGCAAACAGACTAAAAATGCTGAAGTTGATATTTATGAAAACGTTTCGCGTAACAATCCTGGTAGCGTTATTTGCAGTTCTATGGGCCTGCACGCCTCACAGAGCTTCTGTGCTTCCCGAACCCCTGGCCGAGAAGGCTACTGTCCAGAATTTTGATGGCGTACCTATCCGCATCTTCGGAGATGCGTCGTTGCAGGAAGCTGCCGGGCTAAACCTTTCCAATGTTCCGGAGTTAAAGGTCTCACGTGACGCAGACGGAAAACTGATTAGCCAAGATCATCTGGTATTGAGCGGTGGTGGCGCAAACGGCGCGTTTGGTGCGGGATTGCTGAACGGCTGGACGCAAGCCGGAACCCGGCCCGAATTTGCTATCGTCACCGGCGTCAGTACCGGGGCTATAATTGCACCATTTGCGTTTCTCGGTTCGAAATATGACCGCTTCCTTACAGAGTTTTACACTACCTATTCGACCAAGGATTTGTTGCGCACCCGCGTTCTGGCCGGCCTTGCAGGTGCTTCGTCCCTTGCATCTTCCGAACCGTTGGCCAAACTGATTGAGCGCTATGTCACGCCGCAATTGATGGCCGAAGTCGCACGGGAATATGAGTCCGGGCGTTTTTTGCTGGTTGGTACGACTAATCTCGACGTGCAGAGACCGGTAATCTGGAACATGGGTGAGATTGCAAAGCGCGGTGACAATCAAGCTCTCGAACTGTTCCGCCGGGTTATTCGCGCCTCGATTTCCATTCCGGCAGCGTTCGAACCGGTGCTCATTGATGTTACAGCAGGCGGAAAGAAAGGGCAGGAACTGCATGTTGATGGCGGTACGACGGATAACGCCATTCTTGTTCCGCTGCATCTTCAGGTAAGCGGGGCCCCTGTGGCTAACAAACAACATCCAAAACAGCGGATGTTTGTGGTGTTGAATTCAACGCTCAAGCCCAAAACAAAGATTGTCAAATCCAGTGCTTTCGGCGTGGCGTCGCGTTCTCTCGACACCCTGTTGCAACAGCAGACTGAAGGTGATGTCCTGAAGCTTTACAACTTTGCCCTGCGCAACAAGGTGGATTTCAATTATGCAGAAATTCCATCGACGTTTGAACGGGAACCGGAAGAAGTTTTTGATACTGAATACATGAAAGAGCTTTACGGAATTGGTGAGAAGCTAGGTAGAGAAGGCTATCCCTGGCAAAAACGGCCAAAGGGATTTTGACAGGCCAAACGATTGATCAGTTTGCCCGGTTCGCCTCCAGTTCAACAAGTATTTTGACATCCAGAGCCACAGTGCTGCCATCCGGAAATCCCTTGGCACCGACGCCGAAATCAATGCGTTGCAGTGTTGTGTCAATTGTCACGAATGCCCGGTCGTCTTGAATTCGAAGTGTGAAGGGAAGTGGCAGGGGTTTTGTAACGCCGGCGAGGGTAAGTTGTCCTCTGGCTTCAAATGTATCTTCTCCGACACTTGCCACCTCTTCAGCCCGATAAATAGCGGTCGGATGGGCGGCAGCATTGAGAAAATCCGCCGAGGTGGCCTGAGAGGTAACGCCACCCAGGGTGAGGCTGGCAATTTCCACCTCCACGGCAATTTTTGATGCATCAAGATTTTCAGGATCAAAATTGATGTCTGCCTTCCAATTGCCGAAACTTCCAGCAACCGGGGCACCAGCCTGAACTATCTGTATGCCCAACGTGCTTTTTTCGTGGTCCACGATCCAGCCATGATCATTTACCTGTGCGGTGTCAGTTGAAATCGTTGCCGTTTGCTGGACGGGCTTCGCGCTGAACATGGAAATGGCCAGTACCCCAACCACAACAAACGGAACCGTCGCCAAAAATACGGGCAAGTGGTTTGAACCTTTTGGTTCGGGCGTTTGCGGTATTTCGGGGGCCATCCCTGGAATCATGCGAGCAAGGGTGCTGTCGCGATCGATCACCGCATGTTTTAGTGCTCCGCCGATGTGGAGGAACAGTGAGACTACAAGCGTCACGCCAACCATGAAATGGGTTGCGCCAAGAACTGTCGCGAGTTCTTCGTTTTTTGGCACTCCCGGCAAGTCCTGAAACAGCGGCCACCAGATCGGTGCAAACCCTTGAGTTGCGGAATGGTGTAACCAACCGGTAAGCGGCATCAGGATAATGCTTGCATACAGCACCCAATGGACCGTTTGTGCCGCCAGGCTTTCAAGTTTTCGCTCCGCATTAAGTGATTTGGGATGTGGTTGTACAATTGCCCAGAGGACGCGGATTATTGCGACAGCAAAGACCGTGATACCCAAGGTTTTGTGCAGGGAATAGAACCAGAATTTATTGTCCAGGGCTACCTGAGTGTCTATCGGCAGCTCGTGCATGTAAAGCCCGAGTGGAATCAGTATCAGGATCAATATTGCAGTAGTCCAATGCAGGATCTGGGCTACAAGTCCGTAAGTTTCCTGAGTGTTTGCTTACATGAAATCGTCCTGAAATCCTGTTTCAGTAAGTACAATAGCATATCCGCCAGCGCCTCGTGGGCGCCAGCGGGAATTGTGAAGTCAAATCAGCAGGAACGCTACGCTGATCAGCTGCCTTCTTTCATTTCCGTCACAATGTTGATGGAAATCGGGCCGGTAGAAAAGTTGCCGACATTAAAGGCCTGGTGGTCGATTTCCGTGGTAGCAGAAAACGCAACCCACTTGCCTTTGTAATAGTCGATAAATGCACCAAGCGGGTGGTCGCCACGATGGGTAAGTTTGGTTTTCAGGACAACCGGTTTGGTAACCCCATGGATTGTCAGATCACCGGTGACATCAGCGGTATCGTCGCCGGTTTTTTTCACGCTTGTGCTGGTGAACGTAATTTCCGGATAGGTTTCAACTTCCAGGAAATCCTTGCTTTTTAGATGGTCATCCAGCGGTCCAAACCCGGAGGAAACACTGGCCGCATCAATGGTTACTGAAACGGATGACTGCTCTACGTTATCCGCATCCAGAACCAGAGTGCCGTTTGCGGTGGTAAACTCGCCGGTCTGAACTGAAACGCCGGCATGGCTCCAGCTGAAAAAGACTTCGGTATGTCCCTGATCGGTAACATAGGTTTCACTTGCCTGGGCAGAAACTGAGAAACTGGCAGACAATGCCAATGCAGTTATCCCGGCCAATAGTTGTTTTTTCATTTGAATTCTCCTCTGTTTTGTTTAGGGACTCTTTTAGGGTAACCAGACTTCAAATTGCGGTGAATGGGTTGTATGTTCGTCCAAAAATAGATGAATATGCATCTATATTGTTAAACCGAGGCTAAAAAATGGCAACTAAAAACAGATCGGCTTACGAGAAGGTGAACGCATTTCCGTCGAAAGAAGAAACGGATCTATGGGTTGCGCTGAACCGTGTTCAGCAGGTGCTGTATCGCTCCATGGATGCGGAAATGAAGGAAAACGGACTGCCTCCGCTTAAATGGTATGATGTTTTGTGGGAGTTGGAACGCTCGGCGGAAAACGGTTCTCGAGCCTTCGTTCTGGAGAGCCGCTCTTTGTTCGAGCAGTCCAATCTTTCCCGCCTTTTGTCCCGGATGATCAATGAAGGACTGATTGAGGAATTCCGTTGTCCCAGTGACGGTCGCGGGCGTATCTACAAAATCACTGATGGTGGCAAAAAACTGCGCAAGAAGATGTGGAGTGTGTATGGCCCACTGATCCAGTCGCATATGAGTGCCTTGTCAAAAGAATTTCCGTCGGAAAATCTCGTTGCCGGACTGTATTCGATGATAAAGAGTGGCACGTGTTTTGATTGCAAGTGAGTCCACTTATTCCCATGAAAAGCGGGTTCGAGCTTCATAAAAGTGTCACATGACAAATGCATAATCCAATCGGACGGGTTGACCACGGATGTACTGGCAACCTGAACCGCAGGAATTATTTTCTGTGAGCTGAAAGACGAGGGAACACCTCGTCTTTTTGGTTTTACGGTTACTATGCTTTGCTGCTGGCATCTCTTACGCGTAACTTATCCACATCTCATCCCCCGAAAGTTTTTGCCTGAGCGATGGCGAAATCGTTTCACAATCGCTACATAACATAGATGCGCTTTCCTGACTCTTTTCTTGATGAAATCCGCGACCGACTTCGAATTTCCGAAGTCGTTGGTCAGCGTGTGGAATTCGACAAGAAGAAAACCCAGGCTCAAAAAGGGGACTATTGGGCTTGCTGCCCTTTTCATGGTGAAAAAACACCGAGTTTTCACTGTGAGGATCGCAAGGGCCGTTACTACTGTTTCGGTTGCGGAGAATCGGGTGACCATTTCCGTTTCCTGACACAGCTTGATGGCCTGAGTTTTCACGAAGCTGTGGAACGTCTTGCGGCTCAGGCCGGATTGCCGATGCCGGTCATGAACCCACGCGAACAGGAACGCGAGGAAAAACGCAAAACCCTGTTTGATGTTATGGAAATGGCGGCGCAGTATTTTCAGAAACAACTGCATGAACCCATCGGTGCTTCAGCCAGAGCCTATCTGCGCGACCGGGGTTTGTCGCCGGCCATACAACAAGAGTTTGGAATAGGGTTTGCAGCCGACAGTCGAAACGCCCTCAAGCAACATCTGGCAGAACTCGGTATTGAGGCTGCCCAGATGGAGGCATGTGGACTGGTTAATCATGGTGAGGAAATCGCGGTTTCCTACGACAAATTCCGCGGCCGCATCATGTTTCCGATCCCTGATTCCCGCAGCCGGGTAATCGCGTTTGGTGGCCGGGCGATGTCACCGGATGCCCTCGCCAAATACATAAATTCGCCGGAAACCGAACTGTTCCATAAATCGAATGTTATCTACAATTTTGCAAAGGCGAGAAAACCCGCCTATGCCCGCGGCGAGGTGATAGTCGCGGAAGGTTATATGGATGTGATTGCTCTGCACGCGGCCGGCTTTGAAAATGCAGTGGCGCCTTTGGGAACGGCACTGACTAGCCGACAGATGTCGCTGCTGTGGCGCATGCATTCTGAGCCGCTTTTATGCTTTGACGGTGATGGCGCCGGTTTGAAAGCAGCGCACCGTGCCGTCGATATGGTTTTACCGATGCTGGAGGCCGGTCGTTCCGTTCGTTTTGCCATGCTGCCGGAAGACAAGGATCCGGACGATTTGATCCGTGAAGCCGGTCCGGAAGCGATGCGAGAAGTGCTTTCTTCTGCCGTTGCCCTTTCCGACATGGTCTGGGACCGCGAAATTTCGTCCGGAAGTTTTGATACACCGGAACGCCGCGCAGAGCTTGAACGAAAGTTCAGGCAAGTCGTGAATACGATTTCGGACGACAATGTTCGGCGGCACTATGAAATGAACATACGTGACCGCCTGTCTGCGTATTTTGCCGGAAACCAGCTTACAGCACCCGCTACAGCGAGCCGTAAGGGGCAAAGCAATCAATTCGCGCGCCGCGATAATCGCGATCACGGCGGATATGTCCGTGCCGGTGGAAGGCGGTTTCAGGCGAGCCCGTCTCTGTTGGCCAGCAAAATGGTCAAACGGGGATCCGGCGGCATGCCATTGCGCGAAGCGGCACTGGTGGGTGGCATGATTTTTCACCCGGCCCTGTGTGTGGAATATTTTGATGAGGTTTCGAGCCTGGTTTTTCAGCACAAGGCAGCTCAGGAATTGCAATCGGTACTGTTGGATGCGTTTGCAACCTGGCAGGGGGAGGGCGAGTTTCCGCCCCGGGAGTTCGTCGCGGAAGAGTGCACAAGGCGCGGGCTGGAAATGCAACTGGATATGGTGTCCAAACATTTGAAGGCAAACAAACTGTGGCAGCTCTTGCCGGAAGCCGCATTTGAAGATGCCCGCGACGGTTGGTATCAGGCTTACACCTTGCATATTAAGAATATGGCGCTAAATAGTGAACTTAAGGTAGCAGAGCGCGCGCTGGCTGATAATGATAGCCAGGAAAATCTCGAAAGACTGCTACAAATACAACAGGAACTGTCCCGGGCTGACGGGATTGAGGCCTTGATCGATGGATTTGGTGTTTCCTCTGGAAGACCCGCCAAGGGTTTTTAATGGGGAAATAGGGACAAACCGTTGATTTTGCTTGACCTTGATCCAAGAAACCGGAATCAATTCTGAAAAGGAAATTCACGCACAAAACCTGCAGCAACGACAGGCCATGAGCCACAAAACGGTAAGGGGTTGATTCCTGGCCATTTATTGTGGTTTTAACGACCGGTTAACCATGGCCCGGTTAACCATGGCCCGGTTAGCTCAGATTGGCGGGAAATTCATAGGTGATTCGGTGTGATCGGGTACAGCCCTTTCAGACTGTGGGTGAAAACAATTTGGGGCAGGTGTTCCAGGCGCCGGTTCCCGTTGGAGACAAGAGCCACATGGCTACCAAAACAAAGTCAAAAAAAGAAGATAAAGCAGTAGCGGAAGAAAAGGCACCGGAGACCCAGGACGGTCCGGTACTTGATCTTAGTGATGCAGCCGTAAAGAAAATGATCAAATCCGCCAAGAAGCGCGGGTTCGTGACAACGGATGAACTAAACGCGGTCTTGCCTTCTGAACAGGTTTCCTCCGAACAAATTGAAGATGTGATGGCGATGCTCTCCGATATGGGCATCAATGTCGTTGAAGAGGCCGAAGTTGAGGAAGAGGCTGAAGGGGGCGATCTGGTAGAAACGACCGGTAAAGCGGTCGCCACTACCAAGAAACGCGAGCCAACCGATCGAACCGATGATCCGGTGCGCATGTATCTGCGGGAAATGGGTACCGTGGAACTTCTGTCTCGCGAAGGTGAGATTGCGATTGCAAAGCGCATTGAGGCCGGCCGGGAAACCATGATCGAAGGACTTTGCGAAAATCCGCTTACCTTCCAGGCCCTGATTATATGGCGGGACGAACTTTTTGAAGAAAACATCCTGCTGCGGGACATTATTGACCTTGAAGCTACCTATGCCGGCCCGGAAGCCAAGCAGGCACCGGTTGTAGCGGCCCCGGCAGAGAGTGCACCGGCACCGGCTGAAGAAGAAAAGAAACCGGAAAAGCAGGTTGATCCGCTTACCGGCGAAGTTCTCGAAGGCCAGGAAGAAGAAGAAGACGAAGATGATGAAGAGCTTGAAGCAAGCCTGTCGCTTGCTGCAATGGAATCGGAGCTGAAGCCTCAGGTTTTCGAAACGCTGAATTCAATCGCGTCTGAGTATAAAAAGTTACGCCGTCTGCAGGACCAGCTTGTGGAAAAGGCACTCGGTAACAAAAAACTCTCACCGTCGCAGGAGAAGCGTTACAAGGAACTGCACGACTCCATCGTCAAGTCGGTGAAGTCACTGTCGCTTAACAATAACCGCATCGAAGCGCTGATTGAGCAACTGTATGCGATCAACAAGAATTTGTTGAGCCTTGAAGGGCGCCTGTTGCGACTTGCAGAATCCTACGGAATTCCACGTGAAGTCTTTCTTGAGGAATATTTCGGTTCTGAGCTGGATCCCAACTGGATTCGCCGGATTGCAAATCTCTCCTCCCATGGCTGGAAAGATTTCAACAAGGGCGAAAACGCCCAGATCAAGGAAATTCGGGGAGAGATTCAGGAACTGGCTGGAGAAACCGGTCTGCAGCCCTCAGAATTCCGCCGGATTGTTCACAAGGTGCAGAAGGGCCAACGTGAAGCACGCCAGGCCAAAAAGGAAATGGTCGAAGCCAACCTGCGCCTGGTGATTTCTATTGCCAAGAAGTACACCAACCGCGGACTTCAGTTTCTGGATCTTATCCAGGAGGGCAATATAGGCCTGATGAAGGCGGTCGACAAGTTTGAGTATCGCCGCGGATACAAGTTCTCTACCTATGCCACCTGGTGGATCCGGCAGGCGATCACCCGTTCGATAGCGGATCAGGCGCGTACCATTCGTATTCCGGTTCACATGATCGAGACGATCAACAAGATTGTCCGTACGTCACGCCAGATGCTGCATGAGATAGGCCGTGAGCCGACACCGGAAGAACTGTCCGAGAAGCTCGCAATGCCGCTCGAAAAAGTGCGCAAGGTGCTGAAAATTGCCAAAGAACCGATTTCCCTGGAAACCCCCATTGGCGATGAAGAAGACAGCCACCTTGGTGATTTCATCGAGGACAAGAACGCTGTTCTGCCGATTGATGCGGCCATTCAGGCGAACCTGCGCGAGACGACAACCCGTGTGCTTGCGTCACTGACACCTCGTGAGGAGCGGGTGCTGCGGATGCGCTTCGGTATCGGCATGAATACGGACCACACCCTTGAGGAAGTCGGACAGCAGTTCTCTGTTACCCGCGAACGCATTCGCCAGATTGAGGCAAAGGCACTGCGCAAGTTGAAGCATCCAAGCCGCTCACGCAAGCTGCGGAGTTTCCTCGACAGTTAATTGTCGCTACTCGG
>CBDAPT010000011.1:0-435067 GCA_965198665.1 Rhizobiaceae bacterium | reverse complement strand
AGCATTCGAGTTCGGGGTCCAGAGGAGCATTTGTTCCCCTGCAGTTTGCGGCAGGTGATGCGGGTTCAGTTTGACTGGAGTGAGGAACACGTTGTTCTGGGCGGAGTACCCCAGAAAGTGAAGATTGCCCACTTCCGGCTTTGCCACAGCCGCAAGCCGTTTGTATACGCCTATCCCAGCGAAGTGCAGGAGATGGTACTTGATGCTTTTGTGCGTGCGTTGGCCTTTTACGGGGGAGTTCCCCCGCGGTGTCATCATCGACAATCCCAAGACTATGGTCACCTATGTATCGCGTTCGAAGGAACGAATGTTCCATGCACGTTTCCTTGCCTGTATGAACCATTACGTTATGGAGCCGGTCGCCTGTACGCCGGCATCTGGCTGGGAGAAGGGCCAGGTTGAGAACCAGGTCTGGGTTCATACGAGCAGAGGTGTTTACGCCCAAGCTTTCCTTTGATGACCTTGATAGCTTGAATGAACATCTGGAGCGGCGTTGTCAAGAACTTGGCGAACGTGCGCATCCGGGGATGCAGGATCGCACAATTGATGCGGTTTTTGCAGAAGAGGTTGCCGCGCTTCGCCCTCTCGGCCAACCCTTTGACGGGTACATCGAAAAGAGTGTGCGGGTGCGTTCCACCTGTCTGGTTCAGTATGATAACAATCGTTACAGCGTGCCTTGTCAGTTTGCCGGGCAACAAGTCTCGCTGCGAGCCTATGCCGGGCGAATAGTTCTTGTTGCGGATCATGAAGTAATTGCCGGGCACAAACGTCGTTTTACCCGCAATATCAGTTACTTTGAGCCCTGGCACTATGTGCCATTGCTGGATCGCAAACCCGGTGCCTTAAGAAATGGCGCCCCTTTCGTGGATTGGCAATTGCCAAATGTTATGATGACGATCCGGGATCACTACATGCAGGACAAGGGAGGGGACCGGGATTTTGTCGATCTTCTGCTGCTGGCACACAAGCATGGAACAGAGGTGATCGAGCAGGCCTGTAAGCTGGCTGTAAAGCAAAATACCTTGCGTCTTCCTGCCATCATCAATCTGATTAATCAATTGCAAGAACCGGAAATTACGCCATTGAGCGAAACCGGCAATTATCCTCTGATCTCAACTGTCCCGCAAGCCGACTGCAAGCGTTATGAAGCTCTGTATGAGGTGACGGCATGAACGGCCTCATTGAACAGCTGGCGGGGTTGAGATTGCATGGAATGGCCTCTTGCGCACAGGACTTGCTAAGTGCACGTCAGCCGCCAAACCTGGCCACGGCGATAAAGCAGTTGATAGAGGCAGAGACCGTGGAACGAAGGGTGCGTTCGGTCCGGTATCAAATGCGCAGTGCAAACTTCCCTCATCACAAGGACTTTGCCACCTTCGATTATGATGCGGCGGCTGTAACCCGAACACAGATTGAACCCTTGTGTTCCGGACAGTTTATTGCCGATGCACATAATCTGATTCTGGTTGGTGGAACGGGAACTGGAAAATCCCACATTGCCATTGCTCTTGGAACAACGCTTGTTAATCACGGCAAGAGAATTCGGTTCTTCAATGCTGTCGACCTGATCAATGCGCTGATCAGTGAACAGGCAGAGGGAAATACCGCAAGGATCGTACGGCAATTATGCGCACTGGATTGCGTCATTATTGATGAACTCGGCTATATTCCGTTCCCAAAGTCCGGCGGAGCGCTACTGTTCCATCTGATCAGCAAACTGTACGAGAAGACAAGCGTCATCATTACAACCAACCTGGAGTTCGGGGAATGGACGCAGGTCTTCGCAGATGCAAAGATGACAACCGCACTGCTGGACCGAATTACCCATCATTGCACCATTATAGAAACCGGGAATGCATCATACCGGTTTGCTCAAAGCAAAAAACAAAAAACTCAATCCTGATCAGAAAAAGCCCCCGGACGATCTTGCAATTGGAGAGCTGATCGTCCGGGGGCTTGCGTGCAAAAACGGTGGGTCAGTTTTAAATGGAAATACAGGGTCAGTTTTAATTGAACATTGACACCACCCAACCCACATAAACCCGGAACTACCCACAGACTCAAAGACTTTTGTAAGTCCACAATGATTGCAGAAAAGGCGGCAGACCTGATCAAAGACGCGCTAAAAGCCTGATCCGATTGAAAAAGGCGTCCGCTCGGACACCTCTTTCCCGGCTGAAGCCATTTTTGTCTATGCCCGCATGTTTGCTCCGTTGGCATCGTATAACGGTGTTCCCTGTACCTGAGCGCGATACATTTCACCGAGAATTTCGACCTCCAGATCAGTACCGCCTTCGGACAGTTCGGTAGGTACATAACCAAGTGCTACGGATTTTTTCACATGGTGAGCGTAACCACCGGACGAGATGTAGCCAACGGCTTCTCCGTCCTTCAGGATTGCTTCATCGTTGGAAACGTCTATGCCATCCACTTCAATGACCAGCGTCACCAACTTTTTGGAAGGACCTTCTGCGCGTTCCTTTTCAGCAGCTTCCTTGCCCACGAAATCCTTTTTCCAGTTGATGAAGACTTCCATACCGGACTCCCCTGCTGTAAAGTCCGGGCGGTAGTCCAGCGACCAGACACCCCAGCTCTTTTCAAGACGCAGGGACATGAGCGCCCGCGCACTATACCATTTGAGGCCCAGATCCTCGCCTGCTTCCTCTACCGCTTCAGCAAGCCGGAGCAGATATTGCGGCTTGCAGTATATCTCGTAGCCCAACTCACCGGAGAAACTGATGCGGTTGAGGATAACCGGCACACCGCCCACATATGTCTGGCTGTCTGGCGAAGGTCGCGGAACTTGAAAGCGTCGCCACTCACATCGTCACGGGTTATGCGGGCAAGCAGATCACGCGATTTTGGCCCTGACAGGGCTACCCCATGCCAGTCATCAGACACGTTCTCGTAGGTCACATCATCGGGCAATCGGCTTTCAAACCATCGGCGATGGGCTTCCTGCATGGCACCGGATCCGAACAGCATAAAGTGATCTTCCGCCAGGCAGGCAACGGTGAGATCGCCGTACAATTTGCCCTTGTCGGTCAGCATGGGTGTAAGTGTCAGACGACCCGGTTTTGGAACAAACCCGGCCAACACCTTGTCAAGGAATGCCCGTGCACCGGCACCCTTGAATTCGTGCTTGGCAAAGTTGGCAATTTCAATAGCACCTACTGCTTCGCGCACCGCTTTGATTTCTGATGCTACATAGTCGAAGCTGCGGTTGCGGCGGAATGTCGGTTCCTCATTGGCATCTTCAGGTCCGTTCGCAAACCACAGGGCATTTTCAAGCCCGAAGCCCTGATCCATGACCGCCCCTTTTGCGACCAGACGATCATAAAGCGCAGTGGTTTTCTGCATGCGTCCTTTCGGCAGGGTTTCGTTCGGGAACGTCATGACAAACCGGCGTTCGTAATTTTCCGTTGATTTTACGGTTCCCCAATCCGGCGTAGCGAATTCCCCGAAACGGGCAACATCCATCGCCCAGACGTCAATGGACGGCTCGCCATCAATCATCCATTCGGCCATGGTGAGGCCTACGCCCCCACCCTGGCAGAAGCCGGCCATAACCCCGACAGCAACCCACAGGTTACGACGCCCGGGAACCGGGCCAATCATTGGATTGCCATCAGGACCGAATGTAAACGGCCCGTTGATGGTAGTACGGATACCCGCATTTCCAAGCGCCGGTATGCGCTCAAATCCAAGCTCCAACCGGTCGGCAATCCGTTCAAGATCCGGATTCAGCAATTCATGGCCAAAGTCCATCGGTGTACCCTCAACCTTCCAGGGTGTCCCCTTCGGCTCGTAGGTCCCCAGCAGCATTCCATCGCGCTCCTGCCGGAAATAGATGTTCGCTTCGTAGTCGATGCCACAGGGCAACCGGCCTTCGTGTTTTACGACATCAGGTATATGGTCTCTGTTAGAAGATAATGGTGCTCCATCGGCTGGACCGGCAATTGCAAGCCGTGCATGTGGCCGACTTCCCGTGCCCACAGTCCACCGCAGTTGACGATGTGCTCGGCGTGGATGGTGCCCTTTGGCGTTACAACATCCCAGGTGCCGTCTGCCCGCTGGTTTGTTTCGACAACCGGCGTGTGGGTGAAGTATTTTGCACCATGGTGGCGTGCCGATTTGGCAAATGCATAGGTTGCCCCTGACGGATCGAGATCTCCGTCCTGATCGTCCCAAAGGGCTGCGTGATAGTGTTTCGGATCGATAAGCGGATGCCGTTCTGCCACTTCGCTGGGGCTGATGAACTCCTGATTTAGACCCATATAGCGGGCTTTTGAGCGCTCGCGTTTGAGATAGTCATACCATTCCTGCGTTGAAGCGAGGTAGAATCCACCGGTCATATGGAGGCCGACGGAATGGCCCGAAGTTTCTTCAATTTCCTTGTAGAGATCGATCGTATAGCCCTGTAGCCTAGATATGTTTGGATCAGATGAGATCGTATGTATTTGCCCGGCTGCATGCCAGGACGAACCGGATGTCAGTTCGTCCCGTTCCAGAAGTACCACGTCCTTCCAACCGAATTTCGCGAGATGAAACAGAATAGAACAACCGACAACGCCGCCGCCTATAACAACCACTTTTGAGTGGGATGGAAATTCTGCCATGTTCAATATTCCCCAAATATGCGCACCGCCACCGGTGCCGTTTCAAGATACGTCGGCCAAAACATCCGTGTGAACCGGCTTCCAGCCGAGTTCCCGAATTGCCTTGGCACTGCTCATTTGCTGGTCAATGGCATAGCCTTTTGCCCAGCTTCCAAATTCTGCCACCGCTTCATCCACCGGCATTGTGATCGGCGGCTTGGTGTTTTTGAAGCGGGCGGCTATTGCCTCCGCAACTTTATATACTTCAATTCCCTGCGTGCCCGCACCGTTATATACGGCGCCCGCTTCTGCCTTTTCAAACATCAGGGCATACAGGGTGGCGATGTCATGGCGGTGAACCATGGTCCATCGGGTTTTTGTATCGCCAATGATCCGCACCTGGCCACGATCGCGAGCATCTTCAACCATGTTTTCCACGGTACCGGTATCGCGGTCGTAAACCATGGCCGGATGGATAACCATTCCTCGCAGGCCTGAACTTCGCCTCACTTTTTCACCCATCTCCATCAGCGGTTCGAAAGCAGCAAGGCTATCAAACGGGCTTTCTTCCGTAGCAACCGTGTCGCCGGTTGCCCCGTAATTCCAGCAACCGCTGGTATATATCAGGCTCTTTTGCGCGTCGGAACTGGAAAGCGCCTCAATCAACGCTTCAACCAGCCTGCGGTCGACGGCGTCCATGTCATCGCTCCAGGTGATAGCGCAATGCGCAATACCATCCATGCGAGCGGCCGTATCCAGCCAATCTTCGGGCGATCGGATATCTCCGCACAACACGCTGACGCCCTTCTTGCGCAGGATGTTCGCTGCCGCCTCACTGCGGGCAAGACCGAACACCTCATGTCCCCTTGCGAGCAAAACATCCACCACAGGACTGCAGATGGAACCGGTTGCCCCAAGAACGAGTATTTTCTGATTACTTCTGCTCATGTCAGACTAATCCCAATCCATCACAACCTTGCAGGCGGAACCGTCCCGCATGGCGGCAAAGCCAGTTTCGAATTCGTCAATCCCTATGCGGTGTGTGATGATCGGCGCGAGGTCGAGGCCACCCTGAACAAGGGCTATCATCTTGTACCAGGTTTCAAACATTTCGCGGCCATAGATGCCCTTGATGACCAACATCTTGAAGATCACCTTGTTCCAGTCGATCTCAAATCCCTTAGGGGCTATTCCCAACAGGGCCATCTTGCCACCATTGTTCATGGTATCGATCATATCGCGCATGGCCGGTGGAGCACCGGACATCTCCAGCCCGACGTCAAATCCCTCCTTCATGCCTATTTCATCCATGACTTCCACAAGTGTCTTTTCCATCGTGTTGATGGCGTGTTTCAGTCCCATGGAACGGGCAAGCTCAAGCCTCCCCTCATTGATATCCGTGATTACTACTTTTCGTGCCCCAGCCCGCTGTGCCACCAGCGCCCCCATAATTCCAATCGGCCCCGCACCGGTAACAAGCACATCCTCACCGACAAGATCGAAACTCAACGCGGTATGAACCGCATTGCCGAACGGATCGAAAATCGCTGCTACCTCATCAGGAATATCATCAGGAATTGGAACAACATTCGCTTCAGGCAGACAAACATATTCACCAAAGCTGCCCTGACGCGTTACCCCTACCCCGTCCGTGTTGCGACAAAGGTGGCCGCGCCCTGCCCTGCAATTGCGACAATGACCGCAGACGATATGACCCTCACCGGAAACTCGCTGTCCGATCATGTATTTGGTAACGGCGGAACCGGTTTCCACGATTTCGCCGCAGAATTCATGCCCCGTAACCATCGGGACCGGCACTGTATTTTGCGCCCATTCATCCCAGTTCCAGATGTGAACATCAGTTCCGCAAATGGCCGATTTCTTTATTTTGATCAACACATCAGACGGGCCGGGTTCTGGCACCGGTACGCGCTCCATCCAAAGGCCGGCCTCCCGCTTTGCCTTCACCAGGGCTTTCATCTCGTTAGACATGACCGCCCTCTCACAAATCTGTAGAAAGGTATTTCAAACCGCTGTCGCACACAACGAATGCCACACACCCTCTCTTGGCCTTACCGCGCAAAAGCTCGACTGCACCGGCCAGGTTTGCCCCGCCGGAAAATCCGCCAAAAATGCCTTCTTTGCTCGCCAACAGTCGTGCATATTTTTTTGCCTCCACGCCCGATACGCTCAGGAACCCATCCAGTTCAACATCATGGAGATGGTGCAGGTCCGGCATGGTGTAACCGCCACCCTGAATTGGATGTTCCGGCCTGTCAGTCGTCCCGCCTGCCAGCGCTTCGGCACCCTGCGGCTCTATGCAATAACATTTCACGCCCCTGGGCTGCAGATAGGCGGTTACCCCGCCAAGCGTGCCTCCTGAACCGATAAAGTCACAAAACGCTGTTACTTCACCGTCCGACTGGTTCCAGATTTCCGGGCCGGTTCCCTTGTAATGGGCCTTGGTGTTGCTGGCGCGGGCAAACTGGTCAGCCCGATATCCGCCGACTTCCTGACTGATGCGCGCGGCCTCTTCATCCACCAGAGCAAGGTCTGCACCGGAAACCTCGCCCGGAATACTGCCTGGTGCCTGCGGGACGCGGACAACCTGAGCACCAAGGGCTTCCATCATCCGTGCCCGTTCCTGTGAATTGCCTTCGCTCATCACCGCAATGAATGGATGACCCAGAACCCCGCATGCTATCGCCAGACCCGTTCCCATATTGCCGGACGTCAGCTCCACAACCGTCTGCCCCTGACCAAGTTCACCGGTCTCCCGGGCATCAAGGATGGTCTGGCGGGCAGCCCTGTCCTTCTTGGAAAATCCCGGCAGGAGATAATCGAGTTTTGCCAGCAGGCGACCGTCCAGCCCAAGTGTCTCCGCAATGCGAGACAACTCGACAAGGGGCGTGTCACCCATCGCTTCGAGAATTGAGGCGTGGACGGCACTCATCCAATCACTCCCAGTTTGCGCCCGGCAATGGCAAAGGCGTCAATGGCGCGGTCAAGTTCCTCAATCGAGTGGGCTGCTGACATTTGGGTGCGGATCCGATCCTGCCCGCGTGGTACAACCGGAAACGAGAAGGCAGTGACAAACACACCCAGTTGATAGAGTTCTGCGGCGAGGTTTTGGGCGAGCACCGGGTCACGCAGCATGACTGGTGCGATGGGGTGCTCGCCGGGGAGAATTTCAAAACCCAGTTCCGGCATGCGTTTGCGGAAATGAGCCGTGTTCCTCTTGAGCTGATCCCTCAAATCCGACTGGTTCTCAAGCATGGAAAGCGCTGTCATTGTGGTTTTTGCGATTACCGGAGCCAGTGAATTGGAAAAGAGGTAAGGCCTTGAACGCTGACGCAGCCAGTCAACCACCTGTCTGCTGGCGGACGTATAGCCGCCGGATGCGCCACCCAGTGCCTTGCCGAGCGTGCCGGTCATGATATCGATGCGCCCCTCAACGCCGCAATATTCAGGCGTTCCGGCACCTCGATTGCCCATAAATCCGACCGCATGGCTGTCATCGACCATCACCATGGCATCATATTTGTCGGCGAGGTCGCAAATCTGCGGCAGTTTTGCGATGTAACCGTCCATCGAAAACACACCATCAGTGGCAATCAGCCGATAACGCTGATCTTGTGCGTCTTTAAGGCATTGTTCCAGCTCGCCCATGTCCGAATTGGCATAGCGGAACCGCTTTGCCTTGCACAGACGAACACCATCAATAATGGATGCATGGTTCAGAGCGTCCGAGATTATGGCATCGTTTTCGTCAAGAAGGGTTTCGAACAGGCCGGCATTGGCATCAAAACAACTGGGATACAGGATCGTATCTTCCATTTTCAGAAACGACGATATCTGGTTTTCCAACTGTTTGTGAATGTCCTGGGTACCGCAGATGAAACGTACGGAAGACATGCCGTAGCCACGCTCATCCAACGCTGCCTGAGCGGTTGCTACCAGATCGGAATTGTCAGACAGTCCCAGATAATTGTTCGCACACAGGTTGATGACCTGTTCGCCCGTATCAAGGCTAACCTCCCCTCCCTGAGGAGACGCAATTACCCTTTCAGCCTTGTACAGGCCGTCATTTTTCAGGCCTTCCAGGCGGCTGTCCAGGTCTTCGTCAAAGCGCTTGTTCATGCAACGTTCCTAATACCAGGCGTCGGCCATGGATTCCTTTTTCTTGGCGATAAACTCCAGCAATTGTTCGTCTATCGCCTCGTCAAGTGGCGGCGCTTCGTATTCATTGAGCATCTGGTTCCAGCGCTCATAAGCACGCCGTTCGGTGTCCTTGGCGCCATCTTCTTCCCACTGTTCACAAGAGTCTGAATTGGACATGGTGGCGTCATAATAAGCGGTCTCGTAATTGGCCATCGTGTGCGCAGAGCCCAGGAAATGCCCGGCTGGCTCCACGTCGTCATAGGCGGATTTGCTAACAGCGTTGTCGTCCAGATCGAGGCCTCCCAGCAGTTTTTGATAGCCGCCCAGACGATCCGCATCGATGATGAGTTTTTCGTATCCCGTCGCCAGTCCGCCTTCCAGCCAGCCGGCGGAATGCAGAACGAAGTGCGCACCCCCCATCGCGGTGGAATGCATGGAATCAGCGCTTTCGGCAGCGGCCTGTGCATCAGAGACTTTAGAGGCAGTCAGGGAACCTCCGCAACGCAAGGGGACGCCAAGGCGACGGGCAAGCTGGCCGATTATGTAGTTGGACGCAACCGGCTCCGGCATTCCAAACGTCGGTGCACCGGATTTCAGACTCATCGAAGAAAGGAAGTTCCCCAGAATAAACGGTGAACCAGGCCGCACAAGCTGGCTGAAGGCGCAGCACATAAGCGCTTCGGCAAAAGCCTGCGCTATCGAAGCTGCCGTCGTCACCGGCCCCATCGCGCCACCAAGAATAAACGGTGCTACAATCATCCCCTGACCGGCTGCTGAATAGGTGCGGATTGCCTCAGTCACGACCTTGTCCACCAGCAACGGGGAATTTGTGTTGACGTTGCCCATGATGACGCAATTGTTGTCAACAAAATCGTTGCCGTGAAGAATGCGCGCCATGGCAACGGAATCCTCTGCACGGGATTTTTCCACTATCGCCCCGAGATGCGGCTTGTCCGAGTAGCGCATGTGGGCATAGACCATATCGAGATGGCGTTTGTTTACAGGAACATCACAAGGTTCGCATGTCACGAAACCGGAGTGATGCAGAGACGGCAGCATGTAGGTCAGTTTGACCAGTTTATTGAAATCCTCCATGGCACCATAACGTCTGCCCTTTTCCAAATCGCGGACGAAGGGTGGACCATAGACGGGAGCAAACACCGTGGAATCTTCGCCGATTTTTACGTTTCTAGCTGGATTGCGCCCATGTTGGGTAAAGCTTGCCGGTGCAGTTTTGGAGAGCTCTCGTGCCATACCCCGAGGCAATCGTACCCGGGTGTCCTTTACGTCAGCGCCGGCGTCTTTCCAGATTTGCAACGCTTCCGGGTCTTCGCGGAATTCAAGGCCAATCTCCTGAATGATCCAATCGGCCTGTTCCTCCAGCTTCACCAGACCTTCTTCGCCAAGAAACTCGTAATAGGGTATCTTTCGCGTAATGTAAGCCGGTGCCTGTAGAACTGCCCTGGTCTGGCGTTCGCCCCGTGTTCTGCGTCGTGCCTTTTCCCGCATAACCTGCCTCCTGGATCCTACAGCAGATTACGCGTGAAATTCCGGCTTGTCAGGCTTGAAATTTCTTCTGCTTATCATAAACTGAATTTATGCGAAATTTGTACAATGCCATCCATTCCCCATCCGCTTTGCTGGCTTTCGAGGCAGCGGCAAGACTTGGTTCTTTTACGCAGGCGGCTGAAGAATTAAACGTTACCCAACCAGCCATCAGTTCTTCCGTCAAAAAACTGGAACAGGCTTTGGGGGTACGCCTGTTTTCCCGTCAAAACCGGAAAATTACCCTCACGGATCTGGGCGAACGTTTTTATAGCGACGTATCATTTGGGTTAATGCATATTTTGCGCTCAGCCCAGAGCATTTCGGCACGCACTGTTTCCCGGCACGTTACTTTGACCTGTTCTACGGCGTTTGCCCATTACTGGTTTGTCCCGAGAATCAATGACTTTCGCAAGGAAAATCCGGACATTGATCTTCGACTGCAAACGACTGATCGAGATATAGCGGTGGAAACCGATGGTGCCTCGCTGTTGGTTTGGCGGGGAACGGGCGACTTGCCGGGCCACGAAAGCCACCTTTTGCAGGCAGAACTGATTTATCCGGTAGCAAGCCCTGCATTTGTGGAGAACGCGGGCCGCATTGCGACAATTGAGGAGCTTGGCCAATCGACGCTATTGCACCTCGATGAACCCTACCGGTTGCGCCCCACCTGGACTGACTGGTTTGCGCAACAGGACTACGATTACAAAGAGACGGGAGCCGGTTTGCGCTTCAATGACAATGCGTTGGTTATGCAGGCCTGCTTCGCTGGCGAGGGGGTTGCAATGGGCTGGCATCACCTGGTTGGGCGATTTGTGGATCGGGGCTCTCTTCTGCGCCTGACCGACAAGGCATACGACGTGGGTTACGGCTTTTACATCAGTTGGCCGGACTCGGTGCCATTGTCCGATGATGCGGCGGCGGTTGTCGACTGGCTTCAGAGGCACAAGGGTTAATAATCGGGGCTAAAAATCACACCGAAAATTGTCGACCCGGGTCAATCTGTTCAATCATCGGTTCCCTGGCAATGACCGGTATGCACAACATAACCGGGCTTTGATAGCTGATTTTGCCATCCCTGTCGGGCATTGTAATTTCGAAATAATCATGATTGGCTCGTTCAAGACCGCTGGCTGGCAGCCATTGCGAAATCATATAACGCCAGGCTGCCCGCCCGGTTTTTGCGCTGCCTCGGGTTTCCATGATTGCCATCGTCATTTCCGGCAGGGTCTGGATACAGACCTGTTCATCAGCCCGCACACCGTCTTCGACTACCAGTCCCACATCGTACTGGCAGTATTGTGGTGGGGTGACGGCTGAATTATCCGGACATACGCCCATGATGGTACTGTCATCCCGCCAAAGTCCACGGGATTTGGCCCAGGCAATCAGCCGGTCGAATGTGCACTCCCCTTCGTTCCTGTCCAGGTAATATGCCCCCATTCGACGGATGTAGGCCAGGCGAATTTCAGGTGTCTTGCGGATGATCACCTGATGATTTTCATAGTGCCGGGGCACACCTGCCTCAAACTCGGCCAATCTGGGGCACAACGTGTACTGATTTTTCGGAAACTGGTTGACATACCAACGATTCCGCTTGCGAAAATTTCTCGGTGCAATTCCAAAACGGCGGCTGAACGCATTGGAAAAAGCCTGCGAACTTGAGAACCCGCATCCAGCCCTATCGCTGTTATCGACTTGTCGGGATAAAACAGGAGGTTTGACACAGCCTGCTCAAGGCGGATCCTGGCAACAAATTCCATCGGCGTTTCGCGGCACAAACTGGTAAACACCCGTGAAAAATGAAATCGGGAAAGGCACGCAACATCTGCAAGATTTTCAAGAGTAATATCCTGCAAGTCGCCATTGCGGGCAAAATTCATTACCCGGTTTCGGTGCAAATTCCGTGTGTCAATGTGTTTGGTCACAGCCAATCCTCCCGCAACCTGTGTTGATATCGTACTGCGGAATGTCTTGCGTGTGAACCAACGCTTATCTTATGCATTCCCGCAAAGCTGGCATCTGAAATTTGTAACGCCGATCGTGCTTGGGCACGGAAGATGCCTATTGCCGCTTGAGTTCGGTGTTGATCTCAATGGAAATCGGTCCGGTTGAATAAGGCCCCACTCCGAAATCAATTGGCGTAACTTTACCCGTAGCCCGAAATGCCAGCCATTCACCTTTGTAGTACTCGATAAATGCCGCTACCGGATGCTGACCGCGATGCGTTAATTCTACGTCCAGAATCAGTGGTTTGGTAATTCCAAACAAGGTCAGTTCTCCGGTTATCTTTGCTGACTTTTTTCCGGTAACTTCAACCGAAGTACTTTTGAATTCCATCTGCGGAAATTTGGCAACGTCCATCCAGCGATTACTCTTTAGGCGATCGTCAAGTGGCGCAAAACCGGTGTGGATACTGGAAGTGTCTATCGTTGCCTCGACCGTTGAAAGTTGCGGGTTTTCCGCATCAAGGGTCAATGTTGCCTCAACCTGGGTAAATTCACCGTGTTGTCTGGAGACACCGGCATGGTTCCAGCCGATCAGCAGTTCTGTGTGCCCCTGATCGGTTTTGTAAATTTCCTGCGCTTCAGCTTTTAAACCGGCTGCGCTGAGTGCTGTTGCCAGTGCAAGCACTGCCATGGGCAATCTGCTGATCATGATGGTTGTCCTCCCACAGAAACAAATGCCCATTCACCAGACCTTCTGTGGTGATCGGGACTTCAATCAAAGAAATTACCGTTGCCCCGTGCTCAATACTTCATCGAAATTGCTATTTGTGAAGTTTGCGCGCCAGGAACGCGATTTATCAAGCTGTAATTTTCGTATTGGTGGCTGCAAATTTGCATTGCCATTGCCGTCAAACTCGACAACATTGTCGGTTCACGGTCTGACTTGCCAAACAAGGTCGCCGATCAGTGGAAACACAAAAATTCACCTCGTGACCGGTTGGAGGCCATGGCCATGCCCTACAAATTTTCGGTACTGGACATCCTGATGGGTGTGACCGTGGCGCTAACCTGGGGCATGGGGATTGTGTTTGCGAAAGCGGCCATCGAGCATTTTCCTCCTATATTGCTGATGACTTGCCGATTTGTTGTGACTGCAGCGGTGCTTGTATGGTTTGTAAAACCTCCCTGGCATCAGATGCGAGCCCTGTTCTGGGTTGCTTTTGTATCTGCGGCCGTCCAGTACAGCCTCACCTTCACGGGCCTGAAGGGCCTTGATGCTTCCATTGCAGCCCTGGTTGTTCAACTTGAGGTTCCGTTTCTGGTTCTCATCGGTGCGGTGTGGCTTGCAGAAAAGCCGGGTGTGCGTAAATGGATAGGAATCGCAATGGCCTTTGCCGGTGTGGCATTGATTACCGGTGAACCAAAAGTCGCAAGTGCCTGGTTTTCAGTATTGCTTGTGATAGGCGGGGCATTTTCCTGGGCGGTCGGACAGGGCATGATCCGCTCACTTGAGAACATCAACGGCATGACCACCACGGCCTGGGTTGCGGTTTTTGCCGTACCGCAGCTGGCTGTGATGTCGCTGATTTTCGAAACCGGGCAAATTGAGGCTATCCGCAATGCAACTGCTGTCGTGTGGCTTGCCGTTTTGTATCTTGGACTGGTGATGACCGCTTTTGGGTACGGCATCTGGTACACACTGGTTCGCAAGCACCCTATCAGTCATATCGCGCCATTCCTGCTGCTTCTGCCGGTATTTTCAGTCATCGGCGGCGTATTGTTCCTGGGTGAAGTTTTGACCTGGTCTGCAATCGTCGGGGGCCTGATCGTTATGGCCGGAGTTGCGTTCATTTTGTTGGAACAATAGGGCAATTTCGACGCAAACAGGTAACAAACAAGGGCTCTCCAAACGACCCCACAAGACGCGAATCCGCGTTGCCAGAACTAAATTTCTGAATGACACTGCAAAGCCAGGCTTACTGAACTTTGTTTTCGTCTGCCTATGACGAAAAGAATATGCCGGGATGTAAGACTGCGTTTGCTGCGTTTTCGATCAACTGGATGCATCTGACAAAAGAAAAATGCTGTAGGAGACACTGGTGGATTTTATTGCGCGGCCAACGGTAGCGATTGTGCTTTTCGTCATTGCCATGGCGCTTATTCCGCTGAACGATTCACTCATCAAGCTGATGAGTGACAAAATGTCGGTTTTTCAGATCCTCGGCATCAGGGCGGGCATCAGCCTTACCTTTGTTTTGTTGATACCCATGACCCTGCAGTCGATTTTGCAACTGTCTGTGGCAACATGGATTAAACTTTCCATCCGGGGATTTTGTCTTGTCGGCGCCATGCTGTTCTTCTTTCTGCCCCTGGCAACACTCAGTCTGGCTGAGGTTTCAGCCATATTTTATACTGCCCCCCCTTCTGATCTCCGTCCTTTCCGTGCCGATACTTGGGGAGCGACTGGGAATATTCAGAATTTCAGCCGTTATCGTTGGGTTAATCGGTGTCATTATTATCGTCAAACCGGGCAGCGACGGCTTTGAACTTTCCTATCTGATGCCGATTGCGTCGGCGCTTTCGTATGCGTTTTTTCAGATAATTACGCGCTATATCCGCAACGAAGCGCCAGTTATCGCAATGGTTGCAGTTCAGAACATTATTTATTTTGTAACGGGGATAGCCGGTGTTGCGCTTATATTCCTGCTTCAACCGGAGATTGGTGACGATCCGATATCTGGGTTTCTCCTGCGCGGACGGGCTACGCCAGACACACAGGAGCTGATTTATCTGGCTGTTGCAGGTGTCTTTGTTCTCAACCTGGCTTTCTGTTCGACCAATGTTTATTCCAATGTTGAGGCGACACTGGTCGCCCCCTTTGAATATATTGCACTGCCGATGGCAATTTTCTGGGGCATCATGATTTGGGGAGACTGGCCAGACATCAATGCCTGGATCGGTATAGCCATGATTATCGGCGCTGGTGTGTTTCTTATCTATCGGGATAACATTCGAAACCGTGAGGTCGTATCTTCCGTGCCAATGCGCTCCGCTGCTACCAACACCATAAATGTGGACGAGGAAAACCTGATTGGTGAACGCGAGTACAAACCCATGCCGATCTGCTTTTAGTTCAGCGTGATGTTTACCCTGGCTTGAGGTCCGCCTCCAATTCCCGCACCAAATCGAGCTGCAATTGTGCCTCCATCATTGCCATTTCGAGAAGATAGGCCAAGGTCGGTTCTTTTATGCCGATAGCCATCTTGCGCAATTGCGGCAACAAATCGCTCAGGTATTCAAGCTCAGCCTTACGGTTGTCCCCTGGCAAATGCTCTGCTTGTGTATCATTATCCGGTGGAATCACGGGAAGTCGTGATTTATCGCTCATTTGCAGTTCCGTTATGCTCCGGTTTCCTGCTATCACCGGTGTGCCCGCCTATTAATCACCTGCAATGGTAAAACATGAATTGCCTCAATGCAGCCTATAGTTGCATATTCCATGCTTCTTACCAGAAATTGACAATTTTAGCTTGACGATTCTGCTTTGACTGTCCATTTCGGGGGCCTTTGAATTGTTCAAGATATCGTCGGAGACACATGACCCATAGCGTTGTCATAGTAGAATCGCCTGCCAAGGCCAAGACCATCAACAAGTACCTGGGCAAGGACTATACCGTTCTTGCCTCTTATGGTCATGTGCGGGATTTACCGCCCAAGGATGGATCTGTTCTGCCGGACGAGGATTTTTCCATGTCATGGTCCGTGGACACCAAATCGAAGTCCCGTCTTAGCGATATAACCAAAGCCGTGAAATCCGCTGACAAACTGATTTTGGCGACTGACCCTGACCGCGAAGGTGAAGCGATATCGTGGCATGTGCTGCAGGTTTTGCATGAAAAGAAAGCCATTAAAGATAAACCGGTTGAGCGCGTAGTTTTCAATGCAATCACCAAGAAATCTGTTCTCGAAGCCATGGAAAACCCAAGGCAGATCGATGAGCCGTTAGTTGAAGCCTATCTTGCCCGCAGGGCACTGGACTATCTGGTTGGCTTCACGCTCTCTCCCGTGTTGTGGCGCAAACTGCCCGGCGCACGCTCTGCCGGACGTGTACAGTCAGTCGCACTACGACTTATATGTGACCGCGAAAGCGAGATAGAACGATTTGTACCGGTAGAATACTGGTCAATCCTTGCCAGCCTGAAAAACGCAGCAGGTGCCGCTTTCGAAGCCCGAATCATGGAATACGAAGGGCAAAAACTGCAGCGTCAGGACATTCCCAATGAAGCAATGGCCATGGAGATCAAATCCATGCTCGAAGCTTCTGGCCTTGTTGTGGAGAAAATCGAATCAAAACCTGTGCGGCGCAATCCCTATGCGCCGTTTACCACGTCAACCATGCAGATGGATGCCAGCCGCAAGCTCGGATTTTCTGCAAAACAGACGATGCAGGTGGCACAGAAACTGTATGAAGGTGTGGATATCGGTGGGGAAACCGTCGGCCTCATTACCTATATGCGTACCGACGGCGTGCAGATTGCTCCGGAGGCGATACCCTCCATCCGCAATCAGATTTCCAAGTCGTTCAGCAATCGCCACGTGCCGGAAAAACCAAGACACTATTCGTCCAAGACCAAGAACGCTCAGGAGGCCCACGAAGCAATCCGGCCGACTGAAATCTCCCGCCACCCGAAGGACATGGCACAATATCTGGATGAGCAGGGGCTTAAGCTTTACGATCTCATTTGGAAGCGTACCATTTCCAGCCAGATGGCATCTGCAGAGGTAGAGCGTACCGCCGTCGATATACTGGCTTCCGGCAACGGCAAACAGGCACGGTTGCGGGCAAACGGTTCTGTTATCAAGTTTGACGGTTTTCTGGCGGCCTACGATCAGGCCAAACCACAAAACGAGGAAGACGAAGATGACAAGCGTCTCCCGGCCATGGCGGAAGGTGAAACGGTAACTCGAGAAAAAATTGATGCAAATCAGCACTTTACTGAGCCACCACCGCGCTACTCCGAAGCATCGCTGATCCGCAAGATGGAGGATCTCGGTATCGGGCGCCCGTCCACCTATGCCTCCGTTCTGTCCACGTTGCAGGATCGCGACTATGTCGTTCTTGAAAAGCGTCGCTTTACCCCGGCTTCAAAAGGACGGGTCGTAACTTCCTTCCTGGAGAGTTTCTTCACACGCTATGTCGAATATGATTTCACCGCGAACCTGGAGGAACAGCTCGACCAGATTTCGGCGGGCGATCTGGAATGGAAGGACGTGTTGCGTGCGTTTTGGAACCAGTTTACCGCCAGCGTTGACGAAACCAAGGACCTGCGGGTATCTGAAGTTCTGGATAAGTTGAACGAGGAACTTGCACCTTTGGCATTCCCTCCTCGTGATGACGGGTCGGAGCCTCGCGTGTGTCCGACCTGCGGCGTTGGTCAGCTTAGCCTCAAGGTGGGCAAGTTTGGAGCCTTTGTGGGATGCTCCAATTACCCCGAATGCGCCTATACCCGACAGCTGGGGCAGAGCGATGAGGAAGCCGCTCAACAGGCTGCCAATGACGGGCCCAAAATGCTGGGCGTCGATCCGGATACCGGAGAGGAGATCACACTGAGAAGCGGTCGCTTCGGGCCTTATATCCAGCGCGGGGAAGGCAAAGCAAAAGATGTTAAAAGGGCCGGAATTCCGAAGGGCTGGGATCCACACTCGGTAGACTATGAAAAAGCCTTGCGTCTGCTTTCCCTGCCGCGTGAAGTGGGTAAACATCCAGAATCCGGCAATATGATCACTGCCGGTCTCGGCCGTTATGGCCCCTTTGTGCTGCACGATGGTCTGTACGCCAACATGGAATCCGTAGACGATGTTTTCACAATAGGCCTCAATCATGCGGTCACCCTGCTGGCTGAAAAAGCAGCCAAGGGCGGAGGTCGACGTGGTGCAGCAGCGGCCTTGAAAGAGCTTGGCGATCATCCTGATGGCGGTGGCAAGGTGACGGTTCACAGCGGGCGCTATGGCCCTTATGTCAAATTCGGCAAAATTAATGCCACAATTCCGAAGGATAAGGCGCCTGAATCGGTTACCATGGAAGAAGCGGTTGCCCTGATTGCAGCAAAGTCTGACAAACCGACGAAGAAAAAGACAGCCAAGAAGAAGAGTTAATTGGCAAAAAAGATTCCTCCAAAGAAAAAGAAAGCTCGCGCTGCCAAAGTTCCCTCACGCGAACAGATCCTCAAGTTTCTGGCTGAAAACCCACAGCGCACCTCAAAACGCGACATCTCCCGTGCTTTCGGCATCAAGGGAACGGACAAAATTCACCTCAAGGCCCTGTTGCGGGATCTCATTGATGAAGGCCTCGTTGAAAAACGCGGGAAGCGGCTGGCCGAGCCTGGAGCCTTGCCTCCGGTTGGCGTGGTCGACATCTTAACCCGGGATCGTGAAGGCGGGCTGTTGGGCACACCTGCAACCTGGAATGAAGGCGAACTCGGCAAAGCGCCGGTGATCGAAATTTCTCAAAAAGCCCGGGCAAAAGGCCAGACTGCTGGAGTGGGCAACCGGGTGCTCGCTCGGCTTAGCCGGATAGGCACGTCCCAACGCTACACAGCGAAAATAATCAAGGTAATTCCCAAATCAGACAACGAGGTTCTCGGTGTCGTTCGCATCCGGGAAAATGCCATCCGTCTGGAACCGGCCGCAAAACGACAGGCAGAAATGGAAATTCCGCAGGACATGCTGGGTGACGCGCAAGATGGTGATCTGGTTGTGGTGGAAACCGTTCGCGGAACGAAATACGGCCTCAAAAAAGCCCGTGTAACCGCCGTTATCGGCTCCTATAAAACCGAAAAGGCTGTCTCTCTGATAGCCATTCATGCCAATGAAATTCCTCATGTTTTTCCCGAAAGTGTTCTACACGAGGCAAGGGACGCAGAAGCGGTAAGCCAGGGTAGCCGCGAAGACTGGCGGCATATACCCCTGATCACCATCGACCCGGCAGATGCCAAGGATCATGATGACGCAATTTCTGCCGAGCCAGACCCTGATGTAACCGGTGGTCATATCGTGCGGGTCGCAATTGCTGATGTCTCCGCGTATGTCACCCACGGCAGCGCTATGGATCGCGAAGCGCTGGTGCGGGGCAATTCTGTATACTTTCCCGATCGCGTGGTTCCCATGTTGCCGGAACGCATTTCAAACGATCTGTGTTCGTTGCGTGAGGGCGAAGATCGCCCTGCCCTGGCGGTTGAAATGCGGTTTGATGCAAACGGCACCAAGACCTCACACAGCTTTCACCGGGTGCTGATGCGCAATCACGCCAATCTTGCCTATGCCCGGGTCCAGGCAGCAATCGACGGCAATGCGGATGAGAAGACAGCACCGCTTTTGAAACCGGTTCTGGAGCCGTTATGGGAGGCTTATCGTTGCATGCTCAGGGGCCGGGCCAAGCGCCAACCGCTGGAGCTCGATTTGCCGGAACGCAAAATCCTTCTCAATCAGGACGGCACGGTTCGGCAGGTGATTGTTCCCGATCGCCTTGATGCCCATAAACTTGTGGAAGAGTGCATGATGCCCCTTCCCTCGATAAAATGGAGCGTTTGCGCGAGTTTCTTAGTACCCTGGATATTTCCCTTGCCAGGCCGGGAAATTTGCGGGCCATGCATTTCAATCAGATCCTTGCCCGCGTTGAAGGAACAGAAAACGACGAGCTGGTTAGCCAGGTTGTCCTGCGTTCCCAGAGCCAGGCGGAGTATTCACCGGAAAACATCGGCCATTTCGGGTTGCAACTTTCACGCTATGCGCACTTTACCTCGCCCATTCGCCGGTACGCAGACCTGATCGTCCATCGCGCACTGGTCGGCAGCTTTGGCCTTGGTTCCGGCGGCATAACCTCCCAGGAGGAAGCAACCCTGGACGAAATTGCGGCTTCTATCTCGATGACTGAGCGTCGGGCAATGCAGGCTGAGCGGGAAACCATTGACCGGCTGATTGCCGGATATCTTGCTGAGCAGATTGGCAGCATGTTCAACGGTCGCATAAACGGCGTGACAAAGGCAGGACTGTTTGTCACGCTGGATGACACTGGCGCGGACGGGTTCATTCCCATATCTATGCTGGGTGATGATTATTTTGTCTTCGACGAAGCAACGCATTCGGTAACCGGTGAAGCGACTGGCGAACAATATCAAATGGGACCGCAGGTCGAGGTAAAACTTGTTGAAGCAGCACCGGTTGCCGGCGCACTTCGATTTGAAATGATCAGCGAGGGTGTTACAGTCAAGGCACTCCCGCGTTCACGCAACACCAACAAGCGCGCTGCATCAAGGCGCGGCCCAGGCAGCCGGAGGGGGCCGGCCAGGCACAGAAAGAGATAGGAATACCAAAGATGGGATACGAAAATTCTCCTGTTGAAGAAATACAGCCCCCTAAAGACCGACCCGTTATGGCTGCCGTCGCCAAAGGCGTTCGCGGACGTTGCCCCAATTGCGGAACCGGCGCCCTGTTCAAAAGCGGGCTAAAGATAACTGACAACTGCTCCCATTGCCATGAAGAGCTGTTTCATCACCGCGCCGATGACCTGCCGGCCTATTTGAACATCTTTATTGTCGGCCATATTGTTGTCGCGGCAACAATGCTGATTATGGATTCCAAAATACTCGGCCTATGGCCACTGGTCACGCTGTCAGCAGCTTCAGCGGTGTTGTTGGCTATCGTTTTGATGCGCCCGTTGAAGGGCCTGGTCGTTGGTGCCCAATGGGCCATGCGTATGCATGGATTTGGCGGGCATGAAGACTGATCAAGCCAGGGCAAATCAGCAAACGCTGGTGGATGAGCTCGAGCGTATTGAATCCATGATCAATTCGCCCGAGATGCGGGAAATGCGCAACCGCCGCCGCGAGACAGATGCCTATATCCGGCCTCGCAATGCATCCACGATGATCCTGCTGGACAATACTTCGGGCAAAACCAAAGTCCTGATGGGCAAGCGAAACAGGAAGTTGAAATTCATGCCCGGAGCGCTGGTTTTTCCAGGAGGTTCGGTTGATCGCTTCGATGGTTCAGTTCCCGCTTCCGGGGAACTTACAACAAACACAGCCTGCCGGTTGCAGAATGCCATGCGCGGGCGTTCGACAAGCCGTGGAGCCCGCGCATTGGGTATGGCAGCCATTCGCGAAGTCAGCGAGGAAAGTGGCCTTCTGATCGGCAATCCCGGCAAATTCGACAACGATCACACGCACTGGAAGGATTTTCGTGATTGCGGCATCGTTCCGAACCTTTCAGGCCTGCGCCTGTTCGCGCGTGCCATCACACCGCCGGGACTTGCGCGGCGATTTGATACCTGGTTCTTTATTGCTGAAGCTTCTCAGGTGGGTTTTACCCCGTCCGGCGGTTTTGCTCCAGATGGAGAACTGGAAGCGTTACAGTGGATCGAACCGGAAAAAGCAATACAAGAAAATACAAGAGAAATTACCCGCGTAATGCTGGTCGAACTGGTTCGCCGGTTGCGTGAAGACCCGGGCCTGTCTGACACCCACCCCGCCCCCTATTATCATGTAGTTGGGCAGCGGTTCAGAAAAACCATGATTTGATGGAAGCACATGCCAGATGGCTGTACGTGTCTTATACTCTTATTCCGAACCATTTCAAATGCTGACAATTTGCAGCGCAATCAGAAAAACACACGGCATGTTCTGGTTGGTGAAAGCGCTCTTGAGCGCTTCCCTGTCCGCAGATAACGATTACACTCGTCGGTAGATATCTCCGTCAAAAACGAAGTCGGAACCCGACCGTACCGGAAACCTGATAATCGCCGGTCGATTCTACGAGACCTTCCAGACCAGTGTTTGCAACCAGCCGATCACTGACGTCATAGGTACCTGACACTCCCAGGAAAGCGCCGAACGTGTCTTCATCGCTGGTAGTTGGAGTATGTTTGAATGGCAGCACATTGCCAGATGCACCGGACAGGACACTCCCCTCAACCGTCTTGCCCCCGAGGATCGTGCGGGCTTCAATCCCCAAATCTGGCAACGTTCATCTTGGGTCAGGTGGTGGTAGCCGCGAGGCATAGGCGAATCTCCTTCTACAAGATTCTCGCCATCGCCTGGCCCGCCCGCAAGGAAGAATGCTCATCACGCTGCCGTTTTCACTGGTGCACTTCGGAATGGCACGGGGGAAGTAAAATTGACCCGCCTGTTTTAGGTTTCGCGTTTTAAGCGCGAGGAAGAGACAGGTGTTACAAATGGAAACGGTTTTGAAGGTCCGTTGCTGGATATTGCGCGGTGAAAAGAGCATTCGACAGGTAAGTCGTGAGACGGGAGTTTCGCGCAATACGATCAGGAAGTATTTGAAGGATGATGGGGAGCCTCGTTATCAGCGCCACACTCCTGCACCCTTGCATAAATTGCTTGGGAAGCATGCAGACAAGCTTCGGTCACGCTGGGAGCATGATCTGAAGCTGCCGCGCCGGGAGCGTCGCACAGGCAAGAAGCTTTACGAGGAACTGGTTGGGGAAGGCTATAAAGGGTCTTATTCAACGACCCAGCGACTTATCCGCGAGTTGAAGCATTCGAGTTCGGGGTCCAGAGGAGCATTTGTTCCCCTGCAGTTTGCGGCAGGTGATGCGGTTCAGTTTGACTGGAGTGAGGAACACGTTGTTCTGGGCGGAGTACCCCAGAAAGTGAAGATTGCCCACTTCCGGCTTTGCCACAGCCGCAAGCCGTTTGTATACGCCTATCCCAGCGAAGTGCAGGAGATGGTACTTGATGCTTTTGTGCGTGCGTTGGCCTTTTACGGGGGAGTTCCCCGCCGTGTCATCATCGACAATCCCAAGACTATGGTCACCTATGTATCGCGTTCGAAGGAACGAATGTTCCATGCACGTTTCCTTGCCTGTATGAACCATTACGTTATGGAGCCGGTCGCCTGTACGCCGGCATCTGGCTGGGAGAAGGGCCAGGTTGAGAACCAGGTCGGGTTCATACGAGCAGAGGTGTTTACGCCCAAGCTTTCCTTTGATGACCTTGATAGCTTGAATGAACATCTGGAGCGGCGTTGTCAAGAACTTGGCGAACGTGCGCATCCCGGGATGCAGGATCGCACAATTGATGCGGTTTTTGCAGAAGAGGTTGCCGCGCTTCGCCCTCTCGGCCAACCCTTTGACGGGTACATCGAAAAGAGTGTGCGGGTGCGTTCCACCTGTCTGGTTCAGTATGATAACAATCGTTACAGCGTGCCTTGTCAGTTTGCCGGGCAACAAGTCTCGCTGCGAGCCTATGCCGGGCGAATAGTTCTTGTTGCGGATCATGAAGTAATTGCCGGGCACAAACGTCGTTTTACCCGCAATATCAGTTACTTTGAGCCCTGGCACTATGTGCCATTGCTGGATCGCAAACCCGGTGCCTTAAGAAATGGCGCCCCTTTCGTGGATTGGCAATTGCCAAATGTTATGATGACGATCCGGGATCACTACATGCAGGACAAGGGAGGGGACCGGGATTTTGTCGATCTTCTGCTGCTGGCACACAAGCATGGAACAGAGGTGATCGAGCAGGCCTGTAAGCTGGCTGTAAAGCAAAATACCTTGCGTCTTCCTGCCATCATCAATCTGATTAATCAATTGCAAGAACCGGAAATTACGCCATTGAGCGAAACCGGCAATTATCCTCTGATCTCAACTGTCCCGCAAGCCGACTGCAAGCGTTATGAAGCTCTGTATGAGGTGACGGCATGAACGGCCTCATTGAACAGCTGGCGGGGTTGAGATTGCATGGAATGGCCTCTTGCGCACAGGACTTGCTAAGTGCACGTCAGCCGCCAAACCTGGCCACGGCGATAAAGCAGTTGATAGAGGCAGAGACCGTGGAACGAAGGGTGCGTTCGGTCCGGTATCAAATGCGCAGTGCAAACTTCCCTCATCACAAGGACTTTGCCACCTTCGATTATGATGCGGCGGCTGTAACCCGAACACAGATTGAACCCTTGTGTTCCGGACAGTTTATTGCCGATGCACATAATCTGATTCTGGTTGGTGGAACGGGAACTGGAAAATCCCACATTGCCATTGCTCTTGGAACAACGCTTGTTAATCACGGCAAGAGAATTCGGTTCTTCAATGCTGTCGACCTGATCAATGCGCTGATCAGTGAACAGGCAGAGGGAAATACCGCAAGGATCGTACGGCAATTATGCGCACTGGATTGCGTCATTATTGATGAACTCGGCTATATTCCGTTCCCAAAGTCCGGCGGAGCGCTACTGTTCCATCTGATCAGCAAACTGTACGAGAAGACAAGCGTCATCATTACAACCAACCTGGAGTTCGGGGAATGGACGCAGGTCTTCGCAGATGCAAAGATGACAACCGCACTGCTGGACCGAATTACCCATCATTGCACCATTATAGAAACCGGGAATGCATCATACCGGTTTGCTCAAAGCAAAAAACAAAAAACTCAATCCTGATCAGAAAAAGCCCCCGGACGATCTTGCAATTGGAGAGCTGATCGTCCGGGGGCTTGCGTGCAAAAACGGTGGGTCAGTTTTAATTGAACATTGACAGATGTGCATCTCAAGCGGACCGTCGAGGGCGCACTGGCGGACGGATCGGCTCTGATCGCCGCAAGTGAACTGCTGGCTCATGCGCGCGGTTGAACCACGGCAGATGACCACCTGCAATGCACCCGAAAGGACGTTTTGCATGTTCTTCAGGACCGGAATTTGCCAAAAACCCGCCGCGGTCAGACAATGCTCAAACCACGCTCATCCGGCTTCATCCGGAAACTTCCGGATTCAATATCCGCCCGATGGAAGGGTCACCCCGTCCCACTTATTCCCGCATAATCCCTGCATAGTCCCACTAAATCTGTGCAGAAGTTCCTGCTCCGTTGTGCCAAAGATCGCGCCTCACGACAACTTCCACTTTCATCAGGGCCGACTATCGACTAACATTTGGCAGATCTATTTCCAAATCCGGTAGCAAAACCATGAGCAGTCACCCACCCGCCGCGATGAGCCCTGAAGCCATTGAATTTCTCGCTCGCGGTGATACCACCGGCGCCGGTTCCATGGACGAGATGACGATAGAGGAGATCCGTCGAAGCAGCCTGGAATCCTATCGCCCCGCCTGTGAGGCCGCCAAAAAACGTCATGGTGTATCCACTGCAGACATTACATTAGGTGGAATTGACTGCATGGAGGTGACACCGGAAACGCTCACAGAAGGCCGGCAGATTCTGTATATATTTGGTGGCGGATTTGTTCAGGGCAGCCCGTTTGAAGAACTCCCGATTACCGCATTTCTCGCAGAGCGACTTGGCGCCAGAATCATCTGCCCGTATTATCGCCTGGCACCTGAACATCCGTTTCCGGCTGCACTTGATGACGTGTGTGCGGTGGCTGATGCGCTGTTTTCTGAAAACCCAACCACCTTGCTGGCAGGTGAAAGTGCTGGCGGAAACCTTGCACTGGCACTCGTACACAGGTTGCGGAATTCAGGAAAACCCGTCCCTCCGGCTATTGCCGCCCTGTCGCCGGCGGTTGATTTGTCCACCTACGGGGACAGTGCAAAGGCCGATCGTGACCCATTTTTGCTGGCTGCCCGGATTCCAGAGGTTCGCGCCGCCTACATTTCGGACGCAGATCCCAGTGACCCCGATGTTTCGCCGATATACGGCCCCTTCGACAAAGACTTCCCGCCTACGATAGTGACCACAGGAACCCGCGATTTGCTTCTGTCAGGCTGTGTGAGACTTACCCGGGTCATGCGAACAGCAGGGGCTGTCATTGATCTGCGCGTCTGGGAAGGAATGTGGCATGTCTTTGAATTTTATCCCGGCACTCCAGAGGCCGAAGCCTCGCTTACCGAAATTGCGGAATTTCTTGAACAGTATTTATGATTTCTTGGCCTGCTTCTGCCTCTCGCGGACACGTTTGTCCGCCCTCGCCATCCGCCTTCGCATTTCCTCAATTCCCTCACACTCACTTTGCCGCAGCAGGCAGGGTTTTTCCATCAAAGGGAGATAAACAACAGCATCATTGCTCGTACCGCATACCTTGGCATGTGGTTTATGGATGCCCGGTGCAATCATGATTGCAACCGGCCGTTTGAAACAGGATTTGGGCGGGAACTTTAAATTGCCCAGGATTGTATACGCGTCCTCAAATTTGTAACGTACATGAAACTGGCAGGCATGTTTCCCCAATTGGCCGTTCACCCGCTGCAATGCTGACTTGTAACGACAGTAATATTCAAAATCCTGCTTGCCATCCCGAATGTAACCCAGTCTGGTTGCTTCTTTCATGAAGGTATGCGGGTCGGTAAACTCGCGGACTTCCTCTTCGGGATCTCTTGTTTTTGCATCTGGGCGATTTGCGGGTTTTTCCAGATAGGCTACCTCTTTCCGCGCTTGGTCCACACGCTTGGCAAATTCTGCCGCCGCTTCATCTGATATTATGAACGATTTTTTTCCGTTAACTGGATGCAGAATGTTTGCATAGCGAAAATCAGAAATCCACGAAACCGCGTCTTCAAAGCTGCCCCGATTATGGATTCCACGAAGCGCAAAGTAACGGTCAAACACAAACTGATCATTGTTGGCCCTGAGATCGGCAATTGACCGGTCTTTGTGTTTTTCCGTCAATTCCGCATTCAGGGATTTCAGGGCATCGGGCAAAATGCAACTTTGATTATCATCACTCCAGACCGCTTTATGAAATGTCTTTCCTACGGAAACCCCTTCCGGCACGTTGAGTAACAATGGTTCGTCATATCCGCTCAACGCGAGTAGGACCGGCTCCTCGGTTTTTCTAACCTCAACGTCCACCAGATTGGGAGATGATCTGTCCTCCTGATCAAGTCGCTTACCACCAGCATAAGTGTAAATTGCGTGAATACCGCCGGAGCCGGAAAACTCGGGAAAGCACAGTGTTTCACCATTTTCTGAAACAGCAACCTGTTTGTGGAATTCACGGGCTGCATCCGCGGATTTGCCTGTTGGACCTACAAGGTCCGAGTAATAGGTCCCTGCAAAAACTGCTGCAACGATGGCGATTAGCAGAACTGTCTTCTGACCAAAAGGCGCCTTTTTACTGGTAGTCATACTGTTTCCCCGCAAATTTCGGGGACAACTTACGTTCAAAGGCAAAATATTCGATGAACCGTCAGGGTTACCAACTTGTTGACAAATCCTACCGGGTGACCCTGCCGACCGACCGTTTGGCTATTTTGTGAACGCAGTGTCCACCAATTGGCATCCTGACGACAATCGATATGCTGATTAAATCGGGGTCTTGAACAACAGGAAAAGTGGTTTGCCCTTGGCAGCGCCACGTCCAATTACAATCAGGAGATTTCCATGAACAATTCATTATTTCTATTGGCAGCGCGTATATTGCTCGCAGCGATTTTCATTTTGGCCGGGTTCGGCAAATTTGCAAACATCGAGGGAACTGCCGGCTACATCTCTTCAGTTGGCCTGCCGATGGGGACCTTACTTGCCTGGGGCACCGCTGCCTTCGAAGTTATCGCCGGAGTCGCCATTGTAGTCGGGTTCCAGGCACGGCTGGTTTCATGGGCGCTGGCTGCATTTTGCATTGTATCGGCAGTTATTTTTCACAACAATCTTGGTGATCAAAACCAGATGATCCTGTTCATGAAAAACCTTGCGATAGCTGGCGGATTTTTGGCTCTCTCTGCAGCGGGAGCGGGAAATTTATCCGCAGATGCCAAACGCGGCTGAGCCAACCCTGGCAGACTCCGGTCCGGTCAATCGATCACGGTTTCCTTGATCACCCCCCTGAACCAGATGTGGGCCGGATCCTTGGCGTCCCGCATGTGCCACATCATTCCAACGCGTACCGGGCCGACATCCAATGGCAGTTCCTTCATCACCAGATCCGAGTGATGCGTAATTTTTTCTGCCAAACGTTGCGGTATTGTCTGGATGATGTGGCTGTCGCCGATGGCCAGGATGGAGGCTACAAAATGCGGACTGCGTTTAACAACCGTTCTCGACAATCCCATCTTGGTTAGCTGATCATCAATTGTTGTCGAGGGACTTTCGCCTGTGTGAACAATTGAATGGGGGTAGCGAACATAGTCTTCCAGTGTCAGAGTTCTCTCTGCCATTGGATGACTTTTATGCATCAGACAAACATACCGATCATCGTATAACGGCTGAACCACACAATGTTTCGGCGGATTGTCGGGAACAGTGCCCAGGAGTACATCTGCGGTCCCGTCGAGGATTTCTGAAATTGAATAAATTCTACGATGGACAATTCGTACCCTGATGCGCGGGCTTTCGGCAATAATACGTTCCATAATCGCGGGCATGATTACGGCTTCCCCGTAGTCGAGCGTACATACGGCAAATTCACGCTGGTAGCTCTGCGGATCAAAGTCCGGTTCTGAAAGCGTATTCTCTATGTTGTTCATATGTGGACGCCCCGGATTGGCAAGACATTTTTTGATGTTTTGATCGGTTGCTTTCATATGTCCGGCCTGTTGATGCGATATTTGATAGATCGCTGGCCCTGATGGAAATCCGCAAACGAGGTTCCTGATCAAGATGACGCGCTCATGGGGCGCATTGAATCACACGGTGTAACCTCGTTTTTGGCTGATCATGTCACATCACTTTCTGCCATTACCAATTTCTGTGCCTTGCCTTCAAGCGGCGCTGATTCGCAAGGGGTTATAGCGCTGTCCTCTGGTCATAAGAACCCAGGCGATGCGAGCGGTCTTGTTGGCCAATGCGACAGAGACCAGTCTCACAGGTTTCTTTTCCAGCAGACCATTGATCCAGACCGCGGTCGGGCTCTTCTTGTTTCGATTGTGGCGAATAACAGCTGTCGCACCAATGACAAGCAGGCGGCGAATATACCGGTCTCCCTGCTTTGATATGCCAGCGAGCCTTACTTTGTCACCGCTTGAATGCTGTTTGGGGACCAGGCCAAGCCATGCGGCGAACTGCCGTCCGCTTTTGAATTGTCCCGGATCGCTGACGGTTGCCATCAGTGCAGTGGCTGTGATCACACCAATACCCGGAATGGCTGCCAGGCGCCTGCTGGCTTCATTTTGCCGGTGCCAGTCACGCAGGACCTTCTCAAGAGCCTGCAATTCTTCCTCCAGTTCGAGCAAGCGACGGGCAAGCGTTGCCAGCGCGACTTGTGCAATAGCCGGCAGGACATGCTTCTCGTCGTTTTCGTTGAAGATGGAATGAGCCAGCTTGACGATGTTCCTGACGCCGGGGGTGGTGACAAGACCGAACTCTGCACAATGAGCACGCAGTGCATTGGCTGCCATGGTGCGTTGCCGCACAATCAGGGAACGGGTTCGGTGTATCATCAGGATACTTTGCTGCTCAGGTGTTTTGACAGGCACGAAACGCATGGTGGGCCGCCTGACAGCCTCGCAAATCGCTTCAGCATCGGCAGCGTCATTCTTGCCCCGCTTTACGTAGGCCTTGACGTAGGCAGGAGGCATCAGTCTGACCTCATGACCAAAGGCTGCCAGGGTGCGAGCCCAATAATGGGCAGTGGCACAAGCCTCCATGCCGACAAGGCAAGCTGGCAGTTTCGAGAAAAAGCCTTTCAACTGTTTTCGCCGCAACCTTTTGATCACGATAACACTGCCATCATCGTCAACACCGTGAACCTGGAAGACACTTTTGGCAAGATCAAGCCCGATCGTGGTAACTTTCATAAGGACGCTCCTTCGTTATTTGTGGTTCATTCATCAACAACCACCTTACGACAATTCATTTGCCGGTATGAGGGGGCGTCCACCTCATCAAGATAGAACGCACCGAACTTACCAGATCCTCGCCTCTTGGCGTGCGTTGATAACCCTTTGACACACGGACAATGAGAGGATCATCAAACATTTCCCGCAATCTGGCCAATGCCCTGCTCATCGCCGGCTGACTGAGATTGAGCCTCTTGGCTGAGTTTGAGATGTGCAACTCGTCCAGAAGAACGTCCAGCACTACCAGCAGGTTCAAATCGTTTTTCCGAATATCCAGTTTAGGCATAGTTATTATTCCACCCCCGTGCCATTCCGAAGTGCACCAGTGAAAACGGCAGCGTGATGAGCATTCTTCCTTGCGGGCGGGCCAGGCGATGGCGAGAATCTTGTAGAAGGAGATTCGCCTATGCCTCGCGGCTACCACCACCTGACCCAAGATGAACGTTGCCAGATTTGGGGGTTGAAGAAAAGCGGCCTCTCGCAGAGAGACATTGGGCGTGAGCTCGGACGCCATCACACGACAATCCGTCGAGAGATGCAGCGCAACAGCGGCGGCCGGGGCTACCGGTACAAACAGGCCCATAACAAGGCGACAGAGCGCCGCCACAGGGCGTCATCGGTGCCAAGGAAGATGACACCCGCCCTGTGGCAATTGGTCGAGGAGAAGTTGGCGGCTGGCTGGAGCCCAGAGCAAATTTCGGGTCGGTTTCGTCGGGAAGGCCAAGCCATGGTGGGGCGGATGCGGATCTACGAATACGTCCGCGCGGACCGCAGGGCCGGTGGCAGCCTTTACAAACGTCTGCGGCGGCGTGGGAAGAAACCGAATTGGCGCGGCGGCCGGCACGCCGGGCGAGGACGCATTCCCGGTCGTGTCGATATCAGTGAGCGGCCCGCGATCGTCGAACAGAAGTTGCGGATCGGTGACTGGGAGGTGGACACGATCGTTGGAGCGGGTCAAAGCGGCGCAGTGGTTTCGGCGGTGGACCGCGCCTCGAAGATGACCCGACTGGTACGGCTCGACAGGAAAACGGCCGAAGATGTCGGAGCTGCGCTCAGACGCCGGCTGGAGGCAGATCGGCACCTGGTTCACACGATCACTGCGGACAACGGTAAGGAATTCGCTGGCCACAGCAGCCTGTCCAAGGCGCTTGATGCCAAGTTCTATTTTGCCCGGCCCTACCACTCATGGGAGCGCGGGCTGAATGAACACACCAATGGACTGGTCCGCCAGTATTTGCCGAAAGGCACGGATTTCCGGTCTGTGACCGATGCCGAGGTCCAGGCGGTGGAGGATCTGCTCAACGCACGGCCGCGCAAGGCACTCGGCTTCCGGACGCCGGAGGAGGTGTTCAGAGATGCGCAGGCACCGCCATGACCGCTCTCAAACCTCTGGGAAGCGCACAGCGTGAAATCTCTCTTCGGCACAGTCTGTTCGAAGAGGCGATTGCGCTTGTGCGCAATTCTGCGGTAGGGGTATTGGTAACGGCAATTCAAGTCATCGCAGGCTCCGCCTGGCGGTGGTGCACCTCGGAGCGGAAACGGCGGTCTGCCGATCTCCGGACATCTGAAGAAAAAATGGAACGTATCTGCTACCTGATCGAACAGATCAGAAAGTACAATGACGGTTGCGAGTATGTTGGGAAACTTACTTCGTCCATTTTGACCGATGCTTTGAGCCTGACAGAACAGGTCAGACCCGAGTATCCGCAACAAAACTTCAACAGGGTAAATGATCAGGCACTGCATGTCCTGGCGAAATGCTCGTGATCTAAGCTGACTGATCCGATCTGTGTCGTCTAATCCGTTGTTGTTAGACGCTGAACTGTTTCTTGAGGTTCATGACCCTCTTATAAGAAGCTTTTAGCCCCGACGGCGAGATTCGCCCATCGCTTACCGCTCTTTCAATCCATGCCACTGCGTCAGCTGGCAGATTTTCGTCATAGTTGAGCGAGTTGGATAACAGCAGCAGATCATTTCCTGCTGCAAGAGCAAGAATAATCGCCTCCCGTAACTGAAACGACTTGCGAATTGCCCCCATATCAAGATCGTCCGTCAGGATAACACCATTGTATCCAAGGCCATGACGCAATTTCTTGATGAGCGCTTTCTGCGAAAAGGTAACCGGCGCCTTGCCGTTGGAAAACTGGGGATGAAACAGATGACCGCCCATGATCAACGGCGCTTTGTTGGCCAGCCGCTGGAATGGCACCATCTCTTGTTCTGACCAGGTTTTTGTGATGTCTACGAACCCATCGTGACTGTCGCCGCGGGAAGATCCATGCCCGGGAAAATGCTTCAGCGAACAGGCGACGCCTGCAGATGCAAAACCATCGACAAACGCACCGGCATAGGCAGAGATTCTTTCAACATCCGTTGAAAATCCACGACCATATTTGCCGATAACCGGATTTTTCGGATCTTGAATGTCGACCGAAGGAGCCATATTGAGATTGAAACCGGCAGCTCTCAATTCCCTGCCGGCTTTGGCATATAAAGTTCTGGCTTCTTCGACTGACTTGTTTCCTGCTACCCATTGCGCGGTTGGAATGGGTGTGAAGCCGTGTTTCTTGCCCAACCTCTGAACCTTGCCGCCTTCCTGATCAATAGCGAGCAAACTCCTTCGACTTGCACCGGCGAACTTTGCCGCAAGTGCTCTTGAGTTCGAGCCGCTTTTGACGTTATGGCGCAAAAACAACGCGCCGCCGGCACGCCCCGCTGCAATGTGGTTTGCCAGAGCCTTTGCTGAACGCGAATCCGGTGTTGAACCGGGAAAGCCCGGAACCAGCAATTGTCCCGCCATTTTTCTTATCTCGGCTGCATTTACAGCACTTGCAGTAAGAATCGCAGGCATAGCCATCCCACTGGCTGTGGCCAATTTCAAGAAATTTCGGCGATTAAGTTTTTCTTGCTTCACGTGCTTCCCTCCCGCACAGAATGTATACAAATATCTTACTTACCAGCAACCTCGTTCAAATTTTGACAGATCCTTTCCAGAACCGTGCGTCCCCCCTGATCGATTGCGGCTGTTTTTGATACTACCATATTTGCCTGTGATCGGAGTATTACACCATCGCTTAATATTTTCAGCCCATTTGCCCTCAGTGTTGAGCCGGTTGATGTGATATCCACAATAGCATCTGCCTGGCCTGCAGACGGAGCTGCTTCTGTTGCCCCCAAACTTTCGACAATACGGTAAACTGCTATTCCATGGTCTGAGAAAAACTCTTGAGTCAAATTCCAGTATTTGGTCGCAACCCGCAGGCGTCTGCCGTGTCGCGATCTGAACTCGGCGGCCACATCATCGAGATCCGCCATGCAATCCACATCGATCCATGACTGCGGAACAGCAATTACCACGTCCGCATGACCAAAGCCCATTTTGACTGCAAACTCCAGATACTCATCAACATTGGCAACAATTTCACGGGCAAGATCCTCGCCCGTAATACCGGCATGAAGATTGCCGTTGATCAGTTCGCGGGCGATTTCTGAAGCTGATAGAAAAGCAATGTCGATACCATTTTCCTGTCCCGGCACACCGGTCAACTTGCCCTGATAACTCCGCGCATCCACGGGCAGCTCCAAGTCGAACCCAGCAGCTGAGAAGCAGTCTATCGCGTTTTCCTTCAAACGCCCTTTCGAAGGCAGTGCAATTGTCAGGCGCATTTCATATCCCCAACCTGTCTACCCAGATGGCGAATCCGACCGCCGGAATTTCATTTTGCGAACCCAGCAATGTCATCAGATGATCGTACCGCCCCCCACCGACCACGGGCTTGTCTTCACCTGAACGATAAATTTCGAACACAAGACCGGTGTAGTAATCCAGCCGACGCCCGAAGCATGCCCTGAAACGCGCCGCATCAGCCTGATCTTCAAGTCCCTCACAAAGCGCATTCAGTTTATCAGCAGCTCCTGCAAGGGTTAAGCCGTGCTCCTGTTCGTATTTCACAATGGCCGCAGAAGCCTCTTGCAAGCCAACATCAATCGACAGAAAGTTCTCAAGAGACTTTCGCATGTCATCTTCGAGCCCGGTGGAACCGAGCTCAGCTTTTTCCATGATACGTTCGGCGATAGCTTTCGGCGTTCGCCCGGCAGTAAGTGATAAACCGTCGGCCACCATATGTTCCGAGACGAGTTCGGTAAGTTGCTCTATGCAGCCTGATTCCAGTGCATCCACGATTGGTTCAGGCAATTGTCTGAGATCGGAACCATCACTTCGCGACATTGCGGACAGCTGGGCCATTAGCAGTTCGTTGTCGCCGAATGCCCGTGCCAGTTTTTTTCGCCAGGCTGCGGGTATCAACAAAACGTCAAGCAATTGCATGAATATTGACTGATCTCCAAGCACAAGGCTCATATCCGGCACACCGGCGGCTGAGATAGAACCCAGCGCTGTTTTGATACAGTTGATGTCTGCATCACCTCGATTTCGGTTGCCCAGACCTTCAAAACCGGCTTGTGTAAATTCGGACTTTTCTTGCTGCCTTTGCCTGAACACGTTGCCGACATAAGCATATTGTGCCTGGCTATCTGCATTTTCCAGATGCGAAAGACAAACGGGAATCGTGAATTCAGGGCGAAGGCAAAGCATCGTTCCGGAGTTTTCCTGAGTGATAAAAATGCGCCTGCGCAAATCCTCACCAGTCGTATCGAGGAACGGATCAGCCGGTTGCAACATATCAATATCGGGTATGGAACAACCGATCGATCGGAAATAGCTGTCTAATGCCGTGGTCAAATCAGCCATTATGAACCGTCTTTGGGCTTGTAGGTGCCTGATTCAGGATTCTCGGAGCCATCTTCCCAGATAATCCGGTTCTCAGTTTCGTCGATAATGACACCGTAGCAAGCCCAGGATGTGTTGGGAGGCCACTGGGAGCAGTATTTATCTCCCTGCACCTGCCAGCGACCGGCACTGTAACGACCGCCTTGCGAATATGCAGTTGTTCCATCAGATGAGAACGTCTGGCGTGAACCTTTGCCAAACGTTATGACATTTTCAAGAAATTGGGCGATCTCATCGCCTTTCAGTGTACGCTCTTCTGCCGCCAGCAGGGATGTTCCGGTCATCACAAAAGTCAATGCCAACAAGGCGGAAAAATGGTTACGCATCGCTGCCACCCTGTTCTGCCAGAAGCTTTTTGACTTCATCGACAAGGTTTGAGGCACTTATTTCAAATTGACCCGGCCTTGTTTCGCGCCATTCTTCGTTAGAGGCAACTGCTTCGGCCTGCTTGCGACCTTCAATCAGGTCTTTGAGTTGAATTTTACCGGCCTCACGCTCGTCTGATCCCTGGATGATTGCAATTGGGCAACCGCGGCGATCTGCATATTGCAGCTGCTTACCAAACTTGTTGGGGTTGCCCTGGTACATTTCGGCGCGAATGCCAGCATTTCTCAAATCCTGCACAAACCCCTGATAGGTAGCAAGTGCATCACGGTCCATTACGGTTACCAAAACCGGTGCCAATACATCGCTGCCTTCGACCAGCCCGTTATTCTTGAGCGCCGACATCAGCCGCGACACGCCCATGGAAAATCCGGTTGCTGGAACGTCCTGTCCGGTGAACCGCTTCACCAGCCCATCATAGCGCCCACCACCGCCGACAGAACCAAAAACAACTTCCTGTCCTTTTTCGTTCTTTACCTTGAACGTGAGTTCCGCTTCGAAAACCGGCCCGGTGTAATATTCAAGACCGCGGACACAGGTGAAATCAATCTGGATGCGGCTTTCGTCGTACCCGGCAGACAAGAAAAGACTTCGCATCTGATCCAGTTCATCCTTTCCCGAAACATCCTGCGAGACCTCGCCATCAAGAAACTTCATGATGGACTGTTGCTGTGCCTGTGTGAGACCAACACCGTTGGTGAAGTCGCCGCTTTCATCTTCACGGCCATCCCCCAACAAATCTTGAACACCATCGGCGCCCAACCGGTCCAGCTTGTCTATTGCGCGCAACACGTCCAGCCTTTTGTCTGCCGGAATTTCAGCGGCTTCCATGACTCCATCCAGCATTTTGCGGTTGTTCACCCGGATAACATAGTTACCACGGTCAATGCCGAGCGCCTCCATGACATCCGCCATCATCATGCACATTTCCGCATCTGCCTGGACACCCGGGGCGCCTACCGTGTCCGCATCAAACTGCATAAACTGACGGAATCGACCCGGTCCTGGTTTTTCATTCCGGAACACCCAGCCGGAACGATAGGTCCGGTAAGGCAGTTGGATGGCATTGAAATTCTCGGCGACATGACGCGCCAGCGGGGCGGTCAGATCGTAGCGCAAGCTCATCCACTGCTCATCATCGTCAGTAAGGGAAAACACTCCCTCGTTTGGCCGATCGCTGTCAGGCAGGAACTTGCCTAGGCAGTCGGTATATTCGAATTGCGGGGTTTCAACCGGATCAAAACCGTAACGCTCATAGACTTCGGCGATTCTGGTCATCATTGCATTAGTTGTGCGAATATCTTCTGCGGATCGATCCACAAATCCGCGCGGTAACCGTGCTCTCAACTTCTGCGGTTTCTTGTTTTTCTTGTCTGACATTTAACGGACTTTCCTAATCACGTTCTGGAAATCAAAGAGGGTCTGCAAGTCCTCGTGGAGGTTTGATTTTCTTGATCAGGATTTCAAAATTCCAAAAATTCACGCAAGGAATTTCAACCCGATCAAGTGCCGGGATGTCGATGGGAATGACGCAGGAACAGTTCTTTGGAGCACATAAATTTCATGGCGTTTCAATATCGCTGTTGGGCGAACATGACAAGGCAGAATTTCCTTTAATCCTTAATGCAGCCGGGCACTGGCCATTCGCGGGGCTTCTTCACAAATGATATGTCAACGCCATGGCGACACAATGCCGGAGTTCCTCGTCCGGAACACTGGCCTGAACGTCAAAAACCAATGCTCTGTTTCCCGCATAATCAAACTCATCCGGATAAAGTTCGCGAAAACGGTCCACCAGGTTAGTATGACAGATAAAGTACATTGCGACTTGGGACTTGCTGCCTTTCACCGCATCGACGCGAATTGTGCTCCCGGATTTCGGCTTCACTGTCACAAAACTGGGCTGACCCCATTTCAGACACTCCTCAATTGTGCCGACACCATCGGTAGCTGCCGCAACTTCGAGAACTATTTCACGCAATGCCCGGAGCTTTTCTCCCTGTTCCCCCGGATAGCTCGAATACACTTCTTCCACATTCATACCGCACCCTACCCTGGTCTGGCGAACTCAGAACGGGCTTTCTCCACCCGCTCCCGACAGAAACACCCGTCTATGTGATCGTTTACCATCCCCATCGCCTGCATGAATGCATAACAGGTAGTCGGGCCGACAAAAGACCAACCACGTTTTTTCAAGTCCTTTGAAATGGCAGTGGATACCTCTGTACTGCCGGGAATATTCTCGCGTGTGATCTTGTCTGGTCGCTCGTTTTGCGAAGGTTCGTATGACCAGAAATGAGCAGCAAGAGAACCTTTTTCCTCGGCCAGTTCGATTGCCCGTCTGGCGTTGTTGATGGTTGATGTGATTTTGCCGCGATGTCTAATTATGCCGGCATTTTGGACCTGTCGTTCTATGTCCGCATCCCCCATTGCCGCAACCTTCTCGATCTCAAATCCATGGAATGCCTCGCGAAAGTTTTCACGCTTGGACAGGATGGTGTACCACGACAGTCCGGACTGAAAACCTTCAAGACAGATTTTCTCGAACAACCTGACGTCAGAGCCAACAGGCATTCCCCACTCCTCGTCATGGTAAACCGTGTAATCTGCCTGCGGTCCTGCCCAGAAACAACGGGTTTTACCGTCTTCGCCCGTTATCAGTCCTGGCTTTTCGTTCATATCTTCCTCGAATCTGTCCATTAACTTTTCATTAATGGTTAACACAAAGCGTTCTTTTACCAAGAATGAATCAAATTTTAATTATTGCGTTAGGATTCATTATTTCGAACTAATCTTGAGTCATTCTTTGCATAAGACGTCCGCGTTTCCGGGCGTTTCAGTAACCCCCATTTCCCTGATCGGGTCCATACCCGTTGTCTGGGAAAATTGAAAAACGACGAAATGTAAAGAGTACGTCATGACCATTAGAGCCATTTTGCTTCTGACAACTGCGCTAATATCAGCGCCGGGAATGCATGCGCAGGCCGGTTCGCGCTATTCCACCCCCAAGGCTGTTGTCCTGTCACCGGATTTAACATCACCCTGGGTGTTGCAGTTGAAAAGATCCCCCACTCCGCAGCAGAAAGCGAAAGTGAGGGTGTATCAGCCAAAGCCGGTCAAGAAACAGACCTACCGGCAACGCACAACGAAAAAACGCCACAGCACTCAGGGCACCGGGATCTTTGCCTTGTTCAACACCCAGCCCGCGCAACGCAGCACTCACCAGCAGCTTCGCAAAAAGAAAACAAGCAACTATGCCAGCCTTTCCAGACCAGCTCCGCAGGCATCCAATCGTCAGGCAGCGGCCTATATTGAGAAGCAGGCAGCGCAACGCCCGATTGATCCGCGATATCTGCCACGCACAGTGAACTTCAACAGCAGCCAGAAACCAGGCACGATTTTGATCGACACCCAGACACGCTATCTCTATCTCATCATGGCTAACGGTAAAGCTCGCCGCTATGGTGTTGGCGTTGGCAAGCAGGGCTTTGAATGGACCGGTTCGGAAAAAATCACACGCAAAGCCGAGTGGCCAAGTTGGCGCCCGCCGAAGGAAATGATCGCTCGTGAGCGCAAGAAAGGCCGCGAACTGCCTGAATACATGGCGGGAGGCCCCGCAAATCCACTGGGAGCGCGTGCGTTATACCTGGGCAGCACTCTCTATCGCATTCATGGCACGAACCAGCCCTGGACAATCGGTCAGGCGGTATCTTCGGGCTGCATCCGGATGCGTAACGAAGATGTGATGGATTTATACGAAAGAACCAGAGTTGGCGCAAAAGTTATTGTAAGCTGACAAAAAAAGTACTTCTGGTTGTATAAATGGCTAAATACAGCTTATTATTTCAAAAAGCGGGCAGAATTGTCCGCTTTTTTTGGTTTTACTTTGATTAGAATTGCAAATGGTGAGATATCCCGGACACACTGATTTGCTTGCATTTTTGTTGCTGCAAAAATATGATTAACCTAACGTCAGCAGAACAATAAGATTATTTCGGGGTATTCAGCATGATTACGAGACGCAAAGCACTAACACTGCTCGCCGGAAGCGCTGCGGCAGCTTCCACAATCGGATTGGTGGGGAACGCATCAGCGGAAACAAGATGGGACCCGATCGATCAGCGGTGGGTAAAAGTAAACACCAGCATTTTCAACCGGACTGTTCCGACAAAATACAAACGCCGTAATGTCAATGTAAATACTGACCTCGCGCCCGGAACCATTGTCATCCATACCGACAAGAAATTTCTTTATCATGTCACCTCGTCCAAGAAAGCAATGCGCTATGGTGTCGGTGTAGGCCGGGAAGGATTTACCTGGAAGGGCAATGCAACCATCAGACGCAAGGCCGAATGGCCGAGTTGGACACCACCGGCAGAGATGCGCGCCCGCGAACGTAAAAAGGGCATTATATTGCCGATCACACAGAAAGGTGGCATCGACAATCCGCTGGGTGCACGTGCGCTCTATCTTTATCAGGGCAACCGCGACACGCTTTACCGTATTCACGGCACCAATGAGCCCTGGTCAATCGGCCTCAATCTTTCATCGGGGTGTATCCGCCTTCTGAACTCGGACGTTGAACACCTCTACGAAAACGTGAAACTCGGCAGCAAAGTGGTTGTTATCGGGCCTGGTGAAAGCGCGGCTAAAGTTCTGAAGGAAAATACCAATCCGTTTGCCGCTTTGTTTGAACGGGGATAATTCCTTTTCCGCCGTTGAAAGAAACCCGCCCCTGTAAGGCGGGTTTTTTATTTTGTCCTTGTTTGGCAAGTTGTGTAACATTCCGGCATGAGCCGGTTTGATGATCTGGAAGTATTCTCCAAAGTAGTTGTGATGGGGAGCATGTCTGCTGCAGCCCGTGAAATGGGGCTGTCACCGGCAGTAATTTCAAAACGGCTGCAACGGCTGGAAGAACGGCTCGGAACGCGGTTGCTAAACCGTACTACCCGGCAAATCTCACTGACCGAATCCGGCCAGGGTTTTTACGAACGGGTTGTGGCGATCCTTGCTGGCGTTGAAGAAGCGGAAGCGTTTCTTGCCCGGCGCAGTTCGCTTGCAAGAGGTGTGCTGAAAATTTCTGCCCCTACTTCATTTGGGCGAATGCACATTGCTCCCCACCTCGTAAAGTTCATGCGTGCCAATCCAGAGTTGCACATCAATCTGGAACTTTCTGACACTTATGTTGATATAGTCTCCGGCGGGTTCGATCTGGCTGTACGTATTGGCGAGCTGCCAGACTCCACCCTGGTGGCAAGAAAACTCGCACCGGTGCGACGGATTCTGTGCGCAACACCCAAATATCTTGAAAAATCCGGCATCCCAAAAACCCTGGACGATCTTGAACATCATTCTCTGATTCCCCCGCATTACTCGTCGCCCTGGCGTCTGGAGGGGGATGAAGGACAGATTACCTATCGCCCGGCCTCCACCCTGCAAACCAATTCAAGCGAGGTTGTGCGCGAAACCCTGATTGCCGGTCTGGGAATTGCCCTGCGCTCTACATGGGATATCAGCGAGGAACTGAAAACCGGCAAGCTGAAGCGTGTCCTGCACAACTATTCCAGCAGCAAGGGACTTGGTATCTATGCTGTTTATCCGAGCCGAAATTTTCTGCCGGCCAAGGTTCGCCTCTTCATAGACTACATGGCGGAACTATTTGGTCCGACACCGTACTGGGACAAGGACTTGGATGCTTCGGAATTCCACGGAAAAAGCGCATCCCGTGCGGACAATCCGAGACGCAAAGCGGTGTGACTGGTGCCACTCTGCAACCGCGTCACGCCTGATATGCAAATCGTCGCCCAACCGTGGCGAGGAACTTTCATGGGCAACCGTGGCGGACGCATTCACGACCCCGAGACAAAAACCCTTTTGAAACGCAAATGGGCTTCAAAACGCTGGATTATCTGCGTTACCAAATTCAAAAACCGTCAGCGGGAAGTTATGGGGAACAGTTACACTGAATTGTTTTTCACAGACGAGATTTCTGCCCTGGCTGCAGGGCATCGCCCCTGTTTCGAATGCCGCAGGAAAGCTGCAACACGATTTGCATACATCTGGCAGGAGGCCTTTGGCACCATAGTGGGCAGCGTGGCGGATCGTATGGATAATGTATTGCACAAGGAACGGACCGGGCAACGAAAAACCCTTTCCGCGACCGAACTTGAACTGCTGCCCGATGGCAGCATGGTCATGAGCGATGGGGCCTGCCTGGCAAAGCACGGGAATGCATTCCGCGCCTGGTCTGGCATGGGCTACAGCGATACTGCAACAACTCTTTGTCAGGCCGTGCTGCTGACGCCACAGTCTGTTTTGAGAGTTCTTGAAAACGGCTATCGGCCCGAATGGCATTCCAGCGTCAAATAAGGTAACGACGACACTATGGCTATTCATGATTTCAAGTCTCAGAGGCTCTTTTTGGATGGTGACCTCATCGCAGGCCGGGCAATCGAGGTTCCCGTGAGCAGGCCAATTACCTGTTGAATGTCCTTCGCTTAAGGGAAGGGTCTGAAATTCTGGTATTTAATGGGCGGGACGGAGAATGGCAGGCTAGAATTGAAGCCGTCGGTCGAAAAAAGTGCAACCTGGTTCCATGCGAACAAATTCGGTCCCAACCAAAACCCTACGGGCTGGTATACTGTTTTGCACCACTCAAACAAGCGCGGCTGGATTATATGATTCAAAAGGCGGTAGAAATGGGTGTCGGTGTCTTGCAGCCGGTAATTACCGAACATACGCAAGTACGCAGTATTAACGAAAAGCGCATTCATGCCAATGCGATAGAGGCGGCAGAACAATGCGGGATCATCACGTTGCCGGAGATAAAGTCTCCGATCAGACTTAGGCAACTGTTTGAGAAGCTGGGCGAGGAAACAACTGTCGTGTTTTGTGACGAAGAAACCCATGGCACTTCGCAGATTGGGGGTCTCGACCTTAAACCGGGACAGGCGATTGCTTTGCTGATTGGTCCAGAGGGCGGTTTCAGTCAGGAGGAACGGGAGTTCCTGACTGCCAATCCGAGGGTTGCCAGACTGGATCTGGGGCCCAGGATTTTGCGTGCCGATACCGCCGCTGTGGCCGCACTGGCCGTTTTACAGGCACATTATGGTGACTGGTATTCCCACTAAATCCCAACTTTAGGTGAACAGCAGTTTAACAGTAAATGCTTGATTATACCGCGTATCCTCATTACAGCGTCTAGAGCCCGAACTGATATTACCGGTTCAGGTTCAATACGCAGTATTCCAAGACCATACACTAACAATGGAAGCTCTCCATGGCCCGTGACACAACCGACAACCAGCCGATCGAAAACAATGAGCAGTTGGTTGGCTGGTTAAGTGCTGGATGCAAGCCGAAGGAGGAATGGCGCATTGGCACCGAACATGAGAAATTTGGCTATTGTATCAAGTCATTTCAACCAGTTCCTTATGAGGGAGACAATGGCATCAAGGCCATTCTTGAAGGATTGCAGCGCGAAACCGGCTGGGAACCGATTTGCGATGCGGGCAATATTATCGGCCTTTATAATCCGGAGGAAGGCGGCGCGATTTCGCTTGAACCTGGTGGTCAGTTCGAACTCTCAGGAGCACCGCTTTCCACCATCCACGAAACCTGCAGGGAATCCAATCAGCATCTGGCTCAGGTGAAGAAGATCGCAGCCGATCTGGGAATTGGCTTCCTTGGAGTTGGGGCATCACCCTTGTGGACGTTCGATGAAACGCCGATGATGCCGAAGAGCCGCTATAACATCATGAAAAACTACATGCCGAAAGTTGGCAGTCAGGGCCACGACATGATGTTCCGTACCACGACCATTCAGGTGAACCTCGACTTTAGTGACGAACGCGATATGGTCCGAAAACTCCAGGTTTCCCTGAAATTGCAATCCCTGGCCTCGGCGCTGTTTGCCAATTCGCCTTTTACCGAGAGCAAACCAAATGGCTTATTGTCATGGCGCAGTGATATATGGAGGGATGTGGATAATCAGCGTGGCGGATATCATCCGTTCATGCTGGAGGAGGATTTTGGTTTCCAGAAGTATGTGGACTGGGCCATGGATATCCCGATGTATTTCATCATCCGGGATGGCAAGTATCACGATTGTACCCATGTGACTTTTCGGCAATTTCTCGACGGAGCCCTGAAGGGCGAAGTCGAGGACTGGCAGGCAAATATGGGTGACTGGGGCAACCACATGAGCACGCTCTTTCCAGATGTTCGTCTCAAACGGTTCCTGGAAATGCGCGGAGCCGATGGCGGTCCGTGGCAGCGCATCTGCGCCCTGCCAGCGTTCTGGGTGGGCTTGTTATATAGTGAAAATGCCCTGACCGCCGCAGAGCAGGTCACAGCCAACTGGAACCCGCAGATGGTTGGTGAGCTGCGGGACGCTGTCCCGAAACTAGGGCTTACAGCCGAAATCGAAGGAAAACCACTACTACACTTTGCCAAGGAGGTTCTCGAAATCTCCCGTGCCGGGTTGACAGAACGTGGCAACCTCAATTCCGATGGCCTTGATGAAACTGCATTTCTGGCGCCACTTGAAGATGTGGTTGGTGCCGGCAAGACCCCTGCCGAGGAGATGCTTGGTCGTTACCACGGTGCGTGGAACGGAGACATACTACGGGTCTTTGACGAATATTCTTTTTGAAGCGCTTGTCGCACCTGATTTCAGAAAGTGTTGCTCAGGCGACTGTTGAGTGACTGGATCGGAACCGGATGTTTTCCTCAATCCCTGCCAGCGAAACTTCCACATTGCTTCCACTGCTTCGCACCACCTTACATTGCGCACGAACGCTGTCGGGTTCAACATAAAGCGTGAAACTGGATGGCAAGCCGAGCCAACCGGACATGGTCAAAATTGCCCGCTCTTCACTAAATTCTTTCACCGCACAATGCACCGGATTGCTGTCCTGGGAAAACACGACCCATCCAATCCTTGGCATTCGTTTGTTGAGCAGACCCTTGCCGTTACGCCGGCGTCTGCTGGCTGAAGATGTTACTTCCACTGAGGGATTCATTCACTGATTTCCAATACCCAACCTGTCTATCTATTTAGTCGTATCTTGGTTAACACAAGCTTAAGCGAATGAATTGCGCCTATAATGTATAACTTATTGAATTATAAGAATTATATTTTCTGATATTGGCGATCGCTAATGTTACCCGATCAACTGACAAAGAAATGAATCAAGATTCATATATCAGAAACTCCGCCATGCCAGTTTGACCCGGAAATTAAATTTATGGGGCATCACGCACATGCAAAATCTGGCGCTCGAGGTGAAGAACCTCTCCAAAACATTTGACCGGCCTGCGGTGAATAATCTGAGTTTTTCGGTGAACTCGGGCGAGTTCTACGCATTGCTCGGGCCAAACGGTGCGGGTAAGACCACTTCCCTGCGAATGGTAGCAGGTCTTCTTCAGGCCGATGGTGGTTCCATCCGTGTTTTTGGCGAAGACGCTTTTACGAATCAGGTTGCGGTCAAACAAATGATGGCCTGGGTGCCGGATGAACCAATGATTTACGACCGTCTGACACCACTTGAATATCTGGAGTTCGTAGCCGGTTTGTGGGGTGTGGAAACACAAGCTGCGCAAACAAATGCTGGCGAGCTTCTGGAGTGGCTGGCACTGGAACCTCACGCACATGAACGTTGTGAAGGGTTTTCCAAAGGCATGCGCCAGAAGGTGGCTCTTGCCGGTGCGCTTGTTCACGATCCCCGTTTGATCATTCTGGACGAACCGCTTACCGGGTTGGATGCCGGGTCTGCCAGACTGGTAAAAGACGTCCTGCTCGCCCGTGTCGAACGCGGATGTTCGGTAATCATGACCACTCATATTCTTGAGGTAGCCGAACGCATGGCAGAGCGGATTGGTGTCATTTCCAAGGGCAGGTTGATTGCAGCCGGTAATTTGGACGCCCTTCGAAACCAGGCTGGTCAGGAAAACACCACCCTGGAGGAAGTCTTTCTTGGCCTGGTCGAGGAAGACAATGACGAAGAGGCGGTTGCAGCATGAGTTTTGCAAATCCCGCTGTCGGTTCGCTTTCATGGTTTGCACGCCATGAATTCAATCTGTCCTGGCGCGACTTTATGCGCATGATGAGTGCTGGTAAGCCTGGGCGTGAAAAAGGTGTGATAGTCTCCATTGCCTTTGCGGTTCTTGCCGTGCATGCAATTGCCGGGCTGGTGCTGCTTCCGGTAATCCAGGCCGGGCTGGTGCCGGATAAGGCGTTGTTTGCCGCCATTTCCGGCAGTTTGCTGCTGACACTCTCACTGATGATGTCACAGGCGATGGAGTTGGTGACCCGAGTGTTTTATTCTCGCTCGGATCTGGATTTGATTCTGTCATCACCGGTGTCCGCACGAAGAATTTTCACGGTCCGCATCGGTGCAATCGCAGTAACAACAGCCTCTTTATCGTTGTTGTTGTTTGGATCTGCAATCAACATTCTGGCAATCTTTGACAGCCCATGGTGGCTGGCGGCCTATCCTGTCATCATCGCCTGCGGAGCCCTGGCAACCGCCTTGTCCCTTGCTCTGACAGTATTGATGTTTGAAACCATAGGCGCCAAAAGAACCCGCTTGGTTTCCCAGATAATTGCAGCGGTTGTAGGGGCGGGGTTCATCATCGGTATCCAGGTAGCCGCAATTGCATCCCTCGGCAGCCTGTCGAGGTTCGACTTCTTTACTTCGGATCTGGTCACACAGTCTGTGCCCGCACTGGACAATTGGAGCTGGATTCCCGCACGCGCGGTAACGGGCGAGATGGCCCCATTGTCAATTGTCCTGATTGGTTCTTTTGCCATACTTGCACTGGCAATCGCTGCATTTGCCAAAAACTTCGGCGAACGAGTGATCACTGCTGCCGGTATCAGTCAGACCAAATCCGAAGTGAAAGCAAGCAAAGCAAGCTTCGTAAACAAGAGCCATGGCTCTGTCCTGCGGCAGAAAGAATGGAAACTGCTGTTGCGGGATCACTGGCTGGTTTCGCAAACCCTGATGCAAATACTCTATCTCATCCCGCCAGCGTTCATGCTGTGGCAGGGTTTTGGTGGTGCGGGAGCGTTGGCTGTTGTTGCAATTCCGGTTTTGGTCATGGCTTCGGGACAATTGGCCGGTGGTCTTGCATGGCTTGCAATATCAGGTGAAGACGCCCCTCAACTGGTTCAGACAGCTCCGATAGACAAGAGGCTGATCATCCGCGCGAAGGTGGAAGCGGTCCTAGGTGCGATCGCTGTCGTGGTGGCACCGATTCTACTGCTGATTGCAATCTTTGATCTGTATCTGGCTCTCGTAGCGGCGGGCGGTATTACGGTTGCAGCCATTTCCGCAACCGTCATCCAGTTGTGGTTCCGCAGTCAGGCAAAGCGGTCAAACTTTCGCAGACGCCAGACTTCTTCAAAAGTCGCTACTCTTGCCGAAGCTTTTTCCTCGATTATGTGGGCCGCAACTACGGGCTTGTTTGCCGCCGGGATGTGGCTGCTGGTTCCTGTGACTGTACTTCTGGCACTTGGAACCTTGTGGATAGCCAGAGGTTTCCGGCCCCGGCAGGAAATTTGAGGTAAGCAATCCGGACGCTTTCTGATAATAAAGAGGGATGAGTGATCAACCCTTTTTTTCCGACACCGGCAACGCCAAGACCAATATTGTCGAGTATACGGTAACCGAGATTTCCTCGTCTCTGAAGAAAACCGTTGAAGAACGGTTTGGCCATGTTCGCGTGCGTGGCGAAGTTACCGGGTATCGGGGGCCGCATTCTTCCGGTCACTGCTATTTTGCTCTGAAGGATGATCGGGCACGTATCGATGCGGTGATCTGGAAAGGGGTATTCAACCGGCTTAAGCACAAGCCCGAAGAAGGGCTGGAAGTCATTGCATCGGGAAAACTCACCACTTATCCCGGCTCGTCCAAATACCAGATTGTCATCGACAACCTTGAACCAGCCGGTGCTGGTGCCCTGATGGCGCTGTTGGAGGAACGCAAGAAAAAACTCGAAGCAGAAGGCCTGTTCGCACCGCAACGAAAGCAACTTCTTCCGTATATGCCTGCCAGGATAGGTGTGATCACCTCCCCTACCGGTGCCGTAATCCGGGATATTCTGCACCGTATCTCCGATCGGTATCCGTTGCACATTACGGTTTGGCCCGTTCGGGTACAGGGTGAGACAACTGGGGCAGAAGTCAGCAATGCGATCAATGGTTTCAATGCAATGGCGCAGGACGAACAGCCTGATCTTCTAATCGTTGCGCGAGGCGGTGGCAGCATAGAGGATTTGTGGGGGTTCAATGATGAATCTGTAGTCCGTGCGGCCGCCGCGTCCCATATTCCGCTGATCTCTGCTGTTGGGCATGAAACCGACTGGACACTGATCGATCATGCGGCTGATGTTCGTGCACCCACTCCGACCGGAGCTGCTGAACTTGCTGTTCCGGTGAAAGCCGAGCTTGATGCAACGATAGCGTCATTTAAGGCAAGGTTGCAGTCTGCTCTTTTGCGGCAGCTTGAAAAAGCACGCAACACACTGCTCGCCGCGACCCGCGGCCTTGCGACGCCGGATAACCTGCTTGCATTGCCGAGAAGGCGACTGGATGAAGCCAGCGGCAGACTGGGGCGCGGGCTGGATCTGGCAGCTCGAACCAAGCGAACTGCCTATGAACGGGTTGCTTCGCGGTTGTCACACAAGGGGCTGGAAGTTTCGATTTCGCGCGCGAATGAAAAACTGGACACCTTGACCCGGCGGGGTAGAACCGGTTTTGAAACCTACCTGGGCATTACCAACCGGCGCATTGAACAGGCAGAGCGCATGTTGAAAAGCCTTTCCTATAAATCTGTTCTGGAACGGGGATATGCAGTTGTTCGCAACGATAAAGGCAAGCCGGCAAGTTCCGCTACCGACATCAAGTCGGGCCAGAGTTTTCAGGTGGAGTTGAAGGATGGCGTTCTTGCTGCGGTTGCAACTGGAGGTGCAACAACTCCGGAAACCGCCGTTTCAAAAACAAAAAAATCAGCTCGTCCGAAGCCCTCCGGCACGGGCGATCAGGGAGATTTGTTCTGATTTTCACGTTGCCTGTTTGTTGGAGTTTCAAACAAAAACCCCGGGTATGGCCCGGGGTTTCTCGTTTCTAACGCTCAATCCGAGATTACTTTTTCTTTTTGAGCAAGTCCCGGATTTCAGTCAGCAGCACTTCCTGGGCAGGCGGAGCAGGTGGCGGCGCGGCTTCCTCCTCTTCCTTTGCAGCATCCATCAATCGATTGACCGCACGCACAATCAGGAAAATAATGAAGCCGATAATCAGGAAGTTGATGACCGCTGTGATGAAACTGCCATAGGCAAGGACCGCGCCCTGCTCCCTGGCTGCATCCAGGGTGCCCGCAGTAACACTCTCTGCCAGCGGTGCAAAGTAATTCGAGAAATCGAGTCCCCCAAAAATCGCGCCGATGATCGGCATCAAGACGTCATCAACCAGTGACTTCACGATTGCACCGAACGCGCCACCGATAATCACACCCACGGCAAGGTCCATGACATTGCCCTTCAATATGAATTTTTTAAATTCCTCTAACATGGTATCCCCTCTCAAGAATTAGAGCTCAGCTAAGCTGATTCTTGCAGCCGCTAGAGCTTTACTCTATTTTCGTGTTTACGTTAAGTAATATTTTTTTATTTCAATATCCTAGTCTTCAGACCATTGTCGGGTTGGACAAGAACTGCTCATGTGTGGTGAAATAGCCGCTGGTTAAGTAGAGGCAGTAACATGATCCAACCTTGGGTCACCGTATTGGTTGCAATCTTGTACATCAGCATTCTTTTTGCTGTTGCAAGTTATGGCGACCGAATTCGGGCCAGACTGCCGAGTTACAGCCAAAGCCAGCCAAATATTTATGCTTTGAGCCTGGCTGTATACTGTACCACATGGACATTTTTCGGCTCAGTTGGCCTTGCCTCGACCAGCGGCGTCAACTTTCTCGCTATCTATATCGGACCTGCACTCCTGATGACGCTGGGCTTTCCGATACTGAGGCGCATCGTCAAGCTTTCCAAGGAAGAGCGTATTACTTCTGTCGCTGACTTTCTGGGTTCGCGCTACGGTAAGAATATCAAGGTCGCCGCTGTGGCAGCCATGATTGCAGTCGTTGGTACGATTCCCTATATCGCCCTTCAACTCAAGGCGATATCGGCATCGGTAGACACGCTTGTTACCGAATTCAGCAACGGCTACCCGACCGGATCGACCCCGTTTGGCGACATTACGCTGATGGTTGCTGCTACACTGGCATTGTTTGCAGTTTTATTTGGTACCCGCCATGCGGATGCCACTGAACACCAGCACGGTCTGATGCTCGCAATTGCACTGGAGAGTGTTATCAAACTGGTCGCATTTCTGTGTGTCGGTGTATTTGTCACATGGTTCATGTTCGACGGTGTTGGAGACTTGTTCACGCGCGCTGCTAACAATGCGCATGTGCAAAGTATTATAGACGGCGGTTTTGACGGGCGTTACTTCCTAATTCTGACTTCCCTCAGTTTGATGGCCTTTTTATTGCTGCCCAGGCAATTCCATGTAGCTGTAGTTGAAAATAATTCTGACCAGGAATTGCAACGGCAAGGTGGTTGTTCCCGCTATATCTGGTAGCCATCAATATTTTTGTCATTCCCATCGCGGTTGCAGGCACATTGCGGTTTGGCGTTGCTGCTAATGCGGATGACTATGTGCTGCTTTTGCCCATCCTGGAAGAACAGCGCATGTTGGGGCTTCTCGTTTTCCTTGGTGGTCTATCTGCCGGTACCGCGATGGTAATCGTGGCTTCCGTGGCACTGGCCATCATGATTTCAAACGATTTGATCCTGCCGCTGATTCTGCGATCTCGGGCAACGTTTGAACGCTCCGACCCGGAAGACATGGAAGGCAAAATACTGAACATCAGGCGCACGGCGATTTTTGCTGTTTTGAGTCTGGCATATATTTATTACGAGGCAGCGGACAACTCAGCCGCTCTTGCATCCATCGGCCTGGTTTCGTTTGCGGCAATCACGCAACTCGCTCCGGTATTCTTTATCGGGCTGTTCTGGAAACAGGCGAATGCACGTGGTGCCATGTTAGGTATGCTCACAGGCTTTTCAGTCTGGACCTATTGCCTGTTGTTGCCAACGCTGCTTCCGGAAAGCAGTTCCTTCGTTCAGTACGGATTGTTCGGAATTACAGCGTTGCGGCCGGAAAACCTGTTTGGCCTCGGTCTAAGCCCTATCGAGAATGGCGTTATCTGGAGTCTGTTCTTTAACATCAGTGCATTTGTCATTGGTTCGAACTCGCGTGTTTCCGATACTCAAGAGCGACTTCAGGCTTCGCTGTTTGTCAGCTATAACGCAAGCCGTGCCCGATACGCAGGCTTCAGCGGTGCGACCATCAGCGTTCAGCATCTTGATGAAACGCTGTCGCAATATTTGGGTCCTGAACGCACCAAACGCTCGTTTGAGGCTTTTTGGCAATCCCGCGGAAGCAAACCGGAACCCGACAGCATCATTGACCAGGAAATGTTCCATTTCTCGGAACAATTGCTTGCCAGTGCAATTGGCGCCTCCTCGTCCCGACTGGTTCATACCTTGCTCCTGCAGAGGCACGACAAGACAAATCGCGGCAATCTGGAAATTCTGGACGAGGCCTCAAAGGCGATCCAGTTCAATCGGGACATGCTGCAAACGGCTTTCAATCAGCTCGAACAAGGCATTACCGTGTTTGACGGAGACTTCAGATTGGCATCCTGGAACCGTCAGTTCCGGAACATCCTTAAGCTCCCTGAACGCATTGGACAGGCAGGGCTTCCCATTGCCAATGTTGCAAATGCGATTGCTGAAATCAACGAATTGGAGAACGGTTCCGAACTGGCAAACCAGTTGGTCAACATGGATGGCCCGTGGCAATTAAACCTGCCGATAACCGGTGAGGTTCTGGAAATCACAACCAGCCCAATGCCAGAGGGTGGAATCGTTATTACATGGAATGACATCACCGAGAAAGTAAGAGCGGCCCAGGCCCTTCGCGAAGCCAATGAGACGCTTGAAAAACGTGTCGAGGAGCGAACCCACGAACTTGAAGAGGCCAAGCAGTTTGCTGATCAGGCCAATGCCAGCAAGACACGTTTTCTGGCAGCCGCCGGGCATGACATACTCCAACCGCTGAATGCGGCCCGACTGTATTCGGCAACCTTGCAGGAGAGTGTCGAAGAAACGCGCGAGGGAGAACTTGCCGACAACATAAGCAAATCGCTTGGCTCGGTGGAGGAAATTCTGGGTTCCATCCTGGCTATATCACGGCTCGACACCGCCAACCCGGAAGTCAACTGGGGCAATTTCCCGTTGCGGCGTATTACAGAGCAACTGGAAATCGAATTTGAACCGATTGCCCGAAATGCCGGACTTGAGCTGAAATTCATACACTCCTCCCAGTGGGTGCGTTCCGACCCGGCGCTACTTCGCAGAATGCTGCAGAACCTCATTTCCAATGCGCTAAAGTTTACCCGCAAAGGAAAGGTACTGGTTGGCAGCAGAAAACTGGGAGAAACGATTACGCTAGAAGTGATCGACACCGGTGTAGGAATTAGCAGCGAAGACCAGAAAATTGTGTTTTCTGAATTTACCAGGCTACGCGCCGGAAACGATCAGGCGCCCGGTCTCGGGCTTGGCCTTTCCATTGTTGATCGCATTGCAAACCTGCTTGATCACGAGGTGACATTGAATTCGAGCCCGGATGCCGGCAGTCGGTTCAAAATCATGCTGAATGCAGTTGAACCTGTCGCCGGCAAGAAAGGTGAATATTCCAAATCCGGCAAAGTTGCTTCGGGCCAGCTGAACGGTACAAGGGTACTTTGTATCGACAATGATCCGGAAATCCTCAAAGGCATGGAAGCGCTTTTGACACAATGGGGATGCAAGGTTGTTTCGGCGACCAATTTTGAGGATGCCAACACCCATCTCAAAGCTGCCCGCGACTTGCCGGATCTTTTGCTTATCGACTATCACCTGGGTGATGCTACCGGGCTGGAAGTGTATAAAAGGATAGCAGAATGCACAGGCACCGAACTACCGGGTGCCCTCATTACTGCCGACCGAACAGAAGAAGTGAAGAAAAAGGCAGACCAATCCGGCCTTTCTGTTCTCAACAAGCCTGTGAAACCGGCAGCATTGCGTGCCCTGATTTCCCGGCATCGCCATAGATCCCAGGCGGCGGAATAGTACTGTAACGATATTAATCGGTATTAACCGCACTTTCGGAAAAACCGGAACCGATCTTGTTCATGATGATCACTGCCTGGGTTCGACTGTCGACTCCAAGCTTCAGCAAAACTGCAGAGACGTGAGCTTTTACCGTCGCTTCGGACACATCCAGTTCATAGGCAATTTGCTTGTTCAGCAAGCCCTCACCCAGCATCGACAACACCCTTGTTTGTTGTGGTGTCAGGGATTGCAGTTTGGCGATTATCTTGGCGGATTCGGGATCCATATCCATTTCAAGGTCAATTTGTGGTGGCACCCAGACCTCGCCGGCCTGTACTGAGCGGATACCCTGAACAATATGATCGGTGCTGGATGACTTTGGAATGAAGCCTGATGCACCCAACTCAATACACTTCTTGATGGTCATGGTATCTTCGGAGGCCGACACAACAATGACGGGTGTATCGGGAAACTCTGCCCGTACCGAAATCAGACCGGAAAATCCGCTTGCACCGGGCATGGACAAATCCAGCATTACAAGATCAGCGGACTCGATCTTGGCCAACAGTGTTCGCAACCCGTCCAGGTCACCGACCATTTCAATTGTACAATCGGGGATCAATCCATAAATCGACTGGCACAACGCGTCCCTAAACAGCGGATGGTCATCTGCTATCACTACTACAGGTTTCAAAAGCAAGTCCTCCAAAGTCCAAACCGGCCAATGACAAAGGGGGCAAATTATCCAGGCTCACATGATTTAAAACTGCCCCCGTGCCATTCCGAAGTGCACCAGTGAAAACGGCAGCGTGATGAGCATTCTTCCTTGCGGGCGGGCCAGGCGATGGCGAGAATCTTGTAGAAGGAGATTCGCCTATGCCTCGCGGCTACCACCACCTGACCCAAGATGAACGTTGCCAGATTTGGGGGTTGAAGAAAAGCGGCCTCTCGCAGAGAGACATTGGGCGTGAGCTCGGACGCCATCACACGACAATCCGTCGAGAGATGCAGCGCAACAGCGGCGGCCGGGGCTACCGGTACAAACAGGCCCATAACAAGGCGACAGAGCGCCGCCACAGGGCGTCATCGGTGCCAAGGAAGATGACACCCGCCCTGTGGCAATTGGTCGAGGAGAAGTTGGCGGCTGGCTGGAGCCCAGAGCAAATTTCGGGTCGGTTTCGTCGGGAAGGCCAAGCCATGGTGGGGCGGATGCGGATCTACGAATACGTCCGCGCGGACCGCAGGGCCGGTGGCAGCCTTTACAAACGTCTGCGGCGGCGTGGGAAGAAACCGAATTGGCGCGGCGGCCGGCACGCCGGGCGAGGACGCATTCCCGGTCGTGTCGATATCAGTGAGCGGCCCGCGATCGTCGAACAGAAGTTGCGGATCGGTGACTGGGAGGTGGACACGATCGTTGGAGCGGGTCAAAGCGGCGCAGTGGTTTCGGCGGTGGACCGCGCCTCGAAGATGACCCGACTGGTACGGCTCGACAGGAAAACGGCCGAAGATGTCGGAGCTGCGCTCAGACGCCGGCTGGAGGCAGATCGGCACCTGGTTCACACGATCACTGCGGACAACGGTAAGGAATTCGCTGGCCACAGCAGCCTGTCCAAGGCGCTTGATGCCAAGTTCTATTTTGCCCGGCCCTACCACTCATGGGAGCGCGGGCTGAATGAACACACCAATGGACTGGTCCGCCAGTATTTGCCGAAAGGCACGGATTTCCGGTCTGTGACCGATGCCGAGGTCCAGGCGGTGGAGGATCTGCTCAACGCACGGCCGCGCAAGGCACTCGGCTTCCGGACGCCGGAGGAGGTGTTCAGAGATGCGCAGGCACCGCCATGACCGCTCTCAAACCTCTGGGAAGCGCACAGCGTGAAATCTCTCTTCGGCACAGTCTGTTCGAAGAGGCGATTGCGCTTGTGCGCAATTCTGCGGTAGGGGTATTGGTAACGGCAATTCAAGTCATCGCAGGCTCCGCCTGTCGAAATTTTTCCGCGATCTGCCTGGTTTGCCTGATGGTCACCATGGCGGCAGGGCGTGAGGCAGTGGCATTCGACACCGGACACCACTTTGATTTGACCCGTGTCGTCCTCAAACGCCAGGGACTGGGAATTGATGCAGTCAATTCGGTTTTGATGGCGAATTGGCTGACCGATTATCATTCCAACGCACCGGCGGTAAAAAACCTGCTTTTGAAAACAGCACTCAACCGCCTGCACTTTGACAATCTCTCGTCCCGTCAACAAGTCGAGGACTATTATCACGCATTTCGGCATAACCTCAGAATGCTGATTGAAGAAGCAGCCAGAGAGAACGACCGAATAAAGTTTCTGATTTCAATCGGTATCGGTGTCCATATCATCCAGGACTTTTACGCTCATTCCAACTGGGCGGAACTATACCCGAGACGGTCTAACGGTGAATTTGACATTGATCTTTTCCCCCGCCCCACGGTCTTGTTGAAGGGAAAACTGCGAACTGGCAAATGGCCTTTGGAAACAAGGTTCAGTCACGGCAACTACACGTATGGTATGAACAAGGATTCTCCGATCCGCCCGAACTGGGATAATGCGTTCGTGCTGGCCCATGCGGCCACCTGGCGCCTGGCCAGGGAAATGCGGAACTGGGCAGAGGCCGAAAGGCCTGGATTCTGGCAACACACCGCATCCCTTCACCTGACCGACAAAAACCGGATGGAACTCCTGCGCGATCTGAATTCTGCACACGAAATTTCCATGTGGGTGAAGGCAAAAGTATTGGGGCTTCCGGCTTCCGATGGACACTGGAAAGGAAACAGAACCGGCCATGCCTCCCGGTTTACCACTGCCAACAACGCTTTTACAAAATGGAAAAACTCCTTCCTAAGCCGCCAGTTCCGTGAAACTGACATCGCAACCAGGATGGCTCTGAACCTGAAAAAATAGCATCCGGAAGCAAGGCCACGCAAAACCCGCCGCCACACGAAGATTTCGAGGGCAGAGCCATTATCGTAAAAATCAGAACGTTTCAAACCGATGCCAAAGCACTGGCCAGAAAATCCATCGGTGCAAGAATAACCATCAACGACGAAACTTATCTGGGGCGCGTGTTTACAGAAGGTACGGACCTTACCGAAGGCGAATATCCCGCATGGCATGAAATCCATATCGAACGCCGTGAGCATGGACCGATTGTCGGTAAGATTGATCTTTTCGCGCTTGGTAAGGCGAATAACGGCGACTTGAAAATAGATATCAACCCGGATCCGAACCTCTCTGCGTTGAACTTCAGTCTTGCAGATAAATCCTCCACTATCGATCGCCTTAAAGAAAAACTAGCGGGCCAGAAAACCGGTTGGCTGCAATCTTCCGGAGATAATCAAGTTGCAGGCACTATATCCTATTCAATAGAGGTTCACGAACTCGATTGATAAGGGCAATCCGGACGACGCGCCAGAGTTTATCGGGATGCCTTTTGAGCCGCTTCAATTATCGCTTTGGCCTTGTCCGGCTCAGCCAGATCAGTGACGATTACATTTCCTTCGGTAACCAGATCGAGAATGACGGTTCCGCCACCAAACAGGCGTCCCGATAAACCCCTGCGAACCTTTACCTGTCTAATTACCGCAAGCGGCACGTCAATTGGCAGATCTTTCGGCCATCCCGGATGGCAGAATGCATGACCATCACTCACCTGCAAACGGATGGTTTGATATCGCAGGAACGCGTGAGCAGCCAACAGCGGCACACCGATTGCCATAACGACGATAAACAATCGGGCAAGCCCACTGTCGGATTTTCCAACAGATGCCAGCACCAACCATGCAACCGAGTACAAAACCGCAATTATCATGGTAGGAACAAAAATATGCCAATGGGCCGTAAACAGGGGCACGCCCGAGTTTTTGGCTTCAGCCCGTTCGAGAATATGAACCTCATCAGGCTCGAGTGTCATTGTGGGGTTTGTTTCATCCATGTTCCGCACTATCTTCCTTGTAGAAATAGTCGAACTGCCTAATTTTAACCCGAGAATTAGAAAATGTGCAAGATCATCCCGTCTTTTCCATTAGTACTAATCACATTTTTTCTATTAATTACAAATGGTTATGCAAACAAAGATTCTGTGCAAATCCATCAATCCGAAAAAGGCGAAATCAGGGTTGAGAAAATGGTTGGCGGACTGGACAACCCCTGGGCCATGGCCATGCTGCCTGACGGGAAACTGTTAATCACCGAAAAAGAAGGCAGTTTGTGGCTTGTCGAGCCTGGTGCGGACGGCAAACGTTGGGAAGTGGCGGGAATGCCAAGTGTCCGCTCAAAGGGTCAGGGCGGCCTGTTGGATGTGGTGCTGGATCCGGATTTCGAAGTCAATAATACGATTTACTTCACTTTCTCTGATTACAACATTTTTTTCGGCATTGGCACAGCAATCGCAAAAGCCACTTTGAAACTTGGAGGAACACCACGTATCGAGAACCTTGATGTCCTCTTTTCCATGGACAAGAAAACCGATTCAGGTCTGCATTTTGGTTCCAGAATTGTGCCTGATCTCAACGGAAATCTGTTTTTCACAATCGGCGATCGCGGTGACCGCCCAAGAGCCCAAGACCCTTTTGATGCAGCAGGATCAGTGATCCGCATTCGCACAGATGGTTCAGTTCCTCCAGACAATCCGTTTGCAGATGGCAAAGATGGCCTCCCCGAAATCTGGTCCATAGGCCATCGCAATCCGCAGGGGGCCACGCTCAATGACAAGACCGGCGAATTGTGGACACTGGCTCATGGTGCCAGGGGAGGTGATGAAATTAATATCCCCATGGCAGGCAAAAATTACGGCTGGCCGGTGATTTCATATGGCCGCCATTATTCCGGAGAGAAAATCGGTATCGGGACATCCGGTCCAGGAATGGAACAACCGGTATATTACTGGGATCCGTCCATAGCGCCATCAGGTTTTGATTTTTACCAAGGCAGCGCCATGCCAGCCTGGAATGGCAACCTGTTCGCTGGTGCCCTGAAATATCAGATACTGGTCCGGCTGGAAGTGGAAGACAACAAAATCACCCATGAGGAAAGGTTGTTCTCAGGTTCCTACGGACGCATTCGTGATGTGCGCTCGTTTCCTGATGGTGGCCTTTGGTTCCTCACCAACAGCGGCGATAGCAGCGTCTACCGGATATCATCCGCTCAATAGCGCTATTGCGGAGGCCAGATTTGCGGCCAGTCGTCATAGATGCCGTCGCAATTATCCTTTATATATTCCTCAACCAGCTCAAAGTTTGAGTAGTATCCGCCTTCCCAGTACCACACAGAGCGACTGCCGCAATCGCCAAGCCCCCTGCCCTTGTAGAAAGCGGTTAAGGTGGATTTACGATCATCCCAGTTCGTGTTGTAGGCATAGTCAACCAGAGTTGGTCCTCGCTGACCCATGATCGGGAGCGATACTGTCCTCACTTCCTTGGTTTCACCATCAAATGCCAACACTGTCTGAGGAAGGTTGTATGCACCGGGAAGTCCGCAAGGAAGTACATACAGTCTGGCCCCGTATTCAACCGAAATCGACAGGCCGCCGAAATCTGCAATCAGATCTTGATTTTCATCGCTTCCTTCGGCGCAGTTTCCTGAGGCCTCACGCCAGAACCTGAGGACTTCCGCCGGCAGATCACCGGATGAATTCAGCACCGCAGCACGCGTTTTTGCGTCTTGCGGTTCGCCATCACCTTTTGCCTGGAGCGCGTCACGGTTTCCCAATCTTCCCTGGGCCTCATCCATAAACAATGCGCTACCGGTAACTCCCGAAAGCGAAATGTGAACCAGTTTGCGGTTTCCGTCCTCGACTTCAAGTTTCAACACCATCGTATTGCCCGCCATCATGGCGTTCAACAGAGCGTTTTCGGGATTCTGTCCGGGAAAATACCAAACCCCCTGCCGGTTTTCAGCCCTTGCCAAATCCAGCGTATACCGGTTGCCGGACGCTCCATCAAAAATCGCCTCGACGCGACTTCCCGGGGCAGGTTGCAAAGATGTGGACAGAAAAAGTTCCGCCTCAGAGTTACCTTTGGGCGAACGCAGGAAGCCAAATCCGTAAACTTCCTTGTCATCCCCGGTCTGCATAGTGCATTCCAGAACATCATCACACCAGACGTACCAATCGCGAATTTGTTTGTTTGGCCCTGCTTGCGATGGCGAGCCAATACAGGCAAGCCAAATTAAGTTCAGTTTTCTCATGACTTACTCCCTTGGCAACCAAGCTTGCAACGATCGACTAAACTTGGCAACCTGAAAGCAAAGATAACAAAGCTGGGAGAGAATCATGAGAGGCATAAAAAAAGCAGGATGGCTGGTGTGCTGCATATCTATCGCGACACTTGCAACCGCATCTGGTCATGCCCAGGGAATCTCAGAAAAAGCCCGTGATTGGTGGGTCACCTGCGGTGACGATTTGTATTGCGTCGCAGAAACTCCGGGTACATCTGCCAGTGATAACGACATGCAATTCAAGCTGGAACGCTCCAACAAAGAAAACGGCAAACTGTTTGTGACCGTCAGCCCCGGGCACAAACTTGAGGAAGGAATGCGGGTCGACATTTCGGTACTCGGCGCTGATTACGAAGCCGGCGGCAAAATATCAAAAGTATACTCAGGCAATGAGATGACATTCGCCGGTCCAGCACGCCGCGAACTGATTGACAAATTGCGTGATGGCAGAAAAGGACAGATCACAGTCAAGTTTGGCGGAGAAATAGGAACGGTCGTTTATAACGTTTCGCTCACCGGAGTTTCTACCGCCCTGCTTTTGATGGATTGTCCGTCGTCATGGGTTTCTGGACAGACCGCAGCTTGAGCTAAGCGAGTATCTGGCTCATCTGTTTGTCGATGTTAAGCGACCTGCTTGCGGTATTGCAAGCGCCGTTCGTTGATAGAGCGTGTTCGTATCACGTGAATTCACAGCCGACTGCCCTGAAGAAATTCCGGCACTCCATTGGCGTGAACATATGGCAGACCTCTCCGATTGCCTTCCAGACATCATCGAAGGTTCTGGCGCCTGCCTTCCTCAGATGAGCCTTGAGCTTCGAAAAGGCCATTTCAATGGCATTGAGATCTGGGGAATATTTCGGCAGGAACAAAAACCATGCGCCGATATCTCGCAAGATCTGCTCGGCTTTTTCGCTCTTGTGAGCGGCTAGGTGGTCAAGGATTACGACATCTCTCTTTTCCAGTTCTGGCGCCAACTGTGTCTCAACATAAATCTCAAAGATTTCTTTGGTCATGGCCCGGTCAATAACCCAGGGCGCAACCAGTCCATGACTGCGCAGGCCTGCGATAAGTGTCTGCTTCTTCCAGTGGCCATGAGGGACAAAATCTATGAGGCGCTCTCCTGTTGGGGCCCATCCAGTTTGCTTGGCCATTTTGGTGTTTGTGGACGTCTCATCAATGAAGACAAGTTTTTCAATCGACCGATTCAAAAACGGAACACGCCTTGTCTTCCAGAGTTCGCGGTCTTTTTTCACGTCGATGCGGTGTTGCTCCTTGGCATAAATAGTCTTTTTTTATGCGACAACCCGAAACTGCGCACAACATGCCAGACAGGCGAATGATGGACATTGAGGTTGAATTTTTCGTTCAGCTCCGCACAAAGCTTACGGATTGTAATGTCCTTTTGTTCATCAACCCGTTTTCGAAGCCAGTCTTTATAGGGTGAAAGCTTGCCATGGCCTGTTTTTCCCGGGTTATGTTTTGGAGCAAGCGAGCCAGTTTCACGTTTCAACTTCACCATATCATTCACAAATTTGACGGAGACTTTGAAATGGGCAGCCGTTCCACGATGAGTGTGGCCTTCTTCTACATGAGCTACAACACGTTTACGCAATTCAATCGGATGGGGCTTGGGCATTGAAAATCCTTGGCTTCGAACCGAATCAGGTCACCCCAATCAGAATCATATTCGCGCACGGAAAGAAACTGAATCTACTCGACACAAACACGCTCTAGTCTTTTGCTTGATCCTTTCTCGTTGTTGCAGGATTGTACCCGGTCAGCGCCTAATGGACAGATTGGGTTGATTGCGTAAGGGAGTGATTTTGGCTCATCATTGCTATCAAGAAGCAAATGATGAGACGAAAGAACGAACGAATGACCGACGATGCTGATCGTGTTGTAAAAGACATCAAACGACAGACGCGACGTCGGTTTTCTTCGGAAGAAAAGATCAGGATTGTGCTTTCCGGCCTTCGTGGTGAAGACAGCATTGCCGAGCTGTGTCGTCAGGAAGGAATTGCCCAGAGCCAGTATTACTCTTGGTCCAAGGAATTTATGGAAGCCGGAAAGAAGAGGCTGGCTGGCGATACGATGCGTGAGGCCAATACCGATGAGGTGAAGGGACTTCGCAAGGAAGCCCGGGATCTGAAGGAGGTCGTAGCAGAACAGGCTCTGGAACTTCGATTGCTCAAAAAAAGCATGACAGGCGATGGGGGAGACGACGAATGAGGTATCCTGCATCCGAGAAGCTTGAGATCATCCGCTTGGTAGAACAATCGCATCTTCCAGCCAAGCAGACACTGGATCGACTGGGTGTTCCACGCTCAACCTTTTATACCTGGTATGACAGATACCAGACTGGTGGCGTGGATGCCTTGGAAGACAAGGCTCCCATGCCCGCACGGGTTTGGAACCGTATTCCTGACGATGTGCGTGAACAGATCGTCGATCTGGCATTGGAGGAGCCAGAACTATCTCCAAGGGAACTGGCTGTCAGGTTCACCGACACCAAGCGCTACTTCGTGTCCGAGGCCAGTGTTTACCGGCTTCTCAAGGCCCATGACCTGATTACCAGTCCTGCCTTTGTGGTTATCAAGGCTGCGAACGAATTCCGTGACAAAACAACTGCGCCCAATCAGCTGTGGCAGACGGACTTCACCTATCTCAAGGTTATTGGTTGGGGCTGGTTCTACCTATCCACCATTCTCGATGATTACAGCCGCTATGTGATCGCATGGAAGTTGTGTACGACTATGAAGGCCAGCGATGTTACTGACACTCTGGAACTCGCGCTGCAGGCCTCTGGCTGTGATCAGATCAATGTCCATCATCGACCAAGACTGCTGTCAGACAATGGCTCCAGCTATATCGCCACCGAACTGGCTGAATGGCTCGATGACAACGGCATGGATCATGTTCGTGGCGCACCATACCATCCCCAGACACAAGGCAAGATCGAGAGATGGCATCAAACCTTGAAGAACCGCATCCTGCTGGAAAACTACTTCCTGCCCGGCGATCTGAAAGGCCAGATCGGTAGGTTCATTAGCCACTACAATCACAGGCGATACCACGAAAGCCTGAAGAACCTGACACCCGCCGACGTCTACTTCGGACGTGGCGACCAAATCCTGCAACAACGAGAAAGGATCAAGCAAAAGACTATCAACGAACGGCGCTTGCAATACCGCAAGCAGGTCGCTTAACATCGACAAACAGATGAGCCAGATACTCGCTTAGCTCAAGCTGCGGTCTGTCCAGAAACCCATGACGACGGACATTTTGAAGATACCGCGTGACCCATGGTGCTCGTCAGCGGCGATCAAAAGCGCCGTGCCTGAGAAAGTAAAGAGCCTGCGCCATAACCTGGCTGTTCTGCGGAAAGAATGTATGGGAGGCCGGCACCACGATATGATCGCGCATGCCGCGCACCTTGGTGCTTTCAACAGAAACTTTGCCATCATCTTCTCCCGGGATGATGCTGGAGGAAACCGGATCGATGCTGAAATTCCCGGCAACGACACCCAGTTCGTAATCCACCTGCCCAAGCAGTTCCTCAATCCCTGCCCCCTCGGTCACAAGCTGCTGACCTGCCGGGCCGTAAATGTTCTCATATAGCCAGTTGGTCTTCAGGAAATCAGCAATTTCGCTGCCGCCATTGGGAGAGGCAAGCTGAACAACCCGCCCCAGATTGTCAGGACGGTATTTGTTGAGGATGGCACGGGTGACGATACCACCCATGGAATAACCGATGAAATGCACCGGCTTGTGAGGGCTGATCCGCTTGCGGATGTCGCCGGCAACAATCGACGTCAACGTTTCCAGATCGTGTTGGGTAGAGGGATAATCCAGATTGAAAACCGTATAGCCCTTGTCCTCGAGATAAATTTCAAGACTGTCCATATGCGAGGCTGAACGGGCTATGCCGTGAAGCAGCACAACCTGTTCGTTTGACGGATCTGCATTGGCGGTGTTTTCGGCAATGCAAAACGGCAGGAGAACCAAAAGTCCGGCGGCAATTTTCAACAGGTTTCGCATGATATGGCTATGGGGATTGCGGTTTTCGTTTTCAAGGGTTCGCTGGCTATTACAACCCTGATCCTACTACAAAATTTGAAGATAAAATGGCAGTAGGTCAGTCCTCCACAGTTGTTGCAGCGTTTTTCAGGGAAATCGTTTCGTGTGCTCAACAGACAACACAACAGGCTTATCCGCTTGTTACGGATTTAATGAACTAAAAATCTGTTCTTCAGAACAACGGAAAAATGCAGCTAATTGTGTTCCCCCAGTCCCGCTGCCAGAGCGTCGTAAACCATGCGTATGCGCCGGTTCGTGCGCACTTCGCGGTGTGTGACCAGCCAGATTGGAAAGGTAATTGCAGGCAAGTCGTCGATAATGCGCACGAAGCCCGGATCCGGATCTGCAAGTTCTTTCATCATCACATTGATGCCAAGTCCCTGCCTTGCCAGTTGGGTAGCGACCAGGGAGTTGTTGCAGATCAGGGGGAAATTACTTTCATCAACTGCAAACCCAAGCCCGTGCAGATGTTCAATATAACGTCCGTCCCGATCAAAGCCGATAAAATCCGCATCAGAAATTTCTGCTGGAGTCTTCGGGTGTCCATTCTTCTCGATCCAGTCCGGCGAGGCATAGAAATGGGCCGTCGCTTCGCGGACCAGTTTGCCGATCAGTTCCGGCTCTTCGGGCCGGACATACCGAATGGCGATATCCGCTTCACGCCTGAGCAAATCGCTGATGGTGTTGGATACCGAAATTTCAATGGTGATGCCGGGCGCTTCAGATCGCATCCGCTCCAGGATTGGCGGCAGGAAATGGGCAGATACACCGTCAGTGGCCGAGATGGTGACAATGCCCTCCACCGCATCCGACTGACCGCTGGCCGCCAGCATCATCGCATTGGCACCTTCGGTCATCTGTCGTGCGGCAGGCAGCAGAGCCTGCCCGGCCTCTGTCAACTCAAGCCGTTTGCCAACCCGTTCAAACAGATCTATGCCAAGGGAATTTTCCAGGGCTGAAACCTGTCTGGAAAGGGTCGGCTGGGTAAGTCCCAGATGCCGTGCAGCGGCAGAAAGCGATCCACTTTCTGCTGTGGCGCAAAATGCACGGGCCTGGTTCCAGTCCATCTCATTCATACATATACGTATATAGAAACTGCAAAATTTGGCAATTTATATTCGAATTATGCATATTTATGTAGTCCGTAAATTCCCCGAACCTAGAAGAACCTGAACATGACCATGCCCCTGACAGTCGAAAACCCGCCATCTCCACAAGCCAGTTTCTGGGACAAAATCGCCCTTAAATACGCCAATTCAACACTCTCCGATCAGGCCGGCTACGAGAAAACCCTTAAACGGGTTGGATCATTTGTTTGGCCCAAAGCAGAAGTCCCGGAACTTGGCTGCGGTACCGGCACATCTGCATTGCAGCTTGCCACAACGGCAAGCCGGTACACGGCCACAGACATATCGCCCGGCATGATTGCTGTCGCGGCCGAAAAACTTGTTAAAAGCCCAACGGCAAACCTCGGATTTGAAGTTGCAACAGCAGAAACCCTTGTCAGGGAACAGCGCCAATTTGATGTTGTCCTTGGTTTCGACTACCTGCATCTCGTTTCGGATCTGGAAGAAACCCTTGGCAGTATTCATGCACTTCTTAAGCCCGGTGGTCTGTTTATTTCCAAGACACCGTGCCTGGGAAACATGAATCCGCTTATCAGGCTGGCAATCCCGGTGATGCGTCTTTTCGGCAAGGCACCCGACACCGTGTTGACGTTTTCCATGGACGGGCTTCAAAAAGCCATTGAAAAAGCCGGTTTCGAAATCGAGACACGTGAATTTCACGGAACAAAGGGCAAGGACGTAAGGCCGTTTATCGTTGCAAGACGGGTGTGAAATGTGTGGCTCTTAAAAGCGGAGTGATGGCATACGGGAAATGAGCTACTCCACCACAATCACCTGACCGGTCAATGCTCCTTCTACACATTTGCGGTAAGCGAGACCAACATCAACCGAGGATACCGGTTTGTGGCCGTGAAACCATTGGCCATATTTCGGCACTGAGATGTCCAGCAAACCTGGACTAACCACGTTTATCCTCTGGTTGCGCGGCAACTCGATTGCCGAACTTTTCACGAATCCTGCCAGAGCCCCGTTCGCGGTGGCCGCGTTTGCGCCCATTCTAATTGGATCGCGATCAAGGACACCGCTTGTTAGGGTAAAAGAACCGCCGTCGGCAACAACATCCATTCCTCCCAAAACAAGGTTCACCTGCCCCATGACCTTTTGTTGTAATCCGAGCATGAACGAACCTTGTGTGAAATCTCGAAGTGGCGAAAACGATGCATCGCCTGCACAGCAAACAACCGCATCAAAACTGCCAACGGCACTATACAGCTCCCGAACCGCATCGAGATTGGAAATATCCACCTTCAGATCACCACTGTTGCGGCCAACCGTTACGATTTCATGATTTCGCTGGAGTGCGTCGTTTGCCGCCTTTCCGATATCGCCCGCAGCACCAACCAGTATTATCTTCAATTGTCTCCTCCAATCATCTCGTCGTACTTAGCCAGTTTACGATCCAGGATTTTACGGCATCTATCGAGATCAACCTGCCGGTCTAACAGGCTTTGCCGATGCTCAAGGAGCGCGGCTTTACGCTTAGGTATTGCTTCGTCACCCAGTTTATATAGCCTGGCGAAGTCACGCATTTTGGACATTGGCATCCCGGTCGCCCGCAATGAAGCCAGCAACCTCAGCCAATCCGCATCAGAAATCGAAAACCGGCGAGCGCCGTCCGCACCACGCGTGATTGGCGGGCAGAGGTCAGATTTTTCGTAGTATCTGGTGGTTGAGATGCTGAGGCCCGTCAGATCAGCAACTTCTGCAATTTTCATGTTCATTGACCTTTTTTTCCGATTCATAGCAACTTGAAGTAACTTTATGTCAAGCAGGAGCAGGAAAAGGTCGGTCAATCACAGACCTTCGTGAAACAAATTCGAAACACCGCGTTGGATATGTTTTTTCTTCACTTATGCCAGTGCGGCCTGAACTGCCTTGGTCCAGCCGACATAAATATCTTCGCCAGCCACGATTGCCGGGCGTTTCATCAGGCTGGGGTTCTCGGCAATCAGGGCAAGTGCCTTCTCGCGATCAAAATTCTCCTTGTCAGCTTCGCTCAACCCGCGCCATGTCATCGATGCCCTGTTGGCCAGTTTTTCATAACCTACCCCGGCTTCCAACTGTTCCAGCACTTTTGCGGGAACACCATCCTCCCGCACGTCTATCAGCGTCAATTCATGACCCGCTTCTTTTAACGCTGCAATTGCCTTCTGGCAGGTGCTGCATTTGGTGAGGTGATATACGGTAAGCTGCATGGAAATTCTCTCGGTTGGTTGAATGGCAACAGCCTTTCCGATTCAACTGACGAATTCAATACCATTCGGATGTTGCGAGAATGGACAACCCTTCATTTTGGCTATGAAAACCATTCCCATTTGCTCAAAGGAAACGCGGCAAAATTCCGATGGCCGCACTGGAATTTCTGTTACAACCCACGTTTAAGGCGCCAAAGCTTGCTGGATAAAGTGACATGAACCCCATAAATATTACCCTGCTCTCCGGCAGCGATATCCTGCTTTATGTCCTTGCAGTCAATGCCATAGCCTTCACTGCCTACGGCCTGGACAAAACACTGGCCAAAAGAGGCGCAAAGCGAATATCGGAAAGGATATTGCTCTTGCTCGCTCTGATCGGCGGCATAGCCGGAGCAATGATCGGGCAGAGATTCTGGCGGCACAAAACCCAAAAGCGGACATTCAAACGCAGCCTCTATGCAATTGCAGTTTTGCAGATCGTGCTCGGCATCGGACTACTGATATCAGCCCTGAAACACTCCTGACACACAGCTGTCAGTGGAGGTCTTTGAATTATCCAAATCTGCCCTCCCAATCCGGGCTCGAGTCCCCTATATTACGGGGATGGCGAAATCACCCAAAAACCCGGCAGGCTTTGAAGAAGCACCACAAAAACCGCTGAGCGGCGAGCCGCTCTCGGGCAGTGTTTCCGATTGGGCCGAGGAGATTGCCCAAGAGGCGCAACGGGGCGAGAACGGTATTCGGAGCGAAGCTCCGGGAGGCGATATGCCGACCGACGCCGCAAGTGGCGTGGAAGGCGGCACGCCTGACAGGGCACTTAAAGAGCCGTCGCCCATGCGGAGCGGTGGCGGAGCCACTCGCGTGAGCTCAGATCAAAGCGCGCAGGCGAAACAGACTGCGGAAAGCGCGAACAAATCCAAAAAACCAAAGAAATCCTCCCGCGGGAAGAAATCCGACCAACCCGGATATTCCGAAAAACATGTCAATAAGGGCGCAATAATCGGAGCGTCCAGCGACCCCAAAGAGCGCGCTGCTGCCGGCCTCAATCCTATTGCGGGTTTGGACGTGTCGCTGGAGCAGGCAGAAAAACTGCTCGGCAAGACCGGCAAATCTATGGACAAGTTTGCCGAACCCGGCCAAATTTTTGGCGGCTCGGTGAAAGCCAATCCCGAGGGTGCCGGCGCGTTTGAAAGTGGTGTAACAGCAACCGTTGCCTCATTGTCAAAACTGATCGAAGGCGGCGACCCGAACCTCACCGTCAACTGGGTGCCACACCGCCCGCCACGTCCTGTAAAGTCGGAAGCCGGGATCGAGCTGAAGATGGTTACGGACTTCCAGCCTTCCGGTGACCAACCCACAGCAATTGCAGATCTGGTTGAAGGATTAGGGGATTCTTTTCATTCCGCCGAGCCCTCCGGCTCGTCGTCCGTTCACACGCAGGCGCCTCAGCTAAACGCTTCGGCTGGCGCTGCCACGGAGGGGGATCAATCCCATTCCAGTGCAAAAGCCAGCGCGGATACCCTCTCCGCCTCCGTGGCAGCAGAAAGTTTGGCGACCAGCCAAACTGCCACTGCGCCAACGGTCGAAAGTGCGGAGGCACTTTCGAAAGACAAAGAATCAGCGTCTGCGCATCAGACTGCTGTGAGTTCAAACGATGCTGAGCACACGCAAGTGTTGCTGGGCGTTACCGGTTCCGGCAAGACCTTCACCATGGCCAAGGTGATCGAGGCGACCCAGCGCCCGGCGATCATTCTCGCGCCCAACAAGACACTGGCCGCCCAGCTCTATGGCGAGATGAAACAGTTCTTCCCCGATAATGCGGTGGAATATTTCGTCTCCTATTACGACTATTACCAGCCGGAGGCCTATGTGCCCCGCTCCGACACCTATATCGAAAAAGAAAGTAGCGTGAACGAGCAGATTGACCGGATGCGCCACTCCGCCACCCGCGCCCTGTTGGAACGCGATGATGTGGTGATTGTCGCCTCTGTCTCCTGCATCTATGGTATTGGTTCGGTCGAGACCTATACGGCGATGACCTTCGAGATGAAGATCGGCGACACGCTCGACCAGCGCGCCCTGCTCGCCGATCTCGTCGCCCAACAATACAAGCGCAACGATCAGGCCTTTACCCGCGGCACGTTTCGGGTGCGCGGCGACACGATTGAGATTTTCCCCGCCCACCTCGAAGACAGCGCGTGGCGCATCTCGCTTTGGGGTGACGAGATTGAGGCGATTACCGAGTTCGACCCCCTGACCGGCCAGAAGACCGGTGATCTGAAATCCGTCAAGATTTATGCCAACTCCCACTATGTCACCCCGCGCCCGACGCTCAACCAGGCGATCAAGTCGATCAAGGAAGAGATGAAAATGCGCCTGGAGGAGCTGAACAATGCGGGCCGACTGCTCGAGGCCCAGCGGCTTGAACAGCGCACCCGGTTCGACCTTGAGATGCTCGAGGCAACCGGCAGCTGCGCCGGCATCGAGAACTATTCGCGCTATCTTACCGGACGCAAGCCCGGCGAGCCGCCGCCAACCCTGTTTGAATACATTCCCGACAATGCCATCGTCTTTGTCGACGAGAGCCACGTCACCATCCCGCAGATAGGCGGCATGTATCGCGGTGACTTCCGCCGCAAGGCGACGCTGGCCGAATACGGCTTCCGCCTCCCCTCTTGCATGGACAACCGACCCCTGCGCTTTGAGGAGTGGGATCGCATGCGTCCGCAGACCGTCTGTGTATCAGCCACCCCCGGCGGCTGGGAAATGGAAGCGGCAGGCGGTGTTTTCGCTGAACAGGTTATCCGCCCCACGGGGCTAATCGACCCGCCTGTCGAGGTGCGCCCGGCCCGAACCCAGGTGGACGATGTGCTTGGCGAAATCCGCGACACGGCACTGGCGGGCTATCGCACGTTGTGCACCGTGCTTACCAAACGCATGGCCGAGGACCTGACCGAATATCTCCACGAGGCCGGCGTGCGCGTACGCTACATGCATTCCGACATCGACACGCTGGAGCGCATCGAGATTATCCGTGACCTGCGCCTTGGTGCCTTTGACTGTCTCGTCGGCATCAACCTGTTGCGCGAGGGGCTGGACATTCCCGAATGTGCGCTGGTCGCGATCCTGGATGCGGACAAGGAGGGCTTTCTGCGATCGGAAACCTCACTCGTCCAGACCATCGGCCGTGCCGCGCGGAATGTTGACGGCAGGGTGATCCTCTATGCGGACACGGTGACGGGTTCGATAGAACGCGCCATGGCGGAGACAAGCCGCCGCCGCGAAAAGCAGCAGGCGTGGAACGAGGCAAACGGCATTACGCCGGAATCGGTGAAGAAGAACATCGGCGACATTCTCGATTCCGTTTACGAACAGGATCACGTGCGCGTGGATACGGGCCTTGCGGAAGAAGGCGAACTTGTTGGTGCCAACCTTGCTGCCCACCTGGAGGCGCTCGAAAAACAAATGCGCGATGCTGCCGCCGACCTCGACTTCGAAGAAGCCGCCCGCTTGCGCGACGAGATCAAGCGCCTGCGCGAGGTGGAACTGGCGGTTGCGGACGATCCGCTGTCACGCGATGCAGGCGTGGAAAACACGCAGAAAGCGCGCAGACAAGCGGCGAAAAGCGGGAAACCCGCGAAAGGTAAAGGGAACAAGGGTAATCGGAGCGCAGCTCCGGGGGGCGATATGCCGACCGCGCCGGACGGCGCGTCAACGGACGGAAGCGCGGATGCGCTTTCGGAAAACAAACAAGCCAACCTGTTCAGGAAAAACACTCTCGACGAAATGACAGTGGGCAGAACCGAGAAGCCGGAAACTCCTGCCGGTTGGTCCGCTCCAAGAAAATCCTACGGCGAGGAAATACGGACGGATCGGGGTACGAACTCGGCGTATGGCACTCCGCTGGGAGATGATGAAAAGGGGAAAGGATCCGGCTCTTCTATGCGTGAGCAAGGCAACACACCCTCCGTGGCAGGGCAAGCTGGCGAAGCCAGTGCCAGCCCGCGAACGGGCGAAAGCGCGGAGGCGTTTTCGAAAAAACAAAGAACGCGAAGCGTAGAAGGCTCGCTTGATCGGGATGATAGCCAGAAGCAACGGGGGAGACCTAAGAAGACTGGCAGACCTGGGCGGTGATAAATACTATTTGGCTGATAACATCTTTATTGCATCTTCAAAAGTAATGTCGTCAGTACCAACCTCAGATGCGATGTCTCGCAAACTTTTTGCAAATTCCCTCTGATTACTTCTTTTCTCACTACGGGAAGGTGAATGTACCCGGTCAGCGCCTAATGGACAGATTGGGTTGATTGCGTAAGGGAGTGATTTTGGCTCATCATTGCTATCAAGGAGCAAATGATGAGACGAAAGAACGAACGAATGACCGACGATGCTGATCGTGTTGTAAAAGACATCAAACGACAGACGCGACGTCGGTTTTCTTCGGAAGAAAAGATCAGGATTGTGCTTTCCGGCCTTCGTGGTGAAGACAGCATTGCCGAGCTGTGTCGTCAGGAAGGAATTGCCCAGAGCCAGTATTACTCTTGGTCCAAGGAATTTATGGAAGCCGGAAAGAAGAGGCTGGCTGGCGATACGATGCGTGAGGCCAATACCGATGAGGTGAAGGGACTTCGCAAGGAAGCCCGGGATCTGAAGGAGGTCGTAGCAGAACAGGCTCTGGAACTTCGATTGCTCAAAAAAAGCATGACAGGCGATGGGGGAGACGACGAATGAGGTATCCTGCATCCGAGAAGCTTGAGATCATCCGCTTGGTAGAACAATCGCATCTTCCAGCCAAGCAGACACTGGATCGACTGGGTGTTCCACGCTCAACCTTTTATACCTGGTATGACAGATACCAGACTGGTGGCGTGGATGCCTTGGAAGACAAGGCTCCCATGCCCGCACGGGTTTGGAACCGTATTCCTGACGATGTGCGTGAACAGATCGTCGATCTGGCATTGGAGGAGCCAGAACTATCTCCAAGGGAACTGGCTGTCAGGTTCACCGACACCAAGCGCTACTTCGTGTCCGAGGCCAGTGTTTACCGGCTTCTCAAGGCCCATGACCTGATTACCAGTCCTGCCTTTGTGGTTATCAAGGCTGCGAACGAATTCCGTGACAAAACAACTGCGCCCAATCAGCTGTGGCAGACGGACTTCACCTATCTCAAGGTTATTGGTTGGGGCTGGTTCTACCTATCCACCATTCTCGATGATTACAGCCGCTATGTGATCGCATGGAAGTTGTGTACGACTATGAAGGCCAGCGATGTTACTGACACTCTGGAACTCGCGCTGCAGGCCTCTGGCTGTGATCAGATCAATGTCCATCATCGACCAAGACTGCTGTCAGACAATGGCTCCAGCTATATCGCCACCGAACTGGCTGAATGGCTCGATGACAACGGCATGGATCATGTTCGTGGCGCACCATACCATCCCCAGACACAAGGCAAGATCGAGAGATGGCATCAAACCTTGAAGAACCGCATCCTGCTGGAAAACTACTTCCTGCCCGGCGATCTGAAAGGCCAGATCGGTAGGTTCATTAGCCACTACAATCACAGGCGATACCACGAAAGCCTGAAGAACCTGACACCCGCCGACGTCTACTTCGGACGTGGCGACCAAATCCTGCAACAACGAGAAAGGATCAAGCAAAAGACTATCAACGAACGGCGCTTGCAATACCGCAAGCAGGTCGCTTAACATCGACAAACAGATGAGCCAGATACTCGCTTAGCTCAAGCTGCGGTCTGTCCAGAAACCCATGACGACGGACACATTTTTTTCTATTCGATATATCTAATATTATACGATATATCGAATACAAGTCTTTTTGCGAGACCTGTTTGATATCGCCCCATCCGGGAAGACACGAGACGCGAAAAACATACGCATCCAGCCTAAAGCGTCTCTGCTTCCCCCAGCCGGGGTACTGTTACCGGGTTGCGGGTGGAAGGCGGTTGCTTCTGGGGAGTTGACAGCCGCCCGACACAAAGATGCGTAACCCGGTGACGGACTGGTTTTGTTTGTTTTTCGCCAGCGCATCCGCGCTGCCGCCGCCGACGGTCGGCAGACGGCCAAGAGGCGCAGTTGCACGCATTGCCGACAGAGTATAACCTAATATATGCACAAAGAAGAATGCAGAAATGAAGTTCAGAAAAATCAAAAGATACTCGCTTCCAGGATTCGCCATTCAATTTGTCGTATTTTGGGTGTTCATCTACACGGCAATTCACTATGTGGCGCCCATGGTAGGGGCAACCTTCGAGAATTACTGGCTCTATGGTTTAATCGGATTGGCGACATTGCCTGCACAATTCGTCTTTAGGTTCATTTTTCTGGATTCCAAGCAGGCTGACAGCGCCTGATCGCAACAGCTAAATTTCCTCAAACCAGCCCCACCTGCTCCGCAAACGGGTCCCAGTTGGAATTCTCGTGCCATTCGTATTCGCAGCCGTCGGCCATTTCCTGCGCCTCCGCAGTGCCATAGAGGTGCGCGATCGCGCCCAGGCTCATGTCTATCCCGGCTGAAACACCTGACGATGTAAAGAACTTGCCATCTTCCACCCAGCGCGCCTGGCGAACCCAGTCCACGTTCGGGGCAAGGGGCACAGTCGCGGTGAAATCTATCTTGTTCGTCGCCGCCCGGCGCCCGTCCAGAACGCCTGACATGCCAAGCAGAATAATGCCGGTACAAACCGTCATCACCAGTTCCGCCCGGGCAGAGATTTTAGCGAGCCAGTCGAGAACTTGCAGGTCCTTTGCCGCATCCAGCGCCGTGTCACCACCGGGAATAAGCAACAGATCATATTCATGGCCGTCATCAATGGTGCGATCCACCCCTAACCGTTGCCCGTGCACACTCGGCACCGGATCGGCGGACTTTGCAATGATCGTAATCCTGATACGGTCCTTCAACCCGCCCAGCATCTCGAGCGGCCCGAAAAGATCAAGCGTCTGAAATCCGGGAAAAACAAATACAGCAAGCGACTTCATGATTGCACCTCCACCTGTGCTGAACTTTGGCATCAGTTTGCTCTAGTTTCATATGGCGTCGTGATTGCTGGCGACAAGCGGTTGGCGCTGGGGAATTTTGCAGTCGGCAGGTCCTTACTTCCGCGTTGAACCTGAGCCTGATCAAGCCAATACCCAGTGATGGGGATAGTAACCGGCAGAAAGCATTGAATTTGTCCGATTTTCTCAAAACCTAATCCCCGCCCAAATTATCTCCTGCATACTTCTCCCACCTGCCGGTTAGCATAACCATCTCACGGTACCGGACGTTGGATGCCCGGCAGGTTGCGGAGCGGTAGCCCTGCCGAATGCGTGTGGGGAGACTTACGGTCTGTGCGCCTTTGGGTACGGGACAGGTTTCACACCTGTTCGTCTGGCCGTGGTGCGCGTTTTCCAAGAGGCTTTGCCGGGTGATGTGCCAAGATACCCGGTATGAGACATCAAATCTCCGCCCCGGGCCGGCACGCCCACTGCACATGCGGGCATCCATAAGCTGGCCCGGGTTGTTGTGCTCTTTTGTCTGCGAAAGCGTTCCACGCTTTCGTTCGTCTCTCGACGGCACTTCGCTTGTCTGCCGACCGTCGGCGACACTGCGTTTGCCTCGGTTCACGGGCTGGCGATTTCGCCGGCCCGCGAAATCTGGCCCTGCCACGGAGGGGCTTCATGACACTGTGCCGCGGGTTCGAGTGAACGGTTATGCTTGTCTTTTTTTTCAGCACATCCGCGCTGCCGCGCATACACGCTACTTTTGGACTGGAGGGACTATGGAGATGCCAAAATCACTGAAAGACCGGTTCGACTACAACAAGGCAATCGCCTATTTCGATGGTGCGGTAAAAACCTGCCCCTACCCTGAATGCAGAAAACGCAAGATTTGCACCGGCGGTCCCCGTGGCTCATCGCGCAGGTTCAAGGGCATACCCTTCTGCCAATTACCAAAGGAAATGCAATTCCGCGATCCCTATGCTAGGTTCCGTGTATGAACATGCTCAAAGTCGGCATCATCGGCACAGTCATAACAGCGATATGCTGTTTAACCCCGGCGCTCGTCATTCTGCTTGGTGCGGTGGGGCTTTCGGCACTTGCCGGCTGGCTCGATTATGTGCTCATTCCGGCGCTCATTTTCTTTGTCCTCATCACGGTGCATGCCCTATGGAATCGCAAACAGCCAAATCCGAATTGACTAGCCTGCCACACAAGCCAAAGGGCTACACGGTACTTACGCCCTATTTCACCGTTGCTGATGCGGACCGTCTGATTGCGTTTCTGAAAGAGGCGTTCGATGGCACAGTCATCAAGGAAAACCGCAATGACAATGGCCGCGTTCAACACGTCCGGGTCCAGATCGATGATGCGGTCATCATGTTGAATGAAAGTAGCGATGATTATCCAGCCAACATCTCACAGATGCACCTATATGTCCGCGATACCGAAGCCGCTTACAAACAGGCGCTTAAAGCGGGAGCAACGTCAATCATGAAACCCAATATCCGGCCTCACGGGGACCGCATGGCTGGCGTAACCGATCCGTGTGGAAACATCTGGTGGCTGGCCACTTACAGCGGGTAACGGGAACCGGATTACTGGTTTTGCAGGGCAAACAGGATCTCACCCTTGCCAAAGGGTTTACGCTGCGCCACCGGTGTGGTGGTCATCTCGCGCGACAGCTTCTCGCGTATTGCGCGGGCAAAATCGGTGTAATCATAGGCTGTCATGACAAATGCACCGGGGCCGCCAATCAGCTTCTGCTGAAAGTATTGCGCGAGATCCGGCATTTCATTGAGGATTGCCAGGGCATTGATCGTGATACCGTTGTCGAGAATTTGCCTGCGTGTTCCCCCAGCGTTCGTCCATCATTAGCTCGACCATCTCCGGAAAGATCGATCACCTGGCGTTCACCGACAAACGCATTGTTCTCCAACTCCCCGAACGCAAATGCAAGCGCATTGCCGATGGCAGTCTGGCCACTTGGAACCCTGCGAGGCATTGTAAGAACCCGCGACGCAAAACCCTGCGCATCCTCTTCGTCGTAAAGAACTGTCCACTCCACGCCAACGTACTGATACGCCTGATGTGCCCAGGGGATTACAGCAACCGCGATGCCATCGGATTGTCGGATCGCGGCCAGCACCGTCGGGCTGGTGAATGCAGCCGACAGACCATCAAGCTGGAGCCGGTACCCCTCCTTGTTAAAACTGGCCGACACATCGACAAGCAGGGCGAGTTCAAGACTGACCAATTGACGATTTGCCGCGTCCTGCCCGGAGGCTGCAGAACCAACCAGAAACCCCGTCAGGGCAACAAGCAAGGCGCATACCCGCCTGATACAAATGGCACGAAACCCGATAACCATGCCGCACCGTAGCCAAATCCTTGAGCGTTGGCCAGTTTGACACTGCCTGGAAAATCAAAGAACTTTATTTACCCGGGTTTCCGATCCCTATTACAATAGCCAGCACAAGCCAAAGGAGGACAAGATGGGATTGCTCGTAGAATACTCTATTCAGGAGGGCAAGAAAGACATGCAGACTGATGCCCTCAACACTTTTATTGCCGGACTAAAAGAGATTGGGGACAACGGCTATAGCTACACCGCGTTTGAAACAGACGACCCGACCCGGTTTGTCGCGGTTCTCGAATTCGATGATGAAGACGCAAAACAACGATTTCTGCAAAGCAGCCCGTTCCAGCACTACAAAGACACAGCACCGGAGCGCTTCTCAAATCCACCGGTTGCAACTCCGATCAGGCTGATTGGCGGTTCGGCAAGGTAGAAGTCTCGTCTGGCTCTTCAACTAAATATTGCAAACTGCCACCCTTCCGCATCAAAAATTCAAACGGTAAGCGTGGGACAAGCCCCAAATCCTAAAGTTTTGGATGATTGATCAAAAATTGATCCGGCTGAGTTCTTGCCGAATATTGCTTTGTAAAGTAAAAGCGACTCACTAAACTTAGGGGGCGGCATGTTTAGAAAATTTATTTACACGGTAGGTTTTTTATCTATTGCGTTATTCTACGGATATCTGCTGTTTGAAGAACACGCAGTAAGTTTCGGTGGGGAAAAAGTCGGTAATTATGCACGCAACTGCATGTTTATCGATGCGTTTGGCGGCATCCATGAAATTCATATTCGTGGAAAAGACGGCACCAAATGGATACAAGGGTGTCCGTTTCTTCGGAGCATGAAAAAGAAGTAACTTCCATATCCAGACATGCAGCACCGCCACCGCGGATGCACCGAACGGACAAACAGTTTACCGGCACAATTATTCGGCAAGATTAGTGCTTGGGGTTCCGTGATGTGATAGAATGCACAGCATGAACACCGCGCACGGTGGTGTTACTTGAATGTGATGTATATGGGGCAAATACTTCCGGGACATCAACTGAGAACGGAGATCCCTCATGCAAAAACTTACGAACTCAATAAGCGCTGCTATCCTGGTGGCAGGGGCCGCACTGGCAACCGCTGGTTCTGCAAACCCAAACCATATCGGCAGCACAATTTCGAAAATCAACGGTGAAGGCTTCAGGATTTGCAAGTCAATGGGTAACAGCGGTTATTCCGCCGTCGCCCGTGGAACAGTCAACGACAGTGGAGGCTTTTTCAATGATGCAGGCTTCCGGTACTTTCAGGTCCGCACCTGTTTCCAAACCCGCGCAAAATGCGACCACTTCATATCCCGCATCCATCACACTATTGCCGGAATTGAACGACTAAGCTATGCCGGATGTGAATCCCGCCACGGATAGCATATCTGGAACGGGTACGGGATAAAATACTATAAGCTTCAGGAGCATCCCATGGGAAAAATCACCGGCAACGCTAGAGTAGCCATTGTCATAGCCAGCATATTGGCAGCAACAGCCGGACCTGCCCATGCGCTGTTTAACAACAAGAATTTTCCTGGAAGCACGGTTGCACGAATAAACGGAGAAGGCTTCCGCATCTGCAAAGCCATGGGCGACAATGGTTATTCAGCAGTTGCCCGCGGGTATTTGTCTGATGGCGGGGGCCAAAGAGAGGGCGGATTCCGGTACTTCCAAATCCGCACCTGTTTTGAAACCCACAGTCAGTGCGAACATTTTATCTCCCGTATCCATCATCAAATCAGCGGAATTCAACGCCTGGATTACCTCAGATGCAAATCTCGCGCTGACTAGTTTTCCGAAGCTGTATTCCGCGTTTTTTCAAACGGATGGAATAAAATGACAAACAAAGTAAAAACACTATTGGCGGGAGTTTTTGTGGCATTAACTGTTGCCGGACCAACAACCACACCTGCTGCAGCCGGATCTAATTTTCCGGGATACACGATTTCAAAGCTAAACGGCAAAGGATTTCGAATCTGCAAGTCATTCGGCAAAAGTGGCTATACCGCAGTTGTTCGCGGACTGGTTACTGGCGGCGGTGGCAGAGACGGCTCGGGCTTTCGAAACTTTCAGGTCCGCACTTGCTTCAAAACAAAATCGGAGTGCGACCATTTCATTTCCCGCATTCATCACACAATCGGACGCATCGAACGCATTCGACATATCAGCTGCAGATCACGCAGTGGATAGCGCCTGAAAATACCTGCAACAAACATGAACGGCCAAATTCAATTGATACAAGGACGCTGGCAGGGCAATACAAGCCCTGCTTTTTTGTGGGAGGAGCTCTGCACAAATTGCACTGGTGAAGCAGGGGATGAAATCCTAAGTTAAAATCATCGAGAGATTTGAACCGTCCAAGAACGTTTCTTTTTTTAGGAACGCAATTGAACCAGAACGCCAATCGCCAGTTCGAAAATGTGAGACTGGCAAAAAAGGAGAAATACAATGTTCGTCGTTGATATTATGCGTGAAACATTTGAAGGCCTGAAACTGGGCGCACGTTACTCTGTTTCAAAAAGCCACAACCTGACCGAAAAAGCGGTACAGCCTCGCATCGCCAAAATCGGCAATGAAACCTTCGGCCGCTAATCCAGCGCCACTTTCCGGTTTATTGCAGGAACGGATTTGTACTTCGTTCCTCACCAAAGATACCCCCGGGGCCATGACCGCAGATAAAACTGACGTCATCTCCCAATGGCAACAGTTTGGTTTTGATAGAATCAATCAATTGCTCATGGTCGCCTCCGGGGAGGTCCCTTCTGCCAACAGAGCCTCGGAACAGAACATCGCCAACATGGGCAAATTTATATTGTTCTGAGAAAAAGATCACATGACCGGGCGCGTGACCGGGACAGTGGTATACATCAAACGGGAATCCGCCAATTTCCACGGTCTCACCTTCATCCAGCCACTTGTCTGGGGTCACACTGGAAAACGTGCCTGGCAGACCGTAAGATTTGGCAGTCTCCTCGACACTTTTGCACAGGAATTCATCTGCCTTGTGCGGCCCGATGATATCCACTCCCAGTTTTTCCTTGAGTTCGGCTGCCCCACCAACATGATCCAGATGACCATGCGTCAGAAGAATTTTTTCGACCTGCATGCCGCTCTGTTCGATCCCCTGCATAATCCGCGGAACATCTCCGCCTGGATCAACAACCGCTCCGGACTTGCTGGCTTCATTCCAGATCAGGGTACAATTCTGTTCAAATGGCGTGACTGGTACAATGCCAATTTTTAAGTTGTCCATACGGTCGAACTCCAGAAATAGTCAGGCTTGTTGTATGAGCAAATAATAAGGGGCGGTCAATGCCGCCCGCCCCGAAATAAAGCAAAACGGATAACACCGATGCTTATTTGCCTTTCAGCACCATTCCCGCAATCGCGGTCAGTGCCCCGCCACCGATTGACGCAATTAGTGAATTGAGATCCATGCCGGCGATTGACATTCCGTCCCCGCCTGCTCCCAATGCGCCAGCCAGAATGCCTCCGAGTGCCGAACCGCCTGCTATGCCGCCAATTCCGCCTGCCAGAAGTTTCGGCAGCATGCTCATGGCTGCCTGTTTCAGAATATTGCCAACAACTCCGCCACCGACCATTCCGGATATGGCCTGAACGATCAACGGTACAATAATGGTTTCCATGGTTTTCTCCCTGTCGCCGCACTTTGTGCAAAATATTAATTTCTCCGTGGAGGTTCCCGACTTGCGCTCAGAAAATGCCCACCACAGGTTCTAGTTAGCGGAAAAGTTTACCAAACGTAAGCAAAAAACGTATTTCTGAAAAACAATCCGCTCATTTGCATTTGTTAAGTCTCGCGTACCGGGAAGGTCCATCGGGCTGGATTATGACAGATGGGCGTGAACAGCCTTTTCATAATCTTCCATAAGAGCCATTGAAATCTGGCCCGGCGTAAAGCGATATTCACCAATCTCTGAAACCGGCGTCACTTCGGCTGCCGTTCCGGTCAGGAAACACTCTTCGAAGTCAGACATCTCTTCCGGCATGATCGTCCGTTCCACCACTTCAATCTGCCGCGCTTTGGCAAGTTCGATAACGGTTTGCCGTGTGATCCCTTTGAGGAAGCAATCAGGCGTGGGTGTATGGATCACACCATCCTTGATGAAAAACACGTTAGCACCCGTTGCCTCTGCCACGTGACCGCGCCAGTCAAGCATCAGTGCATCAGCATAACCCTTTGCCTCTGCTGCATGTTTCGACAGCGTACAAATCATGTAAAGACCGGCTGCTTTCGCGAAACTCGGGATTGTTTGAGGATCGGGCCGGCGATATTGCGCACGGTCCAGCCGAATGCCCTTGATACGTTCTTCCGGAGCAAAATAGCTCGGCCATTCCCAAATCGCGATTGCGACATTGATTTTGTTGTCCTGAGCTGAAACACCCATCATCTCGCTGCCGCGCCAGGCGACCGGCCGTACATAGGCATCCTTGAGGCCCTGCACCTCGAGAGTATCGCGGCAAGCCTGATTTATTTCCTCAATCGTATAGGGGATTTCAAATCCCAGCACCTCGGCCGAATAGAACAATCGTTCAGTATGTTCCTGAAGTTTGAATATCTCACCAGCATAAGCCCGCTCACCTTCGAAAACGCTGCTTGCATAATGAAGACCATGAGTCAGGACATGTACTGTGGCCTCACCCCATTCAACAAACTCGCCGTTGAACCATATTTTGCCGCTCATTTGATCGTAAGATACGCCTGCCACTTTAGTCACTCCAAGAAATTATTGAACGAAAGTAGAAAACAGATAAAAATATGTCAATAGTGCTGACATATTTTTCTGAATGTGCCATAACCAACATCATGACCGACAAATCGACTTATCTGACCAATCCGATCACCGGTGCAGACATTGCACAGCTGGAAAACATTGAATTGCTGTTTTTCGCCTATAGGGACTTTATTTCCGACCCGGACAAGCGATTGTCTGATCTTAATTTCGGGCGCGCCCACCACAGGGTCCTGTATTTTGTCAATCGCTCACCCGGCATGACGGTTGCAGAGTTGCTGGACATTCTGCGCATCACCAAACAGAGCCTTGCAAGAGTATTGAAGCAATTAATCGAATCCGGGCATATCATTCAGGCAGAAGGCGCAAGTGACAGGAGGAAGCGCTTGCTGTATCCAACTGTGTCGGGCCGCGAACTGATCCTCGAACTTTCCAGACCGCAATCAGAAAGGCTGGCACGGGCGCTTGAAAGTCTCGACAAACAGGAACAAAATAAAGTTGTTGCCTTTCTCAAGGGCATGATCAGCTAACATCCGTAACGTTGTCTGCCAGTGTTGTACTACCGTTAATCGGCTTTGTATCATGATGTAACATATGTTTATTTGTGTCACCGAAAACAGCACCTAAGTTCTCTGAAAACCGGACATTTGCCATGGAAGCCATGAAACAGAACATATCGGTGCCCGATGATAGTGCACCCCACGTACTGGTTATTGATGATGACAGCAGGCTCCGCGATCTCCTTACGCGTTACCTGTCCAATAACGGGTTCCGTGTTTCAAATGCCAGTGATGCAGCCGAGGCAAGACGAAAACTAAATAATCTTGAGTTCGATCTCCTGGTGGTAGATGTGATGATGCCGGGAGAAACCGGCTTCAGCTTCACAAAATCAATCCGCGATTCCACCGATGTCCCCGTTCTGATGCTGACAGCTCTCGAAGAGGTGGAAAACCGCATCGAAGGGTTGGAAGCTGGCGCAGATGACTACATGCCAAAACCATTTGAGCCGAGGGAACTGTTACTGCGCATCAACAGTATCCTGCGCCGCACCGCAAAACCAGACGAGCCGGCGATTGAACAAGTGAATTTTGGTGAGTATCATTTCTCGGTCAAACGCGGAGAATTAACCTGCAATGGTGATCTTGTGCGTTTGACGGATCGGGAGCGCGAGATAATGGTGGCATTCGCGACCAAGCCTGGCGGCACTATTCCACGCCACGAACTGCTGGGTGATGAAAGTGCCGCTGGCGAACGCAAAATTGACGTACAAATCAACCGGTTACGACGGAAAATTGAATCAGATCCTGCAAACCCGAAATATCTGCAAACAGTGCGTGGCGTCGGATACCGGCTTTGTGTGGACTGATTGCTTCCATCCGGATCATTCTAACCAGCCATATCGATTGATATAATCAGCTTACCCCTGTCAAACAGAGGCTCGCTGTTGTATGACTATTGCTGGCAATGAATTGTATCAGGCTAATGCTTAGGTGACCGTACAAGAAACCGACGAAAACAATATTTCAGAACCAACGCCGCGCCGTCGGAGCCTTTTTCAAGTCGGTGCGCGCTGGCTCTCGCACAAATTGCCGAAAGGATTGTATGGCCGATCGCTGATAATCATCATTGCACCAATGGTGTTGTTGCAGTCGGTGATCGCGTTTGTGTTTATGGAACGCCATTGGCAAACCGTGACCCAGCGGCTATCGCAGGCGGTAACCGCAGATATTTCCGCAATCATTGATATCATCGAGAACTATCCGCAGGATTCCGAGTTTGACCAGATCACAAAACTCGCTCAGGAAAAACTTGCACTGAACATATCCATTCTTCCGCCGGAACCGTTTCCGCCTGCTGTTGGCAAACCGTTTTTCTCTCTCCTTGATGATACGTTGCGCACCGAAATCACGCGGAAAATCGACCGGCCGTTCTGGATTGATACCGTTGGTGATTCAAACATTCTCGAAATCCGAATCCGGCTTGAAAATCCCGAAAACGTTCTGAGGGTCTTCGTGAGACGCAGCCAGGCTTATGCCTCCAATTCCCACATTTTCCTTATCTGGATGGTAGGCACATCGCTTGTTCTGCTTGTCATTGCGATTTTATTCCTGAGAAACCAGATTCGTCCTATACAGCAGCTGTCCGCAGCAGCAGACAGTTTTGGCAAGGGCCACAAAATGCCGAAAGATTTTCGCATCCGCGGAGCAGCAGAGGTTCGACAGGCAGGCCTGGCGTTCTTGCAGATGCGTGAGCGCATTGAGCGCCAAATCGAGCAGCGCACGGCAATGCTCACCGGCGTCAGCCATGATTTGAGGACAATTCTGACGCGATTCAAGCTTCAACTTGCACTTATAAGCCAAACGCCAGAAATTGAGGAACTGCAGGCAGATGTCGATGACATGCAGAAAATGCTGCAGGGCTACATAGACTTTGCCCGGGTTGAAAGTGATGAAAAGCTTCAGCAGGTAAACATACAAGAGGAGCTGCTGCGTCACGAAATCGAGGCTTCGCTGCGTGAAAAAGACTATAGGGTGCAATGCAACGAGCATATCGTTTTGCAAACGCACCCCAACGCGTTTACCCGCCTATTGGCAAATGTGATCACCAACGCTTTCAGATATGCAGACACGTTGGAGGTAAACGTTAAGGCCGGAACCGGCCGGGTCACCCTCACCTTCGATGACAACGGACCGGGCATTCCGGAAGAAAATCGTGAAGAGGTGTTCAAACCGTTTTTCAGGCTGGACGATGCGCGTAATCTGGACGAGTCCGGCACTGGCCTGGGACTATCAATTGCCAGGGATATCGCACGCAACCATGGTGGTGACATAAACCTCTATGACAGTCCTCTTGGAGGATTGCGGGTGATCATCACCCTGCCGTCCTAATCGTCAATGTCAGTGCAGTCGCCCGCCTATGGGCACAGGTTTGTCCACGCAGGCCAAAATTACATTATTGTCCGCATCGCTGAAGCCTAGTGTCAGCACTTCGGACATGAATGGACCAATTTGCCTGGGGGGAAAATTAACAACCGCCATCACCTGCTTGCCGAGCAGATCCTCCTTGCCGTATTTGGCAACGATCTGGGCTGAGGATTTCTTGACACCTATTTTGCTTCCGAAATCAATTTTCAGTTTCCATGCGGGTTTTCGTGCTTCGGGAAACTCGGAAACCTCCACAATTTCTCCGATCCGGATATCCGCCTTCAAAAAATCATCAATCGAAATTTCTTCTGTTTCACTCATCGAACCTATGACAACTCCTGAGATCTTTTCTTGGCAGCAAGTACTGCCTGCTCTACGAGGCTTGGCATGGCATCCGGCGCCATCAGCACCTCCAGTGCCGCTGCCGTCGTGCCGCCCGGGGACGTGACATTTTCCCGCAATACCGCCGGTGCATCTTCTGAACGAAATAACAGCTCACCAGCACCAGCGACCGTCTCCCGCGCAAGGGTAACCGCCAATTCCCTTGACAATCCGGCAGCAATGCCAGCCTGCGCCATGCATTCAGCCAGATGAAACGCATAAGCCGGTCCGCTTCCAGAAACCGCTGTTACGGCATCCATCAGGCTTTCATCATCTACCCACTCAAGTTTGCCGGTTGCTTTTAGCAATTGATCTACATGATCACGGTGGGTCTGCGTAACACCGCCACCCGGGCAGGCTACGGTAATACCCCGCCCCACTAGCGAAGGCGTGTTCGGCATGGATCGAATAACCGCTGCTCCATCAAATCCTTCTGATATGGTGGAAATTGTGGTTCCAGCAGCAACAGATACAGCGACGGTATCAGGGCCGGCCAATGAACTGACAGCCGGCAACACCTTGTCCATCATCTGAGGCTTGACCGCCAGCATCAGAACGTCTGGAGAGTCAACACCGCCTGAATCCGGTGCATGTGATATGGAATGCTCTGAAAGATAAGATTGCATTTCGGGAGAAAGGGCGGGATCAACAATCGTTATATCCTCAGCAGGCATGCCACCGGCAATCCACCCGCGCAACAGGGCACCACCCATGTTCCCGGCCCCCACCAAAACCACTGAAAATTTCATAAATGCTCCGTCAATTCTAACCCAACGCTTTTGTTTTAAGCGCTTCCACTGGTTTCGAAAAGAGCAAATTCCAATGACTGTTCAGCAGAATTTCCGGCCCAAACCACAAACTGGTAGGATTGGTAATAGCGTTCACAAGCCTCAAGTGCACTTGACATCAAACACTCAAGCTGTTCGCCGGTAGGAACTGCCCCTCCGTTCAGCATCAGCGTCTGGCGGAACATCACAATGCCTTCACTGGCCCAGAGATCAAAATGGCCTATCAGCAATTGCTCATTGATCAACGACAAAAGTCGAGTGACTTCCTGTACACGATTGTCAGTAATCTTCATATCAAATGCGCAGGCCAGATGCAGTGCCTCAAAATCTTCCATCCAGGAAAGTGAAACGTTGTATTCCGTCCAGTTTCCGGTGACCGTCAGACTGATTTCGTCCTGGCTGCTGCGATCAAATTCCCATTTGTTCTGGTCGGCAACATACTCGATCAGATCTACCGGATGAATTTCACGTTCCAATTCAATTTCAGCAAGCACAGTCGAGCTCCAGATTCTGGTTTCACTTTTACAGGTAATCCAGCGTAACAAGCCAAGCTGGTCTGGAACTGCCCCACATCGCCAACCTCGTCTTAGCACAATGTGGGGCGTCAGGTCCGCCGCGAATCATCCTGTAATTTCAGTCTATAATGCTGAATCGTGATTTCCACCCCGAGAGGATTCCGAACTGCCGTGAACCCGTGGAGAAGCGTTGAATCAAAAGATTCAAAGCAGGCGCTAAGGGATTCTGCCAATTAGCTTTTTCAAAACTTATGCACGGGGCAAAAAATTATTCCCGCAGGCGGATTATTTTTTTGAAGTTGACCGACGCGTGGGCTTGGAAGCCTTTTCAAGTGCCGTAACACGCCCCTCAAGGGCCTCAAGCGTTGCTCTCAGCGCATCATTTTCCTCGCGCGCTTTGGACGCCATTTCCTGAACCGCATCAAACTCCTCACGCTTTACAAGGTCCATATCAGCCAGAAACCGTTCCGCCTGAGAGCGAATCGCGTTCTCTGCTTCACGCTTTACACCCTGCGCTGCACCAGCGGCATCAGTCGCCAGTTTGGCGAATTCATCAAAAATACGATTTGGTCCCTGCGTCATGAAATTATCCTCTTTGCAACACACATGGATTTAAGCATTTACTGCTTCGGTTTCAACTCACACACAAGGTGACAAATCGACCGGAACATGCGAAGGACGTCCGACAATCCATATGGCAATATAACATGCTGAATCTGTTTTCTGCGATTTCCCATCCTCAAATAAGTCCGGTCCTGTTCTCAATTGGTCCATTCCAGATACACTGGTATGGCGTCGGCTATGTTGTCGGCATACTGTTTGGCTGGTGGTATGCCAAACGACTCGTTTCTACCGCCAGACTATGGGCACCGGCCACATCACCTATCAGCGAAATAGACATCGACGACTTTCTGATTTGGGCCATTGCCGGCATCATCCTGGGCGGACGGATTGGCTATGTCTTGTTCTATGACCTTCCTGTCTACCTTGCAGACCCTCTGGCGGCCTTTGCCGTTTGGCAGGGCGGCATGAGCTTCCATGGCGGCCTTGCCGGAATAATAGTCTCAATGATCCTTTATGCCCGACGCCGGGGATTTTCACCCTTCAGTCTGTTTGACGTGATTGCTGCAAGCTGCGGCCTCGGGATTTTTCTGGTCCGCATGACGAACTTTATCAACAGTGAACTCTACGGCAAAGTAAGTGATGTGCCCTGGGCTGTAATATTTCCAAATACCGACGGCCTGCCCCGCCATCCAAGCCAGGTTTACGAAGGTGTGCTTGAAGGCATCGTTGTTTTCGCCATCCTGGCATTCCTGATCTGGCGATTGGGAAAACTGCGTTATCCTGGCTTCATCGGAGGTGCCTTTCTTGCCGGTTACGCGGTGAGCCGCATTCTGGTGGAATTTGTCCGTGTGCCTGACCTGCAATTGGGATACCTTTTGGGAACCTCCTGGATAACCATGGGCATGATCCTTTCCATTCCCGTCCTTCTCACAGGATTATGGGGCATGGTGTCTTCCCGACGCCGGGTTCTCGGGGATGGCTGACACACTGAAACAAAGGATCATTCGCCAAATTAAGCTTTCGGGCCCACTGCCGCTAGCCGAATACATGCATTGGTGCATGGCAGACAAAAAACAAGGCTACTATCAGACAAAAAATTCCATCGGAGGCGATGGCGATTTTATTACAGCGCCAGAAGTGAGCCAGATGTTCGGCGAACTCATCGGCATCTGGGCACTGGCAGCGTGGACTGCACTGGGCAGCCCGGCAAAATTCAATCTGGTTGAACTCGGCCCCGGCAGAGGAACACTCTTAAAAGATATCTGGCGTGCAACGCAAATCTCCAAAGAGTTTCAAACCGCCGCCCGGGTAATTCTTGTTGAAACCAGCGAAAAGTTGAAGGAGTTGCAGCGCGCAGCGCTGACAGAAGTGCCAAAAAAGACATGGCATGCCCATGTCAGCGAACTCGAACCGATTCCCACAATTTTGATCGCCAACGAGTTTTTTGATGTCTTGCCCTTTCGGCAGTATGTGAAGGCCGGATCAGTGTGGCGGGAAAATGCGGTTGGGCTCGATGAAGATGGAAATCTGTCCTGGGTTCTGGGTGAAAACACGATCAGATTACCGGAACTCCCGGCCACTCATCACAACGAACCGGAGGGAGCTGTTTTTGAGATTTCCACGCCAAGGGAAGTAGCAGCAAACGAAATTGCAGAACTTGTGTCTGCAAATCACGGCGCCGCATTGATCATTGATTACGGCCATACCAAAACCGGTTTCGGTGATACCTTCCAAGCCGTCGAGAACCATGCGTTTGTAGATCCATTAACCTCCCCCGGTACAGCCGACCTCACCAGCCATGTGGATTTCGAGGCACTTGCAGGCTCCATCGAGAACCTCGGACTTGAATTGCACCGGTTTATGAACCAGGGAGAGTTTCTTTTATCCCTTGGGCTGTTGGAGCGCGCCGGCAGTTTTGGTCACGGAAAGGATTCTGCCACACAGGCGAGAATAAAGTCGGAAGCTGAAAGACTGGTCCTGCCTGATCAAATGGGCGAACTGTTCAAGGTCTTCTGTTTTTCCAGTTGCAGTGAACTGCCACCGTTTTCAAATAAAGCTTGAATTTCAACCCTCGAAAAGCAAGACTTGAATTTGCTTCAACTAATGTGGTGGCGGCTTATGAACCAACCGGATCCCGTTCTCAGCGACACACTGGACCATCCCGACATCTATCATGGATTTCACACCCGTATTGGGGGCGTGTCCACCGGACTGTACAGCGGATTGAACGTTGGGTTGGGGTCAGATGACGACCGCAGCAATGTCCTGGAAAACCGTCAAAGAGTATCCCGTCATGCCGGTGTGGAGCCGGACAATCTGATGACGGTTTATCAGATCGATTCTCCCGACATAGTCACCATCACAGAAGCTGTTCCTCAAGACAAACGCGCGGAAGCTGACGGTTTGGTGACCGCTTTGCCCGGTTTTGCGCTCGGTGTGCTCACGGCCGACTGCGGTCCGGTTTTGTTTGCGGATCTGGAAAATTCAGTCGTCGGCGCATGCCACTCCGGCTGGAAAGGGGCAACTGGCGGTGTCCTTGAGAATACAATAGAAGCCATGGAAAAGATTGGTGCCAACCGCACCTCCATCAGGGCAGTACTGGGTCCGACCATCAGCGGCAAGAATTATGAAGTGGGTCCGGAATTCGTCGACAACCTTCATTCGCTCGATCCGAAAAACGAAACCTTCCTTAAGCCGTCCGAACAACCGGGCCATGCGATGTTTGATTTACCCGGGTACATAGTTGATCGGTTGAACAATGCAGGTGTTACCGCAGCCTGGACAGGCGACTGCACCTATGCGGATGAAGAGCGATTTTTCTCGTATCGTCGCAAGACCCATCGCAACGAACCCGATTACGGTCGCCAGATTTCAGTCATATCCATCAAACAGACATAAGGACCTTCTCCATGGCCTTGCACTTTAGCAAAAAGGAATTTGCCAATCGGCTTGAAAAACTGAAAAACAGAATGGCAGAAGAGAATCTGGATTGCCTGCTGCTCTTCGCGCAGGAAAGCATGTTCTGGCTCACCGGCTATGACACGTTTGGTTTTTGCTTCTTCCAGTGTCTGGTAGTGCGCGCTGATGGCGAAATGGTTCTTCTTACCCGCGCTCCCGACCTGCGTCAGGCCAGGCACACGTCAATCATCGAGAACATTGTTATCTGGACAGACAGGGGCAATGCAGATCCTACCAACAACCTCCATAATATTCTCAGCGAACTGGACCTTGTCGGCAGCCGCATCGGCGTGGAATATGACACGCAGGGTCTGACAGCCAGAGCAGGCCTGGATGTCAATGCCCGGCTGAATTCCTTTGCTGAATTGCAGGATGCCTCTGAACTGGTCAATTCTATCAGGGTAATCAAATCAAAAGCCGAACTGGAATATGTTCGCAAGGCCGGGGAACTTTCTGATCACGCCCTGGATGCTGCCATCAAGAAAACCAAAGCAGGCGCAGATGAGGGCGAAATCCTCGCTGCCATGCATTCTGCAATCTTTTCGCAGGGCGGTGATTACGCAGGCAATGAATTCATCATTGGTTCCGGCAGAGACGCATTGCTTTGCCGCTACAAATCCGGCAGACGCAAACTGTCCAAGCAGGACCAACTGACCCTGGAGTGGTCCGGGGCATGGGCGCACTATCATGCAGCGATGATGCGAACACTGATCGTTGGTAAACCTACCGCCCGTCATCAGGAGTTATATGAAGCATCACGCGAGGCCCTTTTTGCGGTACGCGATGCCATGCAGATCAGCAATACGTTCTCGGACATGTTTGATGCCCATGCAAAGGCACTGGATGATGCCGGCCTTTCCAGACACAGACTGAACGCTTGCGGGTATTCCCTGGGAGCCGTCTATACGCCCTGTTGGATGGACAAGCCAATGATTTACTCCGGAAACGAAACCCTGATACAGGAAGGCATGGTCCTGTTCACACATATGATAATTGCCGACAGCGATACAGATACCGCCATGACGCTTGGACAGAGTTACATTGCTGCCAAGCAGGAACCAGAGTGTTTATCTCGCAATGATGTTGACCTTATCGTCCGGTAATGACACTAATTCATGGACAATGAGAAACAGGAAATTGGCATGAAATTGCAGGAATTGTTGCGTTATCCGTTTATGATCATGGCTGCATTGCTGCTGGCTGCCTGTACCGGCTCCGGTCAGGTGAACCAGGCCCTTTCACCCGATCAGACAACCAGCCAGAACCAACAGGCTGGTAGCGAGTCAGCCCCAGCTGTCAGGGAAAATGCACTGGCCGCTGAAGAACCGGCAACCCCTGCGGAGACTGTGACCAGCGCCCAAACCGCATCACTTGCAACCGGAAACGCAATGACGTTCCTGCCGGTCGAAGGGGCACCACAGGGCAAAGTCACTGAACTGTCCAAATCAATCAGGTTGGCAGCACAGACCCATGAATTGTCTGTCCTGCCCGCTACCCAGTCCGGTGCAAAATATCAGGTAAAGGGATATTTTTCGGCCCTGAACGACGGATCAGGAACTCTGCTGATTTATATTTGGGACATTTTCGATGGATCGGGGAAACGCCTGCACCGCATCAATGGCCAGGAACGTACGTCGACAACAAAAACCAATCCCTGGAATGCAATTTCGGAAAAGGAGCTGGCGCGGGTAGCAGATGCCACAGCACAACGGCTTAAAACCTGGGTCGAAACCAACTGAAATCCGAACCAGATTAACCGCACTGTTGTGGTTTGATGTCCGGATTATGAGACATTTCCGAAAATCCCCAGAATTGTTTGCTGGAATCCCATAGTTAGCGTTGATAGGGCGAACTCATTCGCCTATGAAGAGCCCAAGCAAAATACAGAGGCCGGAATTCCGGGTGCCAAACATGAATCTCTTTGCTGGGAACTCTAATCAGGTTCTTGCCGGTCAAATTTCACAATACCTGGATATCCAGCAGGGCAAGGCGAATGTCCGGCGTTTTGCAGATCAGGAAATTTTCGTCGAAATACTGGAAAACGTCCGGGGCGAGGATTGTTTCGTCCTGCAGTCGACTTCTTACCCGGCAAATGATCACTTGATGGAACTGCTCATTATGATCGATGCCCTGCGCCGTGCTTCAGCCCGCAGGATCACAGCCGTCTTGCCATATTTCGGCTATGCCAGGCAGGACCGCAAACCGGGGCCGCGCGCACCAATTTCTGCGAAACTGGTGGCGAATATGATTACCGAAGCCGGAGCTGACCGTGTCTTGACGCTGGATTTGCACGCAGCCCAGATTCAGGGTTTCTTTGATATACCCACGGACAATCTGTTTTCGGTGCCGGTTCTGGCACGCGATGTGAAAGAAAACTATGAGCTTGAGAACGTAATGGTTGTTTCGCCCGATGTGGGCGGTGTGGTTCGCGCCAGAGCGCTCGCCAAGCGCGTGGATTCGCTGCTGGCTATCGTTGACAAACGGCGGGACAAACCCGGTGAATCAGAAGTAATGAATGTAATCGGTGAGGTTTCCGGCAAAGACTGCCTCCTGATTGACGACATTATCGATTCAGGCGGCACACTTTGTAATGCAGCAGACGCACTTCTTGCCATGGGAGCAACCAGTGTTACCGCCTACATTACCCATGGTGTGCTTTCGGGTGGTGCGGTCGCAAGGATTACCTCTTCCAAATTGAAGGAACTGGTGATCACCGATTCTATCCAACCCACTTCAGCGGTATCAACCGCATCCAACATCCGGGTGGTTTCCATTGCTGAACTGATGGGCGAGGCAATCAGCCGGACCGCACTGGAGAAATCGGTTTCCAGCCTGTTTGACTAGGCTGCCGATCACTGATTTCATGATCCTTTGGGCTGAATACCTGTAAAGGCATAAGCGGATGACGAAGAATACCCTGAATACCCTGCTGCTGGCAGGGGCAATTTTGTTGGCCCCGTTGCAACATTCTAAGGCACAGGAAACGGTAGAACTTGGCCTTCTGGAATGTTACGTCGATGGCGGCACAGGCTTCATACTGGGATCGGTAAAAGACATAAGTTGCGTATTTACGCCCGTCGGAGAACCCGAAACCGAAGATAACTATTTTGGTGTCATCAGCAAACTCGGGCTCGATATCGGATCTACTGAACAGGCATATATATCCTGGTTGGTAATCGCGCCCAACGCTCAGGGCTATCGCAGGGGATTTCTTGCCGGAGACTATATCGGAGCCACCGCATCGGCGACTTTCACGATCGGTCTGGGGCGAATGTTCTCATCGGCGGTTCGGCCCAAAGTTTTGCGCTCCAGCCACTAAGCCTTGAAACCCAGACCGGCCTGAACCTGGCCGCTGGAGTTGCGGAACTGGAATTGCGAAGCATCAAGAATAATTGAACGGGTACAGACAAACCCGAGTATGCGCAGTGCTATCCGTCTATTCGCACCTGAGCATCACATCGGCCGAGTAGGAACCGGCCGTAAATATGTCTGAACCGCTTTTGCCGGCAAAGAAAAACAGGTTAAGGCCAATGGTTCCGCGATTGACGGTCTGTGGTGCGTCCGTATCGAACCGGTTTACCAGATGCCCGTTGTCCCCGGAATAAGTGACGGGATGATAGGCTCCGCCCAATGTCGTAACCGGAGTTGTGTCGGTAGCCGGCCTTGTAAACGATGGTGCATCCAGACTGATGCTGAAATCATCCGAGGTAGTTACCACCTGTGCGGTACTGGGTGTGGTGAGTGAATTCATGTTTTGAAACGTGCCGTCCACCTGCAGTTCACCGGTTGAAAGGGCGGTGATCGTGCATGTTCCCGGAACTGATCCGTTAAACGGAATATTTCCGGTATCGGCACCGCCGGGGGTCGCCAACAGCAACAGCGAAATTGTACATATACCGCGCAGAATTTTCACTGTGTATGAACTCCAACGCCCGGATAACAGGGCTCCCATGCGCAGTCATACCAACGAAACGTTGTTTTAGATTTCCCAGAATCTGAAAAGTTTTACTAAAATTGCAACGTTCTTCGGCAGCCACGATTCTGCTTGCACAAACTGCCCTTCTCCCCTATAAGCTTCCTGCCCGCACAGACACCCTTGGAGGCACTGCGGGTTTGTTGTTTTCTGTCAGCTTACGATAGCAACAATTTCCGGTTTAGCCGGAATGCCAAAACTCTTGCTTTGTCTGAGAATTCCGGGCTTTCGGAGCAGACGGGCAACCAAACACGCGAAAGGCTTCGTTATGAGCGATTACGTTCTAGAGGGCCAGTTGCGCGAACGGGTTGGCAAGGGGGCCGCCCGCGAACTTCGCCGCAACTCTATGGTTCCAGCCGTCATTTATGGCGACAAAAAAGACCCCGTTTCCATTGCGCTTCCTTACAAGGAACTGGCCATGAAAATTCATGGTGGCGGATTCATGACCACGATTGCTACCATTAAGGTTGGCGACGATGAACACCGTGTCCTGCCTAAGGATTATCAATTGCACCCGGTTCGCGATTTTGTCGAACATGTGGATTTTCTGCGCGTATCCAAGAAGACCGTTGTTACCGTTGAAATTCCGGTCAACTTCGAAAACGACGAAGTCAGCCCTGGCCTCAAGCGTGGCGGTGTTCTCAATATCGTTCGTCACACAGTCGAGGTTAACTGCCCGGCTGACAGCATTCCGGACGGATTCTTGATTGATCTCACACCATTTGATCTGGGCGATTCAATAAACATTTCATCTGTTGATCTGCCTGAAGGTGTTGAACCAACCATTACCGACCGTGATTTCACCATTGCTACCATCGCCGCTCCCGCTGGCCTCAAATCCGAGGAAAGCGAAGACGAAGAAGGCGCACCGGAAGCACCGGAGACCGAAATCATCGGCGAGGAAACAACTGAAGAATACGAGGAGTAGGCCTCCCGTCTGGCGATTGGAGCCCAGTCATGCTGGTCATTGCAGGACTTGGAAATCCCGGCAGCAAATATGCCGGCCATCGTCACAATATCGGATTTATGGCGGCGGACGAAATCGTTCGCCGTCATTCGTTTGGTACCTGGAAATCCAAGTTCAACGCAGAAATTTCGGAAGGTAGTTTTGCCGGCGAAAAAGTTCTTGTGGCGAAACCCCAGACCTTTATGAATGAATCCGGACAGGCCATCGGCGAACTGCTCCGATTTTACAAGATTCCACCATCAAATCTTTTCGTTATCTACGATGAACTCGACCTTCCGCCCGGAAAACTCCGTATCAAAACCGGCGGGGGGCACGGCGGCCACAACGGAATCAAATCAATTGATGCTCATTGCGGCAAGGAATATCGGCGCATGCGCCTTGGCATCGGTCATCCCGGCCAGAAGGAGCGCGTGACCGGACATGTGTTGGGCGATTTTGCAAGGGCTGATCAGGAATGGCTGGAACAATTGCTTGAGGCAATCTCAAGTCACGCACCTCTGCTTGCGAAAGGTGAGGATTCGTCTTTCATGAACAAAGTCGCACTGGATACCGGACAGAACAAGAATGCCCAGGGGAGTAATTCAACTAAAAAGCAATCCCATATTCGGCAGGCCCGTAACTCATCCAAAAAAAAGGAAGTTCCGAAAACCGGTCCTATGGCAGATATGCTGAAAAAACTGTTCGGGGACAAGGATTAAACCGTGAGCTGTCCATGTGGTTCAACGCAATCCTACGATACCTGCTGTGGGGTATTTCATCGTGGAGAAGCCAGTCCTGCTACGGCGGAAGCGCTGATGCGATCTCGCTATGCTGCATTTGCAAAACAGCAGATATCCTATCTCAGGCAGACAACCTGGCCGGCTCGTCAACGTCATTTCGATGAACTGGGATACCTGGATCGTGCGGCCAACAGCATTTGGTTGGGCCTTGAGATCAACCATACAAATGCGGGTTGTGAAGATGACAAAGTCGGCACGGTCACATTCACCGCCAAATCGATGATCTCAGGCCAATTGTCTGAACAACATGAAAAAAGCCTGTTCAAGAAAAAGGACGGACGCTGGTTTTATGTAAAACCCCTCAATTGATGATGCGGTGCTTGCCCTTGTCGGGCTGATCCACTAAAGCATTGCCAACCTGTCTAGAGACTATAACAAAGGGCCCTTTTCATGGGATTTAAATGCGGAATTGTCGGATTGCCGAACGTTGGCAAATCCACGCTTTTCAATGCGCTCACCAAAACTGCCGCTGCGCAGGCTGCAAACTATCCATTCTGCACGATTGAGCCGAACACAGGTGAGGTAAATGTGCCCGACAGCCGCCTCGGGCAGATTGCTGATATTGCCAAATCCAAGGAAGTGATTGCGACCCGCATTTCCTTTGTTGACATTGCAGGACTCGTGAAAGGCGCTTCCAAGGGCGAAGGACTGGGCAATCAGTTCCTGGCAAATATTCGCGAAGTCGATGCAATAGTTCACGTTCTGCGGTGTTTTGAGGATGACGACATTACCCATGTGGATGGCCGCATCAATCCGGTTGAAGACGCTCAGACAATCGAAACAGAACTGATGCTGGCAGATCTCGAAAGTCTGGAAAAACGGTTGGATCAAACCCGCAAGAAGGCTACCGGCAAGGACAAGGAAGCCATGACACTCCTGCCAATGATGGAGGCAGCGGTCAAACTGCTGCAAGAGGGCAAGCCGGCCCGTCATCTGCTGGAAGGCATTGCTGCAGAAGACCTCAGGATACTCAAAGGCATGAACCTCCTTACCTCAAAGCCGGTTTTGTATGTCTGCAACGTCGCAGAAAGTGACGCCGCAAACGGAAATGCCTTTAGCGAAGAAGTCGCAAGACTTGCAGCCGAAGAAGGCGCGCAGGCGGTTGTCATCTCGGCGGCCATAGAAGAAGAAATTGCCCAGCTTCCTGAAGAAGAACAGGGGGAATTCCTGGAAATGAACGGCCTTGAAGAATCCGGACTGGATCGCCTGATCAGCGCTGGATACCGCCTTCTGGAATTGATTACCTATTTTACGGCCGGCCCCAAGGAAACCCGCGCCTGGACAGTCAAAAAGGGTTCAAAAGCGCCGCAGGCCGCCGGTGTCATTCACACCGACTTTGAAAAGGGCTTCATTCGTGCGCAGACGATTGCCTTTGATGACTACGTTTCGCTCGGTGGCGAGGTTGCTGCCAAGGACGCAGGCAAGGCTCGTGATGAGGGCAAGGAATATGTGGTCCAGGACGGTGATGTTATGCTGTTCAAATTCAACGTGTAGACGTAACGTTTCTGGGAGGAAGCCATGGCATTTGATTTCATCTTTATGCTTACCGAAGACGATCGCACGATTTCCGATGCCCGTTTACGCCTGGAAGATGTTTTGGCAGGAGGTGCGCGTCACATTGGCTTCAAGGATATCGGCCTGCCGTTTGACGAATTGAAAGCACTTGCAAGCGACATCAGATCCGCCGGTGGCCGCGCTTATCTGGAGGTGGTAAGCCTTGATGAGGAAAGCGAACTGAGGTCGGCCAAAGCAGCAATTGATTTGGAGGTTGATTGCCTGCTTGGCGGCACCAGGGCCGATGCCGTTACGCCGCTTCTGCGCCATCATCCAATCCGGTATTATCCGTTTCCCGGAGAAATTGTCGGCCATCCCAGTGTATTGACGGGGTCGATAGAGGAAATTGCCGCCAGTGCAGCAAAGCTTGCAGACCTTGAGACGGTACACGGCCTGGATTTGCTTGCCTACAGGTTTGAGGGGGATGTGCCGTCATTGATGAAAGCAGTCTGCCAGGCAAGCGACAAACCGGTCATCATGGCCGGATCAATCGATCAGGAAGAAAGAATAATGGCAGTCGCGGAATCCGGCGCCGCTGGATTTACGGTTGGAACCGCTGCATTCAAGGAGGCTTTCCCCGCTTCACGGGAAGGACTTGTCGCTCAGGTTCAATCAATTCTGGCGATGACCGGACGCGCACGCCAGAGATCATCTGCACCCCGACGCATTGCGCTTGTTGCCCACAATAACCGCAAGTCACAATTACTGGCCTGGGTCAATCGTCACACGGAAGTCCTGCGCCGTCACAGAATTATATGTACCGGCGGCACCGGCACATTGTTGGGTAACACCGAGCCCGATCTGTCCATTCATCGATTGCAGCGCGGTTCGCATGGCGGCGATCAGCAACTTGGCGCGCTTGTGGCAACCGGTGAACTTGATGCCGTTATTTTCTTTGCAGACCCGGAAAGCCCCGGCACGATCGATTCTGATTTGCTGGCACTTATCCGCCTGTCCATCCAACACGATATCCCTATCGCCTGCAGCCCTGCCGCAGCGGACATGTTTGTAGCTGCAAGCTTGTAGACTTATTGCCCGCTCAGGACAGATCAGTCCAGCAACAGACGTCTCGACCTTGAAAAATACTGACGCCTGATCAGCACGGCCAGCACACAGACCGTTGTTATTGCAAACATCAACGGACCTATGAACCAGCCCAGATATCCCAGTGCCAGAAACAATCCACGCAGACCGGATGTGACGTGACGTCCGGCAATCGCATTCATTTCGGCGGCCTTCATGGCCTTTTCTTTTCGTTCCTCAAGCGGTGCATTCTGAATAGGCGGAACAGCACCCAGCAGAATTCCGCTGTAATTGAAAAGCCGGAAGGCCCAACCGAACTTGAAAAACGTGTAAACGAAGATGACCGCCAGCCCCAGAATCTTGATTTCCCACAAAGAGCGCGTGTGTTCTATGGGAACCGGCAAGTCTTTGTAAACCTGTAACACCACGTCAGTTGATCCCAGCAGCGCGAAGCATCCGCCGATTGCAAGTATGGATGCAGACGCAAAAAAAGCGGTTCCCTGCAACAATCCGGACATGATGGAGGTATCCACAATCCGTAAATCCCGATCGGCCATCACCATCATCCAGTCGCGGCGGCGTTGAGCCATAAGGCCACCCAGGCTGCGCGGAGACAGCCGAGAATAGTCGGTTACATATTCAAACAAAGTCCAGGTAATCAGAAAAAACCACAACGCAAGCCAGTCAAGCAATTGAAGGTCCGAATAAAGGTTTGACATCTGGCTCGATGGGTCCGGTTGTTGTTTTTCGTACAGCTTGCGTCTAACCGGTCAGGAACTCAAGGGCAAAAGCGTGCAAATTCTATCCGACCCGGGAGGGCAGTTTCTTGACTGCTAAACCGGTTGCCAGAAAACCAAGCCCTAATGCAAGAAACAATCCCTGCAGCGGCATGAACAACAGCAAAATCGCGGAAACACCAGGTGTCAGGACAAAGGAAAATTCACGCCAGCTTGAAAAAACCGTTGTCATTTCCACCCTTGCACCTTTTCTGACAGTCCTCATGAACGGGAGATTGCCGATGACATCCAGCATATCCATCGTGAGGGAAGCCAGAAAAAACAACGCGAATCCCCAGACAGTCGGCTCCGGCAACAGGCCTATGGCAGCGAAAAGAATTCCGCCTATTGAGAAACAGTAGATAATGGTGCGACGAATGCCAAACCACACCGCAAACCGCGAGAACTGCGAAGAAAACAGCAGGACACTCACAACCACACCAATGATCAGGCCAACCCATTCTTCGGAAATCCCGGCCTCGATTATGTAAAGCGGGCCATATGTAAAAAACATCACCCAGGCAATCGCACGCGTCACCGCGATCAGATAGGCCATTCGCATATGCCCGTTCTTAAGGTACTCCATGACATTGGTGATGACACCAAGATTACTGCGCTTTGGCTTCGAAATTTGCTGGGATTCGGTCAGTCTCAACCACCAGAATATAGCAAGCAACGCTGCCATGAACACGCCACTGAGAAGAAACGGCGCATCGCGCGAGACATTAACCCAGAGCCAGGTACCGACAGCCGGCGCCGCAATCCAGGTGGATGCGGCAAACAGAATTTTCCGGCTTTCGACTTTGGCCAGCTCGTCATTGGGAATAAAATCCATGGTGTACAGAGAGACACAGATAAGTACCAGTCCGGCCCCCGATGAACGCATTGCATTGGCAAGCACAAAAGCCCAGGGCTCCGGTATGGTGAAAAAGTAGACACTCACCAGCGACAGTATGCAGGCTAGGGTGAATACGAACTTGCGCGACATCCGCTGGATCAGGAATCCGGAGGAAAGAATCAAAACAAGAGATGCAAGAGACGCAATAAACAAGGCTACAGACAGGCTTTGTGCCGTCAGCAGAAGGTCAATGCCGGCAAGCGCAAGAACGGGCGCGATGACCGCACGACTGAGGTTCTCGAGCCCGTAGATCAGCGCCAGCGCTGTACCACCTGGAGCATTGGTATAAGCAACCCGTAGAGGAGGACGAACTGCCATCGAAAGATTCCGGCTCTGTTGAATCCTCTACAGGTTATGCCCCTCCTAGAAGATAACAATCACCAAAGACGACATGAGTGTCGCTTGTCCGGGTTCAATCTATATAATTATCCGCTCGAAGCCCTGCCCGCTCCAGATGAATGGGCAAGACCTTGCCATAAAGCTGACGGGTGCGTTCGGGTGATCCGACCATTCCCGGCTCCTCGACGAAAGAAAAAATGCCGACATAACGAGGTGTTTTGCCTTTCAGGGGCGCAACCCGATGCAACGAATACCGCCCTTTGAAAATTTGCAGATCGCCGGGCTCTAAACGCAACGCCGTCACTAATTCTGATTTTTCATCAAGAACGTCTCTTACAGCGTCAAAATTCTCATCCCCTTTTCGAATATTAGCAGCATACTCAAAATCACCCCCCTCGTCCGCATTCTGTATGGCGAGAGTAACCGTGAAGTTATTGGTATCAAAATGCCATGGGAAGCCGTTCCCCTCCTCCGCCATATTGACAATCACATCAGCAAGAGGATCGGCATATCTGAAAAACCGTTCTTGCGGTTCGTCCAGCGCAATACGGATAAATTCAAAAAAAGCTGGCCATTCATATATGGCCCGCAGGGCTGAATCCTCACCAAAATTGTCAGCAGGAATAAATGCGTTGGATCGATCGTAAAACCTTCGGCGCGGGTGAGATCGGTCCAGTGAGGCGTCATCCTGGCTAAAATAGGCATTGGTGCGACTTTTGGAATTATGCCCGTGCGAAGCAGCTTTATCGGATTCTGCAACAAGCTCTGAAATGGCATCGGGTCGCACAAACCCTTTCAACACTGCACAACCATCCTTGTTGAGGTCTGCCTGAACCGCTGAAATCATGTCCTGATACCGGATATCATCCGGCAGGTTCAGAGGATAACGGTCAGTATCGATATAATGAGTAGGATCCATCCTGTTTGCTCTGGCGTTATGAGTTTCGGTTTCTCGGTACGACTTCATAACCCGGTTCCTCGGGTTCATCATCAAGCATCTCCGGTGGAAAGCCCTCAGCGGTAATATCCAGCCCCGTTGCATCCTCGAGCCTGCGGATGATATTGGGCGACAGCTCCCGTGGCCCGTAACGCCTGATCCCGTCATCAAAGATTTCGATCATCAGCGGCGACATCTCAAGCGGCACCTCGTGTTTCTCGGCAATCTGCTGGAACAGGCCAATATCCTTCTTCACCAGATCCATCGTGAACGAGATGTCCCGGCTCCCGTTGAGAATGACCTGCCCCTCCGTCTCCGCCACAAACGACGTGCCCGAGGAAATCTCGATCGCCTCATAGGTAGTCGCCAGATCCATCCCCGCCGCCTTCATCGTCACCAGCGCCTCGGCAACTGTGATCAGGTTTGCAGTTGCCATATAGTTGGTCATCACCTTCAGCATCGATGCCGTCCCCAGTGGGCCGGTATGCAGAACCCGACGCCCAAGCACCGTAAGAAACGGCAGCATCTTCTCAAACGTCTCCCGCCTGCAGCCTGCAAAAATCGAGATATTGCCCGTCGCAGCCCGGTGACAACCGCCCGAAACCGGGCACTCAATCGCCTCACCGCCCTTTGCCTCAACCAGGGCACCAAGCCGCTTGACTTCCTCTTCGTCCGTGGTCGACATCTCAGCCCAGATCTTGCCCGGCCCCATGCCGGCTAGAATTCCGTCTTCCGCCTCCATCACCGCAGCGCATGCTGCCGGGCTCGGCAGGCAGGTAATCACCAGATCACAGGCCTCGATCATTTCTTTGGGAGAACCGGCAGCCTTCGCACCAAGGCCGACAAACTTCTCCACCAATCCATCATCCAGATCGCGAACCGTCACATCCTTGCCGTTGCGCAACAGACTGCCCGCAAGCTTGCCGCCAACATTGCCAAGACCGATAAATCCTACTTTCATGAATCCCTCCAGTTTGAACACACTTCGCTCCATCATTACCTGACAGAGAGAAGCAGTCCTTGAGAGGAGAAGAATTCCCCAGCTTCATCGATTTGAAAAGTAGCAAATGCGACAGCGAAAGAACTTTATTTTCCGGCGAATTCCACCAGGGTTCTAACCTGCACACCCATGTCATGAAGGCGTTGCCGGCCGCCAAGTTCCGGCAAATCAATGACAAAACAGGCTGCAATAATGTCCGCTTCGAGCCTGTTCAATACCTTGATGGCTGCTTCTGCAGTGCCGCCTGTCGCAATCAGATCATCAACCAACAATACCCGATCGCCTTTTTCGATGGCATCCTTGTGTACCTCGATTTGGTCTTCGCCATACTCGAGCTCATAGGGTTGCGAAATCGTATCATGCGGCAACTTCCCTTTTTTGCGGATTGGTACAAATCCACAGGACAACTGGTGAGCCATGGCACCGCCAAGAATAAAACCGCGGGCCTCGATACCGGCCACATGTTTGATGCGCGATCCGCTGTAGGGATGAACGAGTTCATCCACAGTACGTCTGAATGCAGAAGCATCTCCAAGAAGCGTCGTAATATCGCGAAAGATGATCCCCTCGTGAGGATAGTCGGGGATAGACCGAATTGCGCTTTCAAGATGCGCCCGCAGAGAACGTTCCATTAGTGACTGACCTTTTAAAAGAATATTGGTACAACCCTTGATTCAAAGGTCTTTCTAGTGCCAGAAGCATTTAATTACAAACGCATCGGGGGAATTAGTGATGAAACGTTATGTTTTTGTGTTATTGGCCTGTCTGATTGTCGGATGTTCACAAACAGCAGAAAAAATCGAGAATGCCGCCAATCGCTCCACCACCAGTTGGGCATTGGGCAAGCCTTACTCCCGGGTTGCGGCACTGGGAAATTCAACCCTCGAACAGCTATCTGCCGAGCAAACCGGTTATGGACAGATGATCGGGCAAACGAGCCTCGCCGACGGGACAACATTGTATCGCCACATTGCGCCCGGCGCACAAAGTGAGTCTTCCTCAAACTTTGTCGGCCTGGTCGGAAAATCGAAGCAGGTGACCAATTACCGATTGTCATACTTCAAGGTCGGACAGGATGGAATTGTCAAGGACTGGGCAACCGGCAGCGCTCCGGGATCGATAAGCGATTGTGTAACCTATATCGGGGGCATATTTCAGAAGTGCCAGGACCAGGGCCGCATCAGGCAAGCTCTTTTTGTGTATGACAGCCGGGTCCGGACAAGTTCCGGCGCCACGCTTGACAGCTGGGGACCGGCAATTCCCACAAGCGAAATACTCCAATAAAAAAGGCCCCGATAAACGGGGCCTCGAAAATTTCACTCAACAGGATAGCTGCCTAAGCTTCTTTCAGTTCGCGGAACACCTGTTTTTTGGTCATGTATAGAAGTGCCGCAAAAATTATCAGGAAGACCATGACCTTAAACCCAAGGGCCTTGCGCTGAACCAGAGTAGGTTCCGCTGCCCACATCATAAACGCTGCGACATCCTGGGCATACTGATCAGCCGTTTGCGGGCTGCCGTCATCATAATCGACAATATCATCATCGAGGGGCGGCGCCATGGCCAGTGCAGCGCCAGCGATGAAATAAGGATTGTAATAGGTACCTTCTGTTATTTCGACACCTTCGGGTTCATCCTCATAGCCCACCAACAGTGAATAGATGTAGTCCGGCCCATTCTCCGCATACAGTGTGAACACATCGAATACGAATTGCGGGAAGCCACGCTCCGGAGCGCGGGCTTTGGCCAGCAATGAGAAGTCCGGTGGCGCAGCCCCGTTATTGGCGTAAGCAGCTTCTTCGTTATTTGCATAAGGCCCCGGAATAAGATCAGAAGGTTTTGCAGAACGATCGAACATTTCGCCTTCAGCATCCGGTCCATCAGTTACCCCATACTCTTCCGCAATAGCCTTGACCTGGGCTTCGCTAAAACCAAGTTCCTCGAGATTGCGGAATGCGACCAGCTCCAGTGAGTGGCAGGATGCACAGACTTCCTGATAAACCTTGAAGCCTCTCTGCAGTTGACCGAGGTCCCAGGTACCAAACGGACCGGCAAAGCTCCAGGAAATTTCCTTTGGCTTGTTAATCGGATATCCGCTGGCAGCGAGCGCATGAACCGGACCAAGTGCGATAACCGCTGCTATCGCAAGTCCGACAAATTTTGAAACCATGTTTTTCATTGTCTTAAATCTCCGGACTTTCTTTATTCTGCAGGTTGGGCAGCAACGGAACAGTTATCGGCGTCCTTACTGTCCTGGAGAACCGCATCGGCGATACTTGGCGGAACCTTCTTCGGTTTCTCAAACCGCCCCAACCACGGCAGGATAACCAGGAAGTGCGCAAAATAGTAAGCTGTTAGAATCTGCGACAGTATGGTGTAAATCCCCTCCGCCGGACGTGAACCAAGATACCCAAGGCCGATACAACACACGACAAACAGCCAAAAGAACTGTTTGAACAGGGGTCGATACGAACCGGAGCGAACCTTGGATGAATCAAGCCAAGGCAGGAACACCAGAATGGCAATTGAACCAAACATCGCTATCACGCCACCGAGTTTGGAATCGATCAGAACGATATCGGTGAAAGGAATTCCGATGTTGAAAGTGATCGCCCGCAAAATCGCGTAGAACGGCAGGAAGTACCATTCAGGAACAATGTGCGCCGGTGTCTTCAGTGGATCAGCCTTGATGTAGTTGTCCGGATGGCCAAGGAAATCAGGCAGGTAAAAGACGAACCAGGCGAAGAAAATCATGAACAGCACAACTGCCAGTGCATCCTTGATGGTAGCAAATGGCATAAACGGCACTGTTTCTTTTTTCATGTTCTTCACTTCCACCCCGGTTGGGTTGGTCTGCCCGGTAACATGAAGCGCCCAAACGTGAAGCACCACAACGCCTGCAATCATGAACGGCAACAGGTAATGCAGTGAGAAGAAACGGTTTAGCGTTGGATTATCCACCGCAAAGCCGCCAAGAAGCCATTGCTGGATACCCTCGCCAATCAGCGGGATTGCCGAGAAAAAGCCGGTGATAACTGTAGCACCCCAGAAACTCATTTGCCCCCATGGCAGCACATAACCCATAAACGCGGTAGCCATCATCAAAAGGAAAATCAGCACGCCGAGGATCCACAACACCTCCCGCGGTGCCTTATAGGAACCATAATACATGCCCCGGAATATGTGAATAAACACCGCGAAGAAGAACATCGATGCCCCGTTCGCGTGAATACGGCGCATCAACCAGCCATAGTCCACATTGCGCATGATGTGCTCGACACTGTCGAAAGCAAGTGTTGTCGAAGCAGCATAGTGCATGGCCAGCACCACGCCCGTGATAATCTGCACACCCAGCATTACCGATAGAATTGCGCCGAACGTATACCAGCCGTTCAGGTTCCGCGGTACAGGATAAGCAATAAAACTGTCGTATACCAAACGGGGAAGCGGAAGCCGCTCATCAAGCCATTTGGAAAACCCGTTGCCCGGGATATATTCAGAATGTCCACCACTCATGTTCGTTCTCCCGTTCCTTAACCGATTTTAATTGTGCCATCAGAGACAAACTCAAATGGCGGAATTAGAAGGTTTTCCGGTGCAGGACCCTTGCGGATACGACCGGCTGTATCATAGTGCGAACCGTGACAGGGGCAGAACCACCCGCCGAACTCTCCTGCCAGACCGACCGGTACACAACCAAGGTGCGTGCAGGAACCAATCATTACAATCCAGTTTTCCTTGCCCTCACCGGCAGACCGGTTAACGTCTGTTGCCGGTTCCGCATCGCCGGCATTGGCATTGCGTGCAACCGGGTCTTTGAGTTCGGCAATCTCTACTTCATTGGCTTCTTCAACTTCCTTGTCGGTCCGGTTCCGGATAAAAACCGGTTTGCCTCGCCATTTGACTGTAATGGCCTGGCCTGGCTCGATGGAAGAAACATCTACTTCAATGGAGGCCAGGGCCCGCGTAGATGCATCGGGAGACATCTGGCTAACCAGTGGCCATGCGACCCCTGCTGCGCCGGCAGCTCCCATCACCCCAGTTGCAATATACAGAAAATCCCTGCGCGTAGGCTCAGGAGCTCCAGCTTTCTTGTGTGCAGCCACGGAAATCTTCCTTTCAAATCGCCGGGAAACCATTGCGAACTTTTGCAAGATGCAAAAGACCAGGGAATCCCCTCAAGAAACCATGATAAACGCGTTCTATTATTCTCTTTATAACGTGTCCAGCCGGATTGACAAATAATGGCAGATTGTCGCGGTTATTCATGGGGAAATCCGCTTTTTTACTGGCAAAATCCAAACTAAACGGCAATGCTGGCCGCTGGCTAAGCTGGCAGGAGAACGGCCCTGATATCAATCGAGATCATTATTATGCTGTTCGTGGCTGGATTCGTGGCTGGCGGTGTCAATGCGGTTGCAGGCGGCGCCACATTGCTTACGTTTCCTGTCCTGATGGCCGCTGGGCTCCCGCCAACAATAGCAAATGCATCAAATTTTGTCGCTCTTTTGCCGGGAAACGCGGCGGCAATTCCCGCCTATGCCAGGGAACTCAGAAACAACAGGGCGATTGCCGCACGTTTGACGCTGATGAGCCTCTCAGGCGGTGCCATCGGCTGTATTCTTTTGATATTCAGCACCGACAACGTTTTCCTCGAAATTGTGCCCTGGCTGATTCTTGCCGCCACCCTGCTCTACGCATTTGGGGGAAAAATCAACGCATTCATCCATGCGCGCAATGGAGGAAGGGCTGTAGCCGAGGGTTTGCCCGGATATTTGTTGATGTTCGTGTTTTCAATTTACGGCGGCTATTTTGGTGCAGGCCTCGGTGTCATAACACTCGCTGTACTGAAAATGATAGGTTTCAGCGACTTTCACGAAGCAAATGCGCTGAAGAACCTCACCAATACAATGGTAACGATCCTTGGCGTGTTCATCTTCACGTTTACCGGCCTGATATCCTGGCCGGAAGCACTGGTGATGATGGCTGGAGCCACTTTTGGTGGCTATGCGAGTGCTTATTACGCACGCCAGGTTCCACAAAAGCTGCTGCACAGCGCAGTGATATTTCTGGGATTTTGCCTTTCGGCCTATTATTTTCTGAAATAACTCGTATATCGGTGCCATGGCAGCACCCATTCTTTATCTTGACGACATCTATCTCACCTTCGGCGGCACACCGCTTCTGGAAGGTGCGAACCTGACGGTTCATGCAGGTGACCGTATTTGTCTTGTAGGACGCAACGGTTCAGGGAAATCCACATTGATGAAGATCGCCGCCGGCCTCGTTGAAGCAGACCGAGGCGAACGATTTGTCCAACCCGGAACCACTCTGCACTACCTGCCCCAGGAACCGGATATCGTCGGATTCGATACCGTCAAAGAGTATATTGAAGCCGGGCTTGGACCTCAGGACGATCCGCATGTTGCAAAACTGTTGCTGGAAGAACTTGGCGTTTCCGCAGAGCTGCGTACCAATAACATGTCGGGCGGAGAAACACGGCGCGCGGCCCTGGTACGCGCCCTGACACGGGAACCGGAAATCCTGTTTCTCGACGAACCGACCAACCACCTGGATTTACCGGCAATAGAATGGCTGGAAAACAAACTGGGGCAAATGCGCACCGCCATCGTCATGATTAGTCATGATCGCCGGTTTTTGGAAAAACTCTCCAGACAAACCTTATGGATGGATCGCGGACAATCACGAACCTTGAACAAGGGATTTGCCGCTTTCGAGGATTGGCGTGACGAAGTGCTCGAGCAGGAAGAAACCGACAGGCATAAACTCTCCCGCAAGATTGTGCGGGAAGAACACTGGATTACCCACGGTGTATCCGGTCGCCGCAAGCGAAATATGCGGCGGGTGCGCGAACTCGCGGGACTTCGGCAAACCAAGGCGAATGAACGCAAGGTTCAGGGCGGCATAAACATATCCATGGCCGAGGGAGAAAGTTCTGGTAAACTGGTGACCAAACTTTTCGGCATCAGCAAGGCATTTGGCGACAATCTGCTTGTAAAGGAACTTTCCCTGATCATTTCACGCGGTGACAGGCTGGGTATAGTCGGCCCAAACGGCAGCGGAAAAACCACACTGGTTAAACTGATCACCGGCGACCTTGAACCGGATGGAGGAAAGGTAAAACGCGGATCCAATCTGGATACACTGTTGGTTGACCAGAAACGGGAAATGCTGGATCCCGACTGGACACTGAAAGACGCCCTTACCGACGGGCGGGGCGATTCTGTAGTTATTGGAGATGAGACGAAATACGTCTATTCCTACATGAAAGACTTTTTGTTTTTTGCAGAACAGGCACGAACACCAATCCATGCCCTTTCAGGCGGAGAACGTGCCAGGCTGACATTGGCCAGGGGGCTTCGTACCCCATCCAACTTTCTAATTCTCGATGAACCGACGAACGATCTCGATCTGGAAACTCTCGATCTGTTGCAGGAGTTTCTGGCGGATTATCCCGGAACCGTTCTTTTGGTAAGCCATGACAGAGATTTTTTGGATCGGGTCTGCACATCGGTGCTGGTTTCCAACGGCGATGGTACATGGAACGAATATGCCGGTGGTTATTCCGACATGCAGGCTCTTCGCGGAACTGCGCCGGAAAAAAGCCCGGCCGGAACCAAACCCAAAAAACCAAAATCCACCAGATCAGCTTCCAGGCCAGACTGTGGAGAAAAAGACACCAGGCTGAATTTCAAACAACAGCATGCACTCAAGGCCTTGCCGACAGAAATAGAGCGCCTCGAATTCGAAATCGGCAAACTGAAGACTGCACTCGGGAAACCGGGTCTTTACGAGGCTGACCCAAAGAAGTTCAACACCTGGGCAAAAGAACTTTCCAAACGCGAACATTTGCTTGCGGAAAAGGAAGAGGAATGGCTGGAACTGGAGTTGCTGCGAGAGCAGCTTTCAGGCTATTGATGCCACCCGTCGTTCGGGTGCAGCGGGCAGCACTTGGCACAAAATAAAACCGCGACGAGCATGGAGCTCGCCGCGGCTGGATGATGCCAAAAGATCGGCTTTAGCTAATCTCTCCTCCCTGACCACCATCCGGAACGAAGTCCCGCTTGCAAACGAATCTCTCCAAACGGGGAGCTTTTTTCCGGAATTCTGAATTGAGTTTAAATCAAATTCTGGCTGAAATCGACATGCGACATAATGGTGTAGTTAATTTCAAAATCAAGGTGCAAATGACCCGGGCTTCAATTGCTATCTAGCACACCCGTAACAAGATTCAATTGCCCAGACTGCCTGTTCCACAATTCTGAATACAAAGGGCTTTTTTTCAACAATTCTTTATGGGTTCCCTCGGCAGTAATCCGGCCTCCATCCATGACGATGATCCGATCCATCCGAACGATTGTCGACAAACGGTGAGCCACAATAAAGACAGTCTTCTCCTTCATTTGTTCAAGCAAATTGTCCTGAATGACGGCCTCAACCACTGAATCGAGCTGGCTGGTTGCCTCATCAAGAACCAAAAAAGGAGCATCACGCAACAGCGCACGGGCAATTGCCAGACGTTGCCTTTGCCCGCCTGAGAGTTTGACACCGCGCTCGCCAACCTTTGCCTCATAGCCGCTTCGGCTTTCCTTGTCCGCAAGCTCGAGAATAAACTCATGAGCACCCGCAAGCCTTGCAGCGCGTTCCACCATTTCAGTCGAAACGTCACTTTGCCCATAGGCAATATTCTCAAACACCGAGCGGTGAAACATCTGAACGTCCTGCTGAACAAAGGAAAAGTTTCTGCGCAGACTGTCCTGGGTAACCTTCGAGACATCCTGACCATCGACCAGAATCTTGCCGGAATCCACATCGAAAAACCGCATCATCAGATGAACCAATGTTGTCTTGCCGCTACCTGAAGGTCCAACAATCCCGATTTTCTCCCCGCCTTTTACGTTCACAGAGACATCATTGAGCACCCCATCCAGCTTGTCATAGTGGAACGAAACCGATTGGAAGGCGACATCCCCCGACTTGTATTCGAATTCCGGTGCATCCGGTATATCCTGGATCGCATGGGATCGTGCGACCAACTCCATAGTGTTTTGAGTAACGCCGACATTACGAAAAAATCCGTTAAGTGTGCCGAGCAAACGATTGGACAACAAATGCAGCCGCAAAACGAGGGCAAGCACAAAAGCCACCTCTCCCAACGTCGAAATTCCCGAAAGCCACAAGTCAACGGAAATCCAGGCAATGATCGAAATGAAAATTCCGTTTGAAACGATCAGAGAAACGCGCATCGCTGTAAGCGTTCGGGTAAACCTGAATATCGCCTGCTGATGCAGTTTTGTCGCTTGCAGGACCCAGTCATCTTCTTCGGACTGGCTACCGTGCAGTTTTACGGTTTGAATATTTGTGTACCCATCCACCATCCTGCCGGAAACTCCGGAAGCAGTATCCGCAGAAATTCTCGAATGTTCCCGCACGCGGGGTACAAAATACCGCGCGATAATCAAAAACAGCGTCATCCAGATTATGATCACTACACCAAGTTGCCAATCAAGCGTGAACAAAAGCCCTGCGGTGGTAATGGCATAAACAACCACGAACCAGATCACCTGAAGCAGGGCGATCATCATATCTCCGGTAGCCATTCCTGACTGAAAGACTTTCTGGCTGATCCGTCCGGCCAGATCATTCTGGAAGAATGATAACGCCTGGCCAACCACATGTTTATGACTCTGCCAGCGCATCATGATGAAAAACCCGGGCACAATCACCTGTTCCTCTATCAAGGCACCGAAGGTGACAACGGCTGCTCGCAGAACTGCTACGACCAGAAGCATGTAAAGCAATGTGGTTCCATGCGCTTCCAGCAGGCCTTGCCAGCCGGACGACTTGTCGCCAGCGGCCTCGAACCGGGTCAGTACATCGACAAGCTGGCCGACGAAGGAGAATACAGTCGCTTCAACGATAGCATTGGCAAAGCCGTACAGCAGCAATGCACCAAAAGCCCACTTGACCTGGCGCACATAAAACCAGACGTAACCCAGCAACCGGTTGGGCGGTTCGTAGTCATCCAGGGGTTTGAACGGATCGATCCAGCCTTCAAAAAGCCGGAAGACCGGATCGAACAGTTTCATGCTTCATTCAGCGGCCTGCGAATCCGCGTCCCTGTCAACAGATGCCGTCGGCAGGAAACCGCCGGACTGGCGTGACCAGAGGTCAGAATAAATACCCTTGGCACCAACCAGCTCATCATGGGTTCCTGTTTCAACGATACGACCCTGATCCATTACGACAAGTTTGTCCAATTGGGCAATGGTTGACAGGCGGTGAGCGATCGCAATCACTGTTTTTCCCTTCATCAGATCAAACAGACTTTCCTGAATTGCCGCCTCAACCTCTGAATCAAGCGCAGAGGTTGCTTCATCCAGAACAAGGATCGGTGCATCTTTCAGGAATATTCGCGCAATGGCAATTCGCTGGCGCTGACCGCCAGAGAGCTTTACACCCCGCTCGCCGACTTTTGCATCGAGGCCACGGCTGCCGTCACTGTCGACCAGAGACTGAATGAACTCCCAGGCGTTGGCTTTTTCCGCAGCTGCAACAATCTCTGCATCTGTAGCTTCCGGTTTCGAATAAGCAATATTTTCGCGGATGGTTCGATGCAGCAGTGATGTGTCCTGGGTCACCATGCCGATGTTCTCACGCAGGGAATCCTGTCGGACATTGGCAATATTCTGATCACCAACCAGGACGGCACCGCCCTCCACGTCGTAAAACCGCAACAGAATATTTGTAAGCGTAGTTTTGCCCGCACCGGAACGCCCCACCAAACCAACCTTCTGGCCAGCGGCAATCTCCAGCGACAGGTTTTCCATCACATTGCCGTCACCATCATAGGTAAAGCGGATATTCTCAAAACGAACCGGCTTGCCGACAGCATCCAGAACTCCGGCATTTTCGCGGTCGATCACGGAATGAGCCTGAGACATCATGTTCATGCCATCACGTACAACACCGAGCGATTCGAACAGGCGGGCAAGTTCCCACATGATCCAATGCGCCATACCGTTCATTCGCAGGACCAGCCCAATTGCAACTGCAACAGCGCCGACACCGGATAATTCATGGATCCACAGCCAGATCCCGACGCCAGCCGAGGCAGCAAGGAACAAGCCGTTGAGTACCTGCAGGCAGAACTCAAACCCTGTGGACAGACGCATCTGCGGGTGAACGGTTTGCAGAAAACCATCCATCGCTTCACGGGCATAATCCTCTTCCCGGTCCGCATGAGCAAACAGTTTCACAGTGGTTATATTGGTGTAACTGTCGACGATCCGACCGGTCATTTCGGAACGGGCATCGGCTTGCTTTTCTGATATTTTTGCCATTCGCGGCAGAAAATACCAGAGCATCAGCATATAGCCCAAAAGCCAGCCGACAAACGGCAGTACCAGCATCCAGTGAAATGAACCGACAAGGACAAGCGCACCGAGAAAATAGACAGATACAAATACCATCACATCCAGGATAGCTACCGTGGCATCCCGCAATGCAAGGGAAGTCTGCATCACTTTCGTGGCGACACGTCCGGCAAATTCATCCGCAAAGAAGCTCATCGACTGACGCAACAGATACCGGTGCATCTGCCAACGCATGATCATCCCGTAATTGCCAAGGATAGCCTGCTGCATAAACAGCGAGTGGATCATTGTCAGCGCCGGCAGAACCACCACAATCACGATAAGCATCACCATCAGCCATACCCACTCGTCCACCCAGAAAGTTGCACGGTCAGCGGTACTCAACCAGTCAATGATGTTGCCAAGAAACGCGAATAGGTACACTTCGACAATTGAAAACACCACGACGGTAAACGTCATCAGTGCCAGAATTTTCCAGCAAGACTTCGTATAATGCCAGAAGAAGGAAGTCAGCGTGTTGGGAGGCTGCTTGGGAACTTCGCTCGGATAGGGATTTATAAGACTTTCAAAATAGGAGAACATCGGATTAGTCCAGCAAGAATTTTGGGAATACCGTCGAAACGAAAATGTCTGTTGTAAATTCGACGGCGGTTATGCCGACAGGCGCAAAAACTAACTGATAAGTAGCGCCGGCCCTGCATAGGAAGGCATGCATCTGTCAAATGTAATGTACATATGTGCCTCCGTTTGCTGGTATTCGTGTACGGTCGCAATGTGAACTTTAAAGTGCACAAATGCAATGGTCAAAACACCATTTGTTAAACTAAACATAAACTGTTGCCCTCCTGCCACAGATGAAGTCTTGCCAATGCCCGATCTTGCTCTTTTCCAACCCGACATTCCCGGAAACACAGGAACCCTGCTGCGCCTTGGCGCTTGTACGGGTGTGACGGTCCACATCATTGAACCGGCCGGTTTTCGTCTTGACGAGAAAGCCTTCCGCAGGGCCGGAATGGATTATCTCGATCAGGCCGCGATGCAACGCCATGTGAATTGGGAATCGTTTGAAGGCTGGCGAATCAATTCGGGCAGAAGACTTCTCCTGCTGACCACAAAAGGAGACGAAAGCTATACCGAATTTCAATATCACCGAGATGACATCCTCTTGCTTGGCCGCGAAAGTTCCGGCGCGCCGCCGCAAGTGCATGAGGCTGCGAATGCAAGACTGTATATTGCGATGCAGGAAGAAGCACGTTCTCTCAATATGGCGTTGTCTGCCGCAATGGTACTGGGAGAAGCATTGCGACAGACAGCCTGAGTCAAACCGAGAGGTTTGCTGCATTACCACTTGCGCCGGAATTCAAGCAGAAGCGGGTCTTCCCAATCACCAGCTCCGTATGCGCCGTGCGGGTCCTGGGGTTGCCTGCCTGCCGGTCTGATCCAGCGGTTTTCCGGCCAGTTGATGTTCAATCCCCGGGGGCGATTTCGCACCTTTGCTGGCGGTGTGTTTTTTCCGGTGGACCGCAATGCTGCGAACACCTGTTTCATATCCGGAGCGGCCAAAAGAACTTTTGCGATTGTTGTCATTTCTGATCTCCTATGATGGTTGTCCAGCGGGAATGTTCTGCCCCGCGATCTTGAAGGCCGGAAAGTCCTCGAAGACCCAGCCGTTCTTGAGCGTGTCGTAGATGATCGCGAGCAGTTTACGTGCGGTCGCGATGATCGCCTTGCCGGCCCCGCGCCTGGCCTTGATGCGTTGGTAGAAGGCATTGAGGTAGCCCGAGTATCGGATGGCAATGAGCGTGCACTGAACCAGCGTGGTGCGCATCAGCTTGTTGCCGCGTTTGGTGATCCGCCCCCGGTTGTCGGTTTCGTTCGACTGGCTGACGCGCGGGACGATGCCCACATAGGCAGCCAGCTTGTCGGCGTCCTCGAAGTCATCGACGTTGCCGATCCCCGACAGGAGCACGGCCGCCGAGCGCGGACCGATGCCCTTGATTGAGACGAGGCCGTCGTAGCCATCCAGTTCCCGGGCGGCCTCTTCGATCGCACCGTCCAGTTCGCCAATCGTCGCCATAAGCCTCAGCGCCTGGTCGCGCAGGGCCTTCAACTCGACCTGTTCCAGTGTCGAGAACCGGCCGACCTCCAGAGCATTGAGCCGCCGCTTCGAGCCCAGGCTTTCCTTCTTCAGCTTGACGCCGTGGCGCGTGTGCAGCGCATGGATCTTGTTGATGAGCCGGGTGCGCTGCTTGACCAGAAGATCGCGCGTGTGGGTGAGTGACGCCAACTCGCTCTCGGCAACCGTCTTCACACGCGTCTCGGGCAGCATGTCCTTCGACAGGAAGAAGGCCAGTGCCCGGGCATCGTTCCTGTCCGTCTTCTTCACCGACTTGCGGATCACGCCGAACTGCCTCGGGTTGACCACGACAACACGGCCGACGCAAGCGACCACCTCGTCACGAAACCAGGCCGAATTGCCCGTCGCCTCCACGGCAATCTCGTCGTCCGCATCAAGGCTCAGGCAGAACCGTTCCAGATCGGCCGCTGCCAGCTGGTAGGTTTCAAATATCTCGCTGCCGTCAGCTTCAAGCCGGCAGACCGTGAAAGACGTCGTGTGAAGATCGACACCGATAAAGGACATGGCTAAACTTCTCCCGTTGGTGAGCGGCGGAACCCTGACAAGGGTGTGAACGGCCACGCCAAACTCCTATACGAGGTCACCGGACCGAACCGGGCCTCACGCTGGTCGTTCAGATACAGGCGGCGGGTAATCTCCTTTACAGGGTCGCAATGCCCTAAGATGACATCCAGCCTGCAGCCTATCCGCCTCTCCCAGCACTCTATCCGAGTCGGGATGCATGACCGCTCACACCCCATTCATGCCATCTCCTTTCTTTGTATGAGACGATTTTCTCAGACCTTCGAGATGCATTCAAACGCCGTTACTTGACATCTAATGTTAAAAAATGTCACAACACCTGCCTCCGCTAAACGCCGTACGGGCCTTTGAGGCAGCCGGCCGTCATGAGAGTTTCAGCCAGGCTGCGGAGGAACTTAACGTGACGCATGCAGCCGTGAGTCGGCACGTGCGCGGTCTGGAACAACAGCTCGGCGTTCAGTTTTTCAGGAATGTTGCACGCGGCGTGGAACTGACGGAGGCCGGCAGGGATTATCTCCAGAAAATCTCTCCGGCCCTGGCGCAAATTTCAGAATCATCTGAAAGCATACGCACCCGCCCGGACGGAAACCTGTCAATCAGCTGCGAACCCACATTCGCCATGAAATGGCTGATGCCCAAAATGGGAGGCTTTCAGGACACCTATCCGGAGTATGACGTGAATCTGATTTCGTCACAGCACATAGCCGATGTACAGAACAACGAAGTCGATATCGCCGTTCGCTGGTGCGCTCGCTACGGCGTTGACCATCTGGAATCCGAACTGATCTCAGCGACACCTGTCTTCCCCTATGGAGTGCCTGACATCCCGACCGCTCAGAAACCGGAGGAACTGCTGAAATACCGCCTGTTGCATGAGGACAGAGGTGAGTTGTGGACAAGGTGGTTCCGCGCGGCCGGAATTGAAGATTTTTCATTGCCCAAATCCCCCAAACCACTGGATGCCTTGCTGGCTATTGAAGGCGCCCTTTCGGGCCTTGGCATCGCACTGGTTTCTGCGGAACTCGTTGTCAACGATATCAAGCGCAAGCGCCTGAAATGCCTGTCAGACACCGGCCTCAGTTCCGGTGAGTACCGGCTGGTTTACACAAAGGAATCAAAGAGGCGCAAACCGGTTAAAGCTTTCCGGGAATGGTTGATCCGCGAGACACAGCGCCGTTTCCGCTCCGAGGTGCACCACCGCCAGGCCCTTTTTGAAATGAGGGCGCAAGCCCGAATGCAAAAAAGGGCCTGGCGGTGAAAAATTTCGACAGGCGGAGCCTGCGATGACTTGAATTGCCGTTACCAATACCCCTACCGCAGAATTGCGCACAAGCGCAATCGCCTCTTCGAACAGACTGTGCCGAAGAGAGATTTCACGCTGTGCGCTTCCCAGAGGTTTGAGAGCGGTCATGGCGGTGCCTGCGCATCTCTGAACACCTCCTCCGGCGTCCGGAAGCCGAGTGCCTTGCGCGGCCGTGCGTTGAGCAGATCCTCCACCGCCTGGACCTCGGCATCGGTCACAGACCGGAAATCCGTGCCTTTCGGCAAATACTGGCGGACCAGTCCATTGGTGTGTTCATTCAGCCCGCGCTCCCATGAGTGGTAGGGCCGGGCAAAATAGAACTTGGCATCAAGCGCCTTGGACAGGCTGCTGTGGCCAGCGAATTCCTTACCGTTGTCCGCAGTGATCGTGTGAACCAGGTGCCGATCTGCCTCCAGCCGGCGTCTGAGCGCAGCTCCGACATCTTCGGCCGTTTTCCTGTCGAGCCGTACCAGTCGGGTCATCTTCGAGGCGCGGTCCACCGCCGAAACCACTGCGCCGCTTTGACCCGCTCCAACGATCGTGTCCACCTCCCAGTCACCGATCCGCAACTTCTGTTCGACGATCGCGGGCCGCTCACTGATATCGACACGACCGGGAATGCGTCCTCGCCCGGCGTGCCGGCCGCCGCGCCAATTCGGTTTCTTCCCACGCCGCCGCAGACGTTTGTAAAGGCTGCCACCGGCCCTGCGGTCCGCGCGGACGTATTCGTAGATCCGCATCCGCCCCACCATGGCTTGGCCTTCCCGACGAAACCGACCCGAAATTTGCTCTGGGCTCCAGCCAGCCGCCAACTTCTCCTCGACCAATTGCCACAGGGCGGGTGTCATCTTCCTTGGCACCGATGACGCCCTGTGGCGGCGCTCTGTCGCCTTGTTATGGGCCTGTTTGTACCGGTAGCCCCGGCCGCCGCTGTTGCGCTGCATCTCTCGACGGATTGTCGTGTGATGGCGTCCGAGCTCACGCCCAATGTCTCTCTGCGAGAGGCCGCTTTTCTTCAACCCCCAAATCTGGCAACGTTCATCTTGGGTCAGGTGGTGGTAGCCGCGAGGCATAGGCGAATCTCCTTCTACAAGATTCTCGCCATCGCCTGGCCCGCCCGCAAGGAAGAATGCTCATCACGCTGCCGTTTTCACTGGTGCACTTCGGAATGGCACGGGGGAACTTCTGAAACGGGCGGTTCAGCTTGAAAGCCTGAGAAAACAAATCAGGCGAGAGCGCAATCAACTACGCTATCTTTCTGATCGTGAGCTGCAGGATATCGGTGTAACACGTCATCAGGCGCTGCTCGAAGCTGACCGTGATTTCAACGACATTCCAACGCACCGTCTCTGAGAAATTTCAATGAGCCAATTACCCCGGCCGGGACAGCACACCCTTCACGGCATCTTTCAACAGCCCGATGTCTGAATGCCCCCGGCTCAACACTGCAATGCCACGTGCCATCGCCAGAAGCATCGCTGATTGTGCATCACAATCGGTGTCTGGAGGCAACTGACCTTCGGCGACGGCACGTTGGCATCTTTTTTTGAATTTGGATCGCAATTCATTGAGATTGTCTTCAAGACATCTGGCGAATTCGTTTTTCTTGCCCCCATGCTCCAGTTCCGCAAATGTTACAAAACAACCTCGTGGGTTTTTTTCATCTTGCTGTCGCTTGATCAAAGCATCAAAGAAACCGGCTACAGCAGTGTGGTAATCAGGATCTTCCAGTTGTGCGACCATGTGGCCACCAAACTGTTTGGAAAAGCGCGAGAGGCAGAGTTGGTAAAGTTTCTCTTTGTTATCATAGGCATTGTAAAGGCTCGACTTATTGAGACCGGTTGCCTGTTCCAACTGAGCGAGCGACGTTCCTTCATAGCCGTAACGCCAAAAAACCTTCATTGCAGCATCGAGCACGCCTGTTTCATCAAACTGTTTCCTGCCAGGCATGGGTTCCTCACAAAATAATTACCAGATTCATCTTGTACCGATTGGTTCAGCCTTTCAAGATACCCTCGAATCAGGAAACAAGATATGTCCAAGTTCCCAATCCACTCAGAAGAAAATCATCCCGAGCGTTCAGCTGAAGTCCTGCAAAAAACAAAAGAAAAATATGGGTTTATTCCAAACCTGCTGGGCGCATTGTCCGAGGCCCCCGCGGCGGCGGATGCCTATATGGCGATGGGCGAAGCGGTTGGCAAAACCTCATTTACCGGTGAAGAGCGGCACGTTGCCTGGTTTACCATCAACACCTATCACGGTTGTGACTACTGCATGGCGGCTCATTCTGCGATGGCCAAAGGTCAGGGTATATCGGAATCAGTCATAGATTCTGCGCGTAGCGGGAACGATTATGAAGATGAGAAATTACAAGCTCTGAAGACTTTCACACTGGCCATGCTGGATGAACGCGGCTGGGTGAATGAAGCGGCCATTGATGCGTTTCTTGCAGCCGGCTTCACGCAACAAAACGTTTTGGAGTTGATTGTCATCATCGCCCACAAAACACTCTCAAATTATACCAATCACATTGTTCACACCCCGCTTGACGACCCGTTCAAGCCATTCGAATGGACACCAACACAACAAGCTGCTGAATAGCGAACCCCCCAAGATTAGTCGGCAGCAAAGCCCTGCCTGCTCCGGCAGGCAGGGCTTTTATTTGCACATTAAAGTTGATTGAGGCGGTGATCATAATGAACAATCGCGTTTAGTGGCATCTGACGAGTTTGAATTTTTTCAGTGGCGGAAATCGGCCTATGCGGGATAATCAACCTTCGTGAGATAAAGGCCGCAGGCGGGAGCAACAGGACCGCATGCCTTCCGGTCCAATGCATCGCGGGCTTCGACAAGATCCTGTCGGGTCCACTTGCCATCACCGACCAGTTTCAGTGAGCCGACTATTGACCGTACCTGATTGTGCAAGAAGGACCGGCTCTGCGCAATGATTTCGATTTCCGTTTCGTTCACCCGGTTCACGCAAAGTGTATCAAGGGTTCGCATGGGGGACTTTGCCTGACAATCGGTGGAGCGAAATGTCGTAAAATCATGATGGCCGACAAGTTCCCCGGCTGCATCGTTCATCTTCACAACGTCCAGTGGAAACCGGATCCACCAGGCCCGGTCACGCTCAACGGTTAAGGGAGCCATGCGGTTGATGATGCGGTACCGGTAGCTGCGTCTGACAGCAGAGAACCTTGCATCAAAATCGCTGTCCACTTTCGTGACTTCCAGTGCAGTCACCGGATATCCCTTGTATTTCAGAAGACCATTGGTGGCTTCCTGGACCTTTTGCGCCGTCCAGTCTTTCGTCAAGTCGATATGAACAACCTGCCCCAGCGCATGCACACCGGTATCGGTTCTGCCGGCAGCAAATGCGGTCACTTTTTCCTGGGTGAACTCTGCAAGCGTTTCTTCAAGTACCTGCTGGATGGAAATGAACTTTTCCTGGCGTTGCCAGCCATAGAATGGCGTGCCGTCATACTCTATATCCAGGCGATAACGGGGCATCAGTGAACCGCTTCAATCCGGTTTCCGCGGAGAAACTCTTCTGCCAATTGAGCCTGTTTTCCTGCACGCTGCAACCGTGTCAGGCGAATTGCACCTTCACCGCAGGCTATCGAAAAGTTTTCATCAAGAATTTGTCCAGGCTGTCCATTGCCATCTGCAAGCTCACTGGCGAGAACCTTTACGCGCTGCGCGCTGCCACCGATTTCCATTTCACACCATGCACCGGGAAAAGGTGATAGGCCGCGGATATGATTATGCACCTCAGTTGCCGAACGGGCCCATTCGATACGGCTTTCTTCTTTCCTGATTTTTTCAGCGTAAACTACGCCTTCCTCGGGTTGCGGGGTATTTCCGAGGCTGTCGCGCTCCAGGGCGGACATCGCACGGATCATCAAGTCCGCGGTAAGGTTGGCCAACTGATCATGTAAATCCCCCGCTGTCATGTTCGGCGAAATCGAAACCAGCTCCCCCAGCGCTACCGGTCCTGTATCAAGGCCAACATCCATTTTCATGATGTTAACTCCGGTTTCCCTGTCTCCGGCCATAATCGCCCGTTGTATGGGTGCAGCACCGCGCCAGCGTGGCAGCAAGGACGCATGGCCGTTGTAGCACCCCATTTCCGGTGCATTGAGAACAGCCTCAGGTAACAGCAATCCGTAGGCGATCACCACGGCGACATCCGCATGATGACTGGCAAATGTTTCCTGTTCCTGCGCACCCTTGAGGCTTTCGGGTGTGAACACCGGTATTCCAAGGCTTTCGGCTTTTTCATGAACCGGACTTTTCCGGAGTTCAAGCCCGCGCCTTCCGGCCGGGCGTGGCGGCTGGGTGTAACAGGCAATTACGTCGTGCCCGTGTCCGACCAGCTCCAGCAATGTCGGCACCGAAAATTCCGGCGTTCCCATAAATATAATTCTAAGCGCCATAGGCTTACCCGATCATGCGTTTGTCAGGCAGGTTTCCGGACTGTTTGGCAATCTTTGTGAATTTCTTGATAACCCGGTCCCGTTTGAGCTTTGACAACAAATCAATAAACAGCCTGCCATTCAGGTGATCGATTTCATGCTGAATACAGGTAGACAAGAGGCCATCGGCTTCCAGGAGCTGTTCATTGCCATCTCTGTCCAGGAATTTGATCGTACAGGCTGATGGGCGTTCCACCTCGGCAAAATAATCCGGAATTGATAAACACCCCTCTTCATACGTTGAGGGAATATCGGAATAGGCCACAATTTCCGGATTCACCATGAATATTGGGTTGCGGTCTTCTTCCGGCGTAACACGTTTGCGCTCAGTCTCACCGTCCTCGTCTTCTCGTTTTGCCCGTTCCCTGCAGTCGACAACCAGTGCACGCACCGGTTCGGCAATCTGAATTGCCGCAAGTCCGATGCCCGGTGCATCGTACATGGTCTCGGCCATGTCATCCAGCAGCCTCAGCAAATCTGCGTCTATGCGCTCCACCGGCCTGGATATTTCACGCAGTTTTGCATCCGGAATTGATATGATTTTGCGTATTCCCATGACGCTGACATAGGAAATCCCCGGCGAACCGTCAAACAAAATTCCGGGCCACCCGGAAAACTTGGATATTCATGGTTTGTTCTTTTCATAGTGCTTAGAATCCGCTATGCTTGCAGCATGAATGATGCGGAACAATTCTATCGGTTTCTGGACCAGCCGGTATTGCAGATCGGTCAGAACAGTTTTTCACTCGGAACTGTACTGGCGCTTGTCGGCGATATTCTTGCGGCACTTATCGTGGGATGGATTGTTTTTGCTGTTCGAAATGGCAAACGCCGTACCGCACTGGAGGCTGCAGCACTCGAACGCGCCAGAGAAGCGGAAACCCGCATGGCCGAACTGGTTGCCAGCCAGAACGAACTCACCGGTCGTATGCAGACGATGAGTGAAATTTTTTCTACCCGCCAGGGTGACATGATGCGCGTTGTCAATGAACCGCTCGAGGGCATGTCCGGTCGTATTGGCCAATCGATTACGGAAACCACTAGAGCGTGTTCGCATCACGTGAATTCACAGCCGACTGCCCTGAAGAAATTCCGGCACTCCATTGGCGTGAACATATGGCAGACCTCTCCGATTGCCTTCCAGACATCATCGAAGGTTCTGGCGCCTGCCTTCCTCAGATGAGCCTTGAGCTTCGAAAAGGCCATTTCAATGGCATTGAGATCTGGGGAATATTTCGGCAGGAACAAAAACCATGCGCCGATATCTCGCAAGATCTGCTCGGCTTTTTCGCTCTTGTGAGCGGCTAGGTGGTCAAGGATTACGACATCTCTCTTTTCCAGTTCTGGCGCCAACTGTGTCTCAACATAAATCTCAAAGATTTCTTTGGTCATGGCCCGGTCAATAACCCAGGGCGCAACCAGTCCATGACTGCGCAGGCCTGCGATAAGTGTCTGCTTCTTCCAGTGGCCATGAGGGACAAAATCTATGAGGCGCTCTCCTGTTGGGGCCCATCCAGTTTGCTTGGCCATTTTGGTGTTTGTGGACGTCTCATCAATGAAGACAAGTTTTTCAATCGACCGATTCAAAAACGGAACACGCCTTGTCTTCCAGAGTTCGCGGTCTTTTTTCACGTCGATGCGGTGTTGCTCCTTGGCATAAATAGTCTTTTTTTATGCGACAACCCGAAACTGCGCACAACATGCCAGACAGGCGAATGATGGACATTGAGGTTGAATTTTTCGTTCAGCTCCGCACAAAGCTTACGGATTGTAATGTCCTTTTGTTCATCAACCCGTTTTCGAAGCCAGTCTTTATAGGGTGAAAGCTTGCCATGGCCTGTTTTTCCCGGGTTATGTTTTGGAGCAAGCGAGCCAGTTTCACGTTTCAACTTCACCATATCATTCACAAATTTGACGGAGACTTTGAAATGGGCAGCCGTTCCACGATGAGTGTGGCCTTCTTCTACATGAGCTACAACACGTTTACGCAATTCAATCGGATGGGGCTTGGGCATTGAAAATCCTTGGCTTCGAACCGAATCAGGTCACCCCAATCAGAATCATATTCGCGCACGGAAAGAAACTGAATCTACTCGACACAAACACGCTCTAAAAACACCCAGGAAAGCCTTGCCAAATTGCAGGAACGGCTGGCGGTTATCGATACCGCCCAGAACAATATCACCAGTCTGGCAGGTCAGGTGGTGGAACTGCAGAACATTCTGTCGAATAAACAGACCCGCGGAGCTTTTGGCGAAGGCAGGATGCAGCAGATTGTCCAGGACGGCCTGCCGATGGGCAGCTATGAATTTCAGGCAACGCTCTCTAACAGCGCCAGGCCGGATTGCATCATCCACATGCCCAATGATACACCGCCTTTGGTGATTGATGCCAAATTCCCACTGGAAGCGTGGCATGCTATTCGCGGTGCGGAAACGCCTGATCAGGCAAAGACTGCAGCCCAGAGTTTTCGTCGCGATGTCGAAGTTCATCTCAAAGCGATTTCAGAGAAATATCTTCTGAAGGGCGAAACCCAGGATACCGCGTTCATGTTCGTTCCATCGGAATCCATCTTTGCGGAGATTCACGAGAATTTCGAAAACCTGGTGCAAAAGGCACACCGCTCCCGGGTGGTTATCGTTTCCCCGTCACTGCTGATGTTGTCAATCCAGGTCATTCAATCTGTCTTGAAAGACACCCGCATGCGCGAACAGGCACACCTCATCCAGGGTGAGGTTATCCGCCTGATGGAGGATGTCGGACGACTGGATGAACGGGTGCGCAAGCTATCGGGACATTTCGGACAGGCTCAGTGCCGCCGCACGGCCTGAACACTGCCAAGTCGATAATTAGAGATCTGGACCCGATTGGATTGGTTGCCGCCCAACAATTGCACCTTCCCGTTACCCTGGCCAGCGTAGAACCCGACATGGTTGCCATACCTGGTGCGAACGACAACGATGTCTCCTATGATGGTTGTCCAGCGGGAATGTTCTGCCCCGCGATCTTGAAGGCCGGAAAGTCCTCGAAGACCCAGCCGTTCTTGAGCGTGTCGTAGATGATCGCGAGCAGTTTACGTGCGGTCGCGATGATCGCCTTGCCGGCCCCGCGCCTGGCCTTGATGCGTTGGTAGAAGGCATTGAGGTAGCCCGAGTATCGGATGGCAATGAGCGTGCACTGAACCAGCGTGGTGCGCATCAGCTTGTTGCCGCGTTTGGTGATCCGCCCCCGGTTGTCGGTTTCGTTCGACTGGCTGACGCGCGGGACGATGCCCACATAGGCAGCCAGCTTGTCGGCGTCCTCGAAGTCATCGACGTTGCCGATCCCCGACAGGAGCACGGCCGCCGAGCGCGGACCGATGCCCTTGATTGAGACGAGGCCGTCGTAGCCATCCAGTTCCCGGGCGGCCTCTTCGATCGCACCGTCCAGTTCGCCAATCGTCGCCATAAGCCTCAGCGCCTGGTCGCGCAGGGCCTTCAACTCGACCTGTTCCAGTGTCGAGAACCGGCCGACCTCCAGAGCATTGAGCCGCCGCTTCGAGCCCAGGCTTTCCTTCTTCAGCTTGACGCCGTGGCGCGTGTGCAGCGCATGGATCTTGTTGATGAGCCGGGTGCGCTGCTTGACCAGAAGATCGCGCGTGTGGGTGAGTGACGCCAACTCGCTCTCGGCAACCGTCTTCACACGCGTCTCGGGCAGCATGTCCTTCGACAGGAAGAAGGCCAGTGCCCGGGCATCGTTCCTGTCCGTCTTCTTCACCGACTTGCGGATCACGCCGAACTGCCTCGGGTTGACCACGACAACACGGCCGACGCAAGCGACCACCTCGTCACGAAACCAGGCCGAATTGCCCGTCGCCTCCACGGCAATCTCGTCGTCCGCATCAAGGCTCAGGCAGAACCGTTCCAGATCGGCCGCTGCCAGCTGGTAGGTTTCAAATATCTCGCTGCCGTCAGCTTCAAGCCGGCAGACCGTGAAAGACGTCGTGTGAAGATCGACACCGATAAAGGACATGGCTAAACTTCTCCCGTTGGTGAGCGGCGGAACCCTGACAAGGGTGTGAACGGCCACGCCAAACTCCTATACGAGGTCACCGGACCGAACCGGGCCTCACGCTGGTCGTTCAGATACAGGCGGCGGGTAATCTCCTTTACAGGGTCGCAATGCCCTAAGATGACATCCAGCCTGCAGCCTATCCGCCTCTCCCAGCACTCTATCCGAGTCGGGATGCATGACCGCTCACACCCCATTCATGCCATCTCCTTTTTTCGCTTTCTTAAGCGGTATTGCTTTGCAAACCCGTTTCCAGCTTGCAGCCCGCAAATGGCCAGCAGGAACGGACTTTCCGGCTTTTTTCACCACCGCGCCTACGAACGCCCCGCACCAGGGTGTGCGACGGGGCTTCACACCAACGGTTTTGGCCAGTTTCTTTGTATGCTTGCGCTCATGCAAACCTACATAGCGCTTTGCAATGGAGTAGACTCCGGCAGAGAACACCCCTGCGCGGGCATAATTTACGTCTAAGGGGATCAGGCCGCCAGCACAGGCAACGGCAGTCAAAATCAAAATTTTGCGCACAAGATCGCGCATTCCGTTTGCAACGAAATTTCTCAAATTCTGTTTCCTTTTTGTGCGGATTTGTTAAAACGCGGCCGGTTCAACAAAAATGCATTAGTGAAATCAATATGAACCAGACGCCCAAAAAAGTTTGAAAATCCTTGCAACGCACTGGCTGATGAAACACTCGGCTTTCGGCAGAACGGGGGGTTTGTCCCGACGCTTGCATACGGCATTTGAAAGCGTTTCTTTCTCCGCCCTTAGGCACCCCAATCGGGGCGCAAATGTGACACTGAAAACACAGAGTATTTCAAATGAAACAATGCTTGATGAGCGCTGAAATATCCCGATTCAATACGCTTTATGAAGGGTTTAACGCACTCAGAAACCGCTGAACGGTTCCTGCCATCCCGAATTCCAGACAATCGGCTGTAAGACCGTGCCCAATGGATACTTCAGCAAGATCTGGTATCGCCGCAGCCAGAGCCGGCAGGTTTGCTATAGTGAGATCATGGCCCGCATTAACATCCAATCCTGCCTCGACTGCCAGAGCTGCTGTTTGGGCGAGCGTGTCCAGCGCTTCGAGCGCAGCCCCTTCATCGTCATGACAGGAACCGTAAGGTCCAGTGTAGAACTCCACTCGATCGGTGCCAGTTGCCACTGCCGCTGCAATTGCCGTTTCATCGACATCGGGATCGCAGAAAAGCGAGACCCGGAACCCCCGGTCTTTCAAACGTTGTACGCAATCGCGCAGAAAATTCTCCTGACCGCTGAAGTCCCAGCCGTGATCTGACGTGGGTTGGTTTGGATCATCAGGGACAAGGGTTACCTGCTCCGGTTCATTGGCTTCCGCCAATTGCAGAAACTCCTCTGTCGGATAACCTTCTATGTTGAACTCCCGGTCCGGATATTCGTCATCGATCAGTGCCCGCAGTTCCGGCAGATCTGAGTACCTGGTATGCCGTTCGTCGGGCCTTGGATGCACCGTCAACCCATGAGCGCCTGCCTCCAGCGCAATGCGACCCAGCCCGGTCACGCTCGGCCAGGGCAGATCACGACGGTTTCTCAAATATGCAATTGCATTGAGATTTACAGAAAGTTTCGCAGGCATCGGAATTTCCTTTCCCAACCTGTTTGCTGTCCCAGCACATAATAATCAAGCGCAATATTGTATCAATTGAACTGCACGACACCTTTGCCCATTGAAAGGCAATCTGTTCAAGTCAGAATGCTACTTTACGATTGTCAGCCGTTCTGCCGCACGTGTGATTGCCGTATATAACCAGCGGTCGCGGTGCTCACGGAATGCATAGCTTTCATCAAACAAAACTACGCTGTCCCATTGCGAACCCTGTGCCTTGTGGACAGTGAGTGCATAACCATAATCAAAATCATCATGGCGACGCTTTATTTGCCAGGGGACTTCCTTTTCCGGCTCTTCGAATGCAGCCTTGAGGAGTTTCACCTTGGCAGAATAACGTTCAATTCCCTCGTCTTCAGCACGGATCAGCACATTTATGGTCGGCTTTACTGCGCGCGCAGCACTGGTTACCTGCCAAAGCGAACCATTCAGCAACCCTTTTTGCGGATCGTTGCGCAGGCAGACCAGTTTGTCACCGGCTGCAGGCAGCGGACCCTCGAAGCCTTTGAGCTGTCTTAACCGCTCGTTATACCGACGGCGCGTCCGGTTGGTGCCGACCAGCACCTGATCCGCATCCAAAACCAGTTCTGCTGATACATCTGACTTGCCGATCACCCGGGTCGTATCACCATAATCACCGTAATTTATCGAACTGCCCATGCGCACCTGACGGGCAAGCTCCACGATAGGGTTATCGAGCGCCTGACGGTGAATTTCCTCAAGCAGAATGTCGGGTTCGTGTTCGGTAAAGAATCCTCCCCCGCTTACCGGCGGCAGTTGCCCCGGATCGCCCAGCACCAGTACCTGGGTTCCGAAAGACAGCAAATCACGGCCCAGTTCCTCATCCACCATGGAACATTCGTCGATGACAATCAGCGATGCCTTTGACAGAGGGCTTTGACGATTGAGTGAAAACATCGGCAAAACTTCCTTCTTGCCGGTTTCCTCGTCCTCTATCGTTTCCTCACCCTTAGGCCGATAAATCAGCGAATGGATGGTAGACGCCTTGGCCGCTCCCCGCGATCGCAAAACCTGGGCAGCCTTGCCGGTAAACGCTGCGAACAGAACATCCCCATCGACGCCTTCTGCAAGGTGACGCGCCAGAGTTGTTTTTCCGGTTCCGGCATAACCGAACAGGCGGAATACCTGACGCTCTCCGGCCTTCAGCCAGCGATCCACTTCGACCAGCGCGCGGTCCTGTTGAGGTGAAAATTCCATTCACGCAACTTGCACGATTCTCTTCCCGGTGCAGCAAAAATCTGATGTTGTTTTATCGCAACATTGGCCACAAGCTGGCAACAAGCAGCAGAGCCATGGAAATGTTGAAAATTCTGAGACGCCCGGGATCCGACAACCATTCGCGCAATGCCACTCCGAATCCGCACCAAATAGAGACACTCGGGATGTTGATGATGACAAAAACCAGGCAAACCATGAACACACTTGTGATGAAATCCGGCTGTCCGGTATATACGGTCATTGCCGTAATCGCCATCACCCACGCTTTTGGATTTACCCATTGAAACAGGGCCGCTGCCATGAATGTCATCGGCTTGCCGCCACCTTCACCGGCCTCCACCGGACCGGAATTGGCGATAGACCAGGCCAGGTAAAGTAAATAGGCTGCACCGGATATTTTGATCACGGTCTGTGCGAGCGGCAGTTGTTCAAACACTTCCTTAGAGCGTGTTTGTGTCGAGTAGATTCAGTTTCTTTCCGTGCGCGAATATGATTCTGATTGGGGTGACCTGATTCGGTTCGAAGCCAAGGATTTTCAATGCCCAAGCCCCATCCGATTGAATTGCGTAAACGTGTTGTAGCTCATGTAGAAGAAGGCCACACTCATCGTGGAACGGCTGCCCAGTTCAAAGTCTCCGTCAAATTTGTGAATGATATGGTGAAGTTGAAACGTGAAACTGGCTCGCTTGCTCCAAAACATAACCCGGGAAAAACAGGCCATGGCAAGCTTTCACCCTATAAAGACTGGCTTCGAAAACGGGTTGATGAACAAAAGGACATTACAATCCGTAAGCTTTGTGCGGAGCTGAACGAAAAATTCAACCTCAATGTCCATCATTCGCCTGTCTGGCATGTTGTGCGCAGTTTCGGGTTGTCGCATAAAAAAAGACTATTTATGCCAAGGAGCAACACCGCATCGACGTGAAAAAAGACCGCGAACTCTGGAAGACAAGGCGTGTTCCGTTTTTGAATCGGTCGATTGAAAAACTTGTCTTCATTGATGAGACGTCCACAAACACCAAAATGGCCAAGCAAACTGGATGGGCCCCAACAGGAGAGCGCCTCATAGATTTTGTCCCTCATGGCCACTGGAAGAAGCAGACACTTATCGCAGGCCTGCGCAGTCATGGACTGGTTGCGCCCTGGGTTATTGACCGGGCCATGACCAAAGAAATCTTTGAGATTTATGTTGAGACACAGTTGGCGCCAGAACTGGAAAAGAGAGATGTCGTAATCCTTGACCACCTAGCCGCTCACAAGAGCGAAAAAGCCGAGCAGATCTTGCGAGATATCGGCGCATGGTTTTTGTTCCTGCCGAAATATTCCCCAGATCTCAATGCCATTGAAATGGCCTTTTCGAAGCTCAAGGCTCATCTGAGGAAGGCAGGCGCCAGAACCTTCGATGATGTCTGGAAGGCAATCGGAGAGGTCTGCCATATGTTCACGCCAATGGAGTGCCGGAATTTCTTCAGGGCAGTCGGCTGTGAATTCACGTGATGCGAACACGCTCTAAGGCCAAAACCAACGGCCAGTAACAGGACACCAAAGCCAATTCCGATTCCGATTCCGAACATATGGGGAATGGTTCTGCGAAAACCGAAATTTACGCCGGATGTCAGCAGCATGATGTTGTTTGGGCCCGGCGTGACGGAGGAAACGAGTGAAAATCCGGCAAGGGCCAAAAACACATCGAGGGGCATGTCAGATCTCCAATAGGTCAGTATTATTGACCTATTAGTGAACAACTGTCAACCGGCCTTTTCTGCACGACTGCCTGTGCTTATATGAACGCTTATGGACAGACGCTCATTCATAAAATCTATTGGTGCTGCAAGCCTGCTGCCGACACTTCCCGCTTCATCACTGGGGATTGTCGAAGCGTCTGCTGTGCACTCTGTTTCTCCCCACACCTACCAGTGGGCGGAAATGATTGTTCGTGCCCATAACAAGTGCAATCTCGGCCTTCTGCAACGTTCTTTGCAAATCAGTGAATCCGCCGCATCAGTGCTCAAATCCAGGCTGATTGAGAATGGCGTTGTTCACGCACATGCCAATGCTTACGGCATCCATACCGCCACAAAGCCTCTGTACGAAGGCGCATTCATGAATGTTTCTGATGCGGCGAGCAGGGTTGTCAACAATGCTGCAGAATTTCTCGAGGAAAATCTGGCCAAAGAAAATGAGGCTGACACCTCAACCGATGACTCCGTTCAAGAAGGCAATTCCGAAGGCGTAGAACCCAATAATTCCGATGCTGCCACGGTGCCAGAAACAGAGGCTGGAAAAGAGCCCGAAGACGGGTTTACGCAAGAGCATACCAGTTGAATTTTCTGCTTCTCGCGCTAGTTTTCAAGGTGTAAACACATCCCACATACATTTTCAGAAAAGCGCAATTGAATTCACATGAATGAACTTTCAGGTAAGACCGCTGTTGTTACAGGGGCAAGCAAGGGTATTGGCGAAGCTGCAGCCAGGCATTTGGCCAAATGCGGAATGAATGTTGTACTTGCGGCACGATCCGGAAACGCAGTCCACAAGATAGCTCGAAAAATAAGCGACGATGGTGGGCAGGCCATTGGGCTGGCTTGCGATGTCAGCAGCTACGACCAGGTAAAGGCCCTGATCGGACAGGCGGTCGATGCGTTCGGTAGTATCGATGTGCTGGTCAACAATGCGGGACTGATTGATCCCATCTCCCGTATAGAACATTCAGACCCCCTGCACTGGGGCCATGTTATCGATGTAAATGTCAAAGGAATTTACTATGGCATTCGGACAGTCCTGCCTTACATGAAGAAACAGGGAAGCGGAGTGATCATCAACATTTCTTCGGGAGCGGCCACTTCTGCCCTGGAAGGTTGGAGCCATTACTGTTCCTCGAAAGCCGCCGCTCTTTCGCTTACCCGCTGCATGCATCGCGAGGAAGCTGAGAACGGCGTTCGCGTTGTCGGGCTTTCACCAGGGACTGTTGCAACCGATATGCAGGTATCCATCAAAGCCTCAGGCATCAATCCTGTAAGTGAGCTTGACCCGTCCGTGCATATTCCGCCTTTGTGGGTGGCCAAGGCGATAGCGTGGCTCGCTACCAAAGATGCCAGGGACTTTGACGGGGATGATGTCAGCCTGCGCGATGAAGAAATCAGAAAGCGGGCGGGAGTAATCTAGTCAACTTCCCAGGTGCGGTAATCGCGTGGAATTCCGGCACTTGCCTCTGCCCAGGGCGAATTGGAAGCACGCAGTTGATGGGCATCGAAGGCATCTCTGTCAGTAAAGGCTTCAGACACCAGAAACCTGCCGGGAACCTGCCGGGAACCTTCGTGCACGGCTCAACGTTGAAGAAGATGCAGCCCGGTTCGGTTCGGGTTAGCGTGATGTGTTCTTCAAGCGCAATTTCAATGCCCGCAGTCCTATCGTCGGGAACGTCAATGTGACCTTCGAGACAAAAGGCACCTGATGGAACGTTATCCATCACATCTTTTCCTTGCCGCGGGAGACAGCTGCGACACCGGTACGGCAAACCTCTACAAGACCCAGCGGCTCCATAATTGCAATAAACTGTTCAACCTTGTTGACCCGGCCAGTGATTTCAAAGGTGAAGTGTTCGGTAGAAGCGTCAATCACCTGCGCGCGGAAGGCATCGGCAAGGCGCATGGCCTCGACACGATTTTCTCCGGTTCCCGCGACTTTGACCAGGGCGAGTTCGCGCTCCAGCGGTTTTTCGTAACCGTTGAGTTCTGCGGTTAGGGTAAGATCTGTCACGCGATGCACTGGCACCATGCGCTCCAGCTGTTTCTTGATCTGGTCAAGCACCTGCAGGGTTCCTGATGAAACAACAGTGATCCGGGAAAGGTGTTTGTCGTGACTTGTTTCAGACACGGTAAGGCTTTCGATATTGTAGCCTCGACCGGAAAAAAGTCCGATTACCCGGGCAAGAACACCGGGTTCGTTGTCGACCAGGATAGACAACACGTGCGTGCGCGGGGCTTCCTTGTTCTCGACGATGAAATAAGCCGAACCGGTTGGTTGTTGTTGTGCGTTCATGACGCTTTCTCCAAAGAAAGTTTGTTTGTTTTTATGCGGGAAATGGCAACACCCGCGAGAATGATCAAAAGGGCCAGCGCCGCATTGGGCGGCAGAATTTCACCCAGAAAGACTATGGCCCACAGGACACCGAACAGCGGTACCAGGAAGTTGATTTGTGACAGGAACGCCGCGCCCTGTCTCTGAACAATGACAAACAGCATCAATGTGCCTACGGCTGTCGGGAGTACCCCAAGCGCCAGAATTGCCAACCAGGCATCACTCGAGACACTCAGGTTCCACGGCTGATCGATGATCACGCTCAACGGCAACATCATCAGGGCCGAAACCAGCAATACCGCGGTTGCAACCGCCCGGCGCGGCAGACTGGTGAGGCGTCGGGAAATCACCGCATGGACTGCATAGCAGCAGGCAGCGGCTATAATGGCATATTGCCTGACGATTTCACTGCCAAGACTGGTCAACTTGTCAAACCCGATCAGCACAGCAACACCCGCAAGGCCCAGACAAAAGCCGATTATCTTGAACATGTTCAGTTTTTCGTCTGCGGTGAAAAAATGTGCAAGCACCAGGGTTATCAATGGCATTACCGCCATGAGGATCGCCGTGAGGCCGGCATCAACTTTTTCCTGTCCCCATGAAATCAGGAAGAATGGCAGCGCGTTGCCGGTCAAGGCAGCCAGCGAAACAACTCGCCAGTGGCTCAGCATCACCTTGATGTTCTGGCCCACCATCGCCATTGCAATACCAACAAGTACCGCTGCAATGGCCAGGCGTGCAAAAACGATTGTTGCCGGCGGCACTTCGGCCACCGCGATTTTGGTCATCATAAATGATGCGCCAAAAATTCCCGCAAGCGAAAGCAGCAAGGCGTAATCTGTCAGTCCAGGTCTGTAACTTTGGGTCAAACCAGTTGTTTGCCTTTCTCATCAATGGCAGTGCTTACCGCTTCATCAGTTGCTTCATCAGGCAACAGCATCTCGTTATGCGCCTTGCCGGACGGGATCATCGGGAAACAGTTGGCAAGATTGGCAACCCGGCAATCGAAAATAACCGGTTCATCCGTTTCAATCATCTGCATAATCGCATCATCCAGTTCGCGTGGTTTTTCGGCACGAATTCCAACGCATCCATAGGCTTCTGCAAGCTTGACGAAGTCAGGCAAGGCCTCGGTATAGGAATGGGACAGACGGTTTCCGTGCAACAATTGCTGCCATTGGCGGACCATTCCCATGTACTGGTTATTCAGAATGAATATTTTGATCGGTGCGTTGTGCTGAACCGCAGCAGACATCTCCTGAATGGTCATCAGAACGGAAGCGTCGCCCGCAATATCTATCACCAGGGCATCAGGATGTGCCATCTGGACGCCGAAGGCCGCCGGAAGGCCATATCCCATGGTGCCCAGACCACCGGACGTCATCCAGCGATTGGGTTCCTCGAACCCGTAATACTGTGCTGCCCACATCTGGTGCTGACCCACCTCGGTTGTGATGTAGGTATCGCGGTCCCTGGTCAACTCATACAGGCGTTCAATCGCGTATTGCGGCATGATGACATCATCCGATTCCTTGTATGAAAGGGACTTGCGCGCACGCCAGGTATCAATCTGCTCACGCCACGGCTTGAGATCATCGTCCGAAGGTGTCTTGTCCAGGGAGCGCCAGAGACGAACCATTTCCTCCAGGACGTGTTCAACATCACCAATGATCGGGACATCGACATGCACGTTTTTTCCGATGGAAGACGGGTCAATATCGATGTGGATCTTTTTGGAATTCGGTGAGAATGCATCGATGCGGCCTGTAATTCGGTCATCGAACCGAGCGCCTACGCAAAGCATGACGTCACAATCATGCATCACCATATTGGCCTCATATGTTCCATGCATACCCAACATGCCCAGCCAGTGTTCACCGCTGGATGGATAAGAACCAAGGCCCATAAGAGTGGAAGTGATTGGAAACCCGGTCAATTCAACCAGTTCACGCAATAGCCGGCTGGCCTCCGGTCCGGAATTGACAACACCACCGCCGGAATAAATAACCGGTTTACGGGCACCGGCCATCAGTTCCACTGCGTGTGCAATGTTTTCCAGATTGCCGGAAACCTGCGGCAAATATCCCGAAAGGTCTGCTTCTGATGGCGGAAAATAAGTTCCCGTGGCGAATTGCACATCTTTTGGAATATCAATCAGCACCGGGCCGGGGCGCCCGCTCAACGCCACGTGAAATGCTTCATGCAAAACCTGTGGCAGTTCACCAACGTTTCTCACCAGCCAGTTGTGTTTGGTGCATGGGCGCGTGATACCGACTGTATCGGCTTCCTGAAAGGCGTCCGAACCGATCAGGGCGGTTGGCACCTGTCCGGTTATGCAGACTAGTGGAACAGAATCCATCAAGGCATCCTGTAGTGGCGTTACGGCATTCGTGGCACCGGGGCCTGAAGTTACCAGCAGACAACCTACCTTGCCGGTCGATCTTGCATAACCCTCGGCCGCATGACCGGCGCCCTGTTCGTGCCGGACGAGAACATGATGAACCTCTTCCTGCTGGAAGATTTCATCGTAGATCGGCAGAACCGCTCCCCCCGGATAACCGAAAATCGTATCAACCCCATTGTCTTTCAGGGCCTGAACAAGCATCTCCGCTCCGGTCATTTCCTGTGTATTGCTCATTGGTTCACTCTTGTTTCCTTGGATTTTCTTTTAGTGGATTCAGGACATAAAAAAAGCCCCCTTTGGGAGCTGTTTTCGGCGTACACGCTGCTTTCGCGATGGCTCTAACGATCCATCACGCGTGTACGCTCCATCACCACGAGAATTTTAAATGTCATTTTGACAAGTTCCTCAAATTACGCGCGCGACCATACCCGCGACCTGATGCTTCGTCAACAGCTTTCACCCGGTTATTTGTCGAGGTGGGCTGTCTGATACCTCGTTGCCTGCAGATCTCGTTCTTCCGGTTCAGAACGGGATGACATCGGGTAGGCCGGGTGGTTCTTCAAAGACCTGATTGTTGGCGCCATTACCCGCGCCTCCATTTCCGGCACCACCGTTACCAGCAGCACCGTTACCGGCTCCACCGTTATCAGCACCGCCATTGCCTGCGCCGGCGTTCCCCGCAGCACCGTTGTCTGCCCCAGCGTTTCCGGCTTCGCCGTTACCCGCACCTTCATTGCCGTTGTTGCCAGCATCAGCATTATTGTTGGCACCGCTTTCGCTACCACCTGAAGCCTGTTCCCCGGATGAGTTGGACGCATCGTCTGACGCAGATCCACCGGATGATGGCTGGGAAAGAGTTCCGCGGCATCCATTACTGGACGCAATACCCGTATTGGACTTGCCGAGGCACCGACCGAAAACATCAGAGTTTGCCTGAAGTCTGACCTTGGGATCATCCTCGCGATGGCGGCGAATAAGAGATTTTTGTCCGCCGCCCAGATAAACACGCACACCACCGGATACCGAGGTTGCATCATCCTCGTCTATGGACGCTTCAACAAAAAATGACGGGGCAAAGCCATTGACCGGCATCATCGCTTCAGCACCTACGACAAAAGAAGTGGTGTCCAGCGCATGCCTTACACCCGCTGAAAGACGAAAGTTGTCATTGAAATAATAGGCGAGGATTGCTTCACCGGCAAAATACTCATCGGTATCAGCACCTGTGTCGACCACATCTATGCCTGCCAGCAGTTCAAACGATATATTTTCGAAGTACAGCTCAGCTTCCGCAGCTATCTGAATGTTGTTGATCGTGCCACCATATTCCGTGTAGTGAGCATAAAGTCCAAGCAGTGCTTGTTGCGGATCGCGCCAGAACAGGTGGCCCCCGATGCCGTGATAATCAATATTGGTGTCGCCACCCAGGGATCCGTAGGCCGCGTCGAGCTGAAAACCGAAACGCTCGCCAATCGGAACAGACACAGACCCTTCCACGAACGCACCTTCCTGCGAGGAATCAGTAAACGGAGTGCGGAACACCCCTGTGTTCAGGCTCTCGAGGTTCAGGCCAATATATCCAATGGAAATTTTTCCGTTGATGCCGGAAACAGCCGGTGCGGAGTACCGTTCTTCGAATTCAGAATTGGAAAGTTGTTCCTCTGCGAAAGCTGGCTTCAGACAAGCGCACGCCATCGTGCACATGGCTAATGCCACTGCATACAAATCTCTCATTCAGATTGTCCCCGCTATTCCGGCCGCCACTGCCGTTAACAGTTTGTTAACTACCTTAATAAGGGGGTGTCGGGCAAGGAAAACAACCGGATTCGGACCTGGTTTCGGTGATCATGGTTGACGAATATAGTTAATGACGAACCGGACAATTGAGCCGTTTTAGCAAGATCAAACCCGCTCCCAATCATCATCAAAAGAGTTGCGAAACCAGGTAGACTGACGTTTCGCATATTGACGGGTTGCTGCCTTGGCCTGTTCGATTGCAATATCCATTCGCAAGTCGCCGGCGAGATAGGAGGCAAGCTGGGGCACCCCTATCGCCTTCATCACCGGCCGCGAAGGTGCGATGGATCGGGACAATAATTCCCGCACCTCTGTCTGTGCGCCCCGGTCGATCATTATGTCAAAACGACTGTTTATGCGGGAATGCAGCACCGACCGCTCCGGCATCATCAACAGTTTGCGCACAGTCCAGGCCTCATCGATTGGTGGAGTACCGGTATATTGCTGCCACTCGATAATAGACTTGCCAGTGCTTTCAAAAACTTCCAGCGCCCGCAGAATGCGCTGCCGATCGTTGTTGCGAACCTGCTTTGCAGCGGTCGGGTCCATTTCTGCAAGCAACGAATGAAGTTCACCCGCTGCAACCGTTTCCTTCGCGCGCCATTTTTCACGGATCGCTGATGGGATTTCAGGAATAGGTGAAATCCCCTGCAACAGTGCATTGAAATAAAGTCCTGTACCACCAACGAAAATCACCTTTCGCTTGTTGCGGTGAAAATCAGCAAGTAAAGGTTTTACTTCATCAAGCCAGGCAGCAACGGAATAGCTCTGGGCTCCATCACGATGCCCAAACAGAAAATGAGGTGCCTGGGCTTCCTCCTCAAGGGAGGGCCTTGCTGTCAGCACCTGCAAATCCCGATAAACCTGCATGGAATCCGCATTGAAAATGACAGCATTGTTTTGCTTGGCAAGATTGATCGCCAATCCGGTCTTGCCGCTCGCTGTTGGTCCAGCTATCACAATGATGTCTTCTTCTATTTTCATGGCACATGCTTATGCTGGTTCTTACGCTGATTGCAAACCCCGAAAAACGACTGCTGCAAGAAGCGCTGGCGAATGAAATTGCCGCCAGGCTTGCCGGGACGTCGCCCATATGGCTCGCAGAGCGTTGTGCCTGTGACATACACCTGGACAGCCGGGGTGAAGAGTTACACGGGAAGATTGCTGACCTTATAGGCGAAGCTCCCGTGGATTTTGTAATCCAGGAAGCAAAAGACAGAAAAAAACTTGCACTGATTGCCGACATGGATTCCACCATGATCGAACAGGAATGCATTGATGAATTGGCGGATGAAGTCGGGGTCAAGGAAGAAGTAGCTGTCATTACCGCCAGGACAATGAACGGCGAACTGGAATTTGAAGAATCCGTCGACAGCCGGGTTGCCCTGCTGAAAGGTCTGGATGCCGGAGTAAGCGAGCACATCCTTGCCAACCGTATCACCTATGCATCAGGCGGCAAGACCCTTGTATCCACGATGAAGGCCAATGGCGCCTATACTGCTTTGGTTTCCGGTGGTTTTACGTCATTCACCGGGCCGGTTGCAGCCTGGCTGGGCTTCCATGAAAACCGGGCAAATGTGCTTGAGGAAGAAGATGGAAAGCTCAAGGGTACGGTTGCAAAGCCTATCCTCGGTGCGGATGCAAAGGTAACCGCGCTGAATGAAATTGCTGACAAGCATGGATTTTCACATTCAGATTTCATTGCTGTCGGAGACGGGGCCAATGATATTCCGATGCTTCGTGCGGCAGGCACCGGTGTTGCATTGCATGCAAAGCCGAACGTTACTGCACAATCTAAGATAAACATCAATCACGGCGATCTCACCGCCCTGCTATACATTCAGGGCTACCATGAAAATGAGTTCGTTCATGAGTGAATTTCAACTCGAAACCGATCGGTTGACAATTCGCAACTGGTGCGATGAGGACAGGGACCTGTTCTTTCTGATTAATTCAGATGAACAGGTCATGGCATACTTTCCGTTTCGGCGGGACCGCGCTGCATCTGACACGATGATGGATGGGGTATCTGAAAGTATCTCAGAAAACGGCTATGGTTTCACCGCCATTGCACTTAAGGAGACCAATGAGGCAATTGGTTTTTGCGGTCTTGCCGATGCAACAATAGGTGAGTTGGCCTCGCCCGGCATGATAGAAATTGGCTAGCGACTGGCACCGGCGTTCTGGGGAAAAGGCTATGTGACTGAGGCGGCAGAGAAACTTCTTGCATTTGGTTTTGACACGCTGAACCTGGATGAAATTGTTTCGTTCGCAGTACACAATAACACGCGATCATTCGCAGTCATGGAACGTATCGGCCTCAAGCGCGATGCAACAAGGGATTTCAGCCACCCCCGCGTTCCGGAAACCCATCCGCACCTGAAACTGCACCTATTTTATGCGCTGTCCCGACAGGATTACCTCGAACGTTCACAATAAAGGCCTTACCGGGCATTCGAACTTGCCTTGCCGGACCGCACCTCTCTCGGACTGCTGCCATAGTGGGTTTTGTAGGCCCGCGAGAAATGGGAGAAATAACTGAACCCAGCCTCTGCTGAGATCTGAACCATCGGCTTTGAGGAACTCCGCAAAAGATAGTCTGCATATTGCAGACGGGTTTTCAGATAGAACAGAGCCGGCGAGATGCCCAGTTCCGACTGGAACTTCCGTTCAATCTGCCGCCGCGAGCATTCCAGGAGCTCGGATATTTCCTCAACCGAAAGCGGATCGGCAATATTCTTTTCCATCAGATCAATGACCGCAGTCAGCAAAACATCGGAAGTGTTAATACCTGATTTCAGCAAGCGTTGCTTCTGATTGGGCGAGCGGATGCGGTCGACATGAAGGCGGCTACAGATTAACTGCAGGACGTTCTTCTGATGGCTGTCTGCAATAAGGGTCAACATCATGTCCATCGCTGCCAAACCGCCGGCGCAAGTACAAAACTGCTCATCAATTTCGTAAAGGTCCGATTTCACATACACCTCAGGAAATCGTTGACGGAAATCCTCAAGCACCTCCCAATGAATGACGCAAAAGCGCTCGTTTAACAGTCCCGCGGCAGCCAACAGGTAGGCACCTGTGGAGATTCCACCCACACGGGTTCTTTGTCGGCTTGTTTCACGCAAAGTTGCATACAGGGACTTGTTCTCATGGTTTTGGACATCCTCACCAGCACAAACCATTACACCCTTTGGGCGTGATCCGGTGAGAATCAGTTTGCGCAGGTCGGACAGGGCGAGACTCGCTCTCGTCGGGATTCCATTTGCTGCCGAAACCGGCTTGCCATCGATAGAAGCGAACATCCACTGATAGTGTTTTCTGCCAAGCACTATGTTGGCCGCCTCCAGCACCTCAATGGCAGCGGCAACCGGTACCATCGGGAAATCTGGACACAGGAAGAAGACAAACGTGTCGGCTTCGTCGACTGATAACAGGCTTTGCTCGAGCATGGCGGATCAGCTCCCCTTTTGGGCAACAAGAGAAATTAATCGCCCGTAGAGTGTATCAGTTTCGTATGAAAGCCTGAAGTTTATTATTTTGCGACAGCATGAATTTTTATGCGCAAATCAAAATAACTTGCGGTTAGACAACTTCAGCCAAAAAAAGTGAAAACCTGCGGCTTCAAAGGGTGAGCGGCACCGGATTTTCGTCTGTATGATCAGGACAAAACAAAGGCGTTATTCGATCAAACAAAAAAGGGGAGCCAGCGCCCCCCTAAAATTGTTTTCCCGTGTGCTTGTGCCACCTATTCAATGCGAACAACGACGAAGCGAATATCTCCGGTAGCTGTGCCGACCATCAGGAGAGCGTTCTTGCGGCCCTGTTGTTTCAAGCTGGCAATCTGTTTTTCGGCATCGGCCAGTGTTTCAACCGGTTCCTGACCGATTTGCATGACAACTTCTCCCGCCATGATGCCTTTGTCCTGTGCTCCAGAACCGCTTTCAACTTCGTTGATGAACAGCCCTTTGACATCTTCTGCGATCTTGGCATCTGTTCTTGTGTCCTCGGTTATTTCGGACAATTTGAGGCCAAGCAGCGTTTTGGTTTCAGGCTCATCTGATTTTTCATCCTCGCCGGTTGTCAGCGACGTCAGTTTCTTTTCGCCATCTTCAAGCCGTCCTAGCCTGACACCAATTGTCTGTCTTTCTCCCTTGCGCAACACGATGACATCAACTTCCTTGTCGACAGCGGTCTCTGCAACGATAATCGGCAAGTCGCGCATTTGCTCAACCTCCTTGCCATCAAAAGTCAGGATGATGTCACCAGACTTGATACCGCTTGCCTCGGCCGGACCGTCCTTGACCACGCCGCTTACAAGAGCACCGGAAGCATCATCCAGACCAAGGCTTTCAGCAATCTCGTCGGTAACCGTCTGTATTTGCACGCCAAGCCAACCGCGACGTGTTTCACCAAACTCAACAAGCTGGTCAATCACCCGGGTCGCGAGGTTAGAAGGAATAGAAAAGCCGATGCCGATTGAGCCACCGGACGGCGATATGATCGCAGTATTTATGCCGACCACTTCTCCAGCCATGTTGAACAGCGGCCCGCCGGAGTTCCCTCGGTTAATCGCTGCGTCAGTCTGAATGAAATTGTCATAAGGACCAGAGGAGATATCCCGACCGACCGCAGAGACAATACCCAGCGTCACGGAACCGCCCAGGCCAAAAGGATTTCCGATCGCCATTACCCAGTCCCCGATGCGGGCACTGTCGGAATTGCCAAATGGCACTGCGGTAAGCGGTTTTTCCGGCTTCACCCGCAACACGGCAATATCGGTTTTCGGGTCAGTCCCCACAAGCTCGGCTATCAGTTTGCTGCCGTCACTGAAATTCGCCGTAATCTCGTCTGCATCAGCTATCACGTGATTGTTGGTGATGATAATTCCGTCAGCATCGATTACGAAACCGGAGCCCAGGGATTGCCTGGTCTGGGGAGCGCGGCGGTTTTCGCCATCGGGTGTTCTGGGAAACAAATCATCAAAGAAATCCTGAAATGGTGATCCTTCAGGCACCTGAGGTATCGGGCTATTCCCGCTGCCTCGCCGGTCGGAAACCTTTTGCGAAGTGGAAATATTTACCACCGCTGCCATCAGACCCTCTGCAATATCGGCGACAGAAGTCGGCCCCTGAGCCTGTGCAGTCGGCACCCAGACGTTGGTTGCCGGATGCAAGATGGTCAATGACACGGCAAGCCCGGCTGCCACTGACAGGCGGGCAAATGCCCTGACGCTGTTTACAAAGTTCATTCGGTTCATTCCTCCAAAAAAATTGGAACTGTGATTGTTACTTATTCTAGCATTGTTTGGATCACTATTATTAGCTGTGATCGCCTCATTCACGCACTGTTGAAACCATTGTCAACGACAGCTGCGCCACCAGTTATCCTCTCACAAGCCAAACAACAAACACGCCAATACAAAGGGCAACCAATCCAAAAGTGCGCAGGCTGGAATCAGAAATTTTCGTCATTTCCTCGACCATTTTACGCATTTGGGCCGGAAACATGGCATAAACGAGGCCTTCCAGAACTAGAACCAGCCCTACTGCTACAATCAAATCGTCCATTTACACTTCCGCCACCGGACAGGTTACTGTCCGGAGGAAATGTTTGACCCGTTTGGATCCTGAAAATACCTAAAGAAGTCAGAATTCGGCGACAGAACCATGGTGGTTCCACTTTGCTGAAGTGCTTCACTATAGGCGGTCATGGAACGATAGAACTCGAAAAACTCAGGATCTCTTCCAAAGGCATCGGCAAAAATCGCGTTGCGTTCTCCCTCGCCCTCACCGCGGAGGATTTCAGCATCACGCTGTGCTGCGGCCTTAATCTCCACGACTTGACGGTCTGCACGAGCCTTGATCCGGCGTGCCGCTTCCTGTCCGCGTGCTCTCAGTCTCTCTGCTTCAGCCAGACGTTCCGCATTCATCCGGGCGAAGGTCTGATCAGAAACTTCTGCGGTCAGATCTGTACGGCGGATACGCACGTCATCAATTTTAAGTCCGAGTGACGCTGCATCCGGGCGGATCTGATCACGCACTTCGCGCATCATTTCAGCGCGGTCATCTGACAGTGCTGCTTCAAATCCGCGGAGACCGTAAACCCGACGCAGGGCAGCATCGAGACGGGTTCTCAACCGCTGTTCAGCCAGTTGCAGACTGCCCGAAACCTGTTGGCGGAACTTTACGCCGTCTTCCACGCGATAGGTGAGAAATGCATCCACCTCGTAGAATTTACCACCGGAGACCTGAACACGGATGTCATCCAAATCGAAACGCAGCAGACGATCCTCAATAATCTGGACCGTATCAAGGCCCGCGAAAGCGAGCGGTGCCTTGAAATAAAGACCCGGGTCATTTTCCACCCTCTGAATCTCACCAAAGCGCAGGACGATTGCCTGTTGGCGCTCATTAACGACAAACAGGGAGTTGTAGACAACGTAAAATCCCAGCGCCAGTAATACGAGAATAATTGGCATTCGGTTAGACATCACTGTGCTCCCTGATTCTGTGTGCGACGGTTGTTTATTTCAGGCAATGGCAGATACGGCACCACTCCCTGCCCGTTACCTTGTTCCACGATAACCTTGTTGGAGTCGCCCAATACTTTTTCCATGGTTTCCAAAAACAGGCGTTTTCTGGTAACTTCCGGGGCTTTTGCATACTCGTCATACACAGAGATAAAGCGTTGTGCCTCACCCTTTGCCTCTTCAACAACCCGGTTTTTGTATGCTGCAGCATCTTCCGAAATCTGGGCGGCCTCACCACGTGCAGCACCCAATATGCGGTTGGCATACTGATTGGCTTCTTCGATAAACTGGTCTTCGTTTTGTTCCGCACGCTGCACTTCGTCAAACGCATCGGCAACTTCTCTTGGCGGTGCAACATCCTCAATGTTGACTGCGTTGATGTTCAAACCAGCACCATAGCTATCCAATGTCGACTGGGTAATCTGTCGGACTTCATCCGCAATACCGGCACGATCGTCACGGAAAATATCCTGAGCAGGTCGCTTGCCCACAACTTCACGCATCGCACTTTCAGCAACCTGCCTTACCATTCCTTCAGGGTCACGAACGTTGAACAGGAAATCGGTCGGTGATGTAACCTGATACAGAACCGAGAATGCAACATCCACGATGTTCTGGTCACCTGAAAGCATCAACCCGGTTTTTCCCGAACGTCCGGTCGATCCAATGTTGAGCTGGTTCTCTGCGGTGTTGGCAACCTCATAGGTTTCAACCGGCCACCAATGAAAATGCAGGCCGGCAGACGAAATCTCAGGCTTTGGCTTTCCGAAACGCAGTTCAACGCCGAGCTGGTCTTCCTGTATCGTATAAGCTGCCTGATAAACGTATAGCCCCAGCAGCAGAATTATTCCGAGCAACATCGTGAATGGGCTTATGCCACCGCCGCCACCGGGAATAGCCTTTCGCAGCTGGTCCTGCCCTTTACGGATGATGTCTTCCAGATCAGGCGGTTCTCCGCCGCTTCCGCCACCGCGAGGAGGACGGTTGCCACCACCATTGCCCCAGGGGCCGCCGCCACCGCCGCCGCCATTGTTTCCGTTATTTCCGCCGCCGCCCCAAGGGCCGCCGCCTCCACCACCTTGATTGCTCCAGGGCATCTATTTTCCTTTTACAGCGTTTTGCATAAAATCCGATCTAGTCGGTATTCAGCAAGGAGATTCACTTTTGTTGTTTATAGGCATGCTGCGTATCGCTTTCAATGTCATCTGACGGGTATTATGTGCGACAGTTAAGAACAATGGGAAAAATAGACATTTTCCGTTGAAATTCAGTCTTCTAACCGGTGTACATAATCAACAGTTAACGCGCTCATACACGACATATAGGGTTTCTGCACTGTCATTTTCACCCATCGGTACCTCTTCTCGGTGCACGGGCTTCCACTCAGCTTCCACAATTTCGGGAAAACGCGTATCTCCGTCAGGCTCCGCCATTACATGCGTGACATAGAGTTTCGACGCCTTGTCGATCAGTTCCCTGTACATCTGGCCCCCGCCAACGACACAGATTTCTTCTGAACCGTTCTCAATAGCCCAGCCTTCTGCCAGAAACAGGGCCGCATCAATACTGGTGGCATGAACTGTATCCTGGGCAACGAATTCGGAACGGGAAATTACGATGTTGAGGCGACCTGGCAGGGCCTTGCCAATTGCTTCGTAGGTCCGGCGCCCCATGATGCAAGGCTTGCCCATCGTATCCCGTTTGAACCTTTTCAGGTCTGTGGAAAGATGCCAGGGCATCCCCCCTTCCATTCCTATAACACCGTTTTTGGCAACGGCAACGACAAGCGCTATCTGAATATCTATCATGTTTACCTCTATACGGAAACGGTCGCCTTTATATGGGGATGCGGGTCGTAATCCGTCAATTCAAAGTCTTCGTAGTCGAATGCAAAAATGTCTTTGATTTTTGGATTAATCTGCATTTGTGGCAGGGATTTGGGCTTTCTCGACAATTGTTCGTGAGCCTGATCAAAGTGATTGTGGTATATATGCGCGTCACCAAAGGTATGGACAAAATCCCCCGCCTCAAGATCACAGACCTGTGCCAGCATTTTGGTAAGCAATGCATAGGATGCGATGTTGAACGGCACTCCCAGAAAAATGTCAGCTGACCGCTGATAAAGCTGGCAGGAAAGCTTTCCATCCGCGACATAGAACTGAAACAGACAATGACAGGGCGGCAAAGCCATTTCGTCGACCAGCGCCGGGTTCCAGGCACTCACTATATGGCGCCGTGAATTGGGGTTGTTTTTTAAGTCACGCACCAAATTTTCGATTTGATCAACTGTTCCACCGTCGGGAGCTGGCCAGGACCGCCATTGATATCCGTAAACCGGGCCTAGTTCTCCCTTTTCATCCGCCCATTCATCCCAGATGGAAACGCCGTTTTCTTTCAGCCAGCGGATGTTTGTTTCGCCTTTCAAAAACCACAAAAGTTCTATGATGATGGATCTCAAGTGCAATTTTTTGGTGGTGAGTACAGGAAACCCCTCCGACAAATCAAACCGCATTTGATGGCCGAATACAGAACGGGTACCCGTTCCGGTTCTGTCGCCCCTATCGGTGCCGTTTTCCATGACTAGTTTGAGAAGATCAAGATATTGTTGCATTCATCCAATCTATGCCGATTCCTTTTCCCGATAAATGTGGAAGATTACACTTCCACGGTTTTGCTGCGATATGACCTTGTTCATAAGCTGACATCGATCGAAAACGCTTTGGCGTTTAAGGACTAGTTAAATAATTTGCCGGACCATGATTACAAGTTGACGTACCATGACAAAACAAAATAAACCGGAAAAGAAGCTGTTTCCTGCACTTGCCGCTGTCATGCTTTTTATTGGAAATTATATACTTGATTAACCATCAATCAAACCGTTTTCGGTTCCCATAGAGGTGCCGCAAGTCCTCATATTTTACTCGAAATTTTGTACCGTGATTTCGTAATCCACGGCCATTGTTGGTTCTTGCGTCAAAATCAATAGCAATTATTCCGCGCTGCACCGCTTCAATAAACATGGTTATCTTTGGCTCCCAATATGTATGCGCAACGTCATAGCGCACATGGTGCCCTTTGCGTTGACCCTTTACCACAATTAGCCTGCGAAACTTGGATGCAAATGCATTGATGAGCTTGTCATGCGTCCAATAAGGCCACACCATATCGGCAACGTCTGGATGTCTTACGGTGATCCGGTTGCTTTCGTTGGCAATATAGAAGCCCAAACTTGAGTTGCCTTGGTGAATTGTATGGCGAAAGCTGGTTCGTCCTTGCTTGTCAGGCCATCCAAACTCTCGCACCATATGGTGCATGTGGCCTTTAGGCTCCCCTTCCAAATGAAATAAAGTCAGCAGAGCATTATTTGAGTGAAATTTGATCTCCCATCGGCCCGCATCCGGCGTATCAAGGTTCCCGCCGTCTACTCCAAGCAATTCTTCGAGAATTTTTCCAGGGGCTCCAGTTCCGCCGTATCCTGGAAAATCTGGAATATTGAGCCATCCACGTTTTAACGCACGGCGAAGCCGATCGTGCAACTCCGCATCTTTTACAGCCATCACAACGAACGACCCAAGGCGCGGTTGATGCGATCATTTGCCATCGCTGTGTAAGCAGGCGATTTCTCTATACCGATCCAGTTTAAGCCTACGTTTTCTGCCGCGATTGCAGTTGTGCCAGACCCCATAAATGGATCGAGAACAAGACCGTCTCCAACGGCTTCAATGCAGCGTGCCGCCAGTTCCACAGGAAATGGTGCTGGATGCGGATTGTTGCTTTCCTGCTTGATCCGCCAAACGCACCCAAGAGCATTTGCCTTTGGGGCAAGTTTGAAATCAGGCTTTGCAATCAAGTAAACGACTTCGTAGTTGGGAAGAAAATAGCCTGGATTAAAGTTGATTCCACCGGCCCTTTCCCAAATCAGAATTTGTCGAACAGGGAAACCTTCGACAATATCTGACCGATCTTGCAACAATCCACGCTGAACACGCCATTTATGATTGTAGAATATTGCGCCGTCATTACTGAGGATACGCACCATTTCTTGAAGACAATTTCTTTGCCACTGAACGTATTGATCATGTGGCATACAATCGTCGTGATCAGAATATCCGTTTTGCAAAGCGGCCTTTGGCCATTTACCGCCATTTCCATTTTTCAGGCCATTACCGGAACTGTTTTTAATGTTATATGGCGGGGATGTAACAATGATCCGAACCGAATGATCGGCCATTTCCCGCATGATTTCAAGGCAGTCGCCTTCGTGAATTATTCCTCTTGGCTTCCTGTCGGTCTGTCGGTCTGTCGGTCTGTCGGTCTGTCGGTCTGTCGGTCTGTCGGTCTGTCGGTCTGTCGGTCTGTCGGTCTGTCGGTCTGTCGGTCTGTCGGTCTGTCGGTCTGTCGGTCTGTCGGTCTGTCGGTCTGTCGGTCTGTCGGTCTGTCGGTCTGTCGGTCTGTCGGTCTGTCGGTCTGTCGGTCTGTCGGTCTGTCGGTCTGTCGGTCTGTCGGTCTGTCGGTCTGTCGGTCTGTCGGTCTGTCGGTCTGTCGGTCTGTCGGTCTGTCGGTCTGTCGGTCTGTCGGTCTGTCGGTCTGTCCTTTTCCTAGGCTAACATGCGTGTCAACTGACTTTGGAAATAACGATCTGGCTAATGCTTCGGGATCGTTTACCACTGCCGGAATTGTTACCTTGGTCATATAACGTCTCCCGAAATCAGGTTCTTGTACATGAGCCTTTTGCCGATCATTGCCGCTACCATATCTGTCATTTGCTCCCTTGTGTTCTTACCTCGAATATTGTGACGCCCTGAAAACTCGTTCACGTACCTGTGCAGATGCTTGGCGCTCATTTGGTGGTACACGCCTTGATAACCACGCTTAAGTGTTGCCCAAAATGACTCCATGCCGTTGGTGTGCGCTTGTTCGCGGACATATTCGCCAACCGAGTGCTTGACGCTTTCGTGCGGCCTGTCAATTCCCACGTAAGCCGCAGCCTCATCCGTATAGACCTGAGCATCTTCAACGGTGCTTTCTTTCACAAAACCTTGCAGCGTCTTGGCGTCGGCATTTTCAACGACTTTCGCACGAACCTTGCCCGTTTCACGATCTTTGACACCCGCTACCGCCGTCTTGCCGACTGGCCCGCGTCCAGCCTTCAATTTTTTCTTGGCGTGTTTGTTTTTTTCCTTGCCGCCCATGTAGGTCTCATCGGCCTCAACTGGACCAAGGAACAGCCCTCCATCAGTCGTAAACGCTTCCCTCAGCCTATGCCCCATAAACCATGCACTTTTTTGAGTAATGCCAAGATCACGATGCAATTTCATCGACGACACGCCTTTAAGACTGGTCGCGCAGAGATAGATTGCAATTGCCCATTTACGCAATGGAATTGGCGACCCCTCCATGACCGACCCCTTACGAACAGAGAAGAACTTTCGGCAATCTCGGCACCGGAAGGGTTGCGGTTTGCGGTTCTCTTTGCGAACAGTGCTACAGCTGCCACAATGAGGGCAATGGCGGTCATCATCGGAAGGCCATCGAATATTCTCAAACCATTCTTCCGCAGTCTGGTTGTCGGGGAACATTTCAAACAGCTCAATAAGGGTAATCCCTTCGCGATATGATTTACCGGGTGCTTTTGCCATTCTGTTCTCCGTTATGTTATTTTATGATTAACACGAATCGCATGGTTAATCAAGTATATAATTCCCTTTTTATTACCCCGCTGACAAAGTTCAAGAAACGCTGAAACCCCTGTTGGCAACTGTTGCACCGTTCCTGACAACTGCCAGACGGCCTAGCGCAATTGCCCGATAGGTCCAGGCACAATCTCCTTGAGCAGCTTCTGCTTCATGGCGCGTGCGAAGTCATTGAAACCTTCAGCCAGAACCAGGAACGCGTCACCGCCTCGAATAACATTTTTGCGATAATAGCCCTCCGGGTCTCGGTAGAAGGATTCCGGATTGTTGTATACATCCTTGATCACCAGGCCGTTCACAATGATATTTGAGAAATTGTAAATCGCATAGATTGCATCCGGCTTGATGCCGTCGTTGTTTGGGCCATCACCGGAAACATCAATCACATGCCGCGCACAGGGTTCAGGCACCCGCGAGACCAGGCGGTGTCCAAAACCTAATGCGGCACCCACTGCAGTCGGTGAGTTCTTGGAGTTCCTGATGTGCAATGACAACCGTTGAGCGAGACGATTTACCTCGTCGGCCGAACCAAGGTAGACCCAGTCAAAAATCATTTTCTGGTTGCTTTGCCCATTCCACTCAAAAGCAGAAAGATACATACCCCCCAAAGACAGGATCGCTTCCTGAACCTCCTCGTCCAGCAGTGCGGAAGCCATGCCCTTCATCTGCAATGCATATTCGCGATCATCAACACTGGAAGATGCGTCCATCGCAAGCACCAGCGCCAAATCACAATATCGGGTTTGGGCCCGCGGCTCAGAAGCGAGGGATCCAAGTATGAAAATGCCGCAAACGGCAACCAGAAGGAATGAGATAAATTGTGCCCGGAGCCCTTGTTTCATAGTTCCAGTTTGAGCTTTTTTTCAAGCTTTTCAAGCTCTCGTTGGGTGTCCGTCACGTAATCCCGCGTTATGGGTGCGCCGTCGCGATTGCGCGACAACTGCATGTGAAAGACCAATTGACTGCCGGTGCGGAACATCAGCTCGCAGGAAATCAGGTAAAACTCCCACATACGGGCGAAGCGCTCATCATACATCTCCACAACCTTGTCGCGGTTTTTGTCGAACCGGTCGACCCAATGTTTCAATGTGGTGGCGTAGTGCACCCGCAGAAATTCAAGATCGGTGCACCACAGATGATTTTGCTCGATTACCTCGAAGACTTCCGAAAGTGCCGGGGAATATGCACCGGGAAAAATATATTTCTGCAACCACTTACTGGCCATGCCCGGAGGCGACATGTGGCCGATAGAATGAATCACTGCAAGGCCGTCGTCAGGCATCAGGGCGTTAAGTTTCTTGAAAAACTCGTCGTAGTGGGAAACTCCGACATGTTCGAACATGCCGACCGAAACAATGCGATCAAACGTTTCAGGCACTTCGCGATAATCCTGCAGACGAAATTCCACCTTATCAGCGAGGCCCATTTTTTTTTGCGCGCTCAGAAGCAAGTTGCTGTTGTTCAGTAGAAAGCGTGACACCAACAACATTCACATCCTTCAGTGCGGCGAGATAAAGCGCCAGATCTCCCCAGCCGCAACCGATATCGAGCACCTTGTGACCCGGTTTCAGGTCCAGTTTGGAAGCCAGCAGCCTCAACTTGTTACGCTGCGCTTCTTCAAGGGTCTCGTTTTCATCGCGAAAATAGGCGCAGGAATACAGCATGTTCTTGTCCAGAAACAGCTTGTAGAATTCGTTGCCAAGATCGTAGTGGTGCGAGACATTCTGCTGCGCCTGGCCGCGCCGGTTTGACTGTTGTTTCTTCCGCGATTTCATACGGATAGCGCGCAAAAACTTCTGCGCGGGATGAGATGCCAGTGACAGGCGATTGTGGGAAAACAGCTGCAAAAAATCGCGAAGTGTCGAACCTTCCTCGAACGTGATGGTTCCTTCCATGTAACCTTCACCGGCAGCCAGTTCCGAATTGGTGACCAGGGTTCGGTACAGTTGCCTGTCATGCAGACGCATTGTGACTTCCAGACCCGGCTCGCCGGAAAAAACGTGCCTGCGTCCGTCGACATCTATCACAGTAAGTGCACCCTTTTGCACGAATGTCTTCATCAAACTGGAAAGTGGAAACATGTTTGCTCTCTGAATTCGCTTTTTGCCTGTGTTGAAACAACCGGCACTATCCATAACCGCTTATACTGTAAAGAAAAACCCCCGCCTAATCACAATGCGGGGGTCACGGATTAAAAGTTGATTCAGCTTACAGGTCGCCCAGTTGGCCCATTTCCTTGGCCACGAGATAGTAAAAAGTCAACCGCTGTTTGCTGTTGTCGCCGGACATGGTTTCGCACACAGAAGCTATTACGGCATCACACTTGCTCTCATCAGTAGCGCCGAGTTTTTTCATACACCATTTTTCGCGTACCCGGCCCAATTCGCTGCTGTCTGAACAGGAAACCAGTGAAGCATCCCGGCTCTGCAATGCGATACCCAGATGTTTGACAATTTTTTCCACCACTCCCGCATCAGCACCGGGGTCATAACGTTGAACGTCGCCTAGATAATCACTCCGCCGTTTCCGGTGCGATATCACCCGCGTCATCCATATTCAGCACCGCCACAGATGCGAGTGCAGTTCCGGAGGAATACAGAAACACTACCGCAGAGACTGTCGTCATTGCATTGACAAACAAATAAATCGAGATGTCCAGAATAGCCGGCAAACATACTGGAACACTGACCCGCGCGAAGAGTTTGTAAAAGGGTTGTTTGAGGGAGGCGGCAACGGATTCGAATTCATTGTCCATCTGCTTCAGGGCGGTAACAGCAGTCAGGTGCGAGACAGTGTAAAAGTGGGTCACGGTGCAAAGCACCAGAATGGCCATGGTCCCGTAGATGAAGTGCAGCGGATTGGCCGGTTCATTGAAGAAGAAAATATAGGCAAGTCCAAGCACCATTCCCGGGATCGCCATCGGTAACATTGCCAGAAACTGAAATGCTGTACGACCGGTTCTGAAACCTTGTGTTTTCTCTACCATGTATGCGCCGACGAATACGATGATGGTGCCGAAAAAGGCTGTCAGCAACGCTATCTTGATGGAATTTCTGTATGCAGCCCATCCCCCGCCATCCATTCGATCAAACGCATAATTATTCAGGCTGAGGCTGAGGTCATATGGCCAGAACTTGATCAATGCCGCGTACTGGCAGACGCCCAGAATCCCTACGATAAAGATGGCGATGAGAGTGCAAAAAGCAAAACACATCCAGTCAAATCGGGTGTTCTTTTTCGGTTCATAAACTACGGATCTCGCCGACAGCAAAGCAACCTGTTTGCGCTGTACAAACCGGTCAATGGCAAAAGCAAACATGGCCGGTATCAGAAGCACAACAGAAACAACTGCACCCATTTCGAAATTCTGCTGGCCGATGACTTGTTTGTAGATGTCAACCGCCAACATGTTGAATTGCCCGCCAATTACCTTGGGGAGGCCAAAATCGGTAATGACCAGATTGAAAACAACAAATGACGCGGATATCAAACCATAGCGAGCGCCCGGAACGGTGACTGTCCAGAATGTTCGCCAGCGACTGGTTTTGAGCGATGCGGCTGCTTCATAAAGGCGGGCATCCGAAATAGCTAGCGCCGTGGTGATTATCAGAAGGGCGTGGGGAAAAGTAAAAAACACAGAACCGGCAATAATCCCATAGGGCCCATAGATGCTCTCACCCATCATGACCGCTTTCAGCATGCCCTGGTTGCCAAAAAGGTATACCAGTGCGATTCCCGGCAACAGGGATGGCACCAGTATGGGCGCCATGGCAATGAGTCGGAATACCCCCTTGAACCGCATGCAACTTCGATTCAAAGAATAAGCAAACCCGAACGCCAGTATCACCGTGATGATGGTGCTGATTGTCGAAATGACCAGTGAATTCTGAATCGAGCGAACAAGTGAAGGTGTTGAAAAATATCGACTGAAGTTACTCAGACCAGTAGATGAAACAGGCCGTATGACAACCCTTCGAAACGTATTCGAATCAACTTGTTGCCATTCGGTTCCAACAAACAGTTCTGATCCGACTAAATAGGATGCTGTATTGCTTGTTCCCCGTATTTTGTACTGGACGGGACTACGAAACGAAAAGTCTGGAAACAGCTCTACCAGGGACAACCGCCCGCCAGAACCGGTAGCCAGGTCGCTCTGTGAATAAACTTCAAGGGCCTGGTTTAACGTCTCAGGCGACAGAACCGTGCCATCAAACTCTCCCGCCTCGTTGCTCACTTGTAGCTCATACTGGGTAAGATCGAACTGGAAAGTAGAGAAAGCCTTGGACAGCATTGCGTAAAGAGGAAAAGCCAGAGCGATTATCAGATAGATTGCGATCAACGCAATAAATCCACGCATCAGCCAGTCGTCTGAACCGAGTTTTGCTTTTACGGTCCGACCCGCCGGTAGGCTGAGATCGGTCATGAACCTGTTTCCTCAGAAACTGCAAACAGCAACAAGCGGTCCGCAGGAATTTCGACACTGAGTTTTCGCCCGGCAGCCAAGTCCATCCGCCGGACCGCATTAATGGAAAGATTGGCGCGAATACCGGTCTCACCAAATTGCTCATTTTCTAAAATCGCTCGCCAATAGGAACCGAGAAACTCCATTTCCCGGATAAGGACATCCAGACAGTTCTCAGGATATTGGACAGGATCTTTCGCTCCCGGAGAGCGTGCACCCCTACCGTGCAGAATGATATCTTCAGGCCGGATCGCAGCAATGACGTCCACGCCATCGGCGATGTCATGGCTGGCGCAGGTGAGTTGCAATTCTCCAATGCTAACTGACTTCTTACCGGACACCCTGCCGCGGATCTGGTTCATTTCTCCAATGAAATCGGCAACGAATAGTGATGCCGGGTTACGATACACCCCCATAGGAGTTCCAATTTGTTCGATCACACCATGGTTCATAACCACTATGCGATCTGCCATGGACAACCCTTCTTCCTGATCATGGGTTACCATCACGGTAGTCACTCCCAGTTTGCGCTGAAGTTCCTTTATTTCGTGTCTGAGAGAAACGCGCACTTTTGCATCGAGGGCAGAAAGCGGCTCATCGAGCAGCAACAGGCTTGGTTCGGTCGCAATAGCCCTTGCAAGCGCTATGCGCTGTTGTTGTCCACCGGAAAGTTGCGCAGGATATTTTAATCCCTGATCTGGCAGGCCGACCAAATCCAACAGTTCTTAAACGCGTGCTGTTATCGCATCCTTCGCCATGCCGGAGTTTTCCAGACCGAAGGCAATGTTTTTCTCAATCGTAAGATTGGGAAACAGAGCATAGGATTGGAACACAATACCGAAATCACGTTGTGAAGTGGGCAGATTTGAAATGTCCTTACCTGCCTGCGCAATCGAGCCGCGCGATTGGAGGTCCAGGCCGGCAATTGCGCGCAGGAGGGTTGTCTTTCCGCAACCGGACGGCCCGAGAAAACAGATGAATTCTCCCTCAATGACAGTCAGGGAAATTTTCTTAAGAGCGATGAATTTTCCGAAAGCTTTCCAAAGACTGTTAATTTTCAAAAACTCTTTTTGAGAATTCCCCGTCTCGCCCATAGCATTGTCCGCCTTCCGGTAGCTGGATGGTTTGTCTAACATAACTATTCTAGCTTTTTGTCTTGAGGTAGTTCAACGAACAAAAAAGGGCGCCAAAGCAATCTGGCGCCCATAGGGAGGTTGAACCTATTTAGGATCGGACTTGCCGTCGTATCGCTTTTGCCACTCTTCAAGGATCGCAGCCCGGTTGTTGGCCGCAAACTCGAAATCATTGTCGATCATTTTTTCCAGAAGGTTATCTGGAAAGTGTTCGACTGGTTTTGCAACACCTGGATAAGCCACCACTGCATAACCGGAATTGTACATAACATTGGCTTCTTTGGTTATCGTCCAATCGACCAGCGTTTTCGCCGCTTCCAGATCATCTGTTCCAGCGATGATTGCTGTTGCTTCCATATCCCAACCGACACCTTCTTCCGGCACGATGATTTCCAGTGGAGCACCGGCCGCCTTCGACTTGGCACCACGGAATGCGAAAGAAATACCAATCGGGATTTCTCCGGCCGCAGCGAGTTTACACGGTTTTGATCCGGAATGGGTGTAGCGGGCAATGTTCTGGTGCAGTGCATCCATATATTCCCAGCCACCCTCTTCACCAAACATCTGCAGCCAACTGGACACATCAAGGAATCCGGTTCCTGAAGAATTCGGGTTTGGCATAATCAGATGCCCGGCATATTCAGGCTTGCTCAAATCCTTCCAGGTTTTCGGCGGTGTAAGCCCGGCTTTTTCAGATTCAACCGTGTTGTAGCAGATGGAGGCAACCCAGGCATCCATGCCAGTCCAGGTCGGCGGCGAACTCTTGTCTACAAACTTGGTATCAAGGTTCTCCACCCCAACCGGAGCATAAGGTTCAAGCATTCCCTCGGATTTCATCAGCAGCAAGGATGTCGCTGCCAACCCCCAAACCACATCGGCCTGCGGGTTGTTTTTCTCGGCCAGTAGTTTGGCCGTAACGATACCGGTTGAATCACGAACCCAGTTTATTTTGATGTCTGGATGCGACTTGTTGAATTCCTCTGCATATCGAGCAAGGTCTTCTGCTTCAACTGCTGTATAGACCGTTAACTCCGCAGCACTGGCTACCATCGCTGTCATCGCGGTCATTGCTGTACCGAGCGCTAGTGATTTGAGCATTTTTTTAATCATATCTTTCTCCCAATAATACCATCACACATTCCCCTACGGCCGCTTTTGACAAATCCCGATCCCAACACCGGTACACTTTCGCGCCCATGCCAACGAAGTCTGACTCTTATCGTACCATTAATAAAATCGATAATTATGATGTTACAATCGATTTTGTTGATGTACGAGATAAGTCAGTAATACAACTTTGTAACGTGTCGATGACAAACGCGGAAAAGTTCAGTTGTGCAGGAAATTTTTGGCAACCCGCATAAAGGCCCGGATCAAACGACTGTCCTTGCGCTTGCTGAGGGAGATGATCGCTTCATCCATTACCAGCTTGGCACCGGAGATTGGGATTTTCACAAAGCGGGAATCCTTGCCGAATTCGGCCTCTGAAACGATGCCAACCCCGCCGCTTGAGGCCACCAGTTCACGGACTGCTTCACGGCCCTGCGCTTCAATGGATATTTGCAAGTCGACGCCGTTCTTGTCTGCTAGTTCTTCAACCTTGAATCTGGTTTTGGACCCAGATTCCCTCATGACAAGTGGTATCTTAGCCAGGTCACGGATGCGCACCGACTTCAAACTGCCGTAATCACTGTGCACAGCTGCAAACGCAATTATGGGCGTTGAACCAAGGCTGATTACATCGAATTCGCGGCTGTTTGGTATTTCACTCAGTAAACCTACTCCCACATCCGCCTCGTAATTGTTGAGGCTGTCTATAACAGCTTCCGTATTGCCGCCGGAAACTGATACAAAAATGTTCGGATACTCGCGCCGAAACTGTTCGATGATTTCTGTGATGTGGTAGGTAGAATCAGCAGCTATCGACAACTGCCCGGATTTCATCGCCTGGGATTGGGACAGCAACTCCAATGCTTCATTTTCGATTTCGAACATCCGTCGTGTGATATCGAATAACTTCCTGCCGGATTCTGAGAGGGTGATCTGTTTTTTCTCGCGATTGAACAATCGCACGTCGTATTCAATTTCCAGGTTGCGCACCTGATCTGATATGGCTGGCTGGGTCAGGTGCAGTAATTCAGCTGCACGAGAAAATCCTCCGGTTACGGCTACATAGTGAAAAGCACGAAGCTGAACATATCGCACGTAACGACCCCATAAATAAAAAAGATGCTTGAATAAAAACCATCGTTTTGACTTATGCAAGGTGTTGCGCTTATTTTATGTGATTCGCTGGATGTTTAGGCCAGCTCAACGCGTTGATTCAAAACCGCCCCAAAAGGTTTTGAAATTCTCTTTCACGCAACAGCTGGCCAAAATTGAGTTTAAGGACTGATGCAGATCTTAAGTTTTCTATTGTAACTCACCGGCGCGGTATTGTTGCTCTTATATTCTACAAGAATGGTACGAACCGGTGTCGAACGCCTTGCCGGGCCTTCTTTGCGCGAAATTTTTCGCGGCACAAGGCAAAGCATTATTGTAAACGTTTTTGCCGGTGGACTGGTTGCCGTCATGCTGCAAAGTTCGACAGCAGTTGCGATCCTGGTACCCGGATTTGCTGCAACTGGAGCCATGGGCGTTACCGGTTCTTTGGCGGTTGTGTTAGGCGCAGATCTCGGAACCGCACTGGTCGTCCAGTTCCTCAGCCTCAATCTTACGTGGCTTATTCCGGCACTTCTGTCTCTGGGTGGCATTCTTTTTTTGAAATTCAACTCTCGGCAACATAAGCAGATCGGGCGAATTCTGCTCGGCATCGCATTCCTGTTGCTTTCCTTGAAAATGCTTGGGGATGCCAGCGGCCCCATCCAGGAGAGCCGGCACTTCCCAACCGTGGTTCAGGTACTGGCAGCTGATCCGGTAACTGCAATGGTTGGCGGTGCTCTGATCGCCTTTGTCTTTCATTCGAGCGTTGCTTCAATTTTGCTCTTTGCGGTTTTCTGTGCGGAAGGAGTGCTGCCTCTTTCGGCTGCCTTGCCGTTGGTTCTGGGAGCGAATGTAGGTAGCGGTTGTGTGGCGGTCTGGCTTACACGGAACATGCACATAAAGGCCAGACGCATCACGGCCGCCAATCTCATTTTCCGCACCGTCGGCGGCGTGCTGGCGCTGGCAGCATTGCAATGGTCACTGGTTCCTCTGGATCTGCTGGGCGGCAATGCGGTTCGCCAGTTGGTCAACTTTCATTTGTTGTTCAATCTCGCATTGGTTGTTGTGGGCCTTCCCTTTGTTGTGCCGCTTGCTAACGTGGTCAAATCATTGATCAAGGAAGACACACCGCCCGAGCCACCCCAAAACAGACGGCAGAGCGCACTGGATTATAATGTGTTGGACAACACGGAACTGGCCCACGCAAGTGCGACACGGGAACTACTGCGGATGAGCGAACAAATAGAAGTGATGTTCAGTCCGCTGATGGATTATTTTGATGCATCGACCCCCGATCAGATCAATGCCATCCGTGAAATGGATAAATCCATCAATGAAGCCCAGACCGAAATCAAACTCTATCTGGCGAAACTCAACCAGCGCCAGCTTACCAAGGAACAGTCCAAACGCAGCTTGGAGTTGATGAATTTCGCAATCAGCATGGAACGGGTTGGAGATATAATCTGCAAGGATCTGCTTAGACTTTGTGAAGTCAAGCACAAGGAACGTCTTGAGTTTTCCGATGCGGGACGCAAGGAACTTACGAACCTGCATGCCAGGGTGACCACAAACATGCAACTGGCATTGAACGTTTTGATTTCTGAGGATCTTGATTCGGCCAAGCAATTGCATGATGAAAAGGCGGCAATGCGCAAACTCGAAGAGCGCAGTCGCAATAGTCATATGCAGAGGCTGGGAACTGGCAACGAAGAAAGCATCAAAACCAGCGATATTCATCTGGAAGTCATGCAGGGAATTAAAGAAATCAATTCCCGGTTTATCAGTTTTGCCTACCAAATTCTGGCACGATATGGTGTGTTGATGAACCGTCAGCCGACAAAATAACCGACAATCGATTTTACTTATAGATTGAACTATATTATCGATTTTTCATATATTACTTTGCTGGATAATATCGCCATCATTCACCTTGTCTGTCTTCTGAGAGCAATCTGAAATGACCAGCCGGATAAACACAAATTTTTTGCGTTCAATGGAAGCGCCACGATTGGGAGAGCCTTTTTTGCTGACTCCCGGTCCGCTCACAACTGCTTATAGTGTAAAGGAAAAAATGCTGTGCGACTGGGGATCTTGGGATTCTGATTTTCGCGCAATAACCAAGCAACTACGCTCGGATCTGCTTGCCTTAATTGATGACCGAGACCAGGAGTTTGATTGCATTCCGATTCAGGGAAGCGGCACGTTTGTTGTTGAGGCGATGCTAGGTTCCCTCCTACCTCGCGAAAGCAAAACACTGGTTCTCAGCAATGGTGCCTATGGCAAGCGGATAGTCCAGACTCTCGAGCGTATCGGCCGGGAACAGGTTGTTATAGACAAGGGCGATTATCTGCCTCCACGCGGGCATGAAGTTGCGGCTGAATTAGCCGCTGACACTTCCATTTCCCATGTAGTGGTGGTTCATTGCGAAACCTCTTCCGGCATCCTTAATCCGGTTAAAGAAATTTCTGAAGCGGTCTATGCAGCCGGTCGGAAATTGCTGGTTGATTCAATGAGCGCTTTTGGAGCTATACCGCTGGATGTGCATGACATCCGTTATGAGGCGTTCGTGTCTTCTGCAAACAAGTGTATTGAGGGCGTGCCCGGTTTCGGCTTTGTTATCGTTCGCAAGTCCGAGTTGGAAAAGGCGGAGGGAAACTGCCACTCATTGTCCCTCGATATCTATGACCAGTGGGTGACAATGGAAAAAACAGGTCAGTGGCGCTATACCCCGCCGACCCACGTCGTGGCAGCCTTTCTGGAAGCCTTGCGTCTGCATCGCGAGGAAGGCAGAACAGCTGCCCGCGGCGCGCGCTACGCAAACAACCGTGATGTGATGGTTTCCGGCATGCGGCAACTGGGGTTTGAAACATTGTTGACCGACGAATGGTTGTCGCCGATTATTGTCACATTCTTCAACCCGGAGCATCCGAATTTCGATTTCAGCCGCTTCTACCAATTGATGAAGGAAAGCGGGTATATCATCTATCCTGGCAAACTGACAGTTGCGGAGAGTTTCCGCATTGGCTGTATCGGTCAGATGGATGAATACGTCATGAGAAATGTGGTCGATGCTGCCGCGTCCGCCCTGCAGGCGATGGGTGTCGACAGCGCTACCCCACCGGCATCCGCAATTCATGAACGCGAGAAACTCGCAAACAAAGACCTGTCCGCTCTTGCGGCAAACCAACATTAAATCGGAAACCTTACATGAACGACATGTCAAACTCTTCGCACGATATTGTAGTCAACGAACGCAACTATGCGATGCCCCATACTTGTGCGGTTGCAATTTGCCTGGATGGCTGTGAGCCGGCTTACCTGGACGAGGCGATCCGGGCCGGCCTTATGCCAACCCTGAAACGCATCAAGGAAGAAGGTACAGTTCGCCTGGCCCACAGCGTCATCCCGAGTTTTACCAATCCGAATAACCTCTCGATCGCCACCGGGCGTCCTCCAGCGGTTCACGGCATTTGCGGCAACTTTCTTATCGATCCGGAAACCGGCGAAGAAGTGATGATGAATGACGTGAAGTTTCTTCGTGCACCAACAATTTTCAGTGCGTTTTACAAAGCCGGAAAGAAAGTTGCCGTTGTCACCGCCAAGGACAAGCTGCGCGCGCTCCTGGGAGACGGAATGGCATTTGATGAAGGCAGGGCATTCTGCTTTTCAGCCGAAAAGTCAGACACCACAACACGCGAAGAGCACGGCATCGAAAACGCGTCTGCGTGGCTAGACACGCCGGTGCCGGAAGTTTATTCGGCTGACCTTTCGGAATTTGTGTTTATCGCCGGAGTGAAGCTGCTACGCGAAGAAAAACCGGACGTTATGTACCTCACTACAACGGACTATGTGCAGCACAAATACGCACCGGGTGTGCCGGAAGCAAATGCGTTTTATGAAATGTTCGACAAACACCTGACCGAACTGGATGCACTGGGCGCCGCTATTGTGATAACCGGTGATCACGGCATGAAACCGAAACACGACGCTGATGGTCTGCCTTCGGTTATCTATCTGCAGGACTTGTTTGATGAATGGATCGGTAACGACAAAGCCCGTGTTATTCTCCCGATTACCGATCCTTATGTGGTCCATCACGGAGCCCTGGGCTCATTTGCCACCGTCTACCTTCCGGATGATGCTGATGAAAATTCTCTCATAGAACGGCTCTCTGCGATTGATGATATTCTTGTTGTTCTGAACAAGTCTGATGCATGCGCCCGTTTCGAACTGCCAGAGGATCGGATGGGCGATCTGGTGGTGATATCGGGTGAGAACATGACTCTGGGCACCAGCGAGCATCGCCATGATCTGGCAGCATTGAACGAGCCGCTTCGTTCTCATGGTGGCCTGACCGAGCAGGAAGTACCGTTTATCGTTAATCGACAGATGCCGGATTTGCCTGATGCACCTGACTTGCGGAACTTTGATGCTTTCCATTACGCTACCAAAGCTGCAACCCTGGTTTCAAATTCGTGAGCAAGCCTATGAACATAATCACACCCAGTGAAATCCGCCAGGATGCCATGCGCATCGGTGGCAAAAAAGTAACCACAAAAGATGTCGTGGAGGTACGTTATCCTTTCACAGACGAAGTCATCGGAACCGTTCCAGCCGGCAACGCTGAACACGCCAGACAGGCATTTGAGATTGCCGTAAATTACCAGCCTAAGCTCACTCGATATGAACGTCAGCAGATTCTGTTCAGGGCGGCAGAGCTCATTCGTGAACGACGCGAGGAAATTGCCCATTGGCTGACGCTGGAGCTGGGTATCTGCAAGCAACATTCTCTTTATGAAACCGGCCGCTCTTATGATGTGTTCACGCTGGCGGGGCAACTGGCCATTCTCGATGATGGACAGATTTTTTCGTGCGATCTTACGCCCCACGGCAAGGACAGAAAAATCTACACCAAACGCGAGCCGGTGGGTGCGATTTCGGCGATTACGCCCTTCAACCATCCGCTTAACATGGTGGCGCACAAGATTGCTCCGGCAATTGCAACAAACAATTGCGTGGTCTGCAAACCGACGGAGCTTACACCGCTTACAGCTCTAACTCTTGCTGACATTCTATATGACGCAGGTCTGCCACCGGAAATGTTCCAGATTGTCACTGGCATGCCAGGCGATATCGGTGAAGAGATGATCGTCAATGAGCATATCGATATCATCACCTTTACAGGTGGTGTGCCGGTCGGCAAGATGATTGCCGAAAAAGCCGGATACAAACGTACCGCCCTGGAGCTTGGTGGCAACGACCCGCTTATCATCCTGAACGACCTTAAGGATGAGGATCTCGAAAAAGCTGCAACCATAGCGGTGGCAGGAGCTACCGGTAATTCCGGACAACGATGCACCGCCATCAAGCGGATCCTTGCGCAAGAATCAGTAGCCGATAAGCTGGTGCCATTGATTACCGAAAAGGCCAAGGCCATTCGCTTTGGTGATCCGCAGGACTCTGAAACACAGCTTGGATGCGTAATTCATTCACAGGCGGCAGAAACATTCGAGCGCCGCGTTTATGATGCTGAAAAGCAAGGCGCCAATGTTCTCTATGATCCGGGGCGCAACGGCGCTTTGCTGCCGCCAATTACGGTTGATAATGTTCCACACGACACCGAATTGGTGATGGAAGAAACCTTCGGTCCCATTGTACCGATAGTCCGTGTTCCGGATAATGACGAACAGGTTATGGAAATATCCAACTCCACAGCCTTCGGATTGTCTGCGGGAATTTGCACCAACGATCTGAACCGAGCGATCAACTACATAAACGGGCTTGATGTCGGCACTGTCAACGTCTGGGAACAACCGGGTTACCGGATTGAGATGTCGCCGTTTGGTGGCATCAAGGACTCAGGAAATGCGGTAAAGGAAGGTGTGCTGGAGGCAATGAAATTCTTCACAAACGTCAAGACTTATTCTCTGCCATGGCCCAGGTAAGCGAGAGATCAAAGACGGCAACACCGGCATTTCACACTGAAGGTGAATCAAACACCTCTGCCGCCCGCAAACAGTGGCAGGCAGGAAATACCGGACCGCTTTCCGCAGCATTGCTGGACCGCGATAGCGAAGCATTTTTGCATCAAAGTCTCTCCAGCCCCTGTGTCAGCACTATTGCAAAAGCGGAAGGTATATGGATCGAAGATCTGGATGGCCGCCGTTACATGGATTTTCACGGCAACAGTGTCCACCACATCGGCTATGGACACCCGCGACTTGTTGCGGCTATCAAACAGCAACTCGACGAATTGCCATTTGCACCAAGGCGGTTTGCTAATGAACCGGCTGTTGAACTCGCAGAACGTTTGAACGAACTTGCGCCCGGCGACCTTGGCAAAGTTCTGTTCACCACGGGTGGATCTGATGCAAACGAGATTGCCCTGAAAATCGCCCGGGCAGCAACTGGGCGTTTCAAAACCGTTTCTTTCTGGGACTCCTTTCACGGTGCCGGTTTTGGCGCTGCATCGGTAGGTGGTGAAGCAACCTTCAGATCTCACATTGCCGGACCGCTCCTTCCGGGAGCTGAACATGTGGCGTCCTATCATCCAACCCGCTGCCCGTACGGGCATTCAACCCTTGAAGCCAGCGCAAAAGCCTGTGCCCGCATGATTGAATTTGTGCTTGAGAGGGAGGGGGATGTGGCTGCCGTAATTGCGGAATCGATGCGGGCTGTACCAATTGTCCCGCCGCCGGGTTTCTGGAAAAATGTCCGCGAAATCTGTTCCCGGCACGGTGCGCTTCTGATTATGGACGAGATCCCCACCGGCCTTGGAAAGACTGGCAGGATGTTTGCCTTTGAACACGATGATATCGTCCCGGATATCGTCACGATTGGCAAATCTCTCGGGGGTGGCATTCTGCCAATTGCTGCAACCATTGCAAGACGAGAGCTTGATGTATGCGGTGATTTTGCCATTGGCCATTATACACACGAGAAGAACCCCGTAACGGCGCGCACGGCACTCACAACTCTCGACATCATTCGGGATGAAGGCCTGGTTGATCACTCCCTTAATCTTGGAAAATACGCCCTGGACCGCCTCAACCAGGAACTTGCTGACAATCCATATGTCTCCGATATCCGTGGAAGAGGATTGATGTTCGGCATCGAAATTGTTGATGATCCGGCAGAAAACTCTCCGGGTCTGGAGCGGGCGGAGCAGATATATTATGCCTGCATGGAAAAAGGCCTGAGTTTCAAGATTTCACAAGGGTGCGTACTTACCCTTTCACCGCCTTTGACGATCACACGGGACGAATTGGATAATGCCCTGAAAATTGTTGTCGCGGCTATCGGAAAGGTTTGCCGAGCTTGAAAATAATCCGCACTGACTGCGAATTGCACACTCCTATAATTGATCACACATTGCAGGAACTGGGGCATGAACTTGTCCTGTTTCCCGATGGAACAGGTGAGGATGATCTTGTAGGGGAAATCGCCGATGCTGACCTTTTGTTGATGTGCTATACGCCGATTACGCGGCGCGTTATCGAAGCAGCAGCAAATTTGCGCGGTATCGTCAAATACGGTGTCGGCATTGATGCGATCGACATACCCGCAGCCACCGAACGCGATATTGTTGTCGTAAACGTTCCCGAATACGCCGAAGACACGGTGGCCGAAGGCGCCTTTAGCCTTATGATCGCTCTGGCCAAACGACTGCCGGAAGTGAATGCCGAAATGGCGGCAAAGGGTTGGGCATGGCCCGAACCCCAATGGATGGGGCGCGATATTGCCGGAAGCACGGTTGGAATTATTGGATTTGGCCGTATTGGAAGATCGATGGCCCGCATGGCCGGCAATGGGTTTCGCGCCAATGTTCTGGCGTATGATCCCCATGTTGGTTCAGATGAAATGGCTTCAGCAGGTGCGCAGCAATGCACCTCGCTTGATGAATTGCTTCAGCAAAGCGACTTCGTAACCATACACAGCGTGCTCAACTCCCAGACCCGACACCTGATTGGGGAGAAAGAACTCAGGATGATGAAGCCCTCTTCGTACTTAATAAACGTATCACGCGGTGCGGTAGTGGAAGAATTAGCATTGATCAGGGCATTGGATGAAGGCTGGATTTCCGGCGCTGGCCTGGACACGTTTAGTATGGAACCCCTGAAACTGGCTGGACATCCCCTGAGCGGCCTGTTTGCTCGGGCCAATGTGATTCTTTCCCCCCATCTGACGTTTTATACAGAGCAGGCGATGGAACGTCTGGAACGCGATACACTTGAGCGATGTATGGAATTGCTGGAGGGGCGAACCGTCAAGATAAAATCCAAAGATCCGAGATTATTGGCCCAGAACAAGGGGGTTGCATTTTCCCGGTAACATACGAATGTTAAACTCACCACCGTCGGCGCTGCGTCTTTTAAAGTAACAGGAACTGTGATCGAACCCCCATCCCTCTTTGGTGTAATGATCGTGCTGGGCGCTGCGTTCCTCCACGCACTGTGGGATGCTTTGGTAAAAGGCGCGGCCGATCGTTTTCTGATGTTGGGAATGGTCAATTTCGGCCACACTATTTTTGGAGTTCTGCTGGTCGTGAACTTTCCGATTCCGGCCAGGGAAGCCTGGCCATTCTTGGTTGGTTCGACACTCATTCATTACTTTTACTACGGGTTCCTGCTTCTGGCTTATCGATCCGGAGACTTGAGCGCGGTTTATCCGATAGCACGCGGTGTTGCTCCGGTACTGGTGGCCCTTGGAGGATTGGCGTTTGCCGGAGAGGTACTGCCACTTTCCGGCTGGGTGGGGATTTTGCTGGTCTCGGGAGGTATTTGCCTGTTGCTGGTTGGCCGCAATTATTCCACCACAAGCACGGGGGCAATCTATGCAGCTCTATTTACCGGGTTGACGATAGCCGCTTATTCGGTTGTCGACGGAATTGGTGTTCGTGCGTCGCACAGTCCGTTTGGATATATCGGCTGGCTGTTCCTGCTTGAGGGATTTTCGACGCTCTTCTTTCTTTTTTTCAGGCGCAATCAATTGAAAACAACAAGTCTGAAATTCTACACTGTGGGAACTATGGGTGGACTGATATCCGCCCTCGCCTACGGGCTGGCTATATATGCAGCAAGCCTCACAAATCTGGCCACTGTATCTGCGATCCGGGAATCCAGTGTCATCATGGCTGCTCTGATAGGAGTCCTCTGGTTTGGTGAAAGGCCCTGGAAAATCCGGGTATTTGCAGCGTTCGTGGTTGCCGCAGGTGTAACCATTTTGGCAACCGCAGGATAGCTCTTCGGCAACAACTAATTGTTCAGCTTGCAAAACCCGTCAATCCTTAAGCTAAGGTAGTGTTCAACCCCGGTTTTCTTTGAGCCAGGCATCAAGAGATGCAACATCCTCATGCTTCAATTGCAGGCCGAGTTTGGTACGCCTATAGAGAATATCTTCCGCGGTCTTTGCCCATTCGTATCGTATGAGATACTCAACTTCTGCCTGGTACAGTCCGGCTCCAAATTGCCGACCGAGATCAGTTTCAGTGCGGCATCCCTCCAGCACCGTTCTTGCATCTGTTCCGTAATTTCTGACAAGCCTGATTGCAACATCGGGTTCCAAGAACGGATACTCATCCTGGATCAGCGCCACCAAATGACCAAACCCGGAAACAGAAAAGTCCCCACCCGGCAGCGGCCCCTCAGGTTTGATTTCCAGGTAAGGTCGGGGAAGTCGTTCTTCCACTTCATCTACCAGGGACTTTGCCAATTTGCGAAACGTTGTGATCTTGCCACCGAAAATGTTGATCAGATTTTGATTGCCAACTGACGGTTCGGTACGGATGACATAGTCGCGGGTTGCCTCCTGGGCTTTTGAAGCACCATCATCATATAACGGGCGAACCCCCGAATAGGTCCAGACGACGTCTTTTTCGCTGACTGGCTGTTCAAAATACTCGCTGGCCATTTCTGTTAAGTAGGTTATCTCTGACTGCGTTATCTCGGGTTTTCCGGAAATGTCGGAATGTTCAGTATCCGTTGTACCGATGAGCATAAAATCCTGCTCATATGGAATTGCGAATATGATGCGCTCATCAGAATTCTGGAAAATGTAGGCGCGATCGTGTTCATACTTCTTTTTGATTACTATGTGGCTACCCCGGACAAGCCGGACATTTCGGGCATGGTTTATGCCGAAAACTGTACCGAGAACCTGATCAACCCAAGGGCCGGCCGCATTGATCACGACGGATGCAGTCACGGTGCGGGTGTCTGTCCCGCCCAGTTGGAGATGCCAGCTGTCGTTCTTGTAGTCAGCCTTTTTGACCGGCGTTCTGGGATTGATTTCAGCGCCCAGTTTTTGCGCTGCCTGCAGGTTCAGGATCACCAGGCGAGAATCTTCCACCCAGCAGTCTGAATACTCGAAGGCCTTTTTGAAGATTTTTTTTAGCGGGACACCAGCCTCATCCCGGGAGAGATCAAGTGTGGCCGTAGGGGGCAGAAGTTTTCGACCGCCAAGGTGGTCGTAGAGAAACAATCCCAATCGCAGCAGCCACGCCGGTCGCAACCCCTTGTGATGCGGAAGGATAAATCGCATCGGCCAAATGATGTGCGGGGCCATCTTCCACAATATCTCCCTTTCCATGAGGGATTCCCGAACCAGACGGAACTCGTAATGCTCCAGATAACGAAGACCACCATGGATCAGTTTGGTAGATGCAGAAGATGTACCGCCCGCAAAATCACCGCTGTCGCAAAGGCAAACCGAGTAGCCTCGCCTTGCAGCTTCGCGGGCAATTCCGGCACCATTGATGCCGCCGCCAATAATTAACAGATCGAAATCGGGCTTAGCTGTGCCTGAATTGCTTGACGACATAGTTCTCATTACAAAAGACTGTATTTTTCGACTAAGGCCACTTGGAAATCAAAATTCATACTTGAGATGCGAGCAGATTAGCCTGGAAGATTTCATTAGCGGACGATTCAACCGGCAAACCTCTTGCTGGCGGAGAGGAAGGGATTCGTACAAAAATGACATCTTTTTTATATCAATTACTTAACTTGCCTAACTGGATCAAATGTTATGCATATTGTTATGATTTTGTTATGCATAACAGGTGCACGCGGACAGGTTCACTTTTCACTGCTTCGCGGCAAAGTCGCATAACAAAACGCATAACATCATAAATCAAAATCGAACCTGTATAATAGGATAATTTCTGAAAGAAAAACCCGTCTCAAAGAGCGGCTTTTCCATGCCAAGTAAAGTAGCATACTTTTCTTTCTATCTAATAGTATTGATGTTAGAGCGTGTTCGCATCACGTGAATTCACAGCCGACTGCCCTGAAGAAATTCCGGCACTCCATTGGCGTGAACATATGGCAGACCTCTCCGATTGCCTTCCAGACATCATCGAAGGTTCTGGCGCCTGCCTTCCTCAGATGAGCCTTGAGCTTCGAAAAGGCCATTTCAATGGCATTGAGATCTGGGGAATATTTCGGCAGGAACAAAAACCATGCGCCGATATCTCGCAAGATCTGCTCGGCTTTTTCGCTCTTGTGAGCGGCTAGGTGGTCAAGGATTACGACATCTCTCTTTTCCAGTTCTGGCGCCAACTGTGTCTCAACATAAATCTCAAAGATTTCTTTGGTCATGGCCCGGTCAATAACCCAGGGCGCAACCAGTCCATGACTGCGCAGGCCTGCGATAAGTGTCTGCTTCTTCCAGTGGCCATGAGGGACAAAATCTATGAGGCGCGGTCCACCGCCGAAACCACTGCGCCGCTTTGACCCGCTCCAACGATCGTGTCCACCTCCCAGTCACCGATCCGCAACTTCTGTTCGACGATCGCGGGCCGCTCACTGATATCGACACGACCGGGAATGCGTCCTCGCCCGGCGTGCCGGCCGCCGCGCCAATTCGGTTTCTTCCCACGCCGCCGCAGACGTTTGTAAAGGCTGCCACCGGCCCTGCGGTCCGCGCGGACGTATTCGTAGATCCGCATCCGCCCCACCATGGCTTGGCCTTCCCGACGAAACCGACCCGAAATTTGCTCTGGGCTCCAGCCAGCCGCCAACTTCTCCTCGACCAATTGCCACAGGGCGGGTGTCATCTTCCTTGGCACCGATGACGCCCTGTGGCGGCGCTCTGTCGCCTTGTTATGGGCCTGTTTGTACCGGTAGCCCCGGCCGCCGCTGTTGCGCTGCATCTCTCGACGGATTGTCGTGTGATGGCGTCCGAGCTCACGCCCAATGTCTCTCTGCGAGAGGCCGCTTTTCTTCAACCCCCAAATCTGGCAACGTTCATCTTGGGTCAGGTGGTGGTAGCCGCGAGGCATAGGCGAATCTCCTTCTACAAGATTCTCGCCATCGCCTGGCCCGCCCGCAAGGAAGAATGCTCATCACGCTGCCGTTTTCACTGGTGCACTTCGGAATGGCACGGGGGGATGGAAAAATTATCTGACCCTAAACAACTTGTGATACACCTTTGTAATCAGCCAACCGAAGAAAGTTGGTATGAGTTCAAGGTAAATAAATTCGACCCGGTTGACGTGGGTGAATATGTGTCCGCAATTGCTAATTCAGCAATGTTGGCTGAACAAAGATACGGGTACATGATATTTGGAGTTGAGGATACAACTCATGATATTGTAGGAACCAGTGTTCGATTGAAATCTGCAAAATTCGGTGGGGAGCTCTTTTCCAATTATCTGAACCGGTTGCTTTATCCCAATATCTATGTCGAATTTTGCAGTTGTTTGATTCAGGAAAAGCACGTGGAGATAATACTCATTGAGCCAACTTACCACTGCCCTGTTAAATTCAAAAATGTGGCCTATATCCGTAACGTTTCATCTAAAACACGGCTGGATAATCAGCAGGAAAAGGAGCGAAGACTTTGGCTTATGACCAACCGGCATAAGTTTGAGGACGGAATAGCAATACCCAATCAATCTTCATATGAAATTTGGAAGAATTTTCATTGCCGGGATTTGGCAAAAATGATGTTTGATGTTGAATTGGCTGATCAGGTCATTCTCGAAAAATTCATATCAACCGGTTTGATTGTTGACAACTTGCAGGGCGGGTATGATGTGACTAATTTGTTTGCTTTGGCTGCTGCTAAAGATTTGTCAAAATTTAATTCCGTGTCCGGGAAGGCCCCAAGAGTAATTGTTTACAAAGGCGAAAACCGCGAAACAGCAATCAAGGATCAAGATGGAAAATACGGGTATGCACTAGCATTTGTGAAGTTGCTGGATTTCGTGATGGCAGAACTTGAAGGACCAGAATACTTTGAACATGGGGTTCGAAAAAAAGCCTACCGTCATCCGAGTATTGCGATTCGAGAGTTTCTCGCTAATGCACTTGTTCATCAGGATTTGGTAGCCACCGGCTATGGCCCTCGGGTTGAAATATTTTCAAACAAACTTCGGATTACAAATCCTGGGACCCCATTGATTGAACCTATACGATTTGTTGACGCTCCGGCGCGATCCAGAAACGTTAAATTGGCAAAGCTAATGCGGGATTGTAAGTTGTGTGAAGAACGAGGGAGTGGTGTTGGACGCGCCTTGCGTGCTATCGAAGCCAATTCTCAATCTGCCCCATTATTCGAAACTATAGAAGACTCTACCGTTATCACACTATATGCAAACAATAATTTCAGGGACATGTCTGCAAATGATCGAACAAGGGCATGTTTTCAACATGCTCAGCTTATGTACCAGATGCATGCTATGCCGATTACCAATCAATCGTTGCGGAAGCGTTTAGGGTTGACCGATAATCAATCCGCACATGCTTCCCATGTCATTAATGATACAATTGCTGGGGGATGGATAAAACCACTTTACGCAGATCAGGCAAAAAAGAACGCTAAGTACGTTCCTTTCTATGTTGAATAGGTTAGTAAATAGCCAATGAGTTTATTTTAATGGAAACCCCGAAAAACACTAAGAGATTGAATCATAAAGATATTTTATTTTAAGAGAAACCGGCGGGAAACACAAAAATAATCCCACAATAATGTCCGCTTTCGACAATCTGACGCTGCCTGTCCAACTTGCCGAATGTCTGCTTCCCCCCAAATGCAGTCATCGACTCGGGACAACCGCCACCCAGCCTTTCACACTTGACTTTTTCACCCGAAACATCCGTTTCACTTGAATCGTTAAACTGTCGTAAAATTGCCCTCGCAAATCTGATTGCCCGCAACTGACTCGGCTCCGCGCCTGTCCTGCCGCACGGCAGAGCAGTATGCGGCTTTCGCACAACGCAATTTTATCATGCAAATTCCATGATTACGCAATATCCGATATGATCACCTCCCTGACCTTCCTGCCGGACTGTGTTCCGGCAGAATACGTGACGCTCACTTCCTCGAACTCGAAGGCGGAGAATATCTCGCGAACGCGCGGCACATCATTCAGCGAAAGCAGGAACCTGCCCTTGATGGTGCCAAGCAGGTCGGCCATTTTCCGGAAATCCGCCTTCGAGAAAATACCATGGCCGTAATCGGTCTCGTTGCCCCAGTAGGGCGGGTCAAGATAGAACAGTGTGTCGGGGGTATCATACCGGCTGATCACCTCTGCCCATGGCAGGTTCTCGATGACCACGCCTGCAAGGCGCTCATGGATATCGGCAAGCCTTGTCTTGAGTTTTGTCACATTGAACCGGCCATGGGTGCCGGGTGACACGCCGAATGTGTGGCTGGTGACCTTGCCACCGAACGCAAGGCGCTGCATGTAGAGAAAACGGGCGGCGCGTTCCAGATCGGTCAGGGTGGCCGGGTCGACCTTTCCCAGCCGGTCGAATTCCTCCCTTGAGGCAATCACGAACTTCAGGCAGTCCATGAACGGGGGATAGTGACGCTGGAGGATGCGGAACAGGTTGATGATTTCCCCGTTGATATCGTTGATCACCTCGCAATCGGCGACAAGGGGTTTTCGGAAGAATACCCCGCCCATGCCGACAAACGGCTCGACATAGCTTGTATGTTCGATTGCACCGATGCGGCGGGCGAGTGTTTTCGCAAGCTGACGCTTGCCGCCCAGCCATGCGGCGGGCGGCTCTGCGGGATGAGCGTGTACATCCCCTAACAGGTCCTTCATGGAATATTAACCTTGATATTGTCTGGTCTCCGGGCGGAGACGACATTAGAGCGTGTTTGTGTCGAGTAGATTCAGTTTCTTTCCGTGCGCGAATATGATTCTGATTGGGGTGACCTGATTCGGTTCGAAGCCAAGGATTTTCAATGCCCAAGCCCCATCCGATTGAATTGCGTAAACGTGTTGTAGCTCATGTAGAAGAAGGCCACACTCATCGTGGAACGGCTGCCCATTTCAAAGTCTCCGTCAAATTTGTGAATGATATGGTGAAGTTGAAACGTGAAACTGGCTCGCTTGCTCCAAAACATAACCCGGGAAAAACAGGCCATGGCAAGCTTTCACCCTATAAAGACTGGCTTCGAAAACGGGTTGATGAACAAAAGGACATTACAATCCGTAAGCTTTGTGCGGAGCTGAACGAAAAATTCAACCTCAATGTCCATCATTCGCCTGTCTGGCATGTTGTGCGCAGTTTCGGGTTGTCGCATAAAAAAAGACTATTTATGCCAAGGAGCAACACCGCATCGACGTGAAAAAAGACCGCGAACTCTGGAAGACAAGGCGTGTTCCGTTTTTGAATCGGTCGATTGAAAAACTTGTCTTCATTGATGAGACGTCCACAAACACCAAAATGGCCAAGCAAACTGGATGGGCCCCAACAGGAGAGCGCCTCATAGATTTTGTCCCTCATGGCCACTGGAAGAAGCAGACACTTATCGCAGGCCTGCGCAGTCATGGACTGGTTGCGCCCTGGGTTATTGACCGGGCCATGACCAAAGAAATCTTTGAGATTTATGTTGAGACACAGTTGGCGCCAGAACTGGAAAAGAGAGATGTCGTAATCCTTGACCACCTAGCCGCTCACAAGAGCGAAAAAGCCGAGCAGATCTTGCGAGATATCGGCGCATGGTTTTTGTTCCTGCCGAAATATTCCCCAGATCTCAATGCCATTGAAATGGCCTTTTCGAAGCTCAAGGCTCATCTGAGGAAGGCAGGCGCCAGAACCTTCGATGATGTCTGGAAGGCAATCGGAGAGGTCTGCCATATGTTCACGCCAATGGAGTGCCGGAATTTCTTCAGGGCAGTCGGCTGTGAATTCACGTGATGCGAACACGCTCTAAGTTAGCTTGTGTCGGACGGGGGTTTTGTTAGCGCTTGGCCCCGTTGGCCGGTAAAACAGCCTCTCCGCGCTGCACTGTTTCGGGTGCGAGCAACGGTATCAGAGTTCCCTATAGAGTTTCGTGAGTATGGCGGCGGGTCTTTCCGCCCGCCGCCTTATCCCGGTTACCGGTCAGGCGACTTCCTGCGTGTTCCGGAAAAATGATTGACGGCGGGGATTGGAAATCTGCCCTGCAAGGTGGTATAGGGATTGCGGGAGTATGGAATGACCATGATTTTTGACACGCTGGAAATATCCGAGAAGCTCAAGTCGGCCAAATTCACGAAGGTGCAGAGTGATACCCTGGTTGATATCATCCGCAATCAGAACGAACAGGTGCTTACCAGACCCGATCTGGATGCGGCGATGAAGGACCTGCGCAGCGAGATGAAGGATTTACGCACCGAATTGAAAACGGAAATTGATGCAGTCCGCACCGAGTTGAAGTCTGATATTGCCGATGTGCGCTACAACATTGAACGCCTTGAACATCGCATGACCATCAAGCTGGGTGGTATCATGATTGCCGGTATCGGTTTTCTCACTGTTCTTGACAGGCTGTGGCCGGTGGGTGGGTGACAGCAGAAGGGGCGGAAACAAAAGTGTCGCCGTATTATCGAATTTTACCCTAGACCTGTTTCTTTTGGACCCATGCTCTTGGCTTGATCGTATCCCAAAGACGCGTTATGTGGCCACAAGCGGCTTCTATAGACCTAACACGTGCTGCATGATCTCTGGTTGAGAACTCAATTCGTTCGCCCATTCGTATATCTACCACAAAGGAGTTTGGCCTGCTGAAAATGCCAGCCTGACTTTCCCAAAGCATTTCTGCCATAGCAAGCATGTATTTTGCCATTTCTCTTCTGTGATCTCCTCTCTGCAACTTTGTTTCCTCAAGTTGACAGGCTTTTGGGTCCGGGGCCTTTTGGGGTCGCAAGAAAATTGCCCCTTCTGTATCTTTTTGTTTCTCCTTTGAATTGTCCGTCGTCATGGGTTTCTGGACAGACCGCAGCTTGAGCTAAGCGAGTATCTGGCTCATCTGTTTGTCGATGTTAAGCGACCTGCTTGCGGTATTGCAAGCGCCGTTCGTTGATAGTCTTTTGCTTGATCCTTTCTCGTTGTTGCAGGATTTGGTCGCCACGTCCGAAGTAGACGTCGGCGGGTGTCAGGTTCTTCAGGCTTTCGTGGTATCGCCTGTGATTGTAGTGGCTAATGAACCTACCGATCTGGCCTTTCAGATCGCCGGGCAGGAAGTAGTTTTCCAGCAGGATGCGGTTCTTCAAGGTTTGATGCCATCTCTCGATCTTGCCTTGTGTCTGGGGATGGTATGGTGCGCCACGAACATGATCCATGCCGTTGTCATCGAGCCATTCAGCCAGTTCGGTGGCGATATAGCTGGAGCCATTGTCTGACAGCAGTCTTGGTCGATGATGGACATTGATCTGATCACAGCCAGAGGCCTGCAGCGCGAGTTCCAGAGTGTCAGTAACATCGCTGGCCTTCATAGTCGTACACAACTTCCATGCGATCACATAGCGGCTGTAATCATCGAGAATGGTGGATAGGTAGAACCAGCCCCAACCAATAACCTTGAGATAGGTGAAGTCCGTCTGCCACAGCTGATTGGGCGCAGTTGTTTTGTCACGGAATTCGTTCGCAGCCTTGATAACCACAAAGGCAGGACTGGTAATCAGGTCATGGGCCTTGAGAAGCCGGTAAACACTGGCCTCGGACACGAAGTAGCGCTTGGTGTCGGTGAACCTGACAGCCAGTTCCCTTGGAGATAGTTCTGGCTCCTCCAATGCCAGATCGACGATCTGTTCACGCACATCGTCAGGAATACGGTTCCAAACCCGTGCGGGCATGGGAGCCTTGTCTTCCAAGGCATCCACGCCACCAGTCTGGTATCTGTCATACCAGGTATAAAAGGTTGAGCGTGGAACACCCAGTCGATCCAGTGTCTGCTTGGCTGGAAGATGCGATTGTTCTACCAAGCGGATGATCTCAAGCTTCTCGGATGCAGGATACCTCATTCGTCGTCTCCCCCATCGCCTGTCATGCTTTTTTTGAGCAATCGAAGTTCCAGAGCCTGTTCTGCTACGACCTCCTTCAGATCCCGGGCTTCCTTGCGAAGTCCCTTCACCTCATCGGTATTGGCCTCACGCATCGTATCGCCAGCCAGCCTCTTCTTTCCGGCTTCCATAAATTCCTTGGACCAAGAGTAATACTGGCTCTGGGCAATTCCTTCCTGACGACACAGCTCGGCAATGCTGTCTTCACCACGAAGGCCGGAAAGCACAATCCTGATCTTTTCTTCCGAAGAAAACCGACGTCGCGTCTGTCGTTTGATGTCTTTTACAACACGATCAGCATCGTCGGTCATTCGTTCGTTCTTTCGTCTCATCATTTGCTCCTTGATAGCAATGATGAGCCAAAATCACTCCCTTACGCAATCAACCCAATCTGTCCATTAGGCGCTGACCGGGTACACACCGCGCAATATCCAGCAACGGACCTTCAAAACCGTTTCCATTTGTAACACCTGTCTCTTCCTCGCGCTTAAAACGCGAAACCTAAAACAGGCGGGTCAATTTTACTTGAAAATTACCCACCCAAGTGGGTCAAATTTGCATGGAAATTCACAAGTAAGTTAACGGATAAAGAAAAAGCCTCCCGAAGGCGGATTAATTTATTGATATTTATTAGTAAATTTGGTTGCGGGGGCAGGATTTGAACCTGCGACCTTCAGGTTATGAGCCTGACGAGCTACCGGGCTGCTCCACCCCGCGTCAATGGTTCCGGCTTTGCCAAAACCCACCAAAAGTGAACTTGTAAAGTCAAATTCACTAACAAAAAAGCCGCCGGCCAAACTGCTTGATGGCTGACGGCCTTGATTTCCGGATCGTAAAGAAGATTTCGTGAAAACATTTCCATGCAATTGGCAGACCTGGCAGCGACCTACTCTCCCGTGCCTTCAGACAAAGTACCATCGGCGCTGAGGCGTTTCACGGCCGTGTTCGGAATGGGAACGGGTGCAGCCACCTCGCAATAACCACCAGGTCGACGAATTGCATGTAACGGTTTGATTTTGTCAAACCGCGTCAGCAAACAGGCGTATCATCGTATGAATACGTCGGGTTGCTGATTGTTCTGGTCTTTCAAGTTCGCTGCTGCATACTCGCTCATTCTAATGAAACAAAATGCAACTGACGAGGCTTCCGCAATTGGCTGCGCCAATTACGAAGAATGAATATGGGTAATGAGAACGATCAAGCCGATCGAATTATTAGTACTGGTAAGCTTCACACGTTACCGTGCTTCCACACCCAGCCTATCAACGTCGTAGTCTACGACGATTCTCAGGGAATACTCGTTTCCAGGTGGGTTTCCCGCTTAGATGCCTTCAGCGGTTATCCCTTCCGTATTTAGCTACCCTGCTATGCTGCTGGCGCAACAACAGGTCCACCATTGATACGTCCACCCCGGTCCTCTCGTACTAGGGGCAGATCCTGTCAATATTCCTACACCCACGGCAGATAGGGACCGAACTGTCTCGCGACGTTCTGAACCCAGCTCACGTACCACTTTAATTGGCGAACAGCCAAACCCTTGGGACCTGCTCCAGCCCCAGGATGTGATGAGCCGACATCGAGGTGCCAAACAACCCCGTCGATATGGACTCTTGGGGGTCATCAGCCTGTTATCCCCGGCGTACCTTTTATCCGTTGAGCGATGGCCCTTCCACGCGGGACCACCGGATCACTATGACCGACTTTCGTCTCTGCTCGTCTTGTCAGACTCGCAGTCAGGTTGGCTTATGCCATTGCACTCAACGAGCGATTTCCGACCGCTCTGAGCCAACCATCGCGCGCCTCCGTTACTCTTTGGGAGGCGACCGCCCCAGTCAAACTACCCGCCACACAATGTCCCGGACCCGGATAACGGGCCGCGGTTAGATATCCATAGTGATAAGGGCGGTATTTCAAGGGAGACTCCACCTGAGCTGGCGCCCAAGTTTCAAAGTCTACCGCCTATCCTACACATGCCAATACGAATACCAGTGTGAAGCTGTAGTAAAGGTGCACGGGGTCTTTCCGTCTAACCGCAGGAACCCCGCATCTTCACGGGGAATTCAATTTCACTGAGTCTACGTTGGAGACAGCGGGGAAGTCGTTACGCCATTCGTGCAGGTCGGAACTTACCCGACAAGGAATTTCGCTACCTTAGGACCGTTATAGTTACGGCCGCCGTTTACTGGGGCTTCGATTCAAAGCTTGCACCTCTCCTCTTAACCTTCCAGCACCGGGCAGGCGTCAGACCCTATACGTCGTCTTGCGACTTCGCAGAGCCCTGTGTTTTTGATAAACAGTCGCCACCCCCTGGTCTGTGCCACCTCTTCGCGGTTGCCCGCTAGAGGTCATGCTTATCCCGAAGTTACGCATGTAATTTGCCGAGTTCCTTCAACGTAGTTCTCTCAAGCGCCTTAGTATGCTCTACCTGTCCACCTGTGTCGGTTTGGGGTACGGTCTATATGGAGGTGCTATTTCCTGGAACGCCTTCGCTGCTCCCACAATCCAATAAGCGGAAACAACTTACAGCATCCGTCACATCCTCCAGGTACAGGAATATTAACCTGTTTCCCATCGTCTACGCATTTCTGCCTCGACTTAGGGGCCGACTAACCCTGCTCAGATTAACTTTAAGCAGGAACCCTTGGACTTTCGGCGAGGGGGTCTCTCACCCCCTTTATCGTTACTCATGTCAACATTCGCACTTCTGATACCTCCAGGAGCTCTCACGAGTCTCCCTTCACAGGCTTACAGAACGCTCTGCTACCGCGTGTATAAATACACACCCGCAATTTCGGTGCATGGCTTTAGCCCCGTTACATTTTCGGTGCAAAGACCCTTATTTAGACCAGTGAGCTGTTACGCTTTCTTTAAATGATGGCTGCTTCTAAGCCAACATCCTGGTTGTTTTGGGATCTTCACTTCCTTTCCCACTTAGCCATGACTTGGGGACCTTAATTGGCGGTCAGGGTTGTTTCCCTCTCCACTACGGACGTTAGCACCCGCAGTGTGTCTGCCAGTTAGTACTTCCAGGTATTCGGAGTTTGGTTAGGTTTGGTAAGACGTTGGGTCCCCCTAGCCCATCCAGTGCTCTACCCCCTGGAGTATTCGACTGACGCTCTACCTAAATAGATTTCGCAGAGAACCAGCTATTTCCGAGTTTGATTGGCCTTTCACCCCTAGCCACAGGTCATCCCCGCATATTGCAACATGCGTGGGTTCGGTCCTCCAGTGCGTGTTACCGCACCTTCAACCTGCCCATGGCTAGATCACTCGGTTTCGGGTCTAATTCAACTAACTATGTCGCCCTATTAAGACTCGCTTTCGCTGCGCCTACACCTATCGGCTTAAGCTTGCTAGTTAAACTAAGTCGTTGACCCATTATACAAAAGGTACGCCGTCACCCTTGCGGGCTCCGACTGTTTGTAGGCATCCGGTTTCAGGTACTATTTCACTCCCCTTGTCGGGGTACTTTTCACCTTTCCCTCACGGTACTGGTTCACTATCGGTCACGCACTAGTACTTAGGCTTGGAGGGTGGTCCCCCCACGTTCAGACAGGATTTCACGTGTCCCGCCCTACTCGAGGACAAAAGATCGAATTACCTGTACGGGGCTATCACCCACTATGGCCCGTCTTTCCAAACGGTTCCAGTTTTCTCACTATTGCCACTGGCCTGGTCCGCGTTCGCTCGCCACTACTAGCGGAGTATCAATTGATATCCTTTCCTACAGGTACTTAGATGTTTCAGTTCCCTGCGTTCGCCTCTTATCCCTATGTATTCAGGATAAGATATCCTTCAGACGATCACTGTAAATCCGAAGCCGGAAAACGAAGTCTTGCGACCTCGCAGTTACAGTAATCTAGGATGGGTTTCCCCATTCGGAAATCGCCGGATCAAAGCTTATTCGCAGCTCCCCGACGCTTATCGCAGCGTATCACGTCCTTCATCGCCTGTGCGTGCCAAGGCATCCACCAGATGCCCTTAAGACACTTGATCATTCTCATTGCCGATATTCATTCTAGTTGTTTTGCTTTTGGCAAAACAGTGTCGGCACAAACAGTTGATTGCAAAGCAATCGACGGGTTGCGCTAACATTCAAATAAACTCAGACAACAGTATTATTTTCTTTGACTTCAAACTTGGGTGTAGGATTTGCTCCGACAGGCCGTGCAGCACTGCCGGTAAATCTTACGTTTGAAGCCAAGAAAGACCAGTTTTCACGAGAAGTATCCAGTTGTAGCGGTTAGGCTTACAAACATATGACAGCACATGGCAAATGTAACTGCCGCACAATGACAGATGCCATTGTCTGGATAAATCTTCTTTTTACGATGTAATGGAACAAGCATTCATCAGATGAGTGCAAATCTTTGTTTTCTTGCAGCGAATTTGTAAGGAAATGGTGGAGCCAGACGGGATCGAACCGACGACCTGAAGCTTGCAAAGCTACCGCTCTCCCAACTGAGCTATGGCCCCGAGTAAATTTGGCATGCCAGACTGTAATGGTGGGCCGAGGAAGATTTGAACTTCCGACCTCACGATTATCAGTCGTGCGCTCTAACCAACTGAGCTACCGGCCCCCAATCCTGCATCAGCCTAAGCTGCCACAAACATGACAGGGCCCGAAGCGTGTAATTCGCTGAAGAAAGAGAAACGAAGGTGGCGTATCCCGCTACTGTAAGTCGAACTATCCGTGACTTGGATAATCCTTATGTTCTTAAGAATTCCGATAAAACGTAAGAGTTTTGAGGGAATATCCTTAGAAAGGAGGTGATCCAGCCCCAGGTTCCCCTAGGGCTACCTTGTTACGACTTCACCCCAGTCGCTGAGCCTACCGTGGTCAGCTGCCTCAAAAGTTAGCGCACTGCCTTCGGGTAAACCCAACTCCCATGGTGTGACGGGCGGTGTGTACAAGGCCCGGGAACGTATTCACCGTAGCATGCTGATCTACGATTACTAGCGATTCCGACTTCATGCTCTCGAGTTGCAGAGAACAATCCGAACTGAGATGGCTTTTGGAGATTAGCTCGACCTCGCGGTCTCGCTGCCCACTGTCACCACCATTGTAGCACGTGTGTAGCCCAGCCCGTAAGGGCCATGAGGACTTGACGTCATCCCCACCTTCCTCCGGCTTATCACCGGCAGTCCCATTAGAGTGCCCAACTAAATGCTGGCAACTAATGGCGAGGGTTGCGCTCGTTGCGGGACTTAACCCAACATCTCACGACACGAGCTGACGACAGCCATGCAGCACCTGTCACTGGTCCAGCCGAACTGAAGGAATCCGTCTCCGGAAACCGCGACCAGGATGTCAAGGGCTGGTAAGGTTCTGCGCGTTGCTTCGAATTAAACCACATGCTCCACCGCTTGTGCGGGCCCCCGTCAATTCCTTTGAGTTTTAATCTTGCGACCGTACTCCCCAGGCGGGATGCTTAATGCGTTAGCTGCGCCACTGAACAGTAAACTGCCCAACGGCTAGCATCCATCGTTTACGGTGTGGACTACCAGGGTATCTAATCCTGTTTGCTCCCCACACTTTCGCACCTCAGCGTCAGTATCGAGCCAGTGAGCCGCCTTCGCCACTGGTGTTCCTCCGAATATCTACGAATTTCACCTCTACACTCGGAATTCCACTCACCTCTCTCGAACTCTAGACTACCAGTATCAAGGGCAGTTCCGGGGTTGAGCCCCGGGATTTCACCCCTAACTTAATAGCCCGCCTACGCGCGCTTTACGCCCAGTAATTCCGAACAACGCTAGCTCCCTTCGTATTACCGCGGCTGCTGGCACGAAGTTAGCCGGAGCTTCTTCTACGGTTACCGTCATTATCTTCACCGTTGAAAGTGCTTTACAACCCTAGGGCCTTCATCACACACGCGGCATGGCTGGATCAGGCTTGCGCCCATTGTCCAATATTCCCCACTGCTGCCTCCCGTAGGAGTCTGGGCCGTGTCTCAGTCCCAGTGTGGCTGATCATCCTCTCAGACCAGCTATTGATCGTCGCCTTGGTGAGCCATTACCTCACCAACTAGCTAATCAAACGCGGGCTCATCCAATACCGATAAATCTTTCCCCCGGAGGGCGTATACGGTATTAGCAGTCATTTCTAACTGTTGTTCCGTAGTACTGGGTAGATTCCCACGCGTTACTCACCCGTCTGCCACTCTCTCCGAAGAGAGCGTTCGACTTGCATGTGTTAAGCCTGCCGCCAGCGTTCGTCCTGAGCCAGGATCAAACTCTCAAGTTTGATATGAGATTTTGATTGGCTTCATATCACCACAGGAAATTGTGGTGACTGGTCACGCATTTGTTGGTCATTGGTATGACCAACGAATTGACGAGAACATTTTTTTTAAACACACCATTTCTCAGGCAAATGCCTGATCCATGTTTGTTAGTAACATTCTCGAAACGTGACTCGCCAAAGTCTCTGTAAGCACGACTGTCGTAAAGGAAAACAACATCGTGCATCGCAGGATATCGCCAACCACGTTTCTCTTTCTTATGTATTCAATTGTCAAAGAACCGAAACAGATCAAATTAGAACCGCATCGTCGGCCGTAGAAACAGGGCTTGGCCTCGTTTTTTCAGCCATTTGAAACATGCACTTTAGTGCCAGTCTCTAAGGGTAACAAGAGAGCGAAAAAGTTCGTCGCCAGCGTCGCGCCGCCCTCGTTGTGTGGGGTATATAGTCCCCGTCGGCTCCAACTGTCAACCGGATTTTAAAAAAAGTGCAGTTTTTTTGACATTTATTTTCCAGGGGCGGAGAGCCCCTTAAAAACAGCCAATTTCCGGTTTAAAAGAACCTCGAACGCAACACAATTTTGGGCACTTCATAATACCATAAAAATCGGTGGTGTCTCAGTTTGAACTTCTTATTTTTGACAACAGACCCTGTTATCTGTTAATCGGTTGTACCATGTTATCGGTAAAGGAAGGTTACGATGAATATTGGAATATGGCAAATTTTAATATTATTTTTGTGGTCTATCCCATTTTCAGTAGTCGCGTATCAGGTTGCGCCAATAGCAGGATTAAATAAATGGTTTTGGTCTTTAGTATTTTTAATTCCTTTGTTTGGTTGGATATTTCCGCTGCTTTTCGTGATCAAGCTTCTTGCAAAAATTATTGAGAAAATAAAATAAAGGAACTCCCGGCAATGCCTAAAGGACCACAAGGCCAGCGACGGCCCGCAGACGTGATTGGAAACGCTGTGCATGTTGCCCGTGTTGCCACAGGCGAAGTTCAGGAAACCGGATACAACCAACCTGCCAAGCGCAATAGCGGGTTGGCTGGTGCGAAGGCGCGTTTCGAAAAAACATCTTCAAAAGAGAGGAAAAAGACAGCCAAACTAGCTGCCATTGCAAGGTGGAAGAAATGAATGCACTTACTTCGGAATTAGAAAAAAACATTAAGGCGTATGAATCCATAAAGGCAGACCTGATGTTTAAAAACTTAGGTAAGATTGCCTTGTTTTCGGATGGGGAGTTGATCGATATTTTCAATGACTACGTGGATGCTTATAAATTTGGTCTGCATAGTTATGGTGAGGGGAATTTTTCGATAAAAGAGATTGGGGAAAAGGCTCAAAATCTTGGAATTATAAGTCTTTTTATAAAACGCCGTTTCCGCTCCGAGGTGCACCACCGCCAGGCGGAGCCTGCGATGACTTGAATTGCCGTTACCAATACCCCTACCGCAGAATTGCGCACAAGCGCAATCGCCTCTTCGAACAGACTGTGCCGAAGAGAGATTTCACGCTGTGCGCTTCCCAGAGGTTTGAGAGCGGTCATGGCGGTGCCTGCGCATCTCTGAACACCTCCTCCGGCGTCCGGAAGCCGAGTGCCTTGCGCGGCCGTGCGTTGAGCAGATCCTCCACCGCCTGGACCTCGGCATCGGTCACAGACCGGAAATCCGTGCCTTTCGGCAAATACTGGCGGACCAGTCCATTGGTGTGTTCATTCAGCCCGCGCTCCCATGAGTGGTAGGGCCGGGCAAAATAGAACTTGGCATCAAGCGCCTTGGACAGGCTGCTGTGGCCAGCGAATTCCTTACCGTTGTCCGCAGTGATCGTGTGAACCAGGTGCCGATCTGCCTCCAGCCGGCGTCTGAGCGCAGCTCCGACATCTTCGGCCGTTTTCCTGTCGAGCCGTACCAGTCGGGTCATCTTCGAGGCGCGGTCCACCGCCGAAACCACTGCGCCGCTTTGACCCGCTCCAACGATCGTGTCCACCTCCCAGTCACCGATCCGCAACTTCTGTTCGACGATCGCGGGCCGCTCACTGATATCGACACGACCGGGAATGCGTCCTCGCCCGGCGTGCCGGCCGCCGCGCCAATTCGGTTTCTTCCCACGCCGCCGCAGACGTTTGTAAAGGCTGCCACCGGCCCTGCGGTCCGCGCGGACGTATTCGTAGATCCGCATCCGCCCCACCATGGCTTGGCCTTCCCGACGAAACCGACCCTAAATTTGCTCTGGGCTCCCAGCCAGCCGCCAACTTCTCCTCGACCAATTGCCACAGGGCGGGTGTCATCTTCCTTGGCACCGATGACGCCCTGTGGCGGCGCTCTGTCGCCTTGTTATGGGCCTGTTTGTACCGGTAGCCCCGGCCGCCGCTGTTGCGCTGCATCTCTCGACGGATTGTCGTGTGATGGCGTCCGAGCTCACGCCCAATGTCTCTCTGCGAGAGGCCGCTTTTCTTCAACCCCCAAATCTGGCAACGTTCATCTTGGGTCAGGTGGTGGTAGCCGCGAGGCATAGGCGAATCTCCTTCTACAAGATTCTCGCCATCGCCTGGCCCGCCCGCAAGGAAGAATGCTCATCACGCTGCCGTTTTCACTGGTGCACTTCGGAATGGCACGGGGGGTCCTTTCCAAACCGCAGTCCGATCTGGAAGAAGTAGCGCTCAGTCAATAAAAATACAGCGAATCTGCCCAAACTCTGATTATATGGCTGAAGACATCAGCTTGGGGATTTGCGGTTGATTTTCAGACAAAAGGGATTTCTGACAATCCTGGCCGGAATGTTGCTGATGCTCGTTCTGGGTTCTGTGCACGCATTTTCGGTATTTCTGGAGCCACTAGAAACAGAACTATCAGCTACACGTAGTCTGACAAGTGCCACCTACTCCATTTCGCTTGCAGCCCTTACCATCAGCGTGTTGTTGGCCCATCGTGTGTTTCGCAACTTCAAACCCTGGTCGGTTGCATCTGCGCTATGCTTGCTGGCGGCAGGAGGCTGCATAACAGCGTCTGTTGCCACAGATATCTATCTGGTCTGGCTCACCTATGGGCTTGTGTTCGGCAGTGCAAACGGAATTGGTTATGCGCTGTCTTTGCAAACGGCAGCCCAGGCCAATCCGCAACACAAAGGACTTGCTGTCGGCCTGATTACCGCCTGTTATGCACTCGGTGCCGCTGTTGCACCGTATCTGTTCGACTTGGCCATACAATGGAACGGATTTTCCGGCGCCATGATCGTACTGGCGGGCGCACTGACAGTTACCGCACCTGTCGCCCATACGTTGTTTAGATCCGGGAATACCCGTCTTGAGGTCACTGCTTCCGGGCACGCTGCTTCCGACGAAGTTGACAAACCCCTCATCCGCAAACTCTGGCTATGCTACGGAACGGCCGTTTTCGGCGGGCTGACAATAATTGGGCATGCAACCGGCGTTATGAGCCAGATCACCTCCGATGCGGCTCTAATCCTCCTTGCACCCGCCATGGTTGCCCTGCTCAACATGACAGGCAGTCTTTCCGGCGGATTTCTGGCCGACAGGATGCGAACATCCATTCTCCTGGTCGTGCTGCCCCTGTTGTCCGCACTAGCGCTGGTTGGGCTTTTGTTCCTGCCTTATCCGCTTCTTGCGCTTGTTTGTCTGGGTTTGGTCGGTTTTGCCTATGGCGCGATCATATCCGTCTACCCGGTTTCCGTGAGCAATACGTTCGGCGAGATAAAGGGTGTCGCTGCCTACGGCCGGATTTTCACCGCATGGGGCGCGGCGGGGCTGGCAGGCCCGGTGATTGCCGGCGGCATGTATGAGACATTTGGCGGCTATCATGAAGCTCTATTACTCGCACTTGCAAGCGGTCTGCTGTCTTCGATGCTTGTGCTTGCTTTCACCGATCAAACCTGAGTTTGGTTGCCGGGCATCACCCGCAATCCCGGACGAAGGTTCTGATAATCCAGCAGTCGGGTGTCGGCGATCAGCGGAGCCGGTGCCACAACCTCCAGAACTTCCGCGGCGATCGGCTGGAAATCCGCTCGGTAGTGTACCGTACTTTTTAGAACCAGAATATCAACCGATGCCGGATCCAGACCAAGATGGGCAAACATGGCCTGATCGGCTGCCTGTTCTGCCCGCGACGAAACAACCACACGGGTGCCGTTACAGTTCAAAAGTGCCATCGGTTCCAGTCGCATGGTGCCGCCGGCAAAGTAAACACCAGTGCTTTTGATGTCGCCATCACTGATTGCCTCAACCTGGAACTCGGCCTTCACAGCTTTATGTCCCTCAAGGCCTGACTTCGCTCCCAGTGCAATTTCAATGGTGCTTCCCTCGCCCGCCTCATGAGCCGCCAACGCAGCTTCTGCATCACACAAAACGCCTAGCGCTGCATTTTTGGCCCCCTGTCGCAGCAGTTCGTTCAAAATCCAGGTTGTATCGCTGAAAGAACCGCCGCCATAATTGTCCTGAATGTCTGCAAGAACTATCGGCAGATTGTGTTTGGCCGCGTTCGCCATCGCATAACCGACCGCTTCTTCAACATTCCACAAATTGTGTGAAAACTCATTTTCCCGCTCCAGGATCTCACTCATGAATTGATCGGCCACCCAATCGGCAAGATCCTGATCACCGCCATAAACCACGAGTGAGGGACCGCAATGATAAATGTCTGATGCGTGGAATCCACAGGCCACCGATACATGCGAAATTCCAGCCGTCTCCTGGTATTCGTTTGCCCGCTCATAAAGCCATTTTGCCGGATTAAGCATGGTACATCCGACGGTCATCGGTATGAGGAATGGAAACTGCCGAAATGCCCTGGGTTTTCTGGGATCACCATCCAGGATTTTACCAAGTTCGAATGCGGCCCGATTACCGGTTTCCGCCATATCCACATGCGGATAGGTGCGGTAAATCACCAACCGGTCTGCCAGATCCACCATTTCCGGGGTTACGTTCGCATGAAGATCGAGACAGGCAACAATCGGGAGTTCGGGACCGGTTTGTTTACGGATGCGGCGCAACAGTTCACCTTCCCCGTCATCAAAATGCTCACAAACCATGGCACCGTGCAGGTCCAGCAAAAGCCCGTCAATCTCGCCGCAATCCCGCAATTCCTGCAGCAACATAGCGGAAATCCGCTCAAACGCATCTTCCGTTACCTTGCCGCCGGCTCCGCCGTATGACCAGGAAAGTGGCACGATTTCCCAACCTTGTGACTGCGCACCCTCTATCAGGCCGGTAACCCCGATATTGTACCCCTCAAGCGCCGGAAACATCGCCTGTCCCCGAACCATGCCCGGCCAGCCGTCCGCTTCCACAAATACATCAAAGTCAGCAGGCTTGTCAGAGAAGGTGTTGGTTTCGTGTTGAAATCCGCCAATTGCTATTCGGGTCATCAGGCCTGTGGTTCCCACCCCTCTTGCGCCATTTCAAATCCGGAAAACTCGAACCCCGGTGACACCGTGCATCCAACGAGTGTCCAGTCGCCCAGCGAACGGGCCTGTTGCCACCAACCCGTCGGTATCACGTGTTGGGGCAAATGGCCGTTTTGAAATTCTGTTCCAAGTATCCGCGTTTCGGTACCTTTGCCGTTTTCAGAAAGCCCCAATTCAAGAGGCGCGCCTGCATAGTGATGCCAGATTTCCGCAGCATCCACCCGATGCCAGCGTGAGACCTCACCGGCCTTCAGAAGAAAAAAAATAGCTGTGCCGACGCTGCGGCCTCCAGTCAAATCGGGATCGCGATAGGTCTCGCGGAAGTATCCACCCTCAGGATGGGGTTGAAGGCCCAGTTTTTCAACAATCTCTTCGGCAGTTTCCAGCATCGCCCCTCCTCCAGCATTTATCCATTATTCCGATAAAGCCGATTCAAGAATACGCGGCAATCCTTACATTGCATCCCGGCAGTATCCAACCGTCAGACTGTATCAGACAAACAGAAAAGTGCTCCAACAAAAAACACCGGAGACGATGCCCCGGTGCTTTAAAGCGATCAATCAATAATCAGTAAAGGTTATGCGGTAACCCGTGTAAGGGCGCCATCTACCGCATTGATGATTTCATCGATATCAGACTTTGTCGAAATCAATGCCGGTGAGAAACACAGGGTATTGTTGAAACCCTTGAGCGAACGGTTTGTCACCCCGATGATCACGGCATTTTCCTTCATGCAATCGGCAACAACGGCCTGGGCGAGGGATTCCGCAACTGGTTCCTTGCTCTCGCGGTCCTGCACCAGTTCCGCACCGCAAAAGAGACCCTTGCCCCGGACATCGCCGATAATCTCATGCTTGCCTTTGAGACCTTCCAGTTGGTCGATGAAGTACTCACCCATCTGGATTGTGTTTTCCAGCAAGTTTTCGTCTTCCAGAATACGCATGTTTTCCAATGCAGCTGCGGGACCCGCAGTACAGCCGCCAAATGTTGATATGTCACGGAAGTAACCCATCGGGTCAGACATATCTGCTTTCAGCATCTGGAATACTTCTTCAGTGGTAACAGTACAGGATATTGCCGCGTAACCGGAAGCAACGCCCTTTGCCATTGTCACCATATCGGGTTCAATGCCGTAATTCTGATAACCAAACCAGGTGCCGGTACGTCCCATGCCGCATACAACTTCGTCAATATGAAGCAGGATGTCATACTTTTTGCAGATTTCCTGAACCCGCTCCCAGTACCCTTCTGGAGGTGTGATCACACCACCACCGGCTGTCACCGGCTCCAGGCACAATGCACCAACAGTATCGGCACCCTCGCGCAGGATTACTTCTTCAATCGCATTGGCCGCGCGGATGCCATAATCCTCCACATCTCCCCACTGGGAACGATATTCCAGACAATGGGGCACTTCCACAAAGCCCGGTGTGAACGGTCCATACTGATCCTTGCGCTCATCCTGGCCGCCTGCCGACAGAGTGGCGATTGTTGTGCCGTGATAATCGCGTTGCCTGTAAAGGATTTTATGCTTCTTGCCACCGTATTTGTTATGGGCAATCTGGCGAACCATCTTGAAGCATTTCTCATTCGCTTCGGAACCGGAATTTGAGTAGTAAACCCGGCTCATGCCTGGCATTTTTTCAATCAGCTTTTCTGCGAACAATGCACCCGGTACTGAACCCATGGCGCCTGCGAAATAGTTCATTTTCACCAGCTGATCACGAACTGCATTGGCGATGGATTCCCGACCGTAACCCACATTCAAAGTCCAAACACCGCCTGATACGGCGTCAAGGTGCTCACGCCCGGCCTGGTTCCAGACCCGCATTCCCTTGCCTTCGACAATAATCAGGGGGTCTACAGCATCAAATTTTGTGTGATTTGTCAGGTGGTGCCAGATGTGCGCCTTATCGGCTTCTACCACGTGAGAAATATCGTTTGGATTGAGCATTTCGTTCATGACGTTTATTCCTTCAAGTCAGGACGCGACAATAATGTGGATTCATTTCAACAGAAAAGTCTCAAAAAGCCTAGGGGGCGGCATGGTACCAGAAGAGCAATTCCGGGGAACCAGATTTTGGCGCTAGCGATCCGATCCAGACCTAAAAGTCCTTGCCAATCCTCACGAAGACGGCATTTGCACCGGGATTTATGTTGCTAAGACCGGCATTTGACTTGTGACCTATACCGACAGCCACATCATATCCGTTGTCGAATATGTAACCGAGCGCTACCTGCGAACGGAACTCAATTGCGTGGCCCAGCTCGAGTTCGTCTGAATCTGTATAAAGACCTGCAAGAAAACTGCCTTCGATATATGCCGGCATATTGTCAAAGCGATATTCGGCAGAAATTCCTGCACCACCCCAATATCCGACTTCGGAAACATCAACCGCTGCGCAAATTCGCAGTCCATAGTCCTGATCCAGAACACCGGGTGCTACTTCAAAAGACACATAACCGGAATCACCAAATCTGTCATTTGCATCGATATTATCGACACCTCCTGCAATAAACAGCCGACGAGAATCGAATGTATCACCCGTCACTTCCTCGGCATAAGCCGGAACAAATCCGAACCCAAAAACAGCCAGACAGACACTGGAAAACCGGATTAATTTACTACAAGAAAAACTACTGAACATAACAGACACGCCCCAACGAAGGGAATCTCTATCATTGTCAGAAGCAACGAACAATAGCTTCAGGAAATCGTTGATAAAAAGTGAATGACTGATGCAAAAAAGACACGCATACCTACTTAAAAACGCCAAATGTTGTGGAAAAATGCAGATGCATTCCGACTAGAACAATCAAATGCATAATATTCTGGTGATTGGGAAACAAATTTCAAAAATGTATCAGCGAGAAATATCTATACTTATCGGAAGCAAATCATGCGCTACACAATAGCGGTATTCCGGTACAAATCCGTCAGTAATTCCGGCACCTGAATGGTTTTTAAATGGCAAAGACCGACTTTGCAAAAATCCAGTTGCGTTTCAGCGGGGACAAGTCGACAGGTACCTCAAAGGCCCGGTTTCCAGCCTTCGTGGCTGCGGCAAGTAGTGGCTTTACCACCAGGTTGATCCTGAACAACGCGCGCGTGGCAACAGGCAATCCCCTTACAAGTTCCGCAGAGGTGGTTTGGTGCCGGGCAGCACTTTCCACAAAATATGCCAGGGCCGCCGAATGCCTGTTGTCAGGCTCGTTTTCCAGCCATGTTGTTCGATCAAGCCCAAACTCCTGCAGTTGAACAAGAGGCACATAAATCTGTCCGCGCGACCGATGTACCGGTAACGACGTAATTGTTTTTGCCATCCCGTATGCCATACCGGCATGTCCGCAGGCATCTGCGAGTTCAGGGCTTCTGCGTTCGCCGGCACACAGGGCAGCTAACATGTACAGGGAAGACGCTGTTTCGCCAAGATATCCCTCCAGCGTTCCCGTATCCGGCATCGGGTCCTGATACAAATCGAATATTCGTGCTTCGAGGTAATTGTGAAACACTTCTTTCGGCAATTCGTGTCTTGAAATGGTCTTAATCAACATGTCTGCCAGCGGTCCGGAACCAGCTGATTTGCCGGAGCGGATCAAATCCTTCCACCACTGAAGGCGAATTTCACCCGTGATCGGTTCCGTCACGATGTCCGCGATGCGTGCAATTTCTGCATCAAACGCCCAAATCGAAGCAATATCGAACCGTATTTTCTTTGGCAGGTAGAGTGCTGCGAGATAGCGATTGGGATCGAGGTTCTTCAACGTCTGCAGGACAAGGGCGTTCTGGTCGCTCATCAAACTGCAAGTAAAGCGGCCGCGACCGCCCTGCCCTCTGCAACCAACACATTGTACGTTCGAACTGCCGCACCGGTTGCCATGGCGTCAGCGGATATGTTTGCCTCACGCAAGCGTGTGCGCAATTCGGGCTCGATAGGCAACAGCTCGGTACCGCTGCCTACAAGCAGGATTTCGATTTCGTCGGATTCGCCGAACAGTTTTTCAAGCCCCTTTACGGTGAGTTCAGACGGATCGCTCACCTCCCAACCGTAAATACCGGAAGGCAGACACAGCAGACTGCCCCTGTAGGACATATCAGCAAATCGGAAACCACCATTGCCATAGGCGTCAATCGGAACACGGCCGGGAAAATGAGCCTCCCGAATTTCTATGCCTTTTGGGCCGGTCTCCAATTTCCTAGTCCATCAGATCAATCGTCATGGTATTGGCGGTTGCCTGTTTCTCCGCATCAATTTCCTTCTTGTCATTACCGGAAACCTGACCTGGCCGCAGTTTGAACAGGATAAGCAGCGGAGCAGCAACAAAGATGGAAGAATAGGTACCCACAAATACACCGAATATCATCGCAAAGGTGAAGGATGTCAGCACCTCACCGCCGAGGAAATAGAGCGAGAACAGTGCCAGCAAGGTGGTAACAGAGGTAAGGATCGTCCGTGAAAGCATCTGGTTGATGGACATGTCTATTACGTCCGCAACAGCGCGTTTCTTGTATTTACGGAGATTCTCCCGAATCCGGTCATAGACCACAACCGTATCGTTCAACGAGTACCCGACAATCGTTAGCAATGCAGCAATCGTCGGCAAGGCAAACTCAAGTTGCAGGATTGAGAATATGCCGATTGTCAGAAGCACGTCGTGCAGAGTGGCCAGAACAGCACCCACTGCAAACTGCCACTCAAAGCGAATCCAGATATAGGCCATGATGGCAATCAGAGCCGCAATTACCGAGATGGTGCCGGCAATTCGCAATTCGTTTGACACGGTCGGACCCACAACCTCAACCCGACGGAAATCATATGAATCTTCCAGCGTGGCGCGCACCAGTGATTCCGCACTTTGCTCAGCACTGTCACCGAGCCCCTGGCTTTCTATGCGTACCAGAATGTCCTGGACCGTCTGGTTGGTTTCAGAGTCGGTCTGTGTGCCAAATTCCTGAACCTGAACCTCTCCAACATTGAGTTCGCCCAGTTTGGTCCGAATGTCATTGATGGGTTGTTCTATCTGGCTGCCAGCCTGAGGCCTAACCTCAAACAGTGTGCCACCCTTGAAGTCTATGCCGTAGTTCAGGCTCACAATGAAGAAAAGCAGAATTGAAGCAATCACGGCAACGCCACTGGCGGGGAAACTGAACCGGCGATGACGCATGAAACTGATGGACGTACTTTCCGGCAGCAAACCGAACAGGCGCGAGGGAAGCTCTGTTGGCCGTTTGTACTTTACCCAGAGTGATACCATCAACCGGGTGAAGGTGTAGGCAGTGAAGACGGTCGTGACAATACCGATCGCCAGGGTAACGGCGAAGCCGCGTACCGGTCCGGAACCCAGGTAGAAAAGGATGACTGCGGCAATCAGCGTGGTGATGTTGGCATCAAGAATTGTGGTGAAAGCACTTCGGAACCCTGCATCAAAAGACTGGATGAGGTTACGCCCGTTTCTGCGTTCCTCTCGAATGCGCTCGTAAATCAACACGTTTGCGTCGACCGCCATACCCATGGTCAACACGATACCCGCAATGCCCGGCAGGGTAAGCGTTGCGCCAAGAATGGACAACAACGCGATAAGCATCGAGATATTGGCAATCAGCGCCAGATTGGCAATCACGCCCAGCAGGCCATAGGTAACGACCATGAAGATGAGAACCAGAATACCACCTACAATGGAGGCATTGAAACCGGCCTCGATGGAATCCGCTCCGAGCCCCGGCCCGACGGTTCGCTCCTCGACAAATTCAAAACTGGCAGGCAGCGCCCCGGCACTCAGCAGAACCGCCAGATCATTGGCGGTTTCAGGAGTGAAGTTACCGGAAATCTGTCCGGAGCCACCGATGATCGGTTCATTGATAATCGGTGCGGAGAGCACCGTATCATCAAGCACAATGGCAAAGGGCTGACCGACATTTTCAGAGGTTACCCTGGCAAACTTCTGTGCGCCGGTAGCGTTAAACCGGAAGAAGACCAACGGCTCACCAGTCCGCTGATCAAAACCGGAGGATGCCTCGGTAAGTTCATCCCCCTGCACAATGGCACGGGATCGAATAAGATAGGGAACCGGCGGATCTGAATCCTCAAACAGAATTTTGGTACCCGGCGGCGGTGTGCGGCCACTGTTGAGAAGGTCATTCGGTGCTGCCGCATTGCTCAACAGGTGGAAGCTCAGTTTGGCTTCCGTGTTCAACAGCGCTTTGAGGCGCGGAATTTCCTTTGATTCCAGCCCGGGATACTGCACCAGAATGCGGTTTGCACCTTGACGCTGAATAATCGGCTCCGTCGTACCAAACGCATTAAGGCGATCACCGAATACGCTGATTGACTGGGTAATGGCGCGCACGACGCGATTTTCCACGCCTTCGTCCGTGAGCGTATATCTAAGTACGTTTTCAGAAGGTTGATCTTCCTGGATTTCCACAATGCCAAACCCGTCCAGAACGCCGGTTACTGTTGGTTGCAACAGTTCTTCCATTGCCTGTTTCATGGCGGCGATGTTTTCAGGACTTGGATCGTTTATCCGTGCTTCTACAGAGCGGTCTCCAACAGAACGGGCGCGGCCACGCACCTTGGATTCGCGAAGCTTTACACGAACATCATCGCGCAGGGCTTCCAGCCGTTCCTCGATCAGTTTCTCCTGATCGACCTGCATCAGCAGATGTGCGCCACCCTTGAGGTCGAGGCCAAGTGTCATATGGTAATGAGGCAACCAGTCCGGAAGGGCCCGGGCATTCTTTTCACTGAGCAGGTTCGGTGCCGCAAAAATCAGGCCCGCGAAAACGGTGGCCAATATTGCGACGATTTTCCAATTGGAGAAATACAGCATCGAGGAGAAACTTTCCCGAAAGATTGACGGTTATGAAGCAGCTTCGCCCTTAACCTGAACGTCTGCAATAAAGGTACGTTTCACGCGGACCTTGATGCCTTTTGAAATTTCGACTTCCACTTCATTGTCATCAATAACCTTTGTGACCTTGCCGACAATTCCACCGCCAGTAACAATGGTGTCATTGCGCCGGATTGCCGCCAGCATAGCTTCGCGCTGCTTTGCCTGCTGACGCTGCGGCCGAATGATCAGGAAATACATAATGACGAAGATAAGGATGAACGGAAGAAGACTGAAAATGAGATCGCCGCCACCGCCACCGGTGGCCTGGGCATAAGCCGGGGTCACAAACATGAGGACCTACTCCTGAATATAGTTCTTTGTTGAGCCGAACGTTTGCCCGATTCCACCTCAACCCCACTTAAGTGCTGCTGGAAGGTAATTCAAGAATCTGCAACCCAGGCCCGCTTGTCGGCCGGAATATACCTGTCGGCGATACAAATGCAAACAATAAGCAACAGCCCTTTATCAAACCGCTACACAATGATAGTGCGTAGAGGTATTGAAGCGGAGTAAAAATCGTGAATAACGACGAAATTTCCAACATAAACAATTCTTTAGCGCGGATTGCCGACATCCTCGAGCATAAGTTTGGCAAGGGAGCTGCGCCGGTGGATCTGGAAATTGCCGATGCTTTCGTATGGCACGCGGACTCCGGCGCCCTGCAACCGGTGCACAAAGTCAACCGGATTGAGATGTTTTTGCTGAAGGGTGTGGACCGGGTGCGCGATATTCTCGTTGAAAACACGCAACGGTTTGCCCAGGGTTTTTCAGCCAACAATGCCCTGTTATGGGGCGCGCGCGGCATGGGCAAGTCCTCGCTGGTAAAGGCCATTCATGCAGAATTGCTGGGGAAACCCTACGGCAAGGGCCTTAAGCTGGTGGAAATACATCGCGAAGACATCAACTCATTGCCGGATCTGCTTGGTATTTTCCGCGATTCACCTCACCGCGTGATCCTGTTTTGTGATGATTTGTCGTTCGATCATGACGACACGTCCTACAAGTCACTCAAGGCCGCCCTCGACGGGGGAATTGAGGGGCGCCCTGAAAACGTTATCTTTTATGCCACCTCTAACCGGCGCCATCTGCTGCCCCGGGACATGATGGAAAACGAGCGCTCCACAGCGATTAATCCATCCGAAGCTGTTGAGGAAAAAGTCTCCCTGTCAGACAGGTTCGGCCTTTGGCTTGGCTTCCACAAGTGTAGTCAGGACGAATATCTGGATATGGTCAACGGATATGCCGAGCATTTCGGCTTGACTATCGCATCCGAGGACTTGCGGCATCAGGCTCTGGAATGGGCAACAACCCGAGGCAGTCGTTCCGGTCGCGTTGCCTGGCAGTTCATCCAGGACATCGCAGGCAAGGAAAACAAAAACACCGCCTGATTCCGAACACAAGTGGTGTTTTCGAACCTGATAGGGATAATATCAGATTATAGATATGCTTCTTTAATCAGGCCCCGGACAAATATCTGGTTGGATCTACGGCCTGAGAATCCTTGCGAAGTTCAAAATGCAGCTTAGGACGTTCCGCGTCGCCAGTTTTGCCGGACCGTGCAATAATCTGGCCGCGGCGTACCCGGTCCCCCTTCTTGACTTCAAAGTCGCGATTGTGGGCATAAGCTGAAACCCAATCATCATCATGACGCACAAGAATAAGATTACCGTAAGTCGAGATTTCACTGCCGGTATAAATCACAACCCCGTTTTCGGCTGCCCGCACGGCAGTTCCTTCTGGCACGGAGATGTCGATACCTTCGTTTTGACCGTTGGAAGTCTGGCTGCCGAATTCATTCACAATTCTGCCTTTGACCGGCCAGCGGAATTGAGAAATTCCGCTCCTGGCTGGAGCTGGCGTAGAGGTGTCGATTTCACCGGCTTCGGAACCGGCATTGCTGCTGTTGACTGATCCTGTAATGATCGGATCGACACCAGGTGGCAGTTCCAGTGGTACTGTCGGAACTGATGCCGTGGTGGTTGAGTCATAGGTTCCCGGTAACGTCAGTTTCTGACCGATTTTAATACCGGTGCCTGTCATGCCGTTATGATGCTGCAAAGCGGCAACAGTCGTTCCGTTTCGAGCTGCAATTGCTGACAGGCTGTCGCCGGGTTGAACCACATATTGTCCAGCACCTGGGTTGGCTTGTCCGACCACTATTCCGTAATTGGGAACTTTTTGCTCTTCCGGTGGTGAAACATGACCGGTTGGCTGGTATCGACGTTGCTGGAAGTCCAGCGTTTCACCGCTTGGGGAAACCGCTGCGAAATACTCAGGACGCTTGGTTGGAACGGTAACATTTGTACTCTTGGCCTCGCCCAGATATCCGGTACCGGCACTTGCCGCGCGGGTATTCGGATTGTTGTCGGGCGCAGAAATGCCAGCGCTTTGAGAGAAGACATAATTAGGGATTACAACCCTCTGACCGGTTTTCAGGCCATCGGTGGCTGAAAATCCGTTCGCATCGCGAATGGCATTAACCGGAACGCCATACCGCTTTGAAAGATTGTAAAGGGTTTCGCCCTCGCGAATGGTGATGGTTGTTCCGCCAGTTGATGTCCAGCCCGCTTCCCGCGCAGGCTGGCTGCCAACGGAAGCAGTCTGTGTGGCATCGGCATTCCGGGGCGGAATAAAGACCGTATCACCGTCAGGCTTGGGAGGCGAATAATCGAGCGGCTTGCTCGTTATGCTGACGGTGTTTGCGTATGGTGTCGCCTTCGGCAACGGTGCGCTGGCTATTGTGTTTGACTCTATGCGTTGCGGTGTTCTGGCAGCCTGATAGTCAGTTTGTGGCGGAATATAGCTTGCCAACGGCTGTGGTGCCGGCGGTTGATAGACTGGCTGCTGATTGACAGAAGCTGGTTGCTGATAGGCAGGCACAGGCTGCTGATATTGCGGCTGCTGATACACCGTTTGTTGCCGCACGGGCTGCGGCGCCGGTTGGCGTTGTGTAAATGTTGGTTCAGGATTGTGGTAAGAAGCGTCTGGAAGCGCCTGTGCATTAACATCCCTGAGAGGAACAAGCTTCCTGCCGGCACTTGCCGTTGTTGTCGTGTCCAGATCACCGGGATAAGGATTTTGCGAAGCCTGTTGAGGAACACCTTCTTCGTAAATTGACCGGTCAAAACGCTGAAAACCGGAGCTACATCCGGAAATTGCGACCCCCAAAACTCCCAAGGATGACACCATGAGGAGATGCCGGATGCGATTACTAATAACTACAGAACGCATACTATTTACTCGAAATTACACCTGATACTGGGAAACATTAAAGCGTGTTAATGTTACTGATCGGTTAAGCTGTTCGAGAAAATTGAAATTTTACGTAACGGAACAAGATTCTGGCAAACGGTCATATAGCCCGTGAAATGCCGTTGATCGCATGCTGGGTTCGAATTGGAAACAGATCCTGTACCTCAATTCGCGAGCCGATCTTGAAGAATTTTTTTATCATCTGCTCGCCGCCGGCGGGACCAACAGGCGCAATCATAATGCCATTTGAAGCTATGTTGTCGATAAAATCACGCGGGATTTCCTCAAAAGCAAAGTTGGCGATAATCCGATCGCTGATAGCCAGTTCAGGTCCTCCCCGCGAGCCGTCCATGAGTTTGACTAAAATATTGTCCAAACCCAGTTGCTCCACCCGGCTCGCTGCCTTTTCATGCAAAGTCCGATACCGCTCCACAGAGGTTACCTTTTTGGCAAGACACGCCAGCAATGCAGCCTGGTAACCGGTCCCGGTTCCAAGTTCCAGAACACGGTGTTGCGATTCGACTTCCAATGCCGACAGCATTCGCGCGACCATGGAAACGGCAGTCATATTCTGTCCGCATTCTATCGGCATCTGACCGGGCGCGTAGGCTTCTGTTATGTGTATGATGGGAACAAAATTCTTGCGGGGAATTTTTTCAAAAGCGGAAAGAATACGGTGATCGGTTATCCCCCTGGAACGCAACCTCAGGAGAAATTTTGCCAATGCTTCTCTGTCCTGCTCACCCATTTTCAATCATTCGAAACTTACACCGCCATTCCAATGCAACCGGAATCAAAAGAGATTGTCCAGCATCTCCTTAAAGGCAATGTCGGTTAAATCAAGCTTCAACGGGGTCACTGAAATCCGATTGTTGCGCAGCGCGATGATGTCTGACCCGTTTTTCTGATCCGGCACATCCCTGCCGAACTTCAGCCAGTAATACGGAAAACCCCGTCCATCATGACGCTTTTCCATGAAGAGACCATGGGTAAATGCCCCTTGTCGCGTGACTTCTGTTCCTTCAATTTCTGCTGGCGAGCAATTGGGAAAATTCACGTTGACCAAAGTCTTGTCCGGGAAATCCTGATGATACAGTTTTTCGACGACTTCTGGCCCCAGACTTTCGCAGGTTTCCCATTTTACGTGTCTAACACCTTCAGCAAAATTGTAGGATTGCGAAAGGGCGATGGACTTGATGCCAAGCAATGTCCCCTCAATAGCACCGGCTACGGTTCCGGAATAGGTGATGTCATCAGCAATGTTCTGGCCCGAATTCACACCGGACAACACCAGATCCGGGGCACCATCCGACAGTTCGCGGACACCCATGATCACGCAATCTGTCGGTGTTCCATTAAGTGCAAATTTTTTGTCTTCAAGCTTGCGCAACCGTAATGGGTTGCTGAGGGTCAGTGAATGGGCAAGCCCGGACTGATCGGTTTCCGGCGCTACAGTCCAGACATCATCGGTGAACTGCCGGGCAATTCTCTCCAGCGAAATCAGCCCGCGCGCGTTGATGCCATCGTCGTTGGTCAGCAGTATTTTCAAAGTTTAGTCCGCCATTTCAATACGTTTCATGCCACCCATGTAGGATTGCAGACAGTCCGGCACCGTTATGCTGCCGTCTGCATTCTGATAGTTCTCGATTACGGCGATCAGGGCGCGGCCTGTTGCCACTCCTGAACCATTGAGCGTGTGCACGTGAACGGGTGTCTTGCTGTCTTCCGGCCGGTAGCGGGCGTTCATTCTTCTCGCCTGGAAATCTCCGCACACCGAGCAACTGGAAATTTCACGATAGGCTCCCTGCCCCGGCAACCAGACTTCAATGTCATAGGTTTTTCGAGCGGAAAAACCCATATCGCCGGAACACAAGGTCATGGTGCGGAAATGCATGCCGAGTTTTTTAAGAACGTTTTCCGCGCAATCCAGCATGCGTTCGAGTTCGGCCTCTGACTCTTCAGGCCGGGTTACGGATACCAACTCCACTTTGGAAAACTGATGCTGACGCAACATGCCGCGGGTATCGCGGCCCGCTGCACCGGCTTCCGACCTAAAACAGGGAGTAAGTGCTGTCAGGCGGATCGGCAATTCATTGGCGTCCAGGATTTGTTCCCGCACCAGATTGGTCAACGGCACCTCTGCCGTCGGGATAAGCCATCGGTCGTCAGTGGTTCTGAAAAGGTCCTCGGCGAACTTCGGCAACTGCCCGGTTCCAAACACCGCATCATCGCGCACCAGCAACGGTGGCGCGACTTCAGTGTATCCATGCTCAACCGTATGCATGTCCAGCATGAACTGTCCAAGCGCGCGTTCCAGTCTCGCGATGCCGTTCTTTAGCACCACAAACCGGCTACCGGAGAGTTTTGCGGCGATTTCGAAGTCCATGCCGCCAAGATTTTCGCCGATTTCAAAATGTTCTTTCGGATCATTGCCGACATCGGGAGCCTCACCATGAATTCGGTAAACCGCGTTGTCTGATTCATCCGCTCCCATCGGAACATCGACAATCGGAATGTTCGGGATTGCAGACAGCGCCGTATTAAGGGCTGCTGTCAAATTGCGCTCCTCTTCTTCACCGTTCTGGATGAAGGCCTTGATCTCGGCCACTTCCGCTTTGAGTGTTTCGGCCCGCTCTTTGTCTCCAGAACCCATGGCCGCACCGATTTCCTTGGACGCTGCATTACGACGGGTCTGCGCCTCCTGAAGCTTCGCGATGTGATCGCGGCGTGCGTCATCCAGTTTCAAAAGTTCAGCAGCCGTGGTGGTGTTGCCACGCATCTGCATTCCCTTTTCAAATGCATCGGGGTTTTCTTTTATCCATTTAATATCAAACATGGTTCCACCAGGCTCTTGCAGGTAGCGTAATTTCTAAAGGTGAGTGCCCACAATCAGGACGAAGCTACTTCTTTATTATCCGATTCGTCGGACTTTTCCCGATCGGACCGTCTTTTCTCAATCCGCTTGGCAGCGAGAATGGAAACCTCGTAGAGAAGTATGGTGGGAAGTGCAAGCCCAAGCTGGCTAACCGGGTCGGGAGGTGTGAGAACCGCTGCGGCCACGAACGCCAGCAAAATTGCGTATTTGCGTTTTCCCGCAAGCGTATCAGCCTGAACAAGGCCTGCCTGCGAAAGGAGCGTAATTGCCACCGGCAGCTGGAACACAAATCCGAACGCGAATATCAACGTCATGATCAGACTGAGATAACTGCCCACGGCCTGCAGGTTCTGAATTTCCGCCTGGCCGTCTCCGCCGGCCTGCTCCAAGGACAGGAAGAACTGCGTGGCAAGAGGCATGATCAGGAAATAAACCAGACACGCGCCGATGATGAACAGGATCGGTGTGGCGATTAGGAACGGAAGGAATGCTCCGCGTTCGTTATTGTATAGGCCCGGGGCAACGAACTTGTAAATTTGCGTGGCGATAACCGGAAACGCGATAAACATGGCGCCGAAAAAGGCGATTTTGATATCGACAAAGAACTTTTCCTGTAGCGCGGTATAGATGAATTTCACATCGGTTGTTCCCGCACCCCACTGATAGGGGATCACAAGAATGTTGAAGAGTTCGTCTGCAAAGTAAAAACAGACCAGAAAAAACACCGCTATCGCGATGACTGAATACAACAGGCGCTGACGCAGCTCTATCAGATGCTCAATAAGCGGTGCGCTTGTATCTTCGAGTTGCTCTTCTCCGCTCATGTTGTGCTCTTCGTCGTCGCTGCAGCTTTACGCTTTGTGGCTGCCGGCTTTTTTGGCGCGGCGCGTTTTGTCGCCGGTTTGGATGTTCTGGCAGCGGCTGATTTTGTTGCTGTTGCCGGCTTTTTGGCAGCAGGTTTGCGTGCCGCCGGTTTCCGGGCGGATTTTGCCGCAGGTTTTGTTTCAGGTTGCGGTTGCGGCTCCGGCTTGGTCGCGGCTTCCACCGGGTCGTTCATTGTATTTGCGAATTCTTCCATCGACTTCTTGGCGTCTTCAAGCGGGGCAAACCCCTTGGTCGATGTCATGTCTTTCAATTCGTCAAGTTCCGCCTCTTTAACGGCATCGTTTAACTGGCGCTGAAAATCGCCCGCAAGACGCTTAACATTTCCGATTGCATTGCCGAATTGGCGCAGCATTGCAGGCAGATCCTTCGGACCCACCACAATGATTGCCACACAGGCAATCAGCAACATTTCTGACCAGGCAAGATTACTGAACACGGCCTATTTCCCGCGAAGAAAGAATTTCAACAGCCAGCGATACTTCGGCGGCAACAATGAAGACAACAGAGCTGTTCAGCTTGCACTGGACTCGTCTTTTGTCTTGTTCACTACTTCAGAAGCGTTTGCCTCGATGGTTTCGGGTGCATCTTCCTTCTCGTTCAGGCCTTTCTTGAACGAATTAATACCTTTGGCAACATCCCCCATAAGTTCGGAGATTTTGCCACGGCCAAACAGCAGCACGACTACGACTGCAATGATGACAATCTGCCAGACGCCAATATTCATTTCTAACTCCCGTACTATCCGGTTCCGGATTCTAACCGCAGGCTGAAGTCCCGAAACCCAATCCAATTTTGCCCGCAACATAACCTGCAAGGCGGTTTGTCCGCAAGCAATCCATTGCCAATGCGTTTTGCATTCGGTCTATGACCACATCAAGATGCAAAAAGCAACAAACCCGATTAAGAGCGCGGAATTTTCTTTTCATCTGACATAAATAAAAAGAAAATCATCTCAGATAAATAGGCTAACGCAAACATGGTTACCAGTGCTAATTCCCGCCCGCAGGGAAAATCATCATCAATTCCGGTTCAACACTTACGCGTACCCTACTTTCGTCACCCCCCAGTTCGCCAAGCTTGATACGGGCCTGCAGCGTAGTATCCAGGCCATCAATTGCCAGTTCGAGCAGTTCCGATGTACCCAAAAACCTTCTTGCTAAAATCCTGCCCATTCTCCCCGAGCCGGACTTGGTAAATGGCCGCACGATTACATCGGTGTGGCGGACCGCCACATCAGCTTTGCCGTTTTCAAACTGATCACACTTGACTGAACCGAACACTGTTTGGGCCTGGCCATTCTCAACGGATACCGGAAACGAATTGATTTCGGAGAAAAAAGCCGCGGCAAACAAGTCTTCGGGTTTATGATACAGTTCCCTCCCGGTTCCATGTTGTACCAGTCTGCCCTCTTTCAGGAGTGCTATTTTGTCTCCTACCCGCAATGCTTCTTCTGCGTCGTGAGTTACGATGATTGCCGTGGAGCGTGTTTCCCGCAGCAATTCAAGGCTATGGTCACGTACCGTATCACGAAGCCTTGAATCCAGGCCCGAAAACGGTTCATCCATCAGTAATATGCCCGGGCGCGGTGCCAATGCCCGTGCCAATGCCACGCGCTGCTGTTCTCCACCGGACAACACATGTGGATACTGATGCGCACGGTCAGCCATGCCGACACGGGACAGGACGCGTGAGGCCTGTTGCCGCGATTCTGATTTGTCCAATTTGCCCAGACCAAACTCAATGTTCTGTTGCAGGGTCAAATGAGGAAACAGTGCATAATCCTGAAACACCAGGCCAACACCGCGTTTTTCCGGCGGCACGAACACAGAAGGGCCGGTAACCTCATCCTCGTCAATTTTTACACGTCCGGCACAACGTTCGATCAGCCCGGCGGCTATCCTCAGAAGGCTGGTTTTGCCGGAGCCGGACGGTCCCAGCAGACAAAGCACTTTGCCGGGCTCAACGTCGATGGATATATCGTCAAGAATTGTCTTATTATCAACATGATAGCTGATATTTTCAAAAGACATACTTTTAGCGAAAGATACCCCTACCGCAGGGGCCGGTTGCCAGTCATCACCCGCATCAGGCGGTGTTTTGCTTCCGGATGAAACGTCTGCCACAGGCTTGTTCATTTACACACACTATCATTTACCAGCATCCGTCACTCGCGCATCAGCGTGTCGAATGTAAGTTGAGGCGAAATTTACGCTCCAGATTTCCCACCAACGTTGGGTTTGGACGTCAAGAAAATCTTCAGACGTCCCTATAGCGTGGGATTGCTGACAAAACCAGCTTATAATTTTGAGTGATTTACTCAGCTTTCGCCGTCTTCGTCCCCGCCGCTGGGTGGCAACAGCCCGAGTTCCTCCAAATCCTCCGGCATCAGCGGATCTTCATCCTCGGTGAGTTCATCGCTGTCCATTGGCACCGGAACACTGAAATTGGCCGGAATTTGTGAACGCAGCAATCCAGCTCCTTTAAGCTCATCAAGGCCCGGCAGGTCTTTGAGTTCCTCAAGGCCGAAATGATCCAGAAAATGCAGCGTTGTCCCGTACGTGACTGGCCTGCCCGGTGTCTTGCGCCTGCCACGCATCCTGATCCACTCTGTTTCCAGCAGTACGTCCAAGGTGCCTTTGGATGTGGCGACACCGCGAATTTCTTCGATTTCCGCCCGTGTAACCGGCTGGTGATAAGCAATAATCGCAAGCACTTCCAGCGCCGCTCTCGAAAGCTTGCGCTGCTCTACGGCCTCGCGTTGAAGCAGGAAGCCAAGATCATCCGCGGTTCTGAATGCCCAATTGCCGCCGATCCGCATCAGGTTCACACCGCGCCCGGCATAAGCCAGTTGCAGTTCGCGCATCAGGGGTTCCAGTTCCACACCATCGGGAAGACGTTCCTGCAATGCCTTTTCGGAAACCGGCTCACTGGAGGCAAATACGATTGCCTCGACCATGCGAACATGTTCACGAAAGACCTTGTTCGTGTTGTCTTCCGAGCCTGGTGGGTTGAAAGCCAGAATTTGGGCTTCGTTCGGGGGAGTCATGATGAGATCCTTCCAGCTTCATTCTGCACACCCGGTTTGGGTGCTTTCATTTTCAGGTAGAGCGGGGTAAACGCTTCGTCCTGTCTTAGGGAGACTTGTCCCTCGCGGGCCATTTCAAGACTTGCGGCAAAGGAACTGGCGATAATGCTATTGCGCATTTCCTTGTCGGTTGTATAGGGTGACAGGAACACCTCCAACGGAGTCCAATCCGCCAGCGAACCTATCATGCTGCTCAAAATTTCACGGGCATCCTGTAAAGACCACACTTCCCGTTTTGTTATGGTGACATGGGAAACAGACGCACGCTGACGCTGGGTAGCGTAGGCCGAGATCAGATCATACAAGGTGGCCGAGAACTTTTTGTGCCTGTCGATACGCACCGGTTCCGGCACGCCACGCACAAAGAAGTCACGCCCAAGACGATTGCGGCCAACCAGTCTGGAACCGGCTTCGCGCATCGCTTCCAGACGCTGCAACCGAAAGGCAAGCTGTGCAGCCATTTCCTCACCGCTTAACTCATCTTCTCCTGTCTCCTCGGCCGGGATCAGGAGTTTTGACTTCAGGAAGGCCAGCCATGCAGCCATTACAAGATAGTCTGCTGCCAGTTCGATGCGTAATTTGCGAACATCTTCAATGAATTCAAGGTATTGCTCGGCGAGTGCCAGAATGGAAATCTTTGCCAAATCGACCTTCTGCCGGCGGCTTAATTCCAGCAAAAGATCCAGCGGACCTTCGAAACCGTCCACATCCACCGTTAGTTTTGGCTCATCGATTGCGCCACCGGAATCTTCTTCATTCCAGTTTTCCACACCGTTTGGTGAAAGCAAATCGGGATGTTTGTTCTGGTCGCTCAATGTGCAAATTCCGTTGGATCGGTTTCGTATGCCTGGCCCTTACATAAGACTTCAAATTCCTTGCGCAGGGCCTGTTCGTCTGAATTATCAACAGAGTTCAACCGTTTCATGGCCTTTTCGGTTCGGCGGGCCGCATCGCCTGCCAGATCGATAAGCGCTTCTGAAACTGCTGCCATTTCTGCCATAACTCCGTTGCAATGAAGCACAATATCGCAACCGGCTGCAAAAGCTGATTGCGTCCTTTCTGAGAAATCCCCAGAAAGTGCGTTCATAGCAATATCATCGCACATCAAAAGGCCGTCAAAGCCAATATGATTGCGGATCACGGTTTCAATTACCCGTTTGGAAGTGGTCGCGGGCGAATCGGGATCAATGGCCTGGTAAACCACGTGCGCTGTCATTGCCATGGGCATATCTGACAAAGATTTAAAGGGCGCAAAATCACTTTCTGCCAGTTCATCAAAGGAAGCGGCAACACATGGGAGTTCTTTGTGACTGTCAACACCGGCACGCCCGTGGCCCGGAATATGCTTTATCACCGGCGACACGCCACCATCCAGAAGACCGTCAGATGCCGCCCGACCGATATCTGTTACACGTTGTGGCGTATGGCCATAAGCGCGATCGCCGATCACATCATGACTGCCTGGCACCGGTACATCCAGAACCGGCAGGCAATCGACATTGATACCGAGGCGAACAAGATCGAATGCCATAAGCCGCGACTGCAACCAGGCAATTCGCAAACCGCGGTCCCGGTCCTGCTCATAGTGCTCACCAATCACGGCACCACTGTGATATTCCGGCCAATGCGGCGGCCGCAATCGTCTTACCCTTCCGCCTTCCTGATCGATCAGGACCGGCACGTCTTGATGAGCGACGCAGGATTTCAGCTCAGAAACAAGATCAGCGACCTGTTGAGGACTATCGATATTGCGTCCGAACAGAATAAATCCCAATGGTTGAACCCGTTCAAAAAAAGAACGTTCCACCTGGGTCAAAGTTTTTCCGGAACAACCGAAAATTACCGCACTGATTCCCATGCGTTGATTCTAACAGGAGTTTGACACCTGTCCAAAATAAAAAGGGCCGGCAAAATCCGGCCCAAACAATAGGGATTTCCAGCCTATCGGGTAACGAAACAGCTTCCACCCGATGCCTGTAGCGAGGAACACAAGCCATCCGCATCCGCTTTGGAATCGGTATTCACGCGAACCCGGTAAAACGTTGCCCCGTTCACGTTGGCTTTCTGGATAGACATGGCTCTGCCCTGTAATGCTGCAAACCGGTTTTTCAGGTTCTGGAAAGATGCCTGAGCTGCTTCCGGACTGCGCTGGGAGGAGACCTGAACCACATATTCACTCCTTCGTACGGGCTGTAAGTCTGGTTCGGCCTGGGTGTTGGAGGCAATCAGGACAGGTTCCGGTTCCGGCTTGGGCAATGGGCTTGCTTGCGGAACGGCAAGATCGCCAGTCGATGAGGCCCCATCAATCGATTCCGGCTTCTTGATGGTCACGGTTTCAACCGGTTTGGGTGTCGTAATAACACCGTTTGCAAGGTTGTCCGAACCACTATCATTCGTGTTGCCAGCTACTTCCAGGCTGCCATCGGTTGCTCCGTTACTGTCGGTTGTAACAGCCCGGCTTCCGGTAACAATTGTGCCGTCCGGATTGACAATCACTGTCTGGACCACGCGCGGGGTAACCGTTGAAGAAACGTTGGTATCAACAGGAACGTTTTCTTCGCCTACCTCGAGCCGGTCATCGGATTTGTCGGCCAGATTCGTATCTGGCTCATCGATAATGTCCAATCCGGCAATTTCCAGCTCAGCCGGTTCTTCGGTTTCGGAAATCAGGGTTTCCTGATCTACTTTGTTTGTATCCTCACCGGCGACTTTTTCATACGATGCCTTGTCCTGATTAAGGGGTACTCTACCGCCAGGATCATCCGGCACCACTTTAAAGGGTTCTGTATCGGCAACAATCAGTCGAGGTTCATTACCCCCTCCCGACAAGTTACCACCACCCAGAAATCCGTAAACCGTTACGGCTGACCCGGCCAACAAAGCTATTGCCAGGGCCATCATCGCATATTTCCAGCTGCCACTGTTTTGATTTTCATCGACCGGTTCCACAGAACCTTGATCGCTGATGCCGGGAATTGCGCCTACATGGCCCGGATCATCCTCGGGATATGCCTGGGCCAGTCCTTCAGCCGCTTCCGCCATTACCGCATTGGTAAAATCCGCATGGGCTGCCTGGGTGTCATTGGCGCCCCAACCTTCAGCCTCGGTTACCGCATCGACACCAAGCTCTTCCGCAAAAGCAGCGCCGAAATCAAGTTCGCTCATGTCTGATGCAGCCGTTGCCTGAGCTGGCTCCACCATTCCCGCTTCCTGATGGGCAAATGCAGGATTGTCCGGCTCAGGATAGGACTGTTGCAATTCGGGAATTACCTGTGGTGCTTGATCCGGCGACTGGGTCTGCATGTGCTCAAATTCATTTGCAAAGGCCGCGCCCAGATCATCGTCAAGAGAATGGGCTGGTGTTGCAGGTTCGTTCGCTGGAGACATATCAACGGGTTCATCCCGCTGAACCTCAACCGCTTCCGGCACCGGTTCGCTTTGCACCAACGTTTCATCGGTTGGCGATACAACTGTCTCAACATCTGAAACCTGAGGTTTGTCTGTCTCTGCAATTTCCGGCTCGGTTATCGCTTGCCCGGGGCCAAGTTCATTAGCGAGGTCGCTCATCAACGCTTCTTCAATAGCGGCCGGACCGGTATCTGTATGCGGGTCGCTTGTGTTTCCGTCATCCACTGCGGGCTGAGTTGCTTCCGCTACCGGCTCGGCTGGCGTTGCCGTAAATTGTGCATTGGGTTCTGCTTCCTGCGGCTGATCGATCTCATCCCTCAAGGCTGAAATCAGATCATCCTGAAACGTATTGTCGGCATCCTGAGAGACAGCTTCCCCGCCCTGCTCGACGGATGCTTGCTCAGCAGCAGGAGGTTGCGGTGCTGTATCTGCTTCGGCTGCCTGTGGCTCCATGACCTCTTCTGCTTCAGGCCCGGTTTCAGGCCCGGTGCCCATTGCAGCTTCAAGGTCGCGCTCTACCGCAGCCAGTGCGGATTCCACTTCCTGGGTCACTTCCGGTTCCGGCGTTTCCGCAGCCTCTTCGCTCACTGGTTGTTGAGTGACAGGTTCCGTTTGTGTTTCCTCTGCCACTGCGGCGCCCTGATCTGCTGATTGAGAAGCGTGTTCACTATCGGCTTCCACTTCCGGTTCATTCGCAACAGGATCATCCGCAACAGGTGTTTCGGGCTCTGAAACATCATCGGGCTCCGGCTCACCGGCCACAATACGGGCCAGTTCCGCTAGCGGATCTTCATCTATTTCTGAATTTTTCTTGTCCAGCAGTTCCGGTTCCAACTCATCACCCATAACACATAACCACCCAAATGTTTCGGTTGTCCGCAATCCCTGACAACTTCCAACCCCCTAAGATCAGCGCATCTCTTCGGGCGCGTCAACACCCACGATGGCCAGACCTGAGGCAATGACGGAAGCAACAACTCGCACGAGCGCCAGCCTGGACAACGTCAATTCTGCATTTTCATGGTTAATAAACCGTAATTCTGGCGATTTTACGCCTCTGCTCCACTGTCCGTGCAGCTCAGACGCCAGCTCATAGAGGTAAAATGCCAACCGGTGAGGCTCATCCGCACGGGCTGCCTGGTCAATAACCCGAGGGAACTCGGCTGCCTTGCGAACCAGTGTCAATTCACCTTCATCCGTCAGCAACGACAAGTCGGCAGACAACAGGGCATCATCTGAAATGTCCAGTTGTGGCATCTCCTCGCCTGCCCGGCGGAAAGTTGAGGCTGATCGGGCATGAGCCATCTGAACGTAGAAGACCGGATTGTCCTTGGACTGTTCAGTGACTTTCGCAAAATCGAAGTCGAGCGGTGCCCCCGGCTTGCGGTACAACATCATGAATCGAACTGCGTCCCGGCCAACCTCACCCACCACGTCACGCAGGGTGATAAAATTGCCGGCCCGTTTGCCCATGGTAACGGGTTTGCCCTCACGCAGCAGCTTCACCAGTTGGCAGAAAAGCACATCAAGCTCGGACGCTTCGCCCGCGATTGCCTTAGCGACAGCTTTGAGACGCTTGACGTAACCGGAATGGTCCGCTCCCAGAACAAACACCATGCGCTTGAAACCGCGGTCAAATTTGTCTTGAAAGTAGGCCACATCCGCAGCAAAATACGTGTAAGTGCCATCTGATTTGACGAGCGCCCGATCCGTGTCATCTCCAACTTCGGTTGACCGGAAGAGGGTCTGTTCCCTGTCCTCCCAATCATCCGGCACTTCGCCTTTGGGTGGTGGCAATCGTCCGTCATAGACGAAACCCTTCTCGCGCAACTGCTCCAGCATGGAGTCGATTGTGGACTTGCCATTTACGTTTTCGTGCAAGCTGCGTTCGGAGAAAAACACATCATGGTGCACGTTGAGTGCGGCCAGATCCCCCCGGATTACCTCCATCATCGAACTGATGGCGTGCTCCTTCAACAGGGCGACGCGTTCTTTTTCACCCATCTCAAGCAGGGAACTGCCATGGGCCTCTACAAGGTCCTGTGCCGGCGGAACCAAATAATCGCCGGGATAAAGTCCCTCCAGAATCTGGCCGACATCTTCTCCCAAGGCTTCGCGATACCTGTGAAACAATGACTTTGCCAGGACATCAATTTGTCCTCCCGCATCGTTGACATAATATTCCTTGGTAACGTCGAAACCCGCAAACTGCAGAAGATTGGCCAGTGCATCACCAACCACCGCGCCGCGGCAATGGCCCACATGCATGGGTCCGGTCGGATTGGCGGATACATATTCCACATTGACCGGCATCCCGTCCGACACCAGGCCCTTGCCGTATTCCCTGCCAAGCCTCAGGATCTGGCCCAGATGTTCGTGCCAGAAAGAACTGGACAGGCGAATATTGATAAACCCCGGTCCCGCAACCTCCACACCAGCTACGGAAGATAGGCTTTCCAGTCTACTGGCAATTTTCTCTGCCAGATCTCTCGGTTTGACACCGGCTTCCTTGGCCAGAACCATAGCGGCGTTTGTAGCAATGTCGCCATGGGATGCGTCACGGGGAGGTTCTGCACTGATTCTTGAAGTATTTTTCAGGGCTTCATTATTTATTTCAATAGTTTGTACTATTTCTTTAATGTTTTTCTCAAACTGTGAGAAGATATTCATCGGATCGGTTCTCTTGCATAAGGGGGCAAATTTTTCACGCCCTTGCGGACGGCTTGCAATCTGGCTCTGGGCCTAACCCAAATTGGGCGTGTCGTCAAACAAGCGGCTGTGTTCAGCAATCGCATAACTGTCAGTCATACTGGCAATAAAATCGGCGATCACGCGTGGTTTTGAAGCTTCTTGCTTCGCACCCAGATATTTCTGCAGATTGTCAGGGATTGCAGTGGAATCGTTGGAATAGGCACCAAACAAGTCCTGAATAATCCTTTGAGCAGCGGTCCTCATTTTCATCAGTTCGGGTGCCCGGTACATGCGTTCAAACAGGAATTGTTTGATTCTTTTTTCGTTTATCGCCATTTGTTCACCGAAGCCGACGATTTTTTCACCACACCCGCGAACATCTGCAGTGGTTGCAGGTTTCAGCCGCTCCAGTGTCGCCATCGATTGATGGATGACATCCTCAACCATCGCGGTAATCTGGCGCCGGACAATTTCATGGCGCAACCGTTTATGCTCCAGCTCCGGATACCTTTGCTGCATATCGGCCAATGTCTCAGCAGCAATCGGAAGTTCGTGCAAATCTTCAAGCCTGAACAGGCCGGCACGCAGTCCGTCATCGAGATCGTGGGCATTATACGCAATATCGTCAGCTATGGCTGCGCATTGCGCTTCAATACTGGCAAAACTCTCCAGTTCCAGATCAAAAACCCGGCAGAAATTTGTTATGGAAGCGGGAATGTCGGCCCCCTTCAGAGGTCCATTGTGTTTGACCAGACCTTCAAGGGTTTCCCAAGACAGGTTGAGGCCGTCAAAGTCGGCATACTGCTGCTCGAGTTCTGTGACGATGCGCAGAGACTGTGCATTATGATCAAAACCACCCCATTGTCTCATCAGCCCATCAAGCGCATCCTCCCCCGCATGCCCGAACGGGGTATGGCCGAAATCATGACACAGTGCCAGGCATTCCGCGAGATCCTCATCGACCCTCAACGCCCGTGCAAGTGCGCGCGCAATCTGAGAAACCTCGATAGAATGTGTAAGCCGGGTTCGGTAGTGATCGCCCACGTGGTGGACGAAAACCTGTGTCTTGTGTTTGAGACGCCGAAATGCAGTGGAATGAATTATGCGGTCACGATCACGCTGAAACGGGGTTCGCGTCGGACTGGGGGGTTCTGCAAACAGCCTGCCTTTGCTCTGTGCCGCAATGCATGCATAGGGCGCCAGGCTGTCACGCCCGTATGATATGCCTTCGAAAACCTTCATGTCCCTGTTTCGAATCGCTTGTGGTTTCTGGCAATATACGCGGTTTGCGGCAATCCCGACACGATCGCCATAGTGGTTTATGCTATTGTTGTGGTGAATTGTGATGGATTTTTCTAATTGCGAACGCGAAGCTGAAAAAAGCAATAAAGGTAGGTGTTGATGTTTCGCGTAACAGGCCTTATTTTTTCCGCTATCAAGTGTTAGGGAACATAACTTCATTTCAATTGGTAATCAGATGAACGCACCAACTCCAAACAATACGGTCACTGCCACCGACGCCGCGCTCAAGCGGATTGCTGTTATTGTCGCAAACGATGGAGAACATTCGGCGCTTCGGATTTCGGTTGAAGGTGGCGGATGTTCAGGGTTTTCCTACAAGTTTGATCTGGAAAACGAGCAGGAAGACAATGACCTGGTTATCGAGGGCCATGGCGGTAAAATCCTGATCGACGAAATGTCGCTGATCTACATGGGCGGTTCTGAAATCGATTTCGTCGACAATCTCATGGGGCAGTCCTTTCAGGTGAACAACCCCAATGCGGTTGCTTCTTGTGGTTGCGGCACGAGTTTCTCACTTTAGGTAGCTTTTGTTGCCCAATCGGAATACTTGATTTTAGAACAAAAGATTGCTGCCTCCATGGCAATGGTGAGAGCTGTCTGCGGTGCAAGTGCGGCCTTTGCCATTCCGATATACTGATTGGCTATATATCCACAGATCGCCGGTCTGTGCATGACCGGCGCGTTTCCAAACTCCATTGTTGCCCCGGGAAATTTTCCGGAAAAGCACATTTCAGCCAGCGGCCAGACGTGCTGCAACAATGCACCGGGTGGCAATGCGGGCTGACCACCAGTGCCAACACGCAATTTCACGCTATCACTACCCAGTTGCGAAGCAATGTGGGCAAACATTCCTTTTAGATCCGGGAGATTTTCAACCGCGACGCCGTTTGCGACCGCTCCGCCAGCCGCCAGGGGCCAGAATCCCATGCGGGTCCGATCACCCGTAGGGCTTTCAAGCAATGCATTATTGAGCGGATCTCCCATCAAGTAGGTCTTGCCGTCACTGGTACCGATAAAATTGATATCTGGCGGCCCGAAGTTCTCACCTTTTTTTGCATACGGTCAAAGACGGCCGACTGGGTCGCAAACCCGGCAATGGCACCGATGGCACACATCAGCGTTTCGCAATGAACTCCGCCGGCTTCATCCTTGAGTTTCTCCAGAAGGTTGTCCCTTAGATGCCCCAGGGCGAAATTGCACGGTGCATATTCTTCCCCGGACCAGGGAAACTCCGCTTCCTGTGTATGGTTTCCCCCTCCACCATTGCCGCCATTACCAGGCTGTGGCCTTTGCTTGCGCTTGCCAAACATGAAAATATCCCCGCAAATATTCATACAGTCTGTGACAACTATGATGGAGACGGGTTAAGATAGACTGAAACAGAATCTAACGAGGCAATTGTATCCGTGAAAATAGCGACCTGGAACATCAACGGCATCAAAGCCCGGCATCCAAATTTACTGGAATGGTTGAAGCAATCGTCGCCAGACATCGCCTGTCTTCAGGAGATTAAATCAATTGATGAGAACTTCCCGCGCGAGGAGATAGAGTCACTTGGCTATAATGTCGAAACCCATGGTCAGAAAAGTTTCAATGGCGTGGCGCTGCTTTCCAAACTACCGTTTGATGAAGTCAATCGCGGGCTGCCACTGATTGAATCCGGAGATGAGGACGAACAGGCACGATTTATCGAGGGCAAGTTTTCGGTCAACGGTATCTCCCTGAGTATTGTGTCGCTGTACCTGCCGAATGGTAATCCGGTTGATACGGAGAAGTTTCCCTACAAACTGCGCTGGATGGCCCGGTTGGAAGCCTGGGCACGTCAAAAGCTTGAACTGGAAGAGGCATTCATTCTCGCCGGCGATTATAATGTGATCCCGATGCCGGAGGATTGTCACGATCCAAAAGCATGGGAAGGAGACGCCCTGTTCCGGCCCGAAAGCCGGACCGCGTTTCGAAGATTGACCAACCTGGGACTGACGGAAGCCATCCGAAACGCCACGGATGCTGACAAGACCTACACATTCTGGGACTATCAGGCCGGTGCCTGGCCCAAGAATAACGGTATTCGCATTGACCACCTCCTAATGTCGCCGGAAGCAGCGAGGTTGCTGTCTACTGCCGACATCGACAAACATGTAAGAGATTGGGAAAAACCATCTGATCATGTGCCGGTCTGGGTGGAAATCGCGGCATAGGCAATGTTATCCCAAGCCTGCGGCAGTCTGCCTCTATATTCTCGCCGTCAACTGATGTAAATCGTTGATCTGGTGAAATTTTCTCGCTTTTACGGCAAGAATCGAGCAGGCTTCATCAATCTTTCTGGGGGATTTCATGAACATACTGGCTGACAATTGCAAAAGTATTGAAACGCTTACTGCCCATGAGTGGGCAGGACTGCTCAACAGTTACAAAGCGCCGAACAATCTGCGTGCAGTGTACGAACTCGTGATAACGCTGGTTTTGTATGCGGTATTTTGGGCAATCATGTATGCGGCTCTGCAATTCAGCTACCTGCTAAGTCTGCTGATTGTGCTGCCTGCTGCCGGCATGCTGATGCGCATTTTTATGATCCAGCATGACTGTGGCCATGGGTCGTTTTTCGGAAGTCGTTTTGTCAACAGCTGGCTTGGTCGAATGCTCGGTATTCTCACCTTCACACCCTTTGATTACTGGCAGCGCAATCACGCGATCCATCATGCTAGCTCCGGCAGCCTTGATCATCGCGGAACCGGTGATATTCAGACCCTGACAATCGAAGAATACAAGGCCCGATCCCGGCTTGGAAAACTGGCTTACCGGGCCTATCGCAATCCCCTGGTTCTGTTCCTGATCGGACCTGCTTATGTCTTTCTTCTGGAACAGCGTATCCCGTTAGGAATGATGAAACACGGCTGGCGCCCCTGGGTGAGCGCGATGGGAACAAATGTCGGCATTGTTGCCCTTGCAGCTTTAATGATCTGGTTGATTGGCTGGCAGTCATTCCTGCTGATCCAGGTGCCGGTAACACTTTTGGCCGCTTCCATGGGCGTCTGGATGTTTTTTGTGCAACATCAGTTTGAGGAAACCAGCTGGGATAAAAAACCCGACTGGGATCGCAAGGAGGCTGCACTGCATGGCAGCTCCCATTATGACCTGCCCCAACCCCTGCGATGGGTGACCGGGAACATTGGTGTCCACCATGTGCATCATTTATGCAGCCATATTCCTTTTTACCGCCTGGGCGAAGTGCTTCGTGACTTCCCCCAACTTCGTGACATTGGGCGGATTACCCTGTTCGAGAGTTTCAAATGCGCACGACTTGCGTTGTGGGATCCTGAAAATTACCGGCTGCTTACCTTTCGCGAAGCGCTTGCAATAGCAAGATGACGGGGCATCGGATTATTATTCCGGCTGACCATTGAGCATATTTGCAGCGGTATGTCTGTCCAGGTGAGCCGCCTTCTGATTCTGCTGGATGCGCACAATCGCAGCTTCACCGGTGCAAAGCGATCGGTAGAGTAAGACATGTGCCGGTGCTGGGATAACCGCTGAAAGCCCGGAATCCTTTATTTTTATACGATTATTTTTGCGGGCTTGTGATCGCTGAAATAAATGTGTTCCGGTACAGGTTTGACTTTCACCGGCTTTGCTCACAAAATAACGCATGCTTCGCTATATGGCTGTAATTGCTGTTTTTGTTCAGGTTTCACCTGCATTTGCCGGTGAGAACTGTACGTGCCGTTACAAGGATTCTGATATTGGTGAAGGCCAGACCATCTGCATGCATACTCCGAATGGAGCGCAAATGGCCACTTGTTCCCGGGTGTTGAACAATACAAGCTGGAAGTTTCTCGGCACCCCCTGCCCGCTGGCTCAGGCACCGGTCAAGCAAAATGCGAGCGAGGTTGACCAACAAATGCTTGATGCACTCTTAGACAAAATCGAAAAATCAGGCTGATAATCCGTCTATTGCAGCGAGTTTGAGGAAGCGCCGAGCTCTTTCATGGCTCTGACGCGTTCATGGGGTCTGGCGAGAGCAAATGCCTCATCGTGCAGAGGGGCAATCCAGGCAAGATCCCGTGCATTTGCGCGGCGCATGGCATTGCCGAGCATGACGAGACCCAACACGACGTCACGCTTGGCATGGATACCTTCAAATCGGGCATAACCGAGCAAGGCTTCGGCGCCGACATGCCCTTTTTCGTAAGCCAGACAGAGATTCCTGACGCCAAGTCGGCCCTGTCCAAATCCCTTGTCATTCTGGATCTGCATCCGACCCAATTCAAACTGGGCATCGGGATGTTTGAATACCATTGCGGCGGTTGTGTACATCATCTGTGCCTTGTGGGCGTCGGCAAAAATCAGTGTGTCGGGAATGCCCCGACGATAATAGTTACCAAGTGCAACCAACGCATCTGCGCTGAACTGCCATGCAGCAGAGTTCGGTCTTGCATAAGGGTAATTCGCGGCAATTTTCTGATACATGCGGAAGGCTGCGAGATGATCACGTTCAATGCCTTCTTCTCCGCGTTCATAGAGTTTTGCCAACTTCCACTGAGCGGCCGAATTGCCCTGTTCTGCAGCATATTTCAGGACATCAATTGCATCGTCTTTCTGACCCTTGTTCATAAAGTCGAAGAAAAACTCGAAGATGGTCGATGATTTCGTATCTTTCTTGATGATATTGGATGCATCAAGCGCATGTGCCGTGCCTGCAAAAAGCGGAACCGCCAGCACCAGGAAGGATAGACAGGAAAGGGTTCTAGATATCGGCATAACAAACTTTTTCTTTTGAAGCTCCCGGATGTGTCAGCGCCCCTTCCCGCGCCGGTCCAACCGTTTGAGCATATTTCCAGATTACTCCGGATTGATAGTCGGTTTCCCGCGGCTTCCACCCACCGCGGCGTTTTTCAAGTTCTTCCTCACTGAGTTGATGGTTGAGTATCCCCTCAACCGCATCAATCTCGATAATGTCTCCATCCTGCAGCAGACCAATCGGTCCGCCTACGGCAGCTTCCGGCCCAACATGCCCGATACAGAAGCCCCGGGTAGCGCCGGAGAATCGCCCATCGGTAATAAGCGCAACCTTGTCGCCCATGCCCTGGCCGTAAATCGCAGCAGTTGTCGCCAACATTTCGCGCATGCCCGGGCCGCCTTTGGGTCCCTCATAACGAATAACCAACACTTCGCCTTCACGATAATCCCGGTTGGTCACGGCTTCGAAAGCTTCTTCTTCAGAATTAAAACACCGTGCAGGGCCGGTAAATTTCAGGCGAGACATGCCCGCAACCTTTACAATTGCACCGTCTTCAGCAAGGCTGCCTCTCAATCCGACCACGCCCCCGGTGGGTGTTATTGGATTATTAGCAGGCCTAACGACATCCTGATCATCGTTCCATGTTACATGCGCCATGTTTTCGGCCAAAGTACGGCCAGTAACAGTCATGCAATCTCCATGCAGGTAACCATGTTCGAGAAGCGTTTTCATCAACAGTGGAATTCCACCCGCCTCAAACATGTCCTTGGCAACATATTTGCCGCCGGGCTTCAGATCAGCGATATACGGTGTTTTCTTGAAGATTTCGGCGACATCAAACAGATCGAATTCTATACCACATTCATTGGCAATTGCCGGGAGATGAAGTGCAGCATTGGTAGAACCGCCGGAAGCAGCAACAACCGCTGCCGCATTTTCAAGGGCCGGCAACGTTACGATATCGCGAGGCCGTATGTTTCGGGCCAGGAGTTCCATTACCTTTTCGCCGGATGCGTATGAAAACTTGTCGCGAATTTCATAAGGGGCCGGTGCGCCACAGGAATATGGCAAGGCCAGGCCGATGGCTTCGGCCACCGTTGCCATCGTATTCGCGGTAAACTGCGCGCCGCATGAACCAGCGGACGGACAGGCAATCTGTTCAATTTCGCCAAGATCCTCATCGGACAGATCGCCCACGGAATGCTGGCCGACCGCCTCGAATACATCCTGAATGGTAATCTGGCGCCCTTTGTAGGAACCAGGCAGTATCGAGCCGCCGTAAATGAACACGGATGGAACATTGAGGCGAACCATGGCCATCATCATACCCGGCAATGATTTGTCACAGCCGGCAAGTCCGACCAGGGCATCATAACAATGCCCCCGCATGGTAAGTTCCACTGAATCCGTGATGATATCACGAGACACCAGCGAAGCTTTCATCCCCTGGTGCCCCATTGCGATCCCATCGGTTACGGTGATTGTGCAAAATTCTCGCGGCGTGCCGTTGGCGGAGGCCACGCCCTTTTTCACCACCTGTGCCTGCCGCATCAGGGAAATGTTGCATGGTGCTGCTTCGTTCCAGCAACTGGCGACACCAACAAGGGGTTGATCAATCTCATTTTTGGACAATCCCATCGCATATAGAAACGCTCTATGCGGTGCCTTCGTCGGGCCATACGTCGTATAACGCGACGGGAGTTTGGTTTTGTCAAATACGCGTTTGTCCATACTATCCTGCTGCCCCATTCAGGCCGTCCGGGCGCTGCCACACCCCAACAATGACGGTCTGAAACCCAGTATTATTTCCTGCCTCGTAAAGCTTTAGTTTAAGTGACTTTCATTTATGGCTTAAAGTAGGCAAGATTGCCGACATACCTATAAATAAAATTCCTTGCCAGACTGTTGCAAATCTGCAACTTTTTGTAAGTCATTCGATTGCCAGAAGCGGGAGGAACAGCTTTGTCTGACGAGAATTTCTTTGAAATCGCCTATTCCCTGAAAGATACCGAAGATACCCGGGCGATGTATGATCGCTGGGCGGAGGTTTATGACCGGGATTTGCAGGACGGTGAATACCAGCAACCCGCAAGATGTGCTGCCGCGCTCGAGGCTCAATTGTCAGACAAATCAGCCACGATACTGGATGTCGGTTGCGGCACCGGACTGTCAGGTATGGCTTTGAAAAACTGCGGGTACAGCAACATAGACGGTTGCGACCTTTCCCAGGGCATGCTGGACAAATCCGAATTACTGGGAATTTACGGCAGACTGTTCACATGCGATCTGAACCTGCCGCCCCTGGATGTGGACACGGAATCCTACAATGCCGTAACCGCCGTCGGTGTATTCTCATTTGGTCACATCATGCCCGATGCGGTTGACGAGTTGCTTCGCGTTGTCAAACCGGGCGGCATCATCATCATCGGGCTCAATGATCATTATTAAGAAGAAGGTTCCCTGACTTCAAAAATTGAGGAACTTGAACAACTGGCCAGACTTACCGTGTTGAAGCGTGAGCATGGAGATCGCATTCCCGGTAATGACCTCAAAGGTTGGGTTCTCACCCTGCGGAAAATCTGAACCAGGACACTTTGCAGGCAGGCAGCAAGGTCTGGACAAGAGAGCCTGTGACGCGCTTGCCAACCGCAGACTACAAACAAAAAAACCCCGGCTTTTGCCGGGGTTTTTTGATACAATTATCAATTCCTATTATCAGAAACCGTATTTGATTGAAGCCGAACCGGCATATACGAAGTCTGAGTCGAAGGAATAAGTCGCAGCATTTGCGCCATCAATACTGTTTGGCAGTTGCCGCGATGTGCCTCCTTCAAGGATACCCACGAGGCCACCGACGCGAATGTCAATGTTTTCCCCGTCCTTGTAATTAATGCCACCTGACAGGGACCACGTGCTGGTTTGTGTACCTGAGGTGGTTGAAGTCTGCCGATCCCAACCAAGTGCCATCACGCCAGAGAGGTTTTCATTCAGTTGCTTGCCGATACCAGCTGTAACGGTATAGCCATCCTGATAACCCGCTTCAAACGCCAGCGGGGTAGCGACCGCAGCGCCACCAGGCCCGACCAATGTCGCGGTTACACCGCCATTGATTGGCACGATGTCGATTTTACTCCAGTCCTGCCACTTGAAGTTTGCAAAAGCCAGAGTGCCCTCAGCAATACCTGACTGGAACTTGAGTTCAACGGCTTGCGGGATTTCGGTGGTGGCGGAGATCGGCACCACAGCATTCGCGTTGCCGGCTGCTACACCAAATCCTGTGTTATTCTGTACACCCGAAAGGTCATAATCGTACGAAGAGTGATACAAGAGCACCGCACGTAAGGCGATATCCGGAATTTCATAGGCGATACCGGCGCGCCAGCCAGTGGCGTTGCCGCTCACATCAAAGGTACCAAGACCCGCGGTATTGGTCACCGTCACGGCGGCTCCTGGAACACCAAAAAGGCCAGCAGCGGTGAGGATGCCGCCCGCTACAGCCGGGATACCTGCCAGTGTCGGAATGCCTGCATTGGCGAAATCCTGAAAGCTCTGACGTGACAGGAAACCATCCAGTTCCTGATAGGAAATACCACCGATAATCCGAACGAAACTGTCGCCACGTGATGTCGTACCGACACCCATCTGATACGAACAGGTAAGGCCATAGTCCTGTGTGTCGATAAAGAATTCAACGGAACTTTGCGATGCGGCATTGTTGAGACCATTTTCCTGGTCTGCACCATAAGGTTCTGCATAGGTTGCCACACAATCTGTTGCGTCGCCCATTCCAAACTTCATGCCAACTCTTGGCACTGTGTATGTGGAATCCGGCTTCACACTGGCGGTTGCGGCCGGAGTTACGGCACCGAAAGCAGCCGCATTGTTAGCAGCACGAGTGTAATTGATAAGTTCTCGCCGAGGAACAACGTGCGTTACGCCGGCCTCCGACGCGAACCGTCTTTCGTCGAACAGAAGATCAATATTCACACCACCCCTGTCAAAGCCACCCGCAATTGCGGCGCTTGAAATCATGGATGAAGCAGCCAGACCCAATGTAATTGATTTGATTGTTGAGCAACGCTCCATTTTACCCTCCAAAAGGCACCTGTCACATTCTCAACACATAACAGCTATGGTTTTGCCTGTCTTTAGCCACATCATCACAAACCGCTACATTAACTCTGACGTATACGTAAATGTTCTCGACTGTTGCAAATGCGCAACAATTCTACAGTCAAATTACCGCAGGTTGTGGGTAACTGGGGATAAACCGGACGGCTGATTCGGGTTTGCGGGCTGCCTTTAACTCCGGATCCTATCAATAGCACTTTGAACCTTGGCTCTTTGACCGGCATAATCCTCAAGCTTGGATCGTTCTTCCGCAACAACCGCTTCTGGAGCATTGGCGACAAATTTCTCGTTACCCAGTTTACCCTCGAGCCGCTTGATCTCGCCGTTCAGCTTGTTGAGTTCCTTTTCCAGTCGCGTCTGCTCTTCGGCAAAATCGATCACTCCTTCAAGCGGCAGACAATAGGTTGCTTCACCGACAACAATCTGGGCAGAGCCTTTGGGAGAGGTATCAGCAAAGCCGATGGTTTCAATCCGGGCCAGTGTCGACAACGCATCGAGATGGATTTGGACCCGTTTACGGGTTTCCTCACCTGCCTCGACGATATCAAGTGCCAGTTTTGCCGATGGTTTGATATTCATTTCAGCCCGGACAGGTCTGATCTGGGTGACGACGTCAACGAGCCAGTTTATCTCGGCTGCAGCTTCTTCGTCCCGAACCACCGGTGTCGGCCATTGGGTATGGCAAAGCAGATCGGCACGATCCCCCGTCAGTTGCCAAAGTTCTTCTGTCATAAACGGCATGAAGGGGTGGAGGAGCGCATAAATCCTGTCCAGAACATAGGCAGCGCAACGCTGGGATTCTGCCCTGGCCTCTTCATCACTGCCGTTGAACGTTGGCTTCAAAAGTTCAAGATACCAGTCGCAGAATGTGTTCCATACAAACTTGTAGGCACTGCTTGCCGCATCGTTGAAGCGATATTTTTCTATATTGGCAGTCACATCTTCGATACAGCCGGAAAGTTCGGTAAGTATCCAGCGGTTAATGGTGAGCCGGGCTGAAGCGGGATCAAATTCTTCTGCACCGCCTACGCCATTCATTTCAGCAAAGCGGGTTGCATTCCAAAGTTTGGTTCCAAAGTTGCGGTATCCGGCCACCCGATCCGTATCAAGCTTAACGTCCCTGCCCTGCGCCGCCATGATAGCGAGTGTAAAGCGTAGCGAATCCGCACCGTATTCTTCAATCAGGTCCAATGGATCTATAACATTGCCCTTCGACTTGGACATTTTCTGCCCGTTCTTGTCGCGCACAAGTGCATGCACGTAGACAGTGTGAAACGGCTCGATTGGATTGCCTTCCTCATCCTTCATGAAATGAAGGCCTGCCATCATCATTCTGGCAACCCAGAAAAAGATAATGTCAAATCCGGTTACCAGGACATCGGTTTGATAGTAACGCGCCAGTTCCGGCGTTTTTTCGGGCCAGCCCAACGTAGAAAATGGCCACAATGCCGATGAAAACCAGGTATCCAGAACATCCGGATCGCGCGAGAGTGCCACCCCTGCTCCTGCCTGGGCCTGAGCGCCGGCTTCGTCTTTGGCCACATAAACATTGCCCATTTCATCATACCAGGCCGGGATCTGATGGCCCCACCAAAGCTGGCGCGAAATGCACCATGGCTCAATGTTTTCCATCCAGTTGAAGTAAGTATTTTCCCAGGTCTTCGGAACGAAGTTTGTCCGCCTTTCACGGACAGAGGCTATTGCCGGTTCAGCGAGCGTTTTTGCATCAGCGAACCATTGATCAGTCAGCATCGGTTCAATGACAACTTTTGAGCGGTCACCAAACGGCTGCATGATCTTTTTGCTTTCCACAAACGGAACTTCGTTGCCGTCATCATCCGCCACAGTTACCGCCAGTCCTTCGGCGTTGATGTCTGCAACTATTTTCTCTCGGGCCTCAAAACGGTCCATCCCCCGATAATCGTCAGGCACCAGATTGATGGAATCAACCGTCGCTTCGTCCGGCAATTCACCGGACTTCACAATAGCAGCTGCGCTTGCCGCACACTGGGCATAAGGATCGCCGTCATCCCGCATCCCGGCCCTGACATCCATAAGACGGTAACAGGGAATCCGGTTGCGTTTTGCTACCTGATAGTCGTTGAAATCGTGCGCACCGGTTATCTTGACCGCACCGGAGCCAAATTCGGGATCCGGGTAGTCATCGGTGATGATCGGAATCAGTCGTCGATGCTCTTTCGGACCAACCGGGATTTCGCAGAGTTTGCCGATGATCGGTGCATATCGTTCATCATCGGGATGCACAGCGACTGCCCCGTCACCCAACATGGTTTCAGGACGGGTGGTGGCGATTGAGATATAGTCCCGTTCTTCCTTCAGGATGATGTTGCCGTCTTCGTCCTTCTGAACAAAGGTGTAGGTTTCGCCTCCGGCAAGGGGATATTTGAAGTGCCACATATGGCCATCGACTTCGAGATTCTCCACTTCCAGATCCGAAATTGCGGTTTCAAAATGCGGGTCCCAGTTCACCAGACGCTTGCCACGGTAGATGAGGCCGTCTTCGTATAATTTTACAAAGACTTCCAGCACGGCTCTCGACAGTCCCTCATCCATCGTGAAGCGCTCGCGTGACCAGTCGCATGAGGCGCCCAGCCGTTTGAGCTGATTGAAAATTGTGCCTCCGCTTTCGGCTTTCCATTCCCAGACTTTTTTCAGAAACCCTTCCCGTCCAAGTTCAGTTCTGCGAACATTTCCTTCCTCGGCGAGTTTTCTTTCAACCACCATTTGCGTGGCGATGCCTGCATGGTCCATGCCAGGCTGCCAGAGAACATCCTTGCCGCGCATGCGCTCGAAACGAATGAGAATATCTTGCAGCGTATTGTTGAGGGCATGCCCCATGTGCAGGGAGCCGGTCACATTTGGCGGCGGAATTACGATGCAATAGCTGTCTTCGCCCTCTTTCGCACCGGCACCGGCAGCGAAGGCGTTGGCTTCATCCCATTTGACCGCAATCCTCGGTTCAACAGAGGTTGCATTATAGTTTTTTTCAAGCATGGAAGTTCTTTTGCAAAACAACTGATATTAGGCAAAGGTGTAAACCCAAACAATGCGCCCAAGTCAACCGTGGAAACCCGACAACCTGTCCAATATCCTGATTGGCGAAGGCAATTCAGCGAAATATGGCAAGGTAAATAGTGTAAGGGCTTTCTTTTGGAGCCGTCCAAGACCGTCAATAAATCCGCGCCCAGTACGCGTGCATGACGTTACAACAGGCTGTAAAACTCAATATAGCAACCCGTCCATACACTACACGACGAAGGTATCAGCGATGGCCAGGAAATCAGCCCCGTGCCACGCGCTCTATTTCCTCGCGAACCATGCGTTCAACCATGGTGGGGAGATTTTCATCAAGCCATTCCCGCAACATCGGACGCAAGATGGCTTCGGTTTTTGCATCCAGATCATCCATCACACTGCGTTTAAGACGCTCAAATGAATCGGAAACCAGCGTGTTGGAACTGGGCGACATCAATGCGCCCTTGAACGCACTTTCTTCCATTTCCCCTTCCGCATTTTCCGCTACCGCTGCTGGCGGTTTTTCTGCCTTCGGCTCCGGGACTTGCTGCTTCACAGGTTCAGGTGCGGGAGCGGGAGCGGGTTTTGCTTCCGCCATCTCTATTTTGGTTTCGGCCTTTGCCGGTTCCGGAGCTTTGTTCTCGGCTTCTGCTGCAGCCGGCACCGCAGGAGCTGCCGGGGGCTGTGGTGACGGGACAGGTGTTTCTGCCGGTTGCGAACTCGCCGACATATCTTGCGCCTTAACACTGGCGGCGATATCCGCCAATGACGAAGCCTTTTGCGGTGGCGCTGTTGGCTGCGGCGATGGTGCAGCCGGCTGAGGCGATGGTTCAGCATTTTGCGCAAGTGCCATTTCCGGCTCTGCCGCCTTCGGCGCTTCTGGTGCCGGGCTGGCGCTTACGCGCTCCGCTATTTGCTGAAGATTTGGTTTGTTTTCCTCTTGTGACAATTCCACCGGAGAATCCAATGCAGGTTCAACATCTGCCATCCCCGCTTCCGGCTCCCCCTCTTCCGCGATTATTTTGCGAATAGAAGATAGGATATCCTCCATGGTGGGTTCTTTTGCCGCCGCTTCGCCCATATCCAGCTCCTATGATGGTTGTCCAGCGGGAATGTTCTGCCCCGCGATCTTGAAGGCCGGAAAGTCCTCGAAGACCCAGCCGTTCTTGAGCGTGTCGTAGATGATCGCGAGCAGTTTACGTGCGGTCGCGATGATCGCCTTGCCGGCCCCGCGCCTGGCCTTGATGCGTTGGTAGAAGGCATTGAGGTAGCCCGAGTATCGGATGGCAATGAGCGTGCACTGAACCAGCGTGGTGCGCATCAGCTTGTTGCCGCGTTTGGTGATCCGCCCCCGGTTGTCGGTTTCGTTCGACTGGCTGACGCGCGGGACGATGCCCACATAGGCAGCCAGCTTGTCGGCGTCCTCGAAGTCATCGACGTTGCCGATCCCCGACAGGAGCACGGCCGCCGAGCGCGGACCGATGCCCTTGATTGAGACGAGGCCGTCGTAGCCATCCAGTTCCCGGGTGGCCTCTTCGATCGCACCGTCCAGTTCGCCAATCGTCGCCATAAGCCTCAGCGCCTGGTCGCGCAGGGCCTTCAACTCGACCTGTTCCAGTGTCGAGAACCGGCCGACCTCCAGAGCATTGAGCCGCCGCTTCGAGCCCAGGCTTTCCTTCTTCAGCTTGACGCCGTGGCGCGTGTGCAGCGCATGGATCTTGTTGATGAGCCGGGTGCGCTGCTTGACCAGAAGATCGCGCGTGTGGGTGAGTGACGCCAACTCGCTCTCGGCAACCGTCTTCACACGCGTCTCGGGCAGCATGTCCTTCGACAGGAAGAAGGCCAGTGCCCGGGCATCGTTCCTGTCCGTCTTCTTCACCGACTTGCGGATCACGCCGAACTGCCTCGGGTTGACCACGACAACACGGCCGACGCAAGCGACCACCTCGTCACGAAACCAGGCCGAATTGCCCGTCGCCTCCACGGCAATCTCGTCGTCCGCATCAAGGCTCAGGCAGAACCGTTCCAGATCGGCCGCTGCCAGCTGGTAGGTTTCAAATATCTCGCTGCCGTCAGCTTCAAGCCGGCAGACCGTGAAAGACGTCGTGTGAAGATCGACACCGATAAAGGACATGGCTAAACTTCTCCCGTTGGTGAGCGGCGGAACCCTGACAAGGGTGTGAACGGCCACGCCAAACTCCTATACGAGGTCACCGGACCGAACCGGGCCTCACGCTGGTCGTTCAGATACAGGCGGCGGGTAATCTCCTTTACAGGGTCGCAATGCCCTAAGATGACATCCAGCCTGCAGCCTATCCGCCTCTCCCAGCACTCTATCCGAGTCGGGATGCATGACCGCTCACACCCCATTCATGCCATCTCCTTTTTGAAACCCCGAAATTTTCGGAACCCGCGTTCCGAATCGTTTTTAGTTTATCAAGACTTGGAAAAAAATAACGGGTCTTGTCGAAGATAGACAGAGACAATGGGATTTATCACCAGAAACAGGCGGCCAAATAAAGTAAAAATCTAGTCGTCCGAGTATTGCGCCGCTGCTTTTCTACCGTCAGTTGCCGCTTGGTATTCTGAGGCCAAACCACTTGTCCTCAACCTGGTGCAAATGGTCTTCTGGATTGTAATGCGTCACCTGCAGGCCCAGTCGGCCGGGATTGAGCCTTCCGATGGCAGACAGTATCGCGTAGCCGGCTACCTTCAGATCGCGAGATGAATTGGTCAACGAAATCTGAGCGTTGATGACCTGGTTCTGTGTGTCCAAAACATCCAAAGTGGTGCGTTGCCCGACTTTGCGTTCTTCGACGGCACCTTCAAGCGCGAGTTTTGCCGCCCGCAATTGCTCCTGGTTTGCAATCAGGCTTGCGCGGGCTCCTTCAAACTGGCTGAATGCTGAAACGACTGCAGCTCTGACATTGTCCACACTCTCATCCACCTGTATCCGGGTCTGACCCAGGGTCTCCTTGTTTTGCCGCACCGTCGCCGACTGTCGGCCCGCCTGATAAATCGGCACAGTGAGCGTGGCGGTAACAGAAAGATTGTCGGTTACAGAATTTGTTGCACTCTGATCAAAAGAACGTGTCGCACTTCCCTGAAGGCCGATGGTCGGAAGAAGACCGCTCTCAGCCGCCTTCACGTTGAATATTGCCTGATCCACCAGATGTTCTGTCGACAATATGGCCGGGTGTTCGCGTTCCGCGACGTGCATGGCAGCGGACACGTTGTTGGGAAGCAGGCGCGCGACACCTTTGACCGGCGACAGGGTTCTCGGTTCGTGTCCGATAATTTGTCGATATACGGCCTCACTGGACTTAAGATTTGCCAAAGCAAGGCTTACCTGTGCTTCTGCACCTGCCCGGCTGGCTCTTGCCTGCGCCACATCTGTACGCGTGGCCTCTCCCACATCAAAGCGTGCCTGATCGGAACGAACCTGTTCCTGAAGAAATTCGAGGTTCTGGCGCTGGAACACCAAAGTCGCGCGATCCCGCACCACATCCAGATAGGCACTGGCACCGTTGAACAGAATGTTCTGCTCCGAATTGCGCAACGCTTCCTGTTGTGCCTCGACCGCAGCCCTTGCGGCGCTCACATTGTTCTGGGTGAGAAGGCTGTCCCACAGGGTCTGATTTATGACCACGCCAAACTGGCCCGGTGCAAGCTTGGAAACGTTGTTTCCGGGAAGTCCGCTTACATCGCTTCGGGAAAGGCCGATATTGGCATTCCCGGTTATCGTCGGGCGGTAACCGGATTTGGCAATTGCAACATTCTCGTCAACCGCTCGTGTGGCGGCGCGCTGGGCATTCAGAGTAGGGTTATTGTTGTAGGCTGCGGCAAGAGCAGAGTTGATTGTTTCAGCGAGCGCCGTTTGCGCGTTTCCCATGACGGATGATAAAACAAATGCAGCAGCAAGCGCACCATGCACCCGTTGTCGACGCTGGACCTGACCAAACAACGATTTCATACTCCAACGACCCTTTTGTACCCACTTTCAATTGCCTGCCTAACATAGCGGGCTATGTTGGCCGGTCAAATTAAAGTTTTGTAACACCACAACCTGGATGGCTGTTATTTTTGACTTTATGCCCTGGCGGCTGCCAGGTCTAGAACGTAAATTCGATATCCCGCTCAAATCCCGGCAAAGAGGGAATAGCGCAATTGAAGACCTCGCGCCTTCCGACAATTCCATCGTTTTTGTTAAACAGTGTCGCCTGCGCGGCATTTCCGGAGCCCACAACAGCAACCAGACGACCGGTTTCAGAAAGCTGATCCAGCAACGCGCCTGGAACTTCTTCCACCGCACCTTCAATCAGCACGACATCAAATGGCGCTTCGCGTTCACAACCCTCTTGCGGATCACCGGCGAGGATGGCGACGTTGTCAAACCCGAGCCTGGAAAGGTTCTCACTGGCATATTCAGCCAGTGCATCATCGGCCTCGATACCCACGACGGATGACACCATTAATGACAGGACGGCACTTGCATAGCCATTTCCTGTTCCCACGACCAGGGCGATATTGTCAGACTGCGGAGCCAGCAGTTGCAACAGCCTGGACAAGGGAGCTGCAGACATCATGTGCCTTTCGGAGTTTCCCCCTTCCAGGGCTATATCGCGGTCGAGATAGGCAAGCTCGCGAATTTCCTCTTCGACAAATTCTTCACGCGGCACCGACAGAAAGGCTTCCAACAGCGGATGGTCGGTCACATCACAGGGTCGAATTTGGCAGTCGACCATTTTTTCGCGGGCCTGTTCATAGTTCATGGTTCACAGCTTACCTAATAAGATTGCAAGTTTCCAGTAGCGGGTTCGTGCCTACCGCCAGCAAAAACCAAAATCAATGGATTGAAACAAAAAAGTGTCTGGATGGCAGGTGTGTACGCTCAAAGAAACTCATCCTGGTGCCTGACTATCGGATGTAAAAAGGACGCTTCCACCCTTTGCCCAGCAAGCTCATTTGATGCTACCTCGCTGAGGCCGGCTGCGGCTGCCCCCTGCAGGAAGTTGCCCCCGCCAAGCGAGGCCGTGAGCCCGCCTACCAGCGCATGGGCAAGCGCCTTGTCCGGCAGTTCTGCCCGCGATTTCTTCGTTGGCAGGATTTGCAAACTGTTTACATTGCAACACGCACCCATGCATCACAGCGGCTAATTTTCATACAAACCTTTATGATTGAGACATGATGGTGATGCTCACCATTCTATGAATGGAAATGTTTACCGAAAGCGTTGTTCAATGTGGGGATTTTCTAATAATGCTTTTGTTGCCTCATTTCTACCAATGATTACATCATGGCTAGGTGTAGGGTCGTAGGCACCTCGTTTATAGGCGATTCCATATATTGCGTGACTTTCAGAATCAGAGAGTTTCGAATCTGGGATAAAACCAGTAGTTTTGTACAACGAACCTACCCTTTCCTCTAGAATGTCAAGCTCAAAAAAATGTGGGCAATTCAGTATCAGTGTGTTCAATTACCCAGTAGATCCATCTTCTAAATTCCTCTTGGTTTATCGCAGCACTAAGAAGGCAATCATCGACAAAACCGAGATCATAACTATCTTCTTTGCTAACACGAAGTATTCTTTGCATCACTTCCCTTTAGACATAACGCCACCACCTACATGTCCAGTCTTGCTATGTAGACTACGCGGAACCAATTGCATCCGTCCACTGTCTTGGTGATGATGCCAAGTTAAGCGGGGGATGTTGGCCTTTTCCGCAAAAGTCACAATCACAGTTGAATAGGTTTGTAGGAAAAAATCTTTTCAATGACAGCATCAACATCAAGATCACCTGTAGAATCTTGAAAGTCATTACTCCAGAATTGTCCGTCGTCATGGGTTTCTGGACAGACCGCAGCTTGAGCTAAGCGAGTATCTGGCTCATCTGTTTGTCGATGTTAAGCGACCTGCTTGCGGTATTGCAAGCGCCGTTCGTTGATAGTCTTTTGCTTGATCCTTTCTCGTTGTTGCAGGATTTGGTCGCCACGTCCGAAGTAGACGTCGGCGGGTGTCAGGTTCTTCAGGCTTTCGTGGTATCGCCTGTGATTGTAGTGGCTAATGAACCTACCGATCTGGCCTTTCAGATCGCCGGGCAGGAAGTAGTTTTCCAGCAGGATGCGGTTCTTCAAGGTTTGATGCCATCTCTCGATCTTGCCTTGTGTCTGGGGATGGTATGGTGCGCCACGAACATGATCCATGCCGTTGTCATCGAGCCATTCAGCCAGTTCGGTGGCGATATAGCTGGAGCCATTGTCTGACAGCAGTCTTGGTCGATGATGGACATTGATCTGATCACAGCCAGAGGCCTGCAGCGCGAGTTCCAGAGTGTCAGTAACATCGCTGGCCTTCATAGTCGTACACAACTTCCATGCGATCACATAGCGGCTGTAATCATCGAGAATGGTGGATAGGTAGAACCAGCCCCAACCAATAACCTTGAGATAGGTGAAGTCCGTCTGCCACAGCTGATTGGGCGCAGTTGTTTTGTCACGGAATTCGTTCGCAGCCTTGATAACCACAAAGGCAGGACTGGTAATCAGGTCATGGGCCTTGAGAAGCCGGTAAACACTGGCCTCGGACACGAAGTAGCGCTTGGTGTCGGTGAACCTGACAGCCAGTTCCCTTGGAGATAGTTCTGGCTCCTCCAATGCCAGATCGACGATCTGTTCACGCACATCGTCAGGAATACGGTTCCAAACCCGTGCGGGCATGGGAGCCTTGTCTTCCAAGGCATCCACGCCACCAGTCTGGTATCTGTCATACCAGGTATAAAAGGTTGAGCGTGGAACACCCAGTCGATCCAGTGTCTGCTTGGCTGGAAGATGCGATTGTTCTACCAAGCGGATGATCTCAAGCTTCTCGGATGCAGGATACCTCATTCGTCGTCTCCCCCATCGCCTGTCATGCTTTTTTTGAGCAATCGAAGTTCCAGAGCCTGTTCTGCTACGACCTCCTTCAGATCCCGGGCTTCCTTGCGAAGTCCCTTCACCTCATCGGTATTGGCCTCACGCATCGTATCGCCAGCCAGCCTCTTCTTTCCGGCTTCCATAAATTCCTTGGACCAAGAGTAATACTGGCTCTGGGCAATTCCTTCCTGACGACACAGCTCGGCAATGCTGTCTTCACCACGAAGGCCGGAAAGCACAATCCTGATCTTTTCTTCCGAAGAAAACCGACGTCGCGTCTGTCGTTTGATGTCTTTTACAACACGATCAGCATCGTCGGTCATTCGTTCGTTCTTTCGTCTCATCATTTGCTCCTTGATAGCAATGATGAGCCAAAATCACTCCCTTACGCAATCAACCCAATCTGTCCATTAGGCGCTGACCGGGTACAGTGCCTATCTACGGATACAATTCAATATGGTTACAGTACGGGAACAAAGAGGTAAGACGTTGCGGCAACTCCGGGAAAAACGACTCATCTTGCAGGTACAGCGGTTTAACGGTGAAACGTGTAGCCTAAAAACACATCACACAACGCAATTTCATTCGGATTGAAAATAACTATGAATGGGTGGAGGCATCGCCCGGAATCGAACCGGGGTACACGGATTTGCAATCCGCTGCGTCACCACTCCGCCACGATGCCATCATTCAGAAAACTGTCGGTATCAACAATCATTTCTGCCGCTTGAAAAACTCGCTGCTGAAAGTTGCGAAAGACAATACATACTATTTTCTAAACAGACTCGAAAGTCACGCGGTTCTTTACCCCCGTTAGACGCCGGTTTCAATCTACAAATTCGCGGAAATGTTCTTTTCCACCAGGCAAGGGACTGGCTGCGGTCTATGGGTGTCGATTCGGCTCAATACCGGGCAGTCCACTCAGTGAACCGTTAAACGCACATCCACGGCAGAATTTAGCGCTGGCTATGCCCAAGGAAGCGTCGTGCCCGCTCTACGTCTTATCTGAAGCCATTTCATGGATGCTACCGGGCAGCAGACACACCGGGCCTGTTTGCAGACAAATCTCCTGATCATTCATCACCATATTATCCCGCAAGGTCTGGTACATACGAAATTAATTTGGCTCCTGGTGTGACAGTAACTGTGGTGCAGCGATGGCCGGCTGGCGGCAAGTTGTAATCCTGCACAAACATTTCTTCAGATTTGTTGCAAAAAACCAAAAAGGCACTTGGCAAATCACGGTAGTCTTTGTTATATGCGCCGGACGTTCCCCGGTAGCTCAGTGGTAGAGCAGTTGACTGTTAATCAATTGGTCGCTGGTTCGAATCCGGCCCGGGGAGCCAACATACCTTCCCAAAACCCCAGAAAACTCCCAAACTATTGCTCAGTAACGCTCTTGCGGTTGCATAGAGGGTACGATTTGGGGTACGGTAACTACAGTTTTGGGGGGTACTTTGTGGAAGACGAAAACCGTTACTTAGTTCTAAAATCCGGACGCAGAACGTGGATGTATCGAAGATATGTTCCCAAAGACTGCAAGGATTCGGATGCACGTTTTCCGGTTATTCAAAAATCAACCGGCGAGCGAGCCATTGAAAAAGCCCGAGTAAAGCGGGATTCATTTGAAGCGGCGGACAATCAATACTGGAGCGCGTTACGATTAGGTGCTGACGCAGAGACAGCTAGAGAGCGATATGAGGCCAGTCTTGCGATTAATGAAGCTCTGAGGCTGGACAAGCCACCCGAGGAAATGACTGTGGGGGAGTTGATGCGGCGCAACCGTGTAGCATTCGAAATAATAGGCGAGCCTCAACAATACGAGACAGCGGTTGTTCCGGTGATGAAAGTCGACCCCGAAACAGACCAAGTTTATGAGGTAGAAGAAGAACAGGAAGTTCCTGTCTTCGACTCTACGGTTCACGATGCTTTGCTTGGGGTGCATAAAAACCCGCGCATAATGTTCGAGAGGCTTTTGAGTGGTGGGTGGAAAATCTTGGAAATAGAGAAATCAGGGATAAGTCACCTGACCAGCTTAGACGTTGGCGAAATATTAGATTGCATGCAGTTAAAGTTTACGAGGACGTGATTGGCGCTGCCGTGCCTTTTATGGCGACCAACCGCGAACAAGGTAAGAAATTATTCAACCACCTCAACCAGCGTGTTTTGCGAGGAGAGTTGAAAGGAGATTCCGCTAGAAAAGATTTGGGTTTCCTTCGCAATCAACCCAATCTGTCCATTAGGCGCTGACCGGGTACAGTACTTATCTTAAATTATACTATTTTTATCAAGTTTATAAATGCCAACGATGATTGGCGTCATTTTTTGGGATTTTTGGACGATGCAAGTAGGTTCAAATATCGATTATCTGCAAAGGCGGCCAGAGCGTTTAGTCATCGAAGGATATCGGAGATGGACGACGGGCTTTGTAACCGGCTCAATCGTGCCGTGGGAAATGGCGCGCGAACTTTATTGTGAAGTGCTTGGCGAACAGGATGGGGTCGCAGCCCTGAACAGTCTCTCGCAGTATGTGCGTACACTGAAAAAATGCGCCACCTGCCCGCTTCGCTCATTCCCGCACAATTCATCTCACTTGTGTATGGAAGAATGCCTTACCATGGGCCTGATAGCAGGTTTACAACATCAGGACGACGCTGCGGACATCTGTCTGCACCACATTGCTTGTAAGCAGATGTGTGATGAAGTTGAGCTTGCCGCAATGGATTTTGCTAACACCCTGATGTCCATGGAGCAAGTGTTGCTTCCGGTGCCCGCGTTTGTCGTGAACGACATTTTGAAGAGGTCAAAGCAAAAAAGCTTCCACTAGCCTGACCGTCTGGAGACCTCGAATTAAGGCGGTACACATTTTAATTTCATCCGTTGGCTTGCAACATAATGGCGACCAAAAACTCAAACAGCATCTTAGATTGATGGCTGTGCAAACTCGGAGCCGCCATCGTAAAATCATGTAAAAATTGAAGGAACTGCTATGAACATTATGCCCCGCAGGGAGAAGAAAAAGAGTGATCGTCGTGCGCCTAGGATCCTTACAGTCGAACGCGTTAAATATATCACTCCCAATATGATCCGAGTGACATTCGCAGGGGACATACTGAATGGTATTCCGATGGATTGCGCTGGTGCGAACCGCAAGATTATGCTGCCGGCGGAAGATCAGGATCGGGAAACCTTCTGCCGGCAACTGGATGAAGGTCCCAGACCGGTAACCCGAACCTATACAGTTCGCTCGATCAGAAGCAACCCGCTGGAAATGGATATCGACTTTGTGGCGCATGGCGAAAACGGACCGGCATCGAAATGGGCAATGAATGCAAAGCCCGGTGATTTTTGCGGATTTGCGGGTCCAGGTCCCGCAAAAGTAACTGAATTTTACGCAGACTGGTATCTGGTGGCTGCTGATATGTCGGCGCTACCGGTGGCTCTGGCAACCCTGGAAGCAATGCCTGCTGATGCAAAAGGTGTCGCTTTGTTTGAGATACTATCAGAAGAGGACAGACAGGAAATCAAAGTCCCTGTCGGCATCGAAGTTCGTTGGCTGGTTACCCCGGATCCCTATACCCCGTCGCAAAAACAGTTGGAGCATGTGCAACATCTAAATTGGCCTGAAGGAACGGTTCAAACATGTATCGCCGGAGAAAGCAGTGTGATACGCGCACTTCGTGACTATGTTAACAACGACAAAGGAATAGAACGCCAGCACACCTATATTTCCGGATATTGGAAGATCGGACTTGTGGAAGACGAGCACCAGGCGTACAAGCGCGAGATATCCAATAACTGAAACTCAAACTCTATCAGAGCATTTGTTACCATGCCCATGACGCTCGACTTTCGTTCACAATTCAATACCAAGTTTCAGGGAGTGCTTATTGCGATCATCGTTGCAATCGCTGCCCAATTTATCGCCGATCATTATGGTGCGCCTGCCATGTTGATGGCACTGCTATTGGGTATTGCGCTTAACTTTCTATCCGAAGAAGAAAAATGTGCAGACGGCATCTCCTTTTCAGCATCCGTTTTCCTTCGGGTCGGTGTTGCGCTTCTGGGAGCCAGAGCCAGTGTTGAACTGCTTCGCATTCTCAGTGTCGAAATAATTCTTGTGGTTGTGATGGGCGTGTTACTCACAATTGCCTTTGGGTTCATCGGGGCAAAGCTGCTGGGACGGGGTTGGCGCCTGGCAATCCTTTCCGGTGGTGCCGTTGCAATTTGCGGCGCATCAGCTGCAATGGCCATTGCATCGATACTTCCAAGAAATGAACATTCAGACCGAAACCTGAGTTTTACCATCGTCGGCGTGACCGTACTCAGCACCATTGCAATGATTATTTACCCGCCAATCATGGAGTTGATGAAACTGGACGACCAGCAAATCGGCGTTTTTCTGGGAGGAACTATCCATGATGTGGCTCAGGTCGTGGGCGCAGGCTTTTCGGTATCTCAGGAGACCGGTGAAATTGCCACCGTAGTAAAGATTATTCGCGTCTCGATGCTAGCTCCACTTGTCCTGTTCATTGCCATTGCTATCAAATATTTTGCCAATGCAGAAATGACTGATGGGAAAAAGCCACTGCTTCTGCCTTACTTCGTTGTCGGTTTTCTTGTTCTTGCCGGTCTTAACTCGTTTCAACTTCTGCCAGCAGCCCTGGTGGAGATATTTAACGGATTGTCAGGGTGGTTGCTGCTCACCGCCATATCGGCGGTAGGTATGCGGACATCCCTGAAAAGCATCAAGAGTGTCGGGGGTCAATCCATCACGCTAATTGTTGCTGAAACAATATTTATCGCCGGATTTGTTATTTCCGGCATCCTTCTATTGTCCTGATGCACTTAAAACAAAACTGGGATACCGGGCAACGAACCCCCTGCTCCGGCAACCTGTTTTGGGATTTCGGTGGTTCAAATGGATTTTCAGCTAGCTGCGGTTTTCCAGATACGCAACACAATAAGCACAAACGATGCCGTATAAAACGTGACCGATCATTGCAACCCAGGTTATGCCGGTCCAGTTGAGAAACCACGGATTACCCGCAATCAGTGGTCCCGCAACAATTCCAATCGCCACGACAAACAATCCGAAACCATAAATAGCTGAGGAAACAAGTAACGGCAGTCTGGGAACCAGACGCTCCTGGAGCGGCCTGAATATAAAGAGCCAACCGGCGGGATAGGCTACCAGTCCGACAACAAACAAATGCATAAAATGTCCAGCAGCTTTTGAGCGGAAGCCAAGCAGAACATCAACAGTTTGAATAGCCAGCGGTACCGGCGCAAGGTTAGCCCAACCTAGAACGCCCGGGCTAATTACCTGCCCCCAGATATCGAATGCAATGGTCGCTACAGACCCGGAGAGTACCAGCAAGGTAAGAGTCGCCAGCGAAATCGGAGGCAACGCTCCGCTTTGTCGGTTATTGTCAGACATGATCAGAATTCCTTTTTACTGAAATGGCGATGATTTGGCTTGGAAGACACACTTTATTTAATTGCAGGCACTGTTGAATTGGCTGTGAAGCCTGGCATGCGGTCCTGCTGTATCTGAAAAACCCATGGTGTGGGCGCTTGCATACCAGTCTAGAGCCAGGCAGGGGTTTTTGGGCACACCATGCAACCCGACCTGATGTATCATGCCCAATAGATAGGCTGAAAAACCGTCATCCTGATTGGCCGCCATCCCCAACCAGTAAAGCCCCTGATAACGTTGATTTTCCGATGCGGCTTCCTTGAGCAGGATTATACCAAATTCGTGCTGAGCTTTTAGGCTCCCTGCTTCTGCCGCCAGATGGAAATACCGCAAAGACTTTTTCAGGTCCACGGGAACCACTTCTCCCACATAGTATAATTCAGCCAGTTGATGTGCCGATTTCGCATGTCCCTTGTCGGCCGCCAACGCCATCAATTCTACCGCCGCTTCAGCGTTTTGGACTGCACAAACACCAAATAAAAACCGGTTCGCAAGAAAGTGAACAGTGTCTAGTTCCTCGTGATTTCGAAACTTTGTACGATCGATAATCAAATAGTCTGAACACTCGTGTAAGCTGCTGTTTTTGTTGTTTAAATCAACTACGGGCTTACTCAGAACATAACCATTCCACAAAAACGCCAGGAGCACAAAGAAACCCAACCTAATAGCAGGTAACCAATTGGCAAAACCGTGCATCTCAGCTCCAATAGTTGACTAAAAAAATCAACTTCAATAGAGGGTACGTGATTTTTTTGTCAAGTTTAATATCCATTACATGACCATATCTTGTGAATTTCCATGCAAATTTGACCCACTTGGGTGGGTAATTTTCAAGTAAAATTGACCCGCCTGTTTTAGGTTTCGCGTTTTAAGCGCGAGGAAGAGACAGGTGTTACAAATGGAAACGGTTTTGAAGGTCCGTTGCTGGATATTGCGCGGTGAAAAGAGCATTCGACAGGTAAGTCGTGAGACGGGAGTTTCGCGCAATACGATCAGGAAGTATTTGAAGGATGATGGGGAGCCTCGTTATCAGCGCCACACTCCTGCACCCTTGCATAAATTGCTTGGGAAGCATGCAGACAAGCTTCGGTCACGCTGGGAGCATGATCTGAAGCTGCCGCGCCGGGAGCGTCGCACAGGCAAGAAGCTTTACGAGGAACTGGTTGGGGAAGGCTATAAAGGGTCTTATTCAACGACCCAGCGACTTATCCGCGAGTTGAAGCATTCGAGTTCGGGGTCCAGAGGAGCATTTGTTCCCCTGCAGTTTGCGGCAGGTGATGCGGTTCAGTTTGACTGGAGTGAGGAACACGTTGTTCTGGGCGGAGTACCCCAGAAAGTGAAGATTGCCCACTTCCGGCTTTGCCACAGCCGCAAGCCGTTTGTATACGCCTATCCCAGCGAAGTGCAGGAGATGGTACTTGATGCTTTTGTGCGTGCGTTGGCCTTTTACGGGGGAGTTCCCCGCCGTGTCATCATCGACAATCCCAAGACTATGGTCACCTATGTATCGCGTTCGAAGGAACGAATGTTCCATGCACGTTTCCTTGCCTGTATGAACCATTACGTTATGGAGCCGGTCGCCTGTACGCCGGCATCTGGCTGGGAGAAGGGCCAGGTTGAGAACCAGGTCGGGTTCATACGAGCAGAGGTGTTTACGCCCAAGCTTTCCTTTGATGACCTTGATAGCTTGAATGAACATCTGGAGCGGCGTTGTCAAGAACTTGGCGAACGTGCGCAGCCCGGGATGCAGGATCGCACAATTGATGCGGTTTTTGCAGAAGAGGTTGCCGCGCTTCGCCCTCTCGGCCAACCCTTTGACGGGTACATCGAAAAGAGTGTGCGGGTGCGTTCCACCTGTCTGGTTCAGTATGATAACAATCGTTACAGCGTGCCTTGTCAGTTTGCCGGGCAACAAGTCTCGCTGCGAGCCTATGCCGGGCGAATAGTTCTTGTTGCGGATCATGAAGTAATTGCCGGGCACAAACGTCGTTTTACCCGCAATATCAGTTACTTTGAGCCCTGGCACTATGTGCCATTGCTGGATCGCAAACCCGGTGCCTTAAGAAATGGCGCCCCTTTCGTGGATTGGCAATTGCCAAATGTTATGATGACGATCCGGGATCACTACATGCAGGACAAGGGAGGGGACCGGTATTTTGTCGATCTTCTGCTGCTGGCACACAAGCATGGAACAGAGGTGATCGAGCAGGCCTGTAAGCTGGCTGTCAAGCAAAATACCTTGCGTCTTCCTGCCATCATCAATCTGATTAATCAATTGCAAGAACCGGAAATTACGCCATTGAGCGAAACCGGCAATTATCCTCTGATCTCAACTGTCCCGCAAGCCGACTGCAAGCGTTATGAAGCTCTGTATGAGGTGACGGCATGAACGGCCTCATTGAACAGCTGGCGGGGTTGAGATTGCATGGAATGGCCTCTTGCGCACAGGACTTGCTAAGTGCACGTCAGCCGCCAAACCTGGCCACGGCGATAAAGCAGTTGATAGAGGCAGAGACCGTGGAACGAAGGGTGCGTTCGGTCCGGTATCAAATGCGCAGTGCAAACTTCCCTCATCACAAGGACTTTGCCACCTTCGATTATGATGCGGCGGCTGTAACCCGAACACAGATTGAACCCTTGTGTTCCGGACAGTTTATTGCCGATGCACATAATCTGATTCTGGTTGGTGGAACGGGAACTGGAAAATCCCACATTGCCATTGCTCTTGGAACAACGCTTGTTAATCACGGCAAGAGAATTCGGTTCTTCAATGCTGTCGACCTGATCAATGCGCTGATCAGTGAACAGGCAGAGGGAAATACCGCAAGGATCGTACGGCAATTATGCGCACTGGATTGCGTCATTATTGATGAACTCGGCTATATTCCGTTCCCAAAGTCCGGCGGAGCGCTACTGTTCCATCTGATCAGCAAACTGTACGAGAAGACAAGCGTCATCATTACAACCAACCTGGAGTTCGGGGAATGGACGCAGGTCTTCGCAGATGCAAAGATGACAACCGCACTGCTGGACCGAATTACCCATCATTGCACCATTATAGAAACCGGGAATGCATCATACCGGTTTGCTCAAAGCAAAAAACAAAAAACTCAATCCTGATCAGAAAAAGCCCCCGGACGATCTTGCAATTGGAGAGCTGATCGTCCGGGGGCTTGCGTGCAAAAACGGTGGGTCAGTTTTAAATGGAAATACAGGGTCAGTTTTAATTGAACATTGACAGCGCACCCGAGAGGATTCGAACCTCTAACCTCTGCCTTCGGAGGGCAGCGCTCTATCCAGCTGAGCTACGGGTGCAAACGCTGACCCGTCCAGATGCATTGATAGGGTCGGTACAGCACGGTGCTCTCAATATACGAAGATACGATTCTCTTCAATCAACTCCGGCAAAATTCCGGAATAATTATCCAGGTACCTTTCCACGTGGTTTCCAGTCTGTTGCACCTGGTCCAATGGCTGTGCCGGCAGCAATGCAAATATCGACCCGCTACAACAGCAAATTGAAGATCAATCCGACTGCGCTAATGAAAACCTGTTCGGTTTGGAAACCCCGGTCAACCAACCGCCTTAACCTCTGCCACGTTTGCATAAATCGCAATGTGATCCTTGATCTGCAATGCTTCATCAAAGGGCGTACTATAAGACCAAACAGCGTTCTCGTGGGTTTTCCCATTGTGAATCAGATGGTGGTAACTAGCGGTTCCCTTGAACGGGCAATACGTCTGATGATCACTTTCCAGCAGCATGGCTGCAGGCAAGGTGCCTGCTGGAAGATAATAGACCGCAGGATAAGCGGCTTCCGCCAACAGTTGGGCATCACCAGTACGAGCGACTTCCTGTCCGGCGATTAAGACAGCAACCTCACCGCCCGCAGGCGTTATTACCATCGTATGGTCTGGATGTTTTTCAAAACCGGGTGCGGGATGGTTCATGACCTGTACCTCTCAATGCGCTTCGTCCCAGTTATCTGCCGCTCTCGCGTCAACTTTCAAGGGGACTGCCAGATCGAGGGCGGGCAATGCAGCGCTTTCCATTACGCGGGAAACTACGGGAATGGTTTTTTCAACCTCTTCTTCCGGCAGCTCAAAAATCAGTTCGTCATGCACCTGCAAGAGCATTCGGGCTGACAGGCCGGCATCCGCCAATGCATCATCCATGCGCACCATGGCACGGCGAATAATGTCGGCAGCCGAACCCTGTATCGGCGCATTGATAGCTGCGCGTTCATTGAAGGCGCGCATCTGGTGATTGGATGCCTTTATGTCCGGGTAGTGCGCCCGTCGCCCGAACACGGTTTCCACAAACCCATGTTCGCGACAGAACTCCTTGGTTGCCTCCATGTAGTCTTTGATACCGGGAAAGCGTTCAAAATAGGTCTTGATGTAGTCGGATGCTTCAGAGCGTTCGATGCCCAGCTGATTAGCGAGACCAAAAGCGGATATGCCATAGATAATTCCGAAGTTAATGGCTTTCGCACGCCGCCGCACCATCGGGTCCATGCCTTCTATCGGAGTGTTAAACATCTCTGAGGCCGTCATCGCATGAATGTCGAGCCCATCTGCAAAGGCCTGTTTCAGTTGCGGGATATCAGCAATATGGGCAAGTACCCGCAATTCGATCTGACTGTAATCCGCTGAAACCAGCTTGTTGCCTTTCTCGCAGACAAAGGCAGTGCGGATTTTACGTCCCTCTTCAGTCCGCACCGGAATATTCTGCAGGTTAGGATCGGACGACGAAAATCTGCCGGTGGAAGTCGACGCCATGGCGTAAGAGGTATGCACCCGGCCGGTACGCGGATTAATGAATTCAGGCAACGCGTCAGTATAAGTCGATTTCAGTTTCGTCAGTTGGCGCCACCCGACTATTTTTCGTGGCAGTTCATGGCCTTCACCGGCCAGATCATCGAGCACCTGTGCCGATGTGGAATATTGTCCCGTTGCGGTCTTTTTGCCTCCGGGAAGACCAAGTTTGCCAAACAGGATTTCACCCAGTTGTTTTGGCGATCCGATGTTGAAGTTTTCTCCGGCCAGTTCATATATTTCCGCTTCAAGCCCGGCTGCGGCCTGAGCAAGCTCACCGGACAGTCGAGACAGGATTTGCCTGTCAACCGTGATGCCTCGTTGTTCCATTTTGGCAACTACGTCAATCAGCGGACGCTCCAGTCGTTCATAGACGATGGCCATTCCCTCGGCTGCAAGACGGGGCTTCAGCACCCGCCAAAGCCTAAGCGTGACATCTGCATCTTCGGCCGCATATTGTGTTGCCTTGTCGATATCGACGAGATCAAACGTTATGGCTGATTTGCCCGTGCCGGTCAGTTCCTTGTACGAAATACAGGTATGGCCGAGATGGCGTTTGGCGAGGTCGTCCATCCCGTGCCCGCCACGCCCGGCATCCAGAACATAGGACAGGAGCATTGTGTCATCCGTGCCGGCTATATCGATTCCGTTTTCCGAAAAGATCAGCCAGTCGTATTTCATGTTCTGGCCGATTTTCAGGATGGAAAAATCTTCCAGGACCGGCTTCAGAAGTTCCAGGGCCCGCTCTGACGGGATTTGGTCAGGAGATAAACCACCGCCCAGCAAGTCTCCCTGTCCATCCTTGTGGGCAAGTGGAATGTAGCAGGCGGTGCCCGGCTCGGTTGCCAGCGAAATGCCAACCAGTTCCGCTTCCATGGGGTCAAGGGATGTGGTTTCGGTGTCGATTGCGACAAGACCCGATTCGTAAATGCGTTCTATCCAGCCATTGAGTGCGGCTTCATCCCTTACACATTCATATGATGTTGCATCAATCTTGGTGGCTTGCCCTTCACCTGCACGCGCCGTGACAAGATCCTGTGGAGTGGTGCCCCCTGCAGATGCGGCATCCTCAGATGCGTTTTCCGGATCAAGATCAGGTCCCCGGTTCGCCTCGTATCCATCAACCTCCATCGTGTCTGCTTCAACGACACTGGCATCTGTCTCCGTAACATCAGCCACTTTGCGTGTGATAGTGGTGAATTCCATTGCCTTGAGGAAGGAGATGAGTTTCGACCCGTCAGTCGGCTGAAGAACCAGTCCGTCCAAAGGTACTTCCAGCGGCACGTCGTCTTTCAGCGTCACCAGTTCTCGCGAGAGACGCGCCTGATCGGCAAATTCAATAAGGTTTTCACGGCGTTTGTTCTGCTTGATTTCGCCGGCCCTTTCCAGCAGCGTATCAAGATCACCATATTCATCCAGAAGCTGTGCCGCAGTCTTTGGGCCGATGCCCGGCACGCCGGGTATATTATCAGTCGAATCGCCTGCCAGTGACTGCAAATCAATCATTTTTTCCGGCCCGACACCGAATTTTTCATAGACTTGATCGGTGCTCACACGACGATCCTTCATCGTATCGTACATTACGACCTGGGGACCCACCAACTGCATCAGATCCTTGTCGGACGAAATGATGGTAATGTCGCCACCCGCCATCCTGGCCTCTTTTGCATAGGTTGCGATAAGGTCGTCCGCCTCAAAACCTTCTGCCTCAATACAAGGAAGGTTGAAGGCGCGGGTAGCCTCACGGATCAGGGCAAACTGCGGTCGCAAATCCTCTGGCGGTGCATCACGGTTTGCCTTGTATTCTGGGAAAATCTCGTTGCGAAACGTTTTGGATGAATAATCAAAAATAACGGCAAAATGCGTCGGCACCACACCGACAGAGGTATCGCGGGCGTCCTGCACGAGTTTCCACAACATGTTACAGAACCCGGACACTGCACCCACCGGCAAACCATCGGATTTGCGGGTCAACGGCGGCAGCGCGTGATAGGCCCGGAAAATATAGGCTGAGCCATCAACCAGAAACAGATGATCGCCTTTTTTCATGTGACCTTGCTCCGCAAACAATTTCGTTCAATGATGTTTTATGCCCGAGAACCGGGTTTGGCCATAGGGGGAGCGCATGTCCGAACAGAAAAAAGCCTGTCTGGTGATTGGAGCTGGAGATGCGACAGGTGGTGCCATCGCCAGGTGTTTTGCGCGTGAGGGTTATGTTACTGTACCGGTAAGGAGAAAACTGGAACATCTGGATGAACTTGCTGCAGAAATAAAAAATGATGGCGGTGAGGTGGTGCCGATTGGCTGCGATGCACGCAGGGAAGAAGAGGTTGTTGCCCTGTTCGACCGGATTGAAAGTGAGATTGCGCCACTCGACGTTGTGGTCTTCAACATCGGCGCAAATGTCCGGTTTCAGTTCGAAGAAATCGAAGTACGAAAGTTCACCAAAATCTGGGAACTTGCATGTTTTGCGGGCTTCCTAACCTGCCGTGAAGCAGCACGGCGGATGTCACCGCGCGGTCGCGGCAGCATTTTGGTAACCAGTGCATCAGCGAGCGTAAAAGGGTTTGCCGGTGGTGCGGCCTTTGCCAGTGCCAAATTTGCGCTTCGTGGCATGACCCAGGGACTTGCCCGCGAACTCTGGCCGAAAGGAATTCACGTTGCGCATTTCATTATTGATGGGGCAATTGATACAGATTTTATTCGGGAATTCTGGCCCCATGCCTATGCAAAAAAAGATCAACAGGGCATTCTGGACCCTGAACACATTGCCGAAAATTACTGGCATGTTCACCAGCAGCCACGGGATTCGTGGACATTTGAGATGGACCTGCGTCCATGGATAGAGGAATATTGATGACCAAAACAGTTGAATTCTTTTTTGATATTGTAAGCCCGGCCAGTTATCTGGCATGGACGCAAATTCCCAGACTGGTAGAGGAAACCGGTGCATCAGTTGTTTACCGTCCGTTTTTCCTGCCGGGCGTGTTTGAGGCAACCGGCAATTCAAGCCCGATTACCGTCCCGGCGAAAGGCCGGTGGATGTTTAATGATCTAAATAGTCACGCAAAAAAGTACGGAGTTCCATTCGTCATGAACAGCCGCTTCCCGCTGAGTTCTGTCTACGCCATGCGGGGCTTGAACAATTACCGTGAGACGGAAGCTATCGTGGCTCTTGGCAACGGTTTCTTCAATGCGATGTGGGCACGGGACGAAGACATTAACGATGTCGGCGTTGTAACCCGGATAGTGACCGAGGCGGGGATTGATCCTCAGGAGTACCAGTCGAAGCTCAATGATCCGGCCAACAAGCAGGCTTTGATGGACATAACCGATGAAGCTGTGGAAAGAGGCATGTTCGGTGCTCCAACATTTTTTGTTGGCGACGCCATGTACTGGGGACAGGACAGGGTGAACCTTGTCATTGAAGATTTGTTGGAAGCCTAGGCTTCAACGATGATTTCCGGTTCAAACCGCACCGGAAAATTAACCGATCGGGCGATGAAACAGTAATTGTGGATTTCGTCGTGGATCGATACCGCCTTTTCGGCGTCACTGTCGGGTGTAATGGTAATTTTTGGTCGGAGAATTGCTTCCAGAAATCGCCCTTTTCCTGAAGGTTCGCTCTCGCCGACACCCACGGGGTCGTCAACATAAGCTGTAACCGTTACACCAGCCACGGCACAAAGGTGCAGATACCAGAGCATGTGACAGGAAGCAAGCGCAGTAATCAGAAGGTCTTCAGGATTATATTTCGTGGGATCTCCACCCAAGAGTGGATCGTTTGAACAGTTTACCACAACCTTGTCCTCAACCGCCAAATCCCAGGTTCGATCATAGGCTTTGTAAGAAGAAGTCCCGGTTCCCTTGTTGCCGGTCCAGATGACACGGGAGGGAAAATCATGTTGTTTGGCCATGGCAGTCAATTCCTTTTGGGAGCAGCTGTTTGTTTACGGGGCCGGGAACATAACAAATTCTGCAGATTGTAAAAGACCCGTGGAAGAATTTTACAGGATTTCCAGCGCTTCCAGCAATTTCACACGCATGTGATGACTTAGTGTTCACCGTTTCCGCTCCGAGGTGCACCACCGCCAGGCGGAGCCTGCGATGACTTGAATTGCCGTTACCAATACCCCTACCGCAGAATTGCGCACAAGCGCAATCGCCTCTTCGAACAGACTGTGCCGAAGAGAGATTTCACGCTGTGCGCTTCCCAGAGGTTTGAGAGCGGTCATGGCGGTGCCTGCGCATCTCTGAACACCTCCTCCGGCGTCCGGAAGCCGAGTGCCTTGCGCGGCCGTGCGTTGAGCAGATCCTCCACCGCCTGGACCTCGGCATCGGTCACAGACCGGAAATCCGTGCCTTTCGGCAAATACTGGCGGACCAGTCCATTGGTGTGTTCATTCAGCCCGCGCTCCCATGAGTGGTAGGGCCGGGCAAAATAGAACTTGGCATCAAGCGCCTTGGACAGGCTGCTGTGGCCAGCGAATTCCTTACCGTTGTCCGCAGTGATCGTGTGAACCAGGTGCCGATCTGCCTCCAGCCGGCGTCTGAGCGCAGCTCCGACATCTTCGGCCGTTTTCCTGTCGAGCCGTACCAGTCGGGTCATCTTCGAGGCGCGGTCCACCGCCGAAACCACTGCGCCGCTTTGACCCGCTCCAACGATCGTGTCCACCTCCCAGTCACCGATCCGCAACTTCTGTTCGACGATCGCGGGCCGCTCACTGATATCGACACGACCGGGAATGCGTCCTCGCCCGGCGTGCCGGCCGCCGCGCCAATTCGGTTTCTTCCCACGCCGCCGCAGACGTTTGTAAAGGCTGCCACCGGCCCTGCGGTCCGCGCGGACGTATTCGTAGATCCGCATCCGCCCCACCATGGCTTGGCCTTCCCGACGAAACCGACCCGAAATTTGCTCTGGGCTCCAGCCAGCCGCCAACTTCTCCTCGACCAATTGCCACAGGGCGGGTGTCATCTTCCTTGGCACCGATGACGCCCTGTGGCGGCGCTCTGTCGCCTTGTTATGGGCCTGTTTGTACCGGTAGCCCCGGCCGCCGCTGTTGCGCTGCATCTCTCGACGGATTGTCGTGTGATGGCGTCCGAGCTCACGCCCAATGTCTCTCTGCGAGAGGCCGCTTTTCTTCAACCCCCAAATCTGGCAACGTTCATCTTGGGTCAGGTGGTGGTAGCCGCGAGGCATAGGCGAATCTCCTTCTACAAGATTCTCGCCATCGCCTGGCCCGCCCGCAAGGAAGAATGCTCATCACGCTGCCGTTTTCACTGGTGCACTTCGGAATGGCACGGGGGCAGGAATTCCGCACCTGATTTGTCTAAAATGCGTTAGTCAGCGCTGGGCAGTCTGCGCATGGTAAATTCGATGACATCGCCTTCGAGTACACGCCAGCTTTCCACTTCGCTCCAGTAAGCTGCTTTGGGATATTTCTGCAGGAAACTCCGGGCAAACTCCCTGGCTTCCTCACGAGGGAGTATATGGGTTTCCCGCTTCCAGCTTTCTGTCGGGGTGCTGCGTGCTTCGCGCATCTCACGCCGGCGCTCGGCCCATGTCTTGTTTGCAACACGCGTTCTCTCAACCGCTGCAGCCGCCCTGCGCGAATGGGAAAGGGAATATCTCGCCTGCCTGTTTTCTTTGTCTTTCATGGCCTTTCTCCAGGCTCTTATGTGAATGTGGGTTGATGTCGTTCCCATGTCAAGATTTCGACTTTCAACGTATTGCAATGCACGGCCAAATATGAACAAGTCCGGGAGTTAGACAATTTCGGTTTACAACATCCAGAATTGTACATTGACTCAACAGGAAACCAGGCTGATCGGCGCCGCGATCCGGAACCTGGTCAAGTTTGACGGAATGATTGAATGACGACTCACAGACCCCCTCCTCCCGGCCTTCCTGAAAATCTGGACGAAAAGAAAAACAATGCGAAAGCCTGGTTTGAACAACTGCGCGACATGATCTGCAAGGGTATGGAAGATCTTGAGGACGCGCTGGAAGGCCCGTATTCCGATCGCGAAGCAGGACGATTTGTGCAGACTGATTGGGAACGCGAGGAAGGCAATGGCGGTGGCGGAACCATGTCCATGATGCATGGCCGCGTTTTCGAGAAAGTCGGTGTTCATACCTCCACGGTTTATGGGGAGCTGTCTGAAGACTTTCGCACACAGATCCCGGGCGCGGACAAAAACCCGTTGTTTTGGGCATCAGGCATTTCGTTGATTGCCCATCCCTGGAACCCGAACGTGCCGGCAGTTCACATGAACACCCGTATGCTGATTACGACGAGCCAGTGGTTTGGCGGTGGTGCTGACCTCACCCCGGTCCTGGAGGATAGGCGTACCCAGGAAGACGAGGACACCCGGATTTTCCATCGTGCAATGAAGTTTGCCTGCGATCGCCACACTGTTGCCGACTACGAAAAATACAAGGAATGGTGTGACGAATATTTCTTCCTAAAGCATCGCAACGAGATGCGCGGGATCGGAGGGATATTCTACGACTATCTGCATTCCGATGAAGAACAGGGCGGTTGGAACGCCGATTTCGCCTTCACCCAGGATGTGGGACGCGCATTCAATGTGGTTTATCCGGCGTTGGTCATGAAGAATTTCAACAAGGAATGGACACCCGAACAGCGCGAAGAACAGCTCATTCGTCGGGGACGCTACGTGGAATTCAACCTGTTGTATGATCGAGGCACAATATTTGGGTTGAAGACAGGCGGTAACGTCAACAGCATGCTGTCATCCATGCCGCCCGAAGTTAAATGGCCTTGATTGGAGGGCGTGTCGAGAGATTGACCGTATACGGTTTTCGTTCCTTGCGAAAACTCTCCCTTCCCTTCGATCATCTCGCGGTATATCTCGGTGCGAACGGCACGGGAAAAACAAACATTTACCGGGCACTGGAGCTTTGCCATCATGCAGCCAAGGGCGACCTGTCGCGTTGGCTGGCCCGGCAGGGTGGCATGCACTCGGCCATATGGGCCGGCAGCCGAAAAACCCATGATGAATACGTGATTGAAATACAACTGAACTTGGGTTGTTACCAATATGATCTGAGGCTTGGATTCAAATCGCTGACAATGGCGGCATTCGATGGTGAACCCCTGATCAAACAGGAGCGCATCAGTTTTCTTTCCGGCCAGCGCAAATATACGATAATGAAACGCAAGGGACCTGCGATCAGCGTGCGTGGCACCGACAACAAAAAACACATGCTGGATCTGCGTCTGCTTCCAACCGAAACAGCTCTTTCCGCAGTGCCTGCAAACCAAATAACTCCGGAGATTGCAGAATTACGCGACACCTTGCTGGAATGGCGTTTCTACCATGCATTCCGGGTTGATGCGGAAGCGCCAGTTTCTCAATGCGCTGGGACGAAATGCCGAACCGGGAGTTCGGACGGAACCATACAGTTTCTTGCCCTTTGCGGTGCGCTGCTTTCCTATCATACGCCCGGCCTGATTGTGTTAAACGAGCCGGAAACCAGCCTGCATCCCGATATTATGCCAGCCCTGGCACAACTTATTTCAATGGCGAGTGAAACTGCACAGATCATCGTGGTCACGCATTCCCAAAAGCTCACCGACGAACTTGAACGGATTAGTGCCTGTCCGATCCGAACCGTTTACAAGGAAGACGGGGAAACAAAGATAGAAAATCTCAACACAATCGGGATGTACGATGGGCAGGAGTGAAAACACTGACAAGCAGGAAGACGAACTTCTCGAAGTACTGAAAGCTTGCGAAACGGATGTTTGGAACGCCCTGGCAAGCGGTGACATCGAAGCTGATATGGCCGCGCTGGATGATGAATTTCTGGGGGTTTATGCCGACGGATTTGCCAGCAGGCAGGAACATGTCGAACAGCTTGCAAACGGTCCCAGCATCAGCAGTTTCGTGCTGTCTGACTTTCATTACAAACAGCTGGGTCCGGCGTACGCACTGTTATCTTATCACGCAAAATTTCTCAGGAGCGGCAAAGACAGTGAGGAAGCGATGTATGTCACTTCCATATGGCGGCAAAAGGGAGAGCGCTGGATCAATGTGTTCAGTCAGGATACGCCGACAACCCTATCGACCAGCACGGATTAAGGCGCATTCAGCTGTTTCAGCAGTTCCCGTTTTTGCAGTTCGAACCCACTTTCTACCCACAATGCTTCAAGCCTTGCCAGTTCGGCTCCCATTTCCGGACCCGGATCCCAGCCCGCCTCGAGAAGATCTTTCCCGGCAAGCGGAAAATCAGGTTTCTGCCATTGGGCCGCATGGCCAATCAGTTTCAGCATGCGCTCTGCACTCTCCGGGTTATCACGGTTAAGCAGATGTACCACTTCCAGTTTCATCGCATCCAGGAGACCGGTCGGAGATCCACGGTACAGCTGTTTTTCCAGTTGCGATGCAGATAGCCCGGCATTTGGCGCTTCTGAGGCGGCCCAAACGAGCAGTCGGTCAGCCTCTGCATTCGATAATGCCAGCCGTTTTGAAAGCCCGGTCACATTCTCAGTCTCCGGCCGCACGATTGCCATCAGACGCAGCAGGTAATCTGGACTCAAGCCTTCAGCCGCTTCGAGCCGGATCAGTCCTGGAATGGCATCAATCCCCCATTTGACGGATTCAGGGACGAGGCCGCCGAGTATTCCCGTGGTACGCATCCACAACAAGGCTCGTCCCGGATCCGGGGCTGAAAGGAGTTTTTTCAATTCCATCCAGACCCGCTCGACTGACAGGCCGCCCAGCAGTTTCTTGCCCGCATTGCAGGCTTTCAGTCCTTCAGCATCTGGTCGTCCGCTGCCATACCAGGCAAAAAACCTGAAAAACCGGAGGATCCTCAGGGAGTCCTCCTCGATCCGCTTACTCGCATTACCGATAAATCTTACTTCGCGGGCAACGATATCCGGGTATCCGTTCACATAATCAAAAATGCGTCCTTCCCGGTCGCAGTAAAGCCCGTTAATGGTGAGGTCTCTGCGTCTGGCATCTGCCCCCCAGTCGGTTCCGTATTTGACAACCGCATGCCTGCCGTCCGTCTCAATATCTTCACGAAGCGTGGTAATTTCAAATGGCACACCATCTACGACCGCCGTCACGGTCCCATGGGCAATTCCGGTTGGGACGGCTTTTTGACCGGCGGATTCCAATCTTGCGATCACCTCGTCCGGCAAGGCGGTAGTGGATAAATCGATATCCGAGACAGCAAGCCCCATCAGTGAATTACGCACAGCACCACCGGCAACCCTGGCCTCACCGCCATCCTCGGTCAGGATATCAAAAACTTTTTGAAGCGCGGCATCCTTCAGCCAATCTTCGCGGATAATCGGTTCATCAAGTGGTTGCATCGAGAAAAACCCTGTCATGAAACACCCGGATCATTCCGGCTGTAACACCCCATATATAATGTTCCTGATATGGCATTTCATAATAATGCCGTTCAGCACCTCTGAAAAATTTGGATGAAGTCACATGATTTACCGGGTTCATGAGAAACGAAAGCGGGACTTCGAACATATACTCGACTTCGTGCGGATTGATCGAGAAATCCGCAGTTTGCGAAACCAGGCCCAAAACCGGATTTATCTTGAAACCGGACCCGGAATAATAATCCGGTAAAGTTGCCAGAATTTCGACTTCCGATGTGTCTAGGCCGATTTCCTCTTGAGCTTCGCGAAGTGCTGCCATCTCGGCGGACGCATCGGTGGGGTCTATCTTGCCGCCGGGAAACGCCACCTGCCCGGAATGGTTTGACAGGTTTTCCGTTCGTTTTGTCAGGATCATGCAAAGTCCTTCGGGGCGTTCCACAATCCCGATCAGCACCGCTGCTTCCTTGAGTGCATTGTCTACGATCGCATCGCGTAGTTCCGGATTCAGTTGATAATCTCCATCAACTTCGAGGTGCCAGGAGTCGGACGCTGCACCAATTCGCGCGCGCAGGGCATCGGCAGTAAATTCGTTCTTATAGCCTGGCATGTTACCTGTCAGACACTGCGTCGCGCCAGTTCGTCAGCCGGCATAATCGGAAAAGTCACACCATTACTGCGAATTGAAAACATCAGGCGATCGTCAACCTCAATTTCCTCTCCATGGGCAATCAGCTCATACATCACTGCCCGCGCCAGAACCCCTTCCAAACGCCCCCTGACCAGAACATAGGGTTTCACACCTTCGTTTTCTGTTACCGTAACAAACCTCAGCGGGTTATCCGGTCCGGCCTCAAACACATCATCCATGTTTGTGCGGAAGGTGATTACCTGTTCGCCGTCCCTTTGGTGGGCATTCATCTCCACAATGATAAAATGGGCATCCTCTACCGTAATTCCGATTTTCTCCACCGGAGTAACCAGATAGGTTTTGCCGTCTTCATCTTTTCTCAAAACGGATGAAAACAGTTTCACCAGCGCATGACGGCCAATTGGCGTGCCCATGTAGAACCAGGTGCCATCTGCCTTGATGATCATATCCAGATCGCCACAAAATTCCGGATTCCATTTATCAACCGGCGGCATGCCTTTGTCCTTGCCACCCGCTCTGGAGACCAGCGATTCCAGACCGCCTAGACCCTTGGTTACCGGATTGTCTTCAATGTTCACCATATTTCACCATACCAAACTAATATCGGCTTCACTAAACTGTTTGTGATTCTTGAGCTTGAAGTCACACAATAGCCCATTACCATGTTATAGGAACATACAACGTAACGGCAATGAATCGATTATTTCTGCCACTTTCCTCCGGGGGAACATTTTATGAGTGCGATTGACAAAAAGTTGAGTAAGTCCAATGAGCAACTGGTTGTAGAAAAAGCTGAAAAAGCGATCGACGATTTCAAAAAGGTCCGCAGGAGTGTCCAGGGAGTGATTTTCGGGCAGGAATCGGTTGTCGACAACACACTGATCACCATTTTGTCCGGCGGCCACGCATTGTTGGTTGGACTGCCGGGTCTGGCCAAGACCAAGCTGGTGGAAACCCTTGGTACCGTGCTGGGTCTTGATGAAAGCCGGGTGCAGTTCACACCTGATTTGATGCCCTCAGACATTCTGGGTTCAGAAATCCTGCATCAGGGTGACAATGGCGAGCGATCCTTTCATTTTGTCAAAGGCCCTGTCTTTGCCCAGTTGCTCATGGCTGACGAGATCAACCGGGCAAGCCCGCGCACTCAGGCGGCGCTGCTGCAATCCATGCAGGAATATCACGTCACCATTGCAGGCAAACGGTATGATTTGCCTTCGCCCTTTCACGTGCTTGCCACACAGAATCCACTGGAACAAGAAGGGACATACCCTCTGCCGGAAGCCCAGCTTGACCGCTTCCTCATGCAGGTGGATGTACACTATCCTGACCTGGAGGCGGAGCGCAAAATCCTGTTTGAAACAACCGGCATCGAAGAAAAGCCGGCAAAAAAGGCTTTGAACGCCAAAAGACTGGCAGAACTGCAACAGCTCGTCAGGCGAATTCCCGTTGGTGAAAGTGTTGTTGACGCGATTCTCGAACTGGTAAGGTCAGCCAGGCCCGGAAGCGACGCTGACGAAGTTGTGCAGTACATTTCATGGGGACCCGGCCCACGCGCGTCTCAGGCCCTCATGCTTACAGTCAGGGCTCGAGCGCTACTCGACGGCAGGCTGGCACCGTCAGTTGACGATGTTCTGGCTCTCGCAGAGCCGGTTTTGCAACATCGCATGAAACTGTCTTTTGCCGCCCGGGCTGAAAATGTGAATGTCCGCGATGTGATCACAACCTTGAAGGAGAAGATCGCCTGATGGCTCCAATTGGTTCCATAGCAGTTCGGGAAACCGGGCGCGGTACCATGGAGCGTGCCCGGGCACGTGCCGGGCTGATCCCGGATTTGCTGGTCGAGGCCAAACTCATCGCCAATACGGTATTTTCTGGCTGGCATGGTCGCCGCAAGCGGGGTATTAGCGAAAATTTCTGGCAGTTCAGGCCTTATGTGCCCGGCGAGACAATGTCTCGCATAGACTGGCGCAGATCTGCACGGGATGATTCCCACATTTATGTACAGGACAAGGAATGGCAGGCTGCCCATACAGTCTGGCTTTGGGTGGACGAATCCGACTCGATGCTGTTCAAATCGGAAGCAGCTACTGTTTCCAAGCAGTCCAGGGCGCTCGTACTGGCTTTCGCAATGGCCGAATTGCTGGCGCGAAGCGAGGAACGGGTGGGCTGGCTTGGTCTAACCAACCCGATCCTGAGCCGTAACGCCGCGGAAATACTGGCTGAAGCGCTTATCCTGGCAAAACCGCAGACATCGTTCCCCAACCTGGTAGATCTCGGCAGTCACAGTGATCTGATCATTGTCAGTGATTTCCTTGATCCGGTCGAGGATATCACCGAACATCTGGCCTCATTGTTCAAGCAGGGTGCCAGGGGGCACGTGGTTCAGATCATCGACCCGGTAGAGGAAGTGTTCCCGTATCAGGGGCGCGTGGAGTTTTCAGACCCGGAAAGCGGCGAAAAATTCACTGTCGGAAATGCTGAATCACTGAAGTCCGGGTATGAGTTGGAGCTGGCAAGCAGATCTGCGGCGATCCAGGATCGGGTCAACGCATTGGGCTGGAGTTTCACCCGCCACCATACAGATCGTCTGGCTTCGGAAGCATTGCTAAGCCTGCACACCTATTTAAGCGAGAGGATTTGACCATGTTTGGCCTTTCTCTTGCCTTTGCTTCACCGTGGATCCTGCTGGGTCTTGTTACGCTACCGATCATCTGGTGGTTGCTGCGCCTCACGCCACCCCGCCCTCAACAGGAGACATTTCCGCCAACCCGCATCCTTGCCAGATTGCAGGACAAGGAAGAAAAACCGGCACAAAGCCCCTGGTGGCTCACACTACTCCGGTTATTGCTGGCTGCGATTATTATCGTTGCGATGGCCGGCCCAGTGCTGAATCCGGAAGATACAAGAATTGCCGGCGATGGACCGGTTCTGTTTGTAATTGATGACGGCTGGGCCTCCGGCAAAGATTGGGAAGAGCGACGGGAATCCGCATTACAGTTGATTGCCGAAGCAGAAAATTCTGGCCGCACAGTCATACTGCAAAGCACCACAGGACAAGCAGGCTGGAACGAGTTTCCGGTTACCGCGACCGATGCTGCCGCTCTCTTGCAGGCAGCAGAGGCCTCTCCACTTAAACCGTCGCACAAAGACATGGTCGCCCGCCTGCCCCGCATCACAAAAAATGCGAAACCGGGACAGGTCATCTGGTTTTCGGACGGACTGGAACGCGAAGCAAGTGACGAACTGGCCTCCGAGTTGTCGGGAGTTGCGGACAATGTTGCAATTTATGAGCCTGACATATCGCGATTGGCTATAATCGGAGAGGTAAAGAATGAGCCTGCCAAACTTTCCGGAACTGTTTCGCGACCCGATGATTCAATTTCCACACAGTATGACGTTCTCGCAAGGGACGAGGAGAATGTAATACGAGCCCGAAGTCGGTTTACAATGTTACCCGGCGAATCACAGAGACAATTTTCGTTTGAACAACCGGTTGAGTTGCGAAATCAGTTTTTTCGTCTGGAATTGGAAAATTTGAGTTCGGCTGGCTCAGTCAAGCTCCTTGATGAAAACAATCAGCGACGGCTTGTTGGCCTGATCTCCAGCGAGACTTTTGATCAAGCCCAACCGTTATTGTCTCCCTTGTACTACATTTCAAAGGCGCTTGGTCCGTTTTCAGATCTGCGCAGATCAGACTCTTCAAACATAGCGGAGTCCGTTCCGGAGCTTATTAATCAACAGGTTTCAGCAATTGTGATGGCAGATGTCGGAACCCTGCCTGATCAGGCAAGTGATCGACTTGCCGACTGGATCGAAAAAGGCGGACTGCTTGTACGCTTTGCCGGTCCCCGCCTCGGCTCATCCCTCAACAACAAGCTGTTGCCGGTAGAAATCAGACCCGGAGACAGAAGCCTGGGTGGAGCGCTGTCCTGGGATACGCCCAAGCCATTGGCCGCCTTCGATCGCAACAGTCCATATTTTGGCATTGATGCCCCCAAAGACGTCCTTGTCCAGAAACAACTGCTGGCCTTGCAAGAATCCGAACTCGACAAGAAAACCTGGTCGCGGCTGGAGGACGGCACACCCCTGGTAACGGCAGAACAAAGAGGCGCTGGCTGGCTGGTGCTGTTTCATGTCGGCACGGATTCCGAATGGTCCAATCTGCCACTTTCAGGAACCTTTGTCGAAATGCTTCGGCGTACGGTAAACCTGTCCTATTCCAGGGGAACAGGAGGCAGTGACAATACCGAGATTGTTTTGCCACCGCTCAAGCTTCTCAATGCACAGGGTGGTTTCAGCCCGCCTGACGAGGAAACCAAGGCACTCTCCATAAAGAATGGCAAAGTTCCAGGTGTCTCTATAGAAAACCCGCCGGGATTTTATGGGACGGAGGATGGTGTTCGCGCACTCAACCTGTTCACCGAGAACACAGAACTGACCTTGCTGGACATTGGTGATCTGGCACCTGGTTTTGAGCAGCGTGGCTATACTAAAAACAATGCAATCGAATTCAAGAACTGGTTGCTGGCGTTGGGCGCCATCCTGCTGATTCTGGATTGTCTGATTGTGCTGTGGATGGCGGGCATCCTTCGCCGCAGGTTTTCAGGACTGTCGCGAACCGCGGCCCTCGCTCTGATTTCACTTATGTTTGTCGGCAGTTTGCTGACACCGGTACAGACCAAAGCACAGGAGATAGATTTCTCTGCAACCCTGCGCACCAAACTGGCATATGTCATCACCGGTGTTGATGAAGTGGATCGCGTAAGTGAAGCCGGCATGCGTGGCCTTACACAATTCATCTCCAGCAGAACAGCGCTGGAGCCGGCCGAACCTGTTGGTCTTGATGTCTCTGAGGACGAATTGTCATTTTACTCTTTGATCTACTGGCCGATCGATCCACGAGCACCCCTGCCGGATGAAGCAACCATGGGACGCATAGATGCTTTCATGAAGCAGGGCAGCAGCATATTGTTTGACACACGGGATCAGATATCCGGTGTGCTCGGTGGAACTTCCGCCTCTCCGGCTGCCCAGACCCTGCAACAAATGTTGTCATCGCTCGACATTCCGCCACTCGAGCCTGTTCCATCCGATCATGTACTGACAAAGGCATTTTATCTGCTGGACGATTTTCCCGGTCGTTACAATGGCGGTGATCTGTGGGTGGAAGTGACGCAAGGGCGCGAAACCGATGATGGCAGGCCGGCCCGTGCCGGTGATGGGGTTTCCTCCATTTTGATTACCAGCAATGATTTTGCCGGAGCCTGGGCAGTAGACCGAACCCTCCGCCCGCTTCTGCCAACAGTTCCGCCGGACCCGGTGCAACGCAACTATGCGTTTCGAGCCGGTGTAAACCTGATGATGTATGCCTTGACTGGTAACTATAAGGCCGATCAGGTACACCTCCCTGCATTGCTCGAAAGACTGGGCCAGTAGGAGCGCGGATGGAAAACCTCAATCTCACCTTCGCACCGCAACTGCCGTTCTGGTTCACAGTCGACCTGTGCACTCTGATTGGGTTACTTTGCTTTTACGGACTGTTCCGCGGTATTCGCGGTTCATTGATCCGGGCTCTTGCCGGGGCAATGTTTGCCCTTGCCCTGTTCAATCCCGCGATAACGCAGGAAGACAGAACCTATCTGCCAACCATCGTTCCAGTGGTAATCGATGAGACCACGAGCCAGCGACTGGATGACCGGGATGAACAGACCGCGCAAGCAGTCGAGGTACTGCAGAAACAGTTTGAAAGCCTGGACGGTTTTGAAATGCTGCCGGTCCGGGTGAAGGATCAGATTTCCCGCACATCCGATATTTCCAGTGCCTTGTTTCGTGCGCTTGATTCCGCTCTCCAGGATATTCCTCAGGAACAATTAGGCGGCAGCATTTTCATTACCGATGGACAGGTGCACGATATTCCCGAAAAGCTCGATAACAGTAATCTCCGGGGCCCTTTGCATGCGTTGATAACCGGGGAAGCGGCTGAGAAGGACAGAAGGATAGTACTTAAATCCGCTCCACGGTTTGGCGTTGTCGGGGAGAGCCAGGAGCTTGTCTATTTTGTCGAGGAAACCGGATTTGCCACCTCGGAACCGGTCGAAGTCACAATCCGTCTCGACGGAGAGGTTTATGCAATTGAAGAAGTTTTGCCCGGTGAAGAAACATCTTTTGTTTTCGATGTGCCCCATGGCGGCAAAAACATTATTGAACTAGAAGCAGACGTCGCTGATGGCGAAATCACCGCAACAAACAACCAGGCGTTTTCCATCCTCACCGGCATCCGGGAAAATCTGAGGGTTCTGCTGGTATCCGGGGAACCACACGCAGGTGAAAGAACCTGGCGCAATTTGCTGAAATCTGATGCTGCGGTTGATCTGGTTCATTTTACAATTCTACGGCCTCCCGAAAAGCAGGATGGCACGCCCATCAACCAAATGTCCCTGATTGCGTTTCCGACCCGGGAACTGTTTGTCCAGAAGATAGATGAATTTGATCTGATAATTTTTGACCGATACAAGCGTCGCGGGGTCTTACCGGTTCTTTATTTTGACAATATCGCCCGATATGTCCGCGACGGTGGCGCAGTGCTTATTGCCGCCGGCCCGGAATATGCCGAACCTGCCAGTATTGGTTCCACACCACTCAATACGGTTCTACCCGCACTCGCGAGTGGGAACGTGGACGAGAAACCGTTTCTGCCGCAAATCTCTGAAACAGGCGAAATGCATCCGGTAACCAGAAAACTGGATGGATGGTCGAAGGAAAAACCCAACTGGAGCCGGTGGTTCAGGGCAGTCGGTGTGGTTGAAAGTTCCGGTGACACGCTGATGGTTGATGAAGACAACCAGCCCCTGCTCATCCTTCAAAGGCACGGTGAAGGACGGGTAGCATTGTTCCTGTCCGATCACGTCTGGCTTTGGTCAAGAGGTTTTGAAGGTGGCGGCCCTCACGTTCAATTGCTTCGCCGGCTGGCCCACTGGCTGATGAAGGAACCCGAGCTGGAAGAAGAACGTCTCACCGCTGTGACCGAAGGAAGCCGTCTGGAAATACTCCGTCAAACGCTCGAAGGCACGCCACCCGAAGTAGTTCTGGAAACGCCATCCGGTAATGAAGTAAAACTCGAGCTGGTGCAGAGGGATAGCGGTCTGTGGTCGACCGAATACAAGGCAACGGAAATCGGTCTACACAGGATTTCAAACGGTGACCTGGGAACACTCGGCCAGATTGGGCCGATTAACCCGTGCGAACTCGCAGCCGTTGTCAGTACCGAAAAACTTCTCGCCCCGATCGCCAAGGCCTCAAACGGCTCCTTGTCACGCCTGGCAGAAGACGGCATGCCTCGTCTCGTAGCTGTCGGACCGAACGCAACCTCCAGTGGAAACGGCTGGGTTGGACTGCCCCGGTCCACCGCAAGCATTCTTAACGGCGTATTTCATATTCCATTGTTTACCGGATTGATTGGTCTCGCACTATTACTCACCGTAATCGCCGGGACATGGCTCCGCGAAGGCCGCTAAAAGGCGAAATTACGAGAACGGGCGAACCATTCCTGAAAATCTGTCAACGATCCCCTCCTGCAACGGACATATTAGCAGCCTTTGGGGGTCCACCGGACCGGGAAGCACAATTTTTCCCGGTTTGACGATTTCAAATCCAAACCGCTGGTAATACGGGTAGTCTCCCACCAGCAGGATACAGGTGTGGTCTGCTGCCCGGGCGGCCTTTACTGCCGTGGACATCAGTTCAGCGCCAAATCCGCAATTTTTGTATTCAGGTGCTACAACCAGCGGACCAAGCAACAGGCCCTCGTGATCGCCAATCCAAATTCGTGTCAACCGGACCGATGCAATCGGCACACCTGTTTTCCAGGTTACAAATGAAAGGCCAGGTTCGTGCGGCGCTCCTTCGCGCAGTCTGAACGCCGTTCTGGTGAATCGGCCCGGTCCAAAAGCGTTCTCAGCAAGCTTTTCGACCAGCATAAAGTCTTCAGTTTTTTCAGGGACAATCAGGGATTTGGGTGCGATGTTCATAATTTTTACTTCCGGCATTAAACAAATGACCGGAAGCGACCACGCACCAACGGTCAGATATGGGCGATGATGCGCATCAGGCGCAAGCAGCTTCGTCGTCGGTTGGTAGCAAGAAGATACATGACATATCCGAAATTATTGAACGCACCTGCCCTACCACGTGACCGATCCCACGTCCAACAGATTTTCACACATACGTTAGAGCGTGTTTGTGTCGAGTAGATTCAGTTTCTTTCCGTGCGCGAATATGATTCTGATTGGGGTGACCTGATTCGGTTCGAAGCCAAGGATTTTCAATGCCCAAGCCCCATCCGATTGAATTGCGTAAACGTGTTGTAGCTCATGTAGAAGAAGGCCACACTCATCGTGGAACGGCTGCCCATTTCAAAGTCTCCGTCAAATTTGTGAATGATATGGTGAAGTTGAAACGTGAAACTGGCTCGCTTGCTCCAAAACATAACCCGGGAAAAACAGGCCATGGCAAGCTTTCACCCTATAAAGACTGGCTTCGAAAACGGGTTGATGAACAAAAGGACATTACAATCCGTAAGCTTTGTGCGGAGCTGAACGAAAAATTCAACCTCAATGTCCATCATTCGCCTGTCTGGCATGTTGTGCGCAGTTTCGGGTTGTCGCATAAAAAAAGACTATTTATGCCAAGGAGCAACACCGCATCGACGTGAAAAAAGACCGCGAACTCTGGAAGACAAGGCGTGTTCCGTTTTTGAATCGGTCGATTGAAAAACTTGTCTTCATTGATGAGACGTCCACAAACACCAAAATGGCCAAGCAAACTGGATGGGCCCCAACAGGAGAGCGCCTCATAGATTTTGTCCCTCATGGCCACTGGAAGAAGCAGACACTTATCGCAGGCCTGCGCAGTCATGGACTGGTTGCGCCCTGGGTTATTGACCGGGCCATGACCAAAGAAATCTTTGAGATTTATGTTGAGACACAGTTGGCGCCAGAACTGGAAAAGAGAGATGTCGTAATCCTTGACCACCTAGCCGCTCACAAGAGCGAAAAAGCCGAGCAGATCTTGCGAGATATCGGCGCATGGTTTTTGTTCCTGCCGAAATATTCCCCAGATCTCAATGCCATTGAAATGGCCTTTTCGAAGCTCAAGGCTCATCTGAGGAAGGCAGGCGCCAGAACCTTCGATGATGTCTGGAAGGCAATCGGAGAGGTCTGCCATATGTTCACGCCAATGGAGTGCCGGAATTTCTTCAGGGCAGTCGGCTGTGAATTCACGTGATGCGAACACGCTCTAAATTACCAATAAGGCGACATGGCATCGCCTTGATAGACTTCACCAAGCCTGCGTAATGTTGCTGGCGTGGTCCCTTCAGGTATCTTGTCCATGCCAAAAAAACCAATTTCCGCAATTCCGCGGTTCGGTTGAAATCTGGTGACGTCCAGTTCTGCAATACAACGAAAGAATACAACATGATCACGATTGGATGCCTTGTTGTTCCAGTATACGCCCAGAAGTTCCAATTCACCGGGATCAGTCATTCCGGTTTCTTCCCGCAACTCTTTTTCCGCCGCTTCGATGGCATGTTCTCCCCGTTCTACTCCACCACCGGGAAAGTGCCATCCGGGAACATAGGTGTGCCGCACCATCAGTATTTCACGATCTGAATTCTCAACCAGTATACGAACCCCCAGTGTCATCGGACGCCTGAGGAGAAACCAAGTATGAAACAATTTTCGGATCAAAACATTGCCTGCCATGATTCCCTGTGTATAGGCTTTGTGTCTTTAATCAAGCTTGCTGCTTTGCGTTGGTGATTGTAAGCACTAATCATGTTTCGACTCGCCCACATTTCAGACATTCACCTTGGCCCGCTGCCGCAACCGTCATGGCGCGAACTGGCAGGCAAACGGATGCTGGGATATCTGAACTGGAAGAAAAACCGGAAGCGCGCACTGTCCGGAAATTATCTGGAAAAGTTACTGGCGGGCCTGCCTGACCTGCAACCCGATCATATTGTGGTATCAGGCGATTTGATCAATCTTGCCCTGCCTTGTGAATTTCCTCTTGCGCTGGAATTTCTTAAGTCTCTTGGCTCCGCAGAATTCGTAACAGCTCTGTGTGGCAACCACGACGCCTATGTCCCCGACGGCTTGTCAAATGCTATCAAAACCTGGCAACCTTACATGTCTCCGGATGACACGCCTTTGCAAAGCCAAAACGACTACCCCGTTCTGCGCCTGCGCGGTGATGTGGCAATCATCGCCTGCAATTCAGCAGAAGCGACGGGTCCATTCATGGCGACCGGATATTTCAGAGACAGCCAGGCAAAAAAACTGAAGGCAACACTCCGTGCCAACAGGGGCCGGTTCAGGGTGGTTATCATTCACCACCCACCCTTCAAAAATGCTACGCACTGGCACAAAAGGCTAATCGGAGACGATTTGTTCAGGCAGGTAGTGGCCGAGGAAGGAGCAGAACTTGTACTCCATGGTCACACACACCTTGCAACCGCAACAGAAATTCCCGGCTCGGACAGCTCCGTACCGGTTATATGTGTACCGGCCGCCGGCAATGGAATGGGCGGCAAGCGCCCTGCAGGCGAGATCAATCTTTTCACGATCAATAAAACAGAGGCCGGGTTTGCTTTCACGCACGAGCGTTACGGGTGCAGTCAAACAGAGGGTACCTTTGCCATGCTTGAGAGCACCGAATACTAGGCGGTCAATTGTTGCAGCCAGTCACGAATTGGCTCAACCTGATCAAATACGACAGCCAATAACATTACAAACAAGGTGATAACTGCACCTGCCAGAAACCAGGTGAGCGCACTTTGACCTTTTGCACTGGTTGGCGTGGTTTCGTTATCGACAACTCCGGCAGGTTCGGCATCATCCATCAAGGGCTGGTCGGATGCAGATTGTGAAGTTTCCGCTGCATCGTCTCTGGGCTGGGGTTTGGCGGACATCCAGTCCCCCTCAATCATCCGCTCTCGTTCCAGTACACGTTCCGCGATGTAGTCAGTCACCCGCTGCCCGACAACCTCACGGTTGGCTGATCGTCCCAGGATAACGCGCCCCATCCGGGTGTCTTTGACGAATTCATACTCGCGACCATCCGCTGCCATTCTTATAAACGACGTCATGTCAATCCAAAGCCGGGGAACCTGTCCATTCGTTATGGCAAACTCAAAGGTTTCATTTTCTTCCGGCACGTCATCAAACACCGGAGCCAGATCTTCTGCCAGTAATTCCAGCCTGCTTAGTTTCGCATGTTTCATCTCGACAACAACATCATCACGATCAGCCTGCGCATCGCGCACGCGGTTCATTGCTTCTGCAAGATCATGTACTTTGCGTTCAATATCGGAAGCTTCCAGGTCTTTTTCCGCCATGAGGATTCCTTTTGGTTTTTGCGTATCTCCTCTCGTCAGAGACTATTTGGTGACAAGAAACCGCGATAACAACAATATTCTGGCAATTACGACAAAAATGCAACGATTCGCCCGATTTTGCCTCGTTTATGCCCTTCCAAACAGGATGTTGCTGACAAGCTTGTCCCGCCCATAAACATCCTTATGAAAGGCTGCTTTTCCTCCCTCTACCCAGACCGTGAAATAGGTAAGGTGAATTGGAACCGGTTTCCTAAGGTTGATACGGTGGGTTTCGGGTTTGGCCAGAATTTTCTGTATCTTGCTCTGGCTCAGCGTCCGGCGTCCAAATAGTGCTTCGGCAAATTCCAACGGATTTTCTACCCGTATGCAACCATGGGAAAACGCCCTTTCGGATTTTGCAAACAGGTTTTTGGCCTGTGTATCGTGAAGGTAAACCTTGAATTTGTTGGGGAACAGAAACTTTACCTGTCCCAGAGCATTGTTATCGCCTGGTTGCTGAACGATCCGATACGGAAAGTCCTTGGCCTTGACTGAATGCCAATCAACCGACATCGGGTTCATCGCCGGCGCAGCGGCTTTCCAACTGGTATAAACAAGGTAATTGTTTCGTTCCAGGTATCCCGGATCCCTTCTAAGCTTTGGAAGCATTTCATTGCCTGCGATGGAACGTGGCACCGTCCAGGTCGGATTAAACTCGGCATATTGCACCGTGTGCGTAAACATAGGGGTTTTGTGGAATGGCTTGCCGACAACAACCCGCCGACGATCAATCAGCTTACCCTTTTCGGTGAGATACATTTCGAAGGCGGCCTGATTGACAAGAATGTGTCTTTTTCCAAGGGAACGGGGCAACCATCGCCAACGCTCCATGTTTACGATGATCTGGCGTGCACGCCTGCTCCCGGGTTTGGTTGCTGCGAGCAGTTTTGCAAGCGCCAGATATTGGGGATGTGCTGGCCTGAACTCGACAATGACTTTGGCAGGTCCTTTTCTTGAGGTCAGTTTCAACCAAGCCTGAACATCGGTCTTTTTTCTTGAAATTACGATATCAGGTTCCGAAACTGCCGGTGTTGTTCTGCCTGCTGAAAGATCACGCCCAAATTTCCAGAAGGACTGACTGAGATACAATTCTGCTGCGCCGAGTTCCTGACCGGTTAGCTCTTGTATGTTGCCCGGAATGGCAGAAATGTAGTCTTTCGGATCGAGTCCATCAGCGCCGGCATTCTGCAGCGCTTTTACCAGTTCCACGCCACGTTTGTTCAGGCCTTTGCTGCCCGTCCATATTCCCTTGCCCAACTTACCCCGATAATACTTCTTCAATGGGCCGAGATCGATGACAATACCGTTCCATTTAACAGCATCACCCCGCAACAAATTCGTCACATTGGCCGCAAAGACTTCACTGGCTGCAATAGAAAACCCAAAAGCCATGGAAGTCTGGAGGAACTGTCGACGGGAGATTTTGAACCGGCTCATGACATTTCCTTACGTTAGGTAAATACAGTGCCAAATGTATCGCAGTTAAAAGATGAATGGAACCTGAATGTCGCCAGATGGCAATAACGTGATGGGCAACGCGAAACATTACGACAAAAAGTGACATATTTCGTGATGAAACACGCTTTGATATTAGCGCCGGAAAATCACCCAGAATTCTGCTGAAACATGCCGCATTCGGAATTCATCTTCCCTGCACCTGCAGGCAATATCGTCGCGGGAAAATCCCAAAGGGAGAAGAAAAATGAAAAAAATTCTACTTGCATTTACATTGACTTCATTCACAGCGGCATCGGCCCTGGCACAAGCATCTTTCGATACCATTGATGCTGACGCAAGCGGCGGTGTCAGCCTTGTGGAAGCAAATGATGCCGGCCTTCCATGGACAGAGGATCAGTTCAACCTCGCCGACAAGGATGGCGATGGCGCATTGGATGCGGAAGAGTTTGCTGCCGCTGTACAATAAGCACAAGCGCTCTGACTGCCTAAAAGTTGGCTCGTTGGCTTCGGCTGACGGGCCGGCATTTTTGGGTGGTGATCGTTTATTCGCGTCCGCGCTGACCAAATACAGGCTTCTTGGGCGCACCGGAACGCGCACGTATACTGTCTTGCTGCCCAGCGTTATCAGGACTTGCTTCCGGTGAATCCGCCGTAATCATATTGACTACCTGATGTTTGGTTGACTGGATTCTCTCGCGTTGGCTGATGAAGCGAACGCCAATGCGGTTGGATTCCCGGCGGACAACCTCACACCGTACCCTATAGCCTTCCAGCTCATTGTGAATAGTGATTTCCTCCGGAACCAGAAACCCGTCCTTGACCTCGATGAACGCCCCGGTATCAGAGATATTGCGCATGACGCCGTCGACAGCACAATAGTCGTTTCCGAAACCGATTTTGATGCCTTTGAAAATTTTCCGGCGTTGCGCCCTTTCGCCCGAAGAATCCATCGCAGGCAGCGAGCCTTCCGCTTGTTGCGGAGTGGTCGGAATTTCTACACCTGGTTGCGGCGCATTGGGCACTTGACCGTATTGCGGAACGCCCCCTTGAGAAACCGGAACCTGTTGAGGTGGCATGCCAGCGTATGGGTTTCCCTGTGGTTGCGGGGCGTAGGCCATCTGATCCGGAACCGGGTTTGCGGGAGCTTGTATTCCAGGCTGTGGCACAGGCACGCCAGGCTGTTGAACAGGTATACCGGGTTGTGGCGCTGGAATACCAGGATGTTGAACTGCAGGTTGAGGTGGCACAGCATATCCCTGAGGAACTGGGGAAGCCGGAACCGGGGGGTGTGTTGGTGTCGCAGCTGCGGGTTGCGGAACGGGCTGCGGCGCTGGATTTTGCGGGTGAGCGTACTGGATCAAATGGGCATCAGGCTGAGCACCGGGCAATGGCTGTGTCGGCGCACCAAATTGCGACGGCACACCCTCCTGAGGTACAGGCGAAGCGACCTGTTGGGGCACCATTGCCGGCGCCGGCGGTGTGGCCGCGTTCGGCATCGGCGCCTGCGGAACCGGATGATGGGTTGCTGGCTGAGGTGCGTGTGCAACTGGCTGATGAGGCACACTTCCTGCGTGATGATTGGGAGCGCCCGGTTGCAAACCGTGGGAATCCATTATCGGGGAAGGCTGTGCAGGAGGTATGTGGGGGGCAGTTTGCGGAACACTCGACTGATCCGGTAGGTGACCTGTTTGAGGCGCAACAGGAGGATACGGTTCTGCCGCAGCCGGTTGCTCTGGAACGGGTTGGTAATATGCTTCGACTTGCATATCCACGGGTGCAACTTGCGCTGCATCCGGTTCAGCGGGTGGGTTTTGAGCTACTGGCTGAACGGTCGTTTCCGCTTGGGCAGGATACACGATTTCAGGAGTTTCACCGGACACCGGTTCGTTAGCGAATGTGCCCTCTGGCACCAGCTCAACATTGTCTGAAGTAGTAGGTCCGGTTTCTTCGATATCAATCACCGGGTCAGATGCCATACTCGGCAATCCACCGTCGGCTAACATTTCTTCGCGAAATTCCGGAACCGGTCGTTCCGCTGAAGGGTGTTCGGTTTCTGGCGTGAAATCTTCCGGGCTTATGGCCTCATCCGGCGCTGGAGTTTTCGGTTCTGCAGTTGTGGCTTCTTGGGATGTTCTGGCAAATTGGTCCGGACCGGCAGTTGGGTTTTCCGGTTGTGGGTCATGTAAGACCGGTTGGTTGAGGACGCTCGGATTTCGGGCTGCTTCAAGAAGTTGCTCTCCCATGGATTGAGAGATTTCCGGCACAGCCGGACTGGCCCTGGAAGGCTCGGTGACCGGTTCTATTGGTGAATCATCCTCATATGAGCCGCTTGCCAATGCGTTGGACGCAACAGTGCCGGATGCAGGTAAATTGTGCTCACCTGTCACCGCCATTCCGCCTGAATATTCCTGGGTTTCAGCCTCATCAGAGATGTGGGCTGCATACTCACCAGGATACGCACTTACAGCCATACCTCGCTCTTCCATATGTTAAAATGCCACCTATTTCACCCCTGCGCTTCAACATACAACTAGAGTTGCATACTGCCCGAGAAAAAATAATGAACGGACTTGGTTAATATTCCCCCCCGTGCCATTCCGAAGTGCACCAGTGAAAACGGCAGCGTGATGAGCATTCTTCCTTGCGGGCGAGCCAGGCGATGGCGAGAATCTTGTAGAAGGAGATTCGCCTATGCCTCGCGGCTACCACCACCTGACCCAAGATGAACGTTGCCAGATTTGGGGGTTGAAGAAAAGCGGCCTCTCGCAGAGAGACATTGGGCGTGAGCTCGGACGCCATCACACGACAATCCGTCGAGAGATGCAGCGCAACAGCGGCGGCCGGGGCTACCGGTACAAACAGGCCCATAACAAGGCGACAGAGCGCCGCCACAGGGCGTCATCGGTGCCAAGGAAGATGACACCCGCCCTGTGGCAATTGGTCGAGGAGAAGTTGGCGGCTGGCTGGAGCCCAGAGCAAATTTCGGGTCGGTTTCGTCGGGAAGGCCAAGCCATGGTGGGGCGGATGCGGATCTACGAATACGTCCGCGCGGACCGCAGGGCCGGTGGCAGCCTTTACAAACGTCTGCGGCGGCGTGGGAAGAAACCGAATTGGCGCGGCGGCCGGCACGCCGGGCGAGGACGCATTCCCGGTCGTGTCGATATCAGTGAGCGGCCCGCGATCGTCGAACAGAAGTTGCGGATCGGTGACTGGGAGGTGGACACGATCGTTGGAGCGGGTCAAAGCGGCGCAGTGGTTTCGGCGGTGGACCGCGCCTCGAAGATGACCCGACTGGTACGGCTCGACAGGAAAACGGCCGAAGATGTCGGAGCTGCGCTCAGACGCCGGCTGGAGGCAGATCGGCACCTGGTTCACACGATCACTGCGGACAACGGTAAGGAATTCGCTGGCCACAGCAGCCTGTCCAAGGCGCTTGATGCCAAGTTCTATTTTGCCCGGCCCTACCACTCATGGGAGCGCGGGCTGAATGAACACACCAATGGACTGGTCCGCCAGTATTTGCCGAAAGGCACGGATTTCCGGTCTGTGACCGATGCCGAGGTCCAGGCGGTGGAGGATCTGCTCAACGCACGGCCGCGCAAGGCACTCGGCTTCCGGACGCCGGAGGAGGTGTTCAGAGATGCGCAGGCACCGCCATGACCGCTCTCAAACCTCTGGGAAGCGCACAGCGTGAAATCTCTCTTCGGCACAGTCTGTTCGAAGAGGCGATTGCGCTTGTGCGCAATTCTGCGGTAGGGGTATTGGTAACGGCAATTCAAGTCATCGCAGGCTCCGCCTGTCGAAATTTTTCACCGCCAGGCCCTTTTTTGCATTCGGGCTTGCGCCCTCATTTCAAAAAGGGCCTGGCGGTGGTGCACCTCGGAGCGGAAACGGCGTCCGTATTCAGAGGCGATTTACGGCACTCACGAGAGCCTCCAGCGACGCGGCAACAATATTGGAATTTATACCCACTCCAAACAACTTTTTACCGCCCGATTCGACCTCCATATAGCAGATGGCAGAAGCATCGGCTCCAGGCCGAAGTGTATGTTCTGAATAATCAATTACAGAAATTTCTTTTCCAATATACTTGGAGAGCGCATCAACAAAACCGTCAATTGGCCCGGTACCCTCTCCCTCAATCTGCAATTCTTTTCCGTGATCCGTGATCTGCGCTTCGAGACTGCGCATCTTTGAACCTGCAGTGGTAGAGGGAACCGTGTGGTGATCCTGGTATTTTAACCTGCCATTTGGCTGTCTCACATAAAGATCCTGAAACACCTCATGAATACGCGCTGAAGGTAGCTCCTTGCCCTCTTCATCAGTTATCCGCTGCACCTCCTCACGCATTTCGATCTGCAGGTTTCGCGGCAGGTGGATACCGTAATCCTGAGCCATGATATAGGCTATCCCGCCTTTTCCCGATTGCGAGTTGATCCGGATAATGGCCTCGTATGTTCGGCCAACATCCTCTGGATCAATAGGCAGATAAGGGACTTCCCACAAAGGTTTATTGGCTTTTTCCAGCGCCTTCATCCCTTTATTAATCGCGTCCTGGTGGGAGCCGGAAAAGGCAGTATAAACCAGTTCGCCCACGTATGGATGACGTTCCGGAATCCGCAACTGGTTGGAATATTCGTAAGTTTCCTTCATGCGCGGAATATCGGAGCAGTCAATCAACGGGTCTACACCCTGGGTGAACATATTGAGTGCCAGAGTGACAACGTCTACGTTGCCCGTACGCTCTCCGTTTCCAAACAACGTACCCTCAACCCGGTCCGCACCCGCCATCAGCGCAAGCTCGGTTGCTGCAATTCCGGTCCCGCGATCATTGTGGGGATGCAGGGAAAGAATAATGTTTTCCCGATTGTCCAGATTGCGGCTCATCCATTCGATCTGGTCTGCATAGATATTGGGCGTCGACATTTCCACCGTCGCCGGCAGATTCAGGATCAGCTTGTTTTCGGCCGTCGGCTGGATAACTTCTGTTACCGCATTACAGATTTCCAACGCAAAATCGAGCTCTGTGCCGGTAAAACTTTCCGGTGAATACTGGAACCGATAACCGCCACCTGCTTTCTCCGCCATGTCCCGGATCATTTTCGCCGCATCGACCGCAATTTGTCTAATGCCGTTGCGATCAAGTCCGAAAACAACACGCCGTTGCAGTTCTGAGGTGGAGTTGTAAAAGTGAACTATCGGGTTATTGGCACCTTCCAGCGCTTCAAAAGTACGCGTGATCAGTTCCGGCCGGCATTGCACAAGTACCTGAAGAGAAACGTCTTCCGGTACATTACCCTGCTCCACGCACCAGCGGGCAAAATCAAAGTCAGTCTGCGATGCGGAAGGAAAACCGATTTCAATTTCCTTGAAGTTCATGTCACGCAAAAGCCTGAACATCCGTTCCTTGCGATCCTGGCCCATAGGGTCAATGAGTGCCTGATTGCCATCGCGAAGGTCTACAGAGCACCACACGGGAGCTTGTGTTATCGAATTGCCGGGCCAGGTTCGATCTGCAAGATCAACCTGGGCATAGGCTTGATATTTTTCCTCAGCCTTTGGCATGATTGAGGTCTGGTCAGCGTCGGTCATCATAAGGTTCCGTTTCGAATTCGCACGTCGAATCACTAATTGTGCGTTAGTTTTAAAGACAGAATGTTAATGAAATTCGAGAGCTTTTGCCTATTGGCGGTCACGACCGCCGGACGCCCTCTTCATACACGAGCCCGACGATCGCAGCTAAGTGCGAGTAGAAGGAGTGAAAGAAGGAAGTGCAGCTTTAACATGCAAGATAGATAACCAAGATGGCAGGATGGCGCAAGAGGCAATCGGCAACCAAATGCAATCACATAAAGAATTATTCGATCATGCCGCGAACATGGTTCGACACGTGTCGCGCATCAACTACTGCTTCTCGAACCAGCCAGTCGAAATGATCGGTAAGTGTTCGCACTCTTGCCGCCTCCCGAAATGCCAGATAGATCTGCCCGACATAAATGACGGCCAGATGCGGGCCAAATATGGTGACCGGGGCACTGAATACGGAATGAGCATCGAACAAAAACAGCCGAAGTCTTGGAAAGTGTTTTTCACAGATACAAGCAATGAATTCCAGTTGATCCGCCCGGGTCTGCCTGCTCAACCCGTCATAATAACCGATCCCCTTGGCAAATGCCTGCAGTTCATGCATCGGGATTGAGATTTCGTAGTCCGATTTTCCCGATTCCAGCCACGAAAAGTGCCTGTGCGTTGCAGCAATCGCCTGGGCAAAACTTTTCTGCTTAACCCGGGAATACTCCCATTCCAGGATTCGATCCGTTTTCAGAATGTCTGGCAGTGTTGCGGGGACATGGCGAACTTTGTACCCGGCAGACTCGTCGTGCCATTCCAGCAATTGCTCGTCTGCGGCACTGCGTTCTGCCGGGCTGTGAGCCATGGCGGCGGCCAGAATATCTCCCGGCACCTCCGGCCGGTTCGTCAATCCCAATAACCAATCCGTGCTGACATTGAGACAGGAGGCCAGATCGGCCACAAGCTGTCCGTTCGGCAGTCGGGGAAAACTGTCGCTCAGCAACTGACCGATGGTGGAACGGTCCGCTTTGACCGCCCGGGCAAGCGCACTTTTGGTTATGCCAGCCGTCTCCATGGATTGGGCCAGACGCCGATTGAAAATTTCAGATCGCTCACGCTTGTCCATTTTTTCAACACTTGCAGATTATATTCAACAAAGATGATTTATTGCAGCTAAAATACAAAATGTCCAGACAACCATAATTCGGATAGGACTACTCTTGTAAGCGACACGTCGCCCGTAATTCAAAACCGATGAAAGGAACTAGCTGACATGGAAACGACCCGACGCATTTTTGCAAAATCCCTGACTTGGCAAGCCATGGGGTTTATCTCAATGTCCCTGGCCGGCCTCGCGTTCACCGGTTCCGTTACTGCCAGTACAGGAATTGCACTTACCGGCGCAATTATGGGAATGGCCGGATACATCGTGCACGAATATATCTGGTCACGGGTAACATGGGGCCGCAAAGCCTCCACTGAATCTCCGATTGAATGCTAACCCGAAGCAGTCGGTATTTACTGACACCCAATCGGAAGCTCAATATTCATTCTCGTGCGAGATGGGCTACCACATTTTCTATCATCCGCATGCCCGCTTCTCCTCCCAGGGACATGATAGACTCGGGGTGAAACTGAACTGCGGCAACCGGTTCGGATTGATGCTCAATACCCATCACAATTCCATCATCGGTAACTGCTGTTACCGTGAAGGCGTTCGGCAATTTCTGTCGATCAGCATGAATGGAATGGTATCGCCCTATAGTGATTTCTTCTTCCAACCCTGAAAACACAATTCCCGGTTCACTGACATGCACCCGTGAAGGTTTGCCATGCATCGGAGTTTCCAGTTGCTTCAATTCGCCACCGTAATATTCGGCCAATGCCTGCAGTCCCAAACATACGCCAAATACGGGCAGCCCCCGCGCCCGCGTTTTCTCTATCGTGGCGGAACAATCAAAATCCGTCGGGCTCCCCGGACCCGGTGACAGAACCACGAGATCGGGCTTGAACGTTTCCAGCACATCATCATGAAGCGGAGTACGCACGGTCAAAACTTCCGCACCGGTCTGTCGGAAATAATTGGCAAGGGTATGCACGAACGAATCCTCGTGATCCACGAGCAGTACTTTTCTACCTTGGCCTACCTGTGCAGCCCGACGACCGGAACCCGCCTGATTAGCCTTCCCGGCTTCTCTGACGGCTGCCAGCATTGCAGATGCTTTCAACTCGGTTTCCTTTTCTTCCTCTTCAGGATCAGAATCGAACAGCAAGGTTGCGCCAGCCCGCACTTCGGCTATCCCGTCCTTGATACGAACGGTGCGCAGGGTCAGGCCGGTATTCATGTCACCGTTAAAATGCACAACCCCGACCGCACCTCCATACCAGGCCCGCGGAGATTTTTCGTTTTCCTCAATATAGCGCATAGCCCACAATTTCGACGCACCGGTAACCGTTACAGCCCAGGCGTGGGATAGAAATCCGTCAAACGCATCCATCCCCTCTCGCAATCGCCCCTCAATATGGTCAACGGTATGAATGAGCTTGGAATACATCTCAATTTGCCGCCTGCCGATCACCTTGACACTGCCCGGCTCACAGACCCTGGACTTGTCATTGCGGTCGACATCCGAACACATGGTAAGTTCGGACTCATCTTTCTTGGAGTTCAGCAGCTTCAAAATCTGTTCCGAATCCTCTATCGCGTCCCTGCCCCGCCGTATGGTACCGGAAATCGGACAGGTCTCGATACGACGACCGGAGACACGCACAAACATTTCCGGGCTGGCACCTACCAGAAATTCCTGGTCTCCAAGATTGATAAAAAACGAGTAGGGCGACGGATTGATGGACTTGAGTTTACGGGCGATCTCAGCTGGCTGCGTGCGGCACGGCTCAAAGAACATCTGACCCGGCACAACCTCGAAGAGATCACCTCGGCGAAACTTCTCTTTTGCCTTTTCGACAAGGGCAGCATATTCACCGGGCTGGTGATCACCCCTTGGAGGCGTTTCTTCGCTCTGCACAAACGGTTCTTCGACAATCTCTCTTACCAGCCCTTTGGTGGTGACACCATCGATCGAAAACTCGTACTTGTCATGCCAGGCGATCGCCTGATGGTGATCGACAACCAGTATTTCGTCAGGAAGAAACAGGACGAGGTCACGTTGTGTCTCGCCGCGTTCCATCTTGAATTCGAGATCGTCGAACTGGAACGCAAGATCATAACCAAAGGCACCAAAAAGCCCCAGATTGGGATCTTCACTACTGCGGAACATATCGACAATTGCGCGAACAACGGAGAACACGGTTGGTGCTCTGGAGCGCTCTTCCTCGGACACGATTTTGCCGCCATCCCTGACCTGTATTGCCAGTGTGTTATCGACGCGTTCTGCTTTCTCAACATGGTCGTGATTTCCAAGGATCCTCAACATGGGATCAAGAAAAATCCGTCCGCGCCCGTTATAGGCCACAACTGTTACAGCCCTGCCTTTTGCTTCAATACCAAGTGGCGGATTGACGATTGCCGTGTCCCAGCGCGTGTAACGGCCCGGATATTCGTAGTTTGAGGACAATACCGCCCCGCGCTGCGAATTTACACGGTCCAGCGTGTCATCGATCGCTGTTGAATATTCAGCGGGGAAGCTTTCCCGCTCAACATGAATACCCCCCTGGGTTTCATATTCTATTGTTGCCGATACCATCCGGCATCTCCCTCTTTGTTTGGCCAGCCCCCGGACAAAACAAAAGCCGCTCGGGGTCTCCGGCGGCCTGACTTATAAAAACGCACAAGTGATCGACCGCTATGTCAGCGGGTCCACCACCAGATTGTTGCGTTAATTCTGCTCATAAAAATTATTTAGCTTGGCTAGTGAAACAGTGCAAGCGATTTCAGCATATTCCTTTGAGAGGGAGAACGGGAGGCTCAAACCGGGCGGATTTGGCTGAGCCTCCCTAACCTGTCCAGGGACAGGGTGCATGGAGTTCCAGCGTATAGCAGGGGGGCCGGGACTCCATGCGGGTTAGTGCAATCAGATTGCACTGTCGCTTGTCTACACTATTAAATTGTACTTTTAAATACTTTCTACTTTAAGTTGTATAACCAACTATTCTTTACAGCATCGGCTGCTCTCGCAACTGCATCAAGTTGAAATGAAACCGCAAAAAACGCCTGCAGAGGCTCGGATAATGATTTGACTCATCGGAAAATGAGGCAATTCTTGATCGGATAAAATGCAATCGGGCCTAATTCTTCAGAACGTCGCGCATTTCTGTCAGATTTGTGCGCACCCTGAGAATATAAAATCCCATGGTCGTCAAATGGGTCGGCATGATAAATCCGTCTTCATCCCCGTTCGAAATAATCCAAGGGTTAAGCTGTACCGCGCTGACAAGTTGTGCTTCCATCGAATCCCAGAGGCTGTCCAGGTTCCTGCGGTGGACGATGTCCTGAAAATCCTGACGGGTGGCACGCAGCAAGCCGAGATAGGCATAAAGCTGACCATTGGCTTCGAGGAACACATTGTCGGCCCTGGTGTCGAACCAGCCCCAATTATATTGTTCTGCGCGGTCCTTGATGACTGCGGTTGTTGAGCCGATATCCTTGGCGATGCGGTCCAGAAAGTTCGAAAGGTTATCGGCACGAGCATCAAAGAAAGCCTCGCATCCTGCAAGGCGTGTATTGTACTCACCCAATTCCTTGAATGCCTGCCGATACGAACCCCAGGATGTTTGCTTGAAGCCAAACGGCTGAAGGCCGAAGTACCAGTTGAATTCGTCAATCTGCAGGTTTGATAGCGCGTCGACCAAATCCTTGTCCCGTTCGGAAGACCCGCGAATTCTGCCGAGTGCTTCACGCATTTCGATGGCAGCCGAGGTAACGCCTCGATGTACACCCCGCTGAAACGATGCCTTGTTGTCCATCCAGGGTGTTGCATCCCAGGGAATTCCAAACAGACCAAGTTTGTAAACAAGCCAGCCGGACATCCAGCTGTTGCGGTTTACGTTAAAATCGATGAGATCACGTGAGACTTCGACAATCGCTGAATGCCCGCAGGTTTTGCCGGTGTCCGCACCGCCGTCAATGGTTACTCGCTCACCGGCACTTACCTTGTGATCGGCCAGGTCCAGGGCGTCGGTATAGTTGATGTCATATCCCCTCACCCACGTGGCATTCCACACGAACAGGGCATAGGGGATCAGGATGCAGAACAGCAGAATTGCAATCAGCCCTTTCAGAATCCTGCCTGAACTGCGATACAGATTTCGGATGAAAATAAACGGTGTCAGAAGGATCAGGATGAATTTGCCAATAACCGATCCAATCATTTGAAACACAGATTTCAGAAAATCAATTACCGGATCCAGCATGCAGCTCCCCTTTCAAATCGATCGAACCGTAAACCGAAGCATCAGCCCGAACAAAACAATCCAACCCGTTACAAATACAGGTCTTCATACAAATTTCTTCTATCTTTCAGATAGGTATTCTCAAGTGCATTTTCTACAAATTCACCGTAATCCGGTGACCAATTCACCTTGTCACGATAGAAATTCGGTCTGTTAAATTCAAACCGAGAGACAAAATCGAAGGGCAAATAGCGCGAAATCAGACGATTGGTAAGCGCCATGTCGGCGTGATCGGGATTGGCCCTGCAAAGTACAAATTTGAGTTCGTCTTCCACTTCCTCAATATGAATGCGCCCCCATTCCTTGTCATCCTTGTCCCAGTCTTCAGCCTGTTCAACTGCCCAGTCGATCAATGGAATGATGTTGTTATCCACGACCTGCGTCCGGTTCTCGCGTATCCAGCGGCGCACCCAGGTCTGGTTGATGACAGAATGAGGCAGTTCGTCGCCATTTTCTTCAGCAAGCCATGCCGCCGCCATGTGTTTGCGAAATTCAAGCAGGCGGGAGCGTTCGATCCAGGAACCAAGCGGTGGCTGGAGCCGGCCACTGTCCAGCAAGAAGCGAAAGACTGACATCGTGTCATTGATATCTAGATACCCCACCTGCCAGGGGCGCGAACGCCTGAAACCGCGGGCAGATGGGTCGCAGACAACCGTAATCTGGGTATCATCGTTGAAAATGTAGACCCCGCCGAAATGGGAGGTCCAGTACGTTTCGTGTCGAAAAACCACTTCTTCCGGCAGGAGCTTGTTTTCGCGAATGTCCCCCGTCTGATTGGCGAGATCAACCATCTCGTGCAACATTTCATCATCGCGCCAGGCATTGGGTTCCTTCAACAGCCGGTCGATTTTCAGTTTCAATTCCGCCGTTTTCTCGGTGAGGTTTTCATGAGTGCCAATTTTGAACTCCACCTGCTCTATCGATAGCAAATCGTCAATATCATCAATCTCGAACACGTTGTCCTCGATTTCGCCAAACACCACGTCCTTGATGGTAAGCGCAAACAACACACGTCGGTTCTTGTCAAAAAACTCTTCCATCAAATCCTGGGTGTTGGAGAAAGAGGCATGAACCAGAGGCAAATTTGCCTGATCCGGTGACAGAATAATGAAGCGGCGGTTGACCCGTTTGGGGTCGAGATAATCCTGATCTCCCAGACTTTCCGCAACTTCCGGCGAGAAACCGATCATGTCTATCCGGAAACTGTCCAGCTCCGGCATCTGCAAACCAAACGCATCGAGTGCCCGGGCATAGCGCTCGATCAGATGCGGCTCATTGATATCCATCAATTGCATGAAACTGTCAGGCATCCCACCGCCCGTCTTTGCGCATGGTCTCAATTTCCTTTACCGCTTTTTCGCGTTGCCGCTCCCTACGGATGATTTCCTCTACCGCCGCATTATCCGATTTGTCCGTGTAGCGGAACTCGGAATCGGCGTAACGGTTGATTTCCTGCATCACCATGTCGAGCGTAAACGGTCCGCGAAGCTCCTCGATCATCGCCTTCTTGTCGTCGAAGGACTTGTGCATGAAATCTTCCGGCTTCTCAAACCATTCGTCCGGCAGTTCAATGTCCATCGCCCGCATCTTGATAGCATCCGTAATGTTCTTGATGGCCCGCCCGGTGAAACGGGGCTCGGCCAGCTTGATCATATGCAGATAGGTACCGACATCGGCCATCGTCTTCAGTTTATTATCTTTTTCGAACCGCTCAAAGACCCGCAACAGCCCCTCTTCCTGCGGTTTGTTGTGCGTATCATAGGCGGTTGAAACCGCTTCCTTGATCTCCTGTGCGGAAAACAGATCGTGCTTGCCAAGCGGGATGGAATGGTTCTTGCCGGCAAGCAATGCGAATATATCGATATAGTCGTCGCGGGTTTGCGGTCCATCCACGAGCCAACGCGCGCCTGCCCGTTGACGCAAGGCGTCATCCACATTTTCTGGATAATTGGAGAACATGCCAAATGAACAGTTGCCGCGCACCACCGTTGTGGCACCAGCGAAGCTTTCCATCAGAACGGCTGTTACTTCCTGTTGCCCGGCGGAGGCGCGATCATCGGAGCGCTTGGCAGCAACCTGGTCGATGTCATCTACAGTGCCGAAACCTATTGTCTTGGGATTGATGACATTGGTGATGAACTGTTTGCAGTTTTGACCGGACTTGCCCTGGTAGGACGAAATCTGGTCAACGCCGAAATTCTCATAGGTGAAACCGTAGCCTGCAATCTGGCAGTAATCGTTGATAAGGCCTGCGATCATCTGGATAAGGATAGTCTTGCCGGTGCCCGGCGCACCGTCACCGATAAAGGTGAACAGGAACCCACCGAGCTCGACAAACGGATTGAGCTGGCGATCAAAATCGTAAGCCATCAGCATTTTCGCCAGCTTCAGAGACTGGTATTTTGCAATGTGGTTGCCAATGATTTCATCCGGTTTCTTGAACGTCATCACCAGCGGTTTGGTTTTTGCTCCCGGTGCAACATCAAATCCGTTCAGTTCGAATCCGTTCGCATCAAGGCGCAAATGGGTGTTCTCAAACGGACCGAGTCCGGAAAAACGCCCCTTGCGTTGCAACAGTTCTTCAAGCGCGATATCCGCAAGAGCCCGCACACGTGACTGCAGAACGGTGTCATCTGCCGAACCTTCAGCAGCTGCATCAAGGCCACCCACCAGGGTTTTCAACGCATCCTGCGGTGTGTCAAAATTGAATGCCGGCTCTTCCACATCATTGGCCGGTTCACCGGCGGTTTCAACGAATTGATGCAGATAGGCGGATGCTGCAAATGCCGCCACATAGCTCGAAGCCTCCAGCCAAGTCCGGTACTTTGTCGCGTCATCGCCTTCCAATGCCGAAGCCGCATTCTTCGAACGCAAACTGTCCAGACCGGTCTGCTGGGCATATTCATCTGCTACGGCAAGGGCGACAGCCAGCGCCCTGCGGGTTTTGAACAGGATGCCGTGTTGCACCGGAGACAGCATGCTGTCGTCTGAAGACACCGAAGAAAGCGTTCTGGTGAATTCCACCTCGCGGGTGGACTTTGCACCGGATGTCGAAATGGTGGACACAAATCGTCGGCGCGTTCCGGCTATTTCTGTTTTCGACTTGTTGTCGCGGGCCTCGAGCAATACAAGCTTCGTCACCAGCGACTGGGCAGTCGACAGGTGCTTCCTTATAGCCCTCTCATCAATTGTCGTAAGTCCCGTATCCATTACAAATTCCTCAAAACGTGCCCGTCTGAAATGACGTGTTTTTTGTACCCGGAAAAGATTTCCTGTTCTTGTCCGGCGGCGTAAATCGCCTGATAGGCCTCGTGCGGCACCAATGCATTTCGCTGGAAATTGCTGACACCCTGGCGGGCACATTCCAGATTGTCTGTATTGATGTAAAACTCTTCGCGCGCCGGCTGGCTCGACCAAAGGCCGTTCTTGGCGGGGCGTTCATGCATGGAGTAGATTTCTTGCATGGTCCAGGTCATCAGCCACGCATTTTCGTCCTTGCGGACACGGGCCGGTATCTGATCAACCTTTTCTCCGTGGCGTGTGAAATTGCTATGATAAAACGGCCCCAGAACAAACCGGCGAAGCTGTTTTGGATGCAGGTGATCAAAATCCTTGTCCAGGTTCGTCGCAATGGTTGAAAGGGTGAGGCTGTAGGCTGAGTTCTTTTCGCAAAAGTCATCAAACTGCAATGCAAACTCGGGGTTAAGAAGCCCGTCGGACTTACCAGCAGTTTAACAATATCAGGCGAAGAATCCTCAATAGTCGCCATGTAGATTATCGGCAGGTTTGTGCTGCCGTCGTAATACCCCCAGTGTGTGACATAGTAGGGCCGGTTCGTCTTCGGGTTCACAGAAACCCGGATGGTCTTGGGCAGAACCAGCGGAGCAAAATGGTTTCCGCTTAACAGTAGTTCAAGGTAATGCCGCTCTGCTATTTTTTTCTGTATCGCGGCTGGGAAACTTTTCTGACTGAGAATGTGGTCGACCATGGCCTGCTTCAGAGTGTCAAGGTCTTCAAACGCCTCCAGTCTCTCCTGCGCTCCTTTGAGATCGTTCTGGACTTCCAGCACGTTTTCAAAAGCCGGAAATCCGCTCTCAGTCTGGGAAACGCGAAATTTCGGTTCAAATGTAACTTTACTTTCCCAGCTATCCAGAGAATCCTGCAGGCGCTTGATGTAGCCATTCACTATGGCCGCAATCACATCATGCTTGTAGGCGGGAGATTCATCTTCGCGCAGGAACGTATCAAGTCCCCTGAGAGCGTGCTCAAGGGAATTGAAGTACTTTTGCGCCTGCGCCGTGTTAGCGGCCGTCATTAATGTGTGCCCCTGACAAGATACCGCCGCATGCCTTACTGCACGTAGTTTGCGGAGTTATGTTTCTTCATCACCTCGTCAAACCGCCGGGCGAATGCATCGTCAGCCAGTTTTTTCCGCCGCTGAATATCTGCAGTTGAAACCATGTTCTTCTCATGCATCTCCAGAAGGTCACCGATATGCGATTGCGCAGCCGCGCCAATGCCCGCCATGGTTTCTTCTGCTGCGGTGTCCACCTGATTACCGAGCGTGTTGATTTTGTGCGCAACATCCTGCTGGGCAGCGGTTTTTAGTGGGTCTTCCAATGCCTTGTACAGGACAATCCGCTGTTCTGTATCGATTTCCAGTTTGTTGATCAAAGTCTGCTGCGCTGCCAGCTGGTTGTTCAGAGAATCGACAAAGGTCTGAAACATCGACGTGTAGCGTTCCAGTGTCTGGCTTTCGGCAAGCAACTCCTGTTCCTTGGCCTGGGCCTGATTGTATTCCGTTGCCAGTGCAGAACGGTCGCCCTCGAGTTTGGTGCGCTCCTTTTGGTTTGTGGAGGCAGCAATCTGATTTTCCAGATCCATCAGCATGGGATTGATTTCCTCAATGCGCTTCTGGGTTGTTTCCAGAGCGTCCATGGTGCTCTTGCGGCGCTCTATCACCTCTTTTAGTGATGCTTCGGAACTTGCATAGCGACCATCCAGAACTTCCTTTTGTGCCTGCAGGATACCAACAATCCTGTCAGATTTGCCAAGCAATTCCTGCAGATTTCCCGCAAGGGACATGTTGCGAACACGATCAGAGCGCATTCGTTGCATGCGCTGCTTGGAGAAAATCCCGATGAACTTTTCCCATCCCGAATAGGACTTCATGCTTTCAAATTCAGCACCGAAAATGTTGGTGGCATCTTCAAGACCGATTATCAGGTCGGCAATATTGCCCTCCATAACCTTCTGTTGTTTCAGGATGTCCTGGATACGGGCATTCTCGATATCAAAATCTGTCTGACCAATTGTGTCAGTCTTGGCAAACTCCTCAAGCACCTCGCTGCTGTGATCGAGCTTTTCCTTCATTTCCTCGACCGTTGCACGGGTCTTTTCAATTTCCGCATCAAAGTTCTGCAAAGTTGCCATGTAGTCTTACCCTCCGAATTAATTGTTCAAGCGCTATTCTTATGCCTGGGTTACCCATAGTTGTTGAAAGCGATGACGTTCCCAATGGAACTGTTGTTCGTTCGCCGTTTCCGCTCCGAGGTGCACCACCGCCAGGCCCTTTTTGAAATGAGGGCGCAAGCCCGAATGCAAAAAAGGGCCTGGCGGTGAAAAATTTCGACAGGCGGAGCCTGCGATGACTTGAATTGCCGTTACCAATACCCCTACCGCAGAATTGCGCACAAGCGCAATCGCCTCTTCGAACAGACTGTGCCGAAGAGAGATTTCACGCTGTGCGCTTCCCAGAGGTTTGAGAGCGGTCATGGCGGTGCCTGCGCATCTCTGAACACCTCCTCCGGCGTCCGGAAGCCGAGTGCCTTGCGCGGCCGTGCGTTGAGCAGATCCTCCACCGCCTGGACCTCGGCATCGGTCACAGACCGGAAATCCGTGCCTTTCGGCAAATACTGGCGGACCAGTCCATTGGTGTGTTCATTCAGCCCGCGCTCCCATGAGTGGTAGGGCCGGGCAAAATAGAACTTGGCATCAAGCGCCTTGGACAGGCTGCTGTGGCCAGCGAATTCCTTACCGTTGTCCGCAGTGATCGTGTGAACCAGGTGCCGATCTGCCTCCAGCCGGCGTCTGAGCGCAGCTCCGACATCTTCGGCCGTTTTCCTGTCGAGCCGTACCAGTCGGGTCATCTTCGAGGCGCGGTCCACCGCCGAAACCACTGCGCCGCTTTGACCCGCTCCAACGATCGTGTCCACCTCCCAGTCACCGATCCGCAACTTCTGTTCGACGATCGCGGGCCGCTCACTGATATCGACACGACCGGGAATGCGTCCTCGCCCGGCGTGCCGGCCGCCGCGCCAATTCGGTTTCTTCCCACGCCGCCGCAGACGTTTGTAAAGGCTGCCACCGGCCCTGCGGTCCGCGCGGACGTATTCGTAGATCCGCATCCGCCCCACCATGGCTTGGCCTTCCCGACGAAACCGACCCGAAATTTGCTCTGGGCTCCAGCCAGCCGCCAACTTCTCCTCGACCAATTGCCACAGGGCGGGTGTCATCTTCCTTGGCACCGATGACGCCCTGTGGCGGCGCTCTGTCGCCTTGTTATGGGCCTGTTTGTACCGGTAGCCCCGGCCGCCGCTGTTGCGCTGCATCTCTCGACGGATTGTCGTGTGATGGCGTCCGAGCTCACGCCCAATGTCTCTCTGCGAGAGGCCGCTTTTCTTCAACCCCCAAATCTGGCAACGTTCATCTTGGGTCAGGTGGTGGTAGCCGCGAGGCATAGGCGAATCTCCTTCTACAAGATTCTCGCCATCGCCTGGCCCGCCCGCAAGGAAGAATGCTCATCACGCTGCCGTTTTCACTGGTGCACTTCGGAATGGCACGGGGGTCTCAAGTGCCTGTAACCATGAGTGATAATACGGCGTCGAATTGCTGTTGCGGCGTATAACGCCACCAAGAACCTCTGCCCATTCGTTCCATGCAAATACCCCTCTTTCATGCAACCGCAGGACAATCGCAAAAGCCTGTGCTTCCCAGGGTTCATTGAACACCGGTTCATCTCCATCCAGCAGAATGCCGGGAATTTGTGTCAGATCAGGCTCGTTCAAGATATGGTTCCCAACAATCGATCATCACCGTGTTACCGGCTTCAGCATCTTCGCCGAACAATTCACACGCATCAAATTCAACGCTATAAACCCAGGTCGGATTTTCCCCCTGCCTGCGGGCATTGCTGTCCGGAAACACATGACAACCCTGAATGGACGCAACCGTCCCTGATTTTCCTCTGGCATATTGGGGAATGCGGGTGTGTCACGGCGGGTTTATATTCCGTGCACAGACCTTGTCTCCGATAACAAACTTTGCCGGTTGCCGGCTCTCGCGTTCTACCGGACTTCCAGCTGCAAGGGCAGCCGCAACATCTTTGCCAGCAACGATGCGGTCTGACGGAATGGGCGTGATCTGCGTTTTGCCTGTATTGAGTTCTTCTATACTCACCATGCCACGCTCAAGCATTAATTGCTTCAACCCGGCAATCCAAATCTGGTAATAGCTCTTTGACAGATAGAAGTCCGGGGGCAGGCATTCCCGTGCATGCCGAGAAACATCCAGGTTCCACTGACCGGAAAATCCCATACCCACGGTCAAAGCAAGGGTTCGTTTTTCCCAGTCGCCGTGAAATACCGGCTCGTCCGGTTCAGGCACAACCGGACCGAAACACTGCATTCCGCCCATATCATGAGGACCGTTCATGGCTGCGTTCCCTTTAGCATGAGCGCCAATCCCGTACCTATCATGGAATCTCTTGTAACCAGTTCCGCAAGTTCTCCCTCGCTCAGATTTTCGCTGCCCACCGGCCGCATCGGAATAACCAGATAGCGCATCTCGGCCGTCGAATCCCAAACTCGGATCTTTGTATCTGGCGGAAGTTCCAGGCCAAATTCACGCAGCACTTTTCTCGGTTCGCTCACAGCCCGGGAGCGGTAGGGTGCGGATTTGTACCAGACCGGCGGCAAACCCAGGACACTCCAGGGATAGCAAGAACATAGCGTACAAACGACCATATTATGCGTCTGGCTGGTGTTCTCCACCACCTGCATATGTTCACCCTGTCTGCCAGTAAATCCGAGTTCGGCTATAGCCGCTGTCGCGTCTTCGCGCAGGCGCTCAAGATAATCCGGGTCACTCCACGCCCTTGCAACAACCGCAGCACCGTTTCGCGGGCCAACTTTCTTCTCATAGGTTTCAACGATGACATCAAGCGCGGCCGGGTCAACATATCCCTTGTCCACCAGCAATGATTCCAGGGTCTTTACCTTCAAATCCATGTCCGACCAGTGACTGTGATCATGGAGGTGATCTTTATTCGAAGTCATGACTTTTTCCGCCTTTGCAAAAACATGTTCCGCATTATACGGAAACCGTCAAGCGGTGCAGTATCGATTGTGGGGAAAACTGGCCTTTCCGGGCCTCATTCCGGCAAAATTGAACGACAATCCCGAAAAGCCACCGAACCGGAACTAACCGGTTTTCAGCGCAGGCGAACCCTGTCCAAGAATTTCAGCGATCTGAAGCAGAAGGACGCTGGGATTAGAGCGTGTTCAACGATTCGAAAAGGAGGTGATCTAATGTCGAGTGATTTTTTGGTTTCTGGGGAGTTCCGGAGGAAAGAAGCTCACGTTGGAGCAGCCTTCACTGAGGCTTCATTCCACTAAAACAGGATTTTCACGGAAGTTAAAATCGCGGAGGGCTGCCCTTGAACCCGGCGGCCCTTTTTTATTGGGCGAACAGAATTCACGTTTATTAACGACGACGTCGGATTGGCAATCTTTAGCATTTGAAAAGCTGAAAAAATAATGATCGCCAGGGGAGGAGGATCTGGCGAGCATCATTTACAAGGATTGATCAGGGGGGGAGGGATCAATCCGAAAACCGAAACATGGGAGGAGGAGAAGTTCCGGTTCGTATCATCAACATTTTCATGTTGTTGATGGGAAATATAAATATTTTTTTAAGTTTTTGGAGGGCTAATCCGTCATGTCTGCCATGCGTTCATTGCATAGCTAACCTCACTTCAATGCGCCAAAATCAAACGATAACTCCTTATTTTACCTTTATATTTCAAATTCTTACACAAACCAGCCTTACACTTTTCGTCACCGGTTCTCTTTAACAAATGGCGGCAGTACAGCGCCTATTCAAGCAGGTGAAACGAAAAATTCAGCTTTTCCGGAGAACTTTTTGCAGAATATTTCGTTTCGGCCAGTTTTACCAATTTAGTGCAAATCGAAGGCCAGTTTAGCCTAAGGGCGCGATTCTCATGTCTGGCTATTGAAAAATCAGCACAAAAAGAAATGTGACGGTAAATCGATTATTAACAGCGCACAGAAGCTTATGGAAAATTGGTATTAGAGATCGCAGCTGGTTTTATTATGCAACAATTCAGAAATCGCTGATAATTCCATCCTTTTCCCAATCGCCAAACCGAACCGGGTCAGGGCCATCGCGGCCCAGTATTTCCTTCACTTGAGGTTTCGTATCTGCCTTAGCATTTTTTCGCCGGGCTTCTGCCTCTGCGAGGGCCCGCTTTGCCGCATCTGGCAGATCGGCCCGATTGTCATTTGCGGCCATGAATTACCTCACATTGAAAGAATATTGCTTGAAGGTGGCAACTTGTATGCCCATCATATAGGACATTGTGCCAGGAAGGCATACAGAAACTGGAATAAATGATGAATATTATTCGTACCGGCGTTTTGCTGGCTGCAATGACAGCCTTGTTCATGGGCATTGGCTATCTACTCGGCGGAAGCACCGGGATGGTGATTGCCTTTTTGGTGGCTGCTGCGATGAACTTCTTCAACTACTGGAAATCAGACCAGATGGTCTTGAAGATGCACAATGCCGTTGAGATCGATGAACGCAATTCTCCGGAATTTTATGAACTGGTCAGAAGACTGGCCGAGGCAGCCGATCTGCCGATGCCTGCCGTTTATATCATCAACACCCCGCAGCCCAATGCTTTTGCCACTGGCCGCAACCCTGAAAACGCCGCAGTTGCCGCCAGCACTGGTCTGCTCGAGACACTCAGTCTGGAAGAGGTGGCTGGTGTCATGGCTCATGAGCTTGCGCACATACAGAACCGCGACACCCTGATCATGACTGTTACAGCTACGCTGGCGGGTGCGATTTCAATGCTGGCCAATTTCGCGATGTTTTTTGGTGGCAACCGTGACCGCGGCGTGGGAATTATTGGTAGCCTTGTCCTGATGATAGCGGCGCCATTCGCCGCCGGCCTGGTGCAAATGGCCATAAGCCGTACGCGTGAATACGCCGCTGATCGTCGAGGTGCGGAAATTTGCGACAATCCGATATGGCTGGCCAGTGCTTTGGAAAAAATTGCCTCGCAGGCCAGCAGAATTCCCAACCATGCAGCTGAACGCAATCCTGCCACCGCCCACATGTTTATTATCAATCCCCTCGGCCAGTTCGCGCGTGACAATCTGTTCTCCACACACCCCAATACCGAGAACCGGATCATAGCGCTCGAAAAACTTGCCGATGAATGGGCAATGCAGGATAATGTCAGCCGAGACCGTCAGGACAATGACGGGCCATGGGGCGGCCAACAGGATGCAAGCGACGCGGACAGAAATCCGTCTAGCCAGCCCTGGGGACGTGAACGGTGACACGAAAGACCGGTCCCGACCAGCGGTTCAAACATGACAATACGACAAAGCAAACGGCAGCGGGCATAGAAAGTCGCCTTGCTGCTACATTCCTGCTCACCCGGGTCATCGACGACGGCAGGAATCTGGATGCGCTGTGTGATCGCAAACATGGCATTAACAAGTTCCTGTCGTTAAGCGAGCGCGATCAATCCCTGGCTCGGGCCATAACCATCACCGCCTTGAGGAACCGAAACCGGATTGAGTTTGTTTTCAAAAAACTGATGAACCGACCGCCGCCGAAGAATGCCCGGTTCCTGCTTCATTCATTACATATAGCGGCTGCACAGATTCTATTTATGGATGTTCCTGAACGAGCCGCAGTCAACATCGCTGTCGAGGCGATTGGCAAAGACAAGCGTACAGTTCGGTTCAAGGATCTGACAAATGCGGTTCTCCGCCGTATGACGAGAGAAAAAGCAAAACTTGTCGAAGCCAGCGAAAACATCTCACCATTTCCAGGTTGGCTGGAAAAGATGCAGCGCTCCAACTACGGCAAGGAAAATCTCACTCGCATCGCGGAGGCAGCATCAAAACCATCAGCGCTTGACATAACTGTAAAATCTGATGCGGAAGACTGGGCAAGGGAATTGGGCGGCACTTTGCTGCCTACGGGCAGCATACGGGTGGAATCAACAGCCCCCGTGATGACATTGCCAGGATATGGCGAGGGACACTGGTGGGTTCAGGATGCTGCTGCTGCGTTACCAGCCCGATTGGTGATTGCAGAGCCGGGAGCAAGGGTGCTTGAGTTGTGCGCAGCACCCGGAGGTAAAACAGCCCAGCTTGTAAACAGCGGCTATCAGGTAACCGCCCTGGATGTTTCCGAACCGCGACTCGTAAGGCTGGAAGAAAACCTTAATCGACTGAATCTGAGCGCCAACACCGTCATGGCCGATGCTCTGGAATGGGAAGTGGATACTCCGTTCGATGCGGTATTGCTTGACGCACCCTGTTCATCAACCGGAACTGTCAGACGTCATCCGGATGTGCTCTGGACAAGAAACCGGCAGGAAATTCACGATCTGGCTGAACTACAGTACCGATTGATCTGCCGGGCGGCACAATTTGTCCGTCCGGGAGGCTGTCTGGTTTTTTCAAACTGTTCGATGCTTAAGGAAGAAGGTGAAAACCTGCTGGGCAAGGTTCTGGCAGCTTGTCCCGAACTTTCCGTTTCACCGATACAACCGGATGAAATCGCCGGCACGCATGAGATGATCAATGGCCAGGGTGCATTGAGAAGTCAGCCGTTTCATCTTGCAAATCGGGAAAATCCAGCACTAGGTGGCCTGGACGGTTTTTTTGCCTGCCGGTTCGTTAAATCGGACTCTTAACGGGAAAAGGAAATAGGTTTCCCGCTTGCAGTCTGCCCGGAATAGCTCTCCGCTCCAATCTGACCTAATGCTGCAATCTGTCCACCATTGCTGTCTACAAGAACCACTTGCGCACCTTTGACATCCCATGCCGAAATGCTCGAGAGCTCTGTATTTAGACAGCGACGGGTTCCGGCACGATAGCCCCCAGACCATTGGGTAAAGGAAAGGAATACCCGACAGTCGGGGTTGTCGGTGGTAACGTTCCACGCTCCTGCCAGACTTTCGTGGGTCAAAGGCTCCGCATTCGCTGCAACATTGGGATCCAGAGCCGCAATTTCAGTACCGTTTGCATCCGTCTGAGTTCCATCAGGATTCGGGGTTTCCGGAGGAAGTGGATTGCCGTATTGATCGTAACGCCTGACCTCACCGGTGATCGGATCCAGCTGGGTACCGGTAATGGAACAGGCAGGTGATGCCGGAAGGGGTTGAGGAGGCGCTTGCGTGTTGACCTGCAGTGCGTTCGTAGAACGAGTGCACCCACTTACCGCTACCGCAGCCATCAATACTGCAAAAATTGCAAATCTACCCATTGAATCGCCCTTTTCTCCGAATTGGAGGCATTTATCATCCGCATTAGTCGCAATTATGGCATATTATAAGCAGACTATGGTAAACCAATTCTGAACAAGTGACGTAAGGTCAACCAAATTTTATCAAAAACCAGACCTTTTGTAAGCTTCCAGATTCGGCAAATTTCTGCCGAAAGCCCGGGTTTTTTGACTTTTTGGCAGGCCTCCGCTTATATGAGGCCAGTACTTTTCAGGTTATTTTGGAGGAGAGAATCATGAGAATATTGAAAACTGTGGCTGTGGCCGCATCTTTGGTGATGGCAACCGCAGCAGGCGCTTATGCAGCATGTGACGACGGTGAGGTTGTCATCAAATTCAGCCACGTGACCAACACAGACAAGCATCCGAAGGGAATTGCAGCAAGCGTGCTTGAGCAGCGGGTCAATGAGGAAATGAACGGCAAAGCCTGCATGGAGGTATTCCCCAATTCCACCCTTTATGATGATAACAAGGTGCTGGAAGCATTGTTGAACGGCGACGTACAGATGGCGGCACCATCGCTTTCGAAGTTTGAGAAGTTCACCAAAAAATTCCGCATTTTCGATCTGCCCTTCATGTTTGCAAACATTGAAGCCGTTGATGCATTCCAGAATTCAGATGCCGGTCAGGCACTAAAGGACTCTATGGTTCGCCGCGGCCTCAAGGGCCTCGCGTTCTGGCACAATGGCATGAAGCAGATGTCAGCTTCACGCCCGCTTATCAGCCCTGAAGACGCGAAGGGTCTTAAATTCCGGGTACAGGCATCGGATGTTCTCGTAGCCCAGTTCGAGCAACTTGGCGCAAATCCCCAGAAAATGTCTTTCAAAGAGGTATACGGAGGCTTGCAAACCAAGGTTATCGACGGACAGGAAAACACCTGGTCCAACATATACGGTAAGAAGTTTTTTGAAGTGCAGGACGGAACAACAGAAACCAATCACGGCATCATTGACTACCTGGTGGTGACATCTGATGAGTGGTGGAATGGTCTGGATGCAGGTGTTCGCGACCAGCTGGCAACAATCCTTACGGAAGTTACCGAGAGTCGTAACAAGGAATCTTTCGCGGTTAACCAGGAAAACAAGCAGAAAATCATCGAAGCCGGTGGCGAGGTTCGGACCCTTACAACTGAACAGCGCCAGGCATGGGTCGATGCACTCAAGCCTGTCTGGTCAAAATTTGAGGGTGATGTCGGTAAAGACCTCATCGATGCCGCTCAGGCGCTCAACTAGGCTTATTAAGTTGCTAACCCCCGGTCACTGATCGGGGGTTGGTTTTTCCGGCCATTTAATTCAAACTTCTCGGAAATTTCTTGCGGACGGGTGACAACCATGCGCCAGCATAAACACACCTTTATCGATACAATCGAAGAAACATTCATTGCAGTCACACTAGGGCTGATGACTCTCATTACCTTTGCCAATGTGGTGGCGCGGTATGTGTTTAATTCCAACATACTCTGGGGTCTGGAAGTCACGGTGTTTTTGTTTGCATGGCTAGTACTGATCGGTGCTTCATACGGGGTCAAGAAAAGCTTCCACATTGGCGTGGACGTTGTGGTCAACATGCTGAAACCGCAAGCACGTAAAGCGGTTACATTGGCGGCATGTGTGGCCTGCATCCTTTTTGCCGTCCTGTTGCTCAAGGGTGCTTGGGATTACTGGTCACCGTTTATCGGAAAGCGTGCATTCCTGGAAACAAACGATGTACCGGTACCGTTTTTCCTGGTTTGGCTGAAAGACGCATTCAACGAAGGTGAGGCTTATGAGAAATTGCCCCGCTTCATTCCTTATTTTGCACTTCCTCTGGGTATGGCGCTGCTGCTGTTCCGGACATTGCAGGCTACCTGGCGCATTTTCAGCGATCAGCAGAGTCTCCTGATTGCTGGCCATGAAGCCGAGGAGATGATGGAAGAAGCACTTGCCAGCGATGAGGGGGAAAAATAATGGCAATCCTGCTTCTTTTCGCCCTTGTCATTGGCCTTATGCTGATCGGGGTTCCGATCGCAGTTTCACTAGGGCTTTCCAGCATGATATTTCTGCTGGTTTATTCCGATGGCTCACTTGCCTCAATTGCCCAGACACTATTTTCGGCTTTTGACGGACACTATACACTTCTTGCAATCCCCTTCTTCATTCTTGCGTCCAGCTTCATGTCAACCGGTGGTGTTGCGCGACGCATCATCCGCTTCGCGATCGCGTGTGTCGGTCACTTCTCCGGTGGTCTGGCAATTGCCTCTGTCTTTGCCTGCATGATGTTCGCTGCCCTTTCCGGCTCCTCTCCAGCGACTGTTGTTGCCATCGGAACCATTGTTATCGCCGGCATGCGCGAAGTGGGTTACACCAGGGAATTTGCAGCCGGTGTTATTTGCAACGCGGGCACATTGGGTATTCTGATTCCACCTTCTATTGTCATGGTGGTCTATGCTGCAGCAACAGACGTTTCGGTCGGTCGGATGTTCCTGGCAGGCGTATTTCCGGGGCTTCTTGCTGGCCTCATGCTGATGGTCGGCATCTACATTTATGCCAGGGTGAAAGGCCTGCCGTCTCAACCCTTCGCCGGTATCCGGGAAATCCTCAGCGCAGGAAAAGAGGCCTTTTGGGGATTGTTTCTTATTATCATCATTCTTGGGGGTATTTATGGCGGTGTATTCACACCGACTGAGGCTGCCGCCGTTGCCGCAATGTATGCGTTCTTCATCGCCAACTTTGTTTATCGGGACATGGGGCCACTCAGAACCGCTGAAGGGGAATCAAACCTGACTTTCTTTCAAAAACCCTCTTCAATGCTAACCGCATGGTTTCATCAAGACACCAGAGACACCCTGTTTGAAGCAGGCAAGCTCACGATTATGTTGCTGTTTATCATTGCGAATGCGCTGATCCTTAAACATGTCCTGACCGAAGAACGCATTCCGCAGGTTATAACCGAGGCCATGTTGGCAGCCGGGTTCGGGCCGATCATGTTCCTGATAGTCGTTAACATCATCCTGTTGATCGGTGGTCAGTTCATGGAGCCATCCGGTCTTTTGATCATTGTTGCGCCGCTGGTGTTCCCGATAGCAATAGAACTGGGAATTGACCCTATCCATCTTGGTATCATCATGGTCGTCAATATGGAAATTGGCATGATTACACCACCCGTGGGGCTCAATCTGTTTGTTACAGCGGGCGTGGCGCGAATGTCGGTGACTGATGTTGTCAAAGCTGCACTGCCGTGGGTATCCATCATGTTTATTTTCCTGATCCTGGTAACCTACATACCAATAATCTCGACATGGCTACCAACCCAATTAATGGGACTGGAAATCGTGACCCGTTAGGCTATCGGTGCAAGGCGGAAAACCGGCAGAGTGGCCTTGGTAGCACTCTACGTCTGTGTGAGTTCGACAGATTTGAGCAAGTTCAATTATCATCAATATTGATGATTTCAGAATGATAAGCCTGTGGCAATCTCGTGATGACCAATTTGGTTATTTGGGGAGGGACATGGCCATGACTGGAATTCTTAGAGCATTAACAATCGCCTGTACCGCAGCAATGATGCTGGGCTTTGGAGGATCGGCGAGAGCAGATAGTGGCGGCAACCCAAACTATGTTGAACGAAACGTAATCAGACTTTCCTGCCGAGAGTTGAAACAGCTGCAAGTAGAGCTTGCACGCAGTTTGAGTAAGGTACGGGAATTGGGAGAAGACGCTGCAACTCTCGTAGCCTCGGAAGGAATAATTCTTAAACGGAATCAGGCAAAACTGGACGCCGCCAACGGCCGCCTTTCAGACGAAAGCGATAAGGCTGAGCAAAAGAAGTTAAAGAAAGAAATTCGCAAAACGAAAAAGGACATACGAAGCAACAACCGCGAAATAAAGAATCAACTTCGCAAACTGAACAAATTTGCAAGGGATATCAAGCGCAGAGAAGCCGAGGTAAACGACGTAAAATCCGAAATACGAGCAAGAAAATGTGCTTAATGCAGGCACACGGTTAATTTGGTGAGGACTGAGAAAACATCATCAATTTGAAATTCCGGGGGTCGCCTTGAATAGAGCTGCCTGGTGAGAGATTGGACATGTACCCTTCTATCAAATAACATCTCCGACTGCGGAGGTATCAATTCATGTTCAAACGACGCGGCGATACAGAATTCATAACACCGGCGTGTACCTGAAGATGCGCTCACCGGCTGCGGATGATTTGCTCAAGGCTTCAGTGAAGTTCAATGAAGCCGTGTTGAACGAACATTTGTGGCATGACGCCCTCCAACACCTGGCGAACGTTTTCAATGGGTCATTCGCAACGTTTGAAGTGATTGACAGAAAAAGCGGCAAACATCTTCAACACTATGATAGTTCCGATATTGAAATTCAGAAAGATTATCTGGATTACTATATGCCCATAAACCCCCGTATAGCGTTTGGGCGAAAGCCGGGCAGTCCGGATATAATACATGACCGGTTATTCATGTCAGAACAGGACATGGACCGAAACGAATTCTACAATGATTTTCTGCGTCCCAATGACCTCAGATACTGTCTGTTGATCCGTGCACATGAAACCAATGAAACCCAAAGTGTTTTCACCATACAGAAAACCTGGAATGCAGGGCCGGCAACTGATGAGAAAATTCTCGCACTGAAAGAACTGGGCAACCAACTCGCGACAGTCGCACAATTTCAGATTCAGCATCATCAGTTGGCCAAACGATACGATTTGCTAGATCAGGCATTTGATGCACTCGAAGACGGAATGATTGTCTTAAATGACATGGGTTCGGCCATAGCCGTAAACCAAGCAGCACAGGAAATTTTGTGCCGTGCTGACGGTATAGGATTCAACAATGGAAAGCCTCATTGTGTTGACAGTGCGAGTAATGAGAAACTTGAACAGGCAGTCTATCTGGCGACAAGCAAAACTGGTGTTGAGAATACCAGGCACCTTTTGGTTCAAAGACCTTCGGGCCTGCCACCCTATCTTTTGACCATTCAGTCAATTGCCAGGTCTGATAATCGGTTTGGAGGCGCCAGGGCAGAAGCATTGTTGATCATCAAAGACCATACAAAAACACATGCGATAGACATCGATGTTCTCAGGGATTGCTTTGGGCTGACCAGGGCCGAAGCGAATGTGGCGATTGCTCTGGCAAGCGGCAAAACTGCCCGGGATATTATGGAGGCAACCACTATATCGTTACCAACCGTGCGAACCCACATTCAGCGGGTTTTGCAAAAATTGTCAGTAAGTCGGCAATCTGAAGTCGTCAGGCTGCTCTCCCGCTATATTTAATACATCATCAAAATTTGCGAGTAAGTGCAGGGACGGGAATGGCAACCTTGGGATACCATGAATTCCGGTTGGCGATGGGGCACTCACCGCCTGGCAACCCCACTTCACCGGCTGGATCCATAATAATTTCTGGAGCGCCTGCTTATAGCGATGGCTATGCGGCGCTGCCGTTGACCCGGGGACTGAAGGAAAATGGCATGTCGTTTGGTGCTGCCATGGCATTTCTGGTATCCGGCAGTATTGTAAGTACATGCGGCGCCATGGCTATCTTCCTAATTCTCAGGCCGAAGCCGTTTTCATTGTGCTTCGGGCATGTACTCTCGGGTTTATTTTCGGCAGGTTGGGTATATGAAGTTATCACCTGATGTCATCGATGCGGATTGAAGGATAAGTTAAGCTCATGACTCCACCATCACTACCCTTGAACCAGTGGATCGCGTTGGCGTTGCTGGTAGTAATGGGAGTGCTGTGGGGCCTCCAGTTTGCCATGCTGAAAATCGCTGCTGAACACGGTCTGTCAGAAATTAACATTCTGATGACCACCCTGGTTCTTCTCTCAATAGCTTTTTTGATTATCCTGAGCATCCGCAAAAGCTATTTCCGAATAACAATCCGGCTCGTAAAGTTTCTCTTCGTGATTGGAATACTCGGCTACGTGTTGCCGCTCTTGGCAGCACTTTACGCTGCCCCTCATATTCCGGCGGGAATCCTGACGCTGATAGCAACACTAGCACCGGCAATTACCATAATCACAGCGTTGTTGATGCGCACAGAACCGGTTTCCCTTGCACGCATGATAGCGGTTGTCTTCGGTACATTGGCAGTTCTGCTAGTGCTTTGGCCCGAAATCGAACTTCCCCACTATGGAAATTCCTTTTGGATCTTTATCGCGTTGATTGTTCCTGTTTGTTACGGCATTGAATCGATTTATATCGCAGCGTTTTGGCCGAGCGGAATGAACTCCCTCCAGGCCGTTACAGGCGAAACAGTTATGGCAGCTTTAATGTTTCTACCGGTTTATCTGGTGTATGGCGACACAACTTCGCTACCATCAGAATTTTCCGCCGGGCATTTCGCTATCATGATCTTTGTGCTGGCTGGGGTTGTTGAGAGTCTGCTCTATTTTTACCTGATAGAAAAACCGGAGGCGTGTTTGTTTCGTTTAGAACTTTTGTTGCACTGTTTGCCGGGGTAATCTGGGGAATGATACTATTTTCTGAAAGGCACGATCTAATTGTCTGGATTGCAGTGGGTGCGGCAACAGTTTCCCTTATTCCAGCAGCATTAAAAAAGGGCGACAAGGTAGCGGGCGGCACTGAAAACCAACGCTGATCCCTGTTGTTTCCGTGAAACGCCAAGGGTGCGCGAAGTTAATGTCAAACACCGGTTTCAGAAACCCAGGCTGTATTTCAGATTCGGTGTAACCCTGTCGGTGTCACGGCAGCCGGTAAGTACCAACTGATAGAGCCATGCAAGGGGACAGCCGGTCGAAAGATCACCGACATAAACCGTCGTAGTGTTGCCTCCCATTTGTACCTGGTGGCGTTTATAGATGTCCCCGTTTTGATGACCCGAACCGGAACAAAAGATGGCGCTTCGTACAACCCTCGGTCAATTACAGCATGACTGCGCAAAACGGTATTCCGACCGACCGTTCCTTACCGTTGCACCATCAGGCGAAACCTGGACTTACCGTGAATTCGATCAGCTTGTGAACCGCATCGCCCACGGTCTGCTGTCAGTGACCCAGACGGTACCGGGCCACATCGCCATCATGCTGGAAAATGGTGTCCAGTACCTTGCGGCAACCTACGCACTGAAGAAAGTCGGCTCGGTCGAGGTATCGATAAATCGCGCATTTCGCGGCCCTGCCCTTGCCCGGACCATCAATCTCACAAACGCATCGGTAATCATTACTTCGCCAGCGCACTTTGAGGCGCTTGGCGCAGTGATGAGTGAGCTGGATTCAGTCGAGAGAATTATTGTAACCGACGGCGAGGAGGCAGCCCGTACCCTGTTTCCCGGCAAAATAATAATCGCATTTGACGCCATGCTGGCCGATTGCGATGACCACATCACCAATACGCAGAGTGATCTGTCACCGGCTTCAATTATGTTCACTTCCGGCACTACCGGCGTATCAAAGGGATGCCTGCTGTCCCACCGTTATGCCGTAAGAACGGCTGAAAACGTAATTCCGGCATTCCGAGTGACATCAGAAGACACAATTTATTCGCCATATCCGCTGTCCCATATCGGACCTGCCTACTATGACGCACTTCCGACTATGATGACCGGCGGTCATCTCATCCTCCGCGACGGATTTAGTCTCTCCAACTTTTGGCCTGAAATTAACCGTTTCAACGTTACATGGTTCATGATGCTGGGATCAGTCCAACAGCTCCTCTGGTCGGCACCGGAAGAAAAGACACACAAGGTTACACGTTGTTGGGCCACGCCAGCGCCTGTTCCCAAGGATCAGTTCGACAATCGATTTTCAACCCACCTTATACCGGGCGGCGGATACGGTTCTACCGATGCGGGTTGGATTGTCGCCCCTCAATGGGATCACGCAGGCGGAGTTATCCTGCCGGAATTCGAAGTGGCGATTTTCGATGATAACGACGACCCTGTGCCTCATGGTGTCGCCGGTGAAATGGTAGTGCGCAGCCGGGAACCGGGGGTGATGTCCGACGAATATGTCGGCATGCCCGAAGCAACTATGAAAAGCCGGCGCAATCTTTGGTTTCATACCGGCGACATTGCGAAACTTGACGAGGAAGGGTTCTTTTACTTCATCTGTCGAAAAGCCGAACGGATACGAGTGAAAGGAGAGATGGTTTCCGGTTTCGAGGTTGACGAAGGGGTGCTTTCTCACCCCGATGTCGAAGATTGCGCGGTGATCGGCGTCCCTAGTCCGCTGGGCGAGGAAGAAATCAAGGCCTTCATTGTTGTCAAACCCGATAAGACCCTGGCGAAATCAGATATTCAGCAGCACTGTGAGGGTCGAATGGCCAAATACATGATCCCCGCCCAAGTCGTCTTTATGGATGAAATCCCGCGCACACCAACCGGTAAGCCGGAAAAAGGCAAGCTGGCTGCCATGTAGTATGAATTGTCGTGATTGCAGGTTTCAGCAGACGGGTGTTAAGCTCATCCGGATTAACCAGAACCTGTGAAAGTGAGAACTGCAAATGTCTCGTATCTTTGGAATTAAACATGTCACTTTTCTGTTGTGTGCTGCCTCAATTTCGGGAGCGGTCACTGTTTCCGCGCAAAATCTGGATGTCCCGGTGATGGAAATTTCTAGCGGCGATCTGGACACCTGTGCATACGGGCGCGTGACAGGATTGAAAGCGGATGGAGATGGCTTTCTTGCCGTACGTTCAGGACCGGGCACCCAATACCGAAAATTGGATGAAATTCACAATGGCGACGATGTCTGGTTGTTTGACCAGCGTGGCAAGTGGATCAGGATAGTCTATGACACAAGTGAATTGTCATGCAGTCCCATCGCGGAAGATCGCGAAGTTCCTTACCCCGGCAAAAAGGGATGGGTGCACCAGAACTGGATAACCCTGTTAGCCGGTTGATGGACAAGCATCCTGAAAATCAAAAGAATCCCTTGCTCGTTGTAAAAGTTGTTTGAAACTTCACCACATGGTGACCGCAATTTCGGGTGGATATTCGATGTTCCTTCGATTACGTTTACGTAAAAAGAATGGGAATTTTCGATGTTCAAATGGTTGAAGCGAATAGGTTTGGCACTTAGCCTGGTTCTCCTGATGTTGGCGGCGATCCTGGCTTTCAACACAATTCGGTATGTTCCGCAAGAAACCGCCGTTATTGATACGGAGCTTGAGACAGCAGACATCGAAACAGCTACGGCAATTCTTTCGAAAGCTGTTCGTTTCAATACAGATTCAACCAACACGTCCCATCCTGATTTCGGACATTTTCTTGCCTTTTTGGAAGAGATGTATCCAACTGTTCATGCCAGCATGGAACGCGAACTTATTCGTGAGAAGACACCGCTCTACAAATGGACCGGCTCAGATTCTTCACTGAAGCCGGTCATGTTTGCTGCCCATTACGATGTTGTGCCGGCGGCTCTGGATTCTCTTGACCGCTGGGAAAAACCGCCATTTTCCGGTGATATATCAGACGGATATGTCTGGGGCCGAGGTACACTGGACAACAAGGGAGCCCTGATCGCAATCCTGACATCCGCTGAACAACTGATCAAACAGGGATTCCGGCCGAAAAGAACAGTCTACTTCAGTTTCGGCCATGACGAGGAAGTAGGAGGACGAGGCGCACTTGCGGTTGCCCTTCATCTTCGGAAAAATAATATCCGGCTGGATTGGATACTCGACGAGGGTTCGTTTGTTCTCGACAAAATTATCCCTGGTCTTGATAAACCCGTGGCCAGCATCAACCTGTCGGAAAAAGGATACCTGACCGTCAAACTGGTTGCCAGAGGCGAAGGTGGCCATTCGGCTCTTCCACCAAGGGTGACCAGTGTCGGTCGGCTGGCAGCCGCCATCGATAAATTGGAAAAATCACCTGTCCCGGGAGGTCTGTCCGGAGTTTCCGAAGAGTTTTTCGATTCATTGGGGCGGCATTTCTCTCTGGGACAACGCGTGGTATTCGCAAATCGCTGGCTGTTTGAGCCGCTGCTGGAGCGGTTATTGTCCGCTTCTCCACCGACCAACGCAATGCTTCGCACAACCACCGCTCCCACCATGTTGATTGCATCGCCGAAGGAGAATGTGCTGGCAACGGAAGCAATAGCCACAATCAATTTCCGGCTACACCCAAGGGACACAATTGATGGCATTATCGAGCACATTCGTCATACAATTGATGATGAATCAATTGAAATTCAGGCGGACAGGGACCAGGGGTCGGAAGCTTCCCCTGTTTCAAGTTCCCAGGCGGACGGCTATCGTCAGATTGAAGAAACGATCCGTGCCGTCTTTGGCCCGCTTGCAACAGTACCCGGTCTCACGATCGCCGCAACGGATGCGCGGCACTATGCGTTGGCCGCCGATCAGGCATACCGCATCAACCCGTTCAAGGTTACCGGAGACGACATCAAACGGTTCCACGGAATTAACGAACGCCTGTCGATAGAAAATCTAGAGCGCGGAGTTGAATTCTACCTTTCCCTTTTGAAGCGCCAGTAATCAGATACTTCTGACTTCACGAACACGTGACCTAGGTTTTCTTGATTCTGCTACGGACCACGCCCATCTGCAGGCAGTTGTAGACTGAATGGTCTACAATTATTTTGAACTTCATGGGCGATGGGTATTTAAGGCAGTACACTATCCAAGCTCAGGCGACCGATGGAAGAAAATGCTTCCGTGCTCGAATCAAGGGATCATAACGATGGAAAAATTTGACATTATCATTATTGGCGGCGGTAATGCCGGATTTGGTGTATCGGCTATTGCCAGCGAAGCCGGTAAAAGCATTGCATTTGTGGAAGAACTGGACTTTGGCGGAACCTGCCCCAACCGCGGCTGCACACCCAAGAAGATTCTTGTGGCAGCTGCACACACCCTTCATGAAATCGAACTGGCCTCTGCCCACGGTATCACCGTGGAAAAACCGACACTCGACTGGGCCAAGCTCATGGATCGTAAGGAAAAAATGATTGGCTTCATACCCGATGCCATGCAATCCACGGCAGAGAAGCGGGGCAAGGTGTTTAAAGGGCAAGCAAAATTTGTCGGCCCCAACCAGGTGGAAGTTAACGGAAAGGTCCTGGAGGGCGGGAACATTGTAATCGCAACCGGTTCTCGGCCGCGCCCGCTTCCGATTCCGGGTGCGGAACTGATGACCACATCCGATGATGTCCTGTCCGAGCGCGACTTGCCCGCAGAAGTGGTGTTCGTTGGTGGTGGAGTGATAGCGATGGTGTTCAGCCATGTTTACGCGCGGGCTGGTGTAAAAGTAACCATCCTTGAAGCAATGCCTCAATTGTTGCCACGGCTGGATTCAGACGCTGTCGCAGTAATACAGAAGGAAACTGAGAACCTGGGGGTATCCGTAAACACCGGTGTCCGCATCCACAGCATAGAGGCAGCCGGAGAGCGGCTGACAGTGACCTATGAAGAAGACGGCATTGAACATTCCATTACTGCCGACAGGGTAATCAACGGGGCAGGGCGTATCGCCAATGTCGAAAATCTCGATCTTGATGCAGCCAATATTGCCCATGACGGAATTCGCATCGATGTCAACGAATACCTGCAATCCATATCAAACCCGGCTGTCTGGGTGGCCGGGAATGCGCTGGTAAACACGGCCCAACTTTCACCGGTTGCAACCTATGAAGGCAGGCTTGTTGGTCACAACATCGTAAACGGCCCGGACAAAAAGCCGGACTATGCCGTTTTGCCAAGTGCAGTCTATACCGTTCCGGCCTTGAGCAGTGTTGGCCTGACAGAACACGAAGCGAGGGAAAGGAACATTGATGTAAAGGTGGTATCCAGTGACATGACCCAATGGTTTTCCGCCAAGACCTATGCGGAAAGTGCCGCCTGGTCGAAAGTGCTGATTGACCAGAAAACGGACAAGATTGTAGGCGCGCATATGGTCGGACATCACGGCGAGGAACTTGTTCACCTTTTTGCCCTCGCCATGAGGCATCAAATTAAAGCTTCTGATTTGTCAGACGGGTTCTTTGCTTTTCCCACTTTCAGTGCAGATCTGAAAAGCATGGTCTGAAGCACATCAGGCAATATTTATTTCCCGGGCCGCCGCCATGTCGGCCCGGTATCAATTCCGACAAAGGGTCAGGTGCTTCCGGAAAAACAGTACCTGGCGTGTTTCCTGAGTGTCCTAATAATTAAAATGTTCATTCAGAAGCTACCGTTTAAGACTTTCGCAACCTCTCTTTTTTTCCCTGACCACGCTAATTTCCTCTCCTGCAATGGCTGGTGGTTTAGTAAAAGGGGAATCCCTGTTCAACAAGACGTGCGGCACCTGCCATCAAGTCGGACCCGAGGCCAAAAACAAAGTGGGTCCGAGTCTGAACAACATGATCAATGGTCCGGTAGCCGGCGTGGAAGGTTACAAGTACAGTCCGAGCCTCACCGCTCTTGGTGAAGCGAACGGCATATGGACCGAAGAGGAGATGTCGGACTGGCTTGCAAATCCAAGAAAATACCTTCGGGCAAAACTCGAAAACAAGAAAGCAAAGTCCAAAATGTCCTTCAAACTGAAAAAGGAAGCCGAGCGGGCAGATATCATTGCTTATCTCGCCAGTATCTCGGAAGTGCCGGACAGCAGCGAACAAGATCAGACAAATTAGCGGAAACTGACCAAAAGTTATAAAATACAACCATCAGACAGAGGATATCTGCTATCAGAAATACACAAACTATCTATTTGGGAAGTAAAGGAAAATCCGGCACATGAGCTACGGAGTAGTTGTGTTATTTTTGACAACAACCATAAATTGTTTGACACTGCCCTTGCGTTAATTCGAACAAATGGAAGGGAAGTGTCATGACTACATCAGATGCACCGTCTGAAAACGACACAGACTACTCTACCGACTATGAGATGGGGCAGGACAACATTCGTCCTTTTGGGCTGGACATCCATAATCCGGTTTTCTTGATTTCAAGTATTATTATCTTTGGCTTCGTGCTTATCTCGCTGGCCAACCAGGAGGCTTCGGCTGAGTTTTTCGGATGGCTTCGGCCCTGGCTTACCAGCACATTTGACTGGTTCCTGGTGCTTTCTGTTGATGCCATTACACTGTTTTGTCTGGCATTGATCATATTGCCGGTTGGTTCTGTGAGAATTGGCGGCAAGGATGCCAAGCCCGATTATTCATATGCTGGCTGGATTGCGATGATGTTTGCCGCTGGTATCGGCATCGGCCTGCTGTTCTTCGGCGTGTTGGAGCCAGTTTATTACAACTTCTCTGAAGGGGGCGCCGCTCGGCCGTTGGGCATCGACATTGCGACCGAGGGTAATGAATATATCGGCATTGTCGGCACCATTCACCACTGGGGCCTCGAAGGCTGGGCTGTTTACGCAGCTGTCGGCCTGTCGCTGGCGATATTCTGTTATAATCTGGGATTGCCACTCACCCTGCGCTCAGCGTTTTACCCGATTCTCGGTGAGCGGGTCTGGGGCTGGTGGGGACATGCGATCGACACTCTTGCTGTGTTTGCCACACTGTTTGGTCTGACTACTTCTCTGGGGCTAGGTGCCCGTCAGGTAACTGCCGGCCTGAACGAGGTTGCTGGCATCGAACCTACCAATACGGTTGTCGTTTTGCTGATCATCGTCATCACAATTATCGCTCTGGGCTCCGTTCTCATGGGACTGGACAAAGGCGTGAAACGGTTGTCGGAAATCAACATGATTATGGCAGTGGCGCTGTTCTTCTTCGTTCTCTTCATGAGCGGTGTAGGCACGGCAATAGCCCGCTATTTCGACGTAATGATCGATTATGTGACACTGTTACCGGCACTTTCGAACCCATTCGGGCGGGAAGACACGAGCTTCTTCCATGGTTGGACAACCTTCTACTGGGCATGGTGGATCGCCTGGTCTCCCTTTGTGGGCATGTTTATTGCTCGCATCTCCAAGGGACGCACGGTTCGTGAATTTGTCCTTTGTGCGCTGATTGCACCAACAGCGGTTTGCGCCCTGTGGATGTCAACGTTCGGCGGTGCTGCTATTGATATGATCAATGCAGGTACCGGGCAGGGAATCACGGCGGTTGTGGTTGATAGCTACAAGCCGGAAATGGCGCTCTTCCGATTGCTGGACCAATATCCGCTGTACACTATAGTCGCACCAATCTCGCTGCTGTTGATCGTGATATTCTTCGTTACATCCTCAGACAGCGGTTCGCTTGTTATCGACACCATCACCGCTGGCGGCAAGATGAACGCACCAGTGGTTCAACGGGTATTCTGGTGCACTTTGGAGGGTCTGGTAGCCATCGCACTACTGCTTGGCGGCGGTCTGAGTGCACTCCAGGGGGCAGCGGTATCGACAGGCATTCCGTTCACGCTGGTGGTTCTGGTCATGTGTCTTTGTCTGTGGATGGCACTGCAAGCAGAGCGCAAAAAACTCTGACCTGACGCAAAACAAAAAAAACCGAATTAATTTGCGGCACCATCTGTGAATTTGTTCAAGGCCCCCGCCATTCCGTCGAAAGCAGGTTCAGCCCCATCAATATTGTAACGTGCTTTCAGAGCCTGAGGGTCGAGATAACCGATTTTAGTCTGACCTTCATCATCCCAGATCAGCACTCGGATGGGCAAATCCAGACCCGCCAGAATATTCTGCTGCATAATCGGAGTACCAATTGCCGGGGCTCCAAACATGACCATCGTTGCATCCGGAAGTTCCAGTCCGGCAGCGGCAGCACCGGCGGCGTGATCGACCCGCGCAAACAGTGTCGGCGGCGCTTTTTCAATAATCGCTACCAGCTTGTCTGCCGTTTCAGCAACCGAATGACTGCTGTTCTTGATGATCCAGCCCTCCTGGGCCTGCGCTGTTGCCATGTTCAATAATCCCATTATTGCCAATACCATTGTTACCTTACAGATACGCATCATGATCACACTCCTCAAATCAATGTTTGCGGAAAGTAAAGTGAAATATTGTGAAGAAAATGAGGAACGGCGTAACAACTTACCATTCACGAAAGAAGTCGTTCACGCAATTGACGAATGATTTCCAACTGTTCCGGATTTGCATCACTGCCCAAATTGGCAACCCGAACGCCCATCGAAACAAATTCAACCAATTCATCAGGCCCCAGATTTCCAGTCCAAATTGGTCGATAAGCCCGCAGGATATCACCAGGGTTGATCATCTGCTTAGATATCCACTCGGCAAAAGAGGCCACTTCTTCCGCATCTTTCATGCCAATTTCCTCACGAATGATCCTTACTACTTCCACCCTTGAGGTTGACGGATCTTCATCACCACACTCGGCAATTTTAAAGAGGAGAATCGCGGCGGCAGTACCCGCATCTTCCACGGACGTAAGAACCGAACCTTCTGCTTTTTTCCTGAAAGCATTTCGGCGCATCTTACCACGGACTTTCTGTGCCATATCAATGGCCTCATTTGCTGCCTCACCAGCGCGACGAATAACGAAAAAAATAGTAGGAAAATGCAGCGATAATTCCCAGCAAACCCAATAGTACATGCATGTTCTTTTTCCAATAATCTATTAAGAATACTAGTTTGCAGGTCTTATCTTGTATTATAAAGTCCTTGGTAAACATTTAAATCATAGTCTAATTACCGGTCAACTTTCGAAGCATCTACTATTTTTCTCGAAAAATTACTCTGGCCAGGGCGATGCCGCTTTCGCCGGCAACAGAATATAACAAAAACACTTTGCCATCTTCCTCAAAAATTGCCGGATCGCGCAGTTCCCGCTTTTGTTCGTAGGCCATACCAACCATTGATGGCACAAGAGGCAAACCAGCGCCTTCATAATCGCACTTGGGCTCCAGAACAGTTGTCGGTGTGCTGCATTTCCATTCATTCCAGTCCGGGGAAAGATCAATTACTGCATACAGTATCCGCTCGGGGCAGTCCCCGATACGTGAGTAGAAAACAAACAGTGTTTCACCACGACGCATCAGGGCATAGTGACGAACCCCGCTTTCAAACGGATTGGGACCTTGCTCGAAACCACCGATACCATCTCTCGATCTGTAAAAGTTACCCGGCATTGCAAGCCCATAATACCAGTCACCAAATTGCATCATCCGCAAATAGGGATCCTCGATTACCTGTCCGAGAACGTTAAATTTCAGCCCATCGCTGGAAAGTGCCACCCGGCTCGGTTGCGGCACTTCATGATTGGAAGTGTCATGATCAGATCCATGGAAATACAAACGTATTTGCCTAGCTTCATCATCCACCAAAACATCCGGTGATGCGAGATGTCCTGCAAATCCGCTGTCGACAAGCGGCATTACACCCGGTTCATACGTCTTCCAGGGACCAATTAGATTGTCAGCATAGGCCAGGAGAATATACGTCCCATTGTGATGGCCAAAATACAGATAATATCTGCCGAGGGGATTATCGATCCAGTCCGGCACCCGGATCAGGGACGGTCCGTTGATGTTCGCACCCATTCGACTGTCCATGTCAGGCCGGATTATCGGTTCATCACCAATTCGTTCTACAGTAATCTCAACCATGCTGCGCGGAAGCCCCTGATGTGAATGCGGCCACAACTATTAACCGTTTCGCAGATGTTAACAAGTCGCTGGAAGCTCCTGTCGGGCAGCATAGCCCACCCTATAGAAGCGAGATCGCCAATTGACTTTACTGCCTCTTGTTGATCTCCGTTAAGCAGGTTTGTGCGTACCCCTGAATATCATGTATTTTCAGGAAACCGTTCCAAAATCATATACGCACTGCCGGGGATTTTCAGGAAACCAAGCTTCTCATACAACCCGCCCGCATCTTCGGTTGTAAGCATCCACTTGGAAATCGTTGACAGTTTGGGATGGCTCATCAAATCGTTCATGATGCGCGTCGAAAGTCCACGCCCTCGATAGGAGTCAATTACGAACACATCACAAACGTAGGCAAGATAGCACTGATCAGAAATCGCTCGTGCAAAGACAATCTGCCGTCCTGCATCAAACAACGCCAACGGATAGGAATGTTCTACCGATTTGACGATTTCGGCATGGTCCCGTCCCATGCCCCAATAGGAATTGGCAACAAACCCACAAATAAGATCGCTATCCATTTCCTTAAAATCATAAACAGTGCTGATCGATGAAGCCGACGTCGAACTCATGTTAGCTGCCTAGACGCGGCGTTCCACCATCATCTTCTTGATTTCAGCGATCGCCTTGGCCGGATTCAAATCCTTCGGGCAGGCCTGCGCGCAATTCATAATCGTGTGACAACGGTAAAGCCTGAACGGATCCTCAAGATCATCAAGCCGGTCACCCGTTGCTTCGTCCCGACTATCAATCAGCCAGCGATAGGCCTGAAGCAGAACGGCTGGGCCAAGATAACGATCGCCATTCCACCAATAAGACGGGCAGGACGTTGAGCAACAAGCACAAAGAATGCATTCGTACAAACCATCCAGCTTTTCGCGATCGGCCTCAGACTGCAGCCATTCATCGCGCGGTTGGTTTGAAACCGTCTGCAGCCAAGGCTGTATCGAACGGTGCTGGGCATAAAAATTGTTCATGTCCGGCACCAGGTCTTTAACCACTTTCATATGCGGCAGCGGAAAGACTTTGACTGTTCCGGACACCTCGTCCATGCCCTTTGTGCAGGCAAGCGTATTAGTACCGTCAATATTCATGGCACAGGAGCCGCAAATACCTTCGCGGCAGGAGCGCCGCAGGGTGAGGGTTGGATCGACATTATTCTTGATCCACAACAGCCCATCAAGAATCATCGGTCCGCAATACATCCAGATCCACAAAATAGGTATCAATACGTGGATTCTCGCCATCGTCTGGCGACCAGCGATATATCCGATATTCCCGCAGGTTGACAGCACCTTCCGGTTTTGGCCAGATTATGCCTTCCTTTATCTGCGAATTCTTTGGAAGTGCGAGTTCCACCATTTCAATAAACCCTTTGCCTTTGGTGCAATTTTCTTCAGGTCAATACCACCTTCATTGTGACTAAGGCGCGGTTTGGTCTTAACAGGACGATAAGTGAGTTTGACTTTTCCGTTTTCATCAATTCTAGAAATGGTGTGTTGGCGCCAAACCTTGTCATCGCGGTCCGGATAATCTTCATGGGCATGTGCCCCTCGGCTTTCCTTGCGCGCTTCGGCACCATATACAGTCGGCATCGCGCAGGTCATGAGATTTTCAAGTTCCAACGTCTCCACCAGATCGGAGTTCCAGATCATGGAACGGTCTGTGACTTTTAAGATCGGCTAGTTTCTTCCATGCCTCATCCATACGCCTGCAACCTTGTTTCAGGGTTTCGTCGGTGCGGAAAACAGCAGCGTCCTCCTGCATGGTGCGTTGCATCTCATCCCGCAAAACAGCCGTTGGAACAGCTCCGTTTGCGTATCTGATTTTGTCAAACCGATCCATAATACGACTGCAGGAACTCTCGTTCGGAGTTGGAATTGCAGAATCTCGATCAATGACATTGCCGGCTCGAATTGCCGCTGCACGCCCAAACACCACCAGATCGATGAGAGAATTTGAACCCAGGCGGTTTGCACCATGGACCGAAGCGCAGCCCGCTTCGCCCACCGCCATCAGTCCGGGTGCAATTCGATCGGGATCTTTGGCTGTAGGGTTGAGAACCTCGCCCCAATAGTTCGTTGGAATTCCACCCATATTATAATGGACTGTCGGCAGAACAGGAATTGGCTCACGGTTCACATCCACGCCTGCGAAAATCCGAGCAGATTCGGAGATACCCGGCAGGCGTTGTGCAAGTGTTTCAGGAGGCAAGTGATTGAGATGGAGATGAATGTGATCGCCCTTTGCACCAACGCCGCGACCATCACGAATCTCCATGGTCATACATCGAGAAACAACATCTCGTGACGCAAGATCCTTGTAAGTCGGCGCATAGCGCTCCATAAATCGCTCGCCCTCGGAATTAGTCAGATAACCGCCTTCCCCGCGCGCACCTTCGGTGATTAGGCAACCGGCACCGTAAATGCCGGTCGGATGGAACTGTACAAACTCCATGTCCTGCAGCGGCAGGCCGGCACGGGCAATCATGCCATTTCCATCTCCAGTACAGGTATGAGCCGATGTGGCGGAAAAATAGGCACGACCGTAACCACCGGTGGCAAGTACCACCATCTTGGCATTGAACCTATGAACGGTTCCATCGTCCAGGTTCCAGGCGATAATTCCGGTACAGACTCCATCATGGCTCATGATGAGATCGACTGCAAAATATTCAATGTAGAACTCGGCATTGTGGCGCAGCGACTGACCATAGAGCGTATGCAGAATTGCGTGACCCGTCCTGTCTGCAGCAGCGCATGTGCGTTGTACGGGGGGGCCTTCACCAAATTCTGTTGTGTGGCCGCCGAACGGTCGCTGATAAATTCTGCCCTCTTCGGTCCGCGAAAACGGTACACCGTAATGTTCCAATTCATATACCGCTTCGGGCGCTTCCTGTGCCAGATATTCCATAGCATCCACGTCCCCGAGCCAGTCGGAACCCTTGACTGTATCATATAAATGCCATTGCCAGCTGTCCGGGCCCATGTTCCCCAGAGATGCAGCAATCCCGCCCTGGGCAGCAACCGTGTGGGAACGGGTTGGGAAAACTTTTGTGACGCACGCTGTTGTCAGTCCCTGCTCCGCCATGCCCAGAGTTGCACGCAAACCGGCTCCACCGGCACCTACCACCACCACATCGTGATAGTGGTCCACAAACTCATAAGCATTGCGATTAGTATTCTTGGCAGCAGCCGACATAGATTAGCCTCCAAAACCTAGTTTGAGGATTGCAAATGCGCTCATCAGACCAACGCAAAAACAAAAGAAATTATTAAGGATGACAAGCGCGACCTTGGTGCCTTCACCGTGAATGTAGTCTTCAATAACCACTTGGATACCCAATTTCATATGCAAACACACTGAAATTATGGCTCCCAAAAGCAACAGGGATACAAAGGGGTTGGACAAGGTGCCTATTACAACGGATGTTGGCTGGCCCACTGAACTTACCACTATCCAGATGATGCATAGAATCAAGGGAACATTAGCCACTGCGGTCAGGCGCTGCTTCCAGAAATGATCGGTACCTTCCTTAGCAGATCCAAGGCCCCGGACCTTGCCGAGAGGAGTGCGCATGTCAACCATAGTGAATTACCTCACAGCATAAGCAATGACCCAGATGAGGATCGTTGTTAAAATTGAAAAAGCAAGCGTAGCCCAGGCAAGCTTGGTGGAAAAATGCTTGTCGAATCCGCGACCGGTATCCCAAAGGAAATGCCGCAACCCACCAGCCAGGTGATGCATCAAAGTCCAGGTAAACCCTAAAAGCACCAACTGCCCGAATATTGAAGCAAACAAGTCGTTGATCAGCACAAAGTAGCTCTCCGAAGTAGCAGCCGCGAACAACCACAACGCAAACAACCCCATCCCACCATAGAGAGCCACTCCGGTGATTCGATGCAAAATCGACATAACCATGGTTGGAATGGGCTTGTAGATGGATAAGTGCGGTGAAAGCGGGCGCTTCTCATGCAGTTCCACATTGGTCATCAAAATTTCTCCGGTTTTTCGGTATCTTGATTGGTGGTGTGTTTGATTTGTTCTAGTCCTTATATTCCGTCAGGTCAAAACCTGTTCAGTAATAAAATGGTCGCACACTTGTTATGTTGTCGTTACTCCGGATTCGGCAATAGTGTATAGTTCTTATCGCGACAATCTGACCCTTGGCTTGTGTGTTCCTATGCAGTTATCTGGAAGTCATGAAACAATTTGCAACCCTTTCCCGGCTGTTGTCACTTAGGTTCCTCCTTGTTTTTGGCTTGTTATTTCAGGCTAATTTGATGACCCGGCACGCTGGTGAAAGAGGCATAACTCCAGTTGATGCACTCCAGACGATCATTATCTGCGCGGATGGCAAGTTACTTGAAATACGTTCAAACAGCGACCGCCTGCCTCACGATCAACCACAAATCTTTCCCCATTGCGTCCTGTGTTTATCGGCCGAACAGGATGGTTTTGACTTACGCTCGGCCGAAAAAAGCCTGGCAATACACTTTCCAGCCAGCCAGGTGCCAACAGCACCGCCCCAGAACACCACGATTTCTAATGCTCCTGAACAAACGAATTGTCTTGATCCGCCACGAACCGCATAATCCCTGCTTATCAAATGCGGCATTAGTGTTATCGCCGCATCCTCAAATACATCAAACATACAATTCATAGTCCCTGCCGTGCACAGGATGGAGAAGCCATCCGCATTGACAACTGGCAGGGTTCAGTCCTGAAAGGAAATCAGATGGGTAAACAAAGTTTCATTCTGAGCATTGTTGCTGCGGGTGTCTTGTTGGCATCAGCCCTGGCGAGCGCCGGGGAATACAAAATCAACGATCTAATAATCAAACATCAGACCATACGCGCTACAGTCCAAACCGCCAATGTCGCCGCCGGTTATCTGGAGATAACCAATAACGGCCTCTCGGAAGATCGCCTGCTTGGTGGCGCAGCAAATTTTGCCGGCAAAGTTGATGTACACGAAATGAAAATGACGGACGGCGTAATGAAAATGCGTCCGCTCGCTGGCGGGTTGGTAATTCCACCCGGTGAAACGGTCATACTCAAATCCGGAGCAGAACACCTCATGTTCATGAAGCTGAAGGAACCGATGACAGAAGGTGAAATGCGAACCGTTACTCTGAACTTCGAAAAGGCGGGAAGCATTGATGTCATGTTCCCGGTCGGAAATCTGGCTGGCGGCCATAGCCACTGATTTCTTATTAAGCCATATCAACGCACGGCTCCGACGCTGCAGTGTCGGGGCCGGATATTGGCGAACAATGTGCTTGGATATTCATCCTCCCATGTTACAACAATGGCATTAATCGGATCGCCACCTTGCTATCAGTATTCCTTACAATCCTGCCGGTTTTCCTGATTCTGGGGGCCGGATATATCGTCGGCAGGCTACGCTACCTTCCCGATGCAATAGCCGAAAGCCTTAATGCCTATTCGGTGAAGTTCGCTGTACCGATCTTGCTTTTTACAGCAATGTATAAGCTAGATTTTTCGCGGGCATTCAATCTTGAAATGCTGGTGAGTTTTTATGTCGGCGCCCTTTTTTGCTTTTACGCCGGCATTTACCTGTCAAGAATTTTCTGGAAACGCAGACCCGGAGAATCGGTCGCCGTGGGGTTCTGCGCCGTCTTTTCAAACACGCTTTTGTTCGGATTTCCAATAGCTTTGCTGATGTTCGGCGATCCCATCCTCGCTCCGGTATTCGGTGTCGTCGCCCTGCATGCGACTGTCCTTTACACAGTCGGAATTACCACCATGGAATTCGCACGCCAGGACGGTCGCGGCACCGTGGAAACCCTCAAATCAGCATTTTCGTCGGCTGTTGCCAATCCGTTGATGATCGGCATTTTGTTGGGCCTGCTTGTCAATGTTTCCGGTATTTCACTCTTCGAACCCGTCGAAAAGGCGCTGGACATGATCAGGGTAACAGCCATTCCGGTTGCTCTGGTAGGCATAGGCATAGCCCTTAACCGCTATTCAATCAGCGCAGAATTTGCCGAAACCCTGATGGTATGTATTTTGGCTCTGGTTGTGCACCCGGCAATTGTAGTCAGCCTTACCTATTATGTCTTCGAACTGGAATTGGTTTTTGTGCAGGCTGCAGTGGTTCTTGCCTCAATGCCACCTGGAATGAATATCTATATATTCGCTTCGCTATACAATCGCGCTCTGAACCTTTCGGCATCGGTATTGGTGGTCGGAAATATTCTGGCGATTTTCACAATTCCCCTGTGGTTGCTTGTGCTTCGGGACTTGTAAAAAAACCCGCCACAAGGGCGGGGTTTTCAACGGCAGAACCAATTGGATAGTTTAATCCCAATCGCGAACATCAACAAAATGACCTGCAATGGCAGCGGCACTGGCCATTGCCGGAGAAACCAGATGGGTACGTCCCCTGAAACCCTGACGGCCTTCAAAGTTGCGGTTCGAAGTTGAAGCACAACGCTCTTCCGGCTTGAGGCGATCATCGTTCATCGCAAGACACATGGAACAACCCGGCTCACGCCAATCGAATCCGGCCTCGACAAAAATCTTGTCCAGTCCCTCTGCTTCGGCTTGTTCCTTGACGAGACCGGAACCAGGAACAATCATTGCATCAACGTGATTGGCAACTTTCTTGCCTTTGGCAACTTCCGCGACAGCGCGCAGATCTTCGATCCGGCCATTCGTACAAGAGCCGATAAACACACGATCAATTTTGATTTCGGTCATTGGAGTTCCCGGCTCAAGGCCCATATATTCAAGCGCCCGCCATTTCGATGCGCGTTTAGTCTCGTCCTCGATATCATCCGGATCGGGCACATTTCCGGTGACCGAAATCACGTCTTCAGGAGAAGAACCCCAGGAGACAATGGGTGGCAGGTTGGCAGCATCAAGTTCGACAACCTTGTCAAAATAGGCACCTTCATCCGTGTGCAGGGTCTTCCAGTATTCCAAGGCCATTTCAAACGCCGCACCAGAGGGCGCTTTTGGTTTGCCCTTGATATACTCATATGTCTTTTCATCCGGAGCGATCAGGCCTGCCCGCGCACCACCTTCAATAGTCATATTGCAAACGGTCATTCTGCCTTCCATGGAAAGCGAGCGAATGGCCTCACCGGCAAACTCGATGACGTGTCCCGTACCACCGGCAGTTCCGATTTCTCCAATAATGGCAAGTATAATATCCTTGGCGGTCACACCATCTGGCAACTCGCCTTTGACATTGACCAACATGTTCTTGGCCTTTTTCTGGATCAGCGTCTGGGTCGCCAGAACATGTTCGACTTCCGAAGTGCCAATTCCATGCGCAAGTGCCCCGAATGCGCCATGTGTCGAGGTATGGCTGTCACCACATACAATGGTCATGCCTGGCAGGGTGAAACCCTGTTCGGGGCCAATTATGTGAACGATACCCTGACGTTTGTCGTGCTCAGAATAATACTCAATGCCAAAATCGGCTGCGTTTTTTGCAAGCGCCTCAACCTGGATACGGCTTTCTTCATTCGAAATTCCGTTCACCCGGTCCGCGGTAGTTGGAACATTGTGGTCCACAACTGCCAAAGTCTTTTCTGGCTGTCGTACCTTTCGCCCGGCAAGGCGAAGACCCTCAAATGCCTGTGGGCTTGTGACTTCGTGCACCAGATGGCGATCTATGTACAGAAGTGATGTGCCATCGGCTTCGGTAGAAACCAGATGATCATCCCAGATTTTGTCGTAAAGCGTTCTTGCCATTTTCTTTTGTCCATCAAGAAATGTTTATTGCGCCAACATATGCAATGCTGGCAGACAACCGTCAAGGATTTGCAGCAACTACAGATGTAGGGTCAGCTGCGCGCCTTATCCAGTGCTTTCCTCATGATATCATCACGACCGTAAACATCGCGGCGGAAATGCACCGAACCATCCTTGTTAACCCACGCGGTCATATAAGCGATGTGAACCGGAATTTTTTGATTGAGTTTGACGACTTTACGTTTTTTGGCGGCGATTGTCTGATCAATTTTATTTCGGCTCCAACCCTGAGATCCAAGCAGGACTTCCGCCATCTTCAAAGGTTCCTTCAAACGCAGGCAGCCATGACTAAAAAATCGTGATGCTCGTGAAAACTTACTTTTTGAGGGCGTGTCGTGAATGTAAACATTGAATTCGTTAGGAAACATGAATTTGATGCGTCCGAGGGCATTTTTGGTGCCGGGTTTTTTGGCGCAGTCTCACTGGAAAGTTTGCTTTTGAATAACTGTTCCAGGGAACCGCGCTTGCCGGAATTATCTTGTCGCCACTCAAGACTTCGAAACTCTGTGCCCCAAGCGCATTGGCGTTCTTGCGTAACTTTGGCAGCAGTTCGTTGACAGCGATTGATCTCGGCACATTCCAATACGGATTTAGTTCGACATACTCCATCTCATCCGTAAAAACCGGAGTACGATGGTATGGAAGTCCCACCTGTATCAGCTCCGCATAGATGGTTTTCTCGTTCCGCACTACCTTCAACACCTGGTCCGCAAGATTGGCAAAAATGTAATATTTTCCATAATCATCCTGCATCCAGCGCCGTCGCTCCAGATTGTATTCCATAACGGCAATGCGTTTTTCTACCGAAACATTGAGCTGTTTGAGCGTGTTTCCGCCAACAACTCCGTCGATTGCCAGGCCGTGTCGTTTCTGAAAGCTTTTCATAGCCTCGACAATAGCTCCGGAATAGGCAAGAGACGGATTGGAGACATTTCCACGATAGTCTCCTGTGACCGCCAGTCGTTTACGTATCACCGGCAGCCTTCCGTCGGACATCCCGGGCTTGAGTGCCTGTCCCTTTGGAATGGTGGGCCAACCGCCACGACTTGCTAATCCACGATAGTGCGCCAATGCAATTCTCAGTCGCTCATATCGGGGTGTATGAGGAGCCAGTAATCGAAGATAGGCGGCCGGGTTTTTGGTTGAACGAGCCTGTTTCAAAATCCGCTCTGCTGACAGAGCTTTCGGGTAAATCACATTTTCTCTGCTGACTGTTTTGGGATTTAACCTACCAGCGTTCAAATGTTGAGCGAATGCTACAAGGGATTGGGAAAACACAACATCAAATCTTGCAGCAGCCTTTGTATCACCAGCTTTCGGATTGATGTCTATCTCAAGCGGATTGTAGTCAAACGGGTCCAGTCCATGTTCATGCGCGCATGAAATAATTTTCCTGAAAACCAATGCCTGTTTTGTGACCTTGCCGTTCTTTACCCATAACAGCCGGTAGTTGTTCTTCTTGTAAATTTCAGAAATTTTGAGAAGACGCTGTTTATCAGATTTGTTATTTTCCGAAGCCACTAACTGTTCGATTGTTGAGATGACAGCCTGCCTGTGCTGGCCAAACTGTGCACGGGCGACTTGTGCAAAAAATATGGACGCGGCAATAGCCATCGACAAAATGATAACCAATCTGCAATTTAACGTCCTGCCCAACAACAATGTGTGCGCCGTTTCCGCTCCGAGGTGCACCACCGCCAGGCGGAGCCTGCGATGACTTGAATTGCCGTTACCAATACCCCTACCGCAGAATTGCGCACAAGCGCAATCGCCTCTTCGAACAGACTGTGCCGAAGAGAGATTTCACGCTGTGCGCTTCCCAGAGGTTTGAGAGCGGTCATGGCGGTGCCTGCGCATCTCTGAACACCTCCTCCGGCGTCCGGAAGCCGAGTGCCTTGCGCGGCCGTGCGTTGAGCAGATCCTCCACCGCCTGGACCTCGGCATCGGTCACAGACCGGAAATCCGTGCCTTTCGGCAAATACTGGCGGACCAGTCCATTGGTGTGTTCATTCAGCCCGCGCTCCCATGAGTGGTAGGGCCGGGCAAAATAGAACTTGGCATCAAGCGCCTTGGACAGGCTGCTGTGGCCAGCGAATTCCTTACCGTTGTCCGCAGTGATCGTGTGAACCAGGTGCCGATCTGCCTCCAGCCGGCGTCTGAGCGCAGCTCCGACATCTTCGGCCGTTTTCCTGTCGAGCCGTACCAGTCGGGTCATCTTCGAGGCGCGGTCCACCGCCGAAACCACTGCGCCGCTTTGACCCGCTCCAACGATCGTGTCCACCTCCCAGTCACCGATCCGCAACTTCTGTTCGACGATCGCGGGCCGCTCACTGATATCGACACGACCGGGAATGCGTCCTCGCCCGGCGTGCCGGCCGCCGCGCCAATTCGGTTTCTTCCCACGCCGCCGCAGACGTTTGTAAAGGCTGCCACCGGCCCTGCGGTCCGCGCGGACGTATTCGTAGATCCGCATCCGCCCCACCATGGCTTGGCCTTCCCGACGAAACCGACCCGAAATTTGCTCTGGGCTCCAGCCAGCCGCCAACTTCTCCTCGACCAATTGCCACAGGGCGGGTGTCATCTTCCTTGGCACCGATGACGCCCTGTGGCGGCGCTCTGTCGCCTTGTTATGGGCCTGTTTGTACCGGTAGCCCCGGCCGCCGCTGTTGCGCTGCATCTCTCGACGGATTGTCGTGTGATGGCGTCCGAGCTCACGCCCAATGTCTCTCTGCGAGAGGCCGCTTTTCTTCAACCCCCAAATCTGGCAACGTTCATCTTGGGTCAGGTGGTGGTAGCCGCGAGGCATAGGCGAATCTCCTTCTACAAGATTCTCGCCATCGCCTGGCCCGCCCGCAAGGAAGAATGCTCATCACGCTGCCGTTTTCACTGGTGCACTTCGGAATGGCACGGGGGCCGTAAAAATAACGCTGGCGTCGGACTTTTGCCCAGACAGTATAGATTCCGATTGTGATGATGCTCAAAAGAAGATTGACAATCCAGATTCCGAAATACTCCGACGCGTTTCCGGTAAAACTGAATTCGTTACGGTTCGTTTGCTCGCTAACTTCTTGACTTTCCAAGGTCATGACAATCTCCCGCTGGATGGTTATTGCATTTGTTTATTCTGATTCTTCTGCGATTGAAATAAAGCCCGCAACTTGTCCAACAAAACCGGCAGAAAACTTCATTGCAATGTGTCCACATCTTGCTGGGTTACCGTGTAAGTCGCGGTAAAAGTAACCGCGTCACCAACTGCCAGAACATCCCAGATACCGTTAGTCGCCGCATCAGTAGAATCGCCTATCGTGCCCGTATCAGAAGTCAGTGTTTCTCCTCCCGGCACAGGTGCAGTTCCGGTTCCACTATGGGATTCCGACAATGAAACATTCGATATGGGCTGGTCCCCATCATTGGTGACAACATAGGTGTAAGTAACCAGGGTTCCTGCCGGCGCCTCCTGAATGTTGCCGGTAACAAACCCGCTTGCACTTGCTGTTTTTGTCACCGAAAGCGACGGGTTTCCCGGTATGACGGTGATGGCAATGTTGTCAGTGTCATTCAGTCCCCCACCCGATACCGTGAACACCAGCGTTTCTCCCCCTTCAAAGCCGAGATCGGGAGAATACACCAGGCCGTTCATCGCTGTGTTCACCTGTGTCGGCGTACCGGTAAATGTCACGGTGGCACTCCCGTCCGCACCACCGGTAATGGTGACTGACCCGGGCGATCCCAAATTGATTATCCCGTTACTCACTGACAGGGTTACGGTCATGGCAGACGTTGTATTTGATGCGGTCTGCGGCGCATTCGCACCAGCCAGGGTTAGAGGAAGGTTTTCAGGCGTGGACTGTGCTACAGGAGACAGGGTGATTTCCTGAAAATCAATATCATCCCATACAGCGATACCTGCTCCGAATATCGAATCAACGGAGAATACGCCGGGTCCGATGGTGTGGTTCCCGGCATTGAGTGTTGTCGAGCCAGATATATTATTCACGGTTGCAGCGTTGGTAATCATTCCGGGTGCATTCTGCCCGGCAGTCGACAAGGCACCGGCCGTTGTCAGCCGAAAATTGGTACCATTGACCCGAAACAGTGGCCAGTCCCAGTCAGCGACGTCCGTTGATGAATAACTTACCAACAGGTAACTGAGAAACCCCGGATCAGCAGCCGTAAACGACTGAACAGCAAGCGTCGTTGAAGCCCCGCCACCAGCATGCGCCTAAAGGAGATGGCATGAATGGGGTGTGAGCGGTCATGCATCCCGACTCGGATAGAGTGCTGGGAGAGGCGGATAGGCTGCAGGCTGGATGTCATCTTAGGGCATTGCGACCCTGTAAAGGAGATTACCCGCCGCCTGTATCTGAACGACCAGCGTGAGGCCCGGTTCGGTCCGGTGACCTCGTATAGGAGTTTGGCGTGGCCGTTCACACCCTTGTCAGGGTTCCGCCGCTCACCAACGGGAGAAGTTTAGCCATGTCCTTTATCGGTGTCGATCTTCACACGACGTCTTTCACGGTCTGCCGGCTTGAAGCTGACGGCAGCGAGATATTTGAAACCTACCAGCTGGCAGCGGCCGATCTGGAACGGTTCTGCCTGAGCCTTGATGCGGACGACGAGATTGCCGTGGAGGCGACGGGCAATTCGGCCTGGTTTCGTGACGAGGTGGTCGCTTGCGTCGGCCGTGTTGTCGTGGTCAACCCGAGGCAGTTCGGCGTGATCCGCAAGTCGGTGAAGAAGACGGACAGGAACGATGCCCGGGCACTGGCCTTCTTCCTGTCGAAGGACATGCTGCCCGAGACGCGTGTGAAGACGGTTGCCGAGAGCGAGTTGGCGTCACTCACCCACACGCGCGATCTTCTGGTCAAGCAGCGCACCCGGCTCATCAACAAGATCCATGCGCTGCACACGCGCCACGGCGTCAAGCTGAAGAAGGAAAGCCTGGGCTCGAAGCGGCGGCTCAATGCTCTGGAGGTCGGCCGGTTCTCGACACTGGAACAGGTCGAGTTGAAGGCCCTGCGCGACCAGGCGCTGAGGCTTATGGCGACGATTGGCGAACTGGACGGTGCGATCGAAGAGGCCACCCGGGAACTGGATGGCTACGACGGCCTCGTCTCAATCAAGGGCATCGGTCCGCGCTCGGCGGCCGTGCTCCTGTCGGGGATCGGCAACGTCGATGACTTCGAGGACGCCGACAAGCTGGCTGCCTATGTGGGCATCGTCCCGCGCGTCAGCCAGTCGAACGAAACCGACAACCGGGGGCGGATCACCAAACGCGGCAACAAGCTGATGCGCACCACGCTGGTTCAGTGCACGCTCATTGCCATCCGATACTCGGGCTACCTCAATGCCTTCTACCAACGCATCAAGGCCAGGCGCGGGGCCGGCAAGGCGATCATCGCGACCGCACGTAAACTGCTCGCGATCATCTACGACACGCTCAAGAACGGCTGGGTCTTCGAGGACTTTCCGGCCTTCAAGATCGCGGGGCAGAACATTCCCGCTGGACAACCATCATAGGAGATGACCTGACGGCTGCGCGCCCGAACAGTGACAGCGGAAAATTCGAATGGCGAGGGACAACGCCTGGACCGTCCCGGGGATGGGCTTACACGAGGGACGAACTTGAAAGGCTTTGGGAAGCCGGGCGCATCCTGACGCGAAAAAGACGGCTCTCCCAGGCTCGATGGGAAGAAGGTTTATCTTGACGAATTGCCCGGTCCACGGACTCAATCCATTTGGGATGATATCGCCAGGATTCCAAATACATCGAAGGAGCGACTCGGCTACGCCACACAAAAGCCGCTTGCACTTCTTGAGCGCATCATCAAGGCCAGTTCCAATGAGGGCGACGTTGTGTTTGATCCCTTCTGCGGATGCGCCACTACGCTGGAAGCAGCGCACCATCTGAAACGCCGTTGGATCGGCATTGACATCGCCATTCATGCAATCAAGCGTGTAGCCAAGGTGCGGCTGGAAGACAGACTTGGCTTGCGGGAAGGCACAGATTTCGAAATTGAGGGTGTGCCGCATACGCTGGAAGGTGCCCGCGATCTGTGGGGCCGCGACAAGTATCACTTTCAGAAATGGGCCATTGAGCAGATTGACGGCTTCGTCACATCACGAAAGACCGCCGATGGTGGTATTGACGGGCGATTGTATTTTTCATTGCTAGACCGTCGCGATCTTCAAAGTATGGTTTTGGAGGCCAAAGGCGGCAGAAACGTCAACATCAACGTCGTGCGGGACTTGCGTGGTACCATGGAGCGTGAAAGCGCACCTATGGCCGGACTGATTGTCATGGATGATCTGGGTCCGCGCAAGACGGCCAATTTCAAGCGAGAGATGGCCACTGCCGGTGACTTGGAAGTGAACGGCGTTTTGTATCCGCGAATGCAAATGCTGACCGTACCGGAAATCCTGGAGGGCAAACGGTTTGAAACGCCTTCGGTTGCGAAGGGTAGGGGAATTGCTGAACCGTTATTGCCGCTTGGCTGACCATTTCAAGCCCATATCTACTAATTCCGATCATGTTGAAGTGGCCGCTTATGCGGCCATTTTCATTTGTGCTGGCAAAATGTGTGTTTGACGTTTTGAAAAGCAACGCTAATTTGTAGGCATGAAAAGGATTCTTCGTGCCATACTAGCGGTCTGTCTTCTTGTTCTCCCGGTTCTGCCCTCATATGCGCAGGCGGTGCCGCCGCCCCTGGACGGAGACGAGCAGGTGCAACCCATTCTGCCACCTGAAAATGAAAATGCCGTGGTGGAAAATGGTGAGACCTTGGACCGTCTCTTTGAGGCACTTCGCAAAGACCCAAAGGCCAGTTCTGCCAGTGCTACGGCGAAAATGATCTGGCGTGAGTGGGCATATTCCGGATCCGACAGCATTGATCTTCTGATGCGTTGGGCTGGAGTGGCGATGGGCAAGCAGGAATTCGCCAGAGCTGAAGATCTCCTAGATCAGGTAGTCGTTCTTGCACCGCAGTATGCAGAAGGCTGGAATCGGCGTGCAACGCTTTATTACCAAAAACAGGATTTCGGGCGCTCGATAGCTGATATTGAAACAACTCTTGCCCTTGAACCCAGACATTTTGGAGCACTTTCGGGACTTGCAGCAATTTTGCAACGCGTCGGTAATGATGAAGCAGCTTTGGCCACCTGGTACCGGGTGCTTGAAATTTACCCTGCAAACCCTCAGGCACAAAGTTCGGTGATAGCACTTGAGGAAAAACTGTCAGGAAGCAGAACCTGACCGTCCGGGAATTTTCACGCAGACGATGATGAAGTTATTGTTCCTATTGGTTGCATTGGTGGTTGCAGGTTTGTGGATAACGTCCGCTGTAATATCGCGGGGCATCGAGCAGCAATTCCCACCGATCGGAGAATCCAGGCTCATAAATGGCGCCGTCATGCACTATGTTGACAGCGGCGCGGTCGCTGATGAAGACAAGCCCGCAATACTTTTCATCCATGGTGCAAGCAGCAATTTAAGAGATGTCATGTCTGCCAATGATGGCCGTCTGGAAGATCGGTTTCGGGTAATTTATGTGGATCGTCCCGGGCATGGCTATTCACAACCGTTTGCGGGTTCCAACGACCCGCAGCAACAAGCCAATGCAATTGCTGGCCTGATGGAATCTCTTGCCATCCCGAAAGCCGTTATAGTCGGGCACTCATTCGGTGGCGCGGTTGCGTCCACATTCGCGGTACTGCACCCGGATAAAACAGCAGGCCTCGTGCTTGTGGCTCCCGTCAGCCATCCCTGGACCACAGGAATTGCCTGGCACTATGATGTTGCTGCCGTTCCCGGATTGGGCTGGGTTTTTACACAATTGCTTGCAGCACCGTTCGGAAGCCTCATTTACCCTGGCGCTGTCGAAGCGGTATTCGCTCCGGATCCGCAACCGGCTGATTTTGTGGAGCGCTCGGGAACCAGACTGGTTTTGCGGCCCTCAAATTTTCTGGAAAATGCAAGAGACGTTGCAGGCCTTCTCGATCATGTCCGGCGCTTTCAGTCCCGTTACAGGGAAATAAAAGTTCCAACGGTAATCTTTCATGGAGATGCGGATACAACCGTAAACCTGGAAATTCATTCAGTAAACGGGCTGTCACAAGACATAGCAGGAGCGCAACTTCATATCCTGGAGGGCATGGGACATATGCCTACTTATTTCATTCCTGATCAAATTGCAGAATCGATCAGCGACATAGCTGATATGAATTGAGTGGCTTCAAACGCCGCTTTGACCGTCGCTGCCCACAAAGGCAATGCGCAGCATGTTGGTGGCTCCAGGTGTCCTAAGCGGCACCCCAGCCGTAATAATTACACGATCACCGGGTCTGGCAAATTTCTCTTCAGCCGAAATTCTGCAAGCGCGATCCACCATGTCGTCCAGATCAAAAGCATCAGGGGTAACCACACAATGCATACCCCAGACCAGAGACAGCCGTCGCGCTGTTTTAAGCACAGGGGAAAGTGCGATAATTGGCATGGATGGACGTTCGCGCGCGGCGCGTAGTCCGGTTGTTCCGGACGCTGTGTAACAGATGATGGCAGCAAGATTCAGCGTTTCCGCAATTTGGCGGGCAGCAAGAGATATCGCGTCAGCCCCGGTCGGTTCAGGTTCTGCACGCTGGGCGTTAATGATGCCCGGATAGGTTGGATCTTTCTCGATCTCACCGGCAATCTTATCCATCATGGAAACCGCTTCAACCGGATATTCACCAACGGCAGACTCGGCAGAGAGCATAACAGCATCCGCGCCTTCAAATACGGCCGTCCCGACATCGGATACTTCAGCTCGGGTAGGAAAGGGTGTGGATATCATCGACTCAAGCATTTGTGTCGCCACTACTACCGGCTTGCCTGCCCGGCGACATGCACGGGTAATCTGCTTTTGGATACCGGGTACCCGTTCAATCGGCATTTCCACGCCCAGATCTCCCCTTGCAACCATGATTGCATCGGACAATTCAACGATATCCTCCAGGTGTTTCAGCGCCTGCGGCTTTTCTATCTTTGCCAGGACACCGGCTTTACCGCGGGCTATCTTGCGCACTTCTGCGATGTCTTCGGGACGTTGAACAAATGAAACAGCAATCCAGTCCACCTCTTCTGCGAGGGCTGCGTCCAGGTCTTTGTAATCCTTGTCCGTCAACGATCCCAGGCCAAGTTCTGTGTCGGGCAAACTCACACCCTTGCGGCTTGAAATCTTTGTGCCACTCACAATTTCGGCTACTGCAGATGTCGGTGTCTCTTTTACCACTTTCAGCTGAACTTTGCCGTCATCGACCAGTATTCTGTGTCCGACTTCAAGCGCTTCGAGTATTTCCGGATGAGGCAGATGTATGCGCTCCTGTGTTCCCGGTGTTTTGTCCAGGTCCAGGGTGATAGTATCGCCCGGTTCGACGTTTATCTTGTCATCCGCAAAATCTCCCAGACGAAGCTTGGGGCCCTGTAAATCCGCCAGAATGCCAATCGGTCGACCGGCTTTTTCTTCTGTGTTGCGAATTATGGATACCAGTTCCTTGAGGGTGTCGTGTGAGGAATGGCCCATGTTGATGCGAAACAGATCGGCTCCCGCGTCGAACAACTTCTGTATCATTTCCTGATTGTTGCTGGCAGGGCCAATGGTTGCCAGAATTTTCGTGCGACGGGTACGATGAGTCATTGAGTTGGTGCTGATTGGGACTGTTCCGTGAGTCGTACCATCCAACTACCGCGATTGCCAGTATCTATCTCGAAGAAACCGGTTCGAATATGTCCGCGTTTGAAGCAATCCTCAACACCTTCGATTTTAAATTCGCGATCATTGGTGCACATGAACACTTCACCACGCCACTGGCCGCCTTTGTCTGCATCTTCGGCGTAAATGTAATAGAACCGCGAAGACAGATCACCCTCAATCAGTGCATTGCAGGTTTCCGCAGGAATCTGAAACCAGCCTTCAGAAACCCATTTTCCTTCCTGTCGATAGCCGAGTGCTGCGCCAACCAGACTTTTTGTGTCGTTGCAGATGCGAAAATCAGCTTTTGCAGGTGAAATGAGGGAAACAGTGGCCAAGGGAGCCAAAAGAAGCGGGGCAGCCAGAAGGGCCAGGGTACCTATCGCTTTCAAAGCACATCTCATTCGTGTAGTCCGGCCCGCTTTAACCTATCGATTCCATAATGCTTTTTCGCTTAACCACAGACTCGTGTCAACAATAGGGACGCCAGGAAATTTGCTGCAGATCATTCTGACTGGGGTCGCGAGAGCCAGACCCCGAACAGAATCAATATGCTGCCACCCCATTGTAACGGCGACATTGTTTCATCAAAAAGAATCCAGCCAAAAAAGGCTGCGGCGATCGCTTCAACAAAAATCACCAGGGACGAGAAAACGGCTGTTAGCAGACCCATGGCTATTGTCACAAGACCCTGTCCGCCTGCATGGGTGACGACACCAAGAGAAACAAGTGAAAACCATCCCTTTGCCGTTTGGGGAAAAAAGTCACCCCCCACCAGTAACGCTACAAGAAACAGAACGGCAGTGGTGATCAAGGTGGAATTCCAAAACAAAATGCCGCTTGTTGCCTGTTTACGGGCAAAGCGGATTGCGACAAAATATGAACCCAGAAAGAACGAGGTGATAATTCCGTATATATCACCAATGAGCCGGGCCCGATCAATTTGAAAACTCGAACCGATCAGCAACAAAAGTCCGGCAATGCACACGGCCAGACCGAAAAGTGCTCTTGGATTGGTTTTCTCTCCCAGCACAACTGGAGATAGTGCTGCAACCCAGACCGGAGAAAGGCACACCATGAAAGTGGCATTTGCCATGGTTGTGTGCAGGATCGCCAAATGCCAGAATACAAGGTCTCCTGCAAAGAATATCCCTGCCAGAAAAGCGGGTACTGTCATCGCGACGGCATGTTTTGCTTGTGGTCTTTCATAGAGTGCCCAGGCATACAACACCGGCAGAGCGAACAGCACCCGCCAGAATGCGCTGGCGAATGCATCCACCTCTGCCTCCCGCACGAATACCGGCGAGAAACCCATGACTAGGCCGCCTACAAGAAGGGCCAGGATAGCTCCGGCAAAAGGCATTGGGCATTATCCGAACAGGAAAAACAAAATTATGAATTTCATGTCTGGCACGTTTGAATTTTCAGTGCAGCAAAAATATATGGATTGTTCTGTCTTTCTTCTTTGGGAACCCGATATGGCAGTGTAACGTAAATTCAGTAATTCAGGAGATCTGTCATGGATGAGAAAACAAAAACTGAATTGGAAGCAGCCGCTTTTCGCAGACTGGTTTCCCATTTGCGAGACAGAAATGATGTTCAGAATATTGATCTGATGAACCTGGCGGGATTTTGCCGCAACTGTCTGTCCAACTGATATCAGGAGGCGGCTGGCGACAAGGGAATTGCAATGGAGAAGCCACAGGCACGGGAAGTGGTTTACGGCATGCCCTATGATGAATGGAAAGAGAAATATCAGACAGAAGCAACCGAAGCACAGAAACAGGCTTTTGAAGCCAGTCACAAACACTAACGCACAACGCTGAGACTGTTGTCGGGTTCGGGGAATCCTGACACCGACCGCGAGTCTCAGAACACATACAAACTCAAAAGCAGACAATGGAGAAACCTGCATGGTAGATGCTATGGTAGCGCGCGAACAATTACGATCAGTCGTAGAAAGAATCGAGCGACTTGAAGAGGAGAAAAAGGCGATCGCGGATGATATCCGGGATGTCTATGCAGAAGCAAAGGCGAATGGTTTTGATACCAAAATTCTCAGACAAGTGGTTAGCCTGCGCAAGCAGGATTTGACTGAACGCCAGGAACAGGACGCTGTCCGGGAGTTGTACCTGCAGGCTCTGGGCATGCTGCCTGACTTTGAGTCAGAAGCCGCAAACCCGTCTGAATAAATCTATCCGGCTAGTTGAAGTTTGTGAAATCCAGGAATTCAATTGAACTTCCGGAAAACTTGTTCGTTATCTGGCTGTTCGTATCCTGAACGAAACCGCGGGACAGGACAGTACTTGGTAGTTCACGAATAATGTTTCGGGCATAAGCGGGCGGTCTGATTTCTGCAATTTCGGCAATCGACATGTCGGTAGCCAGTGCCCATTTCCCCAGAATTCTCTCATCCAGGCTTACACTCTGCAGGCTTTCCAGTCTGCGGATTTCTTCGTCAGTTTCATTAGTGCCGCTGTTTGCGGTAACCAAAATCGGCCGTTGCGCTGCAAGGGGGATGGGAATGTTTGAAGCTGCGGTTTCAACAGTTGCCGCGTTGTCCTGTGTTGCTGCTTCCGGGTTGCGGACAGGCAATGCAAGCTTGCCAGTCTCAACGACACCTGGCTCAATCGGTGTCAACGCGGCCACGGTAATTTCTTCATTTGCCTGGTTCGGATTCGGCTGTGGGACGCCAGGTGTATTGGTTCGCGTATAACCGGGTTCAATGGGCTCGAGAGCCGCCAGTTGGTTGTCGATGACGCGTTCGGCTTCGAGGTTCGGACTGGATTGGGAGACTAGGCTTAGGGCGCTTGTCGTATCAACGGCTTCGTCAGTCGGACCACTTGCCAGAGAGAAGGTTTCATGGGTTGAGGGAGCGGATTGCAATGGCTGTTTGATCGAGCTTTGGATAACCGCATAGACCTCTCTGCGTAGGTCTTCGATTTCACCGGGAGACAGGGCTGCAACAGTTATTGTATCGTCAACATAATCCGGAAGTTCGGGTTCGCGAGCCACGCTCTCGGCAAACGTCGTCTCAACGGTGCCAGGACGCAGCGACGGTACAGGAACCGCATAGGCAAGTTCGGTGGCAGGGTCTTGCAATGCCGGATCGAGGTCTTGTGGAGCAGGTTCTGTTGCTTCGGGAATTTCAGCTTCTTCACTCAAACCGATTTGCGGTCTGGGTATAGAAAGCTCTTGTCCAATCTGTGCAACCGGGAGGATCGGGCGTTGATCCTGTTCGGGCGGTAGCGTTTGGGCGGATTGGGGTTCTGCAATTGCGATCAGTGTTGGTTCTTGCTGATCGACTGCCGCGATGAGTGTTGTTTGTTCTGGTTCGGATAGTTCAGCCGGTAACTCGGTATCAGCGGGCAGCACTTCGGGTTCCGGTGCGCTTCTCGGAGCCTGAATCGGAACAGGAACCAGATCGGCAGGCAAGGATGCCAGCAGGATTTCGGCTGATGCCGGCGGCGTTGGAATGTCGGGACGCGATGGCTCCGGTTGCGGATTTGCGACAGTAGGTTCAGGAGTGCGTACAGCTGGCCGGGCAGCAACGGGCTGGGTTGTAGTTCTCACGGCCTTGGGAGCTGAAGCTATGCTCGCAGCAGATTCTTCCCCTTCTTCACCGCCTCGCCCGAGCAGTCTGGCAAAGAAGCCTGGTTTTTTGACAATCTCTTCGGCCCTGGCAACAACAATCTTGTTGCTTCCCTTGATTTTGCGTTCGTACTCGGCTTTGGCCTGATTGTATCTGGCAAGAGGTTTGCCGTCTGTGGGTACATGAAGTGTCTTGCCTGATGGAAATACGCCAGCAAGTTCCTTGCGGGACATGCGTGGCCAGTGACGGATTCTGCCTGTATCCATGTGAACGAATGGCGAACCGGATTTTGGATAATAGCCAACTCCGCCCAGGCCTTTGCGCAGGCCGATATTGCGAAGTTTACGAAGGTTCACTCCGGGAATAAAAAAATCCAGCGCCTTGCCGAGGGTGTGTTGACTTTTCTTGGCTACACCGCGCCCCCGTTTTCTCAGCAGCTTGTTTGTGGCTGGTGACCGATAAGCGGAAACCACATGAATGTACCGTCTGGATCCGGTTTCGCGATAGACCTCCCAAATGAGGTCAAGCAGACGGGGATCCATTTTCGTGGGTTCATTGCGGCGCCAATCGCGCAGCAGCTTATTAATTTTGGTAAGGCCACCGGCAATATATTTGCCATTTCGCTTGAACGCGATTTCGGCTTTTTCGCCGGTATGCAGGAAGTACAGTTTCAGTTTCCGGGTTTCTGCGAAACCGTCCGCCGAAGACAGGCCAACAAAAATCAACGTCAGGACGATAATGGCCGAGCGGGTTAACCACAGGTAACCTGTTGAAAAGCCTCGTTGAATCATAAAACTCGTCAAGATGCCCAAGCCTGAATAAGTGTCCCCGGTTCGCCTAATGTGAACCTCTAAGAATATTACCAGTTTTGTTTATGGTTAATAGACCTTAACAAATCTTATAGACCAGCAAAATTCTAATAAGCAAGGTAATGCAAAATGAGGTGGAAGAAAGGCAATCTGCGTGGATGGCTGAACTCATGGTTAGCCATTCATTAACACCGTGCTTTCAAGCGGTTCCCCAATGAAACTCAATCAGAGGATTCGCACTCATTGGGCTCCAGGCCATATTCGCGCAACTTTCGATAGAGAGTGGAGCGGCCGATGCCCAGTTTGCGGGAAATTTTGGACATTTGCCCATTGTATTTGTCGATTGCAAACTCGATAATCCGCTTTTCCGCTTCTTCGAGCATAATCACATCACCCTCTGTGTTAAGCAGAGGTAAGCCCTCATGTGCAGAAAGAGAAGCGGGCGATTGAAGTGTCGGTGAATCGGCATTGTCCGAAACCGGCGTGGCCATGTTCGGCGTAGAATGGACAGCAACTGGGTTAAGCTCCACGCCCTGTTCGAGCGCAATCTGCGGAAATTCCTCGATTGTGAGTTCGTCGCCTTCGCACAAGACAACTGCGCGAAATACAGCATTTTCAAGTTGTCGAATATTTCCTGGCCAATCGTAGTCACTCAGCATTTCAAGAGCTTCGCGGTTAATTTGACTTTATGTTGGAACGACCTTCTTCGGTAGCAATCCTGGCAATGAAATGTCGCAACAATTCAGGAATGTCCTCGCGGCGCTCCCGTAGTGGTGGGACCGTAATCGGGAGAACATTGAGGCGATAGTACAAGTCTTCACGGAAGTTTCCTGCCTTCACTTCCTGCATCAGGTCCCTGTTTGTTGCTGAAACCAGGCGGAAATCAACTTTTACAGGTTTTGAAGAGCCAACCGGATCAATCTCGCCTTCCTGAAGTGCCCGCAGGAGTTTGACCTGTATGTCGGCGGGCAATTCACCGATTTCGTCAAGAAACAGAGTGCCCCCGTGCGCCTCCTGGAATTTACCCAGATGTTTGTCGCTAGCACCGGTAAACGCGCCTTTTTCATGGCCGAACAAAATGCTCTCGACAAGATTTTCAGGCAGTGCGCCACAGTTTACCGTTACCAGATTCCTGGAAGAACGGTCACTCATGCCTTGAACTGCTCTTGCAATCAACTCCTTACCGACGCCAGATTCTCCTTCGATCAGCACAGGAATAGAAGATTGTGCAGCTTTTTTGGCAATTGATTTCACCCGCTCCATATTGGCGCTGGATGAAATGATTTCGTCGACAGTCAACTTCCCGGTGGCCGAACGCTTGATACGTTTGATCTCGCCCTGCAACGCTTCCATATGCATGGCGTTATGAAGCGATGTCTTAAGTCGTTGGGGCGCAGCGGGTTTTACGACAAAGTCGACAGCGCCCGCTCGCATGGCATTCACCGCGGTTTCAACCCCGCCCTGGGCAGTTTGAACAATGACCGGCTGAGAAAGCTTGCGCGAAGACATGGCTTCCAGAACGGCCATGCCGTCCATTTCCGGCATCACCAAATCCAGAATCACTGCCTTTATGCGATGTCCGTTCTTACCTTCGAGGGCGTCCAGTGCTTCATTGCCGTTTTCAACGCATATCGGATCAAAACCCAATTTCTGAAGGGTCGCTTCCAGCAAACGGCGCTGTACCGGCTCGTCATCGACAACAAGAACTTTGTTTGGCATTTTCCCACCTCTGAATTTGGCCGATCGACATGTGTTCATGTCATCAACCGTCCCATTGTGAGGCGACAATACCGGCTTTGCCTGAATCCCGGCTTAAAAAGAAAGGTTAAAAATTTGCCATCGTCCTGACTAAAATTTTAACTTTAGTCACTTGCAGAAATCTTGAAATTATTCGATTTGATTGCGTTAAAGTCGGCATTCGGAATCGATAATAACCAAAGATGAAGAAGCGCACGACGTTTACGAGGATTGTTTAATGGAACAGATCATACGCGCCCATAATTCAGCAGTTACACAAAACTCACCAGGTGATCCCGATGCACTGCCGGAATTGCCGGTTTGGGATCTCGATGATCTGTACCCCGGCATGGAGAGCCAGGAATATATCGATGACGTAGAGTGGTGCAAAGTCAGTGCAAAATCGTTCGAAGAAGAAAACTCGGGAAATCTGGCGTCAATCCTGGCGCGTAATCCCAGGGATCTCTCGCTTGTAATTGCCGAATATGAAATGATCGAGGAGCGTATGGGCCGCATAATGTCTTATGCCGGCCTGCTGTACGCCAGTGACACGACGAACCAGGGTTTTGCAAAATTCTTTGGTGATGCCCAAGAGCAGATGACAGCAGCCGGATCACACCTGCTGTTCTTCACCCTGGAACTTAACCGTCTGGATGATGCAGAGTTGAAGGACGCTGTTTCCAGAGATGTTTCACTTGCCTACTACGAGCCCTGGCTGACAGATCTTCGGCGAGACAAGCCCTATCAGTTGGATGACAGTATCGAGCAGTTGTTTCATGAAAAATCAGTAACCGGCAGGGCTGCCTGGAATCGTCTGTTTGATGAAACCATGTCCGGCCTTGAATTCGAAGTAGATGGAAAAAACCTTGCAGTGGAACAGGCTCTCAATCTGTTGCAGGATCAGGACAGGGACAAACGGGAAAAAGCGGCCAGGGAAATTTCACGGGTTCTCAACAACAATATCCGGACATTCTCCCTGATCACCAATACCTTGGCGAAGGACAAGGAAATTTCTGATCGCTGGCGGGGATTTGAGGACATTGCCGATTCCCGGCATCTGGCAAACCGTGTCGAACGGGATGTCGTCGATGCACTTGTTAAAGCGGTTCAAGATTCGTTTCCTCAGCTTTCCCACCGCTATTATCAGATGAAGGTCGGGTGGCTCGGACTTGACCTGATGCAGTTTTGGGATCGAAACGCGCCACTGCCGATGCAACAGGAAAAGCTGATTCAATGGAAAGACGCCAGGCGCACGGTTCTCGATGCCTATAATGGATTTTCGCCTGAGATGGCGGAAATTGCTGAACGGTTTTTTGATCGCGGCTGGATTGATGCACCGGTAAGGAAGGGCAAGTCCCCGGGAGCATTTTCGCATCCAACCGTTCCGTCCGTGCACCCTTATGTATTGCTAAATTATCTTGGTAAGCCCCGGGATGTGATAACGCTTGCGCATGAACTAGGTCACGGCGTGCATCAGGTCCTCGCGGCTGAACAGGGAGCGCTCATGGCGCAAACGCCTCTTACGCTGGCCGAAACCGCCAGCGTATTTGGTGAAATGCTGACATTTCAGTCTCTGCTTGGAAAATGTGATACAGCGGCTCAACGCAAAATCATGTTGGCGCAAAAGGTTGAGGATATGCTCAATACAGTTATTCGCCAGATTGCATTTTACATGTTTGAAAGAAAGGTTCATGAGGCACGGCAGGGTGGGGAACTGACGGCTGATGATATCGGTGACCTGTGGCTGTCTGTGCAGGGAGAAAGCCTGGGCCGGCATTCAGGTTCAGCGATGATTACAGACCATACTGGGCCTATGTTCCACACTTCGTGCATTCACCCTTCTATGTCTATTCTTACGCCTTCGGGGATTGCCTCGTAAATTCACTTTATGCCGTATACAAAAACGCGGAAAGCGGCTTTCAGCAGAAATATTTCAATCTCCTGAAAGCAGGTGGCTCGAAACATTACAGCGAAGTTTTGGAGCCGTTCGGGCTTGATGCCAGCGAGCCGGACTTCTGGCAACAGGGACTTTCCATGATATCTGGATTTATCGACGAACTTGAAGTCTTGGAGGCTTCCTCTTGACCGGATCGGTCCAAATTCTTAAAAAATGGGTTCGAGGTGGTAAGATATGGCTAAAAAATCACAAATTACGACAATGCGACTGCTAACAAAAAAACAAGCGGTAGGTCTTGGCATGGCGGTTGCGGTATTGGCTTTGGTTGGTTGCAGCCAAAACAAGGAAACAGCTGGTCCTCCGATCCTGAACGGGAAATGGGCATCCAGTGATGGCGTGTATACGGCAGAATTTCTGAATGGAAGCTTTATGGCGGTTGCAAACGACAGCGGTACGGTAATCTCGGAAGGGGAATATGTTGCGCTTTCGGAAACCCAAATTCAGATCAAGTGGAACGGGCTGGTATCAGGGCGATCCAATCAGGCGGATTGTCTGCGACAGGAAAACAATCAACTTGATTGCGTTGATCTGAACGGCAATAAATTTTCTTTGCGCCGGGCGACATGAACAAAAAATTGCGTTAAAAAGACATTCTGTCACGGTGACTGTATAAGTGTCCTGATTTATCCAGATTTTCAACAGCGGAATACCGGAGCATTATAATGGCAAAAAAATCTACGGGAAAAGTACCTGCTAATGCAATGGACTATCCCGAGCATGAACGCACCTACGAAATCTTTATAAAGTTTTCAATCTGGACAACGGCAGCATGCATCGCGTTGCTGGTTGCCATGCTGTTCGGATTTTTTGGCGGCGGCGGGCTGATTGGCGGAACCATACTGTTTATCATTTTGATGGTTGCCTGCTTCTTTGCACTATAAGTTGCATCCTCTAAAGCAAGCTTTTTAGTATGCGATTTTTCGGCTGGCTACATGTCGGCATGGACCGGACAGCAATTGTTAGAACCGGAAGTGATGGGATCAGCAGTAAAAATTATTAAGAACATTGGTGTGTTCTTACTGATTTTTTATGTGCTTGTCTTGCTGCTGCTTTACGTCCTTCAGGGTACGCTCCTCTTTCCCGCTCCAAGTCAGCCACCGGTGGGCCTCCCGGAGAATGCCGAATTTTTCGACATGAAAACGGCAGATGGTGCCCGGTTGAAACATATTCGGATACCAAATCAACCTGGCGCACCAAAAGTGATTTTCTTTCATGGCAACGGATCGCTTGCCTATTATGAACTTGACCGCGGGCTTGAGCTAAACCGTAATGGCTATGACGTCCTGCTGGCCGAATACAGGGGATATGGCGCCAGTACAGGCTCGCCTTCGGCAAGAAAGCTTTTGGATGATGCGCTGGAAACCTACGATTGGTTTGTCGAGCCTGCTGAAGATAATGTCTATTTGTATGCCCATTCACTCGGTACCGGGATTGCCACATATCTGGCTGCGGAAAGAAACGTTGAGGCTGTCGTGCTGGAATCACCTTATTCCTCGACGGCCGATCTAGCAGCGAGCCGCTATCCGATTTTTCCCGTCAGATTGCTGTTCAAACATGATATCCCTTCGCAGGAACATCTGAAAAAGGTATCAGTGCCGGTTTTGATGATACATGGGGAACGCGACGACGTGATTCCGATTGCGTATGGCCGGAAGCTGTTTGAATCGTATCAATCCGAAAGCAAGGAGTGGCTTTCGTTGGCTGATGCCGGTCATAACAACCTTCTGTCATTCGGTACCGTGGCAATTGCATCAGAGTTTTTCAAACAGCATTGACCCTCAAAGCCCCTTACCTGGACGGTTAAACAGGGTTTCAATCCAACGAACGGTTTCAACAATTGTAGCTGGGCGCTATCTTTGGCACATCTGGGCGCTATCTTTGGCACACCAAAACTGACGATTGCTGTCGATTTTGGTGGCATTTTTCACTCATTTTCCCATTAAATTCTTCATTCGTTTATCCTCTGTTTTTTCTGCCGCCGTTTCCGCTCCGAGGTGCACCACCGCCAGGCCCTTTTTGAAATGAGGGCGCAAGCCCGAATGCAAAAAAGGGCCTGGCGGTGAAAAATTTCGACAGGCGGAGCCTGCGATGACTTGAATTGCCGTTACCAATACCCCTACCGCAGAATTGCGCACAAGCGCAATCGCCTCTTCGAACAGACTGTGCCGAAGAGAGATTTCACGCTGTGCGCTTCCCAGAGGTTTGAGAGCGGTCATGGCGGTGCCTGCGCATCTCTGAACACCTCCTCCGGCGTCCGGAAGCCGAGTGCCTTGCGCGGCCGTGCGTTGAGCAGATCCTCCACCGCCTGGACCTCGGCATCGGTCACAGACCGGAAATCCGTGCCTTTCGGCAAATACTGGCGGACCAGTCCATTGGTGTGTTCATTCAGCCCGCGCTCCCATGAGTGGTAGGGCCGGGCAAAATAGAACTTGGCATCAAGCGCCTTGGACAGGCTGCTGTGGCCAGCGAATTCCTTACCGTTGTCCGCAGTGATCGTGTGAACCAGGTGCCGATCTGCCTCCAGCCGGCGTCTGAGCGCAGCTCCGACATCTTCGGCCGTTTTCCTGTCGAGCCGTACCAGTCGGGTCATCTTCGAGGCGCGGTCCACCGCCGAAACCACTGCGCCGCTTTGACCCGCTCCAACGATCGTGTCCACCTCCCAGTCACCGATCCGCAACTTCTGTTCGACGATCGCGGGCCGCTCACTGATATCGACACGACCGGGAATGCGTCCTCGCCCGGCGTGCCGGCCGCCGCGCCAATTCGGTTTCTTCCCACGCCGCCGCAGACGTTTGTAAAGGCTGCCACCGGCCCTGCGGTCCGCGCGGACGTATTCGTAGATCCGCATCCGCCCCACCATGGCTTGGCCTTCCCGACGAAACCGACCCGAAATTTGCTCTGGGCTCCAGCCAGCCGCCAACTTCTCCTCGACCAATTGCCACAGGGCGGGTGTCATCTTCCTTGGCACCGATGACGCCCTGTGGCGGCGCTCTGTCGCCTTGTTATGGGCCTGTTTGTACCGGTAGCCCCGGCCGCCGCTGTTGCGCTGCATCTCTCGACGGATTGTCGTGTGATGGCGTCCGAGCTCACGCCCAATGTCTCTCTGCGAGAGGCCGCTTTTCTTCAACCCCCAAATCTGGCAACGTTCATCTTGGGTCAGGTGGTGGTAGCCGCGAGGCATAGGCGAATCTCCTTCTACAAGATTCTCGCCATCGCCTGGCCCGCCCGCAAGGAAGAATGCTCATCACGCTGCCGTTTTCACTGGTGCACTTCGGAATGGCACGGGGGCAGGATTAAATAAATGGTTTTGGTCTTTAGTATTTTTAATTCCTTTGTTTGGTTGGATATTTCCGCTGCTTTTCGTGATCAAGCTTCTTGCAAAAATTATTGAGAAAATAAAATAAAGGAACTCCCGGCAATGCCTAAAGGACCACAAGGCCAGCGACGGCCCGCAGACGTGATTGGAAACGCTGTGCATGTTGCCCGTGTTGCCACAGGCGAAGTTCAGGAAACCGGATACAACCAACCTGCCAAGCGCAATAGCGGGTTGGCTGGTGCGAAGGCGCGTTTCGAAAAAACATCTTCAAAAGAGAGGAAAAAGACAGCCAAACTAGCTGCCATTGCAAGGTGGAAGAAATGAATGCACTTACTTCGGAATTAGAAAAAAACATTAAGGCGTATGAATCCATAAAGGCAGACCTGATGTTTAAAAACTTAGGTGTCCGTCGTCATGGGTTTCTGGACAGACCGCAGCTTGAGCTAAGCGAGTATCTGGCTCATCTGTTTGTCGATGTTAAGCGACCTGCTTGCGGTATTGCAAGCGCCGTTCGTTGATAGTCTTTTGCTTGATCCTTTCTCGTTGTTGCAGGATTTGGTCGCCACGTCCGAAGTAGACGTCGGCGGGTGTCAGGTTCTTCAGGCTTTCGTGGTATCGCCTGTGATTGTAGTGGCTAATGAACCTAACGATCTGGCCTTTCAGATCGCCGGGCAGGAAGTAGTTTTCCAGCAGGATGCGGTTCTTCAAGGTTTGATGCCATCTCTCGATCTTGCCTTGTGTCTGGGGATGGTATGGTGCGCCACGAACATGATCCATGCCGTTGTCATCGAGCCATTCAGCCAGTTCGGTGGCGATATAGCTGGAGCCATTGTCTGACAGCAGTCTTGGTCGATGATGGACATTGATCTGATCACAGCCAGAGGCCTGCAGCGCGAGTTCCAGAGTGTCAGTAACATCGCTGGCCTTCATAGTCGTACACAACTTCCATGCGATCACATAGCGGCTGTAATCATCGAGAATGGTGGATAGGTAGAACCAGCCCCAACCAATAACCTTGAGATAGGTGAAGTCCGTCTGCCACAGCTGATTGGGCGCAGTTGTTTTGTCACGGAATTCGTTCGCAGCCTTGATAACCACAAAGGCAGGACTGGTAATCAGGTCATGGGCCTTGAGAAGCCGGTAAACACTGGCCTCGGACACGAAGTAGCGCTTGGTGTCGGTGAACCTGACAGCCAGTTCCCTTGGAGATAGTTCTGGCTCCTCCAATGCCAGATCGACGATCTGTTCACGCACATCGTCAGGAATACGGTTCCAAACCCGTGCGGGCATGGGAGCCTTGTCTTCCAAGGCATCCACGCCACCAGTCTGGTATCTGTCATACCAGGTATAAAAGGTTGAGCGTGGAACACCCAGTCGATCCAGTGTCTGCTTGGCTGGAAGATGCGATTGTTCTACCAAGCGGATGATCTCAAGCTTCTCGGATGCAGGATACCTCATTCGTCGTCTCCCCCATCGCCTGTCATGCTTTTTTTGAGCAATCGAAGTTCCAGAGCCTGTTCTGCTACGACCTCCTTCAGATCCCGGGCTTCCTTGTGAAGTCCCTTCACCTCATCGGTATTGGCCTCACGCATCGTATCGCCAGCCAGCCTCTTCTTTCCGGCTTCCATAAATTCCTTGGACCAAGAGTAATACTGGCTCTGGGCAATTCCTTCCTGACGACACAGCTCGGCAATGCTGTCTTCACCACGAAGGCCGGAAAGCACAATCCTGATCTTTTCTTCCGAAGAAAACCGACGTCGCGTCTGTCGTTTGATGTCTTTTACAACACGATCAGCATCGTCGGTCATTCGTTCGTTCTTTCGTCTCATCATTTGCTCCTTGATAGCAATGATGAGCCAAAATCACTCCCTTACGCAATCAACCCAATCTGTCCATTAGGCGCTGACCGGGTACACTTCGGAATTAGAAAAAAACATTAAGGCGTATGAATCCATAAAGGCAGACCTGATGTTTAAAAACTTAGGTAAGATTGCCTTGTTTTCGGATGGGGAGTTGATCGATATTTTCAATGACTACGTGGATGCTTATAAATTTGGTCTGCATAGTTATGGTGAGGGGAATTTTTCGATAAAAGAGATTGGGGAAAAGGCTCAAAATCTTGGAATTATAAGTCTTTTTATAAAACCAAAAACTGCGGAAGATTTTCAGGATAACTAATTTTGCCTTGTTTCACGGGAAATATTCAGAACAATCAAATAATCTTCGTTTGTGATGTGACGAAGCCTTCAGCATTGGGTGTAACAGATAGTTTTCCAGATTTAAAACCTTTCAGAGCTTTATTGGATACCGGGGCACAATCAACATGTATATGTAATACAGTAGTCAATGCAGTTGAACTTCAACCATTGGGTTGGCGTGCAATGCATGGAGTTGGAGGAGAAGTAAGATGTCCCACATTTATGGTTGACGTGTATATATCAATTACTGAAGCTGTTTGCCCTCCTGATCAGAAGGGTGCTGTTCAACAAGCTGTGTTTGGGAAAGGCTTTTCAAACACCAAGGTTTCATTGCTAGAAGGCGATAATTTTGATTTTGATGTTCTTTTGGGTATGGACATTATTCTGCAAACGAATTTTCATATGCACAGTAACGGGCTGTTTACTCTTTGCATATAATCAAAGTGAACTTTTTGCTTGATAAATAACCTTGTCATATCTATATTCATATGTGGACGCCCCGGATTGGCAAGACATTTTTTGATGTTTTGATCGGTTGCTTTCATATGTCCGGCCTGTTGATGCGATATTTGATAGATCGCTGGCCCTGATGGAAATCCGCAAACGAGGTTCCTGATCAAGATGACGCGCTCATGGGGCGCATTGAATCACACGGTGTAACCTCGTTTTTGGCTGATCATGTCACATCACTTTCTGCCATTACCAATTTCTGTGCCTTGCCTTCAAGCGGCGCTGATTCGCAAGGGGTTATAGCGCTGTCCTCTGGTCATAAGAACCCAGGCGATGCGAGCGGTCTTGTTGGCCAATGCGACAGAGACCAGTCTCACAGGTTTCTTTTCCAGCAGACCATTGATCCAGACCGCGGTCGGGCTCTTCTTGTTTCGATTGTGGCGAATAACAGCTGTCGCACCAATGACAAGCAGGCGGCGAATATACCGGTCTCCCTGCTTTGATATGCCAGCGAGCCTTACTTTGTCACCGCTTGAATGCTGTTTGGGGACCAGGCCAAGCCATGCGGCGAACTGCCGTCCGCTTTTGAATTGTCCCGGATCGCTGACGGTTGCCATCAGTGCAGTGGCTGTGATCACACCAATACCCGGAATGGCTGCCAGGCGCCTGCTGGCTTCATTTTGCCGGTGCCAGTCACGCAGGACCTTCTCAAGAGCCTGCAATTCTTCCTCCAGTTCGAGCAAGCGACGGGCAAGCGTTGCCAGCGCGACTTGTGCAATAGAGCGTGTTTGTGTCGAGTAGATTCAGTTTCTTTCCGTGCGCGAATATGATTCTGATTGGGGTGACCTGATTCGGTTCGAAGCCAAGGATTTTCAATGCCCAAGCCCCATCCGATTGAATTGCGTAAACGTGTTGTAGCTCATGTAGAAGAAGGCCACACTCATCGTGGAACGGCTGCCCATTTCAAAGTCTCCGTCAAATTTGTGAATGATATGGTGAAGTTGAAACGTGAAACTGGTTCGCTTGCTCCAAAACATAACCCGGGAAAAACAGGCCATGGCAAGCTTTCACCCTATAAAGACTGGCTTCGAAAACGGGTTGATGAACAAAAGGACATTACAATCCGTAAGCTTTGTGCGGAGCTGAACGAAAAATTCAACCTCAATGTCCATCATTCGCCTGTCTGGCATGTTGTGCGCAGTTTCGGGTTGTCGCATAAAAAAAGACTATTTATGCCAAGGAGCAACACCGCATCGACGTGAAAAAAGACCGCGAACTCTGGAAGACAAGGCGTGTTCCGTTTTTGAATCGGTCGATTGAAAAACTTGTCTTCATTGATGAGACGTCCACAAACACCAAAATGGCCAAGCAAACTGGATGGGCCCCAACAGGAGAGCGCCTCATAGATTTTGTCCCTCATGGCCACTGGAAGAAGCAGACACTTATCGCAGGCCTGCGCAGTCATGGACTGGTTGCGCCCTGGGTTATTGACCGGGCCATGACCAAAGAAATCTTTGAGATTTATGTTGAGACACAGTTGGCGCCAGAACTGGAAAAGAGAGATGTCGTAATCCTTGACCACCTAGCCGCTCACAAGAGCGAAAAAGCCGAGCAGATCTTGCGAGATATCGGCGCATGGTTTTTGTTCCTGCCGAAATATTCCCCAGATCTCAATGCCATTGAAATGGCCTTTTCGAAGCTCAAGGCTCATCTGAGGAAGGCAGGCGCCAGAACCTTCGATGATGTCTGGAAGGCAATCGGAGAGGTCTGCCATATGTTCACGCCAATGGAGTGCCGGAATTTCTTCAGGGCAGTCGGCTGTGAATTCACGTGATGCGAACACGCTCTAGCCGGCAGGACATGCTTCTCGTCGTTTTCGTTGAAGATGGAATGAGCCAGCTTGACGATGTTCCTGACGCCGGGGGTGGTGACAAGACCGAACTCTGCACAATGAGCACGCAGTGCATTGGCTGCCATGGTGCGTTGCCGCACAATCAGGGAACGGGTTCGGTGTATCATCAGGATACTTTGCTGCTCAGGTGTTTTGACAGGCACGAAACGCATGGTGGGCCGCCTGACAGCCTCGCAAATCGCTTCAGCATCGGCAGCGTCATTCTTGCCCCGCTTTACGTAGGCCTTGACGTAGGCAGGAGGCATCAGTCTGACCTCATGACCAAAGGCTGCCAGGGTGCGAGCCCAATAATGGGCAGTGGCACAAGCCTCCATGCCGACAAGGCAAGCTGGCAGTTTCGAGAAAAAGCCTTTCAACTGTTTTCGCCGCAACCTTTTGATCACGATAACACTGCCATCATCGTCAACACCGTGAACCTGGAAGACACTTTTGGCAAGATCAAGCCCGATCGTGGTAACTTTCATAAGGACGCTCCTTCGTTATTTGTGGTTCATTCATCAACAACCACCTTACGACAATTCATTTGCCGGTATGAGGGGGCGTCCACCTCATCAAGGTATGAACAAGCTACCCAAACACAAACGCGTCATGATCCTCAGCATGCTTGTTGAGGGCATGTCCATGCGATCCATTTCCCGCACGGTCGGCGTTTCAATCAACACCGTTTCCAAGCTTCTTTTAGAGGCAGGCGAAGCCTGCGCTGAATACCACGACAAGACAGTTCGCGACGTTCCCTCCAGTCGGGTCCAGTGCGATGAAATCTGGTCGTTCTGCTACGCCAAAGACAAGAACGTGGCGGCTGCGAAAGCCGCGCCCGTAGGTGCTGGCGACGTGTGGACGTGGACCGCAATTGAAAGCAACCACAAAATGATCCTAACATACGAGGTGGGTGACCGATCCGGCGCGACCGCGATTGAATTTATGGACGATCTGCGCTCTCGCCTCGCCAATCGCGTCCAACTGACCACAGACGGACACAAGGCATATCTTGAAGCCGTGAAAGGCGCATTTGGCGGCAACGTGGATTACGCCCAGCTTGTTAAGCTTTACGGCGGCGAAACTGGGTCCAAAGGCAGCTATGCGAAGAAATACTCACCTGCTGAATGCACAGGTATCAAGAAGCGGCGGATCGAAGGCAATCCTGATATGAGCGATGTAAGCACGTCTTACGTCGAACGCCAAAATCTCACCATGCGGATGGGAATGCGTCGTTTCACGCGGTTGACGAATGCGTTTTCAAAGAAGCTGGAAAACCACATTCACATGCTGAGCCTGTATTTCGTCCACTACAACTTTGTGCGCATCCACAAGAGCCTGCGCATGACGCCTGCTATGGCGGCTGGCGTTTCTGACACTTTGCATGATATGGAATGGATTGTCGGACTGATCGACGCAAGAGCGCCTGCGCCGAAGAAACGCGGGCCGTATAAAAAACGAAATTCAAACTGAGACACTACCTGGCAAGTGCTTGTCTCAGTTTGAAGTGAAAATCTCTGTCACGTGCTAGTCGCTTCAAATCATCGAAAATAACCACGTACTCATGATCGTTATGCTTATCTGTACCCGGTCAGCGCCTAATGGACAGATTGGGTTGATTGCGTAAGGGAGTGATTTTGGCTCATCATTGCTATCAAGAAGCAAATGATGAGACGAAAGAACGAACGAATGACCGACGATGCTGATCGTGTTGTAAAAGACATCAAACGACAGACGCGACGTCGGTTTTCTTCGGAAGAAAAGATCAGGATTGTGCTTTCCGGCCTTCGTGGTGAAGACAGCATTGCCGAGCTGTGTCGTCAGGAAGGAATTGCCCAGAGCCAGTATTACTCTTGGTCCAAGGAATTTATGGAAGCCGGAAAGAAGAGGCTGGCTGGCGATACGATGCGTGAGGCCAATACCGATGAGGTGAAGGGACTTCGCAAGGAAGCCCGGGATCTGAAGGAGGTCGTAGCAGAACAGGCTCTGGAACTTCGATTGCTCAAAAAAAGCATGACAGGCGATGGGGGAGACGACGAATGAGGTATCCTGCATCCGAGAAGCTTGAGATCATCCGCTTGGTAGAACAATCGCATCTTCCAGCCAAGCAGACACTGGATCGACTGGGTGTTCCACGCTCAACCTTTTATACCTGGTATGACAGATACCAGACTGGTGGCGTGGATGCCTTGGAAGACAAGGCTCCCATGCCCGCACGGGTTTGGAACCGTATTCCTGACGATGTGCGTGAACAGATCGTCGATCTGGCATTGGAGGAGCCAGAACTATCTCCAAGGGAACTGGCTGTCAGGTTCACCGACACCAAGCGCTACTTCGTGTCCGAGGCCAGTGTTTACCGGCTTCTCAAGGCCCATGACCTGATTACCAGTCCTGCCTTTGTGGTTATCAAGGCTGCGAACGAATTCCGTGACAAAACAACTGCGCCCAATCAGCTGTGGCAGACGGACTTCACCTATCTCAAGGTTATTGGTTGGGGCTGGTTCTACCTATCCACCATTCTCGATGATTACAGCCGCTATGTGATCGCATGGAAGTTGTGTACGACTATGAAGGCCAGCGATGTTACTGACACTCTGGAACTCGCGCTGCAGGCCTCTGGCTGTGATCAGATCAATGTCCATCATCGACCAAGACTGCTGTCAGACAATGGCTCCAGCTATATCGCCACCGAACTGGCTGAATGGCTCGATGACAACGGCATGGATCATGTTCGTGGCGCACCATACCATCCCCAGACACAAGGCAAGATCGAGAGATGGCATCAAACCTTGAAGAACCGCATCCTGCTGGAAAACTACTTCCTGCCCGGCGATCTGAAAGGCCAGATCGGTAGGTTCATTAGCCACTACAATCACAGGCGATACCACGAAAGCCTGAAGAACCTGACACCCGCCGACGTCTACTTCGGACGTGGCGACCAAATCCTGCAACAACGAGAAAGGATCAAGCAAAAGACTATCAACGAACGGCGCTTGCAATACCGCAAGCAGGTCGCTTAACATCGACAAACAGATGAGCCAGATACTCGCTTAGCTCAAGCTGCGGTCTGTCCAGAAACCCATGACGACGGACATCATGCAAGTCAAACAGGCCCATGATTTATTTGCTTTGCATCATGATACGACCATCACTGGTGACAACACATCAGAAAGTCCGCTTTCTGTCCGGACGGCTGAAGGCGAACAACCAGGCATTGTTTCACTGGGCGATATTGACAACCGCCTTTTAGCTTTGATCCGGAACAACCCGACTTATCCTGAAATTCAGACCGCCGATAACCGGCTAGCCCTCACAGATGATGGTGCCGGAATAGTCAAGGTAGACACTGCGCAGACTTGGATTTGGCGGGGTCTCATTCAACTGTCGGCAGATGATTTTGATCTTGCCGATCGCAGTTTCGCAACAGCTGCAAAAAAGACCTATCATTTGCGCTGGAATGCACCTGGTACGGGTAACGCTACAGCTATGACGGACTGGCCCAATGGGCGGTTTGAACTGGCCGATTTGACCGGCGCAACGCCATCCGAAGATGATCTGATCTATGACAGCACTTTTGATCGGATGTTAATCGCGCGGATTGTGACCGACAGTGCCAATGTCGCGACAATTACAACCCTAATTAACAAGGCTCTTTTGAATTTTTCAGCACCTGTGCATGGTGTCCTAATATTGGCAAATGCTCAAAATTCAAGATCAGAATACAGCGTTGACTTAAACTGGTCTCGAACGCCTACGCTAAACGGCCTGAGTAAATTTCGTGCGATTTATTCGTCTCGACCCGATCATGATTTTTCTGTGACACCACAGCCAACGAATGATGCTGAAGTATTTTCGTATGGAGCATCAGCGGGCCTCAGTCGTTACAAATTCTATGCGCTTGTTATGGATGACTACATCAATGAAGTCGTTCCCTATACCACAGGCCCAGTATTCAACGTATCATTGAGAGGTTAGTTTCATGTTTGCTCAAACTCATCAAGACTTGGTAGTTTGCCTTTCTCCCTCAATTGCAGGCGTGGAAGTGCCAAAGGAATTGGTTAATTACCCCGCTTCCAGTCTTTGTTTTGATGGCAAGAAAATCTTCCTGGCAGTAGAAAATTCAAAATGGTTGGTTGATGACATGGGCCGCAAACGCATCCCGTCTATGCACCCTGAAAGTGGATGGCAAGAACTTGAATGTGCGTGGGATGCTGAACTCATCAAAGATCAAGCCTCCAATGAGTGGCGGGCCAAGACGAGTTCTGAACTACAGGTTGATGCTATTGCAAAAGCCCGGGCTGATGCCATTATCGAACTTCGCCGTCATATCGCAAAAAATGTTGCTGATACTGAAAGCTTATTAGGCACGGTTTCTGATGCAACTGGCTTGCTTATTGCCATTGCCTTGGCTGATGTAGTTGCCCTTTCATCCAACACCAGTTTTGCAGACTATCGCAAGGCCAAGCTGGACACGCTCAAATTGCTGGCGGGTGATGCGGACATTGCCGCTTTAGCCGGTGGCGCGCTCCAACAAATTCAGTCTGGTGACGTGGTTCTTACCGCCAGCCTCAAGGGCTTGGAAAATGTCATCACCGAAAGTCTGAGCCGATCAACGGCGGTAGCAACCATATTGGCCCAAGACGCCCAGCAACAAGCATCGGGTGAAAACCCATGAGCGTTACCAATGGCATCGGCCCTTCATGGTTTCCGGCTTGGCTTCGGAAGGCGCTGACCCGGTTTGGCAGTTCTTTCTTTCAGGAAGCCGCATGGGACAAACACGACGAAGGCTATGCCGCTGGTTCCCCTTCACGGGCTGAATGCGATCGGAAATTCCTTCAAGCCATGTTGCGTGATGCCAGTCTGACCACAACCACATTCCGGGTTTTCGCTTGCACCACTCTGGCCTGGTTCTTTTGGCTTTGCGTCCGCCTGTTCGGCTGGATGACTTACAATGATCGGGGATGAATTCATGTATGAGTATCATGCCCACATCACCGATGTTTATGACGCCGACACCATCACGGCCAATATTGACCTTGGTTTTAAGTCCGGCCTTCGCGGTGTGAAGCTTCGCCTGTTCGGCATCAATGCCCCTGAAATCCGTTTGAGCAAGCGCGTCACCCAGGCGGAAAAGGAACAAGGTCTCAAGGCTAAAACCTGGTTGGAAACTCGCATCCTGGGCAAGGACGTTTTCATTCGCACTTACAAAGACAAGACCGGCAAATATGGCCGTTGGCTGGCCGAAGTCTATCCGCTCGATGACCAATCCAAGAGCTTCAATCAAATGCTTGTTGAAGAGGGATTGGCTGTGGAAGCGACTTACTAAAAACACAAGCGGGAACACCCGCGAAAGGACATCATCATGGCTGAAGTGCATCTATTTTCTGGTCTTGGATCAAGCATCATCCGCCCTTTTCAGAAGGGAACACGAACGCTGGAACGGATGATCGACAGTCTGCCATCTGATGTGGATGCCGAACATCACGTCTGGTCTTCCTGGAAGTCGGTTGCTGATCGCCTCATCAAGGCCAAGCGCGATGGAACGCTTGACGGCCCGATCATTCTTGTCGGCCATTCCAACGGTGTTATGGCCTGTTGCAAGATCGCCGAAAAGCTTAGTCACAATGGCATCAAGGTTGCCTATATCGGTGCGATCGATCCAACCGCTGCCCGTTTCCCGAAGGTTGATCACAATGTTGCCCGTGTCGATGAATTTTGGGCCACATCCGGCTATCCGAAATTGAAGCGCTGGATGACTGGCAATCGCCGTGCGGCCTGTCAATTTGAACCAAGTTGGAGCGGTTCCCATCACCTCAAGACTTTGAAGGCCACGCATGTGGGTCTGGGATCACATCCAGAAGTCACCCGCGATATTTATGCATCCATCGTTGCCTGCCTGAATGATCAGTAAAAATGGTTGCGTTCAATTTCCAAAAACAGTTTGCCACGCCGGTGGAAACCGGCCTGAAGCCAAACACCATCCGCGCGCCCAGGAAGCGCAACCGCAAAGGGCTTTATCATGGTGAACCATGCAGCGTGGGCGAAAGCCTTCAGCTCTACACGGGCATGAGAACATCGAGCTGCCGCAAGCTGGCCGATGCCATTTGCACTGCCGTCACACCGATCCACATCACCCAGAAGCTTGATGGCCGTCACTGGCTTTACAAAGGCGCAGTGTCCGGATCGATCATCACATGGCGCAAGACCTTACTGTCGGTGCGCGAAGCTGAAGCCTTGGCCAAAGCCGATGGCTTTGATGATTTCGATGCGATGCTCGCCTGGTTCGAGAAAACCCACGGCCTGCCGTTCAAGGGATTTCTGATCGAATGGAAGCTGGTGTGAGCAAAAATTGGTGATGCCAAGCGTCCCAGATAATGCTAGGTAAATCATATTTTACGGAGGCAATATTGGAAATTCTTCTCGTTTTACTTGGTTTATTCGGTTCAATCGCATTTCTGGCAACCATCTGGTATTTGATCCGCTGGATCATCGGAAAGGCTGATCGTAAGCCCATTTTCCGCAAAAGGTTCTTTATCTCGATTATTGTCTTCATGGTTGGTGTTGTCGGTTTTGGCGTACTGGGAAGCCAGCAAAACGACAAAGAAGCTGCCCGCCTGGGTTTTGTATCCACTCAAGAATATCTTGATGCGAAGAAGGAAGACATCTCAGACCCAGCCAAATGGGCTGAACTTATTGCCCAGCGTGAGGCTGAAGAAAACCAACGCATTGCAGATCAGGAAGCCGAAGCGGCCCGCGTCAAGCAGGAAGCAGAAGACCAGGCCAAAGCTGAAGCAGAAGCGAAGGCTGAACAAGAGCGCAAAGCCACTGAAGAGCTGGCAGCAAAGGAAAAAGCGACGAAGGAATGGCAGGAAAAGGCCATCAAGCTGGCGGTAGCTGAACCCAAAGTTTATGAAGCGATGTGGAGCCAGTCCATTAGCTTTTGGGTGTTGATGGACGATGACGGTACAGATCGACGGGGATTTGCAGACTATATCTGCATTCTTTTGAACGATGCTGGAAAGCCAGAAGGGGAATTTGTTGTGGTTACGATCTGGGATCGAGTAAGTACGGCAACAGATAGCCCACGCAAGATCGGCAAAAGCCAGTGCCGTTAGAAAAATAAATTCCGAAAGCTATCGCCTCAAATTCCGGAAACCGCCGCCGCGCCACACATTTGCATTATCGGGCCTGTTGGCCGGTGCAGCGGCAATTGTATGGACAGCCCAAAGAGGATCCGTCGATCCGTTGATGGGTTTTTTCCCCGTATTAAAGGCGTTTATCGCGACCGTTCTCGGCGGACTTGGCAGTTTGGGAGGAGCCGTGGTTGGCGGATTTGTCATCGGGGCACTTGAAGTGCTTACCCAGGCATTCCTTCCGGGAACGCTGGCACCCTATCGAGACTCTATCGTCTTGGCACTGGTGATTGCCGTACTTCTTTGGCGCCCCGATGGTTTGCTTGCACCCACGAAATCAGACCGGTCATGATTTTTGCTGCATTTCTCATCTCCGTGACACCGAAATTATTGGCAGAATAATAAGAATATGAGGTTTTCTCGTAATATGAGAGTCCATTGAAATTTTTGGTAGCGGGAGAGGGACTTGAACCCCCGACACGCGGATTATGATTCCGCTGCTCTAACCACCTGAGCTACCCCGCCAACCGGGCCTATACTGAAACAAGTCAGGCGAGTGCGCATATAAGATTTATGGGGGCAGACTGTCAACAACGAATCCGTTGAATATCCTGCATTCTCACCAAAGTCTTGCTGCACCGCGGACACCGGATGAATCCCCGTGTTTTGCCGGTACGATTGGGGTGCTGAACACGTCGCTAAAAATGTGCTCCCTCATCAGCCCGGGAACCTGCTGGTAAAGTGCTGCAACATTCGACATCCCCCCACCCAGCACAATGACATCGGGATCAATAATGTTGACAAGTTGCGCAAGCCCGCGGGCCAGACGATCACAGTAAATGTCAAACGTCTGTCGGGAAAGTTCGGTGTTCATGGCAAGGATTTGCTCGGCGGAAACCATGCGCCTGCCGCCCGCCCGCCGCTGATAATCCCGCTGAAAGCCGGTCCCGGATATGAACGTTTCCAGACAACCGCGCTTACCGCACCAGCACAGAGCAGCTGCGGCTTCCTCGCTGGTCATATTGGGAAGTGCCGTATGGCCAAATTCGCCCGCAATGCCATGGCGCCCTGCAAGGGCTTTGCCATCAATCGCGATACCGCAGCCGCAACCCGTGCCCAGAACCACCCCTGCCACCATGTGGCTTCCCTGTCCAGCGCCGTCGAAAGCCTCGGACACAGCAAAGCAATTGGCATCATTGTGAATGCGTACATCACGTTGCAAAGCCATCTGCAAATCTTCAAGAAGCGGCCTGCCGTTCAGCCAGGTGGAGTTTGCATTTTTTACCAAACCCGTTGCTGGCGAGATGGTACCCGGAATTCCAATGCCCACGGTGCCGGCTCCGCCAGCACCTTTTTCCACCGTATCGACAAGCTGAACTACCGCAGCGATACATTCCTCGTAGTCACCCTGCGGTGTGGGAACCCGATTACGCATTAGGGTTTCACCCTCGTCGCCAAATGCAATGACTTCGAGTTTCGTACCGCCCCAGTCAATCCCAATACGCATCAGGCCGGTACAGAATCACCAATTACATCAGCCAGGCTGGCTTCAATTGACGCTTCTCGTTTCGTTGCTGCAATGAAGCCACCACCCAATACACGGGTGTCTTCGGTTTCATCTTCATAAAATACACAAGCCTGACCAGGCGCGATGCCTGCCTCACCGCCAATGAGGTCTACAGCGATACGCCCGGCACTGTCGGGCGGGAACAATCGCGCTTCCATCGGCGGACGGGTGGAGCGCACCTTGACATAGATATCCATTCCCGATTCACAAATGCTATCGACTGGGCCATCCCCCAACCAATTGACATCGCGCAGATACAGGCGGCGAGTATCAAGCGCTTCCTTCGGGCCAACGATCACGCGCGCTGTTTGGGCGTCGAGATGAATGACATAAATCGGCTCTCCGGTCGCCACCCCAATGCCGCGGCGCTTACCGATGGTAAAATTGATAATCCCGGTATGTGTCCCCAGAACCCGCCCATCTATATGGCAGATTTCGCCCGGAGTTGCTGCTTCCGGCTGCAGCTTGTTGATGATATCAGAATAACGCCCCTTCGGTACGAAGCAGATATCCTGACTGTCAGATTTTTCCGCTACCACCAGGCCAAGTTCGCGAGCGATTTCCCGGGTTTCGGATTTGGGCAATCCGCCCAGCGGAAAGCGCAGATAATCAACCTGCTCCTGGGTTGTGGCAAACAGGAAGTAGCTTTGATCACGTGCATGATCGAGTGGGCGATACATTGCACGCCTGCCAGTGGCGGGATCTGCAAGGCTGGAGCGGATGTAATGCCCGGTTGCAAGGGCAGCAGCTCCAAGTTCCTTTGCAGTCTTCAAAAGATCCGCAAACTTGACCGTCTGGTTGCAGGCAACACAGGGAATGGGTGTTTCTCCCGCAATGTAGCTTTCCATGAACGGATTGATAACCTGCTCACGGAACTTCGATTCATAATCAAGCACATAATGCGGGATTCCCAGCGTTTCGGCCACGCGACGCGCATCGTGAATATCCTGTCCGGCACAGCAGGCACCTTTGCGGTGTATGGCTTCGCCATGGTCGTAAAGCTGCAGCGTCATGCCAACCACATCATAGCCCTCGCGCGCAAGCAGCCCTGCTACAACGGAAGAATCCACACCACCCGACATCGCTACAACGATGCGCGTGTCTTTAGGTTCACCCGGCAGATCGAGTGAATTAAGTTTTGGAAGTGTCATTTTTTTCTCCAAACATGTGCCGGTCAAGAACGGCACCGATGAATTTGCTCGCGTTATAGTGTATGGCACCCCACTTGCCTAGACCAAACACACCTTCTAAATGAAACGATGTATGCAAGAATGATGTCTACTCTGACACTGGCAGCCGCTACAGCTGTCATTGCGGCTTCCGCACAGGCTGCCGGCTCTACGACACATCAGTGCAGTAGCGGCAAGGATGTGAGTTGCGAGATTCGCTGCGCGCGGGCACTTGGAGATCAGTGTCTGATTACCCATGTCAAATTTTCCGGCAGGAATCTGAAGGCGGACTCAAAGTTGTTCACCGCACGTTTTTTGACCTGTAAAAATGCCAATGTGGATCTGCAACTGAAGTCGATAGAGGTGGAAGTCGAAAACACCGGAGACAATCAGGGCTCGACCATCATATCCGCGCTCGCCAGTTCAACGGTTTCCGACACCAAATTGTCAGAAAAAAGGACCACGGTTCTCCAGCCCGGACTATCCAGAAACCGTGTGGCACGCATCCCGTTTGAAGGCTTGTTGAATTCTGGTGAACGCGAAATTGAGGTATCCGCAAAACTTGCCCAGTGTGGTGATGGTAACGCAGGCTGCAAGATTTCAGGCAAACTCGAAGCTGTCACCGATCCCAATATCCGTTGTGAGTTTCATGACACGACAAAAGCCGGTGCATTCCGCCCAGCATCCCTTGAAACGTCGCCATCGATGACGAACAGTCAAAAGCCGGTTGGCCAGATTGGCCCAAACTGAGTCACGGCGCGTCCGTGAATATCGCCTCTTGATCAATCATTCGTCCAAACAGACGGTTGTCCAGTTGCAGGATAAAGGCAAAATAACCTTCACCCAGATCACGGTGAATGATAGTCAGGCCACCCGGGCTAAACACCTTCGGGAAACGCAAACGCCGGTTAAACATCTGGAGAAAATAGTGGTCACTCTTGAACAACAATTCGTTTTGGCGTGCCTCGAGTTTCAATGCCATGCCAATGCCAAATCCAATGTATTCCTCAAGACCGGTAGGGCCGTCGAACCGCTTCGAACTGTGCACTACCTGCGGGAAACCGTTCTTCCTTCCATATTGCCTTATCCAGAACTGCCCGCCCCGTTCCTCATCTTCTGTTACACAGACGACTGCGGGCTGACCCTCTGAATCCTGGTGCATAGGCAGGGGCGTACCAATCAGTCTCGTGAGTTGCGCAAGTATGCGTCCTACCCAGTTGAACTTCATGCGGGTGATCACGCCCTGATAGACAAGACTCTGTCCTCCCTTAACATGACTTCCAAAACGCTTTTGTATCGCTGCAGGCAAAAGGCTCCACGCCCTTTCGCCCAAGAGACGCCGAAAGCGGAAATCATTTGCAGACGGATCGAACGGTCTCCTTGCATTATCCTCGGCATGGAACTCCGGCACAGTTCCAATCACACTTGCCAGATTGGCGGGCATCTTCGCCCCTGCCGGTTGACCAAATTCCTGTCCGAATTGCACGTTGAAACTCCCTTCAGTGATAAACTTGCGACACAAGGCTCTCGCGAGCGGTTCTATGATCGCCGTCCGGTAAACTTGATAAAAGTCAGTACTTTGTCACCCATGTTGATCAACGTCATCAATTGATGTTTGGGAACGCTCAGCATTTGATCATACCACCGCGTACTCTCTTCAACGAAATCCTGCATTTCCCTGAGCCGTTCACGAACAACCGGGTTTACACCCTGTTCAGCGTCAGCCTTTTCTATGCATAGTTTCAACGCCTGGGCAGCGGGATCGATTTCCCGTTCCTTGCGTCCCTGCGCGATGTGCCGGGCAATTTCCCAGACATCAGTTTCCGCCTCGAAATGGTCACGCCGATCTCCGGCAATCGGCACGCGCCGAATGAGTTTCCAAGAAACCAATTCCTTGAGGGAATTTGATACATTCGATCTTGCTATACCCAGCGCGTCAGCAATCTCTTCTGCATTTATTGGGTCTACTGAAAGATACAACAGGGCATGGATCTGAGCTACCGAACGGTTTACGCCCCACTGTCCGCCCATGTCACCCCAATAAAGAACAAAGTGTCTGGCGGCCTCAGATAATTGTATTTTTGTTATTTCTATCATTGTCCGTCGTCATGGGTTTTTGGACAGACCGCAGCTTGAGCTAAGCGAGTATCTGGCTCATCTGTTTGTCGATGTTAAGCGACCTGCTTGCGGTATTGCAAGCGCCGTTCGTTGATAGTCTTTTGCTTGATCCTTTCTCGTTGTTGCAGGATTTGGTCGCCACGTCCGAAGTAGACGTCGGCGGGTGTCAGGTTCTTCAGGCTTTCGTGGTATCGCCTGTGATTGTAGTGGCTAATGAACCTACCGATCTGGCCTTTCAGATCGCCGGGCAGGAAGTAGTTTTCCAGCAGGATGCGGTTCTTCAAGGTTTGATGCCATCTCTCGATCTTGCCTTGTGTCTGGGGATGGTATGGTGCGCCACGAACATGATCCATGCCGTTGTCATCGAGCCATTCAGCCAGTTCGGTGGCGATATAGCTGGAGCCATTGTCTGACAGCAGTCTTGGTCGATGATGGACATTGATCTGATCACAGCCAGAGGCCTGCAGCGCGAGTTCCAGAGTGTCAGTAACATCGCTGGCCTTCATAGTCGTACACAACTTCCATGCGATCACATAGCGGCTGTAATCATCGAGAATGGTGGATAGGTAGAACCAGCCCCAACCAATAACCTTGAGATAGGTGAAGTCCGTCTGCCACAGCTGATTGGGCGCAGTTGTTTTGTCACGGAATTCGTTCGCAGCCTTGATAACCACAAAGGCAGGACTGGTAATCAGGTCATGGGCCTTGAGAAGCCGGTAAACACTGGCCTCGGACACGAAGTAGCGCTTGGTGTCGGTGAACCTGACAGCCAGTTCCCTTGGAGATAGTTCTGGCTCCTCCAATGCCAGATCGACGATCTGTTCACGCACATCGTCAGGAATACGGTTCCAAACCCGTGCGGGCATGGGAGCCTTGTCTTCCAAGGCATCCACGCCACCAGTCTGGTATCTGTCATACCAGGTATAAAAGGTTGAGCGTGGAACACCCAGTCGATCCAGTGTCTGCTTGGCTGGAAGATGCGATTGTTCTACCAAGCGGATGATCTCAAGCTTCTCGGATGCAGGATACCTCATTCGTCGTCTCCCCCATCGCCTGTCATGCTTTTTTTGAGCAATCGAAGTTCCAGAGCCTGTTCTGCTACGACCTCCTTCAGATCCCGGGCTTCCTTGCGAAGTCCCTTCACCTCATCGGTATTGGCCTCACGCATCGTATCGCCAGCCAGCCTCTTCTTTCCGGCTTCCATAAATTCCTTGGACCAAGAGTAATACTGGCTCTGGGCAATTCCTTCCTGACGACACAGCTCGGCAATGCTGTCTTCACCACGAAGGCCGGAAAGCACAATCCTGATCTTTTCTTCCGAAGAAAACCGACGTCGCGTCTGTCGTTTGATGTCTTTTACAACACGATCAGCATCGTCGGTCATTCGTTCGTTCTTTCGTCTCATCATTTGCTCCTTGATAGCAATGATGAGCCAAAATCACTCCCTTACGCAATCAACCCAATCTGTCCATTAGGCGCTGACCGGGTACATAATGACACCAAAACCAAAAGGGCAGCCCCGATTAAGGGCTGCCCTTACAAGTGCTCTTATTTTCCCGCGTCTTGTTAAGCGCGGTATTCCTGAATTCTTGTTGTGCGAAGTCCAGCGAGACCATGTTCGTCAATCGAACTCTGCCAGGCGAGAAATTCCTCTACCGTAAGCGTATAACGCTCGCATGCTTCTTCAAGGGAAAGTAAGCCGCCTCTTACTGCCGCAACGACTTCTGCTTTTCTCCGTATTACCCAGCGGCGTGTTGTTGCCGGGGGCAAATCGGACACTGTCAACGGACTTCCGTCCGGACCAATAACATATTTTACTCGTGGTCTAACCATATCGGCCTACTACTCACTACAAAATGACCAATCACTCGATCAATCTACACCGCTAACCTTAAATTTTGGCTAAAGCATTGGTTACAATTGAGTAAGAAAGGTTAATCTGCGGGCCCTCATATTACTGATCAGCTGTAACACTCTGAAATGTATTTTGTTTTCGTCACCAACCTGTTGCCGTAGTACTGCCAGATTTCGAATTATTTCTGTCTGCCTGATCAACTCAGAATTAATAAGGGGCGCACTATGGGAAATATATGCAGTCTGGCACTGGTGTCCTTTTGCCTCGTTGCCGCTACTCTGGTTCCCGCAAACGCAGCAAAACAGTGCGGAAGCGCTTCCTGGTATGCGCTAAACTCCAAAACCGCTTCGGGGGAACAAATGAATCCGGCAGCCTTTACCGCCGCACACCGAAAACACCGCTTCGGAACCCGCGTGAAAGTGACCAATCAGCGCAACGGTCGATCTGTAATTGTCAGGATCAATGATCGCGGTCCGTTCACCAAGGGTCGGATTATCGATCTTTCAAAGGCAGCAGCAGCCAAGCTCGGTTATATTAGAAGAGGTCACACCGATGTTTGCATTGAGAAAATCGGCTGACGCATCACAGTTTTGACCACGCAATAAATTATTCTGCACCGCTTCTCCTTTGGGGGTTCGCAATCACGCGGTTTCGTGTCAGATTGCAATCCACAAATCTACATTTTGCAAAATCGTTGGTCGGGTATTTGCGTAATGAACAATCCACTTGATGGTACAAAGCCAATCGTCGCAGTGACAGGCGCCAGTCGAGGCATCGGTCACGGCATCGTCAAGCTTTTCTATGATATGGGCTGGGACGTGATAACCATGGCGCGAACCCCATTTTCGGAAGTTTGCCCCTGGGCGGACGGAATTGTCCGGCACATCCGGGTCGATCTGACGGACAAAGCTTCCATCATGGCAGCTGTTGACAGTCTCATCGTCTTGTTGAATGGCCAGGGACTAAGCGCACTGGTGAACAATGCAGGCATTTCGCCAAAGAAACCCGATGGCTCAAGGATGACTGCAAGTGAAACCGACATAGATACTTTTTTGACCGTGCAGCAGGTAAATCTGGTTGCCCCCCTGATGCTGAGCCAGCAACTGTTGAAACCGTTGACGGATGCGAAGGGGGCTATCGTCAATGTATCGTCTATCGCAGCAACCCGTACTCATCCGTTCGCTGGCGCTGCCTATGCAATATCCAAATCTGCGTTGACGACATTGACAAGAGAACTTGCATTTGAGCTCGCCAATACCGGCGTGCGCGTAAACTCCGTTGCACCTGGTGAAATTGAGACATCCATCCTCTCGCCTGGAACCGATGAGGTAATCCGATCCGATGTCCCCATGCAGCGGATAGGAAGTCCGCAAGAGGTTGCCGAAGTTGTGTATTTTCTGGCAAGCTCAAATTCATCCTACGTGACCGGGGCCGAAATCCCGATCAACGGCGGCCAGCATATCTGATCTTCTTCAAAATACAGGGCACCATCCATGAAACACATGCCAAACTCACCCGAAGCTCGCGACATCGCATACCATTTTCACGCCTATACCAACGCTGTCGCCCATGCAGAAATCGGGCCGCTAGTAATCGAGCGCGGCGAAGGCATTCATGTTTGGGACAATCACGGGAACAAATATATTGAAGCCATGTCCGGCCTCTGGAGCGCTGCACTCGGCTTTAACGAAGATCGCCTCGTAAAAGCTGCCACCGCCCAGTTGCAAACGCTGCCCTTCTATCACAACTTCACACACAAGTCCCATGACAAGGCCATAGATCTCGCCGAGAAACTGGTCTCCCTGGCGCCGGTTCCCATGAGCAAAGTGTTCTTTACCAACTCCGGTTCTGAGGCCAATGATACCGTGCTCAAACTTATCTGGTATCGTTCCAACGCCTTGGGTTTGCCGGACAAAAAGAAAATCATCAGCCGCATCCGCGGCTATCACGGCGTGACACTGGCATCGGGAAGTCTTACCGGCCTTCCCTATAATCACAAATCTTTTGATATGCCCATTGACCGGATCTTGCACACCACCTGCCCCCATTATTGGCGCGAGGGTGAAGATGGTGAAACCGAGGAAGAATTCGCAACCCGTTGTGCAAACGATCTGGATGCCATGATCCAGGAAGAAGGCCCGGACACGATTGCAGCTTTTTTCGGGGAACCTGTAATGGGCGCGGGAGGGGTCGTCGTGCCTCCGGCAACATACTGGGAAAAGATACAGGCCGTTCTGGACAGGTATGATATTCTGCTGATTGCGGATGAAGTGATCTGCGGCTTCGGCCGGACAGGCAATATGTTCGGCTGCGAAACCTTCGACATCAAGCCGGACGTCATGGTTATGTCGAAACAGCTGACTTCAAGCTATATGCCCTTCTCCGCCATTATGATGAACGACCGTGTTTATGAACCGATTGCAGAGGAAACCGGAAAAATTGGCGTGCTTGGTCATGGTTTTACCGGAGGCGGACATCCCGTAGGCGCTGCAGTCGCTCTGGAAAACATCAACATCATCGAAGAACGCGGACTGGTGGAGAAAACCCGCGAGGACAGCGAGATTTTTCTGGGCGGGCTGAACGATCTCGCCAGCCACCCAATCGTTGGTGAAGTCCGCGGTGTGGGAATGATCGCTGCGGTGGAACTCGTTACGGACAAGAACACCAAGACCGCTCTGGAAAACCCGGGGCAGCTAGGAAGCCTGGGAAACAAGGCACTACAGCGAAACGGCGTACTCAACCGTAACACTGTTGATGCACTGGCCTTTTGTCCGCCCATGATTATCAGCACAAATGAGATACACGATCTTCTGGGCGCGCTGGAAAAGTCTCTTGATGAGGTTAAGGCCGAACTTGGGATGTAACGTACCGACTGATGGTCAGCTTTTTTTCCGGCCGATACCGGATGTGGCAACCGCGACCGTTATGGCAGAAAGCGCAAAAAACCAAACTCCGGGCTGCGAAACGGCATTGGCCAATCCACTGGTTTTGGCTGCGAATACCACGATCGCCACCAGCAGCACATCCATCATCGACCATTTGGCAAGAGCTGCGGTCCACCCCTTGGCTTCCCGGTTTCTGAAGACTGCTTGATGAGCTGTGACAAGCTTCAAAGCCGGAAAAACAATCGAAAACGCCACAACAACCAGGGTGAGCAAAATTTCATCCTGAACCCAAAGATCGGCCACGATTGTCAGCAAAGAAGGGGTTTCGGAAAAGAACCAGAGTTTTTCAAATCGCATCAGTGGCAGCGAAATGCCAAGCCCGAAAGAAACACTGGCAATCAACAGCAGTAGCGGCCTAATTCCGTTGATCATCAAAATGTTCTCCCAGAATGATGGTTGGTGGTCACCCAAGAGGTAAGGGTAAACCCGTCCTGTTTCAAACATCAATAATTGCCCCGTAAATCAATACGGAGCAATTCAGGAGTAAAAAAATTCTGATGATTGGTTAGCCGATCATCATTGCCCGGTTCTCGGCAACTTCATCAACGCCATCGTCAAGCAAGCCGGTTCCGCCGTCACGCTGTTCAAGACGCTGTGTCTTCTTCAGCTCCTCATCAGCTTCTTCGAGCGCTGCTTCCGCATTTACACGCTTGTCCTTGAGGTCGCGAATCGATCCTTCGAGGTTTTCCTGCCGCTGGCGTGCAGCCTTGGCAAAGGTGGGATAGGCAAAATGCGATGGATCGGTGATCCCCGCCTTTTCCTCTTCGATTTCTATCTGAGCCTGAAGATCGCCGTACATTTTTTCAAACTCAGCAATCATCATGTCTATCTGCGCCAATTGGCGGGTTTTGTCTTCTACCTGAAAATGTTTCAGCCGAAGAAGGTTTTCACGCGATTTCATACTCAATACTCCTGTGAACCGCAGCGGGCAAAAACTCTGCCCCAGGTTAAACTCCGGCAATACTCGCCGGAGGACGCCAAAGATTTCGAACAGTCCGGTTAATTTCGATTAAGAAATTGTCCCCGTGTTAATAATTCGTTTACTCGACTTCTTAATGATAACCGATGTGTGTTAAAGGTCGGTAAATCGGAAAAAACACGTCAACCCAAAAAGCGAATAATTAACAGATGATTCGCGAAATTGACGAAATTTCGATTTTCCTCATTTATCACCATACTCGCTAAACCTATATATTTCATTGATTTAGTGCATTTTTTTGACGTCATTTTATAGGTTGCACCGAGTAATTAGAATTTGTTAACCATTATGTATCAGCATGGCGGTTACAAAAGATTAACCATAGCTTGTTCCCTGGTTTACGAGGCAACCAAGACAAGCCAGTGCTGACAGGCAAAAGGGGAAAAAGATGCGTGTATTGTTGATTGAAGATGACAGCGCTACGGCTCAGAGCATCGAGTTAATGCTCAAGTCGGAGAGCTTCAACGTCTACACCACCGATCTTGGTGAGGAAGGTGTGGATCTTGGCAAGCTCTATGATTACGACATAATACTTCTGGACCTCAATCTTCCGGATATGTCCGGGTATGAGGTGTTGAGGACGCTTCGTCTATCAAAAATCAAGACCCCTATCCTGATTCTCTCCGGTCTCGCCGGCATTGAAGACAAGGTACGCGGGCTGGGATTTGGTGCTGACGACTATATGACTAAGCCTTTCCACAAAGACGAGCTTGTTGCCAGAATTCATGCAATCGTCAGACGTTCAAAAGGCCATGCACAGTCAGTCATCACAACCGGTGATCTGGTGGTCAATCTTGACGCCAAGACAGTGGAAGTCAGCGGTCAGCGGGTACACCTGACCGGCAAAGAGTATAAGATGCTGGAGCTTCTTTCCCTGCGCAAGGGGACAACGCTTACCAAGGAAATGTTCCTCAACCACCTTTATGGCGGCATGGACGAACCGGAACTCAAAATCATCGATGTGTTTATCTGTAAACTGCGCAAGAAACTTGCAGCGGCAGCCGATGGACTGAATTACATCGAAACAGTCTGGGGTCGCGGCTATGTATTACGCGAACCTGATGGATCAGAGATCAGAGAAATAGCTTAAATCCTATAGTTTTCCAGAACGAAAAAGACCCGCCTGTTACGGCGGGTCTTTTTTATGCGGCATTGTCCCTTGAATGCGTTGACAGAATTTAAGCAGCAGCGTTCCGCTCGATTTCCACGCCAGCCTCAGCAAGCTTGTGAAGCAATATTTCCCGATTAAACGGCTTCATCATAAATGCATGACACCCTGCCCGCTTGGCTTTCGTCATTTCCGAAACCATTATCTCGCTTGTACAATACAGAATGCGTGTGCGCCCTGAATCATCCAACATGCTGAACTGTTCAATAAACTCGATACCGCTCATCGACGGCAAATCCCAATCCACCAGAATTGCATCGGGTATATTACCCCTGCACATCTCCAGCGCTTCGTAACCATCGCCGGCTTCCACTACAACAAAACCGGAGTCAGAAAGTATGCGATTGGCAACCTTTCGAATGACAGGAGAATCGTCGACCAGCAAAAATATCTTCATGGCAAAATCCAACAAAGCGATTGTGTTGGAATTAGCCTATACAACCAACCTTAAGGAGGAACTAACCGGCACGGTAATACTAGCTGCCGACATTAAATGAGCAGAGGTTCATACAAACATAATTAACAAAGTGTTAGCGGTGCCAGTGGCTCACGACGGGTTTGCAGTAAACACGACGCTTTCCCCTTCGAGTTTCACCGTTACCGACAGACCAGCGGCTTCTGCCAGTTGGAGGGTGTAAATCGGCTGTATCGCGTGGGCATCAATCGCTTCATCAAAGGTTCCGTTCAGCAAATCGACAAAAGCCGGTGGAACCCGGGCTTTCATGCCGTCGGATGTTACCCGGAAACTGGGCTCTCCATTCGGATCAATAATCTCGACTTTTACGTTTCCGCCGCGCGGAATGGCACCCAGACCAACCAGAACCAGGTTAAGCAGGAACTTCACCTTGTTCTTTGCAAGAAGAGCACGCTCCCCTACCCACTCGATATCTGTTTTCTTTTCATTGTCGAAAAATGCACGGGCCACCGCTTCCGCATCACCGGTATCGATATGGGCACCCGCCGAGCCAGCCGCACCAAACGCGATGCGTGCATATTGCAATCTGGCAGAAGCATTTTTTGCAGAGGAACGGATCAGATCCATGGCGATTTCCGACGTGTCATCATCCGCACCCTCATCGAGCAACTCTATACCATTGGCAATCGCACCTACTGGAGAAATGACGTCATGACAGACCCGCGAGCACAGCAATGAAGCCAAATCCAATCCCGAAAGCTCTGGAAGTTTTACCATCTTTATTCACCCTGATATCTTTTGTTGCTCCCCGAAATGACCCGATTACAACCGAATCAACAAAAGTCTAAACGCTTTCGCTTCGGGTTTGAACAGGTTTAGTCATCAACATACAGGTCCCAGCATACTTCGTGCCAATCTTGTGCCTGGATGAGCTTCAGAGAAATTGCAACTTTACGGAAAAACACGGTTTTCTGCCGTCATCAGCAGGCGTTTGGCTCTGGAAAAGGTAAAATTGCCGCAAAAAAGTCACGATTGATTCACCATTCGGAAAAGGTTTTCATCAATAATTCGGCTGAACCTAATAATTCGGATGAATTTGAGAGCAAGCCAATGTCAAACACACTAGAAATCCGGTTTTCGTACTGCAACCAGCTGCTGGTTGCTACGCTGGCCAGCATGGTAGTGATTTTCACTCTCCTGCTGAGTATTCAAAACGCCAAAGCGCAGAGCGGCGGTTACTATTCCAACCAGGAAGTCGTAGATGCCGGACACAGATTTTTCGGCACCACATCAGGCAATCTCGCAGTCGCCTTTGAACAGGCATTTGCGAAGTATGGCCTGCCTAACGGATACATCCTGGGCGAAGACGCCGGCGGTGCTTTCATTGGCGGGTTACGGTATGGAGAAGGCGTTCTCTACACCAAGAACGCCGGTGATCACAAAGTATTCTGGCAGGGCCCGTCCATCGGTTGGGATTATGGTGGAGACGGCAATCGCACCATGATGCTGGTATACAACCTGCCCTCTGTAGATATGGTTTATCATCGTTATTTCGGTGTTTCTGGTTCTGCATTTGTAATCGGTGGCGTTGGTGTAACAGCTCTTACAAGACAGGGCGTTCACCTCGTGCCTATCAGAACCGGTGTCGGCGCACGACTGGGCGTGAATGTCGGGTATCTGAAATTGCGCAAAACACCGAGGATCAATCCGTTCTGATACATCCCGGCAACTGTTTCATCAAAAGCACCTCAGGGTGCTTTTTTTGTGGCTTGTAAACTGACCGGAAAGAAATAAGCCATTCAAATCGATTGGGATTTTACTAATTTATCACGCAGTGTATATTCTCTCAGGATATTGGTGATTTTTCGTGAACCGATTCCCCAAATTCAGTTAGAGTTCAGTCTGGATCCGGCATGCTGCTTGAGATAATTTTGTATTTTTCGCTGGGTTTTCTGGTAGCCATTCTTCTGGTTCTGCTGGTTGCACCATCGATTTGGAACCGTGCCGTGATACTCACCAAGAAAAAGGTGGAAAATTCACTTCCATTAAGCCTCAACGAAATACAAGCGGAAAAAGACAAGCTACGTGCCGAGTTCGCCATGACTGCCCGGCGCATGGAACTGGGCATTGAGGAATTGCGGAACAAGGCCGCACAGCAAGTAATCGAACTCCATTCCAAACGCGATGAGGCAAACCGGTTGAGCCGCGACCACAAGGCGGACCTGGTCAAAATCGACAACCTCGAAAATGCAGCGGGTGCCATGCGCAACCAGTTGCAGGAAAACCAGGATCAAATCGAAAGCCTGAACACAAACCTGCTGTCAAACATCGAGGAACTCGGCGAATTACGGACGAAACATACCGAACTGCAGGCCAAGCATTCGTTGAGCGAAGAAGAGCTCAACCGAATGAGAATTGAACTGGTAGCCAGTGATAACAAGGTAGACACCCTTTCAGCGACTCTGGCCACGCTCAATCTTTCAGATGAAGGACAGGCAGAAAAACTCAAAGCCCTACACGAGCAGATCAACCAGCTTAAGTCCCAGATAAAGGAAGAGATGAACAACTCAAAAATCTCTGCAATGGAAGCAAAGGTGGCATTGCGCAAACTACAAACCGCGGAGAACAAGCTTGAACGATTGTCCGGAAAATCCAAAGGTTCACGAGACATCGAAGCAAAGCTTCGGCATGAGATTGCCGAACTGACAAATCAGCTTGTTTCAGAGAATGCAAAAGTGGTCGATCTGGAAGCGAAGCTGGCCCAGAACATGTTGCGGGAATTCACAGAACCCGCCGAAACGGCAAAATCTGCCAATGGAAAACTGGAAAACCTACCGGATTTTTCAGAACTGAAAACGCAGGGCGAAACCTTTACCAAAGATATGAGAGACGCCATCCAGTCAGGAAAGATGACAGCAGCCCAGAAGCGGTCTCTCCAAAAGAAACTCAAGGACATAGCTGCAAAAACCGCTACGGCGGTCGCCGCTTCTGAGGGTGAAGGATCAGTCGTAACCCAATTGGTGCGCGATAATACACCGGGTAAATCTTCCACCGATGCCGGTAGCCTTATTCAGGCTATCGGCAAACAGCAGACTGCGGCCAGCAGCGAAAATTCGTAAAGTAAATTAATTCACGTTGATTTTGCCGGTCACACGCCCGGTTACGATATCGATAAAAATGTACTGTCTGCTGCCATCAGCGGACCGTATGTCCAGGACAAGCCGGTTTTCGTGAACGCTTGAAGACAGGATCTCAGAACTCGACGGGAGACCAAGGTTTGTTTCTACCGCGCTACCGGGAACCTGTCCGGACGCTCTCTCCTGATCTTCCCCCTGATTACTGAACTTGTAAATGATCGCAAACAGGACAGCAAACAATCCGACCATCATAATTCCTATGGATATTGCCATAAGCCGGATCATTTTCTTGCGGACACGCTCCATAACCGGGTCGAGCGGCTGTTCTTCTGTATTATCATATGTCATGCATGTGCCATTGGTTTGAATGAAACGGAATTCTGGATGACTGTTAAACGAGACGAGACAAAAGGTGAAGCCTTCATTGTTGATGACGCTGGGATAGGCCAGCGCCTCGATGCATTTGTTGCTGCACAGATGCCTGCCCATGTTTCGCGCTCTCGGATCAAGGATGTCGTCAAGCAGGGAGGCGTAACGGTAAACGGCCAACCTTGCACGTCCCCCAACTACCGTCTCAAAGCGGACGAAGTGATATCACTGGAAATTCCCGAACCAGAGGAGGCCATCCCGCAGCCAGAAAACATCAAACTAGATATTTTTTTCGAGGATGATGACCTTCTCGTCATCAACAAGCCGGCAGGTATGGTGGTGCACCCTGCTGTGGGCCACTGGAATGGTACGCTTGTGAACGCGCTATTGTATCATTGCGGAGACACACTTTCGGGGATCGGGGGGGTAAAACGCCCTGGCATCGTGCACCGGCTGGACAAAGAAACTTCAGGCTTGCTGGTGGTCGCCAAAAATGAAAAATCCCATGCCGGACTCACGGCACAATTCATGGACCACGGTCGTTCCGGGGCACTGGAACGAACGTATCTGGCACTGGTATGGGGCAGACCACACCATGGACGCGGAACGATTGAAACCTATCTCGCCCGTTCAGCCAATAACCGAAAAAAACGCGCAGTTGTCAAAGAGACTTTCCCGGACGCAAAAATTGCGATTACCCATTATAACGTAGTGTCAGACTACGGCAGCGACAACGATGGTCTGCCGGTTTCATCCTTGATCGAATGCTCCCTGGAAACCGGCAGAACCCATCAAATTCGTGTCCACATGAGTCATATCAATCATCCGCTCGTGGGAGACCAGGATTACGGAAAACACTTTCAAACCAAGGAAAACACGCTTGCCCCAGACACACAGGCTGTCGTCTCCAAATTCAAACGTCAGGCCTTGCATGCAGCAAAACTGGGATTCATACACCCCGCCACCGAAGAAAAAATGCGATTCGAAGCAGAAATTCCTCACGATTTCCGGAAATTACTGACCGCTTTCGAGTAAATTGTCACTTTGGTCAGCGTCTTAATCGCTAAAACTCAGCGATTTTCCATAAAAAAACCTGCAAATTGCGCAAACCTTACCAAAATTTCATGAAAACTGCCGTCAAAATACCTATATAACAGGTACCAATTGTTCGCTGATTATCAGGAACAATACCATTTTTTGGAAGGAAGGGTGCTTTATGGCCCAAAATTTACCTACACTTTCTAGCGAAAGTGGTCTCTCCCGCTACATGCAGGAAATCAGAAAATTCCCGATGCTTGAGCCAGATGAGGAATACATGCTGGCAAAGCGTTATCTTGAACACGACGACCGTTCCGCGGCCCATAAACTGGTAACCAGCCACCTGCGTCTGGTAGCCAAAATCGCCATGGGTTACAGGGGATACGGCCTGCCGATCGGTGAAGTCGTCTCTGAAGGCAATGTCGGCTTGATGCAGGCAGTCAAGAAATTTGATCCGGAAAAGGGCTTCCGGCTCGCAACCTATGCCATGTGGTGGATCAAGGCATCCATTCAGGAATATGTGTTGCGCTCCTGGTCCCTTGTAAAAATGGGTACCACTGCCAACCAAAAAAGGTTGTTCTTTAATTTGCGCAAGGCCAAAAGCAGGATTCAGGCGCTGGATGATGGCGACTTAAATCCGGACCAAGTGGCGCAGATCGCAAACCAGCTTGGTGTGTCAGAGGACGAAGTTGTTTCCATGAACCGTCGTTTGAGCGGTGACGCATCCCTGAACGCACCGATCAAGGCTGCTGAAGGTGAGAGTGGTGAATGGCAGGACTGGTTAGTAGATGAATCTGAAAACGCAGAAGCCATTCTGGTACAGCAGGATGAGCTCGAGAGTCGCCGTGAAATGCTGAGCAAGTCACTCGACGCACTCAACGATCGCGAAAAACGGATATTTGTGGCACGCAGGCTTGAAGAAAGCCCGATAACGCTTGAAGAACTTTCCGGAGAATTTGACATTTCCCGCGAGCGGGTTCGTCAAATCGAAGTCAGGGCATTCGAAAAAGTGCAGAAAGCCATGATCGCGGAAGCGAAAAATCTCGCTAAGCCAAGCGCACAACTTGAACTGACATCCCAGTAAAACCCATATAGGCATGGCAGCGAACTGAATGGTTCGCCGCCATGTTCCTAAAATCGGTTAGCGATTTTTCCAGTCGTCAAAGGCTTCTTTGAATACCTGTTCGCCACTTCCGCCCTTTTCGAGAGTAAGCAGAGCGCGTTTGCCGGTCGAATAGGCAATGGGGATGTCGACCCAGCCTGAGTTCAGAAGCAATTGCTGATTCACCTCAACCGCCTGGTCCAGATTGTCCAATGCAATCAGAAAATACCCGTCGCTTACCTTGACTGGAACAGCCACCAGAGGCTCACCCCTGGCTTCTTCTGTTGGCTTTAGGACAAACCTTGCAACATTATCGATGCCGCCACCAACAAAACCATCAGGTATTTCAAACGACAGTTCGATAATGTGACTTGCGGACAAGGCCGGATCTACATTTCGTTTTATGTTCACCGCAATCGAGAGATTTTTGTCAGGCACTTCCATATTGCCGACAATCACAGGTTCAGGTGGCAAGGTGTCAGATGGTTTAACCCTGGCAACTGACCAGCTTACAGTGGCGCTTGAGCGCGTTGCACCGGATCCGGCGCTTCCTTCTTCATATAAGTAAGCGACTTCACCCAACGCACTGGAAGCCTGTTGCTCCTCTTGCTCAGCCCCTGTGACAGCATCCGGTTCTTCTTCAACCGGATTAACCTCCGGTTCGGCAAGTTGTTCGCCCTCGGGTTCTTCTGCTGGCTCCAGAACGACCGGCACTTCCGTTGGTTCCAGTCCGCCATCCGTCTGTTCAGGCTCCTCTGCCGCCAAATCTTCGCCGTCGGCACCCAGCCGAACCGGTTCCTTTTCGGCTTCAGAAGCGCCGCTGTCAGGTTCCTCCTGCTCTTCAGACACGGAAGCATCCGCTTCTGCGGTTGTGTTCTCTGCCTCGCTAGGCGCGGCGTCTTCGCCCTCCGAAGTACCGCCAATTACGGACGCAATCAGTGGCTCAAGTGCAGAGCGATTTAGCCACAGACCATATGCAGCACCTCCAATTACGGAGAATATAATCAGATAGGCTAGAATCTTGATAATACGACGGGGCTTTTTTTGGGGTTCAACCGGCCCGTCACCTGCTAACTGGACAGCCGCATCCGGAGCCTCGACCGGTTCAACCGCCGTCTCCTCGACTACTGCGGGTTCGACCGTTGCTGGTTCATCCGTAGCTGGATCAACAATAGAAGCCTCTTCAACAGGAACTTCGGTGTCAACAGGCGCAACGACCGGCACTTCTTCTTCCAGCGTTTCCGGGGGTGGTGCGATAACATCAACTGTCTTGGGTTCTTCAAGCTCGATGATTTCATCAAGCTCCTGCATCACCTGTTCAGGCGAATATTCTGATTCGATAACCAGGATTGCTTCTTCTAGCAGATCCAGCTGCCCAGCTATGGCCGCCTCATCTGGCGGTGGTTCCAAACGGCGCAATTGCGCCTCAATCGCCGTGCGGGCTTTTACGTATACAGCCTGACGCACGTCAGGCGTATTCTTTGCAAGCCCAGATATAGTCTTGTTTAGAATGGAATAATAGTCAGCCATGCACCCGAATCCGCATCACGCATCTACATATCACCGATTTGCCTGTTTTTCCAAACCTTACCCAGGGCGATTCATATGTGGACGCCCCGGATTGGCAAGACATTTTTTGATGTTTTGATCGGTTGCTTTCATATGTCCGGCCTGTTGATGCGATATTTGATAGATCGCTGGCCCTGATGGAAATCCGCAAACGAGGTTCCTGATCAAGATGACGCGCTCATGGGGCGCATTGAATCACACGGTGTAACCTCGTTTTTGGCTGATCATGTCACATCACTTTCTGCCATTACCAATTTCTGTGCCTTGCCTTCAAGCGGCGCTGATTCGCAAGGGGTTATAGCGCTGTCCTCTGGTCATAAGAACCCAGGCGATGCGAGCGGTCTTGTTGGCCAATGCGACAGAGACCAGTCTCACAGGTTTCTTTTCCAGCAGACCATTGATCCAGACCGCGGTCGGGCTCTTCTTGTTTCGATTGTGGCGAATAACAGCTGTCGCACCAATGACAAGCAGGCGGCGAATATACCGGTCTCCCTGCTTTGATATGCCAGCGAGCCTTACTTTGTCACCGCTTGAATGCTGTTTGGGGACCAGGCCAAGCCATGCGGCGAACTGCCGTCCGCTTTTGAATTGTCCCGGATCGCTGACGGTTGCCATCAGTGCAGTGGCTGTGATCACACCAATACCCGGAATGGCTGCCAGGCGCCTGCTGGCTTCATTTTGCCGGTGCCAGTCACGCAGGACCTTCTCAAGAGCCTGCAATTCTTCCTCCAGTTCGAGCAAGCGACGGGCAAGCGTTGCCAGCGCGACTTGTGCAATAGCCGGCAGGACATGCTTCTCGTCGTTTTCGTTGAAGATGGAATGAGCCAGCTTGACGATGTTCCTGACGCCGGGGGTGGTGACAAGACCGAACTCTGCACAATGAGCACGCAGTGCATTGGCTGCCGTGGTGCGTTGCCGCACAATCAGAGAACGGGTTCGGTGTATCATCAGGATACTTTGCTGCTCAGGTGTTTTGACAGGCACGAAACGCATGGTGGGCCGCCTGACAGCCTCGCAAATCGCTTCAGCATCGGCAGCGTCATTCTTGCCCCGCTTTACGTAGGCCTTGACGTAGGCAGGAGGCATCAGTCTGACCTCATGACCAAAGGCTGCCAGGGTGCGAGCCCAATAATGGGCAGTGGCACAAGCCTCCATGCCGACAAGGCAAGCTGGCAGTTTCGAGAAAAAGCCTTTCAACTGTTTTCGCCGCAACCTTTTGATCACGATAACACTGCCATCATCGTCAACACCGTGAACCTGGAAGACACTTTTGGCAAGATCAAGCCCGATCGTGGTAACTTTCATAAGGACGCTCCTTCGTTATTTGTGGTTCATTCATCAACAACCACCTTACGACAATTCATTTGCCGGTATGAGGGGGCGTCCACCTCATCAAGAAAGCTCGCATTTATGTCCTTTGACAGGAATGTGATCGCTTTGTCGCGGTGATCCTGCACGGTTTCGATTGCTTTTGTCGGAGATTTTGAGATGCGTTTGAGCAAGGCCAATGCGCCGCTCAGGAGGGTAAAGACATTTGCCGGTGCGTGATCTGATCTGTTTGTGTAGCGATCCTCTCCCAAGGTCACATCCTTGTCTCGGTGCATGATTTCGATGGCCCAGTGCCCCCGATTATTGCGCAGGATGTTCTCAGGCCTGGGCCGCTTTCGGCTTGAGATCACATAGTTCGTTTCCGTCTCGGTCTTTGTCACAACTCCGCCCCTGACATGCTGCCGTATACGGGTGATCTGGCCTATGCTGGCGATGGTGTCCCATTCCTTTCGCATGTCCTCACTGAGTGCTTCACAGGGCAGGAGAGCGATGTGGCGCTGCTCAATCCGCCCGTGGCCTATGTCCACTGGCTCTCGGTACTTTTCCAGGGGGAAAAATCGGCTCTTTGAAGGCCGTTTCGATTTCTTCATGCAGATTTTCCTGGTTCTTTTTCACTGTCAGGACATAGTCGCCACCTTTGTCGACGATCCGGGACGTGATTGATTTCTGGCAGAAAATTGCATCCCCCGTGATAATCTTGCCCTCAAGGTCCAGGCCGTCGAGGAGCCGCAGCGCATCCGGGATTTCCTTGCCTTTGCCGCGAGACGAGACATGGCCCGCACACTGTCCGAGTGCCGCACAAAAAGCGAACAGCACATGTTCTGCATTGCCCTCATCGTTCTTACTGGCACGCAAGGTCTTGCCATCAATTGAAATGTGACGGCGCGCTTCTTCGTCACTTGCGCCCTCGTCGGACGCGGCTATGAACTGGCTGAAAACCCGGGCCATGGCGTTCGCATCAAGAATGCGCAGAAGTTCGGTCAACGTTGCATGACAGGGTGCCGGACGCCCTCGGCGAAACCCCAGTCGCTGAAGTTGTTTTGAGCTAAGCGAACGTCCCAGTCGAAAGGCTGCCATCATGCCCTTGCGCCCGCACAGAACCGACAAAAGCATCAATCCCAGAAGTGCCTCCAAAGGATGTTGACGCCCCTTTTTTCCGCGTGGGTCGGGTACCTGTCGCAAAATCGAACGAACGGTCTGCATTTCAAAACTCACTGTGCATATTTCTGTTCGTGTCATGGATTCAGACATGATTCTGATTTGCAACAACTTTTTCAGCTGCGATAAATAACCCTGAACCTTACCCAGCGTTATAACTTAATCTTGAAACGGATCGTGAACAAGTATTGTGTCATCACGTTCCGGGCTGGTGGAAAGGATTGCAACCGGAGCGCCAATCAGCTCTTCAACATGGCGGACATATTTGACAGCCTGGGCTGGAAGTTCATTCCAACTGCGTGCCCCCACAGTCGTTCCATCCCATCCTTCAAGGGTTTCATAGATAGGCTCTACACGGGCCTGTCTGCCCTGGCTTGCCGGTAGATAATCGATCTCCTCGCCATCCAGTTTATAACCGACACAGATCTTGATTTCCTCCAGACCGTCCAGCACATCCAGCTTTGTCAACGCGATACCGGTAATCCCGTTGGTAGCAACGGCCTGCTTTACAAGCACGGCATCAAACCAGCCACAGCGGCGCTTACGACCGGTCACAACTCCGAATTCATGGCCTCGTTCTCCCAGAAATTCTCCAACCTCGTTGAGTTGTTCCGTCGGAAAAGGTCCCTCGCCCACCCGTGTTGTATAGGCCTTGGTTATACCCAGCACATACCCTACCGAACCCGGTCCCATTCCGGAGCCGGCTGCCGCTTGTCCAGCAACTGTGTTCGATGACGTTACGAAAGGATAGGTTCCATGATCAATATCGAGAAGGGTACCCTGTGCACCTTCAAAGAGTATCCTGGATCCCTTGCGTTTCTCGTTGTCAAGCAAACGCCAAACCGGCTCGCTGAAGGGTACAATTCGTTCGGCCACCTGTTCCAGTTCATCGAAAATTGTATCAAAATCAACCTCCTGCTGACCAAGCCCGCGACGAAGCGCATTGTGGTGCGTCAAAAGGCGATCAATTTTTGGCGGAAGCGTTTCCAGATTCGCCAAATCAAGCACGCGGATAGCACGGCGCCCGACCTTGTCCTCATATGCCGGACCAATTCCCCTGCGAGTTGTGCCGATCTTGGTCCCTGAATTTGACGCCGCATCCTCACGGATAGCATCAAGTTCGCGATGCAGGGAAAGGATCAATGTCGCGTTTTCGGCAATTCGCAAATTATCGGTGGTAACCGTTACTCCCTGCTCTCCAAGACGCTCTATTTCAGCCATGAGCGCATGCGGGTCGATAACAACACCGTTTCCGATAACAGCCAGTTTGCCTTCTCTCACCACGCCTGAAGGCAGAAGACTTAACTTGTAACTGGTTCCGTCGATAACCAGTGTGTGGCCCGCATTGTGACCACCCTGAAAGCGTACCACCAGGTCCGCCCTTTCAGACAACCAGTCCACAATTTTGCCCTTGCCCTCGTCACCCCACTGAGAGCCGATCACCGCAACATTTGTCATGTAAGTCTCTTTTCTTAAACCGTCGCAAAAATTCCGCTACGCTGAGTTTGAACCAGCAGCCAGGCAACCAGATAATATTTCAGGAAAAGAACATCAGATTGCGGTTGTTAATAGAATAAAAAACCTGCAAACATCAACCTCCCAATTGCTATCAATGTGGATACAAGTTTACTCATGCGTCCGATCCCATCTTATCCGGTAATGAGTCTGCTTACACACCACTACTTGCTATTGACCATAACTGCACTGGTCTGGGGCGGTAATGCGGTTGCAGGCAAACTGGCGGTGGATCACATTTCCCCATTTCTGCTTACCCTGCTACGTTGGGCGGTGGCCTGCATGGTCCTTGCCCCATTTGCTCTGCCGTATCTTAAACGGGACTGGCCGATCATTCGGCAGAATCTGCCATTTCTGTTTGCCCTTGGCGCGATTGGCTTCGGAATATTCAACAATCTGATGTACCTGGCTCTGAATTACACAACCGCTATCAATGTTGCTATTGAGCAGGGTTCAATGCCATTGATCGTGTTTGCCCTCAATTACCTGCTTTTCCGAACCCGCATCACAGTCTATCAGGTCACCGGCTTCGTTATCACACTGATAGGTGTAGCACTCACCGCGACACGCGGAAATCTGTTCGCGCTGGGCAGCCAGGATCTGAATATTGGCGATGTTATCATGCTGGCCGCTGTGATGGTCTACGGCATCTATTCAGTCCTTCTGAAAAAGAAACCCGAAATCCACCTGCTGAGCCTTTTGCCTGTTCTCGGTTTTTCGGCATTCCTTGGAACCATTCCGTTTGCTGCCTATGAAGTTGCAACATCAACGCTGTTATGGCCTGACTTGCAAGGTTGGGGCGTTGTCTTTTACGCAGCACTTTTCCCGTCTCTTGTTTCACAACTTTTCTGGGTGATGGGTCTGGAAAAAATCGGCTCCAACCGCGGCGGTCTGTTTATCAATCTGGTTCCGATATTCGGTTCACTTCTGGCCGTATTGATTCTCGGAGAACAATTCCAGTTATATCATGCCATTGGTCTAATTCTGGTTCTGGGCGGAATCGCACTCGCCCAGAAGTCCGTAAAAGCACCGGCGGTTTAGTTGATCTCGAATTCAAGCGGTTTGATCTGCTGAAACTTGCCGGTTTCCATTAGCCTGTTAACAGCATCAGCGTTTACCGGCTCATCAAGATACAACAGAGCAATCGCATTGCCACCGGCAACATCTCGGCTTCCGGACGCCGGAGGAGGTGTTCAGAGATGCGCAGGCACCGCCATGACCGCTCTCAAACCTCTGGGAAGCGCACAGCGTGAAATCTCTCTTCGGCACAGTCTGTTCGAAGAGGCGATTGCGCTTGTGCGCAATTCTGCGGTAGGGGTATTGGTAACGGCAATTCAAGTCATCGCAGGCTCCGCCTGTCGAAATTTTTCACCGCCAGGCCTTTTTTGCATTCGGGCTTGCGCCCTCATTTCAAAAAGGGCCTGGCGGTGGTGCACCTCGGAGCGGAAACGGCGCTCAAAAACGCCAGATTTATCCTGTTTCGTTTCTGAAATCCGAATACCCCGTTCTTTCACCATTATAGGCGCTGACACCATATTGACATCTGCGACTTGTGGCCTGATCAGACCAGCAAGTGCGGCACTGGTAAGTGCTTGCGTGTTCATGTCGGTAATTGCACCGTCATAGATGATCTCAACTCGCTGAATGGGACTGTCCGTCACCTGACCGGCAAAGGCACCCAAATATCCGGCAAGACGGATAAATGACGTCAAGCGCGGCGCCTCTTCTGCTGAAATCGAAGGCATGTTGATGGCATTTGTCACGGCCCCCTTCAGCAGGTAGTCAGACATTTGCTCTGCAACCTGGACCGCGACGTTTTCCTGTGCCTCGGATGTCGAGGCACCAAGATGCGGCGTACACACGACATTCGGCAGGTTGAACAATGGGCTTGCTTCCGCCGGCTCCACCTCGAACACGTCGAATGCTGCACCTGCAACCTTGCCCGCCTTGAGGGCTGATGCAAGATCCGCTTCAACGACAAGACCACCCCGGGCACAATTGATTATTCTGACACCGTCCTTCATTCTGGCAATGGCATCCGCATCGACAATGTTGCGGGTCTTTTCCGTGAGTGGCACATGGAGCGTGATGAAATCAGCACGCGCAAACACTTCGTCGAGTTCGCATTTTTCAACTCCCAGCGATTATGCCCTCTCCTCAGAGAGAAACGGATCATAAGCAATTACCCGCATTTTAAGGCCGATTGCCCGCTCAGCCACAATCGCTCCGATATTGCCGCACCCGATCAGCCCGAGAACCTTGTTGGTAATTTCTGTCCCCATGAAACGGGATTTTTCCCATTTGCCTTCATGGGTGGATTGATTGGCGGCCGGAATTTGCCTGGCACAGGCCAGCATTAGCGAAATTGCATGTTCAGCCGTCGTGATCGAATTGCCAAATGGTGTGTTCATCACGATGATACCTCTGCGGGAAGCAGCCGGAATCTCGACATTGTCAACACCGATCCCCGCACGGCCGATCACTTTGAGCCGCTCTGCCCTTGAAAGAAGTTTTTCGTTCACTTTGGTTGCTGAACGGATTGCAAGTCCATCATACTGATGAATAGCCTCATAAAGAGCTGTTTTGTCCTTTCCCAAATCGGGCAGGAAATCTACCTCCACCCCGCGATCGCGGAATATTTGCACAGCGGTTTGCGATAGCTTGTCAGATACGAGTACATGTGGATTGTCTTGAAGAGCCATGACTGGCTTCCTTTCATACAAAAGAGAATTGTCAGATCAGGCCGCTTGGGAGTCGGCCAGAGAGGTAAGCTGTTGATGGAAAGCCCAATTCAGCCACGGCATCAGCAACACTAAATCGGAGGCTTCTATTGTTGCACCAGCCCAAATGCGCAAGCCGGGCGGGGCGTCACGGTAAGAACCAATATCAAATGCAACGCCTTCGGTTTCCAGGAGGCCAACCATACCTTTCACAAAGGCAGATTGTGCCTGCGTTGAAAGAGCTTGAATTCGCGCATCAACGATAGAAAGACAAACGGATGTATTAGAGCGGTTTTCAGGATTTACTGCCAGAAAATCCACCCATTCGGTTTGCGACACAAATGTCTCAATCACAGAGAAATTTTCATTTGCTCGCTTTATAAGGCCCTCAAGACCGCCAATTGACAGCCCCCAACGAAGCGCATCGAGATAATCTTCGACACATAACATGGACGGGGTGTTGATGGTTGCACCCTCAAAAATGGACTCGATCAACTTTCCGCCTTTGGTTAGACGGAATATTTTCGGCAATGGCCACGGCGGCGTATAAGACTGAAGACGCTCCACGGCACGTGGTGAAAGAATGAGCATGCCGTGGGCGGCTTCACCGCCGAGAACTTTCTGCCATGAGAATGTAACGACATCCAGTTTCTCAAAATCCAACTCCTGGGCAAATGCAGCGGAAGTTGCATCACAAATTGTAAGGCCTTTTCTGTCGGCCGGAATAAAATCACCATCGGGAACCCTGACTCCGGAAGTTGTCCCATTCCAGGTAAAGACCACATCACGATCAAAATCGATTTCCGTCAGTGCCGGCAATTGTCCATATGGCGCTGTAAGCTCTCTGACATCTTCCAATTTCAGCTGATTTTTAACGTCTGCAACCCAGCCTGCACCGAAACTTTCCCAGGCAACCATATCGACGCTGCGTGCGCCAAGGAGGTTCCACATAGCAAGTTCCACAGCACCGGTATCCGAAGCAGGAACGATACCGATACGATGCGTATCGGGAACTTCAAGCACCTCACGTGTAAGGTCAATGGCCTGTTTCAGACGCAATTTGCCCTCTCGCGCGCGGTGGGATCGCCCGAGAAACGCTTGTTCAAGGTTTTGGTGAGACCATCCTGGACGCTTGGTGCAAGGTCCGGACGAAAAACGCGAATTGACCGGGCGCGTACCCGGTTTTTGAATCATATTCATGGTGGCTAACCTTCCAGCTAGATTGCCCCTCGTTGGGGAGGGGTGGCCCACCGAAAGCTATAAAAACAATGTCGCAACAGGTCAATGATTTTTCGCAAATATGCTATTCATTTTTGTCCTTGTGCGGACAAGACAATAAAAAAGCCGGGACTAACCCGGCTTTGAACACTTGTATTTTGTCTAGATGAACAAGCTATTTAGCTTATTTGTAAACCATCGGTGGTGGCGTATGGCATACGCTGTCATCCAGATGATATCGCAGTCCTATACTAGCTGCATGTATCTCCAACCCATGGTCTTTGACGTTACCGCCCAAAGGCGTTGTGCCGCCGATTGCAAAACCGGGACCGAACATTTCGCCGCCTTCGACCCGCGTATAGGTGTACCCTGCATCGGCTTTCCAACGACAATTGATGTCATAGGAGGCACCTGCATGAATTGCCCAGGCAAACCGCCATTCACTCTCTCCAAAATGGTTGAAATCAGTGCCACTACAGGTCGGGTCAGCCGGTGTACATGTTTGGTCGTTGAACAAGGTGCCATATTCCACATGGGCACCACCGATACCGGCACCAACATATGGGGTGAACCCGGCAAATGTTACAAGATCCACATAAGCATTGGCCATGAGCAAAGTCATGGAATCAAGTTCGCCATCATCGTTGTAGTCACAGGTCGTACCGACGAACCCGCCATTACAGACTGAGCCAGCTGGTGCAGAGTCGCCATCAAAGTCACTCGAACCGTAATATGCCAGTGTGGCATCCACCCGGAAATAATCTGTCACCTGATAACCAATACCACCTTGCAGATACCAGGTTGAATCCAGTTCATGCTGCTCAAAACCACCAGTATAAAGCGCACCCTGAAGATAGGTAACACCTTCATGGTCAATATCGGCATATCCGATATCACCGCGAATATACCAGCCATGGGCTGAACCATGGGATACGACTTCGGGCGGGTATTCTTCCACCGGTGGGATGATATCCGCTGCCTGTGACATTGCGGTTGATGCCATCAGGGCACCGACAATTAATGACAATGAATTAAAGCCGCGCATTACAACTTCCTTCCTGATTTCCGCCTTTCAGGCGTTTTGGTTCACTTAAGTTGGGAGGATATTGGAGTAGAATGGTTAAAACGCTCTTAACCGTGTTTGTTAACGTTAAGGCGTACGGTTAACGGAAGCTTGCAGACTATTGGTGACCGGCTGGATACAAAAAAGGCCCCATCAGGGGCCTTTGAAATCTGAACTTTCGTTTCACCTTGTAAATCAGGCAGCGACTTTATGAACTATCGAAGCAATTTCATCCACAACTTCGCGAACCAGGACTTCGTCATCGCCTTCCGCCATAATGCGAATGAGGGGTTCTGTCCCAGATGCCCGTATGACCAGCCGCCCGGATTCTCCAAGCTTGCTTTCGCCATCGGCAACCGCTTCCTTCACCTGATTATGGCTTAACGGCTCACCATTGGTATATCGAACATTTTTCAGCAGTTGCGGCACCAGTTCAAACTTTTTGCAGACCTCGCTCACCGGCTTATTAGTAGCCTGAACCACCGACAACACCTGCAACGCTGCAACCAGTCCGTCACCCGTCGTAGCAAAATCAGACATGATCATATGGCCGGACTGTTCGCCACCCAGGTTAAATCCGTGGCTGCGCATGTGTTCTACAACATAGCGATCTCCAACCCTGGTTCGAGCAAGTTCCAGTCCCTGATCATTCAGAAACCGTTCTAGTCCAAGGTTTGACATCACCGTGGCAACAACGCTACCGCCGGCCAGACGATCAGACTTGTGCCAATATTCTGAAACCACTCCCATGATCTGGTCGCCGTCAATTATCTGCGAATTTTCATCAATAATTATTACCCGGTCCGCATCCCCGTCCAGTGCTATTCCAATATCTGCCCGGGTCTCTCGGACCTTTCTGCGAAGTTCGCCGGTACTGGTTGAACCGCAATCTTCATTGATGTTCTTGCCATTTGGTTTCACACCGATCGGCACAACATCCGCACCAAGTTCCCAAAGTGCCTCCGGGGCGACTTTGTACGCAGCCCCATTTGCGCAGTCCAATGCAATCCTCAGCCCTTCCAGTGACAGGTTTCTTGGCAACGTCCGTTTAGCGAATTCAATATAGCGGGCATGAACACCTTCAACCCGTGTCGCGCGGCCGATATCTCCGGCATCTGACAATTGGCCAGACAGGTCTTCATCTAGCAGTTTTTCTATGCTCAATTCGATATTATCGGACAGCTTGAAACCGTCTGGGCCAAACAGTTTTATGCCATTGTCGCGATAGGCATTATGCGATGCCGATATCATCACACCTATGTCAGCGCGCATGGATCGCGTCAGCATAGCAACCGCCGGAGTTGGTACCGGCCCAAGCAGAAAGACGTCCATACCGGCGGCGGTAAAACCAGCCACCAGGGCATTTTCGATCATGTAGCCCGACAGTCTCGTATCCTTGCCAATCACAACCCGATGACGGTGATCACCACGCCTGAAGGCAATTCCGGCAGCCATACCCACCCGCATCGCGACATCGGCAGTCATGGGAAATGCATTTGCTGTTCCGCGAATGCCGTCGGTTCCAAAATATTTCTGTTTCATTTTAAAAGTCCTCCGGAACGCCCGTTCAGGGCATCCATACCATTATTTTTGCTGATGCTTTACATCAATTTAAGCCTGAGCAATGTCAATTCATGTATCATATTGTAACACTTTTAGGCACAAAAAACCCGCATCTGGTCAGAGATGCGGGTTTATGGTTAACGGCCGAATACTGTATTGATCAGGTTGGTTGAGGTTCCATATCTCCTGAATCAGGTTTGTCACCCTTCTTGCCGGATGCAGCCCCAGCGGTTGGCACTGCAGAACCTCGTGAAGGTGGCTTGCCGGAGTCCTCATCCCTGTTCGGTGGTTTGCCCTTCATCAGATCAGCGATTTCCTCTCCGGTGAGGGTTTCGTACTCAAGCAATGCCTGGGATAAGGCTTCCCAGTCCTTTTTCTTACGTTTGAGGATTTTCATGGCAGAGTCGTAGGCAGCATCAATCAGCCTGCGGATTTCCTCATCAATCTTCTGAGAGGTTTCTTCAGAAATATTCTTGGATTGCGCAACAGAGTGCCCAAGGAACACCTCCTGCTGGTTTTCGCCGTAGGAAACCTTGCCCAGCTCATCCGAATAACCCCACTCGGTGATCATCGCCCGGGCAAGCTTGGTTGCCTGCTGAATGTCCGACGCTGCACCGGACGTGATGCTTTCCTTGCCGAATTTCAGTTCTTCAGCTACCCGTCCACCCATCAAAATGGCAAGGCGGGACGTCATTTGAGTGTAGTTCATGGAATACCGGTCACCTTCAGGCAATTGCATTACCATGCCGAGTGCGCGTCCACGCGGAATAATCGTGGCTTTGTGAACCGGATCAGTCTGTGGAACGTTCATTGCGAGAATGGCATGGCCTGCTTCGTGATAGGCGGTCAGTTCCTTTTCTTCCGCACTCATGGCCATGGTCTTGCGCTCAGCGCCCATCATGACCTTGTCTTTGGCATCTTCGAATTCCTGATGGGTTACCAGGCGCCGGTTACGCCGAGCTGCCATCAGGGCAGCCTCATTAACAAGGTTCATCAGGTCAGCACCGGAAAAACCCGGAGTACCGCGAGCAAGTACCTTCAAATCCACATTGTCGGCAAGTGGCACCTTGCGGGCATGAACCTTGAGGATTTTTTCGCGTCCAGCAACGTCCGGATTGGGAACAACAACCTCCCGGTCAAAGCGGCCTGGACGCAACAACGCAGGGTCAAGTACATCTGGTCGGTTGGTAGCCGCAATCAGAATGATACCTTCATTTGCTTCAAATCCATCCATCTCTACGAGCAATTGGTTGAGTGTCTGCTCGCGTTCATCGTTACCACCGCCAAGACCTGCTCCGCGATGGCGACCGACAGCATCAATCTCGTCGATAAAGATAATGCATGGTGCATTCTTCTTGGCCTGGTCAAACATGTCACGAACCCGGCTGGCACCGACACCAACAAACATCTCGACAAAGTCAGAACCGGAAATCGTGAAGAACGGCACGTTTGCCTCACCTGCGACTGCGCGGGCTAGCAATGTCTTACCGGTTCCCGGAGGACCGACCAGCAGAACACCATGTGGGATCTTGCCACCCAGGCGCTGATATTTTTGTGGATCGCGGAGAAAATCGACAATCTCTTCGAGGTCTTCCTTGGCTTCATCAACACCGGCCACATCCTCAAACGTCACCCGGCCCTGTGCTTCAGTCAGCATTTTCGCCTTTGACTTGCCAAAGCCCATAGCGCCACGGTTTGACCCCTGCATCTGGCGCATGAAGAATATCCACACACCAAGAATAAGAAACATCGGCAACCAGTTAATCAGGAAGCCCAGCACCGATGAACCCTCGTTGGGTGGGGTTACCTGTATTTCAACTCCGCGCTCTTCCAGCTTGCTTACCAATTGCGGATCATCTGCTGCGAATGTCGAGAAACGTCCACTGTTATCCGAATATTCCCCGGTAATCTGTTTGCCGGAAATCACAACAGCCTTTACCCGGCCGTTTTCCACATCATCGAGGAATCGCGAATAGGCAATGTCATTGGACTGACCAGGCTGACTGGGGTTTTGAAACAGGTTGAACAGGGCGATCAACATCACCCCGATGATCGCCCAAAGAGCGAGGTTTCTGAAATTGGAATTCATTTAAACTTCCCGAATAATCCACCGGATATGCGAATACCCGATACGTTATACACTAAGATAAGGATTCAAGCGTTAATTGCCAAGGTAAACAGGGATAAAATTTTATGTGCTTCACGGCCCCATTTACAGGCATTATCAGATGTTCATCACGGGTTACTTAGTGCTCACCGGTCAATGTTTCCAGGGTAAGTTCCCGTTGCACATGATCAATCACATCCAGCAGTGCCAATTCATGTCCTGAGCAGTAATGTTCGATAGCCGGAACTGTATATTGAAGTCTCAGCCCCTCAGCGCAATTCATATCAGAGAGAAACGGAAAAAACATGTTTCCCTCATCACTGATCAAAACGGGCATGGACTGCAGAACCGCCCGCGGCTTTGCGTCAAGACGCATTTCAAGCTCAGCTTCAACATCAGCCAGTTGTTCAGGGGAAAACACAGAACAGGAGTAGGAGTGCTCCGAATTGTTTTCAATCATCAGCCGGTTGTCCCAGATTGTCCGTTCTCCGGCTCCGATGTGGAGGGATCTCAAATTCCTGGTTTCGCGATAAAACCGGAAAGCATTATCCATTCTTTCAACAATAGCATTCCCTGCATTCAAACGCGTACCTGCTGAAAGGAACATGATTTCACGGGCGATATCCGGTTTCACGAAATACTCTTTACCGCCGGCAAGGGCTACAAGCACCTTGGCAGCCAGAATCGACACACTTTCAATCGACTGTCGAAGGACGCTCGCCTGGAGACAGAAGACAGGACCTGCTTCAATTTCAAGCTTTTGCACCAAGAGGCGCGAAACCGTATCCGCATTCAGTCTTCGAAGCCTTCCGTTGAGATTTGCAAACCGGCATATCGTCTCCTGGCCAATCCCGCTCAACGTCAGGGCCTGACGCGCACGCACCCTTTCGTAGGATGTGTCAAGATTTGAGGGGTCTTCTATCCAAGCCTGCCCCAAACCTTTGAGATATTCCCGAAGAGACTCTCTTTTCAACTTCAGCAAAGGACGTTGCACTGTAATTCCGGAAGGCAATCTCATCAAAGACGCCATGCCGGACATTCCCCGCCATTGAGGATTATTACCGTTTCGGGAATTCCGCATCCAGATTGTTTCAGCCTGATCGTTGCAGGTATGACCAGTGAGTATGTCCTGGGCTCCAATATCTGCAGAGAATTCCTCCATGAGCATGTAGCGGGCATTTCTGGCCGCCTCGGAAATTCCGGCAGTGGGTTTTATGCCTTCCCAGGCAAGTGTGAAATGCGGCAACCCCAGGCTTTCACAAATCCCGGCGACAAAAGCAGCCTCCGCAGCTGCTTCCGGTCGCAGACCATGATCCACCGTGACTACCCGCAAATCCGCATCTTCGATACGTGCCCAGCTGGAAGCAAGATGCAGTAAGGCAAGAGAATCACTCCCGCCCGAAACAGCTACAACGATCGGGGACTGTGAATTCAAATGACCAAAAATAATACGTGGATCGGGAAATAGACTCATCTACGCCAGCACATCAGTTTATGGCACATTTTGCTGCTCGCTGTTCAAATGCAACGCTGCGTTTAATTGCCCGAGAGGCCTGCGGGTACTTTTCCAGTACCTCCGCAAAGGTTGCGCATGCAAGCTCACGCTGGTTCATACCGGCAACGGACACACCCAACTTGAGAAGAGATTGTGGGCCGAATTTGCCGTTAGGCCAGTTCTTGTGGGCATCAAGATAGACTTCTGCCGCTTTTCTGTACTCTCCACGGCCCAGATAACTCTCACCCAGCCAAAATCGGGCTTCCGGCAGTCTTGGGTGACCCGAATGCTGCTCAGAGAAAGCTACAAGAGCACGTTCCGCATCTTCGTACCTGCCGGTTTGCACATTGTCATATCCAAGCTCAAAAAGCCCGTCAGGGTCTGTTGGCAACAGGACACCGCTATTTGCCTCACCGCCCTGCAGATCAAGCGGTTTGCCGAGGGTGGAATCTATAATATTGCCATCCTCATCAAATTGGATCGTTCCAAGCGAGGATTGCAGGTTTGTGTCCAAACCGGGTTCGCCATCATAAATTTCGACACCATCAATGGTTCTGTTTTTTGAGGTCGAATCTTCCTGTCCGTCTGATCGGCTAGAGGCAATTTCCTGATCAGACGGTTGAGGCTTTTCCAGGCGAATAAACCCGTCTTCATCAACTTCAGCCGAATTGGACGAACCAGTGTTCAGGCTGCCCTGTTTTTCTTCCAGTTGTTGAAATCTGAAATCATTATCTTCCTGCATCCGCCGGATGAATTCTTGCATCTCAAGCAGCTGAAAATTCAATTCTTCTATGCGACCGTTCAACTGCCGGACCTGCTCCTCAAGAACGCTTACCCGGTAATCTGTATCTGTAGCCTGAATCCTGATCACCGGTGCATCAGGATCAAGCGCATAGGCGGGCGCGTTAATCCCTCCCAGCAAAATCATCGAAATTAAAAGTCTTCTCATTTTGTTACCCGTATGAGTGGCATGAAATATCAGTCGGCAGCCTGTCTATTAACTGCAAAACTGCGTCAAAACTTTGTTTAGCTTGATAAGCATACAAAAGCCAAGAGCGGCTTGAAAACAAGCCGCTCTTTGAAAAATCATCACGAAAGTTTGATCAATCCTAGCCGGTAGGTGCAGCCAGAACCGTCACAGCTCTTCGGTTTTGTGACCAGCAGGAAATATCATTACAGACCGCTACGGGGCGTTCTTTGCCAAACGATATTGTTCTGATACGGCTAGACGGAACTCCCTTGGTTGCCAGGTAATCACGGGTAGCCGCAGCACGGCGTGCACCCAGTGCCAGGTTATATTCGCGCGTTCCACGTTCATCCGCATGGCCTTCCAGCGTTATCGGATAGTTGGGATATTGCAGCAGCCATTGTGCCTGACGATCCAGGGTCTGCCGGGCAGTTGGCGTAAGAATTGAAGAATCCGTTTCAAAAAACACGCGGTCGCCCACATTCACCGTAAAGTCCTGTTGAGAGCCGGGAGCAGCCCCGTTCAATCCCAGTTGACCGGAATTATCCGGCAGTTTGTTCTTGTCTGCGCAGCCTGCAAGAGCCAGCCCCGCAAACAGAGCAATGACATAAGGGGAACGCAAAATCCGGTTAGAAGCCAGCATTGCCTTATCTCTCCTAAATATTTAATCGATCCGTAAATATCTTGTTCAGGTTAATATCGGCCAAAAAACCAAGGTAAACAGATCATTAACAGATTTGCACGAGCTCACATCGCTGTAACACAGGTGCTGTCCAAATTTCATCGGTCATTGACCACCGCATTATGTCGAAACAGCGGCATTTCGACAAATAATTCAGTCCAGAAGCCGTGACCAAGCCGGATCTGATGCAAAATTGGGTGTCGCAACTCTGCGTTCGTTGTAGCCGGTAAGGTCAATCGAAAATAATTGCGGGCCTCCGGCTGCCCCCGGGGTCTCCCGGAAAAACATGATAACCCGTCCGTTAGGTGCCCAAGTAGGGCCTTCGTTGTGAAACCCTTCTGTCAGGATCCGTTCGCCAGAGCCATCCGGTCGCATCACGCCGATCAGAAACTGTCCACCCGCCTGTTTTGTAAACGCGATCAGATCACCGCGCGGAGACCAGACCGGCGTTGAATATCGCCCGGTACCAAAAGAAATACGCTTGGCCGGTCCACCGTTGGCCGGCATGACATAGAGTTGCTGTTTCCCGCCACGATCGGATTCAAACACGACTTGATTGCCATCCGGCGAATATGACGGGGCTGTATCAATGGCAGCCCCGTTGGTCAGTCGGGTAGTATTTCTGGATCGAAGATCCATAGAATATAGATTTGCATTTCCACCCTGTTGGAGGCTCATGATTACCTTTTGACCATCTGGAGAAAACCTCGGAGAAAATGTCATTCCCGGAAAATTGCCAACAATTTCACGCTGGCCGGTTTCAATCTGCAGCAAGTATACCCTCGGCTGGCCGCCGTCGAAGGACATGTAGGTAATCTCCTGTCGGGTTGGCGAAAACCTGGGTGTCAGAACCAAATCTCTTCCGGTGGTCAGCGTTTGGACGTTGGCACCATCCTGATCCATAATGGAAAGCCGTTTCACACGGGCATTTTTCGGCCCCGACTCGTCGACATAGACTATCCGGGTATCAAAATAACCTTTTTCACCAGTCAATGACTCATATATTTTATCGGCGATGATGTGGGCCAGACGGCGCCAGAGTTTAGGGTCGATATCAAAGCGCTGCCCTGCCATTTGATCTGCTGCAAAAACATCCCACAATCTGAATTCGACGCGAAGTTTGCCGTTGGGCATGCGTTTGACTGCTCCGTTTACAAGCGCCTGGGCATTGATCTGGCGCCAGCTGGTAAAGCGGGGCGTTGAATTGGTATCCAGTTTCGTTTCGATGAACGCCGCCTTGTCAATCGGTTTGAAAAGGCCCGAATTCCGCAAATCCGCGTCTATTACACCGACCATATCTTGCGCAACCTGGTCTCCCTGAAAGTCAAGTATCGCAATCGGGAGCGGCTCAACATTGCCTTTGGTGATATCAATCTCGACCCGTGCATGCGCATGAAACGCCACAAGCAAAAGTGACAAGAGGGTCAAAACCAGCTTTATCGGAGTCGTTACAGTCATGAATTACCTCTTCGAAATCGGTTTTCCTATTGGAACATCGCGGAAGGATGGAATGTTACTTCAATTTCCTTCCATGTCTCATATTTTTCCTTGGGCAGGAAGTCATAAGGCGCACAGCGGATTGCATAACGCAAAGCATCCCTGGTGAATTTGGACTGCTCAGCCTCAGTTCCTCCGAACGCCCTGCCTTTCGGATTTATCTTGAAAGTACCATCCGGATTCAATTCCAGAATGATCTTTATGCGCAAGTCCGCTGAGATGTTGCGCCCCGCCTGACCGGTTGAGCAGCGGCTTATACGGGAAATCAGTTCATCTTCCTCGCGCCTGGACAGTTTCTTCGCAAAACTGTTGGTAGATGTACCTTTGGAGGCTGGTTTGTCTGAAACTTTTGCCCCGCCTGAGGCTTCCTCCTCGGTGGTTTTGCTATTTTTGATTATGTCGGAGATGTTTTTTTCGTCGGCCTGTTTTGCGTCGTTGGTTTTTTTGGAAGGCTGGTCTTCCGGTTGCTGACGGTCATTTGTCTTAGCTGTATTTGGCTTCGGCGGGCTGGGTTTCAGGCTGGGAACAGGCAGATTTTCCGGCAATGCAGCAAGTTGTATGTCGGCTTCGGTCGGCTCTGCCGGTTGGTCTTCGGGTGTTTCCTCAACAATCGGTGTCGCAGGATCGTTTAACTCCGCAAGTTCAGTAGCAGGTGTGGGCTCGTCCTTTGGCTTCTGGGTTGGAACTGGATCCGGTTCAGAGACCGACTGATCCGGCTCAGGAGCGGTTGCGGTTTTATCTACCGCTTTTTCTGCAGGCTTGTCGCGCGTTTCGGATTTCTCATCCACTTTGGCTTCGCCCACAATCTCAGCCTCTGGAGTCTCTTCCTGTTTTTCCGTTGGTGTCGGCGCCGGTGTTTCCCTTACTTCAGCTTCCTTGTCGCCTTCGGCGGGAGTACTTTCCGCGCTTGTTTCGAAATCAATTTCAACGCCGGACAGTTCAACCTGCATGACCTCGGGTTGCGACAGGTTCAGCAATCCCCAGCTCAGCAAAGCTGCATGTAAAACCGATGATGTCGCTACGCCGAACTTCATGATCTAATCAGGTTTCTCCGGAACTGCCAGTTTCATTGCTCTGGCAGACTCGTCATGGTGAACTTTTTGTACCCGGCAGCAGAAATCTGCCCAAGCACCTTGGCCACAATCTCATAGGGAGCAGCGCTGTCCCCCTTGATAAAGATTCGGGTCTCAAATTTTTCTGTCGTCGCATCAGTGACCGCCCGCAGCTTCGGCGTCAGCTCATCCAACGGTATTTCCAGCGCACTGGTTTCACCGCCCAGGTAAATCTTGCCGTCCCTTGTCACCGTAAGTTCAAGGGGTTTCGTTTCTACATTGACAGGAGCCGCGGCGGTTTCAGGTAAATCCACTTCCACACCAACGGTCAAGAGGGGTGCTGTCACCATGAAGATGATCAGCAGCACCAACATCACATCCACAAATGGCGTGACGTTAATCTCATTAATCGGCTGATGACGCTTGGTTCGGCGGCACTTGCCACCTGCCTGTGCTACGCCTGTGGACATTCCCATGTCATTCACCCGTTCCTGTTATTCGGCAGCGTTACGTTGTGCTGCCTGACTGTTTTTCTCATCAATCTGGCGCGAAAGTATGGCCGAGAATTCGTCGGCAAATCCCTCCAGCCTTGTTATGATCTTGCCAACGTCAGACGAAAGCTTGTTGTAAAATACTGTGGCAGGTATCGCAGCCAGCAATCCCAACGCGGTTGCCAAAAGAGCCTCAGCGATACCCGGCGCGACAACTGCCAGATTGGTTGATTTTGATCCGGCTATCGCCTGAAAAGAAGACATAATACCAATCACCGTTCCGAACAGCCCGATAAAAGGAGCGGCTGAGCCTACGGTTGCCAGAAACATTAAACGACGCTCGAGTTTTTCAGCTTCCTTTGCCAGAGACACATCCAATACCTTGTCTATCCGGGTGTGCAGTCCGATCTGTGACTTGGCACCGCGTTCAAACGATCGCTTCCACTCGCGCATTGCGGCCACAAAAAGCGCCCCCATGCCGCTGGTATTGCGTTCTGAGAGTGTTTTGTACAATTCCTCAAGGGATTGGCCTGACCAGAACACTTTTTCAAAACGGTCCAGCTGTCGTCGGGTTCTGGCAAACAAAAGCCATTTGTCCAGAATGATCGCCCAACTCCAGACGGATGCGAACAACAGACCAATCATCACAATCTTTACGGTAAGTGAAGATTCAAGAAACAATGCCAGAATGGAGACGTCCACGTTTCCACCCAGCTCAGTTGCTTCAATACCCTGTGCATATGCTGCCAACACGCCAAAAAGTGCAGTTTCAATCATGTCTGCCTGTCTCTCTCAATGTTTGCGACACGGAATTATCCCAGCCACCCCGTTACCGCTTTAATAATGAAAACTATGGTCAAAGGATGACATCAAACAAACCACTCTGACTCTACGGAAGTTAGAATCCATTAGGGTTAATGAAGCGTTAGGAAATAAGGCATTGCATGCTGAAATATCAGTTTCAGCACTCATCCACCCAGTTTTTCCCGCAAATCATCCGGAAACCGTTTGGCACCGCCGCCATGATTAATGAATGCCACTTCCACATCTGCACCGCATAACATGGTTTCTTCGCCGTCCGGTTCCGTGCGCAAAACTTCCTGCCTGAGAAAGGATCGCGCGCCCGTCAATTTCTGCAAAATTGTCCTGATCGTCAGCAAATCATCAATGACCGCAGGCGGGCCGAATTTCAGTGTCATGCGATGAATCGCAAAGGCGCTGTCATCCTTTTCCAGATCGGTATGGAAGATTTCCAGGTGCCGCAGCCATTCGGTGCGGGATCTTTCCATATATTTCAGATAGTTCGAATAATAAACAACCCCTGAAAAATCCGTGTCTTCGTAGTAAACCCGGACTTCCATTTCGTGGCCATTCTCAATCAATCGGTTCTGGAGCCCTGTTTTTTCACGTGACATGAATTACCAAACCTTCCATTGTCATAAGCTGACTCGCTTCTAGCAGAAAATATGCCATGACTAAGACTATTCTTGATAAAATTTATCGCTTCCCCATAAAAGGCTTCCCATCGCAGCAATTGGAGCAAACAGCCCTAAGGATTAGTGAAGGCATTCCGCATGATCGGCGTTTCGCGGTTACCAAAGGTACAAAAGACACCGGGGAATTCATGCGTGCGGCCAGTTTCTACATAAACGCAACTACGGACGGCATGTCCAGGTTCTGCCTTGAGGGCGACAGCGAAACCATTTTGCTTCGCAACGTCGAGGGCATGGAACTATCCCTGGATCTGAAGGCCGCCAACGTTGCAGATGCAGCAAATAAAGTGATTTGCGAATTTATGCGACCGGTAGGTATTGCCGCAGATCTGCCGGCACCAGTCCTTATCGACCGAATTGGCAACCAGCCCAACTGGGATTATGCGGATACGCCAATTTCATTCATCAATCTCGCAACGGTGACGGCTATCAGTGACGCTATCGGTATTGAGCTCAATCCGTTGCGCTTCCGGGGCAACCTGTTGTTTTCAGGCCTGCCGGCCTGGGAGGAGTTTGCCTGGATGGGCAAACGTCTGAAAATCGGCACTGCTGAACTCGAAATTCATCGACCAATCGACCGCTGCCCGACACCCGGTGTCAACCCGACAACCGGTGAGCGTGACGTTGAAGTCACACCCGGTATACAGGAACATTTCGGACATATACATTGTGGCATGTATGCCAAAGTGGTGAAGAATGGAAGTGTATCTGAAGGCGATCCTATTGAAGTGATAGGGGATGCGGACATGCCATGGACCGAAGCTGCAACCGACCACGCTCGAGAATACCAGCGCTGGCCGAGACTTACCGAAGTAGCATCTTGTTCAGTGGATGAGGATGTAACCAGAATTGCGCTGAAATCTGCAACTCCTTGGCCCCTGCCGCCGGCACAAAAGGGACAGCGCCTGCGATTGCACCTGGGAACAACCCAGTGGACCACCCAATACGTTTCTTCCATGGCTGATCAATCATATCGCCTGGAAGTCGAAGACAGCGTCACTGGTGACCCAATCACGAACATGTTGCGCAATGAGACAAAGGCGGGCAACAGGATATTGGTTTCCGGACCGTTCGGAAAAGCCACGCCATGAAAACGATTGAATGTGATTATGTGATTGTTGGCGCCGGTTCTGCCGGTTGTGTGCTTGCATCCAAACTGAGTGCCGAGGCGGGCAACCGGGTACTTGTACTCGAGGCAGAGCCCGAACTCTACGACCGTAATGTTGAGATGCCCCGCGGCAAGGTAGTAGGCGGTTCGTCCTCCATCAATTCGATGGTGTACATGCGTGGTCATCCTCTTGATTATAACCGTTGGGCGAGTGAACACGGCCTGGATGAATGGCGTTACTCAAACTGCCTGCCCTATTTCAAAGCCGGTGAGACTTATAATCTGGGCGCTGATGAGTGGCGTGGCGATAACGGACCACTGGGGGTTACGAAAGGGTATTATGACAATCCGTTGTATGATGCTTTCCTGGATGCCGGAGAACAGGCAGGACAGGGCCGTTCGCAGGACCTGAATGGCTTTCAGCCGGAAGGTGTTGCCCGGTTGGATGCAACAAAACGATATGGCAGACGTTGCAGCGCAGCGGTAGCTCATTTGCGGCCGGCCCTGAGCCGACCTAATCTGACCCTGCTGACCAGAGCCATGGTTCACAGCATCACTTTTGAGGGGAACCGGTTTCAGGCATAAGTTTCACACACAGGGGTGAAACAGTTTCGGCCATCGCCGACAAGGAGGTGATCCTTTGTGGTGGCGCTATTAATTCACCACAGACCCTCATGTTGTCCGGCATAGGACCCGAAGCGCACCTGCATGATCTCGGCATAGAAACACGGATAAATCTGCCGGGAGTTGGCCAGAACCTTCAGGACCACGCCAGCATCGTGGTGCAGTATGAATGCAAGAAATCCTTTCCCATTCACAAGGTGAGCAACCCGTTGAGGAAAGCGGCTGCCGGGGTATGGTGGGTGTTCACCCGTGGAGGGCTGGTATCCTCGAACATATGGGAGGCAGGCGGCCTTATACGTGGTAATGACAATGTCCCCTACCCCAACCTTCAATATCACTTCGGGCCTGTCGGCTTTGAGTATGAGGGCACTGAAATTAAACTGCTGCAGGCCTTTGCAATTCATATTGATCAGTTGCGCCCGCGCAGCAAAGGCCATATCGCCCTTAAGTCATCCGATCCGAACGAGAAACCGGCAATGCATTTCAACTATCTGGCAGAAGATGGTGATCTAGAAGAATTGGTTGAGGGGGTACACAAAATCCGTAATCTGATCTCACAACCTGCTTTTGACGAATTCCGGGGGGCAGAAATCGAACCCGGCCCCCATGTCAAAACCGACGATGAAATCCGCCATGCGGTTCGGAATATGACCGGTACCGATTATCATCCGTGTGGCACCTGCAGAATGGGCAATGGCAGTGACGCGGTAGTTGACAGCGAATGTCGGGTACATGGTGTCGAAGGCCTTCGCGTGGTTGATGCTTCTGTGATGCCACAGATTATAAGTGCTAACCTCAACGCTCCGACCCAGATGATCGCTTCCAGGGCAGCAGACTATATATTGGGCAAGTCTCAGTTGCCACCTTTCGAAGCGCGTTTTTCGTTCCAGTGATCAGACTAAAGCACTTTCGCCCAACTCAACCAGAACAATTTCCGGTGGCGAGCCAAACCTGACGGGCATCATCGAGCAGCCCAGGCCGCCGGACACGATCAGGTGGCGGTTTCCTTCCACCACGTAGCCGTAATTGTATTTCTGCCCGGAGGTATTAATCGGCGAGTAACCGAATACCCGCACCTGTCCGCCATGAGTGTGACCGGAGAGGGTAAGGGAAATTCTCTCGGTTACCTTTGGAAAAATGTCCGGCTCGTGGGCCATGAGAATTGCTGGCGCATCGCCGGTAATCCTCTCCATCAGCAAACCCAAATCATCCCTGGTCTTCCAGCGGGTGCGGCCAAACCGCGAAAAGGGGGGAAAAGCCAATTGGTCGCCTAATCCGGCAAGCCAGAAAGCCCGGCCATCTTTTTCCAGTTTCAACGCATCATTTTCAAGAACCGGGATCCCAGCCTTTTCCAGTGCACGTTGTCCGAAGGTCGGTCCATGGCCACGCCGCTGTGCCTGACGATCCTCCCACCAGTCATGATTTCCCAAAACCGCATAAACGCCGAGGGGAGCTTCAAGCTCTCCCAATACCGGCCCCCATTGGGATGAATGAACGTGCCCGGTAACCAAATTCATCCCAGCACTGTAGTCGCCCAGCAACACCGTGAGATCTGGTTTCAGGGCGTTTGTTTGTTCGACAATATGGCGAATGCGCCCTACGCTCATCCATGGTTTGCAGGCATGCAAATCGGCCAGTGCGGCAATTCTCAGCGGTGGACCATCTGCCCAGTTTCTGATCGCCGGTTTGTAATAAGTAGTGGCCAACCGGGCCAGCGGTTCAATGGCAAAAGCATAGCTGCCCAGGGCACAGGCGGACGTGAAACCGCTCCCTGCCAGCTTCGTGAAAGTTCTGCGTGAGATCATATCAGGCTTCGAGGATTGAAAACAGACATCGGATACCAGTCAGACAGGGCGATAAATCGCACATAGTCAGGAGAATTCGTGCAATTCACACGTGATGGCGCAATTCAATATGCCCACTTATGAAGAATACCTTCTCATTCTATACGACCTTGAACGAATTCTGGAAAAACTCTCTGAGGTTCGCACTCGGTTGGTGGTATCGATCCCCTGAGCCACACTCTGCCGTAAGTTTCAAACTCTGCGCGTTAGCTATCCGCTCTACTCATCTTCAAACAGGCTCGCCTGCTGTGCAGCAAGATTGCTTGGCGTTGGCAGGCCCAGATGCCGCCACGCCCGTTCCGTCATCAGGCGTCCGCGCGGCGTGCGCTGTATGAAACCCTGCTGTATAAGATATGGTTCTATGATGTCTTCGATTGCATCGCGTGGTTCTGACAATGCAGCCGCGATGGTTTCGATACCGACCGGTCCACCCCCGAAATTTTTCGCGATCTGCGAAAGGTAGCGCCGATCCAGTTCATCAAGCCCAATCGTATCCACTTCCAGGCGTTGCAGGGCTTCGTCAGCCACTTTTGCTGTCACGGTTTCAGCTTCCGCGACAATGGCGAAATCACGAACCCTGCGCAGCAGCCTGCCTGCAATTCGCGGGGTTCCGCGTGCCCGATTGGCGATTTCCTGTGCCCCGTCTTCTGCCAATGGCAGGCCAAGGATACGCGCACCACGTATCACGATCGACTGGAGTTCCTCCTGTGTATAGAAATTGAGCCGTACGGGAATTCCGAAACGGTCACGCAGAGGCGTCGTCAGCAACCCAAGGCGGGTCGTTGCAGCAACCAGGGTGAACTTGGCCAAATCAATTTTCACCGAACGCGCAGCCGGCCCTTCGCCAATGATAAGATCGAGTTGATAATCTTCCATTGCCGGATAAAGGATTTCCTCCACCGCCGGATTAAGCCGATGGATTTCATCGATAAACAGAACGTCCCGATCTTCAAGATTGGTCAGAAGAGCTGCCAAGTCACCGGCCTTTGCGATTACAGGTCCGGAAGTGGAGCGAAAATTCACGCCAAGTTCGCGGGCCATAATCTGTGCGAGGGTCGTCTTGCCAAGCCCCGGCGGGCCGACAAACAGAACATGATCCAGCGCTTCATCGCGCTTCTTTGCAGCCTCGATAAACACTTTGAGATTGGCCCTGGCCTGTGCCTGACCGACAAAGTCATCCAGCAGTTGTGGCCGCATGGCGGTATCGACATCTTCGCCGCGCTGTTCGGGGGTAATGAGCCTTTCTTCCGTCACCCTGTCAACTCCTTCAATCCAAGCCTTATCAGGGTGGCACTATCTGCACCATCGCCGGCTTTGTTGAGTGCAGCAGAAACTGCCCCTGCAGCCTGTTGCGACGAATAGCCAAGATTGCCCAATGCAGAAACAGCGTCCTGTACGGCGTTGGATGCTACACCGTCTCCTATGTCAACTGCCAGACCAATCTCTGCTGCCGCACTGCCAGAATAGGCGGGCGCCTTGTCTTTCAGTTCTGAAACAATGCGCTGCGCCACCTTCGGCCCGACGCCGGGAGCGCGGGCGACCATAGCCTTGTCCTGCAGTGCAATCGCCGATGCCAGTTCGCCAACGGCAAGGGTAGACTGTATAGCCAGTGCAACCTTGGCCCCAACACCCTGCACGCTTTGCAACAACCTGAACCAGTCACGTTCCAGTTCGTCGGCGAAACCGTAAAGCTTTATCTCTGTCTCGCGGACGTGCGTTTCAATTGCCAGATTGAGGGGTTCACCGACACCCGGCAATCCGGTCAGTGTCCGTGTCGAACAGTAAACTTCGTAGCCTACTCCGCCAACGTCAATGATGATTGTGTCATCACCAACAGAATCCAGAATACCTTTGAGTTTTCCAATCATGACCCTTCCAAAAGACCTTCCAGCCGCTGTACCAGCAACTCACATCCATCGTTAAATCCCTTGTATTGCATTTCTTTTTCACTCAATGCACGGATGCTCTTTACAAAACCGGGGATAAGTTCTCCTCTGTCGCTTCTGCGCGAAAGACAATCTATCGGATCGATATGGATTCGAATGGTAAAAAGGATGTCCCCGCTCTTTGTTAATTTGCGCAGTGTCTGATGTTCAATACGCAGGAAAAAATCATCCTGCATGACTGCCTGATTGTCCGGAAAATGCTCACCCCAACGATCATCGTGATAGAGCAGATCATCGTTATAGACTGACCAGTTAAACCGCTCGACTGGCTGCTCAATCAGCAGGTTGTCGAATATACGTTCGATGACCATTGCATTGCGGGTACCGGTTCCAAATCCAGGCACCGGCGCATGAATCTCATGCATGGGTTTGCGAAATTTCTCCAGCAATGACCATGAGGAAGGAAAACAGACCGAACCGGCCACAAGCCACCAGCCTACTGCACCCTTGCGCATAAGCACCAGATCTTCCTGCACCAGAAATGCCGCTTTTTGCAGATCGGGCATGATTTCATCATCCAGATCAACCACGGTTCCTGCGACCAAAATTCTGTTATCTCTCTCACGCCATAAATCAGGAGCCTGCATGAGCAAATGCGGAACCAGCATATCCAGAACTTCCCGCTGCGCCTCCGCACTTCCCGCTTCTGCCACAAACACTCGTTCGGGCACTTCATTCATCAGCCTGCGTTTTTCCTTTAGGTAACGCGGCAGATGTTCATCAACCTCAATCCAGTCTTTCAGGTCGAGCGGGCGCAGACCGATTTCAAACGGCTTTGAACTGTCGGCATAGGGTGTATGTACCGGCAACATCAAAAAGCTGACGCAATCTTCAATTCATTCATGCCACGGTTATGAGCGTGACAGATTGCAATGGCAAGGGCATCAGCCGCATCATCGCTGTCGTACTCTGCCTTCGGTAACAGCATGCCAATCATCATCTTGATTTGTGCCTTGTCTCCGTGGCCAACACCAATAACAGTCTTCTTCACCTGATTGGGAGCATATTCCGCAACAGCCAGCCCGCACCGTGCCGGAACCAGCATGGCAATTCCACGAGCCTGCCCGAGTTTAAGCGTCGCTTTTGCATCTTTGTTCACAAAGGTCTGTTCTACCGCTGCCTCTTGCGGTGCAAAATGCTCAAGCACATCGCTCAGCCCGTCATGAAGCTGACAAAGCCGCTGCGACAACTCGTATTGGGCGGTTGAACGGATGGTGCCTGCTGCAACGAAAGAAAGGGAATTCCCAAGGCTTTCAATGATCCCCCAACCGGTCCGCTGAAGCCCTGGATCTATCCCTATGATACGAATCGCCTGCTGCATGAAATCCACCATAATTCAACTGCATGGAACATGCATCAAGAATGTGAACAAAACAGAAACATATTAACAAACTTTGCATTTTGAATTTCGCATCACCAAATGGTATTGTTAAGGTTATTGCATCTAATATGTGCAATTAAGTTTTTTACAATGATGCAATAAGACAATTCAGGTTAAGGCGTTTTCTTTTTCATCTGATGGTCACCGATCAATGAAAAGCGCGTCATAATACAAACCACCGGTAGGAACTTGTCACCATGACCACAATCGATCTTATCATCCGTTCAGCCTGTTTGGGTGTATGCGCGATGTTGTTTGCACATTTTGTTTCCATCCGCCCGATTTCCCGAAAGTCCATTTCTACGCTGGTAATGGTGGCCACGTCGATTGCCGTCATCTCCGCATCGTCGATGGCTTATGTCGAACTGATGCAAACATCCCAGCCCATGTACATGGCCAAAATGGTGGTTTTTGCATTATCGCCTCCCCTTCTTGCCTGGGGTATTTTGGAAATTTTTGAAGATAATTTTGAAATCAAGCCCTGGCAGATCGCCTTTGTTGCTCTTTCGCTGCCATCCCACTTCATGACCGGAATTGATCCGGCATTTGGCCTGGTGTGTCACATTTCCAGTTCATTGATTTACGCCTATATCTTTTTCGTTGCGTGGAGCACCCACAGCAACGACCTCGTTGCTGCGCGCTGTCATTTTCGGCTTTGGTTCATGACTGGTGCCGCGGTTGCTGGAGTGACTTTTTCCATGGTGCACTGGTTCTACGGAGATACCGGTCCTTCTGACGGGTTTATGGTATTTGAGGGTGGCATCCTGTTGGCGCTGGTTATCATCTTTGCCTATTGGGCGCTCAAGGTTCGTGAGCACGTCTGGGCCATGCCGGACCGGGTTCGCACCACGGCACCAGAGAACCTGAACCCGGCACAGAACAGTCTGTTGAAAAAACTCAAGGCTTCCATGGAAGACAATATCTGGAAACAGGAAGGCCTGACCATCCGCAAACTGGCCGAAGCGCTAGACGCTCCCGAACACGGGTTACGCCAGGTTATCAACCAGGGTCTGGGTTACCGCAATTTTGCTCACTTCGTGAATGAACATCGAATTGAAGCAGCCTGCGAGGTGCTCTCGGACCCTATAAAGGCTGACGTGCCGATTATCTCTGTTGCCTATGAAGTTGGCTACGCATCACTGGGACCTTTCAACCGTGCATTCCGCGACATAGTCGGTGAAAGTCCAACCGAATACCGAAAACGTTCTGTGGCACACGCCTGAATCCGGTATTAACCAAAACAGATCCTAGCCGATTTTAAAAAAAGCTGATTGATTTTGAAAATTTATCGCCGTTTTCAAATCCGGCGAGAATTTCCGGCGAATAACAACCAGATTGATGGTGTCACCACAAAACGAAAGGAATGACACCATGAAAAATACTGCGAAAATTGCTGCTCTGTTTCTTGCAGCTTCTGTTACTCTGGCTCCGGCGACTGCCAACGCGATGGGCGATAACATGTTCGGTTGGCCAGTTGCCTGGCCGGGTCACAAAGTTGAAAAACAGGAAAAAGTTGACTACGGCACTACCGGAAGCATCGAGGCATTTGCCCCTATCAAAGCCAAAAAAGCTGAAAAGGAAAAGCAACCCCCGTGCCATTCCGAAGTGCACCAGTGAAAACGGCAGCGTGATGAGCATTCTTCCTTGCGGGCGGGCCAGGCGATGGCGAGAATCTTGTAGAAGGAGATTCGCCTATGCCTCGCGGCTACCACCACCTGACCCAAGATGAACGTTGCCAGATTTGGGGGTTGAAGAAAAGCGGCCTCTCGCAGAGAGACATTGGGCGTGAGCTCGGACGCCATCACACGACAATCCGTCGAGAGATGCAGCGCAACAGCGGCGGCCGGGGCTACCGGTACAAACAGGCCCATAACAAGGCGACAGAGCGCCGCCACAGGGCGTCATCGGTGCCAAGGAAGATGACACCCGCCCTGTGGCAATTGGTCGAGGAGAAGTTGGCGGCTGGCTGGAGCCCAGAGCAAATTTCGGGTCGGTTTCGTCGGGAAGGCCAAGCCATGGTGGGGCGGATGCGGATCTACGAATACGTCCGCGCGGACCGCAGGGCCGGTGGCAGCCTTTACAAACGTCTGCGGCGGCGTGGGAAGAAACCGAATTGGCGCGGCGGCCGGCACGCCGGGCGAGGACGCATTCCCGGTCGTGTCGATATCAGTGAGCGGCCCGCGATCGTCGAACAGAAGTTGCGGATCGGTGACTGGGAGGTGGACACGATCGTTGGAGCGGGTCAAAGCGGCGCAGTGGTTTCGGCGGTGGACCGCGCCTCGAAGATGACCCGACTGGTACGGCTCGACAGGAAAACGGCCGAAGATGTCGGAGCTGCGCTCAGACGCCGGCTGGAGGCAGATCGGCACCTGGTTCACACGATCACTGCGGACAACGGTAAGGAATTCGCTGGCCACAGCAGCCTGTCCAAGGCGCTTGATGCCAAGTTCTATTTTGCCCGGCCCTACCACTCATGGGAGCGCGGGCTGAATGAACACACCAATGGACTGGTCCGCCAGTATTTGCCGAAAGGCACGGATTTCCGGTCTGTGACCGATGCCGAGGTCCAGGCGGTGGAGGATCTGCTCAACGCACGGCCGCGCAAGGCACTCGGCTTCCGGACGCCGGAGGAGGTGTTCAGAGATGCGCAGGCACCGCCATGACCGCTCTCAAACCTCTGGGAAGCGCACAGCGTGAAATCTCTCTTCGGCACAGTCTGTTCGAAGAGGCGATTGCGCTTGTGCGCAATTCTGCGGTAGGGGTATTGGTAACGGCAATTCAAGTCATCGCAGGCTCCGCCTGGCGGTGGTGCACCTCGGAGCGGAAACGGCGCAATAAAGTCGCTCTTTATTCTATAACAACCACGGCCGGGATTTTTCGAACCGGAACCCGGCCGTAGTTAATTGCCCAGAGTTGAAATTATAATTTCTGCATCTGGACCCAGACACTCCAAAATTCCTGTGCTAAATCGCATTTCTGTTTCACCGAGATTGTCGGAGAAACAGAAAATACCGAAATCCCTATTGTGTTTGTCACGTTTTGCATTCATTTGGATTTCTCTGATTAAATGCAACATGCTGAAGGCGCCGGCTCCGGCTACCCCAGCACCGGTGAATAATGGAAACCCTCTTCCCAATCGCAATAGATATGTTCAGCGAGCCTGCCATGCAGGCTGTCATCGCAATTGTATTCGTGACCGGTATTATCCGCGGATTTTCAGGCTTCGGCTCAGGAATGATAATCGGGCCTTCGACAGCAGCCCTGTACTCACCCATCACTTCGCTTGCCATGATCACAATTCTGGATGCAATTCCCACGCTCACCCTGGTGTGGGGAGCCAGAAAGCACGTGAACTGGGGTGAGGTCATCCCGATTGTTATTGGCTATACCCTGCTTGTACCGGCCGGCGTGTGGGTGCTAAAAACAGGCGATCCGATCGTGCTGCGTTGGTTCATTTCAATCAGTATTCTCATCGCAGTGGCTGTTTTATGGAGCGGTTGGAAATATCAGGGACCGCGTACCAGGCCTGTTTCATTTTCCGTTGGAGGTGTTGGTGGTTTTATGGGCGCCGCCGCCGCCGCCTTACCCGGCCCGTCCGTACTGGTTTACTGGCTCGCCGGTACGGCCAAAGCGATCACCGTACGCGCCAACATGATCTACTATCTGTTTTTGACGGATCTGATCGTCATAGCCGGGTACCTGGCAGGCGACATTTATACCATGGACTCAGTCCTTAGAGGCCTGATCTGCATTCCCGGCTATTTCATCGGGGTTCTGATCGGCACGAAGTTTTTCTCCGGTGCCAGCGATGAATTATACCGGGCAATCGCTTTTGTCATGATCCTGATTTCGGCAATTGCCTCGTTGCCGTTGCTGGATTCACTCCTGCGCTAGCGCTTATGCAGACAGTCTGGCAATGACTTCGTCATCAATCTCGAAGTTTGAATAAACATTCTGCACATCGTCATCTTCCTCGAGCGCGTCCATAAGCTTGAGCAGGGTTCCCGCTTTTTCTTCGTCAACCGGTGTGTTGTTCTGTGGTTTCCAGATAGACTTCACACTTTCCGCTTCGCCGAGATTAGCTTCCAGATTCTTTGCCACGTCGCCGAAGCTCTCGAAATCGCAGTAAATAGTGTGACCGTCTTCGTCGCTTACCACATCATCAGCACCGGCTTCGATAGCGGCTTCCATTACCGTATCTTCATCACCGGCTTCCGGCTTATAGGAAATCTCTCCCATGCGATCGAACATAAAAGATACGGAACCTGTTTCAGCCATCTGTCCGCCATTTTTGGTAAAACAGGCTCGGATATTTGAGGCTGAGCGGTTACGGTTATCAGTAAGCGCTTCCACGATTACCGCCACACCACCCGGACCATATCCTTCGTAACGGATTTCTTCGTAATCTTCGCCCTCTCCGCCGGAGCCCTTGTTGATCGCGCGCTGAATATTGTCCTTCGGCATCGATTGGCCCTTGGCATTCTGAATTGCCAGACGCAGCCGCGGATTCATATCCGGGTCGGTTACACCGCCGCCCATTTTCACAGCAACCGTGATTTCCTTGGAAAGACGGGAGAACATTTTTGAGCGGATTGCATCCTGACGCCCTTTGCGGTGCATGATGTTCTTGAATTTTGAATGGCCAGCCACGGCACACTCCTCTTTCTGGTAATGTCGATGATTTCCTGTGCTTATAGAAAAGGTGTAGCGCGGCGTCCAGCCCTCATCGTTTGCGTGTCGGATTATCGGCGATTATCTTGCGGCCAGACCACTCACTTGAGCAACAATCCTCCATCCACCGGCAAATCGATTCCGGTAATGTAAGAAGCACCATCCGACAGCAAAAAGACGGCGACCCGCGCCAGTTCCTGTGGTGACGCTATCCGTCCCATTGGAACAAACTGACCGACTTCCTCAATCTTTTGTTCCGTGTCCCAGCGCGCCTGAAGGGGCGTCAGGGTTAGACCGGGATAAATCGCGTTTGAGCGGATGTTTTCCGACGCAAGCTGCATGGCCAGCGAGCGTGACAATGCCCCGACACCGGCTTTGGATGTCGAATAAGCATCCTGCGGTTTGGGGTCGCCGCGCAGGCACTGGGTAGTCGAAAAGTGCACCATCGCCCCACCACCGCATTTGCGCATGTGTGGCACCACAGCACGCGCGGTAAGAACCATTGACTTCAGATTGATGTTAAAAACCTGATCCCAGACATCGAGATCCATATCCAGCAGTGACGCGTCCCGATCAAACCACAACACTCCTGCCACATTGGCAAGATAATCGATCCGGCCAAACCGGTCCGCCGCTGATTTGATCGCCCCTGCAACAACGTCTTCGTCTGTCAGGTCACCCTAAACAAATAAATACCGGCTTTCATCACCACGCAAATTTTCCGGTTGCGACTTCACGTCAATCATGACTACCGCCCCGCCCGCTTCCAGAATGATGTTGGCGATTTCGAGCCCCATCCCGCCACCGGTTACCACGGCAACCCGGCCGGTGAAATCAAAGTTGATCATGATGTCTTCTTTCCCGTTTCAAGCAATTTTCTGGTTTCGCGCAATGCAATTTTTGGCAATTGATCTTCATGTCTGTTCACGAACTCAATCACCGCCTGCCTGTCAGAGCCAACCATCGAGCGCAATAACCACGATATCGCCTTGGTAATAAGGATATCCGTCTCATGCATGAGATTTTCCATGTTCCCAAACGCCATACCATGCAGCCGTGGATCGTCGCTTTTTCTGACCGGGCCAACAAGAAACACCAGAGACGATCGCCGCTTCTCGGTTCGATCACTCAGCACCATTTTGTTCAGAAATCCCTCCCAGGCTTCCCAATTATCCAGCACCTCCCTTGCGGTGAAAACATTCTGGCACAGGCAGTCCACTTCAGCCCAGCCGGTGAGATCGTCGAGCCAGTGATCGAGATGTTGGACTTCGACTAAGGCACGGGCATCACGCCGATAACCCAGAACATACGCCGCCATTTTTTTCTCTTCATGGGACTCCCCACTCATCAGGGATTGAACCGTATCGAATACATCCGCTGCCGGAATTTTTTTGTTTTCGTTCAGCCAGGCCTTCACCAGTCCACGCATATCGGGTGAGGATACCGAATAGGCCTTGCGATGACTTCCGGTATATCCGGCGCTGAATTGCTTGCTTTCACCCCGAGTGGGCAAAGAGGCAAGGCCGTTCAGCAAGCTTTTGTGATGCGCATTCATGGAACAAGGAATAGCATCAGTAGCGGCATGTCGCACGCAATTGTTGCGGCCAGGTTCAGATTATTATCGCTGCGACATCGACAATCTTACGGTACAAAATTTCAAAACACCGAAGTTTTCACAATTCGAGCCGGTAACTCAGTAGCCCCTCTGTGGGTCCACAATGTTTGTCAGCGGCTTGTTCGCGATCCAGCGCCCAAGGTTTTTCAGAAACAATTCAAATGAAGCCGCTTCCCAGCCCTCATATACAGACGAACAGTGCGGAGAAATCAGGACATTTTCCACCGCCCAGAGCGGGTTATCTGGTGGTAGCGGTTCCTCTTCAAATACATCAAGCACCGCAGCTGCCACTCTACCGGAGTTCAGCGCCTGAATAAGTGCTTTTTGCTCAATCACATGGCCGCGGGAAACATCACCAAGAATCACTCCCGCCTTCATGGCTGAAAAGGCCTGTTCATTCAGCAAATGACGGGTTTCTTTTGTCAGTGGCGTACAGACAGCAATGAAATCGGCTTCGGGCAGCAGATCACCTAATTCAGAAGCAGAAACGACAGTATCAACGCCTTCCATGGGGCGGGGATTTGCGCGGGTTCCCACAATCCGCATTCCAAAAGCCTTTGCCCGGGCTGCGAGCGCGCGACCGGTACTGCCAAGTCCAACTATCAACAGTGTGCTCCCTTTGAGCGGTCTTACTTCCCTTGATTGCCAGACCCTCGTTTGCTGATCCTGTTGCAAGCCCGGCACATCAAGTGTGAAATGCAGAAAGCCACCCATCAAATATTCCGCCATCATGTCCGCAGCTACACCAGCGCTGTTCGTGACGGTTACTTTGCCCGTATCCCAAACTCCGAAATGGTCTGTTCCAGCACCTCCATTCGAAACCCATTTTGGGCCACCAGGGGCAAAAATTTCATTTTTCGGAAAACCGTCTGATCCATTAAACCTGACAGTGTAAAGAATATCAGGTTTGAATTCGCCAAGCACTCGCTGAAGCTCTTCATAAGTGTGACATTCACGAAAATCTATAGCAGGAAATTCCTCTGACAGCCTGGTGGCAAATGCAGCAGTTTGATCGTTGTGAATGACTACTCTCGGCAAATCAGTCATGCCCACCCTCCACCGGTGAATCAACAAGGGTTAGAAGATCTGAGAATCTGGTATCGCTCTCAAGCAGTTTGTCTTTCATATCCCAGATGGCCGTTTGCCGTTTGATAGACAGTTTCGAAGTCATATTGCGAAACTTGTCTTCAATTTCGTCAACAGACATCGGGACTTCCGGGCCACCTTTTGCATGAACATCGCCGGAATGTAGCTCCGTACCATCCCTCAGAACTACGGTGATATCTGACCACCGGTTTTCGGGAAACCGTGAAGAGTGCTTTGCGTCAGCGCGCACTTCAATGCGGTCGATAACCGCAGAAACGGCATCGTCCCTCAATCCATTGCGCTGGATCTGCTCAGGTCCAATCCGGCCATAAACCAGTTGAACCGCCAGAGCAAACGCCAGGGAATATTGAGCCTGAGACGTTGAGGCTGGCATGCCGGGAAAAAGTGCCGCTGCTTCATCAAACGTATTCACGCTGATCTTACTGACATCGGCGGCGCTAAACTCGTGTTTCCGCGTGAGTTGATCAAGGGCATCGATAGCGGCATGTGCCCATCTGCAGATAGGATACGGTTTGATATAGTTCTTCTCAATCGTCCAGTCGGTTCCCAAATTACCCCAGTATTGGCCTACATTCTCTCCCATGACGGTAATAGCGGGTGCGCCCTCAAAACCCTCCTCCGCCAGAAGCACGGCCATTGAACCCACAAAAGCGCCCACGCCTGATCCGTCATGAAGCATGGTTGGATTTGCAATTTCCCGCATCATCTGACTGCGGGGACCATGATATTCGGCAATACCGAGTGCCTGGCGCAGTTCATCGGAAGATCTGTTTCGCAGCCGGCAACCAAGAGCCGCCACCCCTAGTGCATTCCATGCACCCGATGTGTGATAATCTTCCACTGTTGCATGAAGTGCAATGCCGGCACAGGCTGAAACCTCGTAGGAAATGGCCAAGGCTTCCAGAGCATTGCGGCCGGTAAGTTCTGGCACATGATGCGCAAATGCCATGAGTGCCGGGACCACGGCACATCCGATGTGTCCCTTGGTGAGGTTGTAACCGTCATGAGCATCGAGATTGTCAACCTGTGTTGCAGCAGCAAAGGCAGCTCCTGGAATAGAAGCCACACGGCCATCGAACAATAGCGGCACCGCATCTTCGGGTGATCCAGCAGCGTGAAACCGCACCGCGTGATTTCGTGCGATTTGTCCTGCCTCAAGCCCCGCAGCTCCGGCAGCAACACCAAGAGTGTCAATCAGCAATTTTGCAGCCATGGCCAGCGCGCTCTCCGGCACTTCACCAGCCCCTAGCGTGAATTCGGCAATGTCCTCAAAATCCATGCGGGCCCCTCCTTGTATGCTGATTAATCATCATTGGACAATCCGGCATGATCCCGCAAGTTGTGTTTGCGTCACAATCAAGCCCGGATTTGTCTTTGCAACGGCTAAAAACCAATAAGCAGCTCGCCAATGCACAGACTTTCATCCCTGCTTGTTTTTCCATTCGATCATTGTTTCGACAGCCAGTGTGTTCGCTTCTTCAGTTCCCACGGTGATTCTAATCGCGTTCGGCAATCCGGCGCCGGCCTGCCTTCGCAGAAAAATACCTTCGCTCCGCAATGCCTCATCAAGGCTTTGAGCCGCGTGCGGGGTAATGCAATCAATCAGAACGAAGTTTGTGAAACTGGGATAAGTCTTAAACCCCGCTTCCTGCAAATCGCCAGCAAGTTGCTCCCTGCCCATGACCGTTAGAGCGTGTTCGCATCACGTGAATTCACAGCCGACTGCCCTGAAGAAATTCCGGCACTCCATTGGCGTGAACATATGGCAGACCTCTCCGATTGCCTTCCAGACATCATCGAAGGTTCTGGCGCCTGCCTTCCTCAGATGAGCCTTGAGCTTCGAAAAGGCCATTTCAATGGCATTGAGATCTGGGGAATATTTCGGCAGGAACAAAAACCATGCGCCGATATCTCGCAAGATCTGCTCGGCTTTTTCGCTCTTGTGAGCGGCTAGGTGGTCAAGGATTACGACATCTCTCTTTTCCAGTTCTGGCGCCAACTGTGTCTCAACATAAATCTCAAAGATTTCTTTGGTCATGGCCCGGTCAATAACCCAGGGCGCAACCAGTCCATGACTGCGCAGGCCTGCGATAAGTGTCTGCTTCTTCCAGTGGCCATGAGGGACAAAATCTATGAGGCGCTCTCCTGTTGGGGCCCATCCAGTTTGCTTGGCCATTTTGGTGTTTGTGGACGTCTCATCAATGAAGACAAGTTTTTCAATCGACCGATTCAAAAACGGAACACGCCTTGTCTTCCAGAGTTCGCGGTCTTTTTTCACGTCGATGCGGTGTTGCTCCTTGGCATAAATAGTCTTTTTTTATGCGACAACCCGAAACTGCGCACAACATGCCAGACAGGCGAATGATGGACATTGAGGTTGAATTTTTCGTTCAGCTCCGCACAAAGCTTACGGATTGTAATGTCCTTTTGTTCATCAACCCGTTTTCGAAGCCAGTCTTTATAGGGTGAAAGCTTGCCATGGCCTGTTTTTCCCGGGTTATGTTTTGGAGCAAGCGAGCCAGTTTCACGTTTCAACTTCACCATATCATTCACAAATTTGACGGAGACTTTGAAATGGGCAGCCGTTCCACGATGAGTGTGGCCTTCTTCTACATGAGCTACAACACGTTTACGCAATTCAATCGGATGGGGCTTGGGCATTGAAAATCCTTGGCTTCGAACCGAATCAGGTCACCCCAATCAGAATCATATTCGCGCACGGAAAGAAACTGAATCTACTCGACACAAACACGCTCTAACTCACATGTCTCACGCATGTATGCCTGATCCTCAATAGCGGTCAGGGCTGCCACCTGCGAAAGCAGGGCGACATTGTTTGGATTGAGAACTTTGCGTACTTCCCTTGCGATTTGTGGTGGAAACAACCCCCAGCCAACGCGAAAGCCGGCCATCCCGTAGGCTTTCGAAAATGTTCTGAGGACAACCGTGTTTCCATCGCCTGTCATATCGAAACAGAACTCTCCCAGGTGATCGGCAAACTCACCATAGGCCTCATCAATGACCAACAATATGTCGGACCTCAGTTCCCTGCGAAGGCGTAAAAATTCACCTTTCGGGATTCGTGTTCCCGTAGGGTTGCCCGGATTGGCGATGCAGACCATCCCGGTATCCGGTTGCACCGATGCCAGCAGCGCGTCGACGTCTGCCACGGCATTGTTTTCAGGCGCTGCATCAAATCGGGCACCAGCGGTTTCTGCAGCTGTCCGGAAAAACGGATAAGCGTGAGCCGGAGCCAGTAACGCACGGTCCGGTCCGGAGAAGACCAGCGCCATCGCGCCGATCAGATCGAGTGAGCCATTGCCACACAAGATATCATCGGCTGAGATTTCGTGTAGCCGAGCCAGCGCTGTCCTGACATCAGTCCAGTTTGGGTCCGGATACAACATTCCCGAATTCGACGATCGGGTGACAGCGCCTGTGACCTGAGGACTTGGTGCCCTGATACTCTCGTTTTGCGAAAGTGAAATCAGCCGCTTTCCGTCTGGCGCGGCGAGATCCGCAAGCGAATAAGGTGCCATGTCTTTTATATGCGGACGTGGAATCGTCATTTTTTATTTCCCCAGCAGGCAAATTGACCAGTTTGTTTCTGCTCTGCAACCTTTTCAACAGAATCGGCCGTTTAAATCAAACCAGTTCAGCGGCAGGTCACAACACAACACCTGCTGGATGTGCCCGAACATCCATTGTCCCGGGCTGCAGTCAAACGTCAACGCCCGGACAATCAACAACTTTGGCCCAAGGCTCAAACGCATGGACCGGCTCGGCGACAACAAACCAATAGAAAGAAAGGGGTACCGAGATGTACGAGACTTTGCAGAACATTCAAATTTTTTGACTGATCGATCATCTTGCACAGGTCGCCATTGCTTCGAAGGTTAACTTGGCTGCGTATGCGAAGGCAGATCATTCCTTCTGGTAACCGGGAATGAGGAGCCCCAGGAAGTATCGGAATCCACTTCATGCGGGCACCTGATAGTCCGTGCCTCATCATGGGGCTGTTTGACTGGTTGTTGTGAAGCAGAAATCAATAAAGGGAGTAGCATTGATGAATATGACGATTGACAGGCGCCACTTCATGCTTGGGACGGCAGCTACAACACTTTTGCCAACAAGCGTATTCGCTGATGCTCACGGTGATAATATTGTTGAGATGCTGAGCAAGCATCCTGACAACAAAAAACTGAGAAACGTGTTCCTGCCGCGCATCAAAGTGATTGAGGCAGGCGAATCAATCCTGTTCAAAGCCACGAACCGTGGCCACAACAGTGCTTCGATGAAAGGAATGATTCCACCAGACGCTACTCCGTGGCGGGGAGAACTCAGCCAAGATGTTGAGGTCGCCTTCGATATCCCGGGCTTTTACGGTTATATCTGCGTGCCCCATTCACCACTTGGAATGGTGGGCCTGGTTGTCGTCAAAGGCGATGGAATGTTTGACAATCTTGAAGCGGCAAAATCTGTTAAGCAGCGCGGCAAAGCAAAAAAAGTATTTGAGGAAATTTGGACTGAAGCAGAAGAATTGGGCCTGCTTACTTAAAGCCATTTTACTGCTTCGGCCGCAGAGGTTCAGCTATAGACCCGGAAGTTTTGATCACAACCTGAAAGATATCTTCGCGCGGCATTTTCAAGCTGTCCGGACCGCTGGGTAATCAGTTGGGTATCTGGAGCGGTCAGGTATTTGTCAGCACATCCAGCAAGACCAGTGCATGATTGTGCTGGTCGTCTTTCGCCGCATACAATAATGTCACGTTGCCATCCTCTGATCTGCTTTTCAGTTCAGCCAGGCAATTTTGTTGAACGGTTCCCTTTAATTCGATGGCGTAGTCGAGTCTGAATGCTTCCCAACGCTCCGGGTCATGCCCGAACCATTTTCTCAGGTTGCTACTGGGTGTCACGTCTTTCATCCAGGCATCCAACTGCGCTGATTTTTTGGAAACGCCACGAGGCCAAATTCTATCGACGAGTACCCGATAACCGTCCTCCGGGCCAACCGGTTCATATATACGCTTGATCTGTATCATTGGTCTGGAACTGCACCTTTCCAAAGTCATATGCCGAGGCGGCCAGTTTTCCGCAGATTGGCAATATGCCCGTTTGACGCTGAAGAATAAAGGGGGCCGGGTCGCGGAACAAATTCAGAATATGTCGCTTTCCACACCCATATCTCCTCGCCGCTCAGACTATGTATAGGACTGGCTCTTTCTGGCCTTGGGTCTCCAAACCCTACGAACAACACCATTGCCTGCAATTAAGTCATTTGTGAAAAATGCACCGGTTCAACTATCCAGGCTATCTGAGGAATAGGGCATGCTATCCGTCGGCCCGCCGGGAAGAAACACGGTGTCGGCCGTTGGCTTGGGGTCAGACGCATGGCGCGCAAGCTGAATTTCGCGATAACCCAGATAAAGCCCGCTGCCGATAATCAGAACCATGCCGGTCAACGTGTTCCAGTTCGGTACTTCGCCCCATCCCACGTAACCGAGAATTGCGGCAATCGGCAGATAGGAATAGTCGAATGGTGCAATGAGGCTGGCATTTGCAATCTGATAAGCACGTGAAAGCAGCGTATAAGCCACCATGCCTATCAAACCAAGAAACAGGAGAGACAATGTTTCGTCGCTGTCCGGCACCGACCATTCCCAACGGATGTGCCTGAATTCCGGCCCAAGCTCAAACATCTGATTGACTGCAAATCCAAGAGGCACGACGAGAATGCCGGCCAGGGCAATCGTATACAATCCCAGTGTCAGGCTCGTTTCATTTTCCCCGATCGGGCGAGCCATAATCTGCGAAAATGAGTAAGTCACCGCACAAAGCAGCGGCAGGATTGCAACCAGTTGAAAAGTCTCACCGGTTGGATTCATGGCAACTATTACGCCGGCAAATCCTATAAGAAGACAGGTGGTCCTTCTCAGGCCAACCGTTTCACCCAAAAACAGTGCCGCGAGCACCGCCGTGATCAGCGGAGCGGAAAAGAAAATCGTGGTGAGTTCAGCGAGCCCCATGAACGGAAACGCAGTGTAGAACAGGGAAAACCCTACCGCGAACAGGGAGGCCCGCATGAGATGGAGAGGCCAGAGTGGACTAAACAGGCGATGCGGTCTTCCGAGAAACAGGATAACCGGAACAAAAACCAGAACCGTAACAATTGCGCGGGCAACAATCAGCGTCCAGACTGTGAAGTCACCGAGCAGGGATTTCATCATCCCGTCCTGAAAGGCAAACAGCAGGGTTCCAAGTTCGATGCAAATGATGCCAGCGATGGTTTGAGAATTCTTCATGCGCGAACTCTCTCTCGGCAAGACTCAAAATTCCATGCATAGAAACCTAACCCAAAAGCCTCAAAACGGCTGTCTTGAAGAAGACGTCCATGTCGTGAATTAGCCTGCCGATGCTTTGGGCGTGCATTCGGTTTTCACATTCGCTAGAAACTGAACCATGAATCGTACAAAAGTTGATCAGATCCGCGCCCTGCTGATGAGTATCGAAACGGGAGAACCCGGGCCGATTTCGGTGGTCAATGAGGCAAGATACATCCAACACAATCCACAAACCCATGAGGGCAGTGAGGGACTGGCGTCTCTGTTCAAGCGGTTGTCAAAGACAGAACCCAAAGTGAATATGGTCCGGGGTTTTCAGGACGGCGAATTTGTATTCGCCCATATGGAATATGATTTCTCCAGCCGCAAAATCTGTTTCGAGGTATTCAGGTTCGAAAACGGTCACGCAGTTGAACACTGGGACAACATTCAGGAGAGGCTAGGCCCCAATCCATCCGGGTATTCCATGGTGGATGGTGCAACTGAGGTAAGCGATCTTGAACACACCGAGATCAACAGAAGCCTGGTAAAATCGTTCATCGAAACCACGCTGATTGGCAGAAAGCTCGACAGATTGGCTGAGTTCATTTGTGAAAGTGAATATATTGAGCATAATCCCCACCTGAGCTGTGATTTGAACGAATTGAAAACTGCCTTGACCGCAACAGGTGAAAATGGCCCGCTTATCAATTATCAGCGGTTGCACCGGGTTCTGGCCGAAGGAAACTTCGTATTGACGGTTTGCGAAGGTCAACGCAACGCGATACACAGCGCGTTCTACGATTTGTTTCGAATAGCAAATGGCAGGATAGTGGAACATTGGGACACAACCGAAAAAATTGTCCCCAGGGAACAGTGGAAAAACAACAACGGCAAATTCTAAAGGATGTGGGCTTGAACCTGATTCCAGTTTATTTCTGGCTTCACTTGGCTGTTTGCAACGCTGGATGTTTCCCGGCCGGTTGAATTGTCCTCCGGCAAGTGTCTGAAGCGGAAAACCGGTCCGGTGGTCATTAATACCTCGCCAAACTGTCTTTGATTGGATTTATCACCATGCAAGTTACTTTACGTTTGATTGAGAACGATGACTTGGAAACGCTTCATCGTTGGATGAACGAAGAACACCTTTTTCCGTATTACATGCAGGAACCGATTTCGATTGAGGCGGTGCATTCAAAATTCAGACCCAGAGTCGGCGGACGCCATAAAACCAAGAGTTTGTTTGCTTGCGCAAATGACACCCCTTTCGGATACCTGCAATGGTATTTGAACGCCAGCTATCCGGATTATGGGGCCGCAGTACTTGGTAAAAATCACGGTTTCAGCATCGACTACTTTATTGGCGAAACTGCGTATCTTGGCAAAGCGCTCGGCTCTGTAATGCTTAGGGCTCTCGCCGAAACAATCATCCCGATTCAGGAGCCGGAAGACAGAATCGCTTTTGTTGCACACGACAACCTGAACAAAGCCGCAATCAGGTGTACAAAACGTGCCGGATTTGTCGAAAACAAATTTTTTGTGGAAAACGAAAAAAAATCTACACTTTTTGCATTTTCAAAAATGACCGCGACCCAGGGAAGTTTCACTTGATATTCAAGCCTCATTTCAACTGCTGATGCGGAGTCAGTTCACTTCTGATCGGAGGTCGCCAGAAAATCTGAAGAAATCTTTTCCGGATTAGCCCGCTCCTTGAACTGGTTGCGGATATCGCGCCACCGGAAGCGGGTGGAATTAATAACGATATCCCGGTCGAAGGCCTTAAGTTCTTCTGCTATCGGAGCGAATTGCAGCAGGTCTACCGGGCTTTGCAAAAAGGCATTTTCTCCTTCGGCGACAATATCCCACTCAACCTTTGCCAGACGCGCCGCAAACGCTTCTTCGACTTCCGTTTTAAGGTCCATTGCATCCGCATCATCAAACGTTTCAGCAACAGCCCGTTCGAAGCAAAGTCGAGCCAGTGAATTGGCCTGATTTTCAGACAACAGTCGCCCTTTGCCGACATAGCCAGCAGCATAGATGCTGAGATCCGCAAGACACGAGCCATAGGTTCTCCACTTCGCGATATTTATGGACTTCGCCATAACCTCGTCGGCAAACATTTCCGGGTATTTTATACCCATTCTGTTTTTCAGATAGCCATAGAGCGATGTCTGACAGACGTAGGATGCACGCGTCTGGACAAAGTCTGCAAGCGAATCAGAGCTGTCGATCGGGTGTTTGCGAAACCGTACCGTCAGGGCTTCCCAGACACCCTTGTCCATGGCATTTTTCAGGCTTTCAAGCATGTCGGATAAGAACTTCTCCACACGGCGGTATATCACCCTATAGTGTAACTTGCCGAAATAAGTGCACTTCTATAGACTTTTATCTACTCGTAACTCAGGGGCGAGTGTCAACGATCGGGAATAAACCCGATTGACTTGGAGGTTTCTCTCATGTCGAGAGAAATGGTAGGAGCAATACTATGTCTGAGAATAACAAGGAGGCAATGGATGGGCATTGGCGAAAGACAAGAAACCTGACCTTCGTCGTTTTGGCGATTTGGTTTTTCTTCTCTTTTGTCGTTCATTGGTTTGCCAACAGCCTGAATGGAAGTTCCTTTTTGGGATTCCCACTTGGGTATTACTTTGCGGTACAGGGCTCTCTGGCGATCTTCGTCATACTAATTTTTGTCCAGAATTGGCGTCAGGACAAAATCGATGAAGAATTCGGCGTGAGTGACAAGGAATAGGGGGCGATATGTTACAGGGAAAATTAGTCGACAATCTGGGTAAGGTCTACGGCCTATACACAGGTGGCTTTATTGCCTTCATTATTTTGATGGCAATTCTGGAACAACTCGGTGTCAGTGCCGCGGCAATTGGCATTATGTTCGTTGCATTCACGGTGTTCATCTATGCGTTGATTGGATGGCTGTCACGGACGATGCAGGTTGATGCCTATTATGTGGCAGGACGTGAAGTCCCTGCCGTATACAACGGCATGGCAACGGCGGCGGACTGGATGTCCGGTGCGTCATTTGTTGCGTTGGCCGGCGGCATCTATTTCGGCGGGCACGGTTATCTGGCCTTTGTGGTCGGTTGGACCGGCGGCTATGTGCTGGTTAACTCGCTCATGGCGCCGTATCTGCGCAAGTTTGGCTGTTATACAGTGCCGGACTTTGTCGGTACGCGTTATGGCGGAAACCTGGCGCGGTTCTGCGCGGTTCTGGTTCTTGTGGTGGCGTCGTTCACCTACGTGACCGCCCAGATCAACGCAACCGGTACCATTGCAGCACGAGCGCTGCAGATTCCTTTTGAGGTCGGCGTCTGGTTCGGTCTTTTAGGCATTCTGCTTTGTTCAATGCTGGGCGGTATGCGCGCCGTGACATGGACACAGGTGGCACAGTATATCGTGTTGATTATCGCCTACCTGGTACCAGTGATCTGGATGTCCAACGTACAGGGTTTCGGTATCATTCCGCACTTCAGCTATGGTGATGCGGTTCAGCGTATCGCGGAACTTGAGCCGGCACTTGGGGTTGGTACAGCACCGTCAGAAAGTTTTGCAGGGCTAAAAGCCTTGACGAACCTTCACAACAATCCGGGTGGTGCGTGGGCAGCTTGGCTGTTCTTCGCTTTGGCTCTGTGCATGATGACCGGCACAGCGTCTCTGCCTCACATTCTGATGCGTTATTTCACGACACCTAGCGTGCGTGATGCAAGACGCTCAGTGGGTTGGTCGCTGTTCTTCATCTTCCTGCTGTATTTCACAGCACCGGCACTTGCCACGCTGACAAAGCTGCAATTGCTTGACCCGAATCTGGCCACGAGCATCATCGGCAAATCGATTGCTGATGTGAACAATCTCGAATGGATTAAGAACTGGTCGAACGTCGGCATGCTGAAGGTGACGGATGGCAACGGCGACGGGCTTCTACAGATCAACGAGTTCTTCATGCGAAGCGGCATCGTTGTTCTGGCGACACCCGAAATAGCGGGTCTGCCCTATGTGATTTCCGGCCTTGTTGCTGCCGGTGGTATGGCTGCTGCCATGTCCACTGCTGACGGCTTGCTGTTGGCAATCGCAAACGCGTTGAGCCATGATCTTTACTACAAGATCATCGATCCGAAGGCTGACACCAAAACACGGCTGATTGTGGCTCGTGTGTTGCTTATTGCAATCGGTGCAGCGGCGGCGTTCGTTGCATCCTTGAAGCTTACGGGCATTCTTGGTGCGGTGGCTTGGGCATTCTGCTTTGCAAACTCAGGTCTGTTCTTCCCGCTGGTGCTTGGCATCTGGTGGAAACGAGCAAACCGTCAGGGTGCAATAGCAGGCATGCTCTGTGGCTTCCTGGCTGGTGCGCTGTACCTCTATTATGTACAAAATGGAGGAACAAAAATCCTCGGCCTTGACGGCCTGCGGTTCGGAATGATCGGTATGCCGGTCAGCCTGATTGCGATGGTTGTCGTGTCTCTGATGACACCTGAGCCGGACGAGGAAACTCAGAAGATGGTCGACGAAACCCGCATTCCAACGGGTGAGCCAATCATCGCCAGTCACGAAAAAGCTTAATCGCTTTATCAAACAAGCAGGCAACAGGGCTTCGGCCCTGTTGCGCATTTAGTAGGTTTTCAGAAAATGTTTGGTGATTTCCCAATTTGGGTTTTGACGATTGATTATGTGCTCGGCATGATTATGTGGACACTGATCGGACGCGCGGCAATGAATGTGTTTCTTCCAGTCGATTCCGATTTCTTTTTCATGAAATTCTTCGTTCGCGTCACCGACCCTATCATCAGGGTGTTCAGCCCGGTCACACCGGGATTTCTGATTGATTTGATGGTACCGTTGTTCGTGGCCTGGTTCTTTTTCATGGCACGGTTTTATGTGATGCCATGGCTGCTGGGTTATTCGGTACTCGGCATGCTTTCTTTCCCGCTGGAAGGGGATATCGCGGCTGCGATTTACAGAACCTCAAACTGATAATCCCGATTGGCGGATGATTGGCGCGGGACGATCCCGTTGTGACGAAACAAACGTCACGAATTCATCATCATCGCAAATCTTGCAGCGCTGCATTAACTGCGTGGTCTACCATTCACATACCAATACAGGTCCATTCCCGTCCTATTTTATACCATTTGCTTTTATTGCCCCTTGCCTAACCGGGGGGTGTTGGTTGTAATATTCTCCCAAGCCTACCATGCACAGGCGGGTTCAAGGGAGGGAAGCAGCGGTTGGAGTTTTTGCAGCTTATTGTTGGCGGTGTTGCCAATGGATGCATTTACGGCCTCGTGGCACTGGGCTTTGTGCTGATTTACAAGGCTACCGAATCGGTGAATTTTGCCCAGGGCGATATGATGATGATCGGCGCCTTCCTCACGCTCCAAATGGTCAATGCCGAATACTGGGCCATGCCATTTGTTCTCGGCGTTTTGGCCGCAACGCTTGTCATGACCATGTTCAGCTACAGTCTGGAAGCTGTCGTTATCCGCAAACTTTTCGGCCAGCCGCAATTTGCCGTGGTAATACTCACCATCGCGCTCGGCTTCGTTCTGCGGTTTGTTGCAGGATTTATCTGGGGGCATGAACCCCTAAATCTCGAAACACCTTTTGCTGGACAGAATGTCTCCTTACTCGGCATCGCATTGTCGATGGATCAAATTGTGACAGTTATAGTAACGGTCCTTCTGACCGTCGGCCTGCTCCTGTTTTTTCAAAAAACCAAACTTGGTGTAGCCATGCAGGCGTCATCGCAGAACCAGTTGGCCGCCTATTACATGGGTATCCCGGTAAAGCGGGTGCACGGATTGATCTGGGCATTGTCCGGTGGCATAGCCACGATTGCCGGCGTCCTGTTCGCTGCCCGCGGCGCCATTGACCCGTCGCTCGGCCTGTTAGGTATCAAGGCTTTTGCTGCCGCAGTGATCGGCGGCTTCGGCAGCTTGCCGGGCGCGCTGGCGGGCGGTCTCATCATTGGCATTATCGAACCGATTGCCGGCCGCTACTTCCCGGCCGGTTACAGCCAGATTGCTCCCTATGCGATTATGCTGCTGGTATTGATCCTGCGTCCTAACGGGCTGTTCAGCCAAATCCAGGCAAAAAAGGCCTGACACCATGCGCATCCAGTTCAAGACCAGATACGACCAGGACATCCGCCTCTTCGAAGACCGATGGCATTTTGGCGTCTATGCGATATTGCTGGTTGCTGCCGTCATCATGCCGTTCGTACTGGGTGACTACCTCCTGGGTGAACTGATATCTGTCCTGATCTGGGCAATTGCCGGACTTGGTCTGATCGTCCTTACCGGTCACACGGGGCAGGCCAGCCTCGGCCATGCAGCTTTTCTTGCCTGCGGGGCCTATATGGAAGTCTGGTTGCAATCAAAGGGTGTGCCAATTGTATTGTCCCTGCCCCTTTCCGGTTTGTTTGCAGGTGTCGTGGGAGCCATAATTGCCATTCCGGCGATCCGAATGTCCGGTATATACCTGGCCATTGCCACCCTGGCGCTCGGCATCATCACCGAAGATATCATTATTCTGTTGCACGATTACACCGGTGGCGTTGAGGGAGTATTTGTCAATCCAATAGACTTCTTCGGTCTGGAAATTGAACGCTACAGCACGCCATCGCTCTTTTACTGGCTGTGCCTTGGGGTTACGGTTCTGGTTACACTTGGTTACAAAAACCTGTTGCGGTCCTCCACCGGAAGGGCGTTCGTCGCCATCAGGGATTCGGAGATTTCGGCCCGAGCTATAGGCATCAATGTAGCACTCTACAAAACGATATCCTTCGGCATATCCTGTTTCATTACCGGCATAGCCGGTGCGTTGATGGCTCACTTCCTGGGCTTCTTTAACTATGAGGCATTCCTCATTCTCATTTCCATTCAGCTCCTGCTTCTGGTCGTAATTGGTGGCATGGGCTCCATCCATGGCGCTTTTTTCGGTGCGATTGTCATCGGTTTTGTGCCGCAGTTGGTTACCATCATCCGCGAGATGTTCACCTATAATGCAATTCCCGGCCTGGATACGGGCATTTTCGCCGCCCTGCTTATTTTCATTATGTTGTATGAACCGCAGGGCATTTACGGCATGTGGGTCAAGACACGCGTCTGGTTTGAACTCTTTCCCCTCGCCAGAAAAGACATGTTCCGCCGCCACCGCAGCTATCTGAAAACGGAGCGCATGCGATGACGGTGCTTAAAGTGAACGACGTGGCTAAATACTTTGGTGGTGTGAAGGCGGTGGACGGGATTTCGTTTGACGTCAAACAAGGTGAGGTGTTCACGATCATCGGCCCTAATGGAGCCGGTAAATCCACCATCTTCAACCTGATATCCAGGTTTTACGACGTGACACGGGGGTCTATACAATTCGAAGGTGACGAACTCACCGCCATGCGAGCGGATCAGATTGCAACATTGGGTATTGGCCGCACGTTTCAGAACATAGAGTTGTTTGACCATTCAACCGTTCTGCAAAACTTGCTCGTCGGACGGCACACAAAGCGGAAGACCACATTCTTCGAGAACATTTTTTTCAGCCCTCGGGTTCGATTGGAAGAGCACCAGCATCGCGCCGCCGTGGAAGACATAATAGAGTTTCTCGACCTCCACGCCTATCGGGACAAAATGATCGCCGGTCTGCCCTATGGCGTTCGCAAAATCTGCGAGATCGGTCGCGCCCTTGCCTGCGGGCCAAAGCTGTTGATGCTGGACGAGCCGGCCTCCGGCCTGTCTGTCGAGGAGACGCAGGATGTCGCTTTCTGGATTGAAGACATGCAAAAAGACATGGGACTCACCATAGTCATGGTTGAACACGACATGACCCTGGTTAATCAGGTTTCTGACCGGGTGCTTGCGATGGATGAAGGCAAACCGATCGCTCTTGGCACCCCCGCGCAAGTTCAGTCTGACCCAAAGGTTATAGCGGCTTATCTCGGAGAAGACAGGGAGCCGGTTGCGTGACAGATACTTTGGAAACAAACGCAGTTGCCCCTGATAAAACCCGGCCTGTTCTGGAAGTCCGAAACGTCGAAACATTCTATGGTGTCGTCATGGCCCTACGTGGTGTTTCGCTGGAGGTACCGCAAGGCAAGATCGTTACCATCCTGGGAGCTAACGGAGCAGGAAAATCAACTCTGCTGAAAACTGTTTCCGGCGTCCTTGTCCCGGAGAAGGGGCAGGTACTCCTGAACGGTGACGAAATTCAGGGCAAGGAACCGGATCAAATCGTCAAACAGGGTATTGCGCATGTACCGGAGGGGCGCGAAGTCTTCCCCTTCCTCAATGTGGAAGAGAATTTGAGGATGGGAGCGTTCACCCGTTCAGACCCGGAAATCGGCTCGGACCTTGATCTCGTATACAGCTATTTTCCGGTACTTGCCGATCGCAGACAACAACAGGCAGCCTATCTCTCCGGCGGACAGCAGCAGATGCTGGCCATTGGTCGCGGATTGATGGCTCGCCCGAAGATTCTTTTGCTGGATGAACCCTCGCTTGGATTGTCACCGCTGCTGGTTCAGGAGGTCTTTCGAATTATCCGGCGCTTGAATGAAGAACAGAATGTCACCATGATGTTGGTCGAGCAGAACGCCAATGTTGCGCTGAAAACTGCCCATTACGGTTATGTACTGGAAGTCGGGCGGATCGTCATGGATGATGACACGAAAGTCCTATTGGCCTCCGACGACATCAGGGAGTTTTATCTGGGTCATCAAGCCGAAACACAACGGGACCAAAAACGCTGGAAACGCAGAAAAACCTGGAGGTGAACAATTTGTCTGCGAAAGATGCCATCATAGCACAGGAAACGGAAATCGATTATGCATCGCATCTGGGGTGTACGACGATTCCGCAGCTATTTCGTCATCAGTGCCGGCAATTTTCGGCCCGGACTGCGCACCGCGAAAAGGATCGCGGAATTTGGAAATCTTTCAGCTGGGAAGACTATTATCAGAAATCCAAGTGGCTGGGCCTGGGCATGAAAAAGCTGGGGCTCAAACGCGGTGAAGTCGTCTCAATACTGGCTGAGGATATCAAGGAGTGGCTATATTTCGATATGGCAGCTACCTGCATGGGAGCTATACCTTCAGGCGTTTATACAACCGACTCCGCTTCTCAGCTCGCTTACCTCGTCAACGATTCTCAAAGCACGTTTCTGGTAATTGAAAATGACGAACAGCTCGACAAGTGTCTTGAAGTACTCGATGATATGCCATCCCTGCAAAAGGTAATTGTCATTGATCGGGAAGGGTTGCGAAACTTTGAACACAAGCGGATCATATTCATTGACGAACTTTATGAGATTGGGCGCGCGGAAGCCGAAGCTGATCCATCCCTTTTCGACAAGGAAATAGACCGGGCCGAACCGGACGACATCCGCATGTTGATTTACACATCCGGCACAACGGGCAAACCAAAAGGCGCCATGATCTCGCACGGCAACATATTGTTCCAGATCAACTCCGTCTATCAGTTCCTGAAAAGTTACGAAACTGACGAGCAACTTTGTTTTTTGCCATTGTGCCATGTCGTCGAACGCCTGTTTTCGGTGGAAACCCAACTGGCGGTTGGCAGCACCGTGAATTTCGCAGAAAGCCCCGAAACAGTGTTTGATAATCTGCGGGAAATTTCGCCTCATGTATTCGTCGCAGTTCCCCGTGTCTGGGAAAAGGTCTTCTCCAGGATCCAGATTTTGCGCAAGGAAGCAACGGTCGTCGGGCGCTGGGCATTTGACCGGGCAATCCAGGCGGGACGATCCCGGGCGAGATACCTGCTGGCAGCTGATCCGGTACCCGCACCAGTACAACTCAATTACAAGCTGTGGGACTTCCTGGTGTTGTCAAATCTGCGGCGGATGATCGGCATGGATCGTGTTCATCGCGGTGGTTCCGGTGCGGCACCCATCTCTCCGGATTTATTGGAATGGTTCTGGGGCATCGGTGTGCCTGTGGTCGAGGGATTTGGACAAACCGAATGTTCCGGTGTGGCATCAACCAACACAGCAACCGAAAACAAGGTGGGCACTATAGGCAGAGCCATACCGGGCAGTGAAATGCGAATAGGTCCAAACGACGAAATCCAGTTGAAAGGACCACATGTCTTCAAGGGATACTGGAACAATCGGGAAAAGACTGAAGAAGCCCTTACACCCGACGGCTGGTTGCGGACCGGTGATGTTGGTCGCACCGACAACGAAGGCTACTATACAATCACCGGCCGCATCAAAGACATCATCATTACGGCGGGCGGTAAAAACATCACCCCGGCTGAAATCGAAAGCACCTTGAAATTCTCGCCCTACATTTCCGATGCGGTCGTCATTGGTGACAAAAAGAAATACCTTTCATGCCTCATCATGATCGATCAGGAGAATGTCGAGAATTTCGCTCAAGAACACTCTATTCCATTTTCCGACTTTGCTTCGTTGTGTGCATCATCAGAAGTCAACGGTTTGATCGGGCAGGAAGTCCGTAAGGTGAATGAACAGTTCGCGCGGGTCGAACAGATAAAAGAGTTCCGATTGATTGACGTTTTGCTCACCGCCGAGGATGATGAACTGACACCAACCATGAAACTCAAAAGAAGCCTGGTGACGGACAAATACGAAGGACTGATAAATTCAATGTATGCCAACGGCTGAGCCTTTTGGCATCAAACTGGAGGAGAAAATTATGAAGAAATTACTTACTGCAGTTGCAACGGCGACTATGCTGGCAGTGACGCCAGCTATCGCGGACACTACGCAGGGTGTTACCGATACAGAAGTTGTCATTGGGGGCCATCATGACCTTTCCGGCATCTTCGCTGCATTTTCGGTTCCCGCTGTAACCGCTGCCAACCTTTATTTCGAAGAAGTCAATGCAAATGGCGGGGTTCATGGTCGAACAATTCGGTATATTACCGAGGACCACGGTTACCAGGCGCCCAAAGCAGTTCAGGCGGTCAACAAACTCATAAACCGGGACAAGGTGTTTGCCATGCTTCTGTCACTCGGCACCCAGATGAATCTGGCTGCGTTCAGGCAACAGGATCCAAAAGGTATTCCTAACATTTCGCCGTTGTCCGCAGCCCGTCAGATGTTGCAGGAACCGCTTGATGTTCACTATGCGGGGACAGCGGCTTATTACACGCAATTGCTCCGCGCCGTCCCCTACATGAAAGAGAACCATGGTTCATCCGTTGTCTGTGCCATGTATATTCCTTCCGACTTCGGCAAGGAAATACAGGCTGGGGCTGTCGAGGCCACGAATGAAATCGGCTTAAAATGGGGCGCTGAATCCACCCACAAACCAGATGAAACCGAATTTGTCGGTGCATTGAGCAAGATGAAGGAAGCCGGATGCGATCTTGTCGCAACTGCTCTTGGTGTTCGCCAAACCATCACTTTGCTTGGCACTGCCAAAAAAATGGGCCTGGCTGGTATGAATTTCATCGGATCATCCGCATCATTCCACACAGCCATAGCCAAGGTTCCGGGCGGCATTACCGAAGGGTATTATGCGGCAGCTGGCTGGCAGGATCTAGAGGCTCGTGCCACTGATCCTGAAGTCGGGGCATGGATCAAGAAATACATTGAAAAAACCGGCGAAAAATTTCCAGGTACCGGTGCACTTCTCGGTAGAAGTGCAGCGGAATTGTTTGTAAAAGCACTGGAGGCGGCCGGTCGCGACCTCACACACGCGAGCTTCAAGGAAGCCATGGAGTCGCTCGAGTATGAGGACAAGATTGCGGGTAACAGTGTAAAAATGGGCCCCGGCGATCATCTGGCAGCGGATTCCGTCTACATATCAAAAATTGATGGCGGTTCCTGGAAGACACTGACCGAATTGAAGTAAATTTTACAAGCTGGCTATTGGTGAAGAAAATTTGCCAATAGCCGTTTTTGGGGGGGTGGACGTTGGATCACAATGTCGTCAATATAGATGCACAACAAAATATAATAAGGGAGTCACAATATCATGAAATCTGTCGTTACACTTCTGACCGCCACCCTCATGGCGGGCGTTAGCACATTAGCAAGCGCGGAGACATTACGATGGGCCCGGGCTGGCGACAGCCTTACAATGGACCCGCACGCGCAAAATGAAGGACCGACCCATACGCTTGCCCACCAAATCTACGAACCGCTTGTTCTCCGCGACACTGCCGGTCAGATTGAAGGTGCCCTGGCAACAGAGTGGGGCCCGAGCTCCGAAAACCCGAATGTCTGGGTGTTCAAACTCCGTGAAGGGGTGAAGTTCCACGATGGCGCTGATATGACTGCCGAGGACGTGGTATTCTCCTTGAAGCGAGCCATGACACCAGACAGTGACATGAAGGAACTGCTGGCATCGGTAAAAGATGTACGCGCCAACGGTGACTACACTGTAGAGATTGAGACCGACGGACCTAACCCGATCATGATGAGCAACCTCACAAACCTGTTCATTATGGATAAGGGCTGGACGGAAGCAAACAACGCCACAAAGGTGCAGGACTTCGAAGGCGGCGAGGAAACCTTCTCATCCCGCAATACCAATGGAACCGGTCCTTACATGATGGTTTCCCGCGAACCGGATGCCAAAACCGTATTGAAGGCTTTTGACGGATACTGGGGCAAAGGTGACTTCCCACTTCAAATCACCGACGTGGTCTACACACCAATCCAGAATGCAACGACCCGGATTGCAGCACTGCTATCCGGTGAAGTGGATTTCATTCAGGATGTGCCAGTTCAGGATCTGGGCCGCGTTGATGCTGCCGACGGTCTGAAAGTCATCAAGGCACCGCAAAACCGGGTAATTTTCTTCGGAATGAACCAGGGTGATGCAGACCTGACAACAGATGATGTGGAAGGCAAAAACCCATTTGCTGACAAGCGCGTTCGCCAGGCTATGAACATGGCCATAAACCGCGGTGCCATTCAGAAAGTTGTGATGCGCGATCAGTCAATTCCTGCGGGTGTTGCCATGCCACCATTCGTAAATGGCTGGACGGAAGCGCTTGATGCGGTTCCGGCAACGGACCTCGACAAGGCAAAAGGCCTGATGGCTGATGCTGGATATGGTGACGGATTTTCCGTTACGCTTAACTGCCCGAACGACCGCTACATCAATGACGAAGCGATTTGTCAGGCTGCGGTTGGCATGATGGCCCAGATCGGTATCAAGGTGAATCTCGATGCCCGTCCAAAGGCTCAGCACTTCCCGCTGATCAACAATCTGGAAACAGATTTCTACATGCTGGGCTGGGGTGTTCCGACATTCGATTCCGAGTATATTTTCAATTTCCTGGTTCATACCAAGGGTGAGAAATACGGCTCCTGGAACGGAACCCGCTACACCAACACCGACATCGATGCAAAGATTGTAAGCCTCGCATCCGAGACTAATCTGGACCAGCGCAATGCAACCATTGGTGACATCTGGAACACCGTCCAGGAAGAAATCCTGTACCTGCCAATCCATCACCAGGTGCTCAACTGGGGCATGAAGGATGGTGTCGGCACTGAAGTTCAACCCGAAGACCAGCCTAAGCTGAAATACTTCGTCTTGAACTAAAAAAAGCAATCACAGTGGGACGGGATCAAACCCGTCCCACTTTTTGAACAGGTAAAACTTGTTCGCATGACTTTGGTAACACGAAAATCCCCTCTCCCGAAAATCAGGACATTTGGCGCCTACACCCGCCATTGAAAGTTTAAGTTATGTTGGCTTACGTTTTCCAACGCTTCTTCCAATCAATCATAGTATTGATTGTCGTTGGACTTGTTGCATTTTCCATGTTCAGTTTTGTTGGCGATCCGGTCGAAAATATGCTTCCACAGGAACGCACGCAGGAAGACATCGATCGCCTGACAGAACAACTGGGCCTCGATCAGCCTTTTCCGGTTCAGTATTACAAGTACCTGGTCAATGCTGCCCAGGGTAATCTTGGTCTTTCCTACCGACAAGGGCGTCCGGTCTCGGAAATCATCGCCGAGCGGGCACCGGCGACGCTTGAACTTGCAGCGGTCTCCGCAGTGCTCGCAATCCTGTTCGGGATCATTCTTGGCGTATTCACGGCCATCCGGCGAGATGGCTGGGCATCCAACACCATTATGACTGTTTCGCTGATCGGGGTTTCCCTACCGACATTTCTTATCGGCATTTTGCTGATTTACGTGTTCTCGGTTGAACTGAAATGGTTGCCGAGTTTTGGACGCGGCGACACTGTACAAGTGGGGGCGTGGAAAACCGGCTTTCTAACGGCCAGTGGCATCAAAGCCCTGATCCTGCCATCCATAACCCTGGGTCTTTATCAAATGACACTCATCATGCGCCTGGTACGAAGTGAAATGCTGGAAGTGCTTCGCCAGGATTATATCCGGTTTGCGCGGGCACGCGGTCTGAAAGAGAAAGTTGTGAACTTCCGTCACGCACTCAAAAACACGCTGGTCCCGGTGATCACGATTACCGGCCTGCAGCTGGGCTCCATCATAGCCTTTGCAATCATCACGGAAACAGTGTTCCAGTGGCCCGGTGTTGGATTGTTGTTCATCAACGCTATCCAGTTTGTGGATATCCCGGTCATGGCTGCCTATCTGATGCTGATTTCAATCCTGTTTGTCTCGATCAATCTGATTGTTGATCTGCTTTATTTTGCGATTGACCCGAGACTGCGTTCGGGCTCGGAGGGATAAACCATGGAAACAATTCGCAAAGCATGGCAATCCGATTTTCTTTGGGCGTTCCGTCGTTCTCCGATTGCGGTCATTTCTTTCATTGTCATTACCATTCTGGTCCTGGCGGCAATTTTGGCTCCCTTGATTGCCCCCCACAATCCTTTCGACCCGGCAACACTGAATCTGATGAACGGATTTACCAAGCCGATGGAACCCAATCTCTTCACCGGAGAAACATTCTGGCTTGGGACTGACGATCAGGGACGGGACATTTTCTCCACTATTTTGTTCGGCATGCGCATATCCTTGTTTGTGGGATTTACGGCCGTATTGTTTGCGATGGTTCTTGGGGTCATTCTAGGACTGTTGGCGGGCTATGTTGGCGGCTGGACCGAGACCATCATTATGCGCATCGCCGACGTTCAACTGACCTTTCCGGCTATTCTCGTTGCCATGCTGATATTCGGCATTGCCAAGGGCTTTACGCCGGTTCACATGCGCGATGAAATGGCCATTTGGGTACTCATTCTGGCGATCGGCCTGTCCGACTGGGTACAGTTTGCCCGGGTTGTACGTGGTGCAACGCTCGTTGAAAAGAACAAGGAATATGTTCAGGCGGCAAGGCTAATTGGCCGACGGCCGATGGCGATCATGCTGAAACACATTCTTCCAAATGTTCTCAATCCGGTGCTGGTGATCGCCACCATATCCCTGGCTCTGGCAATCATTGCAGAGGCGACGCTTTCTTTCCTCGGAGTTGGAGCACCGCCTACGCAACCCTCGCTGGGTACCCTTATCCGTATTGGCCAGGGTTTCCTGTTCTCCGGTGAATGGTGGATCCTTTTCTTCTCCGCCATAACCCTTCTGGCCCTAGCCCTTTCAGCAAACCTGCTGGGAGACTGGCTGCGCGACGCGTTAAATCCAAGATTGCGGTGAACCCATGACGTTATTGGCAATAGAAGAACTTACTGTTCAATTTTCCACCCGCAACATTCCGTTTACCGCTGTCAGCAATGCGGCCCTGACTGTCGAGCCGGGTGAAATTCACGGCCTGGTCGGGGAAAGTGGCGCGGGCAAATCCACAATCGGTGCTGCCATCATGGGTTTGCTTGAAGGCAGCGGCCATATATCCAATGGCACGGTTGTGCTGAATGGTGAACGCATATCCGGCGTAGACAAAAGAGCCATACAAGCAATTCGCGGCAAGCGGATATCAATGATATTCCAGGATCCGCTCACTTCTCTCAATCCCCTGTTTACGGTTGGAGAGCAACTTGCCGAAACTATAATTGCCCATCTCGATGTCACCGGTGATGATGCCCGCAAACGCGCAATTGAATTATTGACGCGCGTTGGAATTCCCAATCCGGATATCCGCATAGACCAGTACCCACATCAGTTTTCCGGCGGTATGCGCCAAAGGGTTGTCATCGCTCTTGCGCTTTGCTCTGAACCTGAAGTTATAATTGCAGACGAGCCCACAACGGCGCTGGATGTGTCAATTCAGGCGCAGGTGCTGGAACTCATCAAGGATCTTGCAAGAGAACGCCAGGTAGGTGTTATTCTGATTACCCATGATATGGGCGTGATTGCGGAGACTACCGATGTGGTTACCGTCATGTATGCGGGCAAGGTGGTCGAAAGCGGAAGAACGGAGCAAATCCTCGGAGATCCTCAGCACGAGTATACAAAAAGCCTGATAGCTGCGGTGCCCAGGGCAGAGAAAAAACTGCACCGCTTTCCGCAAATAGCCTATGATGGACGGCAGACCAGTTTTGCGATTGAAGAATTGGCAAAAGGCTGGCCAAAGGTTGAAAACACCACAGATGTACTGCTGCAGGCCAATCATCTTGTAAAACGGTTCGTCGAGAAGCGGTCGATTATCCCCTCAAGACGTAAGATGTTTACGGCTGTTGATGATGTGAGTTTCGAAATAAAACAGGGGGAGGTTTTCGGACTTGTTGGGGAAAGCGGATCCGGTAAGTCTACCATTGCACGAATGATTTCCGGCCTCTACGATCTGGATGGCGGGGAAGTCCTGTTTGATGGCAATGAGGTTTCTGGTGCCAGTGGTGAGACCCTCATGGACTATCGCCGACAAATCCAGATGATTTTCCAGGACCCGTTTTCATCTCTCAACCCCCGGCACCGTGTTGAAGCAATCATTGCCGAACCCGCACTGCAACTGGGTGTTATTCCCCCTGATCAGATTGCCGGGCGCGTGGGTGATTTGCTTGAATGGCTCGGCATTGGTGCAGAAGCCGGGCGCAAGTTCCCGCACCAGTTTTCCGGCGGCCAACGTCAACGCATCGCAATCGCAAGAGCACTCGCAACACAGCCGCGTTTCCTCATCTGCGATGAACCCACCAGCGCCCTGGACGTCTCCATACAGGCGCAAATCCTCAACATCCTCAAGGATCTGCAGGAACATCTCGGACTTACGATGCTGTTCATCAGTCATGATCTGCCGGTCGTGCGCCAGATGTGTGACCGAATTGGAGTTCTGCAACACGGCAAACTCGTGGAAGTTTCAGATACGGATACCCTATTCAAGTCACCCCAACATCCATACACTCAGGAACTGTTATCATTGATGCCGAAAACCGATTTGCTTTCCACAAAGGATTTGATCGAATTCTCCTGATATCGGAAGGTGGGCAGCCGCAGGTTTGTCACCACTACCCGATACAAATCATTTAGGGTTTTCGCCCTCAAACAACTGGCGGTTGGACGCGATCAATCGAACAATATTCTCGATTGTGCGGTAGACCGGCTTTAAATGCCTGTCCTCACCATGCACCACCAACCACTGATCGTGGGTAAGTTCATCAATTATCTGCCCTCCACGTGCAAGCTGCGGGTCCCTATCCCCGACAAAACACGGCAGAACAACTTGTCCAACACCCTGTCGTGCCAAATCCAACAGAGACCGCGGACCAGTTACCTCGAAACAGATACGGTCTGACATGTTTTTCCTGATCCATTGCGCAGATGGCGTATTGCCTGTGGTCACGATCCATTCATTGTTTATCTCACAACCTATAGCCCTGTAGGGCGCAAATTTTATCCTGGTTGTTTTGCGTATGGCAGTGGAACCTTCCAACGGACGGGTGTTCCTCAGTCCAATTGTTGCCTCGCGCCTGCTTATATTATGAACCGCTTCAGAAGCACCCAGTATCAAGCGACTTTCGTTCTGCTTTATCTGATGGATGTTCGTCGCCAGAAACCTTGTCATCCAAGTTCCGGCAGAAATGTGAACCGGCGGTCGTTCGCGACGTGCTTTTCTGCGATGCTCCAAGTCTGAGACCAGTGCTTCTATTGCTTCTACTTCAAGCAACAATTCTGCCCCTGCCTCGGTTAGTTCGTACCCGTGTGACATTCGGTTAAAGAGAATTTCACCGGTCGCACGTTCGAGATCTCTCATGTGTCGACCAAGCGAAGGTGCACTCAAACCAGCCATTCTGGCACCGGCTGCCAGGCCTCCGCCACGTGCTACGGCCAGAAATAGGCTCAAGTCAGACCAATCAATTTTCATTTCATTTACGTAATGACATGTTCAAAATTACATACTAGCCAGTTCGCTTATATTACATTCTAATAAATAAATTATTTCATTAATGAAAGAAAAATAATGACTAGCAAGCTCGAAAACGCACCACGCATCGGTATGGGATGCTGGGCAATCGGAGGACCGTTTTGGTTTGGCGACATTCCGGTAGGTTATTCCGGCACCGATGACATCGATTCCAGAGCGGCCATCAATGCCGCTTTGGCGGCAGGTACCCGGGTATTTGACACCTCAGCCGTTTATGGAGCCGGACATTCAGAAACACTTTTGGGGGAAGAACTGGGCGACAATCCGGATGTGATCATCGTCACCAAGTTTGGGCATTCCTTCGATGCGAAGACAAAGCAAATGACAGGGCCAAAATTCGATGCCGATTACATCAGAAACTCCGTCGAGCAAAGCCGCAACCGATTGAAGCGAGATTGCCTGGATATTGTGCTGCTACATCTCAATGACTTGCCTCGTCATGATGCTCATTCGGTATTCGACACATTGGAAGATTTGCGCAACAAAGGGCAAATAGACGAATTTGGCTGGAGTACAGATCGCGCTCAAAGCCTTGAATCCTTTGCAAATCTTCCGGGCTTTACTACCGTGCAACACCCCATGAACGTGTTTACAGAAGCTACCGAAATGACCCAAGTCGCAGAATCTAGCAACATTCATCAACTCATCCGGTCTCCGCTGGCGATGGGTGTCCTGACCGGAAAATTCAACAAACGCAATCGCATATCGGGGAATGACGTTCGCAGGAACAACCGGGAATGGCAGGCTTACTTTACAAATGGCTGTCTCTCACCGGAATTCGAAATTCGCCTCGATGCAATTCAGGAAATGCTGACAGCAGACCACCGTACACTGGCGCAAGGCGCATTGTGCTGGCTGTTAGCAAAGTCTCGCCGAGCTCTTCCAATACCCGGAGCCAAGAACGCCGAACAGGCAGAATCCAATGCCAAAGCCATGCAATTCGGCCCACTGGAAGACAATCTCATGAAAGAAATTGAGGCAGAACTGGCCCGTATCAAATAGGAACAACAGAACAGGAGCACCTTTCTGTTTTCGCTTTAACGAGAATAATTAAAGTTTATCAGGGGATTAGAATGGCCGGAAATCTGATTTTCTTAACGTTTTGATAACCAATTCGGCTGGTTTCGGTTTGATCTTACCGTGGCATTGGCTTCCAAGAAACTCCCCTGTTTTCAGCAGTTTAGGCATCATTTCATGTCTTTGTCAGCCGTTGATCAACACGTGTTAACGGTTTTGGACGGTTTCGCCTCTTCGAAACTCAGTGATCTGGTACAGATATTGCTTCTCTCCAACTAGAAAAGGAGATGGCATGAATGGGGTGTGAGCGGTCATGCATCCCGACTCGGATAGAGTGCTGGGAGAGGCGGATAGGCTGCAGGCTGGATGTCATCTTAGGGCATTGCGACCCTGTAAAGGAGATTACCCGCCGCCTGTATCTGAACGACCAGCGTGAGGCCCGGTTCGGTCCGGTGACCTCGTATAGGAGTTTGGCGTGGCCGTTCACACCCTTGTCAGGGTTCCGCCGCTCACCAACGGGAGAAGTTTAGCCATGTCCTTTATCGGTGTCGATCTTCACACGACGTCTTTCACGGTCTGCCGGCTTGAAGCTGACGGCAGCGAGATATTTGAAACCTACCAGCTGGCAGCGGCCGATCTGGAACGGTTCTGCCTGAGCCTTGATGCGGACGACGAGATTGCCGTGGAGGCGACGGGCAATTCGGCCTGGTTTCGTGACGAGGTGGTCGCTTGCGTCGGCCGTGTTGTCGTGGTCAACCCGAGGCAGTTCGGCGTGATCCGCAAGTCGGTGAAGAAGACGGACAGGAACGATGCCCGGGCACTGGCCTTCTTCCTGTCGAAGGACATGCTGCCCGAGACGCGTGTGAAGACGGTTGCCGAGAGCGAGTTGGCGTCACTCACCCACACGCGCGATCTTCTGGTCAAGCAGCGCACCCGGCTCATCAACAAGATCCATGCGCTGCACACGCGCCACGGCGTCAAGCTGAAGAAGGAAAGCCTGGGCTCGAAGCGGCGGCTCAATGCTCTGGAGGTCGGCCGGTTCTCGACACTGGAACAGGTCGAGTTGAAGGCCCTGCGCGACCAGGCGCTGAGGCTTATGGCGACGATTGGCGAACTGGACGGTGCGATCGAAGAGGCCGCCCGGGAACTGGATGGCTACGACGGCCTCGTCTCAATCAAGGGCATCGGTCCGCGCTCGGCGGCCGTGCTCCTGTCGGGGATCGGCAACGTCGATGACTTCGAGGACGCCGACAAGCTGGCTGCCTATGTGGGCATCGTCCCGCGCGTCAGCCAGTCGAACGAAACCGACAACCGGGGGCGGATCACCAAACGCGGCAACAAGCTGATGCGCACCACGCTGGTTCAGTGCACGCTCATTGCCATCCGATACTCGGGCTACCTCAATGCCTTCTACCAACGCATCAAGGCCAGGCGCGGGGCCGGCAAGGCGATCATCGCGACCGCACGTAAACTGCTCGCGATCATCTACGACACGCTCAAGAACGGCTGGGTCTTCGAGGACTTTCCGGCCTTCAAGATCGCGGGGCAGAACATTCCCGCTGGACAAAACCATCATAGGAGATAATACAGGATCAACCTTGTCATGCCCAGCGTAACACCGGATTGCACAATCAACCGGTTGATCTTTGTCAAAAACGGCAGAATGAAGTTTCCGTTCTCGTCAAGTCCGCGCTCTTTGCGAAGCTGAATGAGAATCTGCTTCTGGCTCATTTTGTTCTTCAGGTTTTCCGCATTCATACGCCGGTTGATGCATTTCTTGCCACCACTGTTCGGCGACAAAACCATGTAACCCAGTTCCACCACGACAACTGCGAGAAACACCGATGCCAGCAGCATCGCGTGAATGGGCGTAAATCCGTTTTCGAACAGGGCACTCATTTCAGTTCAACACCCGGTTCGAAATATTCGCCTGGCAGTTCAACTCCCATGGCCTGCAGCTCTTCGAGAAATCTCGGGCGGACTCCGGTTGCCTCGAAGTGGCCGAGTATCTTGCCCTCTTCGGTCAGACCGGTTCTGCGGTAGCGAAATATTTCCTGCATCTGGATAATGTCACCTTCCATGCCGGTGATTTCGGAAATGCTGGTTGTTTTTCTCTGTCCGTCTGAAAGGCGGGTCAATTGAATGATCAGATGCACGGCTCCTGAAATCTGACTTCTGATGGACTGAACCGTCATCGGCATACCGGTCATCCCCAGCATTTGTTCCAGGCGCGAAATTGCATCCCGGCAGGTGTTGGAGTGAATGGTCGCCATGGAGCCCTCGTGACCGGTATTCATGGCCTGCAGCATGTCAAAGCATTCCTCGCCACGAACCTCCCCCAGGATCACCCGGTCCGGACGCATCCGCAGGGCGTTCTTTACCAGATCCCGCTGCTTGATTTCACCGGACCCTTCATTGTTGGGCGGGCGTGTCTCCATGCGACCGACATGCGGAATTTGCAGGTTGAGTTCAGCAGCGTCCTCAATAGTGAGAACCCGTTCGCTCGGGTTGATATACGCCGACAACGCATTCAGCATTGTAGTCTTGCCGGTACCGGTACCACCGGAGATAATAGTCGTCTTCCGGGCGGCAACAGCCTTGCGCATGGTTTCGGCCATCTGTGGCGCGATTGCGTTGAATTCTTCAAGTTTTTCAAGGGTTAGCTTGTCTTCTTTAAACTTACGAATCGAGACCAGCGGGCCATCAATTGCGATCGGTCTTATCGCCGCGTTGAAACGGGAACCATCGTGCATGCGGGCATCACACATCGGATTGGACTCATCAATGCGACGGCCTACATTCGCAACGATTTTCTGGATGATGCGTACCAGGTGCGCCTCATCCTTGAAGGGTATGATGATTGGTTGCAATACGCCTCTGATTTCGGCGAAACAATTGTTCGGTCCGTTGATCAGGATGTCGCTGATATCTTCATTGCGCATCAACGGTTCCAGTGGGCCAAGGCCGGTGAGTTCGTCAACCAGCGTGCCGACAAATTGTTCCAGTTCCGCATTATTGAGGGCAAGCCGTTCGCGGGTTACATATTCAGAGACGAATTTGTGAATTTCACGAACCAGCTCATCGCGGGGCAGTTCTTCCAGCGCAACGAGGTTGAATTCTTCAAGCATCTGACGGTGAAGCTTGACCTTTGCATCCAGAATTTTCTGTCGGGAAGGGGTGATCTCGCCACCTTCGATTTCATGAACTGAAATCGGCTTCTTGTTCTCGACTGATTCCGTAATGTCATCGGGAGCCAGGGCAGGGGCCTCATGCTCTTCGGCAGGTGTGTGTTGTTCGACATGCGGTTGGTCGAAATCAATTTCATCTTCGAAGGTCTGAAGCGCTGAGAAACGGTTTTTCATGTCTGTCTCCTCAGCTTGCTTTGCGCATCAGGAGTGTTGACAGCAATCCGCTTTTCTTTTTCGGCTCATCGTCCTCATCAATTTCACCGGCCAGAACAATCTTGGACAGTGCTTTGGTCACATTATTGTCCTGTTCGATTTCACTGAGCGTAATCCCGCGGTCAACTGCATCACGAACAAGCATGTAATTGTTGGGAACACCGCCGCCGAAATAGTCACCGAGTGCTTCTGAAACGTCACCGGCATTGAGGCCGGCCGCATTGTTGCGGAAATCCATGCGATTAACGATGACACGCGGTTGGGATTGTTTGCCGAGACGCTCTTCGACGGCCTTTACGAGGCGATGGGAATAACGAATGGAGGGCACGGTCATGTCGGCTACGACATAGACCTGATCAGACCCGCTCAAAACGGTTTCAGTCCAGGGAAACCAGGTTCTTGGAAGGTCGATAACCACATTGTCAAAATAGGCAGAAACCAAATCGAGCAATCGCACCAACAGCGCACCCTTGAATGAACGCATCTCGGTTGGCTGATTGGGTGCACAAATAACGGACAAGCCTGTCTCGTGTTTTGACAGCATCACGTCCAATAGTTGCCTGTCGAGGCGCTCCGGAGCGTTTTCAATTTCGGAAATATCAAACCTTGGCTCCAAATCCAGGTATTCAGCGCAAGCACCATGCTGGAAGTTCAGGTCCACAATACACGTTGTGCGGCCAATCTTTTGCCCGTGATAGTTCAGAATAGAGGCCGCCTCGATTGCCATGGAGGTCGTTCCCACGCCACCGCAAGCCGGCATGAATGACAAAAATCGCGGCTCAACCTGGGTTTCCTGCATGCTCACTTTCATTGCATTATTGCAGGAGCGAACCAGATCCGAAGTCTGCACCGGCTTGACCAGGAAGTCGGCCACCTTGAGTTGAATAAGAATTCGCGCGGCTGCCGGGCTGAAGCTGCCGGAAATTACGATGATTGCGGTGGAGCCGCCAATCATCCGCTTGATTTTCTGAAGGTTTTCGAAATCTTCCACCCGGGTGGCGTCGATGTCGACGATAAGGGCTTCTGCTTCGATGTCGCGTGCATCATTCACCAGTTCGACGATGGGCTTTTCAATGACCGCCAGTTGCTGCTCGCCGGTGTTTGGAATTGCACCTTTTGCAAGCGAGATCAATTCGCTGTCCAGTGAGGCGAGCACCAGCTTTCCGCTGTTATTTTTCTGTTCTTCCTTGGCCATCAGTTTCCCCGCTTATGACTGAATTACTTGGTTTCGCCCTGAGGCAGCGTTGGCAGCAGAATTGTTTGTTGTCCGTTGCCGGATTCCTCACTGTTGGAATCCCTGTAGCGCTCGACTGCATCCCCAGACGCTTGCCGTCACCCTCGATGTTGTTGTTGTAGGCATCCCGGTTCCACGGATCGACAACCATCTTGGCCTCATTGACAGCGAGATGGTTGCCCGCATGTGTTGTCACACCGTCGTGGCGTTCCAGGTATTGCTGCTGACATCCGCCAACCAACAAGGCTGCACCAACCACAGAATATGCTATGTATCTGTTATTTTTCATTTTATTTACTCCAGGTCGATGATGTGGCCAGACCTCAGAACTCCGTCTCGGGCATCAGCCAGTTTACGCAGATGAGCGCGGCTGACTTCCAGATCGCCATTAATGAAGAGGTCAACATCATTGGCGGTTGCTGTTGCATCGAGCGGCGTGGCCGGTTCTTCACCAGGACGAAGCGGTTTCACCAGTCTTGGCGTAACGATTATGACCGAGTCGGTTTCATCGCGCTGGAACGCGGAACTGCGGAACAACGCTCCCAGAATTGGCACGTCACCAAGCCAGGGAACCTGACGCTTGCTGACATTGGTGTTGGATTGCAACAGACCGCCGAGAACAAAACTTTGGCCGTCACGAAGTTCGAGTGTGGTTTCAGCCCGACGGACCACGATGGCCGGAATTTGACCACCATTGCCGAAGTTGACCGCATTGGTGAAATCGAGCTGACTCACTTCCGGTGCCAGTTTCAGATTAATAAGTCCGTTTTCCAGAACAGTTGGTGTAAATTTCAGGCCAACACCAAATTCCTTGAATTCAATGTCTATACCTTCATCGCTGGTCTGGACGGGAATCGGAAACTCGCCACCGGCGAGAAAGCTTGCCGTGTCGCCGGAAAGAGCAACAAGGTTTGGCTCAGCCAGTCTGCGGGCAAGTCCACGGTCTTCAAGTGCCTGAATGGCAATATCCACGTTGGTTCCACCTTCGATGACGGTTGTAATGAATTGCCCGAACGGTACTGATCCCGAGATTAAATTGCCAAGCAACACACCACCCGCAGTTCCAACCGCATTGGAAGTTGCACTTGCATTTACCGAACTCGAGTTACGGATAACCCGTGCTCCAGCGCCCAGTTCCTTGCTACGGGTCCGCTGCGCTTCAAGAAAGCGAACTTCCAGCTTTATCTGCTGCGAACCATTGACTTTGACGGCATCGATCAGGTCTTCATCATATTTTTCAGCGATAGCGCGTGCTTTCGCTGCTGCCTTGGCATCTTTCGCCTTGCCCTTCAGCACAACACGTCCATTTGTCGTTGTGGCCTTGACATTGGAAGTTCCCAGAGCTGATTTCAGGGCGGAATTCAACTGATTGGTGTTGGGTCCGACCTCAACATCGAGAACTGCAACCAGATTGCTTTCGCCATCATACAGCGCAATGCCGGTGGTGCCGGTTGTAACACTGACTATATAAAAAGAACGATCAGTCAGCGGTGTGACGCTGGCGATATCCGGATCACCAACAACAATTTCGCTAAATGACATGTCGGTGCGCACTGTTTTGGGTTTTGCCCTTGCGATTTTGACAATTTTCGCATGCGTCGAGGCGGTCAGGTGAACCACCCCACTTTCGGCCTGTGCCGGAAGCACCGATGCTGTCTGTAGCCCGAAAGAAGCCCCCAACAGGCATGCAGTAAGAGCAACGGCTCGAATCCCGCCTTCGAATGTCTGGCTCTTAAGAAACATTTTATGACCCCGATTCAATCTTTACTTCTTGTTTTTGTTTTTCTTTTTCTTTTTCTGTTCTTCGATGGCTACCGTGTAGCTCGTCACGTTCCTGCCCTCGACGACTTTGATCGCCTTGGTTTTTGGTTCTTCTTCCTGGAAAAAAGACAGGAAGCTGTTGCCTTCTTTTTCTTCATCCGCTGAACCGATGTCACCGGCGCTGCGCAGCAACAGGGAAATGCGTCCCTCATTCAATGCAAGGGCGATGCGCTTGGCACCCCGTGTGTCGGTTTCCAGGGTTACCGATTTGGCAACGCGTGCAGTTTCCTTTCTGGCGCCTGCATCCTGATCGACAGAGAGAACCTTCACATTCTCCATCATGATTTTGGCCGAGGTCTCTCCGCTGTCGTCGTCCTCTTTGGTCAGAACCAGATCAACACGGTCACCGGGTTGGACGAAGCCGCCAACACCGTTTACCGTATTTACCGGAATGGTTACCGCGCGCATGCCGTCGGCGATGATACCGGCCAGGCCGGCGCGACCGTTTTCGCCGGTGATTTTGACCGCCAGCACCGGTTCTCCAGGTTGAATACCTGTTATGACGCGCCGATTTCCATCCAGGGTTACATCGCTAACTGCAGCAAACGCACCTTCCGGAAACGCATCCTTGGGCCAGTCAACAAGCTTCAGAGCGTCTTCTTCAATGGTTTCGCCGAATTTCAGCTCTCGTGTGGCAACCACGACTTTTGCAAGTTCGATTTCCTGCACAACAGGACGGTTGCTCTCCAACTCGTTCAAACGAGCTTGAGTCTGGCTCTCTAGATAATGAGTACCTGCTACGTAACTCGTCGCACCGAAGGTAACGGCAAGCCCAGCCATAATTAATAGTTTTCCGCTCACTGTCGTGACCCCCTGCGGCAGTTTCCAAATTCTTTTCGCACGTCGATAAAAATAGGGGTGTTCGTTAATGAATGGGTTAACTTATTAGCTCCAATGCCTGCTAATATGGCTGGGAGTACCGTTTTTCCGGTGGCTTAGTAAACAAAAGCTTTCAGAATAGTTGGATCGCAAATAATTCTAAACGAAGCGGTAACCATGAGGCTGTGCTTTTTGGCCGAATCTGGTTAGTTTCCGCCAAACAGCGGAGGACAATCGCATGCTGGAACTGTTTACACTTGATAACTTTCTGACTTTGCTAATGCTGATACTGCTCCAGGGGCCGTGTTGGGTTTTGATAATCTTCTTTATGTAGCAATCGAATCCAAGCGAGCACCGGAAGCAAGCCAGAAACGGGTTCGCCAACTGGGGATAGGCATGGCGATCGTATTGCGGATAATCCTGTTGTTTGTGGTGCTACAGGCCATTGAGCTTTTCCAGGACATCCTGTTCAGCATCAAATTGCCGGGTTGGGTGGAAGGACAATTTTCTGGACACGCTTTGATAGTTCTGTTTGGCGGCGGCTTTATCATTTGGACTGCGCTTAAGGAAATTGTCCATATGCTGGCGGTTCACCATATCGAGGGAGATGAAAAAGGCGGCTATAAGTCGGTAACCAGCGTGGTGATCTCGATCATCTTTATGAATCTCGTGTTCTCGTTTGATTCAATTCTTTCGGCAATTGCACTGACCGATGTGTTTATTATCATGGCGATTGCAATCATCCTCACCGGAATTTTGATGATAGTAATGGCCGATCAGGTTGCGGAATTCCTGAAGAAAAACCGCATGTACGAAGTGTTCGGTCTGTTTATCCTGTTCATCGTCGGCATCCTTCTGGTGTCCGAAGGCGGGCATCTGGCTCACATCAAGCTGATGGATCAGCCGGTTGAGGCGATGTCAAAGTCCACATTCTACTTCGTTCTGATCGTTCTCATTTTGGTGGATGTGGTGCAAAGCCGTTATCAGCAGAAACTGATGAAACAGCACGAGCGTGAGATTAACGATCCGAACGTGCTGGCTGATTGAATTCTGCGGTCAAACGCACTGTCGGATGCTTATTGTGCGAAACGGGCATCCAGCCAGCCGATGAAGTCGGCTGTGGTTGCATCGCGATTGACCTCATTGAGAGATTCGTGCCGGGTTTCCGGCAGGATGTTGCAGGTTGCATCGACAATTCCCAGTTTCTGCAGGCGCGCAACCAGGCGTTCCACTGCCTTCCCGTTATCAGAACAGGGATCCATTGCACCGGCTACGAAATGCATTGGCAGGTCACTGCGAATTCTGGCAAGCCTCGCGTCATCCGCATTTTCGGCGATCCCCTGTGACAAATCGGTCCACAGACTGTTTGTGGCGTCAAACCCGCAAAGCGGATCAGCAACATACTTGTCCACTTCTTCGGGATCGCGACTGAGCCAGTCTGATTCCGTTCGATTGGGCGCAAATTTCTTGTTCCAGCCTTCGAAGGTGAGTTTGCGTGCAATGGCGCTTGGAACATCCGATCCCTTGAACATACGTTCAGCGCCGAGCAGCAGCTTGTAAATGACCAACAGGACACCCGCATCTGCACCGGAATTCCAAAGTGCGGCGGCATCCACTTTTTGCGAATTCCGAATGCAGTAATTGAGGCCGATAATGGAACCCATCGAGTGACCGAAAATGCAAACCGGCTTGCCCTGAAACGTTTTGCGGGCGTGAGCAACTACGAAATCCACGTCATCAATCACCTTTTGCCATCCGTTCCTGTTTGAGAACCGGCCAAGTGGAGCGTTCGGGGCAGTGGTTTTGCCGTGGCCGCGGTGATCATGAGCAATGGTGTGGTATCCCGCTTCTGCCAAGGCTTCAGCAAACCTTTCATAGCGGGCGGCGTGCTCACTCATACCGTGGTTGATATGAATAACAGCCTTGGCGTTCTTGCCTGCATCGCGTGTAAAGATGCGAAGCCGCGAGCCACTCTGGCTTTGCACAATATTGGATTTGTATTTGCTCATGTCCCCGCCGTTGCTATGAGATCTTCGATTTCGTCAAATTCGAAACCCAGCGCATTTCCGATTTCGTGTACGCGGTTTTCTTCCGGTGGAACCACCTCCAGATCACTTATCATCACAAGATGACAGGACTGTACTATCAGTCGTTTCATCACCGGGCTGATTTGTGCTCGATCGCGGGTCAGGCGTTTGGCAATGTCAAAGTCTGTCCCGAACTCCGAGAGGATTTCGCGGACTTCAGCGTCGGATATAGAGATGCCCAACATTTGTTCGTGGATTCGTGCAATGGTTTCGACTTCCTGATCGCGGATTTTTCTGTCTGCCACGGCTACCACGCCCATGGATTGGATAAGAGCGCGAATCTCTGCATGTCCCTGATCAGATGCCGCATTGTCCGGGCTCTGCATTCGGTCGCTAGTGCGTTTGCCATAGCCAAACAGCGTAACCAGGGTGCCGATAATAAGCGCTCCCCAGGACATGGCCGAGATAATAAAATCTTCGGCTGAGTAACCGGCGTAAATACCCGCAGCCGCCGCAGCGATTAACACCAGCCCTATAACAATGATAAACATTTTCTGTCAGTCCCCCGTAGTCGATCCTGCCGGATGAATTTACGGACATGATACGTATTGAACCGGGAAGTGCAATCCGGATTCCATCGGTTGTACGATACCAATTCGATCTGGATTACCCACAGGACGTTTGTTAAGCTGTTGCAGCCGAATTTCAGGGGGCGGAATGGACGAAGATATCTTGGATTCTCCCGAATACATCGGTCGGGACGAAGAAAACGGAAAATCCAGACGATCGCCGGGGGGTGGTCTCGAGGTTGGTTTTCTCTTACTGATTCTGGGGCTGGTCTTAGGCGCAGTCATGGCGACTTTCGGCCTGGAACTGTTCGCAGAAAACGCGGCCGTTATTTTCAGCGCAATGATGGGACTTGTTCTGTTCCTGACGCTTGTGTTCGTCCTGGTGATTGTGTTGCGTCGCCGCATATGGGGCAAGATTTTTCAACGTACGGAAATCGAAATCGAACGCCTGGCGCAACCGCTCAGTGATGTTGCCCGGCACACGGCTGAAAAAGATGTGGGCGGGGCAACGGGAGCGGCCCGGAATCTGGCGGAACTGGTTCTTGCGCGCTATGCCTGGCTTTCCACGCGGCGTTGGTTGATTGCCTCAATTACCGGCATGATTGCAGCTATTGCAGCACTTGCCGGTTCTGCCCTTTTGTTCCAGCAGAATGAACTGCTCAGAAAGCAGGGTGATAATCTGATAATCCAGACCAATTTACTACGAGAACAAAACGCACGGATCGACACCCAGATTGAATTGCTGCAAACTGATGCGAAGCTGAAAGACAGTGACAGAAGTGCCAATATTCTTCCCAACATAGTCGCTGCTGCGGCCAGTCTGGGTGAGGAAATCGCCAAACTGGATGCGGCAGGCAAAGCCGGGCCCGAAGGAAATTACAAACTCTCTGATATTCCCCTGTCACTCAGGAACCAGTTCATCACGATTACCAATACGGTGCGCCCATACCGATATCTGAAGTCGGATATTGCAAACCAGTACACCAACCGGGAAATGCGGGATTTCGCGATGCGCAGACGCGCGGATTTACCCAAGACCAATGAGCTGTTTGGTGTTAAGCCTGCCGACGAAACCTTCCAGCTCATAGATCGCCCCCTCAGCCCGGAACGCGGTGCCATTATCAATGCGCTGTTCAATTTCCGAGTATGGGAAACAGAACTGTTATCATTCTTCGGGGCGGATTTCTCCTATGCGGAAATCAGCACACCCAACCTGTTCAAAATGACGTTTCGGCACGCAAACTTAAGATTTGCCGAGTTTCGGAATATGGAAATCAGAGCTGTTAATTTTGGCGCTGCGGGTCTGGAGAATGCCCGGTTCGTCGACAGTTACCTGACGTCGGTCAATTTCAGGGGCCATCCTGCGAACGAGGCCCCAGGCAGATATCGCTCACCCGGCGAGCGTTTCTTTATGGCGACGCAAACCAGCGGCATGCAGATCACCGACAGCTTGATCTATAACAGCGACTTTGGATTGGTGCAGGGATTTGCGCAGAATTTCGATAACTCGCTAATCGTGAAATCCAGCTTTGCCGGAGCAGATCTTGCCGCTGCCACGTTTCGTAACGCGGTGTTGCTTGAGGTTGATTTTGACGGAGCAATCGTGTTTCAGGCCAATTTTCTGGATGTCGTGGATGATCAGGCCCGGGAAGGTACATTTGCCCGGCAACGCTTTGAGTTGGAACCGGTACCACCTACGGGTTTGCAGGACATTGATTTGCTGGAACAGTTTGGAATTCGCGTTCAGGATATTACAATCGACGACAAACAGGCGTTTCGCATAAAGCGCGTAAAACCATTTGAACAATAGGCTTCTTGTCAGCAATCGGCTTGTCTTCAACCGGCTGCTGCTATAAAGGTCTGGAATTCCTAATCAGATGCGCGATCCCACCATCCGCTTAACTCTCGGAGTGCTGCCATATGGCCCGTCAGTTCATTTATCACATGTCCGGTCTATCCAAATCCTACGGTACAAAAAAGGTGCTGGAAGATATCCACCTGTCTTTCTATCCGGATGCCAAAATCGGTATCCTGGGGCCCAACGGAGCCGGTAAATCCACTGTTTTGCGGATCATGGCAGGCCTCGACAAGGAGTTCTCAGGTGAGGCCTGGCTGGCGGAAGGGGCGTCCTGCGGATACCTGCCTCAGGAGCCGCAACTCGACAAGTCGAAGACCGTAGCTGAAAACGTCATGGACGGCGTTGCTGACAAAAAAGCCATTCTCGACCGATACAACGAGTTGATGATGAACTATTCCGACGAGACAGCAGACGAGGGCGCGCAACTTCAGGACATCATTGACAGCCAGAACCTTTGGGATCTCGACAGTCAGGTGGAGATGGCCATGGATGCGCTACGCTGCCCACCGGGGGACTCAAGCGTGGAAAATCTTTCCGGTGGTGAGATACGCCGTGTTGCCCTGTGCCAATTGCTGCTGTCGCAGCCGGATCTCCTGCTGCTTGATGAGCCGACCAACCATCTCGATGCGGAAACCATTGCCTGGCTCGAAAAACATCTGCGTGAATACCCCGGTTCCGTATTGATGATCACCCACGATCGCTACTTCCTGGACAATGTTACGGGCTGGATCCTTGAGCTCGACCGCGGTCGCGGTATTCCTTACGAGGGCAATTATACGGCCTATCTGGAAGCCAAATCCAAACGCATGGCGCAGGAAGGCCGCGAAGAGGCCGCCCGCCAGAAGGCTATTGCCGCAGAAGCCGGCTGGATCAATTCAAGCCCGAAGGCGCGTCAGGCAAAGTCGAAAGCACGCATCAAGGCGTATGACGAACTCGTCAAAGCAGCCAACGACCGTACCCCGCAAAATGCCCAGATCATTATTCCAGTGGGTGAGCGTCTTGGCGATGTGGTGATTGATGTCGAAAACCTCTCCAAGGGCTTTGGCGACAAGCTGTTGATCGACGACCTTGAATTCCGCCTGCCGCCCGGTGGCATTGTCGGTGTCATTGGTCCCAACGGTGCGGGTAAGTCTACTCTGTTTCGCATGATCACTGAACAGGAAACACCCGATGAGGGGACGATCCGTATCGGTGATACGGTCGATCTTGGTTACGTGGATCAGAGCCGCGATGCGCTGGATGGTGACAAGACAGTCTGGGAAGAGGTTTCCGGCGGCAATGACATCATCAAGCTTGGCCGACACGAGGTGAACAGCCGGGCCTATTGCTCATCGTTCAACTTTAAGGGGGGCGATCAGCAGCAGAAGGTAGGCACACTTTCAGGCGGACAACGCAACCGGGTGCATCTGGCAAAAATGCTGAAATCCGGCGGCAATGTAATCCTGCTTGACGAACCGACAAACGATCTTGACACCGAGACTTTGGCAGCACTGGAAGATGCGCTTGAGAACTTTGCCGGTTGCGCCGTCATCATAAGCCACGACCGGATGTTCCTGGACCGTCTGGCCACGCATATTCTTGCCTTTGAGGGTGACAGCCATGTGGAGTGGTTCGAGGGTAACTTTGAGGACTACGAACAGGACAAAATCCGCCGCCTCGGCCCGGACGCAGTCAACCCGAAGCGAGTGACCTACAAGCGGTTGACGCGCTAGGGGTGCCGTTGTGGCTGATATCGATCCTCAGGTGATGGAGATACATGTGTTTCTAGAGCGTGTTTGTGTCGAGTAGATTCAGTTTCTTTCCGTGCGCGAATATGATTCTGATTGGGGTGACCTGATTCGGTTCGAAGCCAAGGATTTTCAATGCCCAAGCCCCATCCGATTGAATTGCGTAAACGTGTTGTAGCTCATGTAGAAGAAGGCCACACTCATCGTGGAACGGCTGCCCATTTCAAAGTCTCCGTCAAATTTGTGAATGATAT
>CBDAPT010000010.1:0-499567 GCA_965198665.1 Rhizobiaceae bacterium | reverse complement strand
TGTGCAAATTCTCCAGGTGCAACGCGGGCAATAATAAGTATCATCTTTGCCGGGGAAATATTCGGGAGAAAGCCATTGAACGTTCAAGAAGCCATCATGTCACGCCATTCCTGCCGCCGTTTCAAACCGGACCCGGTGCCGGAAGATGCATTACGACGTATCCTCACCTGTGCCGGAACAGCGCCAAGCGGCCATAATACCCAGCCCTGGAAAGTTTATGTTGTCCGTGGGGGTGCCAAGGAACGGATCACGGAAAAAGCGCTGGCTGCAGCCAAGGGTATATCCTCACTCAAAGCCAGCGATCCGGAATTTGATTATTATCCGACCGAATGGTTTGAACCATACCTTGCCCGCCGCAGAGCTACTGGTTTTGGACTATACGGCGCTCTGAATATCGGTCGGGATGACAAGGAAGCTCGTGGAGAACAAATGTTGAGAAACTTCAGGTTCTTTGACGCACCGGTGGGCCTCTTCATAACATTCTCCCGCCGAATGTCAGTGGGTTCATTTATGGATATCGGCATGTTTATTGAGAACATACTGATTGCGGCACGCGGTGAAGGACTACACACCTGCGGACAGGTAGCCTGGTGCTCGCATCACCACATGATCCGCGAAGAATTGAATATCGACGAAGATGAATTGCTGGCTTGCGGAATTTCCGTCGGATACGGAGTGGAAGATGCTCCGGAAAATCTTTGGCGGACTGATCGGGCTGCCATTGACGAATGGGTTTCGTTTTTTGACGACTGACACTCCTGCCGCATCGTTGGCGGAGTTGCCCCAAACTGTAGCTTCCCCTACCTTGATGAGGTGGACGCCCCCTCATACCGGCAAATGAATTGTCGTAAGGTGGTTGTTGATGAATGAACCACAAATAACGAAGGAGCGTCCTTATGAAAGTTACCACGATCGGGCTTGATCTTGCCAAAAGTGTCTTCCAGGTTCACGGTGTTGACGATGATGGCAGTGTTATCGTGATCAAAAGGTTGCGGCGAAAACAGTTGAAAGGCTTTTTCTCGAAACTGCCAGCTTGCCTTGTCGGCATGGAGGCTTGTGCCACTGCCCATTATTGGGCTCGCACCCTGGCAGCCTTTGGTCATGAGGTCAGACTGATGCCTCCTGCCTACGTCAAGGCCTACGTAAAGCGGGGCAAGAATGACGCTGCCGATGCTGAAGCGATTTGCGAGGCTGTCAGGCGGCCCACCATGCGTTTCGTGCCTGTCAAAACACCTGAGCAGCAAAGTATCCTGATGATACACCGAACCCGTTCCCTGATTGTGCGGCAACGCACCATGGCAGCCAATGCACTGCGTGCTCATTGTGCAGAGTTCGGTCTTGTCACCACCCCCGGCGTCAGGAACATCGTCAAGCTGGCTCATTCCATCTTCAACGAAAACGACGAGAAGCATGTCCTGCCGGCTATTGCACAAGTCGCGCTGGCAACGCTTGCCCGTCGCTTGCTCGAACTGGAGGAAGAATTGCAGGCTCTTGAGAAGGTCCTGCGTGACTGGCACCGGCAAAATGAAGCCAGCAGGCGCCTGGCAGCCATTCCGGGTATTGGTGTGATCACAGCCACTGCACTGATGGCAACCGTCAGCGATCCGGGACAATTCAAAAGCGGACGGCAGTTCGCCGCATGGCTTGGCCTGGTCCCCAAACAGCATTCAAGCGGTGACAAAGTAAGGCTCGCTGGCATATCAAAGCAGGGAGACCGGTATATTCGCCGCCTGCTTGTCATTGGTGCGACAGCTGTTATTCGCCACAATCGAAACAAGAAGAGCCCGACCGCGGTCTGGATCAATGGTCTGCTGGAAAAGAAACCTGTGAGACTGGTCTCTGTCGCATTGGCCAACAAGACCGCTCGCATCGCCTGGGTTCTTATGACCAGAGGACAGCGCTATAACCCCTTGCGAATCAGCGCCGCTTGAAGGCAAGGCACAGAAATTGGTAATGGCAGAAAGTGATGTGACATGATCAGCCAAAAACGAGGTTACACCGTGTGATTCAATGCGCCCCATGAGCGCGTCATCTTGATCAGGAACCTCGTTTGCGGATTTCCATCAGGGCCAGCGATCTATCAAATATCGCATCAACAGGCCGGACATATGAAAGCAACCGATCAAAACATCAAAAAATGTCTTGCCAATCCGGGGCGTCCACATATGAATCAACAACGTAAAACAATAAATTTGGAATTCCGATGGCCGACCGTTACGCTGCTTACGACAAATTGAAAATAGATTATCCTGCCGAGCGTGTTCTGCGCATCACATTCGACAATCCGGCAAACTACAACTCCATCGACGAACATGCACACACCCAGATTACCAATATCTGGCGGGATATTGATGCCGACCCAGACATCAATGTGGTTATCGTCACCGGCGCGGGAAAGGCCTTTTCTTCCGGTGGAGACTTTGACTGGATTGAACGGATGACAACTGACCAGCGCGAACTTCAGCATGTCTGGAAAGAAGCCAAGGATCTCGTATACAATATCATTAATTGCAATAAAATAATGATTTCCGCCATCAACGGTCCGGCCGCGGGAGCAAGCCTGGTTGTCGGAATTCTGGCCGATATTTCGATTGCAGGAAAGTCTGCAAAAATCGTTGACGGGCATCCGCGACTGGGTGTAGCAGCCGGCGATGTTGCCGCGATAATTTGGCCGATGCTTTGTGGCATGGCAAAAGCCAAGTATTACCTCCTGTCAGGAAAAGCGTTGAGTGGAGAAGAAGCCGAACGAATTGGACTTGTGTCGCAATGCGTTGAGGATGACAGACTTCAGGAAACTGCCATGGAAATCGCACAGGATATTGCACAGGGATCTCAGAGTGCCTTGCGATGGACGAAATATTCCCTCAACAACTGGATGCGCCAGGCCGGTCCGATTTTCGACACGTCCACTGCGCTTGAGATGCTTGGATTTCTTGGTGCTGATGCGCAGGAGGGTGTATCCTCACTCAAGGAAAAACGTTCGCCCAACTTTGACAAGTCAAGTCCGGTCTAGGGATTTTCGGCTCAGCCATGCATCGTAAGGCCACCGGAAACCGAAATCGTCTGTCCGGTAATGAAGCCCGCATCATCACTTGCAAGAAAACACACAATACCGGGAAAATCGTCCGGTGTGCCCAGGCGTTTCAAAGGTATTGCCCGCTTCAATCCATCCTTGATTTTCTCACCCAGTTCCCCTTGCGCAAATCCGTCGAACAATGGGGTATCGGTTGGACCGGGGCAAACCGTGTTAATCCGAACGCCGCTTCGTGCTAGTTCCCGGGCAATGGTTTTGCCAAATGATGCAATTCCGCCCTTGCAAGCCGAGTAAACAGCTTCTCCAGAAGAACCAACCCGCCCGGCATCAGAAGAAATATTAATCACACGACCATCCCCTTTTGCCACCATACCCGGCAGAACTGCATGATGCATGAAAAGGTGCCCGTACAAGTTTATGTCGATAACTTTCTTCCACAGCGCCGTATCCGATTCCAGAAACGGAGACATCTGATCCCATCCGGCATTATTCACCAGAACATCCAATGCACTGTCACGCTCAACTGCAGCGACAGCGTCGCGGACTTCGGTCTCACAGGAGATATCCACCTTATGGGCCAAAGCATTACCTCCGGCACTTCGAATGGTGCCGGCGGTTTCCTCTGCACGTTCACCATTGAGATCAAATATGATGACTTCGGATTTCTCTTCACCAAACCGTTCACAAACCTTGCGACCGATACCGCTGCCACCACCTGTCACCAGCAATTCTGTGGCTAAGCTGATCAACAACCAAATGCCCGCGGCAATGGCTGTAATAATTAATTGCAGAAACTCGTATTTTGGTTGCGGGGGTAGGATTTGAACCTACGACCTTCAGGTTATGAGTCACAATAATCGTGATATCCTCACCTGCGCACCACTACGCCAAATCCGCCTTAATATACTGTATATATTGATTTTTTTAAGATTCTCCTTGCATCTCACCTACTCTCACATTACCCTGGATTTGCTCTCTTTTGTTACCTATATGTTACCTGCGCAAACCCATCAGGTTGGATTCAGGATCGCATCAGGAAACGCTTGGAGACTGAAAGTTCAAACCTGTTACCTATGGGGAGGTCTTAACCTATGCCGAAACTGACGAAACGCTTCGTGGATCAGATCGAACCAGAAGCCAAGGATGCGACCTATTGGGATGACGAGTTGCGGGGCTTCGGCCTACGCGTCTGGCCATCCGGGCGCAAAGTCTATATCGCAACCACACGCGTGAAGGGGCGGCTGCGCAAAGTCACCATCGGCCCGCACGGTCCGACGACACCGGAGAAGGCGCGGGTAAAGGCGCACCGGATCATCTCAGAAGCCAAGGCGGGCAACGATCCGGTCAAGGAGATGGATCAAACCCGCAAATCGCCGACCATGAAGGAGTTGGGCGAACGGTTCCTCAAGGACTATGTGGCGGTGCGGTGCAAACCAACGACGCAGTATGAATACCGGCGTTCGGTCGAGTTGTTCATCAACCCCAGGATCGGCATGCGAAAAGCCAGCGACATCGAGCGCAAGGACATCGCAGAGTTGCATCACAATATGCGGGACGTTCCTTATCAGGCGAACCGGACGCTGGGCGTACTGTCCAAGATGTTCAATCTCGCCGAGGTTTGGGGGCTGCGGCCCGACCACTCCAATCCCTGTCTGCATGTGAAGAAATTTCCCGAGCATAAGCGCGAGCGCTTCCTGTCGCCAGAAGAGTATGCTGTGCTGGGCAAGACCTTGAATGAAATTGAAGTGGATGGCTCGGAAACCAGATCGGCGATCAACGCCATCCGCCTGCTGATGCTCACCGGTTGCCGTCTCAGTGAAATCATGACACTGAAATGGAATTACGTAGACTTGCAAGCCCGCGAGTTTGGCCTGCCCGATTCCAAGACTGGCGCGAAGATCGTGCATTTTGGCGACGCGGTCGCGAAGATACTCAAGGAGATCGAACAGATCGAAGGCAATCCCTGGGTGATCACCGGCAAGCTCCTGGGTCACACCCAGGTTCAGACCACTGCCCGCTATGCTCACCTCGCCAACGATCCGGTCAAAGCCGCTGCCGGCAAGGTCTCCGACGCCATCGGCAAGGCAATCATGAGCGCGGGGGCATAGACACCCTTCCATGCGGTGAATAGGAGCGTTTCTCACCGCTGATGCAGCCGTTGCTGGAATCCTGCCGCATCGTCAAGGCGGTCCGGCTTTTCCTGACGCTGGCCGGACGCTCCACCCTGCCTGTCCTGGAAGAACTCGACCTGACCCACATCCACACGGGATCGACGACACCATACGTGCAGCGCCATGCTTCCGGCACGATAAGAATATGAAAATGGACCAACGCTACCGGGAGACCGTGCAGCTTCTGCTCGATGTCGCGAGAACTGCAGGCTTCGAATTTGATGTGCCAGCCCGGTTCGACACAAGCCAGATGGATATTTCCACTGAAACCTAAGATCCGGCCCGCTGATCAGAAATTCCGATTGCGGAGATCAGAGAATAATTTAGCTGAGTGATTTGAGCGGAAAAAACAGCCGGTTCGGGGTGGCTTCAAATGCGATGAAGCCGAATTTTGTGTAATAGGCGGCTGCATTATCATCAATGGCGTCGACAACCATCGCATAAATGGCCATGTCACCCTGAACACCCAAGGTGCGCTTTATTGCATCTGCAAGGAGTAGTTTGCCGATCCCCGTACCGTGCGTGTTTTCAGAAACCGCGAGGCGGCCCAACAGGGCTGCGGGGAGTGGATGGCGTGGCAATTTGCGCTTAACAGCTTGCGGCAATGTTTCAACGTCAATCGAGAGGGCGCTCAAGGTGTAAAAGCCGACCACAGTCTCAGGGGAACCCGATTCGGTCAGGATGAAGACCCGAGAGACATTGCGCTTGATGTCCTGCGAGGCTTGCTTTTGCAGGTATCGATCCAGAGCCTCATTGCCACAAGAAAAAGCCGCTCGATTATGGTGCTTGCCGAGCGGCTCGATAACATATGGGGCGGAACTCATTTTGCAGTAACTTTCTCACCATGTTGCTGCAAGGCATCCTGTAAGACGCTATTGAAAACAACGGGCCTGGATAAGGCATCAAGGAAACTGTCAGCCTCCTGTCTGCTCAATGCCATTGTTTCGTGTTTGCTGATGGTTTCAGCAGAAGTGCGGGAAATTGTATCGACGATGTAACGGCTAACCGTTTTGCCTTCAAGTGAGGCAGCTTTTTCGACACGGCTCTTCACATCTGAATTCAAACGTAAATTCAGCCGATCTGCTTTGGTCTGTGCTATTGCAATCATCATTTTGCTCCTTTTCGTATCTAGGCGTACGCCAAAATGGTGCCTTTTTCAAGGAAATTATAATTTGCTCCCTGATCGGCAGAAGATCCGGGAATACGGTATGTTGGTTACTTCGATTGAATGTGAGGAGCTTGCGCTGGCACAGCTCTACCGAGATGCATCATGGCTTGCGCGACACTCCCTATCAGGCCAACCGGATGCTGGGAGTTCTGTCCAATATGTTCAATCTCGCCGAAGTCTGGGGCCTGCGGCCCGATCACTCCAATCCCTGCCTGCATGTGAAGAAGTATCCTGAACAGAAGCGTGAGCGCTTCCTGTCGCCGGAGGAATATGTGCGGCATGGCGAAACCCTCAACGAGATTGAGGCCGAGGGCTCAGAGACCCGGTCCGCCATCAACGCCCTTCGCCTGCTGATGCTCACCGGCTGCCGCCTGAACGAGATCATGACGCTCAAATGGGCCTATGTGGACATGCAGGCGCACGCCTTCCGCCTGCCCGATTCCAAGACCGTGCATTTCGGCGACGCCGTGGCGCAGATGCTGGAAACCATCGAGCGGGTCGACGGCAATCCGTGGGTGATCACCGGCAAAAGGGACGGCGCGCGACTCACCGACCTGCAACACCCCTGGCGACGAATCCGTGCGCGGGCTGGACTGGACGAGGTCCGCATCCACGATCTGCGCCATTCCTATGCCTCGGGTGCACTGGTACTCGGCGAGGGACTACCGATGATCGGGCGGCTGCTCGGCCACACCCAAGTCCAGACAACGGCCCGATATTTCCATCTCGCCAACGATACCGTCAAGGCCGCCGCCGGCAAGGTGTCGGATTTCATCGCGGCCGCGGCAACGGGGGCAGGTGCGGAGGAATGAGTGCTACCGGTCAAGCACATATTTTGAAGTGTTGCACGGGCTGCCGGGCGACGCTGTAAATCTTCGAGTTGAAGCAGGTGCGTTTTTGCGCTTGCACAGCATCGCAAACTCACAGCGCAGTCAGAGCCAGCGCCTTTGACTGATCTGCCTCAGGCTTGTTTAACTTTCACAAAACCTGCTGCCTGCGCCGCCTTCACAAATTTCTGGTCGAATGTGGCAAAACCATCGCAATGTGCGGACTTTAAGAGATGCAGGGCATCCGCAAAATCCATCCCTTGCTCTGCATGAACAAGCGCTTGCGCAACAAGTTCGGCGGCTTCGATGGTGACGTTCGGCAAGCCACCGAAAGCTCGGAGCGCCTGAGCCACATCCACAGGCTGATAGCCGTAGGCACTGCGCAACACCCATTCGACCTCAAGAATAACTGTTATGGCCAAAAAGACATCATTCCCGTCAACAAGCGCACGGGCACGGGCAGATTGCTCCTGATGATCTCCGGTCAGGTAGCGGACAATCAGGTTCGTATCAATCGCGAGCATGGCGTCGGCGAGCTTCGGCTAAAACGCCCGCCTCCATATCTTCAACGGATTTCGCTTCGCCGCTGAAGGGCAGGGAACCGAAGACGTCATCCGGCTGCGTTGTCGCAAAAACGGCCACGCGCTTCAGCAACACACCATCCGGTGTTTCTTCGACAGTCAGCCGTGTACCCGCATCCCAGTCCCGCCGTTGGCGGATGGTCTTGGGAAGAATGACCTGCCCTTTTGTGGAGACGGTTGTGATAAGGTTTCCGGCTTGTGTCATCTGCGTGTACCTTCGATGGGTAAGATGCTGGTAAGATAATACAGGAGCGCTTGATTTTCAAGTTTCATTCTCGACAGTTTCATGATCGGCAGTTTCAAGATCGAAAGCTGGGCACATGTTGGAATTTGCCAAGCATCGTTCAATCCTTCGTCATGGATGATGTCATCGAAACCATTGCCGTCGCCGTTTCCGCCTCACCCGCACGTGATAATGGGGCACGGTGCCTCGGCTTGCCGCTATCGTTTTGCCCACCGGCACCGTCGGTCTTCGCTTCCGCAATCCCGTCCCTGCGCGCCTTTGCGAAGGCGCGGTCGCTTTCGAGGAAGGCTTCGAGCATGAACGGGATTAGATCGGCCACCTTCTCGGACACGCCGTAAGTGGCGGCATAGAGTTTCTGGTAGTCGCAGAGGGCCTGATTGAGATCTGCGCTCACGGTGACGGTGATCCTGACCGGCGTGCGGTCAGGGAGTTTGGCGAGTTTCAGATTGGTCATAGTGCTTCCTCCTCAGCCTCGGTAGGGCCGCAATACGATGTCGCGCTGGACGATGATCCTGAGCGGCCAGCCGGGCCGGATGGTGATGGTAGGCTGGATGTTGAGGTTCTTTTCGGTGAGGCGCTGGCCGGCCTGGGCGGTGTTCACTTGTGTCGATTCACGGATGGCGCGGAGAAGATCGCTTTCCTCGTCTCCGAAGGTCAGTTCCGTTCCGACGCCGAGCAATGTCGCCATGGCAATGCCCTTCAAGAGCTGCCAGGTGTGGTAATCGACCTCATCTTCGAGGCCCGCGTAACCAGCGGCGTCGATAGCGGGAAGGTTGTCGATCCGGATCGATGATCCGTCCGGCAGGATGATCCGCTGCCAGACGAGCAGCGCCGCGCCGGTCACGGTGTCGTAGACATTCTCGGTCACCTGCGCCACGACAAGGCCCGGCAGGTCGGAATTGATCCCGGTTATGAGGCTGGCGGCAATCACGCTCCCTGCCATGACCTGATACGGCGAGGCCGGGGTTTGTAAGGTATGCGGATTGGTGATGCCGCCGGTGTCTTGGCTGTTCAGGAAATCGAGCTTGCGCTGCTGGTTATTCTGGTCGCGTTCGGGGTCGCGTGCCGGATCGGCCGTATGGTGGTCTGCACCGGGCTGAACCGCCGCCACTTGCGTCGGTTGCACGGTTGTCGCCGGCGCATTCTGCTGCGGACGGTTCTCGATGCGAAAGAAGACACCGGCTTCCTTGGCCTGAATGGCTTGGCTTGCAAGGCGTTGTTCCTCGGCGGACAGCTCCTGTCCTCCCGACGCGATGCCAAGCTGACGCTGACGTTCGAGGATGGGACGGCCAAGATCGCCGGGCAGTCGCGGCCCCAGTTCAGGTGTTGAGGGCTGGATCTGCGCATAATCCCCCGGCAGTGCGGAAAGACCATCGGGCGTCGGTTTCTTGTCGGTGTTGTAAAGCACCTCGGCAGGCTGGCCCGTTCTGAGCTGTCAATGTTCAATTAAAACTGACCCTGTATTTCCATTTAAAACTGACCCACCGTTTTTGCACGCAAGCCCCCGGACGATCAGCTCTCCAATTACAAGATCGTCCGGGGGCTTTTTCTGATCAGGATTGAGTTTTTTGTTTTTTGCTTTGAGCAAACCGGTATGATGCATTCCCGGTTTCTATAATGGTGCAATGATGGGTAATTCGGTCCAGCAGTGCGGTTGTCATCTTTGCATCTGCGAAGACCTGCGTCCATTCCCCGAACTCCAGGTTGGTTGTAATGATGACGCTTGTCTTCTCGTACAGTTTGCTGATCAGATGGAACAGTAGCGCTCCGCCGGACTTTGGGAACGGAATATAGCCGAGTTCATCAATAATGACGCAATCCAGTGCGCATAATTGCCGTACGATCCTTGCGGTATTTCCCTCTGCCTGTTCACTGATCAGCGCATTGATCAGGTCGACAGCATTGAAGAACCGAATTCTCTTGCCGTGATTAACAAGCGTTGTTCCAAGAGCAATGGCAATGTGGGATTTTCCAGTTCCCGTTCCACCAACCAGAATCAGATTATGTGCATCGGCAATAAACTGTCCGGAACACAAGGGTTCAATCTGTGTTCGGGTTACAGCCGCCGCATCATAATCGAAGGTGGCAAAGTCCTTGTGATGAGGGAAGTTTGCACTGCGCATTTGATACCGGACCGAACGCACCCTTCGTTCCACGGTCTCTGCCTCTATCAACTGCTTTATCGCCGTGGCCAGGTTTGGCGGCTGACGTGCACTTAGCAAGTCCTGTGCGCAAGAGGCCATTCCATGCAATCTCAACCCTGCCAGCTGTTCAATGAGGCCGTTCATGCCGTCACCTCATACAGAGCTTCATAACGCTTGCAGTCGGCTTGCGGGACAGTTGAGATCAGAGGATAATTGCCGGTTTCGCTCAATGGCGTAATTTCCGGTTCTTGCAATTGATTAATCAGATTGATGATGGCAGGAAGACGCAAGGTATTTTGCTTTACAGCCAGCTTACAGGCCTGCTCGATCACCTCTGTTCCATGCTTGTGTGCCAGCAGCAGAAGATCGACAAAATCCCGGTCCCCTCCCTTGTCCTGCATGTAGTGATCCCGGATCGTCATCATAACATTTGGCAATTGCCAATCCACGAAAGGGGCGCCATTTCTTAAGGCACCGGGTTTGCGATCCAGCAATGGCACATAGTGCCAGGGCTCAAAGTAACTGATATTGCGGGTAAAACGACGTTTGTGCCCGGCAATTACTTCATGATCCGCAACAAGAACTATTCGCCCGGCATAGGCTCGCAGCGAGACTTGTTGCCCGGCAAACTGACAAGGCACGCTGTAACGATTGTTATCATACTGAACCAGACAGGTGGAACGCACCCGCACACTCTTTTCGATGTACCCGTCAAAGGGTTGGCCGAGAGGGCGAAGCGCGGCAACCTCTTCTGCAAAAACCGCATCAATTGTGCGATCCTGCATCCCGGGCTGCGCACGTTCGCCAAGTTCTTGACAACGCCGCTCCAGATGTTCATTCAAGCTATCAAGGTCATCAAAGGAAAGCTTGGGCGTAAACACCTCTGCTCGTATGAACCCGACCTGGTTCTCAACCTGGCCCTTCTCCCAGCCAGATGCCGGCGTACAGGCGACCGGCTCCATAACGTAATGGTTCATACAGGCAAGGAAACGTGCATGGAACATTCGTTCCTTCGAACGCGATACATAGGTGACCATAGTCTTGGGATTGTCGATGATGACACGGCGGGGAACTCCCCCGTAAAAGGCCAACGCACGCACAAAAGCATCAAGTACCATCTCCTGCACTTCGCTGGGATAGGCGTATACAAACGGCTTGCGGCTGTGGCAAAGCCGGAAGTGGGCAATCTTCACTTTCTGGGGTACTCCGCCCAGAACAACGTGTTCCTCACTCCAGTCAAACTGAACCGCATCACCTGCCGCAAACTGCAGGGGAACAAATGCTCCTCTGGACCCCGAACTCGAATGCTTCAACTCGCGGATAAGTCGCTGGGTCGTTGAATAAGACCCTTTATAGCCTTCCCCAACCAGTTCCTCGTAAAGCTTCTTGCCTGTGCGACGCTCCCGGCGCGGCAGCTTCAGATCATGCTCCCAGCGTGACCGAAGCTTGTCTGCATGCTTCCCAAGCAATTTATGCAAGGGTGCAGGAGTGTGGCGCTGATAACGAGGCTCCCCATCATCCTTCAAATACTTCCTGATCGTATTGCGCGAAACTCCCGTCTCACGACTTACCTGTCGAATGCTCTTTTCACCGCGCAATATCCAGCAACGGACCTTCAAAACCGTTTCCATTTGTAACACCTGTCTCTTCCTCGCGCTTAAAACGCGAAACCTAAAACAGGCGGGTCAATTTTACTTGAAAATTACCCACCCAAGTGGGTCAAATTTGCATGGAAATTCACACTTACGCAATCAACCCAATCTGTCCATTAGGCGCTGACCGGGTACAGCCCAGTTTGTTGAAGCGTTTTTCGATCTTTCTGCCGATACCCTTGATTTTTGTGAGATCATCAGCCTGTCCGTCTGTCGGAGTTGGCAGGGCTTGCGGACGGACCGCCTTTTTCTTGTCTTCCTCAGCTTTGAGATGCGCGCGATGACGGGATTCGTAACTTGCCAGTTTGATCCGCAACCACTCATTGGTCTTTTCCATAACGGTGAGGTTATTGCGTGTCGCATCAACCGTTTCTTTCAGGGAAAGGATTTCACCCTCAACAGCCGAGTGGTTTTTCGCGACCAGATGAACCGGCCGGTAAGCAGACCCAGCAGCGTGGCGATCACGAGGAGCAACCACATTTCTGCCAGCAAAAATCTCCACCCCGCAAACAAACTCATGTCCTCAACAAGTTGCGTCCGACGGTGACTGGAAAATCACGCCGGTCCTTTTGGTTTCGCTTATGACCGCTGGTTATTGGTAGTGACGGTATTCTGGTTCTCTAATGAACCGGTGGGTTGAGCGGTAAAATCGCCGGTCTGGGCAGAAGATTGCGACAGTAACCGGAGATCAATCTCGGCACGGTAGTTTTCCGGCAGGTCAGAAAACAGCGAACTGACCGTTTCATAGGCTGACGGGTCGTTTGTCAGGCCGATCAATTTTAAGGAGGTGCCCTCCAACTCAAACACACCGTCCTGAAGCAGTTCAAGTGCCTGTATCGAGTTGATTGCCAGCTTTGGCCAGGTATTATCCGGCATTCCGGTGGCGAGTTGAAGGTTGCCGGCATGTTCACCGAGTTCGCTTAGGAATGCAGATTCTGTATGCTTGTGGCCCGAAACTTTGTAGTTTCCGTTGAATTTTTCGACGCACATGCGGAAGGGGTCTGCGATTTGCAGGACCGAGATATCGGACACAATCGTTCTGGTACCTTCAATCGCGTTCAGGCGTTCCATAATACCTGAAAGTTCCAGCTGACTTTCGGCGACGCCACTCACTGTTATGTCCCGCCCGCTGACATCTACGGATACATTGTGGGTTGATTGTCCAACGGCGGCCTGAGCTTATGACAGAATAGAAGATTGTATTCTTTCGGCCTGATAACTGTTGATCCACATGCCAAGTACTACAATACTCGCAGACAATACAGTTGATCCAAGTAATGTACGCATAACAAATCACCCCCGGAGCCATTGCTCTATGTTACTATTGTTAAATTCACCGGGCATTATTCGCAAGGTTAATTATCTGTTAAGACTAACAGCAACTAGCTGTTGACAGGAAAGCGGACGGTTTTGCCCGAAAATGCCCGAAGCATGATTGGCAATCATGGAACGCATTAAACGCCGCTGCAACCGGGAGTTGCCGGTGACAGGCTCTCGGAGTAAGCAAAACTGGCCCACAGCAAAGCAAACATATTCTTGTCAAAATCCTTGACTTTAGAAGTTCAAATCGCCAGTGTGCCGCGCAGTTCGGACCCGGTTCCTGTACGCAATTATTTTCCCAACCAGAAGCCTTTTATATGCCAAGTTATCTTGAATTCGAAAAGCCTGTCGCCGATCTTGATGGCCAGATCAAAGAGCTGAAAACGATGGGTCGGGAAGATGAGAATGTCGATCTGAGTGAAGACATTTCAAGGCTTGAGAAAAAATCGAGCGAGTTGCTCAAAAGCCTCTATTCCAAACTCAGTCCCTGGGAAAAGACGCAGGTAGCACGCCATCCTGATCGACCGCATTTTGTGGATTATCAAAAAGCGATGATTGAGGATTTTACACCGCTGGCTGGAGATCGTTACTTTGGTGAAGACTATGCGGTTTTTGCCGGTTTGGGTCGCTTTGAAGGCCGTTCGGTTGCTGTAATCGGACAAGAAAAAGGAATGGATACCCAGTCCCGCCTCAAGCACAATTTCGGCATGGCGAGACCGGAAGGGTATCGCAAATCTATCCGGATTATGGATATGGCAGATCGTTACAACCTGCCTGTTATTTCCCTGGTAGACACTGCCGGCGCATATCCCGGAATGGGCGCAGAAGCGCGTGGACAGGCGGAGGCAATTGCCCGTTCGACGGAAAAATGTCTCAACATTAAGGTGCCAATGGTTTCGGTTATCATTGGTGAAGGCGGTTCTGGCGGGGCGATTGCCATTGCCTCGGCCAACCGGGTGTACATGTTGGAACATTCAATCTACTCGGTAATTTCTCCGGAAGCGGGCGCATCAATTCTGTGGCGGGATTCGACGCGCGCAGAAGATATTGCGACAACAATGAAAATTACTGCGCAAGACCTGCAACAGATGGGCATCATCGACGATATCATTGCAGAGCCCCTGGGTGGGGCTCATCGCGATCATGAGGCAGTGTTTTCCGCAACACGCGAGCAGATTTCCAAAGCTCTTTCTGAATTTGAATCTATGGACGGTACAGATATCAAGAAGCAGAGGCAGGACAAATTTCTTGCCATGGGCCGCAACCTTTCCTGAATATTGCCAAATTTCAGCGCCATTGACGATTGCGTTACCAGAGGCTGGTAACGGCTTGTCAACCGATGCAAGTTATATCATTTTTGAAGGATAAAACCGGATTTTTACGGGTGTTTAGGAAACTGGCGTGAAATTCAAGGCCTACAAGAGAATTGGCGTTGTGCTGGCAGGCAGTCTTTTGGCGGCCTGCAACGGTGTGCTTGAGAGCAGTGTGCCGAAACACAAGCGCCCGGTGCCTGAGTATCTGGTCAAAAAGATGAGTACTAAAGGTATGAGTCTGGGTGCGCCGATCTTGCTGCGTATTTTCAAAGAAGAAAACGTGCTTGAGGTATGGAAGGAAGATCACACGAAACGGTACTCCCTTCTCAATACTTACGAAATCTGTAAATGGTCCGGCAAACTGGGCCCCAAGCACAAAGAAGGGGATAGGCAGGCACCCGAGGGCTTTTATCATGTTTCCCAGCGTCTGATGAATCCAAATTCCGACTATCACCTTTCGTTCAATATGGGATTTCCGAACACCTATGACAGGGCCAATGACCGGACAGGCTCTTATCTGATGATCCACGGAGCATGCTCTTCCGCTGGGTGCTATTCGATGACCGACGAATATGTCGAAGAGATCTACGCCCTTGCCCGCGAAGCTTTCAAAGGCGGGCAGCATGCGTTTCAAATCCAGGCTTTTCCGTTCAGGATGACTGCGGAAAACATGGCGCAGAATGTAGATCATCAGGATTTCAAGTTTTGGAAGATGCTGAAAGAGGGCAGCGATCATTTTGAGGTCACTCGTAAACAACCCAAAGTAGATGTTTGTGAAAAACGCTATGTCTTCAACCGTTACGTTGAAGAGGGCGAAAAGTTCAGGTCCCGTGCAGAATGTCCGGCAGCAAAAATGCCGAGAAGTCTGGCGCTGGCTTTCAATGAAAAACAGGACAAGGATCAGAGCATTTTTGACAAAGTGCTCCAGAATACTGCCAACAATCCTTTTATCAAAGATGAAGACAAGCCAGCCATTCTATCTGCCTCGATTAAGGCTGAACCGACCGAAGGGCCGCTGGGAATTCTCGAGCCGCCGCCAGTAGTTCAGGAAGTTCCGGAAACTGCTGTAGCAGATAGCGACGAGCCGACTGAGGCGAACCAGCAGACAACCGTGGCGGTCAAGCCGGAAGGTGAAAGTATCAACCCGATCAGTGCGGAAATTCTTGGACAGCAATCCGATACATTGAATGCCCGCGCTGCAACAGCCGAAGCACCGATCAGGGTTGTGGTGCCGCAAAAAGCGGTTCGTGGTGAGCCGCAGTCCTGACTAATCTCTTAGGCAAACCGTCCGTGACAGTGCTTGTATTTCTCGCCGGAACCACATGGGCATGGTGAGTTTCTGCCGACCTTACCCCAATTCGCTATAGTCGCTTCATCGACTTCGGGAATCGGATTGCCGGAGGCATCCAATTGGGTGTGTTCTTCAAACATTTCAGGCATTTCTTCGGGTGGAAGCTCAGCCTGATTTACCAACTCCACGCGCATCATTTGTGTCGTCACCGCGTGCCGAAGATTTGTCAGCATTGTTTGAAACAGTTCAAAACTCTCCGATTTGTATTCCTGTAAGGGATCACGCTGTGCATATCCACGGAAACCTACAACCGAACGCAAATGATCCAGGTTTACAAGATGTTCTCGCCAGAGATGATCCAGGGTCTGGAGCATGACCTGCTTTTCAATGTCATGGCTCAGCCCCTCGTTGAGATTGTTAAAGCGTTCTGCTTTTTCACCGGCAGCATTGTCAGAGGCATCCATGATACGATCGATGATAGCCTCTTCATCAATGCCTTCTTCCTTGCCCCATTCAACAATCGGCAGATCAAGATTGACTTGTTCCATGATGTCTTGTTGCAGGTTGATAGTATCCCATTGTTCTGCATAAGCTTTTTCAGGAATGTGCTTGGCAACCAAATCTTCAATCGTGTCATGGCGCATATCGGTAATAGTCTCGTTGAGATCATCGCCCTTCATCAGATCCTTGCGCTGATCAAAAATCACCTTGCGTTGATCATTCATGACATCGTCAAATTTCAGCAGGTTTTTGCGAATATCAAAGTTGCGTGCCTCAACTTTCTTCTGGGCTTTTTCCAGGGCCTTGTTGATCCATGGATGGATAATGGCCTCACCTTCCTGCAGGCCAAGTTTCTGCAACATGCTATCCATTCGGTCAGACCCGAAAATCCGCATCAGGTCATCCTGCAAAGACAAAAAGAATTTTGAGTGACCCGGATCGCCCTGGCGCCCGGAACGGCCGCGCAACTGATTATCAATACGTCGGCTTTCATGCCGCTCGGTGCCTATTACATAAAGCCCACCTGCCTGCTTGGCTTCCGCTTTCAGTTTTTCGACATCGGTGCGAATTTTTTCTTCCTGGCTTTTGCGTTTCGCATCGGTAGCGTTTTCGGGTATCTCCGTGGCACAACGCATTTCAAAATTACCGCCCAGCTGGATGTCAGTTCCGCGTCCGGCCATGTTGGTTGCAATTGTTACCGCACCAGGCACGCCGGCAGCAGCGATGATTTGTGCTTCCTGTTCATGGTGGCGGGCATTAAGTACCTTGAAATCCTTCAGGCCGCTTTTTTTCAACAGTTCTGCCAGCAGTTCTGATTTTTCGATGGATGTGGTGCCGACTAGGACCGGCTGCTTGCGCTCCCGGCATTCGCTGATCAGGGCTGTAATGGCCTGATATTTTTCTTCGAATGTGCGGTAAACCTCATCGTGATCGTCAATGCGTGCCACCGGCAGATTGGTTGGAACGTCCAAGACGTTCAGGCCGTAAATGTTGCCGAATTCCTCGGCCTCCGTCATGGCCGTACCTGTCATGCCGGCAAGTTTGTCATACATGCGGAAGTAATTCTGGAAAGTAACCGATGCCAGCGTCTGGTTTTCCGGTTGGATTGTGACGCCTTCCTTGGCTTCCAGTGCCTGGTGCTGGCCTTCCGAATAACGACGGCCGGGCATCATTCTACCAGTAAATTCATCAATGATTACAATCTCATCGCCGCGAACAATATAATCTTTGTCCTTCGAAAACAGCTTGTGGGCCTTTAGCGCATTATTGATGTGATGCACCACCGAAACATTTTCGATGTCATAAAGGGATTCTCCCTTTAGGAGCCCGGCCTCAGTGAGCATTTTTTCAAGCTTTTCGTTACCGTCTTCGGTAAAGGTCACAGAACGCTGTTTTTCATCCAGTTCAAAATCCTCATCCGCAATATTGGGAATGAATGCATCAATTGTCGTGTACAAGTCCGAGCGGTCATCAAGCGGGCCGGAAATTATCAGCGGCGTGCGTGCTTCATCGATCAAAATCGAGTCCACCTCATCGACGATAGCGAAATGATGATCGCGCTGAACCATGGCCTCGAGTTCGAATTTCATGTTGTCGCGCAGATAATCGAAGCCAAACTCATTGTTTGTGCCGTAGGTAATGTCACAATTGTATGCATCTTTGCGCTCTGCATCATCCATGCCTCCGATGATCACGCCGGTGGTCATGCCTAGGAAGCTGTAAATTTTTCCCATCCATTCCGCATCACGCTGGGCCAGATAGTCGTTGACGGTTACCACATGGGCACCTTTGCCAGGCAGGGCATTGAGATAGACAGCCAGGGTTGCAACAAGTGTCTTACCTTCACCTGTCCTCATTTCGGATATGTTCCCGCCATGCAGGATCATTCCACCAATTAGCTGAACATCGAAATGACGCATGCCCAGAGAGCGGACCGATGCTTCCCGCACAACCGCGAAAGCCGGGACAAGAAGTTCATCCAGAGAGGTTCCGTTTTCCAGCGATTTGCGAAATTCTTCGGTTTTGCCTTTCAGTTCTTCATCCGAGAGATTTGATATTTCAGCCTCAAGCGCGTTAATTTCATTCACTTTCGGCTGCAAGGCCTTGATTTCGCGATCATTTGCCGAGCCGAATATTTTGCTCGCTATTCCACCAAAAATGCCCATATGGCCTCTCGAATCTGTTTTTCTCCAGCCTGCTTTATCAGCGGATTGGATGAATTGGAATGTTCGGTGGCGTCAAAATTGCTGCCAAAACACAAAAGTGAGTCAGCTTAACTGGACGTTCGAACAATGGACAGATAAGAGGGGGCAATTACTATGTCAACGTCAGGGCCTTATTCTATGAGTTTCGGGAAGGTTAAAGCCGTTCTCATAACTGCATTGGGCCTGCGAAAGGAAAAAATATGATAGCTGATAACATTCGCTTGATGAGTGTCGTGACTGCCGTTGCAACCGGGATTTTCATGCTGGTCAATGTTGCGTCAGCACAGGAGCCTCAGGACAAAGTCGTGGCTACCGTGAATGGCGTTGATATAACTGCCCGTGAATTGGCGCTTGCTGAGGTGGATTTGTTACAGCAATTTGCAGATACTCCTGCTGACCGGCGGCGTGCGGCGATCCTGAATGCCCTGATTGACATTAAACTGTTAGCTGCTGCTGCTGAGGATGCGGGATTGGCAGATGATCCAAATTTCAAGGCTCGCATGGCCTTCACCCGGGCTCGCCAATTGCATAACAGCCTGTTTCAGGAAAATGCGCTGAATGTCATTACCGATGAGGAGTTGAAAGAACGTTATGAGGCGGAAATAGCCGGGTTTCCGAAAGAAACCGAAATCAGTGCCCGCCATATCCTGGTGGAAACCGAGGAAGCAGCGAAGGAGATTATCTCGGAACTGGAAGGTGGTGGAGACTTTGCGGAACTTGCCAAATCCAAATCAACTGGCCCAAGTGGTCCCTCAGGCGGTGATCTGGGTTACTTCGGCAAAGGACAAATGGTTCCAGAATTCGAACAGGCGGCTTTTGCGCTTGGAAAAGGTGAATTCACAAAAACACCTGTGAAAACACAATTTGGCTGGCATATCATATTCAAGGAAGACGAACGTGACCGGCAACCGCCGGCATTTGATCAGGTCAAGGATCAAATCCGCCAGCTTGTGGCACGAGAAAAATATTTCCAGCTTACCCAGGATGCGCGGGCCAAATACAAGTTCGAGGTTCTTGACGAGGATTTGAAAGCCAAGCTAGACGAAGTACAGTAGAAGCTGTTCAAAGGCCTAAATAAATTCATGAGTGCAAAAGTTTCACCCCTGGCGCCCAAACTCTATCCCGAATTGCCGGTAATTCCTGGCGTAAGGCTCGCGGCAATTGAAGCCGGTATCAAATATGTCGGACGCAAGGACCTGTGTCTCATGGTGTTTGATAAGCCTGCTGAAATTGCTGGTGTGTTTACCAAGTCAAAATGCCCATCTGCGCCGGTTGACTGGTGTCGAAAGCATTTGTCCAAGGGCAAAGCCAACGCGATTGTCATCAATTCCGGCAATGCCAACGCGTTCACGGGAAAAAAAGGGGCGGAATCGACCGCCATGACCGCAAAGGCCGCGTCTGAAGTCCTGAATTGCCCTGAAAAGACGGTATACCTTGCCTCTACCGGTGTCATTGGTGAGCCACTGGATGCATCCGGATTCAAGGAGAAAATCCAGATGGCGCAGGCAATCCTGCAACCTGACAACTGGCACAGTGCAGCCCAGGCCATCATGACTACCGATACCTATCCAAAATTGGCGACACGTCAGTTCGAGGTGGAGGACGATACCTATGTCCTGAACGGCATTGCCAAGGGGTCAGGCATGATAGCGCCGGACATGGCGACAATGCTTGCCTTTCTGGTGACCGACATCAATGTTGATAACAAGGTGCTTCAGAAACTTCTGTCGAGGAATACCAAAACAACCTTCAACGCGGTAACCGTCGACAGCGATACTTCGACAAGTGATACGGTTTTGTTGATATCGTGCGGCAGGGGCAAAAAGATTTCAGATCTGTCGGATCCACGCCTTAAACCGTTCAAACGGGCTCTTCAGGAAGTCATGCATGAGCTTTCCATGCTGCTTGTTCGTGATGGGGAAGGGGCGACAAAACAGGTGTGTATTGAAGTTACCGGTGCCAAAAACAAACGCTCGGCGCGTAATATTGCCAAGGCAATTGCAAATTCACCGCTGGTTAAAACCGCAGTGGCGGGCGAGGATGCCAACTGGGGGCGGATCGTAATGGCGGTTGGCAAGGCAGGTGAGCCGGCCGAAAGGGATTTGCTGACCATTCGTTTCGGGGATGTTGTGGTTGCGCGCGAAGGTGAACGCGATCCAGACTACAGTGAAGAGGAAGCCTCGAAGGTCATGCAAAACGAAGAAATTGATATTCATGTCGATTTGGGCCTGGGGAATGGAAGTGCCAAGATCTGGACGTGCGATCTTACCAAGGAATATGTTGCCATAAACGGTGACTATCGAAGTTAAAGCGTTTTACGGTTTGTTGAATGGAACGGAACAAACACACAACGCTGTTGGTTGGCAGTTGCGGCAATAGAGGATAAATCATGCTTTTTTGGCACAGATCAGGCGTTTGGAGGCTGTCAGTTTTCGGTCTTTTCCATCCACTTCCACCCATTATGACGGAACCTGGGCTATTCGGCTAACAGCAGGTCATCCAGCCAAACGCCTAAATTCAGTAAATCCGCTGGACCCTTCTGATCACGCATACATCGACGCCCGTCTGGAACTTGCCAGACATCGCTTTGAAAGCTTTGGTCGGACACTGGTATTTCGACAGTCCCCTTTGGCTCCGCCGGAACTTGAGAGGCTGCTACAGGATAGAGGCTGGGAAAGCTTCGATGAGAGTATTGTAATGACCGCGGATCTGTCGACGATAGACCTCGAGGACGAGGTTGATCGAGTGCCTATCCAGGATATCGGATATTGGGTTGATGCCTTTCTGAAACTGTCTGCGGAAGGTGGGGAGACCAAGCCGGGACTTGTGGAGGTCATTTCGGCCATTCAACCGGAGAGCGGGTTATTTGTAAAAAGTATCGACGAACAGCGGGTTGCCGCTGTGCGCTGTGTCCATGACAATGACCTTGCCGGTATTTTCGATTTGGTTACAGGCCTGGATCACAAACGGCAGGGGCATGCCCGCTGCCTGATAGGAAGTGCATTGAAATGGGCAAAAAATGCAGGCGCAAGAACAGCCTGGCTGCAGGTGGTGGCTGATAACAATGCGACATTTGAGCTTTACAAGCGGTTGGGATTCAGTGAGTTATACCGCTACAGTTATCGACGCCCCCCGGTCAAGGCATCCTGATTCATGACAGCAACAGATACATCAACAAACCTCCCGATGGTTCTGGTGAGTGCATGCGCGTTGCTGGACGCGGACAACAGGATTTTGCTTGCACAGCGCCCTGACGGCAAATCCATGGCCGGCCTATGGGAATTTCCCGGTGGCAAAATCGAGGCGGGTGAAACTCCGGAACAGGCATTGATTCGCGAACTTGAGGAAGAGCTGGGCGTCACGACCTGGCAAAGTTGCCTTGCTCCACTGAGTTTTGCCAGTCATGCCTATGATGATTTCCACCTGTTGATGCCGCTTTTCGTGTGTCGAAAGTGGGAGGGTTACCCGGTCGCGAAGGAAAATCAGCAACTCAAATGGGTTCGGGTTCAGGAGTTGCGACAGTACCCGATGCCACCAGCAGATGACCCATTGGTTCCCGCGTTAATGGATATTTTATAGATTTGTTACAAATTTAATGAAGTTGAAGGCTCGGCTGGACGAAAATTTGTCTTGCTGACCCTCTTTTTCAGGGGACGAGATATGAAGAGAATGCAATTTTTTCGCGCCTTAAGTGAATTTTGGGCTCAACAGTCAGGCCAATCTACAGTCCAAATCGCTGCTTTCTTTGGTGCACTGGCCTTGGTGGTGGCTCTTGTTGGAGCACCGATGCTGGACAAGGCTTCCAAGGAATACGCGGATGACCGTTCATTTGGTATTGATCAGGTAATTACCGGCTCAATTCAAAAATCCAATGATAAAACCAAGCCCCCGTGCCATTCCGAAGTGCACCAGTGAAAACGGCAGCGTGATGAGCATTCTTCCTTGCGGGCGGGCCAGGCGATGGCGAGAATCTTGTAGAAGGAGATTCGCCTATGCCTCGCGGCTACCACCACCTGACCCAAGATGAACGTTGCCAGATTTGGGGGTTGAAGAAAAGCGGCCTCTCGCAGAGAGACATTGGGCGTGAGCTCGGACGCCATCACACGACAATCCGTCGAGAGATGCAGCGCAACAGCGGCGGCCGGGGCTACCGGTACAAACAGGCCCATAACAAGGCGACAGAGCGCCGCCACAGGGCGTCATCGGTGCCAAGGAAGATGACACCCGCCCTGTGGCAATTGGTCGAGGAGAAGTTGGCGGCTGGCTGGAGCCCAGAGCAAATTTCGGGTCGGTTTCGTCGGGAAGGCCAAGCCATGGTGGGGCGGATGCGGATCTACGAATACGTCCGCGCGGACCGCAGGGCCGGTGGCAGCCTTTACAAACGTCTGCGGCGGCGTGGGAAGAAACCGAATTGGCGCGGCGGCCGGCACGCCGGGCGAGGACGCATTCCCGGTCGTGTCGATATCAGTGAGCGGCCCGCGATCGTCGAACAGAAGTTGCGGATCGGTGACTGGGAGGTGGACACGATCGTTGGAGCGGGTCAAAGCGGCGCAGTGGTTTCGGCGGTGGACCGCGCCTCGAAGATGACCCGACTGGTACGGCTCGACAGGAAAACGGCCGAAGATGTCGGAGCTGCGCTCAGACGCCGGCTGGAGGCAGATCGGCACCTGGTTCACACGATCACTGCGGACAACGGTAAGGAATTCGCTGGCCACGGCAGCCTGTCCAAGGCGCTTGATGCCAAGTTCTATTTTGCCCGGCCCTACCACTCATGGGAGCGCGGGCTGAATGAACACACCAATGGACTGGTCCGCCAGTATTTGCCGAAAGGCACGGATTTCCGGTCTGTGACCGATGCCGAGGTCCAGGCGGTGGAGGATCTGCTCAACGCACGGCCGCGCAAGGCACTCGGCTTCCGGACGCCGGAGGAGGTGTTCAGAGATGCGCAGGCACCGCCATGACCGCTCTCAAACCTCTGGGAAGCGCACAGCGTGAAATCTCTCTTCGGCACAGTCTGTTCGAAGAGGCGATTGCGCTTGTGCGCAATTCTGCGGTAGGGGTATTGGTAACGGCAATTCAAGTCATCGCAGGCTCCGCCTGTCGAAATTTTTCACCGCCAGGCCCTTTTTTGCATTCGGGCTTGCGCCCTCATTTCAAAAAGGGCCTGGCGGTGGTGCACCTCGGAGCGGAAACGGCGAAGCGTTATACTATTCGCAAGAGTGTATTAGATCCACAACCTTCAAAACAGTAATATTTGCAGGGGGCAAATAATTACAATTGAACGCGTGATTTAACATTATGTTTATTATAGTGATTTACCAAGTCTTTAAACCAATGCGGTAAATCTTTTGGGACAATTTATAAAGGATTGGCTAAATGAGGCGGATACTCGGATTTTGGCAGGATGAAAGTGGTGCAACCGCGATCGAATACGGTTTGATTGCTGCTCTGGTTGGCGTCGCGATTATTGGGGGAATAACATCCACAGGAACAGCGAGCGAGGCGATGTACGACTACATCACAACGACCATCAACGACGCCACAAGCTAACTGATCTCAAACACTTTATAAAAAATCCTTCAAATGATTGGTTGCACTACCTGGCCTTAGGGGTTTTTGCTGGGAGTGGTGCGGTGCCCAGCCGGAGAGAAATACGATTTCAAACGTAGCTCTTATGCGGCCGTCATCATCCATGTATTTTTCGCGGTACAGGTTTTCAGTTTCCTGAAACAAATTTCTCGGACCGAAAGGCGGCTTTGTGGCAAGTGCGCTTGTTGCACCCATGGCTCTGAGGTCTTCGATAAGCCCAAACAACGAACTGTACCGCACGGTAACAAGTTCCGTGTCGACCACCGGTAGCGCAAAGCCTGCGCGCTGCAACAGACCTCCCATCTGCCGAACTTCCCCGAACGGGTCAATTCTCAAAGAAGCCGAACCGGTAAGATTTGTTTCCGCTTCGAGGAGACACTCCCGTAACTCCTTGAGTGAGCGATCGCCCGGCAGGGCACACATGAACAGGCCATCTGGTGCGAGAGTCCTGCGAATTTGTGCCAACATGCCGGGAAGATCGTTGCACCAATGCAGACCAAAAACGGATGTGATCAGATTTATGGATCCGGCCTCAAATGGCAGCGTTTCCAGGTTGCCGAACAACAAATTGCTGTCGGGTTCATTGGGCAAATGCGAACAATCCTCGGTGGCATGCCTGAGGCGATGCAGACTGGTTATCTTAGCGGACTCGACCAAATGCTCTTTCATGCTGTCAAAACGACTGAACAAATCGGCGGTGACCGAAAATTCGCGGTTAGTCACATTAAGGCGTTCGGAAATCATCCCGGCTGCCAGCTTTGCAAGAAAGTCCGCGTCGGTTTTGTTCATTTCAGCAGCACGCATAAGGTTTGCTGAAATGCGTCGATCACTAAACAAAACAGATGGGCTCGTTTTTTGCATGATCATCTATTATGGTTTTTGAATGCAAGTTTCTACGAGTTTGTCTCAGCTGAGCCAAAATATTAACCCGATAATCAATGCGGTTCTTCATATCCTTGCACCCAGCACCTGCCTTGTCTGCGATACGTTCGTTTACCGCAACGGGGGTTGTTGTCCTGCCTGCTGGTCGGAGCTTCGGTTTATCCGAGAGCCCATGTGTCCTGTAATGGGCAGTCCATTCACGGTTAGCATGGGCGAACATATTCTAAGTGCCGAGGCGATTGCCAATCCTCCCCCATTCGACCGGTTGCGCGCTGCGATGGTTTATGATGGTTTGGCGCGCAAGCTGGTTTCATCGATCAAACATCGCGACAGAACCGATCTCCTTCCCTGGGTTGCGAACTGGATGTATTTCGCCGGCCAGGCAATACTTGCCGATGCTGATCTGGTGCTGCCTGTTCCATTGCATCCGGCCCGTTTGCGACAGAGAAGATTCAATCAATCGGCAGAAATGGCCCGACGTATCTCTTCCCTCAGCAATGTTGACTATGACCCAACCTTGCTGGAAAGACGGAAAAACACACCGCAACAGGTGGGTTTGACCGAATCACAACGGCAAAAGAATGTGTCCGGCGCTTTTGTGGTGCCGGATGGAAAAAAACCGCTCTTGAACAGTAAACGGGTATTGCTTGTTGACGATGTTTACACAACTGGAGCGACCGCAAAAGCAGCTACCAGAGCCCTTAAACGCGCCGGGGCCAGTAACATTGACGTGCTTGTGTTTGCAAAGGTTGAAACCGACCCTACTTGACCCTTATATGCCGTTGCTGACGCTAACAATGGAACAAAACATGCCTGAAGTTACAATCTATACCCGAAAATTTTGTGGTTTTTGCAGTGCGGCCAAAGCGCTTTTGAAATCCAAGAATGTGGAATTCAAAGAACTTGACGGCACTTTTGATCAGTCTATTCGCACCGAGATGATCCAGAAATCAAATGGCGGAAGAACCTTCCCGCAGATTTTCATCGGTGATACACATGTAGGCGGATGCGATGAATTACATGCGCTCGACAGGGCGGGGAAACTCGATCCATTGCTACAGGGGTGAACAGTTACATGCGTGTTGCCGCAATCCAGATGCGATCAACCATTACCATTGCTGACAATTGTGAAGCGATGGAGCCAATGGTACGCGCAGCAGCACGTGAGGGCGCACGGTACGTACAAACCCCTGAAATGTCCGGAATTCTTCAGAAGAACCGCAAAGGACTTTTTTCTGAAATTACCGACCAGTCGGAAGACCTTTTGGTAAAAACTGCCGGCAAGCTCTCCGGTGAACTTGGAATCTGGCTGCATGTCGGCTCTCATGCCGTGCTGGTGGATGAGGGCAAAGCGGCGAACCGTTCCTTTGTCTTTGCGCCGACCGGCGAACTTGTGGCAACTTACGACAAAATTCACATGTTTGATGTGGACCTTGATCATGGCGAGAGTTGGCGAGAATCGAAAGTCTACCAGCCCGGCACGCACAGCCGGACGATTGCAATAGACGATGCAGAATTTGGTCTGTCTGTTTGCTACGATTTGCGGTTTCCGCATCTTTATCGCGGTCAGGCATTGGCTGGCGCCCAAGTTCTAACGGTTCCTTCAGCGTTTACCCGTCAGACAGGACGGGCACATTGGCATATCCTGTTGCGTGCGCGGGCCATTGAAAACGGGACTTTTGTGATAGCTGCTGCTCAGGGTGGCGATCATGATGATGGACGTGCAACATACGGCCATTCATTGATAATAAACCCCTGGGGTGAGATAATTGCTGAAATAAACGGAGAAAAACCTGGATTCGTCGTAATGGACATCGATCTGGCAGAGGTGGCAAAGGCGCGCAGCAAGGTTCCCAATCTTGCCAATGGCCAGGATTTTGTGCTTGAAAACGCAATCGCCAAAAGCGGGGAATTCGCGTGATCAAATATTCTCTCATTTGTGACAAGGAACATGTGTTTGAGGGCTGGTTCGGTTCCAGCGAAGACTACGACAAACAGCGTAAACGCGGGCTGGTAGACTGCCCGTCATGCGGTTCCAAAAAAATCTCCAAGGCTCTGATGGCGCCGGGTGTTTCAGGTACAAAAAAATCTTCAGATGAAACAGTTGCCATGACAAAACTGCCAAGTCCGGAATTACCGGCTGAAATGATTGAGCAGTTGCGCAAAATCAAAAAACATGTCGAGGCCAATTCCGAAAATGTTGGCGACAGGTTCCCCGAGGAAGCGCGAAAAATTCACTATGGGGAAGCTGAGGCTCGGGGCATCTATGGCAAAGCCAGTCTTGAAGAGGCAACCAACCTTGCTGAAGAAGGCGTAAATGTTCTGCCGATACCGGATTTGCCGGAAGACAAGAATTGATGTCTGGCGCATAACTCCAAAATCGCAAAAGAAGACTTTCGAACAGGATCCAAAAGCGTATCAGGAGGTTGGATTGACTCTTGGGTCAAGAAAATGCATACATAATGTATGCATAATGATTACGTATCAGACAACATTCTCAGCGCTATCGTCAGTTGCGAGTTTCAACCGGGATCGCAGTTGCAGGAAACAAGGCTTGCAGAACAGTATGAGACGAGCAGAACCAAGGTTCGAGAGGCCTTGGTTGGATTGGCAGCGCGTAATTTTGTCCACCTGGAACACAATAAAGGTGCGGTAGTCGCTCCCCTGGATGTGAGTGTGGTCTATTCGGTTTTCGAGTTGCGAATTGCGGTAGAAAAAGCAGCGGCAGTCCTTGCCGCCTCAAGGATCGCCAAAGCGGGGATTGCTGAATTGTCAGCACATCGCGAGAATCTTCGGTTCGCCAGCAACAACAATGATGAGGACACCTATTTCGATCAGGATGGTGAGATCCATATGGCAATAGCCAGAATATCCTTAAATCCACTTATCGAAGAGCAGGTGGCGATAATGCGTCTGCATACCCGGCGGTGCTGGTATTTTTATAAGGACAGGGGACTGCGAGAAGTTGCCGACTATAAGGGGATGATTGCCGTGCTCGATGCCATATGTGCGGGCAAACCGGAAGTTGCTGCCGAAGCGATGTTTGAGCATCTTTCGCTCTATCACGCATCATTTTCAGACATGTTGAACAGGCAGACCCGGGATCTGCACTTTGTATGAGCCGGGTCGTAAAGTTTCTGTTTTTATCGTTGGTTCTTGCGGCTTCGCAACTGGCGATGGTTTCGAAATACCAATTTGGATGGGCTGCTGAAATTTCGGCTGAGCGGGTCACTTTTGCGCTCCCACAAGCTCCTATGACGGCACTCCAGAAAAAACGTGTGGGTGACGCGAAACTTGTGCCTTCAGCGGGCACTTATCAAGGCCTTTTGCGAATAGCACCGACGTCGAAGAGTTCGCCGGCGATTGTTGTCGTCCATACTTGTCATGGAACGGCGCATTATTCGCACTGGCTGGAGCGGCTGAATGAGTGGGGATTTGCAACATTGAGTTTTTCGCGGTGCGAAACAGCTGATGGCGAACCGGATGATATTGCACACAGTACGTTCGATTGGAAACGTGGTGCAACCGTTGCGTTTGGAGCCTTGCACTATCTGGCTTCGCTCAAGTCAGTGGATCGAGACCGAATCGCTATCATGGGTTGGTCGCGGCCTGGAATGGTTCCGCTCAGTGTCTTGATGAGGTGGACGCCCCCTCATACCGGCAAATGAATTGTCGTAAGGTGGTTGTTGATGAATGAACCACAAATAACGAAGGAGCGTCCTTATGAAAGTTACCACGATCGGGCTTGATCTTGCCAAAAGTGTCTTCCAGGTTCACGGTGTTGACGATGATGGCAGTGTTATCGTGATCAAAAGGTTGCGGCGAAAACAGTTGAAAGGCTTTTTCTCGAAACTGCCAGCTTGCCTTGTCGGCATGGAGGCTTGTGCCACTGCCCATTATTGGGCTCGCACCCTGGCAGCCTTTGGTCATGAGGTCAGACTGATGCCTCCTGCCTACGTCAAGGCCTACGTAAAGCGGGGCAAGAATGACGCTGCCGATGCTGAAGCGATTTGCGAGGCTGTCAGGCGGCCCACCATGCGTTTCGTGCCTGTCAAAACACCTGAGCAGCAAAGTATCCTGATGATACACCGAACCCGTTCCCTGATTGTGCGGCAACGCACCATGGCAGCCAATGCACTGCGTGCTCATTGTGCAGAGTTCGGTCTTGTCACCACCCCCGGCGTCAGGAACATCGTCAAGCTGGCTCATTCCATCTTCAACGAAAACGACGAGAAGCATGTCCTGCCGGCTATTGCACAAGTCGCGCTGGCAACGCTTGCCCGTCGCTTGCTCGAACTGGAGGAAGAATTGCAGGCTCTTGAGAAGGTCCTGCGTGACTGGCACCGGCAAAATGAAGCCAGCAGGCGCCTGGCAGCCATTCCGGGTATTGGTGTGATCACAGCCACTGCACTGATGGCAACCGTCAGCGATCCGGGACAATTCAAAAGCGGACGGCAGTTCGCCGCATGGCTTGGCCTGGTCCCCAAACAGCATTCAAGCGGTGACAAAGTAAGGCTCGCTGGCATATCAAAGCAGGGAGACCGGTATATTCGCCGCCTGCTTGTCATTGGTGCGACAGCTGTTATTCGCCACAATCGAAACAAGAAGAGCCCGACCGCGGTCTGGATCAATGGTCTGCTGGAAAAGAAACCTGTGAGACTGGTCTCTGTCGCATTGGCCAACAAGACCGCTCGCATCGCCTGGGTTCTTATGACCAGAGGACAGCGCTATAACCCCTTGCGAATCAGCGCCGCTTGAAGGCAAGGCACAGAAATTGGTAATGGCAGAAAGTGATGTGACATGATCAGCCAAAAACGAGGTTACACCGTGTGATTCAATGCGCCCCATGAGCGCGTCATCTTGATCAGGAACCTCGTTTGCGGATTTCCATCAGGGCCAGCGATCTATCAAATATCGCATCAACAGGCCGGACATATGAAAGCAACCGATCAAAACATCAAAAAATGTCTTGCCAATCCGGGGCGTCCACATATGAATTACGAAGGCTTCTCGCAATTCCATGACCTTCAGTTTTCCGGCGCTATTGCAATTTATCCGTTTTGTTCCTTCGCCAGGGGACCGCACCGTGCACCGCTGATGATCGTTTCTGCTGCCAAAGATGATTATGTGAGTACTCAGGTGTGTGAACGGACGGCAGACCAAACCCAAGCCGATCAGTATCCCATCACTTTTCACAAGCTGAGTGATGCCTATCACGGATTTGACATTCCCGCATTTGGGCCGGTTCACCGTGCGGAACGGGATGAAATCAATCCGGATGGGTTTTCTGCCGGGAGTGGTACGCTGGGCTACAATGCGTCAGGTGCGAGTGAACTTTTTGACCTTGTTAGAGATTTTCTCTCAACTATTTCGAGCCAATAGGGTTTGCGTTCGAATTGCCAAGCGCTGATTTAGCGGTCTTGTCGCGATGTCTGACAAAACAGTCAATCAAGAGACGAAGGCACTCAACGCGTCGGTTTTGTTCCGGATAATAAAGATAAAATGGGGGCAAATCCTCAACATAGTTTTCAAGAATTGGCTCCAGGCTGCCGTTTTCAAAATACTCTTTGACGGTCTGGCGAAGCGACCAGCCGATGCCGTGCCCTTCCCGGGCAGCCTGGACAACGCCCAGTACGTTATCGAATACCAGGTGGATCGGAGGATTGACGGTTTTTTGCTGGCCATTTTCGACAAAGTGCCAGTCAGAAACCTTGCTTGAACTCGGCGGCCGATAACGTATGCAGCGGTGTTTCAGCAACTCCCGGGGGTGTTTCGGCCTGCCATGTTTTTTGAGATATTGAGGGTACGCAGAAAATACCGGCGTAAGTGTTGGCGTAAGCCGCACAGCAATCATGTCCGGCTGAAGGATATCGCCTAAGCGAATGCCGGCGTGATATCCTTCATGAACAATATCGACCAGCGCCTCGTTCAGGGAAAGATCGAGATTGATGCCGGGGTGATCTTGCATAAAGCGGTCCAGGACGGGCGCAATTGCGGTCATGTAAGCTGCACGTGAAAGGCTCAAGCGCAGCGTGCCTGTGGCTGAATTTCCGATTTCCTGTGTTTTCTTTACGGCGTAGGTTAAATCTCGATAGGCGGGCGAAGCGGCTTCGAAGAGGGTTTGTCCGGCTTGTGTCAATTCAATGCTTCGGGTTGTTCTGTGCAACAGACCGACGCCAAGTTTGTCCTCGAGAGCCTTTAGCTGAATACTTATGGCAGGCGCACCCACTCCGAGCGATTCTGCTGCAGCACGCATCGACCCTGTTTTGACGATGGTCAAAAACACTCCAATGCCATGAACAGGTATGCGCTCCATTATTTAATAATATCAAATAATATGTTTCGTATCTAATGTATTTTCAAATTAATGCCACGGACCTATCAATGTTTTGTCTGCTTGTGTGATCATAACGGGAATATGCGATGGCAAAAGTAACGGATGTGCGACCACTGCAAGTGGGAAAAGGTGTGGTGCTGATTGTTGCTGCTGCCCTCTTGATTTCTCTTCAGGACGTTGTGTTCAAGTTGTTCAGCGGCCAGCTAACCCTTTGGCAGATATTCTTCATCCGCGCACTCATAACGCTCCCGATGTTTTGGGCCATTGCCATTCATCAAGGACTGGGTACGGCGATATTTGTTGAAGCGATCCGCGTTTGGTGCCTGTTGCGCGCATTTTTTCTTACCATGACATTTGTGGCGTTCTATGCAGCCATTCCGTTTCTCAGTCTTTCAACGGTTGGGGCGGCAAATTATACCGCACCAATTTTTGTAACTTTGTTGTCCGCTTTGTTCATCGGAGAGGCAGTGGGTGTTCGAAACTGGATAGCGGTGGGTGTCGGGTTTGTTGGGGTGCTGTTGCTTCTTCAGCCTGGGACCGACGCCTTTTCCGCCTGGGCCTTGCTGCCGGTATTGGGGGCGGTTTTTTATGCCCTTGCCCACATCATAACCAGAAGCAGGTGCCAGTCGGTCGCCTTGCTCACCATGGCACTGTCGGTAAACATGATGATGATGTTGGCGGGGCTGGTGATGAGCCTTCTGTTTTTGGTTTGGCAACCAGGGGGTGGCCTGGCACAACAATACACTTATCTGTTTGGTAGTTGGTCGACGCCCGACGCAAACGAATGGCTCATTCTGCTGCTTCTGGCAGTTATCGCAATTGCGGTAGCCATTCTGCTGGCCGGTGCCTATCAGGCTGCGCCGCCGCCTATCATCGCTACTTTCGAGTACAGCTATCTGGCATTTGCGGTTATCTGGGACTGGGTATTCTTCGCTGTTCAGCCCGTTGCAGCTTCTTTGATCGGAATGATGATGATCGTTGGGGCAGGATTACTGGTACTGCTTAGACGCCGGGGTGACAATGAAACTCTAGATCCGTAGCGTGAAATGTCTTCGAAGGGCTAAACTCGCCTCAATTGCTGCCATGATCGCCGCCAGCCACAAAAGCCCGGTGCTGCCTATTTCGACGATCATCCATCCGGCGATTAGCGGAAATCCGAAAATTCCGATGAAATATGTCAGCGCAAACAGCTGCAGGGTTTGAGGAAGCATGCCATCTTCAGCGTCATTGGCTGCCATTGCCGCCAGGACTGGGTAGGATACCCCGTAGCCAATTCCAAACAGAAACGCCACTGCAAGGTACAAAAGCGGGCTGCTTCCGGAAAACAGGAAAAGAAGAATGCTGCCAAACATGACATATTGCAGCTGCGCGATCGTGAGATAGGGCGAACGTCCGCCCTTGAACTTTGCAAGCACTACACGAAAAGCGACTACCGTTACGGTGTAAACCAGAAAATACGGTGCGTATTCCAGGCCCCGCTCGTCAGCCATCACCGTTTGAAAATTGTTCATTGCCGCAAACACGCTGGCTCCGAGACAGACCATGATAACTGGCAACAGGGCTGGTGAATTTGCTATCTGGCGGATGTTTTGCAGGGACAAGGACGAGGAAGTCTCGGGCGCGGGGTTGATCACATGGTTCGCTACGGGTCTGATCAGCATAAAAAACAGAAAGCTGGATAAGCCACAAAGCGCGCTGGTGATGTAAAAAGCATCGGCAATTGTATATCCGGAGTTTTCCAGGGCGGAGGCGAAGACCGGAGAGAGACCAAATCCGGCCATAACGGCAATGGAAAGCATGGCAAAATAGCGTACACGCTGGTCTGTTTCGACAAGCCGGGTAAGGACAACCGGGGCAAGTGAATAGGTGAGGCCCCAGCCGCCACCCAGCAGGACTCTTGCGATAAACAGTCCCGGCCCGACGCCGCCTGCCAGGCCATACAGCAGAAGTGCGGCGGCGATTGCGACACAGGCAAATCCAAGGGTAGCGACGCGCCCAAACCGGTCGGACAGGTGACCGGAATAGTAAACAGTCACCAGTGTCGAAAGGGCAGTGACAGACAACATTATTCCGACCACTTTTTCATTGGCGCCGAAAGCGGCAAACAGCCGGGGCAGGAGAAATGTCAGGCCATAGGCCCCGGCCTGCAGGAATACCGCCATCAAAAGGAGATGGCATGAATGGGGTGTGAGCGGTCATGCATCCCGACTCGGATAGAGTGCTGGGAGAGGCGGATAGGCTGCAGGCTGGATGTCATCTTAGGGCATTGCGACCCTGTAAAGGAGATTACCCGCCGCCTGTATCTGAACGACCAGCGTGAGGCCCGGTTCGGTCCGGTGACCTCGTATAGGAGTTTGGCGTGGCCGTTCACACCCTTGTCAGGGTTCCGCCGCTCACCAACGGGAGAAGTTTAGCCATGTCCTTTATCGGTGTCGATCTTCACACGACGTCTTTCACGGTCTGCCGGCTTGAAGCTGACGGCAGCGAGATATTTGAAACCTACCAGCTGGCAGCGGCCGATCTGGAACGGTTCTGCCTGAGCCTTGATGCGGACGACGAGATTGCCGTGGAGGCGACGGGCAATTCGGCCTGGTTTCGTGACGAGGTGGTCGCTTGCGTCGGCCGTGTTGTCGTGGTCAACCCGAGGCAGTTCGGCGTGATCCGCAAGTCGGTGAAGAAGACGGACAGGAACGATGCCCGGGCACTGGCCTTCTTCCTGTCGAAGGACATGCTGCCCGAGACGCGTGTGAAGACGGTTGCCGAGAGCGAGTTGGCGTCACTCACCCACACGCGCGATCTTCTGGTCAAGCAGCGCACCCGGCTCATCAACAAGATCCATGCGCTGCACACGCGCCACGGCGTCAAGCTGAAGAAGGAAAGCCTGGGCTCGAAGCGGCGGCTCAATGCTCTGGAGGTCGGCCGGTTCTCGACACTGGAACAGGTCGAGTTGAAGGCCCTGCGCGACCAGGCGCTGAGGCTTATGGCGACGATTGGCGAACTGGACGGTGCGATCGAAGAGGCCGCCCGGGAACTGGATGGCTACGACGGCCTCGTCTCAATCAAGGGCATCGGTCCGCGCTCGGCGGCCGTGCTCCTGTCGGGGATCGGCAACGTCGATGACTTCGAGGACGCCGACAAGCTGGCTGCCTATGTGGGCATCGTCCCGCGCGTCAGCCAGTCGAACGAAACCGACAACCGGGGGCGGATCACCAAACGCGGCAACAAGCTGATGCGCACCACGCTGGTTCAGTGCACGCTCATTGCCATCCGATACTCGGGCTACCTCAATGCCTTCTACCAACGCATCAAGGCCAGGCGCGGGGCCGGCAAGGCGATCATCGCGACCGCACGTAAACTGCTCGCGATCATCTACGACACGCTCAAGAACGGCTGGGTCTTCGAGGACTTTCCGGCCTTCAAGATCGCGGGGCAGAACATTCCCGCTGGACAACCATCATAGGAGAATATTGACAAGGTATTCGATAGCTTCAGTCAGGCGGATCAGACCACCACGCGTAAATACGGTGGAACCGGGCTTGGCCTGCCAATTTGTAAAAAGCTGGTCGAAGCAATGGGTGGACAAATTTTCGTTTCCAGCCAATTAGGCACTGGTTCGACATTTTGTTTCACGCTGCCGCTGGATGAAATGGTTACAGCGGTGCCAGAGGTAGAACCGGTCGAGAGAACAGCGCTACTGCTCTCGGAACCCTCGGAAACAACAACGGTCATGACAAATGTTTTGGCGGAATACGGAATTACCTGCCAGGTTCAACCGTTCGATGGACAAAAAGAAATAGTATACACCGATTACAACTACATTTTTGCTCATGGTAAGATGCTGCTTCGCATGCGTAACTATCCAATAAACAGCTTTACGGTGGCACTTTCGGAATTGGATGAGGCAGGTATCGACGAACTGGTAGAGGCTGGAAACGTGCATGAAGTGTTGGCATTGCCATTCTCAAGCTTGTCGATGCGTGCCTGTGTGGAGCGCCTCAATCTGGGTCGTTCAATGGGCCGCAGGATGCTGGAGTCCAAAAAACCTGTCCAGATCAACCGCAACTCATTCGAAAATGCGCGCGTACTGGTTGTCGATGACAGTGCGGTGAACCGGGAAGTCGTTCAACAGGCGCTGAGCCAGTTCAAAATTTCACCGGTGATCGTGGAAGGTGGTTTCCAGGCAATAGAAGAGTTTCAGAAATCCGAATTTGATTTGGTATTCATGGACTGCAGCATGCCGGATATTGACGGGTTCGAAACTACACTCCGTCTCAGAGCCTATGAGGACGAAAAGAACAAGTTGGCGACACCGATTGTGGCGCTGACTGCATATATTGCCTCTCAGGTGGCTGAGCAGGTCAAAGAAGCGACAATGGATGACCTTGTTGTCAAGCCATTTACGATGGAAAGTATTGGCGCGTGTCTCGACAAGTGGCTTGAGCCAAGTCACGTAAACGAAACCGTTGCAGATGAGGCAATGGAACCGGAACAGCCGGATGAATGTGTTGTTGAACTTAAGCCCACGAACAACCAAAATCTGGCTGCGGATAGCGCAATATTGGACGAATCTTTGCTCAGCAACCTGAAGGAGATCGCCGGTGACGGATATGAAGCGATGATAAATCAGCTTTTCAGTCTTTATCGGGAGAATGCAAGAGCGAATTTCGAGGCACTTGAAAATGCGGTTCAGTCCGGAGTGGCAGACCAGGTGCAGTCAGCCGCCCATGCCCTCAAATCCATGAGCCTCAACATCGGCGCCCGAAAGGTTGGCGAGGGATGTCAGCAATTGGAAGACTTTGCAAAATCCAAGCCTGTCGGCGATTTCAAGGCGGGATTTGCAGAAGTCGCGGTGCACTTCCAGGCATTAATGAATCACATCGAGTCTGAAGACCTGGGAAATACGAATTCCAATGAAACAGCAACAGGTTAGGACTTTGATAACTATAAATCAAATTGCGTGAATACGCTCATGAAGTCTTTACTACACATGGATTAAAACGAGTTATTTGATATGGCAGGTCACTTGGCGGGACAAATGGAACAGAGATATAGGTCAGCTCTAATAATTGACGACGATCCGACACAAATCGCGATCCTGACTGCCTATTTCACAACTCTCAATATTCCGTTGATTCAATCCGCGTCAAATGCCGCGCTCGCCCTTTCAAAAGTGTCAGAGCATAACAACAATTTTGATATCATTGTCAGCGATCTTCAGATGCCAGAAATGGACGGACTGGAGTTTCTCAGGCACCTCAACGTGCTTAAATATTCCGGTGATCTGGTAATTATGTCAGGGGTGGAGCAAAATCTGCTCAATCACGCCGCAAAACTTGCGAAAATGCATAAGCTCAATCTGATCGGCCATATTCAAAAGCCTCTGAACAAGCCGGCATTGGAAAAAATTTTCTAAAAGAGCGCAACGATCGGTCCAGGGCATCCGAGGAAAGCAAACTTGTACTGACACAAGGCAGCCTGATAGCTGGAATGGAAAACAATGAAATTCTTCCGTATTTCCAGCCGAAGATAGATGTGCGCAGCGGTCAGATAATCGGCGCTGAAGCACTGGCACGTTGGAATCGTCCGGGAACCGGAATGATAGGGCCGGACGTGTTTATTGAATTCGCTGAAAAAAACGGTTGGATTGAAGAGCTGACATTGCATCTGCTCAAACATACGCTTGAGGCGGTGGGTCCGTTTCTTCGCGTTAATCCAAGGTTGCGAATTGCAGTCAATCTTGCACCTACCATGATGCATCAGATCTCGCTTCCCGATCACCTGGGATCAATCATCGATTCTTACGGAGTTTCTGCTGAAAATATCAGTTTCGAGGTTACTGAAAACAGTGTTCTCAATCTCGACGCGACAACGCTTGAGGTTTTGTCCAGACTGCGTATCCACAATTTCGACGTTGCAATTGATGATTTCGGAACCGGTTCCTCGAACATCCAGACGCTTCGGGATTTTCCGTACTCAGAATTGAAAATCGACAAATCCTTCATTTCAAATGTCACCAAAAGCGCGTTTTCCATGGAAACCGTAAATGCTGCCGCGGCTCTGGCAAAGGAACAGGGCATGCGTATCGTTGCAGAAGGTGTCGAAGATGTTCAGACGCTGGAATGTATACGTGACATGAATATAGAGCACGCTCAGGGCTATCTGTTCGCAAAGGCACTTCCTGCTAATGAATACCTGAGTTTCATTTCTGAACACCAAACCGGTTTTCGTCTTTCCGAACTTTACCGGGCTGCCTGATTTAGGTTTTAGTCCCAACCGCATAAGTGCGGGACAGAAATCACGGTACTTCGGGGACTGCCCTTAATCCTCCAGTTTGCGAACGGTCGTGGCTTATTGATGTTGGCATTCGCAATATTGTGGAATGGATTTGAACGTGGGTCCAGGCACGGATGTGTATCCAAGGCTTTTGGCGATGCTGAAAAGTTGCTCGGGGTAGCGTGATCAGATTTGTACCGGAATTGGTCAATTCACCCGCCTTAGGGTGAGGTTGATCCGGCCATCGTCTTTGAGCAGCGCGGAAGTGCCGGGATAGATACGATCCACGCCGTGAAATATCATGCGTGAAGAGCCTGACATCACTAAAACATCACCACTTTGCAGCTTGAATGATCTTGTGGGATCTTTTCGGTCTCGCCCGCCGTACCGAAACAGACAGGTGTCGCCCAGAGAAACGGAGAGAACCGGGGCTTCAAAATTTTTCTCGTCCCTATCCTGATGCAATCCCATTTTTGCGCCGGTCTTGTAGAAATTTACCAGACACGCCTCGGGCGGTTTGTCGAACCCTGCATGCTCTTTCCAGAGCCTGATCAACATATCAGGAATATCCGGCCATGCTTTACCGGTTTCAGGATGGGTGGATTGGTATCGATATCCCCGTTCTTTGTCCGTAACCCAGCCAAGGGGACCGCAATTTGTCATTCTGACAGTCATCGGCTTCCCAGTCCGCGGCATTTTCGGTACAAATAGTGGGGCCGCCGCTGCTACATCCCGAATGTCATTCAGCAGGTTTTTTTGCTGATCCGGAGACAAACAGCCACGTAAAAGTCTAAGTCCGCTTGGCAATCTTTGCATGGGGGCTGGATTCCCTCTAATTTGTTGCTTTTGACCTTATTTTTAGTGGCTTCAATCCCTTGCACAAGCCAAGCACACTTCTTATATAGCCGCCAACCGCGATTTTCTCCGATGATCGGCTGATCCGGAGATGTCGCCCAAATCAAAAATATCCACGAGTGCCGGGTGTTGGGTAGCATGCCTTAAGGATGAACCCAATCCGCTGGTTAAGGAGAACAACATGGCAAAAGTAATCGGTATCGATCTTGGTACTACTAACTCATGTGTTGCCGTTATGGACGGCAAGGAAGCTAAGGTAATTGAAAATGCGGAGGGTGCGCGCACTACGCCATCCATGGTTGCTTTCGGAGATGACGGAGAACGTCTTGTCGGTCAGCCAGCCAAGCGCCAGGCAGTTACCAACCCCTCAGACACACTTTTTGCAGTCAAACGCCTGATCGGTCGCCGGTTCGACGATTCTACCGTTAAGAAAGACCAAAAGCTGGTTCCGTATTCTATCGTCAAGGGCGACAACGGAGACGCATGGGTAGAAGCCAAAGGCGAGAAATACTCACCGTCACAAATATCCGCGATGATCCTTCAGAAGATGAAGGAAACCGCAGAAGACTATTTGGGTGAAAAAGTTTCCCAGGCTGTTATTACCGTACCGGCATACTTTAATGATGCACAACGTCAGGCGACCAAGGATGCCGGCAAGATTGCCGGGCTGGAAGTGCTTCGGATCATCAACGAGCCCACAGCTGCTGCTCTTTCCTATGGCATGGAAAAGAACGATGGTAAAACGATTGCTGTTTACGACCTTGGTGGTGGTACATTTGATGTTTCCATCCTTGAAATTGGTGACGGTGTTTTTGAAGTGAAATCCACCAATGGTGATACATTCCTCGGCGGTGAAGATTTTGACATGCGTCTGGTTGATTATCTGGCCGATGAATTCAAGAAAGAGAACACCATCGACCTCAAGACCGACAAAATGGCATTGCAGCGTCTAAAAGAAGCTGCTGAAAAGGCAAAGATCGAACTTTCCTCATCAGCCCAGACTGAAATCAACTTGCCATTCATCACAGCCGATCAGTCCGGTCCGAAACACCTGACGATGAAACTTACCCGCGCGAAGTTTGAAACACTGGTTGAAGATCTCATCAAGCGAACTGTCAAACCAATGCAGGAAGCCCTCAAGGATGCTGGCATGAAGGCTGGTGAAATTGATGAGGTTGTTCTTGTTGGTGGCATGACCCGCATGCCCAAAGTACAGGAAACGGTTAAAGACTTCTTTGGCAAAGAGCCTCACAAGGGTGTAAACCCTGACGAAGTGGTAGCTATGGGTGCCGCGATTCAGGCTGGCGTACTGCAGGGCGATGTTAAGGATGTGTTGCTTCTCGACGTTACTCCGCTTTCGCTTGGTATCGAAACTTTGGGTGGTGTGTTCACGCGTCTTATTGACCGCAATACAACCATTCCAACCAATAAGTCGCAAACTTTCTCCACTGCTGAAGACAGTCAAAGCGCTGTCACCATTCGCGTGTCTCAGGGTGAGCGCGAAATGGCAAGCGACAACAAACTGCTTGGTCAGTTCGATCTGGTTGGCATTCCGCCAGCGCCGCGCGGTGTGCCGCAAATTGAAGTGACCTTTGACATCGATGCCAACGGGATCGTCAATGTCTCGGCAAAAGACAAAGGCACTGGCAAAGAGCAGGCAATTTCAATCAAGGCATCCGGCGGACTTTCGGACGACGAAATTGAACAAATGGTCAAGGACGCCGAAGCGAATGCTGAAGCGGACAAGGAGCGCCGTGAATCAGTTGAAGCCAAGAACCAGGCCGAAACCCTTATTCATTCCGCAGAGAAATCTCTCGAGGAATATGGAGACAAGGTTTCAGATGAAGAGCGTAACGAAATCGAGTTGGCGATTTCCGGCTTGAAGGAAGTTGTCGAGGCCGAAGAGCCTAACGCTGAAGAAATCAAGGCTAAGTCTGAAGTTCTGGCAACCGCGTCCATGAAACTGGGTCAGGCAATGTACGAAGCTGCCCAGTCAGAAGCTGCTGAAGCAGATGCTGCTGCGGATGCCGCTCGCGACGATGAAGAAGTTGTCGATGCCGATTTCGAGGAAATCGACGACGAAGACGATAAGAAATCGGCTTAATAAAAATCATGCTTTCGCCATTTGCCTACGGGCGGATGGCGAAGCGCATTGAATAACAGGGCCGGTCTCTATGTCAAAAGCCGACTATTACGATTTGCTTGGGGTTGACCGGGGGGTTGATGAGAAAGCTCTGAAGAGCGCCTTCCGCAAGGCAGCGATGCAACATCATCCGGATCGAAATCCGGATAATCCGGAAGCGGAAAAAAAATTCAAACAGATTAACGAAGCCTACGAAGTCCTCAAAGACCCGCAAAAACGGGCTGCCTATGATCAGTATGGCCATGCAGCTTTCGAAAATGGCGGCGGCGGATTTGGCGGTGCAGCCGGCGGCTTTTCCGACATTTTCGAAGACATTTTTGGGGAGATGATGGGCGGCGGAGCCCGGCGCGGCGGTCGCGTTGGCGGACGTGAGCGCGGTGCCGATTTGCGTTACAACATGAAAGTGACGCTTGAAGAAGCCTATGCAGGCAAGGCTGCAGAAATAAGTGTGCCGACAGCAGTAACCTGTGAAACATGCTCGGGCAACGGTGCAAAACCAGGTTCATCTCCCAGCACCTGCGGCACCTGCGGCGGCAATGGCCGAGTAAGAGCATCACAAGGGTTTTTCTCGATTGAGCGCACTTGCCCGGAATGTCAGGGGCGCGGCGAAGTGATTACAGATCCATGTTCAGCCTGCTCAGGGCAGGGCCGTGTTACCAAGGAGCGTAACTTGAGTGTCGACATTCCTGCAGGTATTGAGGATGGCGTCAGAATAAGGTTAGGTGGCGAAGGAGAAGCGGGTTCGCGAGGGGGCCCAACCGGCGACCTCTACATCTTTCTGAACATTCGCCCGCACGAGTTCTTTCAGCGCGATGGCGCGGATCTTTTCTGCAAGATTCCAATTTCCATGACGACGGCTGTCCTGGGAGGTCAATTCGAGGTTGTTTGCCTCGATGGCTCCAAATCACGGGTAAAGGTGCCGGAAGGCACCCAAAGCGGCAAGCAGTTTAGGTTACGCAACAAGGGAATGCCAATAATGCGTTCCAGCGATCAGGGTGATCTGTATATTCAGGTGATGACTGAAACTCCACAAAACCTCACAAAGCGTCAGCGTGAACTGCTTGAAGAGTTTGAACAATTGTCGTCAGACAAAAACAGCCCGCAATCCACCGGATTTTTTTCTCGGATGAAGAATTTCCTGGACGGATTCAATGAGTAAGCAGTGAGTGCCGCTGTTCGCTGCTTGAAATTGCTGGGATTTATTGCAAGTAAGTCGATGAGTATCAATCATTTTGGCTTTTGGAAATAGGACAAGATCGTGAACCCCCCGAGAATAATTGTATTTGCAGGATCAACACGTGCCGGATCCGTGAATGCCAGATTAGCCGGCTACGCAGCGCGGGAACTTTCGCTGTTGGATTGCGAGGTGACGCTGGTTTCGCTGCAGGATTATCCGCTGCCCGTGTACAATGGTGACCTTGAAGACAGTGAAGGGGTTCCGGAGAACGCCAAGAAATTGGCTAAACTGTTTGATGGTCATGACGGGTTTTTCATCGTCTCCCCAGAATATAACGGTTCATTACCACCGCTGCTGAAAAACACCATTGACTGGGTATCACGCCTTAACTCGATTGATGGCAAGGATATCAGTCCTTACCGCGGTAAGGTTGCCGTGATCGCCGCAGCTTCCCCGGGTGCAATGGGCGGCATGAGTGTGATGTACCATCTTCGTGACATCCTGGTCCGACTGGGCGTATTGGTATTAAGTGATCAGGTTGCTCTGGGCCAGGCACACAATTCGTTTGACGAGATGGATCGCATTACAAATGAGCGCAGTGCTGGATTTCTGGTAAATGCCTGCAAAAACCTTGTTGAAGTAATTGCTTCAAAGAGGTGACTTGATGGATGCGAAAGATCGCCTGATCATACCTCTCGATGTACCAACAGTTACGGACGCCGAACTGATGGTTGAACGGCTGGGAGAGGCTGTTTCCTTTTACAAGATTGGTCATCAATTGGCCTTCGCAGGCGGTTTGTCTTTCGCCGGTGAACTTCTTGCCGACGGTAAACAGGTATTTCTCGACATGAAATTGCTGGATATTGAAAATACAATTTCCAAAGGGGTTGAGAACATCGTGAAAATGGGCGTGCAAATGACAACAATTCATGCCTATCCGAACGCGATGCGGGCAGCTGTAGAAGCGGCGCAGGGGTCATCGCTTTGTCTGCTTGGTGTTACGGTTCTAACCTCAATGGATGATTCTGATCTAGGCGATGCAGGCTATGCGGAAACTGCCGAACAGCTGGTCCTGAGGCGTGCGCGGCAGGCAAGAGAACTCGGTATGGGCGGAGTGGTGGCTTCCGCTCGCGAGGCTTCTGTAATCAGTCAGGCAACAAACGGGGAACTGGCGATAGTCACCCCAGGCATTCGACCGTCGGGAGCCGATGTGGGTGATCAAAAACGCGTCATGACCCCATCCGCAGCAATTAATGCCGGGGCCACACATTTGGTCGTAGGTCGTCCGATTACCGGAGCAGATGATCCCAGACAGGCCGCAAAAGCTGTCATCAAAGAGATTGCCAGCGCCTCTTAAGAGTGGAAACTCTTGAAATCTTTCGTTCCAACTCCCACATGACCTTAAGGAAGGTCGGAACTAAACTCTGGTTAACTTGGCACATCACCTGAAAGCATAGGGGCTAAATCAGGGGCGCGTGCCCAAATATGAGGGAATATTAATGACGCAATCTGCACTTATTCGTCCAGCCTGGACTCCGGCCACCATCGCGCTGATGATCATCGGCTTTATGATTTTCTGGCCCTTGGGCCTGGCGATGCTTGCATACATTTTGTGGGGCGACCGGTTGGATGACTTTAAGCGGGATGTAAACAAAGCCACCGATTCCGTAAGTGAAAAGTTCAGTTCATCCTGCCGTCGCCGAACTTATGAGTCCGGCAATGTTGCATTTGATGAATGGCGTGAAGTTGAACTCGCCCGCCTGGAAGAAGAACGCCGCAAGCTCGATGAAGCCCTGCGGGAGTTCGAGCAATACCAGCGCGATCTGCGAATGGCCAAGGATAAGGAAGAGTTTGACGCATTCATGAATGCGCGCAAGCCAAAACCCGCACCGCGTTCAAAGAAAGCAAGTGGCGACAAATAGAGTTGCTGTAATAGCTTGAAGACGATGGGGCCTTTGGCCCCATTTTTTATGGCCCCAGAATCATGTATTAAACTTGTATGAGTTTTTCGTTCTTCAGACAGCTTCAGAAGCGCAATCGCGACTTCGACATCGACATCGATGGTCGTTCCATGCCGGTCAGGGTAGTTGAAAATGACCGTGCTAAACGACTCACGCTGCGCATTGTGCCAGGAGGCGATGCGCTCAAAGTGACAACGCCCTGTCATATTGGCGATGATGAAATCGAAGATTTTGTTTCCAGAAACGCGAATTGGGCCGCTAGTCGAATTGCCCGGTTGCCGACAAAAACCGCCCTGGAGCCTGGTGCCCTGGTTCCTTTCAAGGGCATTGATCACCGAATTGTTCTCACTGGCAAGTTGCGTGGTGTTGTTCGCGCCAGAAGGGTTGGCACCGAAGCTGTTCTGGAAGTTCCCGGTACTGCTGATACGGTCGGCCGAAAACTGGTTTCATGGTTCAAGAAGGAAGCTCGCAAGGAGCTGGACCAGGTAGTTACTCTCCATGCAAAGAAAACTGGTGTCAGGCCACGCCAGATAAGAATCACAGATACAACCAGCAGATGGGGTTCCTGCTCCTCTACACGCACGTTGTCTTTTTCATGGCGCATCATAATGGCGCCGCCGGAAGTGTTGAATTATCTGGCTGCTCATGAGGTTGCACATCTTGTGGAGATGAATCATTCAGAGCGGTTTTGGTCGCTTACCCGTGATCTGTGCCCGGACACCGATATTCAAAAAACCTGGTTGCGGGTGCACGGAGCGAAATTGCACGCCGTCACCATCTGATTCTGTATCTATTTGGTTGCAACTGTGGGCGTCACATGTAATTGCTCTGGGTCATGCAGAATCGGATATCCGAACCACGGAAAAACCAATTGAAAGAAGCTTGCCCGCTTATCCTGAAAAACCTCCCGGATGGCGACCATGCACTGCTGGACAGTGGCAATGGGTTGAAATTGGAACAATATGGAAAGCTTCGGATAGTTCGCCCCGAAGCGCAGGCATTTTGGCAACCTGAACTGCATGAACGCGAATGGAACAAGGCGGACGCCGTATTTACCGGCGATACTTCGGAAGAAGGTGCCGGCCGTTGGAGCTTTCCAAAACAGAAGTTACCGGACACCTGGCCACTGGCCTGGAACGGTATCCCCTACATGGGCAGGTTCACCTCCTTCAGGCACGTGGGCGTGTTTCCTGAACAGGCTGCACACTGGCGATTTGCAATGGAACGCATAGCTACGAGAGAGCCCAATGATCGGCAATTCAGGCTGTTGAACCTTTTTGGTTATACCGGACTGGCTTCGCTGATAGCGGCCCGGGCAGGTGCTCATGTCACTCATGTGGATGCATCCAAAAAAGCGATTGGCTGGGCTCGGGAAAATCAGCAAATGGCCGGCCTGGAAGACAGGCCGATCCGCTGGATATGTGAAGATGCAGTCCGTTTTTGCGAACGTGAAGTCAGACGCGGAAACACCTATGACGGTATTCTCCTCGATCCGCCAAAATATGGCAGAGGGCCAAAAGGTGAAATCTGGCAGCTGTTTGAAAATTTGCCCCATATGCTCGATCTCGTTGCAGACCTGACGGACAATTCTTCTTCTTTTATAGTGCTTACCGCTTATTCGATCCGTTCGTCTTTTTACGCCATGCATGAAATAATGAAGGAAAAACTTGCAAGCCGAAGCGGGTTGCTGGAGTCCGGCGAACTTGTTCTCGGAACTAAAAACAGCGACCGGCTCCTGTCGACTTCGCTGTTCAGCAGATGGGTGGGAAAATGACCGGCACCAGCCCAGTCCGGCCTGGCCGGGTACATCAGGTTACCGCGGTCTCAAATCCACGTGTAAAAGCCATCAGGTCGCTGGCAATGAAAAAATCCCGTGATGAGACCAGAACGTTTCTGGTGGAAGGCATGAAACTCGTACGAGATGCTTTTGATAATGGTTGGAAAATCAACACGCTTGTGTATTCCGCCAGATTTGCGGCGGAGAACCGTGATTTGGTAGAGTTTGCCGCTCGTGTACGAGCACGTGGCGGGGATGTCCTTGAGGTGAATGAAAAAGTACTTGCGACGATTACCAAGCGGGATAACCCGCAAATGGTGATCGGTGTCATGGAACAAAAATGGGATAAAGCTCCATCATCTGTTCAGGATCCGGCATCGGTTTGGCTGGTTCTCGACCGAATTCGCGACCCGGGCAACCTTGGCACGATCATCAGAACATCTGATTGTGCAGGTGTTGACGGAATAATCCTTGTTGGCGACACCACTGATCCGTTTTCAATGGAGGCATCTCGCGCCAGTATGGGTTCAATTTTCAATGTACCACTTGTGCGGATGAAAGAAGCCGAGTTTCTGTCTTGGCGAAAAGACTGGCCGGGGCTTGTCGTCGGAACCCATCTGGAAGGGGCGATAGACTACAGAACAATTGACTTCATGGCGAAGCCGGTACTGCTGCTGATGGGCAACGAGCAACAGGGGTTGCCTGATAAATTGACAGAAGCTTGCGACGAACTGGTACTGATACCGATGTCCGGCAAAGCCGACTCCCTCAACCTGGCAATTGCCACCGGGGTTGTGCTATTCCACATGGCAAAGCGAACACCGGCGCAAACAGCAGGTAATGAATGATGGGATCAATTCGCTGGATCTTGCTTATAACCATTCTTGTTATGGTGGATCAGGCCACCAAATGGTGGGTGGAACTCTCTTTGCCTTTGAGGGCACAGGTAGAACTGCTTCCATTTCTGTCCCTTTACCGAACCTACAATGAAGGGGTTGCGTTCTCTTTCCTGTCAGGGTTTGGACGTTGGCCTCTGGTGATGTTGACCGCAGCCATTATCTTGTTTGTTCTTTGGCTTTGGCGTGGACTAGAGAAAAACAGGTATCTGGCCGCAGTAGGATATTCTTTTGTTATCGGTGGCGCATTGGGTAATCTGATTGATCGGGTTTGGCTCGGTAAAGTGATTGATATGATATTTTTTCACATCGATAGTTTGGATTTTCAGTTTGCTATTTTCAATGTGGCCGATACCTTCATCACCATAGGGGCAATTGCGATCATTCTCGATGAATTCCTAATCTGGAAGGTCAGCACTTCTAAACAGGACGATCAGGGCGATCAAGCCGGAGACAACACGGGAAAGACCAAAATATGAGCAATACTTTCAAGGCAATTCTGGTTTCACGCGACGAGAACAAAAAACAGTCAGTTGATATGGTTGAACTGACAGATGAGGAGTTGATGGACGGTGATGTGACAGTGGCTGTCGACGCAACAACGGTCAACTACAAGGATGGATTGGCAATTACCGGAAAAAGTCCTGTCGTCCGTCACTGGCCCATGGTTCCCGGTATTGATCTTGCCGGCACGGTTTTGCAATCTGCTTCAGCGGATTTTTCTGAGGGCGACAGGGTATTGCTTAACGGCTTCGGTGTGGGTGAAGTACATTGGGGAGGTTACGCAAAACGCGCCAGATTAAACTCTGACTGGCTTATCCCGCTGCCATCCGCCTTCGATGCCAAGCAGGCCATGGGTATCGGTACCGCGGGCTACACGGCCATGCTATGTGTTATGGCTCTGGAAAATTACGGCCTAACCCCAGCATCAGGCCCAATTGTGGTTACCGGTGCCAATGGCGGTGTGGGAACGGTAGCGATAGCAATCCTGTCAAAACTTGGATTTGAGGTAATAGCCTCAACCGGCAGGCCGGGCGAATCCGAATTCCTCAAGGAACTCGGTGCAAGTGAAATTATTGATCGGGCGGAGCTTTCAGAGGCAGGCAGGCCGCTCGGCAAAGAGCGTTGGGCAGGCGGTATCGATGCCGTGGGTTCTCATACCTTGGCAAATCTCCTTGCCCAGACCAAATACGGTGGAGCGGTTGCAGCCTGTGGCCTTGCCCAGGGCTTCGATCTTCCGGCTACCGTCATGCCTTTCATTTTGCGCGGCATTGCTTTGCTGGGTGTAGATTCGGTCATGGCTTCAAAAGCCAAACGAATTCAGGCCTGGAACAGACTTGCGGAAGATCTTGATTTGTCGAAGCTGCAATCTTTGACAACCGAGTTCGGATTTGGTGACATAGTGCAGACGGCTACAGACATTGTGGACGGAAAAATCCGAGGTCGGGTTATAGTGGACATGACCCGTTAAATGGAGATGGCATGGCCAATTACATTCTGGCGATTGATCAGGGTACTACTTCTTCTCGCGCAATTCTTTTTGATGAAAGCCGTCATATAGCAGCCATTGCGCAAAAAGAGTTCGCTCAGCAATTTCCCGCGTCTGGATGGGTGGAACACGATCCCGAAGAGATTTGGGACACTGTCATAGACACGGTACGAGATGCGATGGCAAAAGCTGGTTGCAGTGCTGCAGACATTGCTGCAATAGGCATTACCAATCAACGAGAAACAACGGTTGTCTGGGACAGAAATACCGGAAAACCGGTCTATAATGCTATTGTTTGGCAGGATCGTCGGACATCTGATTTTTGCATGGAACTGAAGGCTGACAACCTGGAAGCCTTGTTTTCTGAAAAAACCGGGTTGTTGCTTGACCCCTACTTCTCCGGAACAAAAATCTCCTGGATTCTCGACAACGTGGACGGAGCCAGAAAAAAGGCCGAGGATGGAGAATTGTTGTTTGGCACAATAGATTGCTTTCTCGTGTGGCGTTTGACGGTGGGCAAGGTTCACGCCACCGATGCCACAAATGCCTCCCGGACGCTGTTGTATAACATCAAGGACGGTGTCTGGGATGACGAGCTTCTCGACATTCTAAAAGTACCGAAAGCGATGTTGCCCGAAGTTCGGGATAGCAATGCGGATTTTGGCGAGACCCTGCCGGAGTTTTTCGGTTCTGCCATTCGCATTCTTGGTATCGCCGGCGATCAGCAGGCTGCCACAATTGGACAAGCCTGTTTCAAGCCCGGAATGATGAAGTCCACCTATGGAACCGGTTGTTTTGCGCTACTCAATACAGGTGCAGACTGCATCCATTCAAAAAACAGATTGCTGACTACAATTGCCTATAGATTGGACGGAGAAGTCAGCTATGCATTGGAGGGCTCGATTTTTATTGCCGGTGCTGCCGTGCAGTGGCTACGGGACGGGATTGGAATTCTTGATGATGCAGCTGCGAGCGGTGGAATGGCCGAAGCAGCGGACAAAAATCAATCTGTGTACCTGGTGCCAGCATTCACAGGCCTTGGCGCACCTTACTGGGATGCAGAGGCGCGCGGAGCAATGTTTGGTTTGACGAGGGCTACCGGACCCAACGAGTTTGCAAGAGCTGCCCTGGAGGCCGTTTGCTATCAGACCAGGGATCTGCTCGAAGCCATGCAACAGGACTGGTCGGGCCAGGAAGATGCGGCCACTCTGAGGGTGGATGGCGGAATGGTTGCCAGCGATTGTACAATGCAGTTTCTGGCAGATATCCTCAACGCTCCGGTTGAGCGTCCTGGAATTCTGGAAACTACCGCTCTTGGTGCGGCCTGGCTTGCAGGTTCCAGAAGTGGCTTATGGCCGTCAAAAGAAGAAATGGCAGAGGCCTGGACGGCGGAAAAGAGGTTTGAATCAACCATGTCACCATCGATACGGCGTGAAAAGTATGACGGCTGGCTTGATTGTGTGAAACGGACGATGAGCCAGTGACAACCCAGCAATTCCATTTTGGCATCGCACCTGCAAGTCCGAACCTCCGCCTGGAGACCCTGGTAAAAATCCGCTGGCTGGCGATATTAGGGCAAACTGCGGCTGTCGTAATTGTCTGGCGTGTGCTGGAATTCAGTCTTTCTCCAACATCATGTTTCGTATTGATTGTCGTATCAGCAATCCTTAACGCGATTCTCAGCATCCGATATCCACCCAATCACCGGATTTCCCATCGCGCTTCCACAGGCCTTTTGACCTATGATATTGTACAGCTTGCAATGCTCTTGTATCTGACCGGCGGATTGCAAAATCCGTTTGCCGTTTTGCTACTTGTGCCGGTTGTGATCTCTGCAACAACGCTTTCCACGTTTTCAACTCTGTTTTTGGGAATTGTGGCTGTGATCTCGGCAACCTTGTTGGTATTTTTCCATTATCCGCTACCCTGGATACCGGGCGAATATCTTGAAATGCCGCGCCTTTACATTGCCGGCATGTGGATAGCCATCATCTCAAGTATGTCATTCATGGCTATTTATGCATTCCGGGTGGCGGATGAGGCTCGCAAGCTGGCCGATGCACTTGCAGCGACTGAAATTGTTTTGCAGCGGGAACAGCATCTTTCCAATATAGACGGATTGGCCGCTGCCGCGGCACATGAACTTGGCACACCACTGGCTACAATTGCGCTTGTTTCCAAGGAGATGACACGGGAATTGGAATCGGAATCACTACTATATGAGGACGCAAAATTGCTTCGAAGCCAGGCGGAGCGCTGTCGTGAAATTCTCAAAACCCTTACTTCTCTCTCTACCCAGGAAGACCAGCACATAGGCAAGATTCCGATTTCGGTAATCCTGGAAGAGATTTCTGCACCGCATCGGGAATTCGGAATTGATGTCCGTATCACGACTTCAAACTTTGAGCGCGAACCACTTTGCATGCGCAACCCTGGCATATTGTATGGTCTGGGTAATCTGGTTGAGAACGCGGTTGATTATGCTGATGAAGAGGTCATTGTTCAGGTTTCATGGGACGAGACGAACGTTTGGGTGGCAATCAATGATGATGGCCCCGGATTTGATGGTGAAATGATCGCGAGAATTGGTGAGCCCTTCGTTTCCAGTAGAGGCGAGGGAAAAACCGGCAAAGGTCTTGGGCTTGGCCTGTTTATTGCTAAAACCCTTCTGGAGCGGAGTGGTGCAAGTCTGTCTTTTCAAAACGGACCAAAAGACGGACTTCCTGGCGCATGTGCTCGGGTTGAATGGCCCAGAGCATTGATAGAGGCGACCAAGGTGGTTCAGCAGGACACAGAAGTAATTGCTTAATTATAACTCGTGAAACTTTTGACAAAACTGCTATAGTGCACCACATAAGTGCTGAGATGAAAATGCAGAGCGTTATGACTGAAAAAATTCAACCTGAAGAGCTGGGAATTCAGGATCAATCATTACTTATTGTTGATGATGACCGACCATTCCTACAGCGTCTCGCCCGGGCAATGGAAAGTCGCGGGTTCCAGGTGGTGACTGCCGAAAGTGTCACGGAAGGAATAGCCAGTGTAAGGCAAAATCCACCTGCATACGCAGTAGTGGATATGCGACTCAACGACGGAAACGGTCTGGACGTGGTAGAACTGATCCGCAGTCAGCGGCCAGAATGCAAGGCAATCATTCTTACCGGCTACGGAAACATCGCTACCGCTGTAACAGCAGTGAAAATGGGTGCTATTGACTATCTTGCAAAACCGGCTGATGCGGATGATGTCTACACAGCCTTGATGCGGGCGCCTGATGACAAGGCCGAGCCGCCGGAAAATCCGATGTCGGCTGACCGGGTTCGTTGGGAGCATATTCAGAGGGTGTATGAATTGTGTGACCGGAACGTCTCAGAGACTGCACGCCGCCTCAATATGCACCGCAGAACGCTTCAGCGGATACTGGCAAAACGGGCGCCGCGGTAACACCCGCGATCCTGTCAACATCACCCTTCATGTAATGAAAATCGGCGCAACCGCTCAGCAGCTGTTCGTGCCAATCGAAGTGTCATGGCCTTTCGGGTCGGAGCAGACAATTTATTGATATTTGCCTCCCTGATAAGTTCGCTTCCATATTGATCCGCCAGGATGAACCCTTCCGACTGCGGAAATATCTCCATGGATACTTCCGGGTGTGATGCAAAGTAAAATCCGTCGCAGAACTCCAGATATTCGTGCCATTTTTGATCTGCCCTGAAATCCGCAATCGAGGACTTGATTTCAATAATGTAAATATTCCCATTGGGGTCGAGGGCGGTCAGGTCTGCCCGACGCCCATTGGCCAATGTCAATTCGGGTACAAATACCCAGTTTCGCTGTGAAAACCCGCGAATCACCCCGTTGCGCACAGCCATGGCAAGCTCCGACTGTCGGCGATCAACGGAGATATCCTCTGGCGGTTCGGAAATAAGCGGCATTTTATTTGCTCTCGGACAATGTTTAGTTTGGTCCATAATGGCCCAAATCGGTCTCTTGGCAATCCGGATTTGGCAAATTGCAGCATCTGATTGATCTGTTGATGCAAAGAATCTGAAAATTTGGTGCTGATCTGCCCTCATGGAAAGGAAATAAGAGAATTGAGAATCTGTTGCCTCAATGCAACAAATCACAAAACATTGTGTTAACAGGTTATTTACAAATTGCGCTGGCCCATCAGTTTGCTAACAAGTGATTCTAAGGGGAACAATCAAAAAAATCGGGCATACTTTATGGACAGGCGAACTTTCACACTAACACTCTTGTCGTCGGTCGCACTCGCGGGCTGTAGTTCTATTGGACGTATTGGCGGACCAGGCCAATTTCGTTCTGATTATCGCGCTGTTGTGGATGGTGATTTCAAACTTCCAAAAATTCCAATCCACAAAATGGATAAGAAATACCTCCGTCAAATTGTAGAATACAAGACCAGAGAGCGCCCGGGGACGATTATTGTAGATGTTTCAAACCGGTTTCTCTATCTGGTTCAGCCGGAGGGCAAAGCTGTCCGTTATGGTGTTGGTGTAGGCAAACAGGGATTTGCCTGGTCCGGCCATGCCAGAATTGGATGGAAAAAGGAATAGCCTACCTGGACACCACCGCCAAGAATGATTGGTCGTAAACCGGAACTGCGACGCTGGGCTGCTGGAATGCCTCCGGGACTTAACAATCCGCTGGGTCCGCGTGCGCTATATCTCACTAAGGGTGGTAAAGATACATTGTACCGTCTTCATGGAACGCCTGAATGGTGGACCATCGGCACAGCTGCTTCCTCAGGCTGCATCCGGTTGATGAATCAGGACATAATAGATCTGTATAATCGTGCCAAGCCAGGCGCAAAAGTTATAGTCCGGCAGGCCTGACCGCCGTAATCGAACAAAATAAAAAAAACCCCGCTGATGAAGCGGGGTTTTTTCTTGGGAGGATAGAGTTAATTGTTCGAATGCAGTGATTTGAACTCAAGTCGCTTACGGTGTAATACCGGCTCAGTGTAACCGGAAGGCTGTATATCACCTTCGAACACAAGCTCTTTTGCCGCCTGAAAGGCGATGGAATTATCATAGTCAGGCGCCATGTTTCGATAAGCATCATCACCGGCATTTTGTTGGTCAACCACCTCCGCCATGCGCTGCAAAGTCTCGATAACCTGTTCTTTTGAGCAGATGTCATGGTGAAGCCAGTTTGCGATATGCTGAGTAGAAATCCGAAGCGTTGCCCGATCTTCCATCAGTCCGACATTGTTGATATCCGGCACCTTGGAACATCCAACCCCCTGCTCAACCCAGCGCACCATATACCCCAGGATGCCCTGGGCATTGTTGTCGAGCTCATTTTGTATATCTTCTTCTGTCCAGTTAGGCCGGCTGACAACAGGCACCGAAAGAATATCGTCGAGACTGGCACGGCTGCGCGACGAGATCTTTGACTGTTCTTCAGCCACATTGACCTTGTGATAATGTGTTGCGTGCAAAGTGGCCGCTGTAGGGGATGGAACCCAGGCACAGTTTGCACCTGCCTTCGGATGACCGATTTTCTGCTCAAGCATATCAGACATCAAGTCCGGCATTGCCCACATGCCTTTGCCAATCTGCGCATGGCCGGAAAGGCCGCACTCCAGACCTATATCAACATTCCAGTCTTCGTACGCCTTGATCCATGCAGCACCTTTCATGTCCGCTTTGCGAAGCATAGGGCCGGCATTCATAGAGGTATGGATTTCATCTCCAGTCCTGTCCAGGAAACCGGTGTTGATGAATACAACACGTTCCCGGGCAATCCTGATACATTCTTTGAGGTTGATGGTTGTGCGACGTTCTTCGTCCATGATTCCCATCTTCAGGGTATTGGGTTTGATACCGAGAATTTTTTCGATACGCGAAAACAGCTCGCAGGAATAGGCTACTTCTTCAGGTCCATGCATTTTCGGTTTCACGATATAAACCGACCCCTCCCGGGAATTTCCGTGTTTTCCTGATTTGCCAATGTCGTGCAACGCAATCATCGATGTAATGATGCCGTCCATGACATCTTCGGTGATTTCGGAACCGTCTTGCAGGGTAATGGCTGGGTTTGTCATCAGAAGGCCCACGTTACGCACCAGAAGCAACGAACGACCCGCAAGGGTTACTGATTTGTTATTTCCGGTGGAGTAGGTACGGTCTGGGTTAAGGGTGCGGAGAATCGTGCGGCCGCCCTTTTCGAATGTGTCCTGAAGATCACCTTTCATCAGGCCCAGCCAGTTGCGGTAGGCAACAACTTTGTCTTCGCCGTCTACCGCCGCGACAGAATCTTCACAGTCGCAGATTGTGGTTATAGCGGATTCCAGCACTACATCGGCAATCGCTGCCTTATCTGATGAACCGATTGGATGCGTTTTGTCGATGATAATATCCACATGCAAACCGTTACGTTTTACCAGGATGGAAGTTGGTGCATACGCTTCGCCCTGAAAACCGACAAATTGCGCAGGATTAACTAGGCCGGTGGTCGAGCCATTCTCAAGGTTGAGTTGGAGCTCACCATCATTAACAGACAAGCCGCTAACGTCTTGCCATGAGCCGTTGATTGGCATCGAATTGTCAAGGAAGTCTCTCGCCCATTCAATTACCTTCTGGCCTCGTTTCGGATTGTATTTTGAGCCTTTTTCCGCACCGTCTTGTTCTGGAATGACATCGGTCCCGTACAGGGCATCATAAAGTGAGCCCCAACGGGCATTCGCTGCATTAAGCGCGTACCGGGCATTCATAATGGGAACAACAAGCTGGGGCCCGGCAACCATGGAAATTTCGGGGTCCACATTTGCCGTTTCGACACTGAACTTGCCGCCTTCGGGAACGAGATACCCTATTTCGCCCAGGAATTCCTTATACTCATTCAGGTCGTAATTCGAGCCCTGATGGTCAAGGTACCATTGGTCCAGCTGTTTTTGAACGGTTTCGCGCTTTTCGACGAGACTGCGGTTCTTGGGAACCATTTCGGAGGCCAGTTTTTCAAATTCCTGCCAGAATGTATCCGGCTCCATTCCAATTCCCGGTAAAGCCTCCTCATTGATGAACTGATACAGTTCAGAATCAACACTCATTCCGGCAACGGTGATACGGTCACTCATTTGTTACTCCTAGGCCCAAAAACTACGATCGGAAACTCCGCCCGTGTCCGGTCAATATCTCGTGTTCCAAAGCTGTGTATTTAGAAATTTGCTCTGAACATCCTGTGAAAGGGCTACCGTTACGCATATATCGTGTCAATTTGGATCAGGTGACAAACATTATTTCCAAAATGGAAATAATCAGACAGAGTTGAATGCTGGCGCACCAATGCCCATATTCTTATTATGTGCATTGATGAAGTTTACAGGACAGACGAATGAGCAGGTTTGCCGGTTTTTCAAACCCCCTGTTGCTCGGATTTGAAGAGCTAGAGCGCGTACTTGATCGCGCAACGAAAACCACAAACGACGGATATCCTCCGTACAATATTGAACGCATCCGGGCCAATGAAGAGCAGGAACACGATGTGCTCAGGATTACCCTGGCTGTGGCCGGATTTACCGATGAGGATCTGGACGTTGATGTTGAGGAAAATCAGCTGACCATCAGGGGTAAACAGGTTGATGACAAGAGCCGTGAGTTTCTACACCGCGGCATTGCTGCGCGGCAGTTTCAGCGCTCATTTGTCCTGGCAGAAGGCATGGAGGTGAGTGGAGCAAACCTTGCCAACGGCCTACTCGAAATTGAACTGGTTCGCATCCAACCGGAACGCATAATCCGGAAAATTTCAATCAAGACAAAGGAGATGGCATGAATGGGGTGTGAGCGGTCATGCATCCCGACTCGGATAGAGTGCTGGGAGAGGCGGATAGGCTGCAGGCTGGATGTCATCTTAGGGCATTGCGACCCTGTAAAGGAGATTACCCGCCGCCTGTATCTGAACGACCAGCGTGAGGCCCGGTTCGGTCCGGTGACCTCGTATAGGAGTTTGGCGTGGCCGTTCACACCCTTGTCAGGGTTCCGCCGCTCACCAACGGGAGAAGTTTAGCCATGTCCTTTATCGGTGTCGATCTTCACACGACGTCTTTCACGGTCTGCCGGCTTGAAGCTGACGGCAGCGAGATATTTGAAACCTACCAGCTGGCAGCGGCCGATCTGGAACGGTTCTGCCTGAGCCTTGATGCGGACGACGAGATTGCCGTGGAGGCGACGGGCAATTCGGCCTGGTTTCGTGACGAGGTGGTCGCTTGCGTCGGCCGTGTTGTCGTGGTCAACCCGAGGCAGTTCGGCGTGATCCGCAAGTCGGTGAAGAAGACGGACAGGAACGATGCCCGGGCACTGGCCTTCTTCCTGTCGAAGGACATGCTGCCCGAGACGCGTGTGAAGACGGTTGCCGAGAGCGAGTTGGCGTCACTCACCCACACGCGCGATCTTCTGGTCAAGCAGCGCACCCGGCTCATCAACAAGATCCATGCGCTGCACACGCGCCACGGCGTCAAGCTGAAGAAGGAAAGCCTGGGCTCGAAGCGGCGGCTCAATGCTCTGGAGGTCGGCCGGTTCTCGACACTGGAACAGGTCGAGTTGAAGGCCCTGCGCGACCAGGCGCTGAGGCTTATGGCGACGATTGGCGAACTGGACGGTGCGATCGAAGAGGCCGCCCGGGAACTGGATGGCTACGACGGCCTCGTCTCAATCAAGGGCATCGGTCCGCGCTCGGCGGCCGTGCTCCTGTCGGGGATCGGCAACGTCGATGACTTCGAGGACGCCGACAAGCTGGCTGCCTATGTGGGCATCGTCCCGCGCGTCAGCCAGTCGAACGAAACCGACAACCGGGGGCGGATCACCAAACGCGGCAACAAGCTGATGCGCACCACGCTGGTTCAGTGCACGCTCATTGCCATCCGATACTCGGGCTACCTCAATGCCTTCTACCAACGCATCAAGGCCAGGCGCGGGGCCGGCAAGGCGATCATCGCGACCGCACGTAAACTGCTCGCGATCATCTACGACACGCTCAAGAACGGCTGGGTCTTCGAGGACTTTCCGGCCTTCAAGATCGCGGGGCAGAACATTCCCGCTGGACAACCATCATAGGAGTAGACAATGTATCACGATCACAAAAGTCAAATTTTGAATCTAGACGAATTTGCTGCCCTTGGAACGAATGCGATTGCTTATGTACGCAGAATTACGGCTGAAGAAGTGCAGGAAGCGTTTCCCAATGTGCAACAACTGGAAGCGGGACACAGTTACTGGGCACTTTTCGCAGCCAACGGGGAGCCCCTGGTTCTGGCGGACCAGGAGACCGATATTATGTCTTCTGCCTTTTACAATGATCTTGAAGCGGTTCTGCCGAACTAGTTTTTGTGAACACCGCAATAAATTCGCAGAATTATAAAAGATACTAGGAAGGATCAATCCATCCGATATTTCCATCGCCGCGTCGGTAAACCACATTGGTTTTTCCATTGCCGGCATTGGTAAAGACAACGACGGGATTATCAGTCAGATCGAGTTTCATCACAGCTTCCGCAACCGACTGGCTTTCTATGCTGGTGAGGGATTCTGCGATAATCACTGGATTGTAGTCTTCCGGTATTTCTTCTTCCTCGGCGGGTGCCTCCACTATTGAGTAAGCAGCGTCGAATCGGTTCGCTTTACCTGAATTTGCATGGTGATCCTTCAAACGGCGTTTATATCGGCGAAGCCGTTTTTCAATCTTGTCGGCGGCAGTTTCGAACGCTGCAGTCGGGTCATTCTCAATAGAGGTTCCCTGCAGGTCCACATTACTGTCGAGGTGCAGAACACAGTCACAGGCATACCTGTTTCCCTGTTTTTCCAATGTTACATGCCCGTTGTAGCCCCCTGGAAAATATTTGGTGACGGCTTCATCCAATCGATCTTCAATCCGACTGGTGAGTGTCTCGCCAACGTTCATATGTTTTCCAGAAATGCGCAAACTCATATTTTACCTCTCCTCCATTCGGACATCAGGAATCAAGTGTAACCCGCAGAATACGACACGGCAATTGCCGAAAGGAAACAGATTGCAAATTGCCTTCAGGATGCCCTGGCAAATCAAGGCAGTCGCTCTAAAGGATACCTGCTTTTTGCCTGCGCCGTTCGACAGAAGAAGAAATCTGCAAAGCTTCGCGATATTTGGCAACGGTGCGGCGCGCAATTGAAACGCCTGTCTGCTGCAGATTGTTAACAATTTGCTCGTCAGACAATATGCTGTCCGGGCATTCCGCATTTACCATTTGCTGGATTTTGTACTTCACAGCTTCGGCTGAAACAGCAGATTCACCGTCACTTGATGCGATTGCCGAGGAAAAGAAATACTTCAATTCAAAGGTGCCCTGCTGGCACATAAGATATTTGTTGGATGTCACACGACTCACGGTCGATTCGTGCATTTTGATCGATTCCGCCACATCCTTCAAAGTCAGTGGCTTGAGATATTGCACACCTTCGGTGAAGAACCGGTCCTGCTTTTTAACGATTTCGGCAGCTACCTTGAGGATTGTCTGAGCCCTTTGATCCAGTGACTTTGTCAGCCAGTTGGCGTTTTCCATACACTCGGTAATGAATTCATGTCCGTCAGTATCTCCAAGCGCAGCAGTGAGCTCGACATGATATTCATTATCGATAAGCACTCTGGGAAGCGTTTCAGGATTCAGCTCGATGTTCCAGTCACCAAGTTGCGTCTGTTTTATCAGGATATCCGGGACAACAGTTTCAGCAAGAACCGGCTCGTAGCTGCGGGCTGGCCGTGGATCAAGCGCTTTGATTTCCTGCAGCATTTCGTTGAAATCTTCGTTGTTGACCCCACAAAGACGCATTAACCTGTTGAAGTCGCGCTTTGCCAGAAGATCCATGTTCTCAAGCAACACCTGCATGGCCGGATCAAACCGGTTCTTGTCTCGCAATTGCAATTCCAGGCACTCTGCCAGTGTACGTGCGCCAATTCCGACTGGTTCGAAGCTATGAAATTGTTCAAGAACCCATTCCACCATATCCGGAGTTGTTGCGCAATTCTGTGCGGTGTTTTGCAGACACTCACGAAAATAGCCGTCATCGTCGAGCCCGTGGGCGATGTAAGTCGCTATACGTCGTTCATCCTGGTTCTTGTACTGGAGGGCGATTTGCCGTTCTAGGTGGGCAACAAGGGTAATTGTTTCACCGACATTTGCGATAAAATCGAATTCCTCAATGGATGCCGTTCCGGAAGCACTTCCGATCTGCGCGGTGGAACTGGTCTGAGATTGCTGCATGTCTTGCTTTTCAGCACCCGCAGTTCCCGTGTCATAGACATTTTCCAGACTGGAATCGGGTTGTGCTGCCACGTCATCTGCCACTGATCCGGCAATGACGCCATCAGTCTCCTTAGAAGCGTCAGTATTTGCACTCTTTTCTGCCGGATCAACTCCGCGAATAGCTTCTTCGGGCCGATCACTGGCCAGTTCAAGCAACGGATTCTTCTCGATTTCGTCTTTAACGAAATCCATAAGTTCCGTATGGCTGAGTTGTAATAGCTTGATGGATTGCGCCAATTGTGGCGTCATCACCAGCGATTGATTCTGCCGCTGCTGCAGTTTTGCCGAAAGGGACATACTCTATTTACCTACCTGTGATCAGACTTCTATTGGCCCGGTTCTTGCTGGCAGCGTATCAAAGAGTTGTTCCTAAAGAGTAAACTGTTCGCCCAGATACAATCGGCGCACATCTGGGTTCTTGACAATCTCATTCGGATTGCCGTGTGTCAGGACATTGCCCGCGTGAATAATATAGGCACGATCAATAAGGCCCAAAGTCTCGCGCACATTGTGGTCGGTGATCAATACGCCAATGCCTCGCCGCGTGAGATGGCGGACGAGGTCCTGGATGTCTCCGACTGCGATTGGATCAATGCCCGCAAATGGTTCATCAAGCAGCATGAACGAAGGTCTGGTTGCAAGCGCTCGCGCAATTTCGCAGCGTCGCCGCTCACCGCCTGACAATGCGATTGATGGCGATTTGCGAAGGTGAGCAATGGAGAATTCATCCAGCAAAGCATCTAACTGACGTTCACGCTCCTTTTTGCTCTTTTCGACAACTTCAAGCACAGCACGGATGTTGTTTTCTACACTTAACCCCCTGAAAATAGAGGCTTCTTGCGGTAGATAGCCGATACCGAGCCGCGCTCGGCGATACATAGGGGTAAAGGTGATGTCATGCCCATTCAACTCAATTCTACCCGCATCGGGCTGTACCAGTCCGGTGATCATATAAAAGCTCGTGGTTTTGCCAGCGCCATTGGGCCCAAGCAAACCCACTGCCTCTCCGCGCCTTACACCTAGATCCACACCCTTCACGACCGTACCGCCTTTGTAACTTTTTTGAATCCCTGAAACCAGCAGTACTCCCTCTCGGGATGTGGGTTGTCTTGGAGAATTGTTTCCACCGGGTGGAACCACGTGCAATTGGGCTTGTCCGCCGTCCAGTGTGGTGTTCGACCAGCCTGGCGGCTTGGAATTTGACTTACCGGAAATTGCCTTTATCAGATTCTTCAAACCCATTACCTCTTATCTCGGCTCCAGAGATACTTCACTTATGGTTAAATTTGTCTGATTTCAAAGCAGGAAATTCTACCACGGTCGTTTGACAAATATTGACGCTAATTCGAATTTCGCGACTTTGGATCAAGCAAAAGCTTTACCCGAGATCCGGAAGAACTGGAAGAACTGGAAGAAGCGCAAGGCTTGATTTCTGATACGCTGGTTTTCAGATTCACCGTAAGGGTACATCCATTCGCGATATTGTTTCCCTGGCTGATATAGACATTACCGGTCATGGTCACAATTTCTGTCAGCATATCCACAACAGCTTCATCAGCGCTCGCGTAGTTATCCTGAGATCTGACCGCAACCTTACCATTGGCCTCAATCTTTCGAATTCCACTTTTGGAATTTTCACCTTCGTTCTCGCGAAGATAGTAAACCTTTATACTGCGGGCCTTTAATATAGTTGTTCCCTGAACAACACTAACATTTCCTGTAAGCAGTGCGGTATTTTGATTATCAACGATTTCAAGGCTGTCTGCTTCTATCTGGATCGGTTCGTCATTATCACCGATACCATCAAAAGCACCGCCGAATGACTGGGCGTTAACTAAGCCAGGCCAACACAATGCACATATAATTGCAGCAATGTTCAGCGCTTTCATATTACCCATTCTACTGATCCTCACCATTCGATGAATTGGTGATAATTGAAATTCTTTCTTTGCACAAATGGTTAAGCTTGGTGTTTCTTGTTTCCAGGTCCACCCATAATGAACATGCTTCCACGAAACTACCGTCCTGGCTAAGCCTGACTTCACCGGTGAGCGTGGCTTCATTGGTGATTAAATTGATAACTGCCTTGTCCGCGGTTGCCCTGCCTTCCCTAGATCTAATTGCCACACCATCGTTAATCTCAATACGCTCGATACCACTCTTGGTTTGTTCCTTTTCTTCTGAGCGTAGGTAATAAACCAGCATCTCCCGCCCGTGAACAATAGTAGTTCCCTGTATGACCTTCACGTTGCCGGTAAGAATGGCGGTTTTTTGTTTATCGATGATTTCCAGTCTATCGGCTTCAATATTAACCGGCTGATCGTTGTCACCCATATCAGCGAATGCGCTTCCAAAAGACTGTGCGATTCCGGTAATTGGAAACGAAAGCATCACAAATGCCGATGCTGCAAGCAATATGAAGCAGCGGAAACTATCCATCATTATCATCCGAATTGCCGGATTCATTGGGGCGCAGGATCATTCGAACAGTTCCTTCGAATATCAGGTGTTCTCCGCCTTCGCCAACATTTAGGCTGTCGGCTGAAATATCAGCCTGCTCGCTACTTGCGAAAACGGGATTTGTTGTTGCCAGTATCCCCTGGCCGATATCGATATCCGCATCCTCCAAATCGATGTTAATTCCATTAGATGTTTTCACATGGATTTGCTTGCTCAACTTTAGCGTCTTTGCCTCTGCATCATATATGCCATGCCCGGCCTCAATATCAGCCTTGGTAGTTTCATCCATCGGAAGCGTCGCGATTATTTCCATCAGTTCCACGCGTTTGGGGCTCTTGGGATCCTGGATAGCTTTGCTTGCAGATAGAGAGAAAGGCCGCTTGTTTTTGTCAAATCCGTTTAGGTTAGGATTTTCCATCACAAGCTTGCCATCCTGTAGTGCAATGGAGCCCAAATCTATTTCTGGCAGAAAAAACTGTCTGATAACCAGGGCAGCTGCAATTCCCAAAATGATCAGAAAACCAATCAAAGGCAAAATTATTTTAAGTTTTCTGACCCGATTTGTATGCTTTATTGCGCCGAGATACTCCGATGCACGATCATCTGAAATTATGAACTCCAAATCAGACGACTGGTTAGCGGCATTGGCAGTTCCGGGATTGTAACCGGTTGCTGGCGTACGATTCACTGGCTATTTCACCATTTCTTGCAGATTGTTAAAACGTGTTATCGATGATTAGTGTTCATATTTTGACCGGTCAGCTGTGCGCAAAAATATCCTCATTCGACCAACCAGCTAAATCCAGTTTGGCTCGGGCCGGCAGAAATTCAAAACAAGCCTGAGCCATCTCCAAACGCTCCTCTCGCTCCAAGCGCATATCAAGGTGAGCCCTTAAATCATGAAGGTGCAGCACATCGCTTGCAGCGTATTCAAGTTGCGCCTGGGAAAGCGTTTCTGCAGCCCAATCAGAGCTCTGTTGTTGCTTGGAAATGTCTATCCCGATAAATTCCCGCACAATGTTCTTTAGGCCATGGCGGTCGGTGTAGGTTCGGGTTAGCCGGGACGCGATTTTGGTGCAGTAGATATTTCCGCACTCAATACCGAGCGCATGCAAGAGTACTGCAACATCAAATCGAGCAAAATGGAAGATAATCGTGCGGTTCTTGTCTTCCAGAAGCACTTTGAGGTTTGGTGCATCAGACTGACCTTTGGCAATCTGTACCACATCAGCAGTTCCATCTCCCGGTGAAAGTTGCACCACGCAAAGCCGGTCTCTCAACGGGTTAAGGCCCAGTGTCTCAGAATCGACGGCGATTGCGTCCCTGTAATTATCGAGATTAGGTAAATCGCCCTGGTGAACTCTGATTGTCATTGCCGCTTCCTTATTCAGTGTGTCAAAGAAAAATAATAGTGTGATTGGGTGGCGTTAACCATAATTCCTTTTCGTTTACGATTCCTTAGAGCCCGAATTGCCAAATTTTCCTCAAAATTTAGTGTATCCCGGCTGCTGGTCGAATTTAAAGCGGATGACGCAATTAAAGTAAGCGCGCCGTTGGTAGACATTTGACTGTTTTGAAACAAAGAATAACATTTCTCCAAGAGCAATGAGGAATAACAAATGAGTGCCGACCCTGCCTATGCAATTGCCGACCGGAAAATAGATCCGCAGCGCAAAGCCGCAACCAAACCGGACGGCACGCCTAATGACAATGATCGCATAGAAATTGGACCGACGGATCTGGCTTTCGCGGAATGGGCGGCGGCTGGTCTGGAGGCCCCTGATATGGTGGCAGTTCGGGAATATCGCTACCGTCGTCTCTTGGATGAAATCCACAAGCGTGACTACGGCGCCGTTATGATGACGGACCCGCTAAACATCAGATATGCAACCGACAGTACCAACATGCAATTGTGGAACACTCACAATCCATTCCGTGCCTGTGTCTTGTTTGCTGATGGTTATATGATTCTTTGGGATTACAAGAATTCCCCGTTTCTTGCGGACCACAACCCGCTTGTCAAAGAGGTTCGCTCGGGCGCCGGCATGTTCTACTTCAACAATGGCGACAATCTTGAAAAAGATGCTGAAACCTTCATCGCCCAGATAGACGGCTTGATGCGCACGCATGCTGGGGACAACCGCCGCATCGCTGTCGATAAGATTAACATTGCGGGCCTTCGAGAACTTGAAAAGCGCGGTCTTGAAGTTATGGAAGGCGAAGAAGTTACCGAGAAAGCAAGGGTTATCAAAGGGTCGGAAGAAATCAAGGCCATGCGCTGTGCGGTAAATTCGTGTGAACACGCCGTCAGGCTGATGGAGGAAGCTACCGAACCCGGCATGACAGAAGACGACGTCTGGGCAGTGCTTCACGCAGAAAATATAAAACGAGGCGGTGAATGGATTGAAACCCGCCTGCTTGCGTCCGGTCCAAGGACATTTCCATGGTTTCAGGAGTGTGGGCCCAGAATTATCCAGAACAATGAGATTTTGGCATTTGATACTGATCTGATTGGTGTTTATGGGCTTTGTGTTGATATTTCCCGCACCTGGTTCGTTGGCGACGAGGAGCCATCCGCCAAAATGAAAGAATACTACCAGTTGGGCCATCAGCACATCATGGAGAACATGTCGATGCTTAAACCGGGCGTTCGGTTTGATGAGCTGGTATTCGGTGGCCATCAACTACCGGAGGAAGTCGTTCCCGGTCAGTATGGCTGTCGGATGCATGGTGTCGGCCTGTGTGATGAATGGCCTCTTATCGCCTATCCTCAAAACCATTCACCCGGAGCGTTTGATTATGAAATTGAAGCGGGGATGATGTTGTGTGTCGAAGCCCTGATTGGTTCAGAGCAAGCCGGATTTTCCGTTAAACTTGAAGACCAGGTTCTGGTTACAGAAGATGGTTACGAGAATTTGACCAACTATCCGTACGATGAAAAGTTCATGACTTAGGTATCATCGTGGCTTTTTACCATCAAATTTTGAACAAGATTCTCGTTCAAACGTCGTTCGAATACGTCCAAATACGATAATTTGTATGCGGGTTAAACTTTTGTTAACCTATCGGCGTGACTTTTCGATTGAACATAATGGAAGATAACACATGAAGCGCGGTATCATTTTTCTGGCTGCAGCACTTGCTTTGGCGTCCTGCTCAAACACAACCGACCCTCTGACCGGAAAGCGGCAGGTCAACAATACAGCAGCGGGTGCTGGAATTGGAGCAGCTGTGGGTGCGATTGGTGGATTACTCATAGCGAAAGATAAAAGTGGTAGCGATAGGCGAAAATCTGCACTCATCGGCGCCGGAATCGGAGCTTTGGTAGGCGGCGGAATTGGATCTTATATGGATCGTCAGGAACAGGAACTCCGCCAACAGCTTATTAACACCGGTGTCAGCGTCACTCGGAACGGTGATGAAATTATCCTGAACATGCCTTCAAACGTTACATTTGCCTCGGATCAGGATGCTCTGAATGCACAATTCTATCCGGTGCTCGATTCAGTTTCCATTGTGCTGAACAAATACACCCAAACACTGCTCGACGTTGACGGTCATACGGACAATACTGGCGATGCTGCATATAACCAGGCGCTTTCGGAACGCAGGGCTGTTTCCGTGGCGCGTTACCTCAATTCACGTCAGGTGGATGCCCGCCGACTGCAAATCATAGGATTCGGAGAAACCCGACCGATCGCGGACAATTCTTCAGCTACCGGCCGTGCTGCTAACCGTCGGGTTGAGGTACGAATTTCGCCATTGACCTAAATTTATTCGGTAATCTGAATATGTTGCCGTGCCCGGGTACGTGAACCCTTCACGAATACCCTGTGTTGCCTGGTTACGGTAATCGTACATGGCGCGACTTCAATCGGCAGATTTGTTAAGCTCAGGAAATTTTGATCGCTGCAACACTGGAAAGGCAGTGGCATTGCTGGCATCTTCGCTCTATGCAAAACCGACGTATCGAAATAGCCCTGTTCATGTCCGTCGTCATGGGTTTCTGGACAGACCGCAGCTTGAGCTAAGCGAGTATCTGGCTCATCTGTTTGTCGATGTTAAGCGACCTGCTTGCGGTATTGCAAGCGCCGTTCGTTGATAGTCTTTTGCTTGATCCTTTCTCGTTGTTGCAGGATTTGGTCGCCACGTCCGAAGTAGACGTCGGCGGGTGTCAGGTTCTTCAGGCTTTCGTGGTATCGCCTGTGATTGTAGTGGCTAATGAACCTACCGATCTGGCCTTTCAGATCGCCGGGCAGGAAGTAGTTTTCCAGCAGGATGCGGTTCTTCAAGGTTTGATGCCATCTCTCGATCTTGCCTTGTGTCTGGGGATGGTATGGTGCGCCACGAACATGATCCATGCCGTTGTCATCGAGCCATTCAGCCAGTTCGGTGGCGATATAGCTGGAGCCATTGTCTGACAGCAGTCTTGGTCGATGATGGACATTGATCTGATCACAGCCAGAGGCCTGCAGCGCGAGTTCCAGAGTGTCAGTAACATCGCTGGCCTTCATAGTCGTACACAACTTCCATGCGATCACATAGCGGCTGTAATCATCGAGAATGGTGGATAGGTAGAACCAGCCCCAACCAATAACCTTGAGATAGGTGAAGTCCGTCTGCCACAGCTGATTGGGCGCAGTTGTTTTGTCACGGAATTCGTTCGCAGCCTTGATAACCACAAAGGCAGGACTGGTAATCAGGTCATGGGCCTTGAGAAGCCGGTAAACACTGGCCTCGGACACGAAGTAGCGCTTGGTGTCGGTGAACCTGACAGCCAGTTCCCTTGGAGATAGTTCTGGCTCCTCCAATGCCAGATCGACGATCTGTTCACGCACATCGTCAGGAATACGGTTCCAAACCCGTGCGGGCATGGGAGCCTTGTCTTCCAAGGCATCCACGCCACCAGTCTGGTATCTGTCATACCAGGTATAAAAGGTTGAGCGTGGAACACCCAGTCGATCCAGTGTCTGCTTGGCTGGAAGATGCGATTGTTCTACCAAGCGGATGATCTCAAGCTTCTCGGATGCAGGATACCTCATTCGTCGTCTCCCCCATCGCCTGTCATGCTTTTTTTGAGCAATCGAAGTTCCAGAGCCTGTTCTGCTACGACCTCCTTCAGATCCCGGGCTTCCTTGCGAAGTCCCTTCACCTCATCGGTATTGGCCTCACGCATCGTATCGCCAGCCAGCCTCTTCTTTCCGGCTTCCATAAATTCCTTGGACCAAGAGTAATACTGGCTCTGGGCAATTCCTTCCTGACGACACAGCTCGGCAATGCTGTCTTCACCACGAAGGCCGGAAAGCACAATCCTGATCTTTTCTTCCGAAGAAAACCGACGTCGCGTCTGTCGTTTGATGTCTTTTACAACACGATCAGCATCGTCGGTCATTCGTTCGTTCTTTCGTCTCATCATTTGCTCCTTGATAGCAATGATGAGCCAAAATCACTCCCTTACGCAATCAACCCAATCTGTCCATTAGGCGCTGACCGGGTACACTAAGCCGCAAGCGCACGCTAAATTTGGGCACGAGCAGTATTGGGCGTCCGCGATGCACAGGTAACCGAAGAGTTTGTGCTTCCCAATTCCGATTGTCGATGTTCCAAACTGGGCCAAGTGTTCGGACATTTTCGATTGGAATGGCGTGCAGATCACATTGTTCAACGGTATATTGGGCGAGAAGGCCTCGTATTACGTTCGTAGTCAAATCCGAGATCGTGTCACGACCTATTCCATTTATGAATAGTTCAGCTTCCGAAATGTCGGATAGCAGGCCGGTTTGAAAGGCGCGGCTATTTTGAAGTGCTGTACTAGAGCGTGTTTGTGTCGAGTAGATTCAGTTTCTTTCCGTGCGCGAATATGATTCTGATTGGGGTGACCTGATTCGGTTCGAAGCCAAGGATTTTCAATGCCCAAGCCCCATCCGATTGAATTGCGTAAACGTGTTGTAGCTCATGTAGAAGAAGGCCACACTCATCGTGGAACGGCTGCCCATTTCAAAGTCTCCGTCAAATTTGTGAATGATATGGTGAAGTTGAAACGTGAAACTGGCTCGCTTGCTCCAAAACATAACCCGGGAAAAACAGGCCATGGCAAGCTTTCACCCTATAAAGACTGGCTTCGAAAACGGGTTGATGAACAAAAGGACATTACAATCCGTAAGCTTTGTGCGGAGCTGAACGAAAAATTCAACCTCAATGTCCATCATTCGCCTGTCTGGCATGTTGTGCGCAGTTTCGGGTTGTCGCATAAAAAAAGACTATTTATGCCAAGGAGCAACACCGCATCGACGTGAAAAAAGACCGCGAACTCTGGAAGACAAGGCGTGTTCCGTTTTTGAATCGGTCGATTGAAAAACTTGTCTTCATTGATGAGACGTCCACAAACACCAAAATGGCCAAGCAAACTGGATGGGCCCCAACAGGAGAGCGCCTCATAGATTTTGTCCCTCATGGCCACTGGAAGAAGCAGACACTTATCGCAGGCCTGCGCAGTCATGGACTGGTTGCGCCCTGGGTTATTGACCGGGCCATGACCAAAGAAATCTTTGAGATTTATGTTGAGACACAGTTGGCGCCAGAACTGGAAAAGAGAGATGTCGTAATCCTTGACCACCTAGCCGCTCACAAGAGCGAAAAAGCCGAGCAGATCTTGCGAGATATCGGCGCATGGTTTTTGTTCCTGCCGAAATATTCCCCAGATCTCAATGCCATTGAAATGGCCTTTTCGAAGCTCAAGGCTCATCTGAGGAAGGCAGGCGCCAGAACCTTCGATGATGTCTGGAAGGCAATCGGAGAGGTCTGCCATATGTTCACGCCAATGGAGTGCCGGAATTTCTTCAGGGCAGTCGGCTGTGAATTCACGTGATGCGAACACGCTCTAAGCATCACAGCTTTGTCTTGTCCCACACCCCTTCCGTCAGGTGCCCCGGTGGATTGACCTAACCTTGTCTCATTCGGCTCATGAAGATGTCCCATCAAGTGCTGTACCCTGGGGTTATTACCGGCTCTCAACTGATCTAACACTTCATTGAAAAATGAACGAATGTGGTCTCCGCATTGTCCAGACCAGTCGTCATTCCTGATTTGTATGGCGTAAGGACAAACATACAAAGGAGATGGCATGAATGGGGTGTGAGCGGTCATGCATCCCGACTCGGATAGAGTGCTGGGAGAGGCGGATAGGCTGCAGGCTGGATGTCATCTTAGGGCATTGCGACCCTGTAAAGGAGATTACCCGCCGCCTGTATCTGAACGACCAGCGTGAGGCCCGGTTCGGTCCGGTGACCTCGTATAGGAGTTTGGCGTGGCCGTTCACACCCTTGTCAGGGTTCCGCCGCTCACCAACGGGAGAAGTTTAGCCATGTCCTTTATCGGTGTCAATCTTCACACGACGTCTTTCACGGTCTGCCGGCTTGAAGCTGACGGCAGCGAGATATTTGAAACCTACCAGCTGGCAGCGGCCGATCTGGAACGGTTCTGCCTGAGCCTTGATGCGGACGACGAGATTGCCGTGGAGGCGACGGGCAATTCGGCCTGGTTTCGTGACGAGGTGGTCGCTTGCGTCGGCCGTGTTGTCGTGGTCAACCCGAGGCAGTTCGGCGTGATCCGCAAGTCGGTGAAGAAGACGGACAGGAACGATGCCCGGGCACTGGCCTTCTTCCTGTCGAAGGACATGCTGCCCGAGACGCGTGTGAAGACGGTTGCCGAGAGCGAGTTGGCGTCACTCACCCACACGCGCGATCTTCTGGTCAAGCAGCGCACCCGGCTCATCAACAAGATCCATGCGCTGCACACGCGCCACGGCGTCAAGCTGAAGAAGGAAAGCCTGGGCTCGAAGCGGCGGCTCAATGCTCTGGAGGTCGGCCGGTTCTCGACACTGGAACAGGTCGAGTTGAAGGCCCTGCGCGACCAGGCGCTGAGGCTTATGGCGACGATTGGCGAACTGGACGGTGCGATCGAAGAGGCCGCCCGGGAACTGGATGGCTACGACGGCCTCGTCTCAATCAAGGGCATCGGTCCGCGCTCGGCGGCCGTGCTCCTGTCGGGGATCGGCAACGTCGATGACTTCGAGGACGCCGACAAGCTGGCTGCCTATGTGGGCATCGTCCCGCGCGTCAGCCAGTCGAACGAAACCGACAACCGGGGGCGGATCACCAAACGCGGCAACAAGCTGATGCGCACCACGCTGGTTCAGTGCACGCTCATTGCCATCCGATACTCGGGCTACCTCAATGCCTTCTACCAACGCATCAAGGCCAGGCGCGGGGCCGGCAAGGCGATCATCGCGACCGCACGTAAACTGCTCGCGATCATCTACGACACGCTCAAGAACGGCTGGGTCTTCGAGGACTTTCCGGCCTTCAAGATCGCGGGGCAGAACATTCCCGCTGGACAACCATCATAGGAGTAATTCATGTCTGGAATTAATGTTCTTCGGGTCGATTCAAGCGGCCGTTATGAAGATTCCCTCACCCGCAAGCTTGTCGATGAATTCGTGGCAAAATTGCAAGCGACCGAAACCGTAAATCAGGTAGTTGCGCGTGATGTGGCCAAAGGAGTTCAGTTTGTAGATCAAAACTGGATCGCTTCTAATTTCACAGACGAAAGCGAACGCAATGCCAATCAAAGAAACGAGCTGGTCACATCTGACGAGCTTGTCGATGAAATGGCTACTGCCGATCTCATCGTTATCGGAACACCGATTTACAATTTTGGTGTGCCCGCAACGCTGAAAGCCTGGATTGATCAGGTAGCCCGGGCCCGCAAAACATTCCAGTACACAGAGAATGGCCCGGTGGGTCTGTTGAAAAACAAACGTTCGGTGATCATCGTTACGTCCGGCGGTACCGAAGTCGGCAGTGCCATAGACTTTGCCACTCCCTATCTCGTTCATGTGCTCGGATTTCTGGGTATTCACGATGTTGAGGTGATCAAGGCTGATCGGTTGATGATGGATGCACAGCGTGGGATAAACAACGCGAAGCAGGAAATCGAGCAATACGAATTCAAACAGGCTTCATGAGGGGAATGGCATGGGACTTCTGGTAGACGGTGTCTGGCATGACAAGTGGTATGACACAAAAAAGAGCAAGGGCCGGTTTGAGCGATCCGAGTCGCAGTTTCGAAACTGGATTACCGCAGATGGAACTCCCGGTCCGTCGGGCAGGGGCGGCTTTAAGGCTGAGGCCGGGCGTTATCACCTGTTTGTCGCCTATGCGTGTCCATGGGCTCACCGGACTTTGATTTTTCGTAGCCTCAAAGGCCTTGAAGACATTGTGGATGTATCCTTCGTCCATTGGTTCATGGGAGACAAGGGCTGGACTTTTGCGGAAGATGAAGACGCAGTTGTGGGCGATCATTTGTTTTGTTCGCAATACGCCTATCAGATTTATACCAAAGCGGACCCGAGCTACTCAGGCCGGGTAACTGTTCCAATATTATGGGACAAACAGGAGCAAACGATTGTCTCCAATGAATCCTCGGAAATAATCCGCATGTTCAACTCCGCGTTTGAAAGCATCGGTGCGAAAGAAGGAGACTATTATCCAACCGCACTGCGAGACCAGATTAATGCAATCAATAACCGGGTCTATGACACTTTAAACAATGGCGTTTACAAGTGTGGTTTTGCAACATCCCAGGAAGCCTATAACGAGGCCGTGGTCCCGCTGTTTGAAACCCTTGATTATCTCGAGGGGCTTTTATCAAAGAACCGGTATCTTACCGGAGACAGCACGACAGAAGCCGACTGGCGGCTGTTTCCCACTCTGGCGCGGTTCGATTCCATTTATTTCGGTCACTTCAAGTGTAACATAAGACGCCTGTCGGATTATCCCAACCTCTGGGCCTACACACGCGACCTGTATCAGCATCCTGGCATTTCCGGCACATTGAACTTTGCGCACAACAAGCAGCATTATTATGCGAGCCATGAGACAGTGAATCCAACCCGGATTGTGCCTATGGGGCCGAATATCGATTTCGATGAACCCCATGGACGCGGGTGAAGAGGCGCATGATCGGGCGTGGCGCGTAACCTTTGAATTGTATTGGTTGAGGGGTTACATTGCTCCATGGACACGCATTCGAAGAACCCTTACCTGAATACAGAAATAGTCATCGAACTTTTTCCCACTTTTGTGTTCTTTGCAGCCAATTTCTTCTGGGACTTTCGCGTTGCTACCTTCGCAACACTTGGTGCGACCATCCTGGCTACAGCGCTCGGCATCGGGATGCATCGCAGGCTTCCGCTGATTGCCATTGCCGCATCAATAATAACCCTGTGCCTGTTGGGTGCCAGTTTGCTCTTTGACAATGAGGATTTTGTCAAAATACGTCCGACTGTCGGTAAGCTGCTTTTTGCCAGCGCCCTGTTCGCGGGAATGTTTGTCAAACCAACCTTTCTGGAAAGGGTGCTGGGCACAGTTCTTTCCATGACGACAACAGGCTGGACTGTGCTGCATGCCAGTTGGATCGGATTTGGTGTATTCAGGGCTGTAGCCAATGAATTCGTCTGGCGACTGGCGCAAACAGAAACCTGGGTTTGGTATAAGACATTGTAAGATCCGTTTTCGATTGCCGTATACATCCTGATTACAAGATTTGTTGCCCGTCGACATTGGATGGTAGTACCGCAGGACGAACAAGCAGAATACAAAAAAGCGGCCCCCTAGGGCCGCTTCGTATTTCGGTATTGGCGTATAAGGTTCAGCCCGCAGCCTCGACGGCACGCTTTGCCATGACTTTTACGAGATTTGCCCTGTAGGCGGCATCGCCATGAAGATCTGAGAGCATGTCCCCTTCATCCACATCGCAACCAGCCGCAGCCTCGCCGCTCCAGTCAGAGGCAAGTGCAGCTTCCATGTCGGAGTGACGGAACACACCATCAGAACCGGCACCGGTCACTGCAACCCGAACATCGCCACCGGACTGGGCCACAAACACGCCAGCCATGGCGTATCGTGATGCCGGGTTCGGAAACTTTGAGTAGGCAGCCTTTTCCGGAGCTTCAAAACTCACGGCTGTGATGATTTCATCTTCTTCAAGTGCCGTATCAAACATCCCGGTGAAGAAATCGTCCGCGGCAATTGTCCGCTTGGTAGTCATGATACTGGCATTGAGCGCCACCATCGCGGCGGGATAATCAGCAGCCGGATCGTTATTGGCAATCGAACCACCGATTGTACCCATGTTGCGCACATGCGGATCGCCTATGTGGCCAGCCAGTCCTGTTATCCCTGAACAGGCCGAAGCCAACTCCTCGGAACCAGCTACCTCCGCGTGGGTTGTCGCAGCCCCGATGGTCACTTCGTTGCCGTTGACCGTAATGCCTTTCATCGCGTCTATGTGACGAAGATCAATCAGATCAGACGGCGCTGCCAGGCGTTGCTTCATGGTCGGGATCAGGGTCTGACCACCGGAAACAAACTTGCCATCGTCAGCCGCCGACATTTTGGCGACCGCATCGTCCGTGCTGGAGGCTTTGTGATATTGTGTCTCGTACATGTTCTTTCCTCCTTATTCCGCAGCCTGAATTGCCGCCCAGACTTTCGACGGTGTGGCAGGCATTGTCAGATTGTTGTTACCAATGGCGTTGGTGATCGCATTGATCACCGCCGGTGGCGAACCGATTGCTCCCGCCTCGCCGCAACCCTTGGTGCCCAACGGATTGTTTGGACAGATGGTTGATTCGTGGCTGACCTGATAACTTGGCAGGTCATCCGCTCGCGGCATGGTGTAGTCCATGTAGGAACCGGTAAGCAGCTGCCCGCTGTCATCATAAATCGCCTCTTCCAGCAGGGCCTGACCGACACCCTGTGCGATGCCGCCATGAACCTGACCTTCGACAATCATCGGATTGATGATGGTGCCGAAGTCATCGGAAGCCACAAACTGCACGATGTCGGTGGTACCGGTGTCGGGATCAACTTCAACCTCACAGATGTAGGTTCCAGCCGGGAAGGTGAAGTTGGCGGGATCGTAAAACGCCCCTTCCTTCAATCCCGGTTCCATGCCTTCCGGCAGGTTATGTGCGGTATAGGCACCCAGGCAGACTTCATGCCATCCGAGTGTCTTGTCGGTGCCAGCCACTTTGACTTCACCATTCTCGATGACGATATCGCCTTCATCCGCTTCAAGCAGATGCGCGGCAATCTTTTTGGCCTTGGCTTCGACTTTGTCGAGAGCTTTGACGATTGCGGACATGCCCACTGCGCCGGAACGAGAACCGTAGGTGCCCATGCCGAACTGAACCTTGTCTGTGTCACCATGCACTACCTGAACATTATCAGTCGGCAGGCCGAAGCGATCTGCAATCAACTGGGCGAATGTGGTTTCGTGGCCCTGGCCATGGGCATGTGAACCAGTAAGGATTTCCACCGTACCGACCGGGTTCACGCGAACCTCTGCGGATTCCCAAAGGCCGACGCCGGCACCCAGAGATCCTACTGCTGCAGAAGGCGCAATGCCGCAGGCTTCAATATACGAAGACATTCCAATGCCGCGTAATTTGCCTCGCGAAGCGGAATCAGCTTTGCGTGCTTCAAACCCTGCATAGTCTGCAGCTTTCATGGCCGCATCGAGGTTCGCGTCGAAGTCACCCGCATCATAGGCCATGATGACCGGTGTCTGGTGTGGAAATTCCTGCACAAAATTGGTTCGACGCAAATCCGCCGGATCGACACCGAGGTCGCGTGCGGCTGTCTCCATCATCCTCTCAATCAGGTAACAGGCTTCCGGACGTCCCGCACCGCGATACGCATCCACCGGTGTGGTGTTAGTATACGCTGTGCGCACATTGCAGTGAATGTTAGCAATATTGTACTGGCCGGAAAGCAGAGTCGCGTAGAGATAAGTCGGAACCGAGGAAGAAAACAACGACATGTAAGCGCCGAGGTTGGCGATCGTGTCTACCTGGAACCCGACAATTTTGTTATCCGCATCAAAGCCCAGTTTTGCCTTGGAGATGTGATCGCGGCCATGGGCGTCTGTGAGGAATGCCTCTGATCTGTCCGCTGTCCATTTTACTGAACAGTTGGTTTTCATCGATGCCCACAGGCAGGCAATTTCCTCCGGATAAATGTAGATTTTGGCACCGAAGCCGCCACCCACATCCGGAGCAATCACACGCAGCTTATGCTCGGGCGCTACCTGATAGAATGCCGACAGAACCAGCCTTGCCACATGCGGATTCTGCGACGTGGTGTACAGCGTGTAGTGGTCTTCCGACGCATCGTAGGTCGCAACCGCTGAACGTGGCTCCATCGGGTTGGGTGACAGCCGGTTGTTGGTTATGTCCATTTCACAGACATAAGCCGCCCCTGCAATCGCAGCTTCTGTTGCCTCCGCATCTCCGATTTCCCAATCATAAATCAGATTGCCGGCTGCTTCGGGATGAATTTGTGGCGCGCCATCTTCCAGTGCCTTGTCGGCAGAGACAACAGCCGGCAGTTCTTCATAGTCCACTACGACCGCTTCAGCGGCTGTCCGGGCATTTGCCGGGCTGTCTGCAACAACGATTGCCACCGCATCTCCCACATAGCGCACGGTTTCTGTGGCCAGCGCCGACCATGCCCCCATGTTCATGGGCGAACCGTCTTTTGAATGGATCATCCAGCCGCAGATTATGTTGCCGATCCCGTCACCAGTCAGTTGGTGACCGTCCAGAACTGCTTCCACACCGGCCAGTGATTCCGCCGCTGATTTGTCAATTCCCTTGATTTTCGCATGCGCATGGGGAGAGCGTACAAATGCTGCATAGCACTGATTATCGTTTCGAACGTCATCTGTATACTTGCCCTTGCCGGTGATAAATCTTTTGTCTTCCTTGCGCAGTACCCGTGCGCCGATACCTTCACTCATCTTCTGATTCCTCCTCTCAAACGCTCAAAGACTTACATCTTCGAGGCGCCGTCCTTAATTGCCTTGACGATGTTGTGGTATCCGGTGCAGCGGCAGATATTACCTTCCAGTTCTGCGCGGATCGTTGATTCATCGAGGTCGTTGCCAAGGCGGTTCACCATGTCGGTCGCAGCCATAATCATGCCCGGAGTGCAGAAACCGCATTGCAGGCCATGATTTTCTTTGAATGCGGTCTGCATCGGATGCAAATCGCCACTCGCCAGCCCTTCAATGGTTGTCACATCACAACCATCTGCCTGGGCTGCCAGCATGGTGCAGGATTTTATGGCCTTGCCGTCAACATGGACAACGCAGGCACCACATTGTGATGTGTCGCATCCCACATGGGTTCCGGTGAGCCGTAAATTTTCACGGATAAACTGGACAAGCAGGGTTCTGTCTTCAACATCACCGCTGACTTCCTTTCCGTTTACTGTCATTGATACTGATGCCATCAATCTCCTCCATTTAATAAGCTTTCATCTCAAACATCCATAATTCTGAGCACACTAAACCTGTGCAACCTCGTGCTCAGTCACAGTCTCGCAAAATGCGGAAAAGAATTTTGAGGCCAACTTGGCCGACGTGGATTTGATCAACCGAGAGCCAAGTTGGGCTATTTTTCCACTCATTGCAGCGTCTGCTTCGTATTTCAGTCTAGTTTTGCCCTCCTCGTCAACCAGAATTACACGGGCAGAGCCGGAAGCGAGGCCGGCCACGCCCCCTGATCCTTTACCGGAAATCACGTAACTTTCCGGATAATTCTTCTCACTCAGTTCAACCTCGCCGTCGAACGTCGCCTTCACCGGTCCGATTTTCAGGACAACGGTGGCGTTAAATGTATCCGGTTCATTCTGCTCAAGGGTTTGGCATCCAGGTATGCACTTTTTCAGAGTTTCGGGATCGTTCAGGAGTTTCCAAACCTGTTCCCGGTTGGCGTCAATTAAATGTTCACCGCTGAGTTCCAACGTCTTTGCCTCTCTGCCGAACAACAAGTTCATTTCAGCGGGCAGTTCGTGCAACCGCTAGAATTTTGTCGATACTTTAGGTTGAAACGCGGTTTATCCAAAATTATCACGGTGTCGAACAACCTCATCTGTCTCAAATATGCGACAGTTTCTGGCAGAGTTTGGAATTATCCGGCGAAAGGCTTCAGATTCCCAGCCGTTTGAGCTTGCGATGCAGGGTAGCCCTGCTGATGCCCAGTGCTTTCGCCGTTGCGGAAATATTGCCGACGTTTCTTGCCAGCGCTTGTCTCAATACCCGACTTTCGGCGTTCAGATACTCTTGTGCGTCATTCACCTGCTCACCGGAAATTGCCGATAACGGAATCGGGTTATCAAAATCTGCGTCAGTCAACTGAAACATGCGCCTGGCCGCATGGGTTGCCCCGATAACCAGATCGTCCTCATCGACGGCGAAAATGGCGGCAGCCTGCGGTTCATCCTGAAACGTCGAATGGTTGTGGTTGGATGTTGCCATAACCATTCTGGCATCCGGGAAACTATTGCGGAAATACCGGGATTCTATTCGGCGTGCCACATCCTTCACCGCAATCGATATCAGTTTCACCGTACCAAGCGTAAGGTCTGAACGACCGGAAGACACGTCAATCACTGCAATCAGCTCGCCCTGATCGTCAAAAACTGGTGCGGCTGTACAAGAAAGCCCGGTGTTTTTGGAGTGATAATGCTGATCCTTGTAAATAGTGAGCGGCCTTTCCTCGACGATGGAGGTTCCGATTCCATTTGTGCCCTCGCTTGCTTCACTCCAGATCGCGCCGGTCCATAGACCACAATCCTGAAAAACCGCATCATCGCCGGATGCTCCGCGCCGCGCTACAGGAACACCGTTCTTGTCTGCAAGCAGAACACAACAGCCACTGTCCCCGACAGACTGGTACAGCCAGTCCAACCCTTCGTCGGCAATACTCAGCAGCGGTCCGAGCTTTTCACGGGTATCACGCAGCTCCTGCTCGGTTAATCGTTCTGGTGGACGGGTTTTTTCAGGCTGCAGGTGATGCACGGACCTGGAACGTTCCCATGAGGCAACGTGAAGATATTGCGCTGCCTTGCTCTGCGCCAGTGCATTTTCAATCTGTTCGCCATGACGGCGGGAAGATGCCAAGGTCTCCTCCCAAAGTTCCTGAATAGCATCAAAGTACATAAGTATTGCGCGTATGGCCGCTCTCGCCAAGGGGCAGGGAAAATTATTTCACTTTAGGAAATCCGGCCTTATCTTGCGACAAGGCATCAAAGGTTCACACAAACACGCATCGCATCATAAATCGCTGCATGAATATTTCGCCCGGCGACCGCATCGCCAATGCGTGCCAGAACAAACTTTCCGTCCCGGTTGATTTCGCCAAAGGGCCAGCGCCCCTCAATCATCGCCTGATGGTCCAGTTGTCCATTATTAGAAGCATGTGACTTTAATGCGAAGTAGATGTCATCAACAGGCGTCGTGCCATTTTCCACCACCACGTGATCCGTATCAAAGTTTTCAACCGCTCCGGTAAGGACATGACGCATGGTTGCTTGCAGTCGGTTGTCATTCGCCTCTACTTTTACCAGTTCCTCAAAACACTCAAATCGGACATTCTGTGCTGCCAGATCTCGCATGACAACAGCGGCATTTGTCGGTCCGAGATCGTGCAAGGTTGCTCGGTCCGGGGTGACAAGAGTGACTTCACATCCTGCTCGGGCCATCACATCAGCACAAACGCCGGCCGGCTGGTCACCGATTTCGTCATATAACAGGACATTGCCGGTTACCCGTGCCTGTCCACCCAGCACATCCCAACTTGAAGTCAACAATTCGCTGCCGGTGATTTCAGGCGGCTCTGGCCATCCCCCAGTTGCGATAACAACTGCATCCGGGTGTTATGCCAGGATATCTTCCATCTCGGCGTAGTGGTTCAGCCGAATATCGACGCCAAGCAGGGTCAATTCGCTGATCAGCCAGTCCGCCACGCCCCAGATCTGCCGTCTGGTCATGCCCTTTGACGCGAGGTTCAATTGTCCGCCCAAACGATCACCGGCCTCAAACAAAGTGACATTGTGGCCTCGTTCTGCACTCACGCGTGCTGCCTCAAGGCCTCCGGCGCCACCTCCGACCACAACCACCTTTTTGCGGTTTGGCGATGGTGAAATGATATGTGGCAAAACCGCTTCACGTCCTGTCGCCGCGTTGTGCCCGCAGACGGCTTGCTTTCCCTGGTTAACACGGTCAACACAATATCCAAGCCCGACACAGGGACGAATACGCGGTTCGTCGCCCCTCGCGAGTTTGGCAACCAGGTGTGGATCGGCAATCTGGGCCCGGGTCATTCCGACGAGATCCGCATGTCCCTCGGAAATTGTGTGCCGGGCAGTTGCGATGTCAGCGATGCCACCCGCATGCAATATCGGAATATTGACCGCATTTCGGATGCGTCCGGCAATAGCGAGATGGGGTGCGGATGGCAGGCCCATGGGTGAAACCCATCCAGCAAGGCCCAAGTCGTCATAGGGAGCGCCTGCAAGTATGTTGAAAAAATCCACCATGCCGGTTTCAGCAAGCCGTTGGGCAATCTCCACACATTCCTGCGCCTCCAGGCCACCTTCCGTGAGTTCATCTCCGGTCAGACGCATGCCAACGACGAATTCGGCTCCGACTTCTTCCCTTACACGTTCGAGCACCCTAAGGCTCAATCGCATCCGGTTTTCCAGTGAACCATCGTATTCATCATCTCTCAGATTGATAAGCGGCGAAAGGAACTGACCCAGAAGATGGGAATGCGAAAGAAGCTCGATGCCATCGAAACCGCCATTCTGACACCGCCGGGCTGCATCGGCGAAATTGTCGATAATCCGGTCAATGTCTTCCCGTTCCATAACCTTTGGAATTGACCGGTGAGCCCGTTCCCTCACCTGAGATGGTCCAAGCACCGGCAGCCAGTGGCCGTCATCCCATGCAGTGCGTCTGCCCATATGGGTAATCTGGCACATAACGGCTGCTCCATGTGCCCGTACGCCCCGGGTTAGCTCGTCAAACCAGCTCACGATGCGATCATCACCAGCATAAAGCTGGCCGAATACCGAAGGACTGTCCGGGGCAATATTCGTAGAACCACCAATCATCGTGAGCCCGACACCACCTCGCGCCTTTTCTTCGTGGTAAAGACGATATTGTTCACGTGGATGGCCATCCACATGAAAGGATGGCGCGTGCGCAGTGCTGATGATGCGGTTGCGCAGCTTCAGATGCTTTAGCGCGAAGGGTTCAAGCAACGGGTCCATTGCATCAGTCTAAACCAACGCATCTGGAATTTGGAATTTAAATGCGACCGTTGAAAGCGGATTTGCAGTAGGACGCAGTGATCAGGCTACCTGTTTTTTGGCTGCGTGATATTCGGCATCCAGCCGGTCCACCAGCTCACTTACAGGGGTAACGGCTTTGATTGCACCAATACCCTGACCACAGCCCCAGATATCTTTCCAGGCCTTGGCATCCGTGTTGCCGCCGGAACCGAAATTCATGGCAGATGGATCACTCTCAGGCAGGTTGTCCGGATCCATGCCGGCGCGCTCAATAGAAGGGCGAAGGTAATTTCCGTGAACGCCGGTAAACAGGTTTGTGTAGACGATGTCCTTGGCATTGTACTCGGCAATCGCCTCCTTGTATTCGTCCATGGCCCGGGCTTCATGGGTCGCGATGAACGGAGAACCGAGATAAGCCATGTCAGCGCCCATAGCCTGTGCTGCCAGGATGGCACCGCCATTGGCAATGGCACCGGACAACAGTAGAGGACCGTCAAACCACTCGCGAATTTCCTGGATAAGTGCAAACGGTGACAACGTACCCGCATGACCGCCTGCGCCGGCAGCGACCGCGATCAGGCCGTCCGCACCCTTTCGGATCGCTGAATTTGCGTGGCGGTTGTTGATAATGTCATGCAATACAATTCCACCATAGGAATGCACTGCCTCGTTGACCTCAGGGACAGCACCCAGAGAAGTTATGACAATCGGCACCTTGTATTTGACGCACATCCGAAGGTCGTGCTCCAGCCGGTTGTTCGAAGTGTGAACAATCTGGTTCACTGCAAAAGGGGCCACTTTCTTGCCGGGATTGGCCTTTTTGTACGACGCCAGCTCTTCGGTGATCTGCGCCAGCCATTCATCCAGTTGAGCCTCAGGACGGGCATTCAGCGCGGGAAATGAACCAACAACACCGGCCTTGCACTGGGCGAGCACCAGATCCGGATGAGAGATGATGAAAAGCGGCGCTCCAATAACGGGAATTCGCAGGTTGTCTTTCAAAATGTCGGGAAGTGCCAATGCTTTATCCTATAACTTTTACGTAATCGTCGCTGAAGACGTTTATTGTGTTTTTGCCGGGTCTGCAATTACTTTCACACGCACTCCAAGCCGATGAAGGTTCCTTGCATCAAATTTTTCTGGATTATTGCGCCCGGACACTGTTTTCCTTTGAAAACTGGCTGTTGGTCGTTAATAAAGCTATGGTGATATGGCAATCAAGATTCGTTACTCAATTAGGCGGGGGTTGCAGGATATTTGCGAGCGATAGTGTGGCAAATTTTGAAGGCTTGATACGTGGTGCCCTGGCGGCCAAGGACGCAACTTCACCCGAAGTGCGCAACGCTGTGTATGATTCATCACGCAATGCGTTGAAACGCCTGATAGAAAGCAATCGCGGCCTGACAGTGGAAGCCGCGGTTACTGAGCAACGGGCGCTGGAAAGCGCAATCGAGCGAATCGAGAACGAGTTTGCAAACCCCCAGCCTGCGCCACAACCAGCTCCACCGAAGCGTGAAGATCCACTCCATGAATTGAAACAGATTCTGCTGGAAGATTCCGACGAATTCAGAAATGCCCAGGAAAGGCAGCATCCTGTTCAGGAAGAACCTCGGATTGAAGCCCCACCGACAGCGGCATTGGAGAGTTCGGCAGTTCAGGAACCGGTGTCAGTCGAACAATCTGCCCCTGAGGAAACAGGTGCCGAGCCCGTCATGGCAGAAACACGGGCGGATAACCCGCCCGATGCCGGGGTTGGTGGCGAAGCGGAGGTTTATGTAGAACCGGAAAACCTTCCACTGGAATTTGCCAAACGTAGAAAATCACAAAAGATATTTGCCTGGTTGTTAGCCAGTCTGGTGGTGGTGGCACTACTGGTGTGGCTGGCTTATTACGTGTTTGTCGGCATCATGGAAGGTACCCTGTTCGGACTTAACGACAAACCGCTGCAGAACCCCAATTCGCCGACTTCGGAAACACAGTCAGCGGGTTACATCACAATTCTGGAACCGGGCGACTTGTCGTCTCTGGTAACCGCGAACCGCGGCGAAGCCCAAATTGTCAACGAACTGAATCTCGAAATGATCCGGCTGGTTTCGGTTCGCAGTGCCGCAAACCGGTCTGAGCCAGCAGATCCCATTCTGATCCGGCTGAAACCCGGAGTGCTGGAAGCCATTTCCGGCAAGACTGTGACATTCGAAATTTACGGCAAGTCTGGAATTTCCAAACCGGCGCAGTTCACGGTGAAATGTCAGTTCGGCGATCTTGGCAGTTGCGGTCGAAAACGTTTCCGGGTGGGACTGCAGCCAGAAGCTTCAATCTTCGCGTTTGAAATCGGTGAAGTTGCGAATTCAAACCAGAGCGCCTTTATCGCAATCAGCACCGATATCACAGAAGTAGCCGCGATTACCGGTAAGGGCGACCCGATCGATATTGCCTATGCAAGACTGCGTGCCAACTAGGTCTTTCGGTTTAATCAGGCGCCAAATTCGTTGAGGAAATCCGGGCCTAGACCGAGAATGCGGGGATCAGTCTCTCCGATTGCCGAACTGTCTTTTCCCGCATAATCAATTCTATTGAGCACATGGCAGATTGCATTGATGCGCGCCCGCCTCTTGTCATTGGATCGCACGATTGTCCAGGATGCAACCTTGTTGTGGGTGGCATCCAGCATCAGGTTTCGTGCCTGTGTATAATCATCCCATTTGTTCAGCGCTTTGATGTCTATGGGAGAAAGTTTCCAGGACTTGAGTGGGTTCTGGCGACGGTCATGAAAACGCTTTATCTGCATCGCCTGTCCGACATTAAGCCAAAACTTGAAGAAATGGATGCCATCCTGAACCAGCATCTCCTCGAACTTCGGTGCTTCCTCCAGAAATTTTGAGTGCTGCTCGTCGGAACAGAAGCCCATCACCGGTTCAACTCCGGCGCGATTATACCATGACCGGTCGAACATCACCATTTCCCCATCTGTTGGCAGATGGGCTACATAGCGCTCGCCGTTTCCGCTCCGAGGTGCACCACCGCCAGGCCCTTTTTGAAATGAGGGCGCAAGCCCGAATGCAAAAAAGGGCCTGGCGGTGAAAAATTTCGACAGGCGGAGCCTGCGATGACTTGAATTGCCGTTACCAATACCCCTACCGCAGAATTGCGCACAAGCGCAATCGCCTCTTCGAACAGACTGTGCCGAAGAGAGATTTCACGCTGTGCGCTTCCCAGAGGTTTGAGAGCGGTCATGGCGGTGCCTGCGCATCTCTGAACACCTCCTCCGGCGTCCGGAAGCCGAGTGCCTTGCGCGGCCGTGCGTTGAGCAGATCCTCCACCGCCTGGACCTCGGCATCGGTCACAGACCGGAAATCCGTGCCTTTCGGCAAATACTGGCGGACCAGTCCATTGGTGTGTTCATTCAGCCCGCGCTCCCATGAGTGGTAGGGCCGGGCAAAATAGAACTTGGCATCAAGCGCCTTGGACAGGCTGCTGTGGCCAGCGAATTCCTTACCGTTGTCCGCAGTGATCGTGTGAACCAGGTGCCGATCTGCCTCCAGCCGGCGTCTGAGCGCAGCTCCGACATCTTCGGCCGTTTTCCTGTCGAGCCGTACCAGTCGGGTCATCTTCGAGGCGCGGTCCACCGCCGAAACCACTGCGCCGCTTTGACCCGCTCCAACGATCGTGTCCACCTCCCAGTCACCGATCCGCAACTTCTGTTCGACGATCGCGGGCCGCTCACTGATATCGACACGACCGGGAATGCGTCCTCGCCCGGCGTGCCGGCCGCCGCGCCAATTCGGTTTCTTCCCACGCCGCCGCAGACGTTTGTAAAGGCTGCCACCGGCCCTGCGGTCCGCGCGGACGTATTCGTAGATCCGCATCCGCCCCACCATGGCTTGGCCTTCCCGACGAAACCGACCCGAAATTTGCTCTGGGCTCCAGCCAGCCGCCAACTTCTCCTCGACCAATTGCCACAGGGCGGGTGTCATCTTCCTTGGCACCGATGACGCCCTGTGGCGGCGCTCTGTCGCCTTGTTATGGGCCTGTTTGTACCGGTAGCCCCGGCCGCCGCTGTTGCGCTGCATCTCTCGACGGATTGTCGTGTGATGGCGTCCGAGCTCACGCCCAATGTCTCTCTGCGAGAGGCCGCTTTTCTTCAACCCCCAAATCTGGCAACGTTCATCTTGGGTCAGGTGGTGGTAGCCGCGAGGCATAGGCGAATCTCCTTCTACAAGATTCTCGCCATCGCCTGGCCCGCCCGCAAGGAAGAATGCTCATCACGCTGCCGTTTTCACTGGTGCACTTCGGAATGGCACGGGGGGCTGAAAATACCATTGCCCGCGCTCTGTGTCGGATGGTTTGGACAATGCGACGGTGCGGGCGTGCCGGGGATTAAGATATTGCCGGAAAGCGTTGATTGTTCCCCCTTTGCCGGCAGCATCACGGCCTTCAAAGACTATTACCAGCCGCTCACCTGTCTCCTGCAGCCACGCCTGCATTTTGCCGAGTTCAAGCTGAAGGCGCTTGAGGGTATCCTCGTAGTCATCCCGGCTCAACTTGTCATCATAGGGATAGCCACCACTGGAAAACGCCGTCTTTGAAATTGCTTTCGGCAATTTCTCCTCATCCAGATCGAACGTGACTGTCTGGCCATCCAGCGAGATGGAAACTTCGGGTATGTCCTGAACCATAAGATACCTTTTGATTTAATTCACCTGTAGCAATATAGGTGAAGTTAGCTGACCGGAACAACCTGTTCGTGATTTTTGCAGGGCATTGGAACTCAGAGTATGGCAAACAAACTGGACTCTGGCGAGAAAAATGAACCTCCGCGCTCTCAATGGCCGTTGGTGTTGCTGGGTTTGTTCTTCGGGTTGTTGATCGTTGCCCGACCTGACTTGTTCTGGCAATTGCTTGTCGGATTAGCGGTTTTTCTCGCAGGTCTTTACTTTTTCATGCGCAGTGAGCAACGTTTCATAGCGGCAGAAAACCCGGCAGGGCATTCGTCGGATCCTGATGTCAGCAACTACCATTCCGTGATCAATGCACTGCAGTTTCCGGTTTATCTTTTGGACCGCAATGCAAACGTGCGTCATGCGAACGCATATGCAGCCAGTGTGTTTGGTAATGTCCGATCGGGTGATCGGATCACAATTCGCTTTCGCCAACCTCAATTACGCCAAGCAATCGATTCCGCCCTGCAAGAAAAACTACCAATGACCATCGAGTACAACGAGACGGTCCCGCATGATCGGTGGTTTCAGGTTGAAGTCTCCCCCCTGCGTGCTCAGAGAGAGCAAAATCGCGACGAGGAAGAACTCTTTCTTTTGGCTTTCCATGATCACACAGAAGCCCATCGCATGGACCGGATGCGTTCGGATTTTATTGCCAATGCCAGCCATGAACTGAGGACACCGTTAGCTTCTTTGCTTGGTTACCTGGAGACAATTCGCGGTGCCGCGAAAAATGATCCGGAGGCACAGGCGCGTTTTACTGATGTGATGCAAAATCAGGCGGAACGCATGACCCGCCTGGTGAATGACCTTTTGTCCTTAAGCCGCATCGAAATGAAATCCAATGTCAAACCTTCTGATACTGTGGAGATAAGTGAGATTTTAAACTCCGTCGTTTCCTCCTTTGAGCCGCTCGCCCAACAACTGAATGTCAAGATTGAAACCGAGTTGGAGGAGGAGTTGCGTGTTACGGGCGATCGTGATGAACTTTATCAGGTTTTTTCCAACCTGTTGGAAAACGGTTGCAAGTACGGACAGGAAGGCAAACGGGTAGTCGTTTCCGCCAGGCGAACGAATCTCGGCGGTGAACCGGCAGCTGAGGTGTCAGTAAAGGATTTTGGTATTGGCATCGCGCCCGAGCATCACCAGCGTATTACCGAGCGGTTTTACCGTGTTGATGTTGCCCGCAGCAGGGAGAAGCAGGGAACCGGTCTGGGCCTGGCTATCGTAAAACATATTCTCAACCGTCATGGCAGCCGATTGCAACTCAATTCGACACCGGGAGAGGGGGCGGAGTTTGTTGTGCAGTTAAAACTGGCAGAAGGTGTATAGTTCTGTAATTGCAATAAATAACAAAAGCTTAACCTGTCATAAAACTTACCGAAACATTCTGTAGAAATCCCCTTGTGATCACCGAATTCGGTCACGCTCATGACCTGAACGGAGGCCTAAGAAGCGGTTCTCCAATCGTGTCTTTGTAAACTTTGATGGATAGCTGGAGAAGCAAATGAAAATCGTCAAATTCACAAACATTGTTGCCGTTGCGGCATTGTTGACCACAACCGCCATCGGCACCGCAGTTGCACGCGACCAAATTCAAATCGTCGGTTCATCGACAGTCTTCCCGTTCTCGACATCGGTTGCGGAACAGTTCGGTCAGAAAACCTCCTTCAAGACACCAGTTGTTGAATCCACCGGTTCAGGCGGTGGCATGAAGTTGTTCTGCACAGGGGTAGGGGAAAATACACCGGACATTACGAACGCCTCCCGTCGCATCAAGGAAAATGAGTTCAGGCTTTGTGGCGAAAACGGTGTAACCCCGGTAGAGGTCAAAATCGGTTTCGACGGCATCGTAATGGCAAATGCCAAGTCCGGGCCGGAAATGAACATCACACGCAAGCAGATTTTTCTGGCTCTTGCCAAGGAAATCCCAGGCCCAGATGGCAGTTTGATCCCCAATCCGCACCAGAAATGGTCAGATATAGATCCATCACTGCCAAACATCAAAATTGAAGTTCTCGGCCCCCCACCGACCTCCGGGACGCGTGACGCTTTTGCTGAAATCGCCCTTGAAGGTGGTGCCAAGAAAATAGACGTGCTGAAAGCGCTTCGTTCTGAGGACAAGAAAGCCTTCAAGAAAATTTCGCACGCCATACGCGAGGATGGTGCCTATGTCGAGGCAGGCGAGAACGACAATCTGATCATCCAGAAACTCGAAGCCAACCCGAACGCATTTGGCGTATTCGGATTCTCTTTCCTTGACCAGAACGCCGACAAGGTTCGTGGCGCGGTTGTCAACGGTGTTGAACCTGAGTTCGACAATATTGCTGCCGGAGACTATCCGATTTCCCGCTCATTGTTCTTCTACGTAAAGAAGGAACATGTTGGCGTAATTCCGGGAATAGAGGACTTTGTTGCAGAATTCACAGCCGAAGATACCTGGGGGGAAGACGGTTATCTGGCTGACAAAGGTCTGATCCCGCTTTCGGATGAAGATCGCGAGGCGGTTGCAGAGTCTGCGAATTCAATGGCTCCAATGTCATTCTAACCATCATCTTTCTCACCCGGTGCAATCGCGTCGGGTGAGATACCAGTCAAACGGAACTGAAATAAGCAAAGTCTTGTAAATGGCCGCTAAGGGGTAGGTATAAATGGCCTTGTATTTGTTGTTGGCGCTCGTAGTCGTTGCAATTGCCGCCCTTGTAATCGGGCGGTCCCGCGCTGTGACAGTCGCCGGCACCGAGATATCTTCGCTTCATTCGCGACCCGCGTATCACGGCGGTTTTCTTGCTATTGTATCCGTCTTTCCGTCAATATTGCTTTTGGCAGTATGGTCGATTTTTTCCGGGCGTGTGATTGATGGCATGATTGGCAGTCAGTTCGCTTCAATCCTCGAGCCGCTGGAACCGCCACAAGTCGCCGCTTTCATGCGTGATGTTCACGCCCTTGCTACAAGCGCTGCTGGCGAAGCGGTGCAAATAATCACCAGCACCAAAGGTGAGCTGAAAACCGCAGCGGATGAGGCAGCCCAGGTGTACAGACAGTTGGCTGCAACGGGTAACCTGATACTGGCATTCTTGTCCGCCTGCCTGGTTGGTGCCGGATTTTTTTACGGCCTTAAGCGTATAACTGCGACCGCACGGGCGCGGTTCTTTGTCGAAAAGTTTATCATGGGGGTTTTGATTGCCTGTTCGGTTGTGGCAATTATGACGACCATCGGCATCGTTCTTTCATTGATTTTTGAATCCATCCGATTTTTTCAGAAGGTGCCTTTCTTTGATTTCCTTTTCGGGTACCATTGGTCTCCCCAAAGTGCTTTCGAAGGTGCTGGCGGAGAAGCTCTTTCCGATGATCATTCCAGAATATTTGGCGCCATTCCCCTGTTCACAGGGACGTTTCTGATCACGTTCATCGCTATTGCTGTTGCCGCACCATTCGGTTTGATGTCAGCGATTTATCTGTCCGATTATGCAGGAGCGAGATTTCGTGCCTATGCGAAACCCGCTTTGGAAGTATTGGCCGGTATTCCAACCGTTGCTTACGGATTTTTTGCGGCATTGACGATAGCGCCGGCAATTCGCGGTTGGGGAGAAAGCATCGGACTGTCTGTCTCTTCTGAGTCAGCTCTTGCAGCCGGGTTGGTGATGGGCATTATGATCATTCCCTTCGTACTTTCCTTGTCGGATGACGTCATAAATGCCGTTCCCCAGTCCCTGCGCGATGGTTCCTATGCCATGGGTGCAACCAAGTCCGAGACCATACGAAAGGTTGTGCTTCCGGCAGCCTTGCCTGGAATTGTTGCAGCTTTGTTGCTGGCAATATCGCGGGCAGTTGGTGAAACGATGATCGTGGTAATGGCTGCCGGTCTGGCGGCAAATCTGACTTTTAATCCGCTCGAGGCCGTAACGACGGTTACGGTACAGATCGTCACCCTGTTGCAGGGAGACCAGGAATTTGACAGCGCAAAAACCCTTGCAGCCTTCGCGCTCGGGCTGGTGTTGTTCATTGTCACCTTGTGCCTAAACGTTATTGCATTGCGGGTAGTTCAAAAATATCGGGAACAATATGACTGATAATATTCAACCAGCGCTTCAGTCCAATTCAACAGTTGCCAGTCGACGCTCGGCGCTCATTAAGAAGAGATATGCAGCAGAGACCCGTTTCAAATTGATAGGGTTGGCGGCAATCCTGGTGTCGATCGCGTTTCTTGTGCTCCTGTTGTCGACGTTCATACGCGAGGGCATCCCGGCGTTCACCTATCACTACGCCAAGCTTTCGGTAGATCTGACAAATGTCGATCCGGCAGAACCTGAAAAAGGCAACTACGGAAAAATCGTGAAAACCGGAATTGCCGACGCCATGCCTTATCTTTCCGGCCGCAAGGGCAGACGTCTGGCCCGCAGCATGGTCTCCGGCGCATCGAATATCGAATTGCGTCGGGAGGTGATTGGAAATCCTGATCTGACCGGTGCGGTGCGTGAAATCGGTGTGCCGGTTTCTGATTTTGCGGATCTCTACCTCAAGGGCCTGACGGCACAGTCAGAAACGCGTCGACCAGCTTCCAATGTTACAGTAACCGAAGATGACGGTTCAGCGGATATCCAGGCAAATGCCGAAGTATTTGCCGAGTTCCTTGTCACCGTGAAGACAGAGATCAGGATACAATCCGATCGTGTGAAAAATCGAATTGCCGGGCTGCAGCTCAGTCTTGAGCAACAGCAGGATATCGCCGGTAACGCAACCAACGAGACGGCCAAAGAAGCAGCCCGCAGCAATATCGAAAACACCCAGGCGGAAATCGATCTGCTGAGGCAGAAATATGATGCGCTGATTGCTCGGGCGAACAATGACACCGGCTCCGAGAAACTTGACCGGGCCATGCCGTCAATGCTGCTTAACATCGGTGGTGGCACCATCAAAGTCACGGAGGTTGGTACAAGTTCTGCATCAGGTGAGGTAATACTGCCGTTGGAGCAAAATACCGCCACAAGCGGTGGCTGGGAGATCAAGATAATCCGTTCGGCTGAGGAGAACCGGAAGTTTTCCGATCGGGAGGTGGCAGTAATGGATCGCCTGGTCAGTGACGGTTTGATTGAAAACCGCTGGAATTCGATTTTCTTCACAAACGGAGCAAGCCGCGAACCGGAAATGGCCGGTGTATGGGGCGCGGTTGTCGGTTCCCTGTTCACTATGATTGTGACCCTGTTGCTATCTTTTCCACTGGGTGTTGCCGCTGCAATCTATCTCGAAGAATTTGCCCCCAAAAACAGACTGACCGACTTTATCGAGGCCAATATCAACAACCTGGCTGCGGTGCCTTCCATTGTTTTCGGACTGCTTGGTCTCGCAGTGTTCCTTAACTTTTTCGAAATGCCCCGTTCTGCGCCAATCGTTGGCGGTGTCGTGCTGGCATTGATGACATTGCCGGTGATTATCATTGCGGCCCGAACCGCGCTGAAAGCCGTACCCCCATCGATCCGTGAGGCGGCACTTGGCGTAGGCGCATCAAAGTTGCAGGCGGTATTCCACCATGTCCTTCCGCTGGCGGTTCCTGGTATTTTGACAGGCGCGATCATCGGCATGGCCAGGGCATTGGGAGAAACCGCACCTCTTTTGATGATAGGTATGGTGGCCTTTGTGGTCGACATTCCTGGCAGCTTTACAGATCCGGCCACCGTGCTGCCGGTTCAGATTTATATGTGGGCTGACTTCCCGGAGCCTGGTTTCCAGCAGAAAACAGCCGCTGCAATCATGGTTTTGCTGGCGTTTCTGGTGGTCATGAATGCAGTGGCGGTATTGCTGAGGAAACGGTTTGAACGTAGATGGTGAGGGTATATGGTAATGAATATGCAGAGTATGGAATTGCAGGAAGAATCAGCAAAAATCATGGCGGATAATTCCATCAAAATGTCCGGTAAAGATGTCTCGGTGTTTTATGGCGACAAACAGGCATTGTTTGATGTCAACCTGGACATCCCGGAACGTCAGGTAATGGCATTGATTGGCCCTTCGGGTTGTGGCAAGTCGACATTCCTGCGCTGCCTGAACCGGATGAATGATACGATTGATATTTGTAGTGTCAGCGGGGATATCACGCTGGACGGCACAGACATTTATCATCGGGACATCGACGTGGTCGAGCTTCGTGCGCGCGTCGGAATGGTCTTTCAGAAGCCGAACCCGTTTCCAAAGTCGATTTTTGAAAACATTGCCTACGGCCCCCGTATTCACGGCCTTGTGCATTCAAAAACCGAACTGGAAGAAATTGTTGTTACCAGTTTGCTGAAAGCGGGTTTGTTTGATGAGGTAAAGGATCGGCTGCATGAACCCGGTACCGGCCTTTCCGGCGGCCAGCAGCAGCGCCTTTGTATCGCACGGGCAATTGCCGTGAGCCCGGAAGTCATCCTGATGGATGAACCCTGTTCGGCACTGGATCCGATTGCTACTGCGAAGGTTGAAGAACTGATTGATGAATTGCGGGAGAACTACACCATAGTGATCGTCACCCATTCCATGCAACAGGCAGCCCGGGTTTCTCAGCGCACCGCCATGTTCCACCTGGGAAATCTGGTTGAGGTTGACGATACGGACACCATGTTTACCAACCCCAGCGATCCAAAAACACAGGACTACATTACAGGCCGTTACGGTTAGCGCATTGCTGCCAATAATCCTCCCACTCTCGGCCAGAAGAAAGTGATACCATGAGCGAGCATACAGTTTCGGCATTTGATGATGATCTCAATTTTCTGACTTCGAAAATTTCGGAAATGGGTGGCAACGCGGAAAGCATGGTTGCCCGTTCCGTCAATGCCTTGCTTACAGCGGACAAGGAGCTTTGTAAGGAAGTCGTGCGCGATGACCGGGTTCTTGATGCAATGCAGGTGGAAGTGGATGATCACATCGTGCTTCTGATCGCCAAACGCCAGCCGATGGCCCAGGATCTGCGCGAGACAATCGGGGCGATGCGCATGGCCATGGACATCGAGCGCATTGGTGATCTTGCCAAGAATGTGGCACGCCGTTCTTTTCAGATTGAAGATCATCTGCCGCCAAAAAAACTACAGCGCGGCCTGCAACACCTCACCAACGTTTCATTGGAACAACTCAAGGATGCGCTGGATGCCTATTCTGCCAAGGATGTTGACAAGGCGCGGCAGGTCTGGGACCGGGATGACGAAATCGACAGTCTCTACACGTCGCTGTTTAGGGAGTTTCTGACCTATATGATGGAAGATCCCCGCAATATCACCTACTGCACACATCTTTTGTTTTGCGCAAAAAACCTGGAACGGGTCGGTGATCATGTGACCAATCTGGCCGAGACGATTAATTATATTGTTACGGGCAGTTATGACATCGTGGCAGATGAACAGGAAGACTGATCAAGGAAGCCAGTCCTATGCATCCAAAAGTGATGGTCGTTGAAGACGAAGAGGCACTGTCCGAGCTTCTGAGATACAATCTCGAGGCGGAAGGATACGAAGTTGAAATTCAGGCACGCGGGGATGATGCAGAAATACGGCTACGCGAAACAGTTCCGGATCTGTTGCTTCTGGACTGGATGTTACCGGGTCTTTCCGGCATTGAACTTTGCCGCCGTCTTCGTCTGCGCAGCGAGACAGCTAACCTGCCTGTCATCATGCTAACAGCGCGAAGCGAAGAATCCGAGCGGGTTCGAGGTCTGGCAACCGGTGCCGATGATTTTGTCGTCAAACCGTTTTCTGTTCCCGAGTTGATGGCCAGGGTAAAGGCAATGTTGCGCCGTTCAAATCCGGAAAAGATATCATCACGTCTCGTCGCAGGCGACATCGAGATGGACCGAGATACCCGCCGCACATACCGCAACGGTCGTGAAGTTAAACTCGGACCGACCGAATACAGGCTACTTGAGTTCCTGATGAGCGCACCGGGCAGGGTGTATTCTCGCGAGCAGCTGTTGGATGCTGTATGGGGACATGAGAACTATGTCGATGAGCGTACTGTGGATGTCCATATCGGCCGGTTACGTCGTGCCGTTTGCCGTGGACAGGAAATCGATCCCATTCGAACTGTCCGCGGGGCAGGTTATTCGCTCAACGACAAGTTCGTTGCACGCTAGGCTATCTAGTTTCCGTTCCATTGAACGTTGCCAAAAGAATATGCTGCCATAACCTTCTAGTTGAAGTTCGAAGATTGTCGACACAGTGCAATCCCGAAGTGTTCGGGTTCTTTCGAACATCACAGTGTTGGAATGCTGGCAGAAGAGTGCTTTGCCTAGCCGTTTGCAGCTTTTTTCTCGCGGCGGCGGTCAGTTGTTGGCTGATAGGCAAGCTTGCAGTGATATTCGCAATAAGGCGCTTCGTCCTTCGTGGAATGTCCACAAAAGTGAAAGTCATCTGTCGCAGGATCGCCATGTGGCCATCTGCAGGTTTTCTCGGTGAGATCGACCAGATCAAGTTTCTTGCTTTCAGGCGCTACCATATCCTCCACGGCAATGCGTGGTACCGCATTCAGGTTGCCTGATTTGGCGGTGGCCAGAGATCTGGAACTCCTGGGACGTGAGTTATAGGAACCGCTGCGTGGCGCGCGTTTGACGCGCTTGATCCCGGACGAAGTGGGTTTTGCCCGGCCGGAAAGTCCCAGACGGTGCACCTTACCAATGACGGCATTGCGTGTTACGCCTCCCAACTCGGCCGCAATTTGACTGGCACTAAGACCATCGGCCCAGAGTTTTGAAAGGATTGCTACCCGCTCGTCTGTCCACGACATACTTGTCTCTTCTCCGTTTTGCAGAATCGTTCCTCATTCCGAGACCCGGCGGGTTTCGGCTGAAAAATTCTTGTTTTTGGTTTTCCTGTCAGTGCCGCTGCAGGATGGATACACCATACTCGCGAAACTAAACCAGCCATGGACTCGCAAGACAAGAGTCCAGGCTTTCGAACGAATCATTTTTTCTGAATATCCCCAACTATGGGAATCGAATTTCACTTACCTGTGGAAACTTGAATCAGAATTGCGAAATCAGGATTGAAATTTACGCCTGGCGTGCCGTGATCCTTGTGCTTGACCTTAGGCCTCAAGGTCAGTATTTTCAGGGCAGGGCGATGACGCCTATTTTCAATGACCCGTCATTTCGACGGGTTTTTTGTTTGAAACCTCTACCTACAGCTTTTCGACCGGGATATCAAAATGGGAAAAGAACAGCACACCTTTGATGTTTATGCGCAGCCGACCCTGGAGTTCGCTCGCGGTGAAGGTGTGCGATTGTATGACACTGAGGGGAACGAATTCATCGATTGTACCTCTGGCATCGCAGTCAATTCCCTTGGCCACGGTCATCCCCATCTGGTGGAAACACTCAAGAACGCAGCCGACGGCATCTGGCACTTATCAAACCTTTATTCGATACCGGGGCAAAAAACCCTTGCCACAAGGCTTTGTGAAAACACATTTGCCGACAGGGTGTTTTTTACCAATTCCGGTGCTGAAGCGATGGAGTGTTCGATTAAGACCGCGCGTCGTTATCAATACGCAAACGGCAATCCGCAGCGTATCAATATCCTAACCTTCGAAGGTGCTTTTCACGGTCGGACCATGGCGACGATTGCCGCCGGTGGGCAGGAAAAATACCTGGAGGGTTTTGGCCCCAAAATGGAGGGGTTCATCTCGTTGCCCTTTGGTGATCTGGATGCATTGAAGTCGGCAATTGATGAAAACACCGCTGCCATTCTGATAGAACCGGTCCAGGGTGAAGGGGGAGTGCGGGAAGTTTCCGGATCTGACCTGAGAGCAATGCGCGAACTGTGCGACAAACACGGTATTCTGCTCATGTTCGACGAAGTACAGACCGGCGTCGGTAGAACCGGCAAATTGTTTGCCCATCAATGGCATGACGTGGAACCGGATATAATGGCTATCGCCAAGGGCATCGGCGGTGGATTTCCTGTTGGTGCATGCCTGGCAAAAGAGGAAGTGGCCATCGCGATGGTTGCCGGTACTCATGGCTCCACCTTTGGCGGCAATCCGCTCGCCATGGCAATGGGCAACGCGGTTCTCGATGTGGTGCTGGAAGACGGATTTATGGAAACCGTGCAACAGCGGTCAATCCTGTTCCGGCAACATCTGGCAGAATTACTCGATACATTTCCCGACCTTTTGGAAGACGTGCGTGGATCCGGCCTTCTGATGGGGATGAAAGCCAGGGTTCCCAATGCTGATATCATGCAGGCCATGCGTGATCAGGGACTGCTGGTTGTTCTGGCCGGCAACAACGTGGTGCGCATTGTGCCGCCGCTGGTCATCACGGAAGAAGATATCCGTATCATACGTGAAAAGATGATTGCGGCCCTGACTACGGTGCAGACTGCATTGGACTGATCGCTACCATGACTGCAAAACCAAACCATTTTCTCGATATATCGACCCTCAAACCGGATGTCCTGCACGACATAATGAAGTCCGCTCACGCGCTCAAGGCAGCGGAAAACAGTATCCGTCCGCTGGAGGGCAAGATGCTGGCAATGGTATTCGACAAACCCTCCACACGGACGCGGGTTTCATTTGATGTCGGCATGCGGCAGCTGGGGGGTGAAACCATTTTGCTGTCTGCTTCAGAAATGCAGCTTGGCCGGGGTGAAACGGTAGCAGATACAGCCCGGGTTTTATCGCGTTATGTGGATGCGATCATGATCCGCACTACCCGTCACTCACGCTTGCTTGAGCTGGCTGATAACGCAACCGTGCCGGTCATTAATGGTCTCACGGATGATACTCACCCCTGCCAGATCATGGCGGATGTCATGACCATCGAGGAAAAACTGGGAACCGCGAAAGGCAAGAAGATTGCCTGGACCGGCGACGGTAACAACGTGCTCAATTCGCTCATAGAGGGTGCAACGGTATTCGGATATGCGTTGGATATCGCGGTTCCGGAAGGGCGCGGACCGGGTGCCGAATTCGTCGACCGGGCTGTTGCGGCCGGTGCTTCCATTTCCGTTGGCCAGAATCCGGAACAGGCCGTCGACGCCGCGGATTGCGTGGTGACAGATACGTGGCTTTCCATGGGTTTTGAAGATGAAGCTAGCGGGCACAACACATTTCACCCCTATCAGGTGAACGAACAGCTTATGAAACATGCCAAGGATGATGCCATCTTCATGCACTGTCTGCCTGCGCACCGCGGTGAAGAGGTGACCGATGAGGTTATCGATGGTCCACAATCGGTTGTATTTGATGAGGCGGAAAATCGCCTGCATGTCCAAAAGGCAATTCTTCAATGGTGTCTGAAATGAGTTCACCGGAGACAGGAGCCCAGGACTACTCTCTGGCAGGCGATGATGTGGTGGTGCCCTTTGCTGTTGCACCACTCGATGTCCGCGGCCGTGCCATCCAGGTGGGACCGTTGCTCGATACCATCCTCAAGCGCCACAACTATCCGCAGGATGTTGGCTTTTTGCTGGGCGAGCTGATTGTGCTCAACATTATTCTTGGCAGTTCTCTGAAGTTTGATGGAAATTTCATTCTCCAGACCCAGTCTGATGGCCCGGTCTCACTGGTAGTGGTGGATTTTTCCACACCGGGGTCCGTGCGGGCCTATGCGCGTTTTGATACACAAGCAGTGGAAGCTGCCGGTAATGATGGCAGGGCCACGCCCCGCGAACTTTTAGGTAACGGTGTCATGGCACTCACCATTGACCAGGGGCCCGACATGCAGCGTTATCAGGGTATTGTGGCACTTGATGGCATGACGCTGGAAGAAGTTGCACACCAGTATTTCCGGCAATCCGAACAGATTCCTACCCGTGTCAAACTGTCCGTTGCCCAAATCATGCGGGCAGGCGACGATGATGGCCCGGTGGAAACCGGCTGGCGCGCTGGCGGTCTTATCACTCAGTTCCTACCGGAATCAGAGGCCCGTGTATCGGTCCGTGATTTGCCCGGTGGTTCCGGCGATGATGAAGAAGAAGAGGAAGGCTTGATCGACGAAGCCTGGGTAGAGGCTGCATCGTTGGTCGATACCATCTCGGATGATGAACTGACCGATCCCAATATCAGTGTCGAACGTCTGCTTTACCGGTTGTTCAATGAGCATGGGGTGCGGGTTTTTGAGGGAATCCCGGTTGAGGAATCCTGTCAGTGCTCGCGTGAAAAAGTACTTGCCCTGGTACGCAGTTTTGAGACCGATAACAAAAATCCAGATGTTTCTCATGACGACTTTACGACGACCTGCGAATTTTGCAGCACGGTCTATGACATTACACCGGAAGAGGTTTTTGGTGATTAACCAGCACGCAAGCATGTCCGTGCAATGACGATTACCAAGTTGTAACTTGCCGCAAGTCTCCTATTGTATAGAAATGGCGATAGTTGGACACAAAGCTTGACCATGTTGAAACAAAATGAATCCATCGGCGCACAAACGCCGGAATCCTCGGAGAACGCAGAGGAGTCACCCTCGCTTGGCGCGCGCCTGCTGCGCGGATGTTTCCAGTGTATTTTGATGCTGGCAATCCTGCTAGCTGGCGCCTTTGGCATGAATTACTTTACCGAGTTGAAGGAAGAACCACCGTCGCGCACGGGTTTCAAGACTGTCTACACGGTTGATAGTGTGGTGGTCGAAAAGGGCATTTTCCAGCCGAACCTGCTCGTATACGGCGAAGTACAGGCAGCGCGCCAGGTTGACTTGCGCTCTCTGGTGGCAGGCAAAGTGGTCTGGGCAAATCCGAAATTGAACATCGGTGCGCGGGTCGTCCAGGGTGATGAACTGTTCAAGATTGATCCGTTCAATTTTGAAAAGGAACTTGCGTCAGCACAGGCAAATCACAAGGAAACACTGGCCAAGGTTGCTGAAAACGAAGCGCGGATTGGAATTGAGGAATCCCGCATCGAACGCTCGAAAGATCAGCTTGTTCTTGCGGAAAATGATCTGGAAAGGATTTCTGCGCTTCAGGAACAGGGCACCGCAACCGCCAAGAATGTTGAAGATAGGAAACTCATAGTCAGTCAGCGCAGGCAAACCCTGGAACAAAGCGAATTAAATCTGGTGGCCGAGAAGGCGCGTCTTGAGCAGCTCAAGGCTGTTCTGTCCCGGTTCGAATGGGCGATTGCCCAGGCGGAAAAAGATCTCGAGGACACTGTGTTCCGCGCACCGACTTCCGGCATTGTCAGCGAAAAGAACGTCGCTATCGGCCGTTTGCTTGGGGTTAATGATATGGCGGTGTCGATGTATGAAGCTGACAGGCTTGAAGTACATGCGACCCTTACCGATCAGCGGTTCGGACGCATTCAGTCGGATGAAACAGGTCTGATTGGTCGGCCGGTGGAAGCTATCTGGAACGTCGGCGGAGAAGAACATCGATATGCGGCCGTTATCGAACGCATTACCGCCCGCATAGAATCAAGCCGCGGCGGTGTCGAAGTTATTGCTGTGATTACCGATCCGCTGGAGAACAGTGCATTGCGGCCCGGGGCATTTGTTGAGCTGATTGTTCCCGACAAGAAGTTCTCAAACCATTTCCGGGTTCCCGAAACAGCAGTTTACAACAACAATACCGTGTATGCGATAACCGACGGTGTATTGGAAAGCCGGCGTGTCCTTATTCATGCCTTCGATGGAGATCAGGCCATCATCAGCGGCAATCTGGCCGACGGGGATGAAGTCCTGACAACCAGAATAGCGGAAATTTCCGATGGCATTCGGGTAAAACCACCCAAGGCTTCGGCAAACAGCAAATCCGAAAAACAACTAGTCGGTGAAGTCCAGTGATCACGCGCACGCTTCCCGGCGGCGGCATAGTCAGTCTGTTTGCCCGCCATCCCAACGCGGCAAATCTGCTGATGGTGCTGATGGTCCTTTTCGGAATTTTTGCCCTTGGCCGGATTAACACGCAGTTTTTCCCAACGGTTGACCGGGAATCCATTTCCATTTCCGTCAAATGGGCCGGTGCCAGCCCTGAGGATGTTGAAAGCAACATCATAGAGCTTATCGAACCGGAAGTCCGTTTCATCGACGGTGTCGACAATATGGTGTCCTATGCGCTTGAGGGCTCGGGCAGGATAACGCTGGAGTTTATCCAGGGTTCCGACATGAAACAGGCCCTTTCGGATGTGGACACGGCGGTGAAGACGGTTACCAATCTGCCCGAGGAAGCAGACACACCGGAAGTTTCCAAAAGTCCGTTTTTTGACCGGATCGCAAAATTATCGATATCGGGAAATGTGCCGGAATCCACCCTTCGATACCACGCCAAGCAAATACGCGATGACCTCATAGATCGCGGCATTGACAAGGTGTCCATGCTGGGCATGCGGGATGAGGAACTGCAGGTGGAAATATCCCAGCGTGAATTGCGAAGACTGGGAATCTCGATCAACGATGTTTCCCGGGCAATTGCCGGGAACAGCCGCGATCTGCCTTCCGGGCAGTTGAAAGGCAACGTGGAAAAACAGATCCGGGCCCTGGCCGATATAGATGATCCGGCCTCTCTGACAGACATTGAGATCAGATCATTTGCCTCCGGAGAAAAAGTCCTGCTGGGCGATATTGCAACGATCCGCCGAGGCTATGAAGACGGTGCGACACGCGGACTTGTGGGCGGTGTCCCGGCGATACAAATGACCGTTGAGCGCGCCCTTACAGCCGATACGCTCAAAACGGCAAATATTCTGGACACCTATCTGGCTGAAATAGAGGATGTTATGCCACCCGGGATAACGCTTCAAAAATATGAAGTCCGCGCGGATCGGCTAGTTCAGCGTATATCGCTATTGTTCTGGAACGGAGTGTACGGGCTGGTGCTTGTCGTGGCCACCCTGTTCATTTTTCTGAATGCCCGGATTGCGTTCTGGGTTGCGGCGGGCATTCCGATTGCGATGCTGGCCACACTCGGCTTCATGTTGCTCCTGGGACAGACGATCAACATGATAACACTTTTCGCACTGATCATGATGCTTGGGATCATTGTTGACGATGCTATCGTCGTAGGCGAGCACACGGCATCACGGTTCGAGGCGGGAGATGGTCCGTTCGAAGCGGCAGAAAACGGTGCAAACCGCATGCTGACGCCTGTTATGGCAGCCATGACGACTACCATCGCTGCTTTTGCGCCGATGCTGCTGATAACCGGCATTATCGGCCAGATCATGGGCGTGATGCCCTATGTCGTCATCGCCGTCATCATTGCCAGCCTGGTGGAATGTTTCCTGATTCTGCCTGGTCACCTGGCCCATACCCTGGAAGAAAAGCCGCGTCGGGAGTGGTCGTTCTGGCGTCAGATGTTTTTTGCAACGCTGGGCGGCGGTATACTGATATCGATTGCCAATCGTGGCACAGCTGCTGACGAGGCTTTTGCCGGCATATTGCTGTTTGATCAGGTGTCCAGTCTGAAGGACAGCCAGCCGGTAGCGATATTCCTTGTATTGATCACGCTCGGTTCTCTTATCGCCGGTTCTTTATTTGAGGGGATTTTCTGGCTGTTGAAAAAAGCTTCGCCAAGGCAACGCTCCTACGGGGAAGAAAGCTGGTTTCGAAAAAAGTTCAATGAACGTTTCAACGCTTTCCGGGATGGTCCCTTTGACTGGATGGTTCGCCTGTCATTACGTTGGCGGTATGTGACAGTTGCTATCGCAGTGGCAAGTGTGATGGCCTTTGTGGTTGGCCCCATCCGTGGCGAGCAGGTTAAATTTGTTTTCTTCCCATCACCGGAAGCGGAGAATATCAGCGCCCGGTTAGTGTTCAACGCCGGCATTTCAGAAGACCGTGCGATGGAAATCATCACTGAGGTCGAAGCTGCTCTCGACACCGCGGTTGAGGAACTAACAGGCGGGGAAGAAGAGCTTGTTGAGGCCGTGTTCACAACACTGGGTTCTGCGGGACGAAGTGTCGGTGACAATCTCGCCCAGGTGCGGGTACAGTTGACGTCTTCAGAAGTGAGAACTTTCCGAACGCCGGAAATCGTCCGGGCCTGGCGCAAAGCGGTTCCTGACATGTCTGGTGCGCGCAGGGTTGCCATCTTTGCATCCCGCAGCGGCCCACCGGGGAGGGATCTCGATCTTGAAATTACCGGTGGTGATGTTGCAACCCTCAAGGAAGCAGCGGTGCGAATAATTCCACTTGTGTCCTCGCTGGACGGCGTGTCCGGTGTGGCTGATGATTTGCCATACGGCAAGCCGGAACTGGTAATGCAGTTATTGCCGCGCGGCGCCGCATTTGGTTTCACGATCGATGAAGTCGGACGGCAAATTCGCGATGCGTTTGATGGCGCAATTCCAAGGCGTTTTGCCCGCGGTGATGATGAGGTGACCATCCGGGTCTCTCTTATGGAAAGCGAAAAAACCAGTGATCGGTTGCGAAATTTCGAGCTCAGAAGCCCGGAGGGTGAGTTTGTTCCGCTGGATGAAGTCGTTTCTCTGCGGGAAAAACAGGGGTTCACGGCAATCCTCAGAGAAGATGGAAAGACGATTGTTTCTGTAACTGCCGATCTCAATACGGATATCGTGACAACGGAAAAGGCGATTGAAATTCTTCAGGCCGGTGAAATTCCGCAAATCCTGGACGCCATGGGTCTCGATTATCACTTTGGCGGCCGCAACGAAGAACGGGCAAAGGCCTTTGAGGATCTCACAGTGGGTGTCTATGTAGCGTTGGCAGTGATTTACATCATCCTAGCCTGGGTTTTCGGCAACTACTTCCGTCCGATTGCCATCATGCTGATCATACCGTTCGGGATTGTCGGTGCCGTGGTTGGCCACTGGGTGTTGGGCTACAAACTTACCATTCTCTCATTCATTGGCCTTTTGGGGCTGGCGGGTATTCTGGTGAACGATTCCATTATCCTGGTGAGCAGGCTGGACGAACGCCTTGATCGCGGTGAGAGCCTGTTTGAAGCTTCAACTGGGGCAAGCCGTGATCGTCTGCGGGCGGTGCTGCTGACATCGCTTACCACCATTGGCGGATTGATCCCGCTGATGTTTGAAAAGAGCCTGCAGGCGCAATTCCTGCTGCCAATGGCGATCACCATTGTCTTCGGCCTTGGGCTCGCCACACTCCTCGTTCTGTTCCTGGTACCCGCCTTCATTGGCATTGGGGGCGATATTATGTGGTTGATGAAATCCGTATTCGGGCAGCGGGAAAAAGGTCAGTTACAGGCTGGTGAATAAACCTCAATCCGGCGAAACAGGAAACTCTATTTCGAACAATTATTGGCCTCGCCGCGCCGATTGGCGGTTGATGGCCAGTGACATGAGTTTTCGAAACTTCGGGCACTCAAAATGATTTGGAGCCGGGCAGTTTGCTGCGTGACGCAGTCCCTTGCTCATTACTTTCAGTTGGCTGATTGTTTTGTCCAACTGATCAGCTTTCGCCAGCAGCTTGCTACAGTCTATCCAAGCGCCGTCTGAAGTAAACATCTCTCCAATCTCATCAAGCGTAAATCCGGCTTCACGCCCCAGAGCTATTAACGAAAGTCTCTCCAGAACATTTGCATCATATACCCGCCGCAACCCATTTCTGCCGATGGGTTCTATCAGCTTCTTTTCCTCGTAAAAGCGCAGGGTCGAAGTCGGTAGACCGGAACGCATTTTCACCTCACCAATGTCCATTTGATGCCCTTAAAAATTTCCTATTGACTTCAAGTTAACTTGAAGTGGTAGCAATTGACCACACAATTCAACAACAAGGAAAACAGTAAGATGAAACGGGAATTCTGGATTGCACGCTGGGAAGCAAAGAACATCGGCTTCCACCGAGATGACGTAAATCCTGTGCTCGTTGAGCATTTCGAAATCCTCAACCGTTCAAAGGATGCCCGGATTTTCCTGCCCTTGTGTGGAAAATCACGTGATATCGCCTGGTTGATGTCCAAAAGGCTGAAAGTTGTCGGAGTCGAGTTCAGCGAACTCGCTGTACAACAGCTGTTTGCAGAAAATCACCTGGTTCCAGCCATAGAGCAACACGGCAGATTGAAACGTTATTCCGCCGAAGGAATCATCATTTTTGTTGGTGATTTCTTTGACCTTGATTCAGAAATGCTTGGGCCTGTTCAAGCCGTTTATGACCGGGCAGCCTATGTGGCATTGCCTGAAGAAATGCGGAGAAGATACGCGGAGCACCTGACAGGGATTTCAGCTAACGCGCCTCAACTGCTGGTGACCTACGATTACGATCAAGCGGTCATGGAAGGACCACCATTCGCGATCCCTGAGACCGAAATACACGAAAACTATGGCCAGGGATACAAGGTCAGATGCCTTCAAAGCGTCGAGGTGAGCGGAGGTTCGAAAGGGGTCTGTCCGGCCAAGGAAATGGTTTGGCAACTGTCGCAATACCAGAACTGAGTTGATCGGATGGTGGATTATGCTCGCCAGAATCTTGGCATGAACAATACCAGCACTGTGAACAGTTCCAGCCTGCCCACCAGCATCGCCGCACTCAACAGCCATTTGGCCGTGTCATTGAGTTCCTTGAAATTGCCCGATGGACCGATGGTTTCGCCAAGGCCGGGGCCGACATTTGAGATTGCTGTACCCGCGGCAGACATGGATGTGAGAAAATCAAGACCGGTGAGATTTAGCAGGATTGCGAAGATGCCAAACAGCAGGAAGTAAATCACAAAAAAATTCATGACCGCACCGGCTACGCTGTTTTCAATGCGGGTGTTGTTGAACCGCATAACAAAGATACCGTTGGGATAAAATATCCGGTTTATCTGCTGCTTGAGGACTTCAAACAGAACCTGAAACCGGAACACCTTGATGCCGCAAGAGGTTGAACCGGCGCATCCACCGATAAACATGATAGCGAAAAAGAACGCATTCGAACCCGGTGCCCACTGGCCGTAATCTGCGGAGGCGTACCCGGTTCCGGTCATGATGGAAGTCACGTTGAATGCCGCCTGGATGGTTCGCGCCATGGGCTCGCCCTCAACACCTGGATGCAACGCCCAGGCAACAGCGATCAGGGCTGCAAGCAGCAACAGGAATACCTGCACCTGCGAGTTTTCCCAAATCTTGCGCGGCTTCCCCTGCCAGGCCTGCACATAAAGGATGAATGGAACAGACCCCAAAATCATGAATACGATGCCGACCAGCCCAATCGCGTTACTGTCGAAAAAAGCGATTGATTCATCTCTTGTGGAGAAGCCACCGGTGGCAACTGTCGTCATGGCATGGATGACAGCATCCATGGCACCCATCCCGGCCAGCAGATAGGCCACTACGCAAAGGGCAGTGATCAGAATAAACACCAGGGTGATCGAACCGGATATCTGGGTTGCGCGCGGCATGATTTTTTCGGCCGTATCAAAGGCTTCAACTTTGAAGAGCTGCATTCCGCCGATTTGAAGCATCGGAAAAACCGCAATTGCCATCACAATGATCCCCAGACCGCCGAGCCATTGCTGAATGCCGCGCCATAACAGGATACCTGGAGGTGCGGTATCAAGGTTCGTCAGCACCGTAGAACCTGTTGTGGTGAGACCGGACATGGATTCGAAAAACGCATCCGTGAAGCTCGGGGCAATTCCGGACAGGTAGTACGGAAAGGCACCGAAAATGGTGAGTGCCAGCCAGGCGACGGTGGTCATGACAAATGCCTGTCTGGTAGACAAGAGGTATTTCGTCCCCCGTGCGCCGGAATACAGACCCAAGCCAATCAGCAATGTTAGCGTGCCTGTGAACGCAAACACTTCCCAGTCTTCATTTTCGGCGACCGCATCCACCAGGGCAGGCAGGAACATGGCCGCGCCAAGCGTTGCCAGTAACATACCGACTGTCAGAAATATGGGTCGAAGCGTGTTCATTTGCCGACTAGTTGATTATCGGTTCCAGGCCGGGAAGATCGAGCGGAAATGCAGGTATGCGTATGTCAAACCGATTACCATCCAGATCCTGCATCGTATAGGTGCCTTCCATAATGCCAGACGGGCTGTTGAGCGGACATCCGCTGGTATAGCTGAAATCCTTGCCCGGTTTGATGACCGGTTGCAGGCCGACAACACCATCTCCGCGGACTTCTTCAATATGGCCTTCGCTGTCAACTATTTTCCAATACCGGCTGAGTAATTGTACAGTGTTGTCGGTCTGGTTTTCCACAATCATCCGGTAAGCCCAGAAGTAACGGGAGTTGGCCGGGTCTGACCGTTCATCGATATAGACCGGCATAACGGTTACCTTGATTCCTTTGGTGACTGCGTTGAACATCTGTCTGCTTCCCCGAACTCGTCGGAGAATAGCATAATTTCCGGGCGGAAGCTAACCCCTGAGCGCCTGTTCAAGGTCGGCTATCAAATCGTCAACATGCTCAAGTCCTGCCGACAGGCGCAGTATGCCATCGCTAATGCCCACCTGAACACGTTCCTCGTCCGCCAGGTTCCGGTGAGTGGTCGTGGCCGGATGGGTGATCAGGCTTTTGGCATCCCCAAGATTATTGGAAATCATGATTAAGTTCAGCCGGTTCAGTACTTCAAAAGCGCGGGACTTCCCGCCCTCGACTTCAAACGCCAGCAAGGTAGAGCCGCCCGACATTTGTCGCTGGGCGAGTTCTGCCTGCGGGTGTTCCGGATGCCCCGGATAAATAACCCGCGACACGCTGTTCTGTGTCCGCAGGAATTCGGCAATTCTGCTGGCCGTTCCGGATTGCCGCTCAACCCGCAAGGGCAGGGTTTCGAGGCCCTTCAACAGGTTCCAAGCATTGAACGGACTGAGGCTCGGGCCGGTGTGGCGGTAGTAGTCGTACAGGTTTTCCGCTATCCAGTCCTCTGAACCGAGGATAACACCTCCCAGGCAGCGCCCCTGTCCGTCTATGTGCTTGGTCGCTGAATAAACCACGACGTCAGCACCCAGTTCACCCGGACGCTGATAAACCGGCGTGGCAAAAACATTGTCGACGACAAGAATGGCATCGTTTTCGTGCGCCAAATCTGCAACCGCTTTGATATCCACCAATTCCAGTGTGGGATTAGTCGGGCTTTCCAGAAAATACAGAGCCGTATTCGGTCTTGTCGCCGCTTTCCAGGCATCCAAATCTTTGCCATCAACCAGCGTGCACTCGACGCCGAACTTGGGCATCAGCTTTTCTACAACCCAGCGGCATGACCCAAACAACGCGCGAGCCGCAACAATGTGATCCCCGCTTGAAACATGACACGCGATCGCCGAGGTTACAGCTGCCATTCCTGATGCGGTTGCCTTGGCAGCCTCCATGCCTTCCAGCATGCGCATGCGCTCTTCAAACATTGCAACCGTTGGATTGGCATATCGTGAGTATACAAAACCCGGATCATCACCGTTGAAGCGGTTTTCGGCCTGTTCGGCGGTGTCGTAGATAAACCCCTGTGTCAGAAAAATTGCTTCGGAGGTTTCTCCATGCGGACTGCGCACACAGCCGCCGTGCACCAAATCTGTTTCGGGACGTCTGCTGATTTCACTTGTCATGTCTTTACTCCAACAAAAAACCGGAAAGCGAAATCGCATTTCCGGGTTCGTGGAGTGACAAGGTCACCTAGCCTCGGCCCTTTTAGCGATTTCTTTTACGTGGCTGCAAGCCGGCCGGCCAAATCACCACGAATATATGTGTGTTAATTCATCTTGGACTTTGCGTCAATTGTTGAAAGCGATAATTGTAGGTGACTTTGCTTCAATTTTTGCTGAACAGATGACAAGAACCACCGGTATCCTTCCAGACCAGGCCATCTCCAAACTGCACAATGCCGGTGCAATTGCACCGCAACGGCCATTCGATGATGATCAAATACAGCCCGCCAGTCTCGATCTGCGGCTGGGCGCCAAAGCCTATCGCGTGCGTGCGTCCTTCCTGCCTGGCCGGGACAGCACGGTTGAGGGTAAACTCGAACGGTTCAAACTGCACGAACTGGATCTCGAAAATGGCGCAATTCTGGAGACCGGTTGTGTCTATCTGGTGCCTTTGCTGGAATCCCTGAAACTGCCGGCCGATGTTTCGGCTTCGGCCAATCCGAAGAGTTCCACCGGCCGTCTCGACATATTCACCCGGGTGATAGTCGACAGAAGCCAGGCGTTTGACCAGATACCTGCCGGGTATGAGGGGCCGCTGTATCTGGAAGTCAGTCCCAGCACATTTCCGGTGGTGGTGAGAACCGGTTCGCGGCTCTCACAAATCCGGTTCAGGAATGGTCACACCACATTGGACGATGCCGAACTTCTGGCATTACATGACTCCGAAACGCTTGTGGCGACCGCGCAACCGAACATCCACGATCATGGCATTGGGCTTTCGATTGATCTGAGTGGTGACGCAGACGGCCTGGTCGGTTACCGCGGGAAGCGCCACACGGGCCTGGTGGATGTGGACAAAAAGGCGGCAAACGAGATCCTCGATTTCTGGGAACCAATTTACAACCATGGAACCAATGATCTGGTGCTGGATCCTGATGAATTTTACATTCTGGTTTCACGCGAGGCGGTACACGTGCCGCCGCTGTTTGCTGCGGAGATGGTACCCTTCGATCCGTTGGTGGGGGAGTTCCGGGTTCACTATGCAGGATTTTTCGACCCCGGCTTCGGTCATGCACAGGCTGGCGGATTGGGCGCGCGTGGTGTGCTGGAAGTGCGCAGCCACGACGTGCCGTTCATTCTTGAGCATGGCCAACTCGTCGGTCGGCTGGTCTATGAGCATATGCTTGAAAAACCGTCAAAATTATACGGGACAGATCTGGGATCAAATTATCAGGCCCAGGGTCTGAAACTGTCCAAGCATTTCAAAAGCTGAAAACGGCTATTCCGTTTCTTCGACACAAGGCCAGTTTGGCGGTCGCTCCATCCCTTCAGGAAGAACGGTTGATGCATTTCCGCAGGACATTTCCAGTTGCCACGTTTCAAGACCGTTTATGCGTGACAAGTCCACTCCTTCAAAACGGGTTCTGAACAAAAAGGCCCCTTTCATAGAGAGCGAGTCCGAAATTTCGGTCCCTCTGAAATCGGAACGGGCAAGGTTGGACGAATCGAAATTGATATTGCCGATCTGCGCGTTTGAAAAATTAACCCTCGAGAACTCGCCTTTGGACATATCGATGTTTAACAGAACCGACTTTGAAAAATCGGCACGAATAATTTCCGCTTTACCGAAATTAGATCCTGTATAGTCACCCGAGCTGAAATTTGTCCGATAGGCTATGGCGCGGGTGAAGTTAACATCGCGAGCTTTCGCACCGGCAAGTGAGGCGCGAACCAGGTTCGATTTGGACAGATCACTCTTGTCAAAAACAGATCCCCTGAGATCGGATGATGACAGATCCGCCCTGGAAATATTGGATCCGGTAAAATCAAACTCGGTCATGATGAGGTTGCGTTTTCTGCAATCCTCCCAGTCAACCCCGGGCCCTGCTGAAGAAGAGCAGGCTGCATGGGAAGTGTTGACACTGAAATCATTCAGGCTGGCCAGGCCCAGCACCGCGCCTGAAACAGCAGCCAGTGCGATGGATTTGATAAGCGGGGAAGTTTTTTTCATAGATCGCAACTCTCGTGGGTGGGTATTTAAACCAGTAATTGCAAATTTACACCAATAAAGTGGATATTCACTTTAAACTATGGCTAAAATTCTACTTTGCCAGTCCATGCGGTGTTTTTCTCCAGAGAAACGGGTTCCGCAGCAGTTCTATGATTGCCATCCATCCCGCAGCAGATATCAGCAGCCAGTAGACCGGCATTAACAGCAACATCCAGACCAGGTGCTTGTAACCTGTATCCACCAATACCAATGCTGCCAGAATAATATGCGATACAAATCCATCCACAAGAACGAATACATTGACACCAAGAAAAAGCAGATCCCAGCCCGGCGGGGGGATTGGAGTCATAACAAGATGATAGAGGAACAGGGCAACAAAAAAAGGATAAATCAGCACGGAAAACACCAGAACCGTCATAAACATCTGAAAAGCCAGAAAATTTTTGAAGCCCAACTCGCGCAGAACCGCAATCGGGTTTCGGTTGTGAACCAGCACCGTCTGAATCCACCCCTTGAGCCATCTTGAACGTTGGCAGACCCAGGGTATAAAACTCGGTGGGGCTTCCTCATAGGTGGGAGAGTGCAGGGTTTCACACAAATGTCCGTACCGTGCCAGTCGCATACCCAGGTCCGCATCTTCAGTAACGTTGTATGGATCCCAGGCCAGAACCTCCCTCAAAACTTCGGTATTGAAGTGGTTGGAAGTACCACCCAGGGGGAGTGGCACTTGCCATTTCGCCATAACCGGCAGAATTCCCCGAAACAGCGTAAGATATTCCAACGCAAACATTCTGGTGAGCCAATTCTGGCTCCAGTTGTTGATCAATAGCGGAGCCTGGTAACAAACAGTCTTTTCGTGACCCAACCTGAACCGCGTATATGCCTCGCGCAATTGATTAGATGAGGGCCGGTCTTCGGCGTCGTAAACAACCAGAAACTCCCCAAACGCCATCTGAAGCGCGAAGTTCAACGCGCGTGGCTTTGAGATTCACTTCCGGAAACTGTTGAAGCAAGTTGAGAAACAGATGTTGCGGTACGATGCAAATCTTGCTTCGGTTGAGTGTTGTGACATTGGCACTTCGCATTTCCCCGTCGATTGCAGCAAGCTCACCGAAGAATTGACCGGGCTTCATTTCACTGAGAATAACTTCTTTTCCCACCGAAAGTCGGCTTATTACCCTGACCGACCCTGAAACGATAAACCGGACATCCGTCGTTTCCTCATCGACATCGATAACCAGCTCGTGCGCGTCATAATCTTTCCAAAGGCAGCTCTTTCCCAATCTTTCGCCTTCTCCCCGCTCCAGGGAAGCCCCCGTGCCATTCCTAAGTGCACCAGTGAAAACGGCAGCGTGATGAGCATTCTTCCTTGCGGGCGGGCCAGGCGATGGCGAGAATCTTGTAGAAGGAGATTCGCCTATGCCTCGCGGCTACCACCACCTGACCCAAGATGAACGTTGCCAGATTTGGGGGTTGAAGAAAAGCGGCCTCTCGCAGAGAGACATTGGGCGTGAGCTCGGACGCCATCACACGACAATCCGTCGAGAGATGCAGCGCAACAGCGGCGGCCGGGGCTACCGGTACAAACAGGCCCATAACAAGGCGACAGAGCGCCGCCACAGGGCGTCATCGGTGCCAAGGAAGATGACACCCGCCCTGTGGCAATTGGTCGAGGAGAAGTTGGCGGCTGGCTGGAGCCCAGAGCAAATTTAGGGTCGGTTTCGTCGGGAAGGCCAAGCCATGGTGGGGCGGATGCGGATCTACGAATACGTCCGCGCGGACCGCAGGGCCGGTGGCAGCCTTTACAAACGTCTGCGGCGGCGTGGGAAGAAACCGAATTGGCGCGGCGGCCGGCACGCCGGGCGAGGACGCATTCCCGGTCGTGTCGATATCAGTGAGCGGCCCGCGATCGTCGAACAGAAGTTGCGGATCGGTGACTGGGAGGTGGACACGATCGTTGGAGCGGGTCAAAGCGGCGCAGTGGTTTCGGCGGTGGACCGCGCCTCGAAGATGACCCGACTGGTACGGCTCGACAGGAAAACGGCCGAAGATGTCGGAGCTGCGCTCAGACGCCGGCTGGAGGCAGATCGGCACCTGGTTCACACGATCACTGCGGACAACGGTAAGGAATTCGCTGGCCACAGCAGCCTGTCCAAGGCGCTTGATGCCAAGTTCTATTTTGCCCGGCCCTACCACTCATGGGAGCGCGGGCTGAATGAACACACCAATGGACTGGTCCGCCAGTATTTGCCGAAAGGCACGGATTTCCGGTCTGTGACCGATGCCGAGGTCCAGGCGGTGGAGGATCTGCTCAACGCACGGCCGCGCAAGGCACTCGGCTTCCGGACGCCGGAGGAGGTGTTCAGAGATGCGCAGGCACCGCCATGACCGCTCTCAAACCTCTGGGAAGCGCACAGCGTGAAATCTCTCTTCGGCACAGTCTGTTCGAAGAGGCGATTGCGCTTGTGCGCAATTCTGCGGTAGGGGTATTGGTAACGGCAATTCAAGTCATCGCAGGCTCCGCCTGGCGGTGGTGCACCTCGGAGCGGAAACGGCGAAGATAAATTTTCCACCTGTCTCTGATTTTCTTTTCAGCCGAATTATCCAGATAGTTCGGCTGATCGGAATCCAGGATTTCGTGAACTTTGACGCGAGCAGTTGTCCAGGCATCGGGGGCGCCGGACTCGTTCCAGACTGCAGGCGTGTCACGATTTGCAATTGCCGGATAATAGTAGTCACGCTCCATGGCGCTCAGGGTATGACTGCCTCCCAAAAAATGCCCCTCCCCCGTCACTGCATCACGGATGGCGTCAAACCCGAGCGTTTCCTCGTTAACTTCCACGCCACGGATAGTTCTGTGAATGGTGGACAGCATTTCATTATCCAGAACGAACGCTTCGAATGAAACACCTAGCAGCGATGCCATCATTCCGGAGGACTCGTAGACCATGTTGGCGCCGGCCAGACCGCAGGCCAGAGCGGAAAGTGATTTTTCTGCGCCCATTTGAGCATCCACAGCCTTTGCGTCTGCCATGGATGAGGCGACACCTGTCGGCAGACCAAGGTGATTGCCGATTTGTGCAGCAGCTGCGTTCATAATCGAAATTTCACCCCCTGAACCGCAAAACGCGCCAGTTCGAAGATCAATGACAAAAGGCCAGTTTGAGAAAATAACCGGATGCCCCGGCTTGAAGAGGTTGACCAGTATCAGCCCGGCGAGGGTTTCAGCAGTAGTCTGCGCAAGCATTCCTGCAAGCGGCGCTGGTGCAGTAGCCCCGGACTGCGCTGCAATGATTGCGTTGATCGGCATGTTATGTTCCAGTGCCGCCAACATCACCGATACTGCATCTTCCCCGTAACGCAATGGAGAAATCACCGGAGAGATGTGCGCCTTACAGAAGGGAGCACGGGCAAATTGCCCCTCACCACCAGCAACCATATCGAACATCTCAACAATCGGATGGACATACTCACCGATGGTAAAGCTTGTACCCACCGGCTTCTGAGTGCCCTTCATAAGGGCAAATGCTGTGTTCATATCAAGATCGAAATTGTCGACCATGTCGGTGGCAACACAACAGCGGGTAAACCAGCTGACATTTCCCAACCGGTCTATCAACCGGGTAAAATCAAACAGATCACGCAGGGTAGAGGCGCGATACAAACCGGTCTCCAAATCAAGTGTCTGAACGGCCGCTCCCCCGGTTCCGAAGTACACCGTGTCCCCGCCAACTTCTAGGGTATGAGCATCATCACGACCATGGAATGTGAACTTTCTGCAGGCACCGGCGACAATGTCCTCGACAAACGGCCGCGGGAATGAAAGTCGCCCCAAATCGTTAATGTGGCAGCCTTGCGCGAGTGCTGCTTCCATAACCACGTCGGGCACTTCTGTAAACCCGATGTCCTCAAGGATACGGTAAGCTGTGTCCAGAATATCTCCAATTTCCTTGGTGGACAGTGGCTGATATTGCCCCCCCAGTTGTCCTGGTGCGGCGGGTTGAAACTGCTTTACCTCCGCCTGCCTCAGCGCAATACGTCCTTCGCGCCCACCGGCCCTTGCACTACGTCTCACCATTCGCGGTACCTCCCTGATTACAAGATTACCCTTGCCAGATGCTGGCACAAGTGGATAATTAGTTTTCAGGTTTTTCGAATTTTTGTTTGAGGATTGCTGTGTTCCAAGATGCCAATGCAAAATTCTCTTTTCGAGCTATAGAGGTGTTTATCGCAGTGGTCGAAGAAGGCGCGGTCACTGCCGCTGCGAAGCGTCTGGGTGCAAGCCCTTCAGCAATATCCCTGCAATTGTCCAACCTGGAGTTCGCGCTCGGTACCAAGCTTATAGAACGCTCGTCAAAACACTTTGCCCTTACGACTTCCGGCGAGCTGTTCCATCCCAGGGCCTTGCGGATCATGGATGAGGTTACTGCTGCGAGTGCTGTTCTCTCCAAATCCAGTGTCTCCCCTCGTATGTTGCTGAAACTGGCAACCATCGAAGATTTCGACACACTGATTATTCCAGCCTGGTTAACCTCCATCCGTGAACGCTTCCCCAACATTCGTTTTCATATAAAAAGCGGACCAAGCCACGAAAGTCACGCGGCCCTCAGCAACCGTGCAGCGGATATGATTGTGGCAGTCGATGCGACAGAGGCAACCGATTGGGTGGAAGATCATCCGCTGATGAATGACCCTTATATTCTGGTGAAGTCCGCAAAAATCCAAAAAGCGGAAAGTATGGAAGAGTTGCTGAAGCATCCGTTTGTCCGCTATTCGCGGGAACAACTGATGGGCCGACAGATTGAAGCTCACCTTCGCCGCAGCAAAACTGTCCCGGCCAAGGAGCATGAATTTTCCAGCAATCAGGCACTGTTTGCGATGGTTGAAGCGCTTGAGGGCTGGGCCATTGCTCCGGTTTCAGCATTTTCATGTATCTCGACAACCCATCGCATCACCTCCAATCCGCCAAGCCTGATTGCTTCGCATTTGCCCATTCCGGCCTTCAGCAGATGTGTTTCCCTTTATGCACGAAAGGGTGCATTGGGCGACTTGCCTTCCATTTTTGCGGATATCCTGCGCGACGCAATGAACTACAGTTTTGTGGTTCCTCTGAAAGAAAAATTTCAATTTATCAATGAGATCCCCGGATTCCACACACTCGGACACGACGCAAATTACTGAACAGTAGTTTCGATTTTCCTGCAGCTTTGTCTATTGCTTGACCCGTAAAGTGGGTGCGGAGCATTGTATCCGGGAACAGAGCGGAGATCAAAACATGAAAACCCAGACAGACGTGGTGGTAATTGGCGGCGGCATTGGTGGATGTTCTGCCCTTTATCACCTCACCCGTGAAGGGATAACAGATTGCATTCTCCTTGAGCGTGATGAGCTGACGTCCGGAACCACTTGGCATTCCGCGGCCCAGGTCACCAATTTCGGCCCCAACCAAACCATGATCGGCCTGAAAACTCACTCTATCAATCTCTACAAAGAGCTGGCAGATGATCCCGAATATCCGATCAATTACCACCATGCCACCGGCGGTCTGCGCCTCGCTACAGAACAATGGCATCTCGACGGTTATCATCACTTTGTTTCAATGGCCAAAGGCATGGGGGTTGATTTTGAGGTAATTGATCCCGACGAATGCAAGAAACGCCATCCGATAATGTCATCCGATGGCCTGCTTGGTGCTATGTGGGATCCGCTGGATGGAGACATTGATCCCGCGCAATTGTGCCAGGCATTGGCGAGACGCGCCCGAAAAGCAGGTGCAGAGGTCTACCGGCACACTCCTGTAACCGGATTAACCCAGAACGCCGATGACAGCTGGATCGTTCATACGGAAAAAGGTGACATCCATTGTGAAAAGATAGTCAATGCAGGCGGTTATCGATGCAATGAAATCGGCGCAATGATGGGCGTGGAACTGCCGGTAGCTTCGATGGAACATCAGTACATGTTAACCGACGCGATACCGGAAATCGAAGCGCTGGGTGATGATTTTCGCAGTCCTCTGATCCGATGCCCCAGCGATGATTTTTATCAGCGCGCGGAAAAGAAAGGCCTCCTGATAGGGTTCTATGAGCAGGACTGCAAAACCTGGGGACTGGACGGCATTGATCCTAATTTCACCAATGCCCTGTGTCCGGACGACCTTGATCGTGTGACCGATGTTATGGAGGGCGCATTCCGCCGACTTCCATGCCTGGAGACAGCGGGCATACATTCCATCATAAACGGACCGATAACATACACGCCGGACGGCTTGCCCCTGGTTGGAAAAATTCCGGGCAAACGCAATGCCTACTGTATCACCGGCCTGCGAGCGGGACTGGGCGAAGGCGGCGGACATGGCTGGCTGCTGGCGCAAATCATTGCGCACGATGAGGCTTGTTATGACACCTGGTGTCTGGACCCCCGGCGTTTTACCGCACATGCCACTCAGGAGTTTACAGCCCTGAAGGCAGTTGAAGACTATCAGAACGAGTTTCGCTTCCACATGCCTCATGAACATCGCCCGGCCGGGCGGTTGGCAAAAGTCACCCCGCTCTATGGAGAACTGAAAGCCAGAGGAGCACATTTCGCGCCGGTGAATGGATGGGAACGGCTCGACTATATTTCACCCTCAGCCGAATTTTTGGAAGAGCATTCCTTCCATTTCAACAACACATTCGAAGTCATCGAAAAAGAGGTTGAGCGGGTACAAAATCAGGTTGGACTCTGCGAAGTCAACGGTTTCAATCGTTTTGAAATTATCGGTGAAGGGGTTCATGACTGGTTGGACGGCATGATGTGCTCAAGGGTTCCCCGCAAATGTGGCAAGGTAGGACTAACCTACCTGCTCAACGAACATGGTATGGTGAAGGGTGAAGCAACGATTGCCAATTTGCCCGACGGTCGAGTGTGGTACGGGTCTGCTGCTGCTGCTGAATTTCACGACATGGACTGGCTCTCGGAACATCTGCCGCAGGACGGCTCGATCAAAATCAACAGCCTTACCAATGACCACACAATCCTGGTGCTTGCCGGGCCTCTGGCAAGAGAAGTACTTGGTGAATGTGCAAAGCGCGACGACGTTTCGAACAATGCATTTCCCTGGTTGAGCGTGCGCAGGATTCACATCGGTCAGGTGCCGGTGGTTGCGATGTCTGTCAGCTTTTCGGGTGAACTGGCCTACGAGTTGCACATACCAAACGCATCCCTGCTACTGGTGCACGACCTGTTGATGCAGGCGGGTGAGAAACACGGCATCGGATATTTCGGATTGCGCGCGGTTGAATCCATGCGTCTGGAAAAAGGTTATCTGCATTGGAAGGCTGACCTCATCACGGAATATAACCCCATGGAAACGGGCCTCGACCGGTTTGTAAAAATGGACAAGGATTTCATTGGAAAAGAGGCTCTGCAAAAGATGGTATCCGAGGGACCGCGTCGGATGTTGAGAATTCTGGAAATCGACAGCAAAACCACGCCGGCCCATTCCGGAGACAGTATTGTGAAGGACGGGCAAGTGGTCGGAACTGTAACCTCTTCAAGCTGGGGGTACCGGGTTGGAAAAAACCTAGCCTATGCATTTATTGATGCAAAGGTGACCGATGGCATGAGTGCAATGGTGCAGGGCCAGACGATTGCCGTGTCTGTCCTGGAACAGGCAGCTTATGATCCGACAAACCAGCGGGTACGTGTGTAATCCGGTCTTGATTTTCAGATTGCTTTTTTTGTGCATTTGAATTTACTTGTCTTATGGCAAACTCAATTGATGAAGTTCTGGATCTCGATCGTTATCCCCTCCATGAGCCGGGCAGCAGCGAATATCTTGAACTTGTTGATGCGTGTCAGGCGGAACTTGAAAAGGACGGTATGTTTAACCTGCATGGGCTTGTAAGGGCATCCGCTCTGGAAGAGGCTATAGATTGCTTGTTACCGGCAATGAATGAAGAGTCGTTCACCCATCAACGCCGACACAATATTTATTTCAAAAAACAAATACCCGGCCTCGCCGCAGATCATCCGGCACTGGCGGAAGTGGAAACGGTCAACCACACCCTTTGTGCAGACCAACTATCTAACAACATCGTCATGCAGGTGTACGAATGGCAACCCCTGGCGAAATTCCTGCCCCCGTGCCATTCCTAAGTGCACCAGTGAAAACGGCAGCGTGATGAGCATTCTTCCTTGCGGGCGGGCCAGGCGATGGCGAGAATCTTGTAGAAGGAGATTCGCCTATGCCTCGCGGCTACCACCACCTGACCCAAGATGAACGTTGCCAGATTTGGGGGTTGAAGAAAAGCGGCCTCTCGCAGAGAGACATTGGGCGTGAGCTCGGACGCCATCACACGACAATCCGTCGAGAGATGCAGCGCAACAGCGGCGGCCGGGGCTACCGGTACAAACAGGCCCATAACAAGGCGACAGAGCGCCGCCACAGGGCGTCATCGGTGCCAAGGAAGATGACACCCGCCCTGTGGCAATTGGTCGAGGAGAAGTTGGCGGCTGGCTGGAGCCCAGAGCAAATTTCGGGTCGGTTTCGTCGGGAAGGCCAAGCCATGGTGGGGCGGATGCGGATCTACGAATACGTCCGCGCGGACCGCAGGGCCGGTGGCAGCCTTTACAAACGTCTGCGGCGGCGTGGGAAGAAACCGAATTGGCGCGGCGGCCGGCACGCCGGGCGAGGACGCATTCCCGGTCGTGTCGATATCAGTGAGCGGCCCGCGATCGTCGAACAGAAGTTGCGGATCGGTGACTGGGAGGTGGACACGATCGTTGGAGCGGGTCAAAGCGGCGCAGTGGTTTCGGCGGTGGACCGCGCCTCGAAGATGACCCGACTGGTACGGCTCGACAGGAAAACGGCCGAAGATGTCGGAGCTGCGCTCAGACGCCGGCTGGAGGCAGATCGGCACCTGGTTCACACGATCACTGCGGACAACGGTAAGGAATTCGCTGGCCACAGCAGCCTGTCCAAGGCGCTTGATGCCAAGTTCTATTTTGCCCGGCCCTACCACTCATGGGAGCGCGGGCTGAATGAACACACCAATGGACTGGTCCGCCAGTATTTGCCGAAAGGCACGGATTTCCGGTCTGTGACCGATGCCGAGGTCCAGGCGGTGGAGGATCTGCTCAACGCACGGCCGCGCAAGGCACTCGGCTTCCGGACGCCGGAGGAGGTGTTCAGAGATGCGCAGGCACCGCCATGACCGCTCTCAAACCTCTGGGAAGCGCACAGCGTGAAATCTCTCTTCGGCACAGTCTGTTCGAAGAGGCGATTGCGCTTGTGCGCAATTCTGCGGTAGGGGTATTGGTAACGGCAATTCAAGTCATCGCAGGCTCCGCCTGTCGAAATTTTTCACCGCCAGGCCCTTTTTTGCATTCGGGCTTGCGCCCTCATTTCAAAAAGGGCCTGGCGGTGGTGCACCTCGGAGCGGAAACGGCGCTGGCAAAAGTCATGAAAAAACAGGCGCTCTACACAATGGAAGACCCGTTGGCACGGGTGAACGTTATGGCTTACCGGGAAGGCGAGACGCTCAACTGGCATTTTGACCGGTCTGAATTCACCACCACCCTGCTTTTGCAGTCACCCTTGGCAGGTGGCGAATTTGAATACCGTACGAACCTGCGCACAGCAGAAAATCCAAACTACGATGGTGTCGCGAAACTTTTGAGAGGAGAGGATCCGAATAAGAAATCTCTCAATCCAATACCCGGCACCCTGAACGTATTTCGGGGCGTCAACACGCCCCATCGGGTAACAAAGATAAAAGGGGATAGGGAACGCATTATCGCTGTCTACTCATATTATGACAGACCAAACGTTATCTTCACCCCGGAAGAGCAGGTTGGATTCTACGGACGGCGCGCATGAGGCCTTCCCCGATAACCGGTGCCCTTGGCGCAGAGCTTTCCGGCATTGACCTTGCAGACCCAAACGAGCAGTCTATTACAACACTGAGATCAGCACTGGATGAATTTCTGGTTGTTAAGGTGTCGGATCAGTCTCTTGATCGGTTTCAGCTGTCCCGGCTGGGCGCAATGTTTGGCCCGCATTTCCTGCATCCAATCGTATCGAACGGGTATGAAGACTGTCCCGAAGTTTTGGAACTTCTCCGAAAACCGGAGGACAAAGTCAGTTTCGGTGGATATAGCTGGCACGCAGACATTACCTGGATGAATCCGGGCGGTTATGCTTCGTTCCTGCACGCCAAGGAAATTCCGGAGGTGGGTGGTGATACATCCTTTGCATCGACCATTGCAGCGTTTGAACGCCTGTCTGCCGGAATGCAATCATCCCTTAGAAACCTTACCGCAGTTCATGCCTATAACTGGTTTGAAAGACGGGAGGTAAAGCCCTGGGTAGTCGAGCATCCAGTGGTTCGAAAACACTCCGCCACAGGACGCGAAGGCCTCTATATAAACCGCATGTTCACCTCACGATTTTCCGGCATGACGGTCGAGGAAAGCGCACCCTTGCTGGAATATCTGTTTGGGCGAATGGAAGAACATGACGTTACTTGCCGGTTTCGTTGGAGGCAGGGGGACCTGCTTATCTGGGACAACCGCTTTACGCTGCATTATCCGATCAATGATATCAGCGGAAAACTGCGCAGGATGATCCGTACATCAGTGCTGGAATCCTGACTTTGACAGGGCTGTCAATGATCCTGATTTAGGGCTTCCATCGCTGGTATTTCTCGTTCCCGCCGAGCGATATAATCCAGCAATGCCTCATTCACACCGTCATCAAGTTTGGGCTCTTCATATGCATCCAGCAACGAATGGACCTGTTTCAAAGCACGTTCGTTTATTTCAATAGAACCTTCCGCTACCCACTGTTCGATTGAATTATTGTCAAACAGTTCCGGCATGAAAAACGCCCGCCGAAAGTTTGCCTGGGTATGGGGATGTCCCAGATAGTGTCCACCCGGACCGATGTCGCGCACTGCCGCCAGGGCCTCATCAAAATCATCCCATTTGATACCTTCTGCCATGCGATAGGCCATGGCGCATTGTTCCGCATCAACAACAAATTTTGCCATGGAACAATGCATTCCTGCCTCGTTCCAACCCGCCGAGTGCCAGACATAGTTGGCACCGGCCATCATGACAGCCATTAACGTGGAGGCGCTTTCATAGCCCGCCTGTGCATCAAACGTCTTTGCCCCGCCCAATGTGTTGGAGGTACGCCATAAAACCGTGCCATCTGGCCGATCATGAAATTCATCAGCGATATTTCCGGCGTGCCGGCCATAGGCGCTCCGGACTTCATCGACACGGTTGAAAGATAGTGGCCATAGATTGCCGGGCACCCCTTGTTGACCACCTGGGTGTAAGCAAGCGCAGACAGGGCTTCGGCATTCAATTGTGCAACCGCTGGCGCAGTCGACGCAGGCGTATTGGCCCCACCCAAAACAAACGGCGAGCACAACACCGGCTGATTCCTCTTGCAGAAGGCACGCATGGCACCCAGCATGACTTCATCCCACACCAGTGGAGAATTGCCGTTACAGTTACCGGTCACTACCGGATGGCTGTCGATATATCCCTCACCAAAGAGGATATCGCACATATCCATTACATCTTCAGCGTTTTTGGGGCTCGTGGTCATACCCATGAAGGTTTTGTCGGAATGCTTCATGGACGAATAGGTAATCCGCAGGTGAGGATGAGAAATCGCGTGATCCATCGGCTCGACAATGTGGTGCGCAGAAGAATGGATAGCAGGCAGCATGTGGGACAGCTTGTGAAAATTCGCGAGATCTTCCAGTGTCGGTCCACGACGGACATCTTCCAGATCCCGAAGATAAGGAGCTCCTGTCATAGGGACAAAGATCGCCGTTTCCGCTCCGAGGTGCACCACCGCCAGGCCCTTTTTGAAATGAGGGCGCAAGCCCGAATGCAAAAAAGGGCCTGGCGGTGAAAAATTTCGCCAGGCGGAGCCTGCGATGACTTGAATTGCCGTTACCAATACCCCTACCGCAGAATTGCGCACAAGCGCAATCGCCTCTTCGAACAGACTGTGCCGAAGAGAGATTTCACGCTGTGCGCTTCCCAGAGGTTTGAGAGCGGTCATGGCGGTGCCTGCGCATCTCTGAACACCTCCTCCGGCGTCCGGAAGCCGAGTGCCTTGCGCGGCCGTGCGTTGAGCAGATCCTCCACCGCCTGGACCTCGGCATCGGTCACAGACCGGAAATCCGTGCCTTTCGGCAAATACTGGCGGACCAGTCCATTGGTGTGTTCATTCAGCCCGCGCTCCCATGAGTGGTAGGGCCGGGCAAAATAGAACTTGGCATCAAGCGCCTTGGACAGGCTGCTGTGGCCAGCGAATTCCTTACCGTTGTCCGCAGTGATCGTGTGAACCAGGTGCCGATCTGCCTCCAGCCGGCGTCTGAGCGCAGCTCCGACATCTTCGGCCGTTTTCCTGTCGAGCCGTACCAGTCGGGTCATCTTCGAGGCGCGGTCCACCGCCGAAACCACTGCGCCGCTTTGACCCGCTCCAACGATCGTGTCCACCTCCCAGTCACCGATCCGCAACTTCTGTTCGACGATCGCGGGCCGCTCACTGATATCGACACGACCGGGAATGCGTCCTCGCCCGGCGTGCCGGCCGCCGCGCCAATTCGGTTTTCTTCCCACGCCGCCGCAGACGTTTGTAAAGGCTGCCACCGGCCCTGCGGTCCGCGCGGACGTATTCGTAGATCCGCATCCGCCCCACCATGGCTTGGCCTTCCCGACGAAACCGACCCTAAATTTGCTCTGGGCTCCAGCCAGCCGCCAACTTCTCCTCGACCAATTGCCACAGGGCGGGTGTCATCTTCCTTGGCACCGATGACGCCCTGTGGCGGCGCTCTGTCGCCTTGTTATGGGCCTGTTTGTACCGGTAGCCCCGGCCGCCGCTGTTGCGCTGCATCTCTCGACGGATTGTCGTGTGATGGCGTCCGAGCTCACGCCCAATGTCTCTCTGCGAGAGGCCGCTTTTCTTCAACCCCCAAATCTGGCAACGTTCATCTTGGGTCAGGTGGTGGTAGCCGCGAGGCATAGGCCGAATCTCCTTCTACAAGATTCTCGCCATCGCCTGGCCCGCCCGCAAGGAAGAATGCTCATCACGCTGCCGTTTTCACTGGTGCACTTCGGAATGGCACGGGGGTCATGGTGAATCAGTTTGTTGTCGAATTTGCCAGCTACACATTGCTGGCCTTCATCCTCAGCACGAAATCTGTAAGCGAAAAATATCTTGCTGCCAAAGCATGGCTCGACAGGTTCGCAGCACTCGTGCTCGGCGGCCTTGGGCCTGCGTTTGCTGTTGCAGAAGTGACATCATGTCAGGGCCGCTTTCCAGCTTGAAGATTATCGAAATGGTTGGCCTTGGCCCCTGCCCGCTGGCGGGTCAATTGCTCGCTGATTTGGGCGCGAAGGTAATTGTTATCGATAGAAAAAGCGGTCTCGACATCTCCCAGGAAGTCAACCGACGGGGAAAGAAGTCGATTGCATTGAACCTCAAGGAAAAAGAAGGGCTCGAGATTGCCCAAAAATTAATTGCCGGTTCAGATGTTCTTCTGGAAGGTTTCAGGCCTGGCGTTATGGAGCGGCTAGGACTTGGACCGGACGAATGTTTGAGCGAGAATCCCAGGCTCGTTTACGGGCGCATGACCGGATGGGGGCAGGAAGGCCCGCTATCCCATTCTGCCGGGCATGACATAAATTACCTTGCAATCACTGGCGCACTTCATGCAATGGGAAAAGACGGAGAACCACCGGTGCCGCCGCTCAATCTGGCGGCAGATTACGGTGGCGGTTCGATGTTCCTGATCACCGGTGTGCTGGCTGCAATCATTGAGCGGGCCACATCCGGAAAAGGTCAGGTGGTTGATGCTGCGATGTGCGATGGCGTGCCTGCGATGATGGGGTTGATCCAGTCCATGTTGGCCAAGGGATTGTGGACGATGAACCGCGAGGACAATTTCATTGATGGGGGAGCTCCCTACTATCGCTGTTACAAAACCGCCGATGACAGGTTTTTGGCCGTAGGAGCGATTGAGCCACAGTTCTTTGCCGAACTCGTAAAACTGCTTGATCTGGATGAAGAACTCCTGGCTCATCAGAACAACAAGGCAAAATGGCCAGCAATGCACGCACTGTTTGAGGAGACATTTGCCTTCCGCAGTCGAGGCGAATGGGCTGAATTGTTCGAAGGAACGGATGCCTGTGTTGCACCGGTTCTTGATTTTGCCGAGGCAGCAGTTTACCCGCACAACAAAACCAGAAGTGCGTTTTATGAAAAAAACGGGGTTACCCAAACCAGTGTCGCACCGCGGCTTGACCGCATGCCTGAGGAAAATCCGGTTCCTGCCAATCGAACCGGTGAGAACGGTTTTGAAATAATGCGTTATGCCGGATACTCAGACGAGCAAATAAAAGCACTTGAAAATTCAGGGGTTTTGCTCTGAACTGTGCAGTGACGGAGAAGTTTATGCAAAGCGATGTGTTGGAATATTCGGTGTCGGATGCGGTCTGTACTATTACCCTTGACCGGCCGGAATCGTTAAATTCATTCAATCATGAATTGCGCCAGGACTTGTTGATGGCTTTGCAAACAGCCGAAGCAAGTACCGACATCCGGGTGATAATATTAAAAGGCAACGGCAAGGGTTTTTGTGCTGGCGCCGATTTGGGCGAGGGCCTCGATCGCAACATCGAAGGAGAATTAAAACACGCTTACAAACCAATATTAATGGCCATCCAGAGTTCCTCAAAAGTCTGCATCGCGCAGGTTCACGGTTGCGCAGCAGGAATTGGAGCCGGCTTGGCAATGGCCTGTGATATCGTAATCATGTCAGAAGACGCTTATGCTTATCTTGCCTTTGCTGCTATCGGTCTAATTCCTGATGGCGGGCTGAACTGGCATCTTTATCACACACTGGGCCCCAGAAGAGCCTACGAGACCATAGTCGAAGGCAAACGCATTACATCCCAGGAATGCCTGCATTTTGGGATCTGTAACGAAGTTGTCCCGCGCGAAAAGCTAGAGAGTTCTGTTCTCAGCCGTGCTGAAAAGCTGGCAGTAGGCAGCCCGCTGTCGCAGGCAGCCGTCAAAAAGGTATTGCGCCAGATGAGTACAATGAACCTGTCCGAGGCAATTGATCTGGAAGCAGAAATCCAACAACCCCTTACCGAAAGCGAAGATTGTCGAAATGCAGTAGCTGCGTTCTTCAATAAGGAAAAACCGGTATTCAAAGGAAAATAATACAAATGAAAACAGCCGTTGCTTTAGGCAGGGAGATTGCTGCTGGCGCGCTTGATCCTGTCGAGTTGACAACCCAAACCCTTGAGAACATCGACAATCATTCTCATCGGGACGAAATTTTTGCACGTGTCACACCGGAGCGCGCAATTTCCGAGGCCAAGGCTGCCAGAGAAAGACAAAAGTCCGGATCGCTTCGGGGCCCCTTCGATGGCGTGCCGATATCCTGGAAAGACCTGTTTGATACCGCTGGCGTCTCAACTGAGTCCGGCAGCAAGCTACTGGAGGGCCGTGTTCCGGAGAGAGATTGCATTGCCCTGAAAAACGCAAGTGACGCCGGGATGATCTGCGTGGGTAAAACGCACCTTTCCGAACTCGCCTTTTCCGGTCTGGGAATAAATCCCAGTACCGCAACCGCACCAAATATTCTCGGTGATCACGTTGCACCGGGCGGTTCGTCATCTGGCGCAGCCGCCTCTGTCGCAAGCGATCTGGTTCCCATCGGCATTGGTTCGGACACGGGTGGATCGGTGAGAATACCATCCGCCTGGAATAACCTTGTCGGGTTCAAAACCACGCACGGCCTAATCTCCAACGAAGGCGTGGTGCCCCTTTGCGCCGGTTTTGATACCGCCGGCCCCCTGTGCAACAGCGTAGGGGATGCCTGGTTGATGACGGCCATCATGGCGGGTTTGCCAGCCGAACTGCCCGAGGCAAAACCTCTCGATCAATGCAAATTTCTGGTCAATGAAACCATCATGATGGACGAGCTGGAATCTGACCAGCGCGAGGGCTTCGAAATCGCGGTTAATGCCCTGCAAAGCGCTGGTGCTAACGTGGTTCGCTCTGAGATACATGAATGTAACGATCTTTTGCCATTGGGGCCTATTCTGTTTCCCTATGAAGCCTGGAATGAATGGGGCGAGACAATTGAAGCAATGCCGGATCTCATGTTCGAGCCCATTTATAACCGATTCAGTTCCGGGAAGAACGTTACGCGTGAACAGTATGATCTTGCCTGGAACGCCATGCTGGACTTGAGAAATTCATTCAACAAACGAATTTCGGTGTACGACGCGGTTTTGGCACCCACAGTTGCAATTGGTCCGCCTGAAATTGCACCTTTGATGGAAGATTATGATCTCTTTGGCGCAACAAACATGATGGCCCTGCGCAACACCCGGTTCTTCAACATGCTGGGTTGCTGCGCACTTTCGCTGCCGACCTCAAAACCGGCAGCCGGACTGATGGTTACAAAATCTGGCGGTGAAGATCGGGAGCTTGCCGCATTGGGAATCTCCATCGAACATCTTGTGCGTTAAAGCATTGCATCACAATCCGAATTTGATAGTGTCATTTGGAACAATTTTTGAGGAGGGGGGTTCCCATGAAAACACGTGCAGCGGTAGCTTTTGAAGCCGGAAAACCACTTGAGGTTTGCGAGGTGGATCTGGAGGGCCCAAAAGAGGGCGAAGTGCTGGTTGAAATCAAGGCAACAGGCCTTTGCCACACAGACGAGTTCACCCGTTCTGGTGCGGATCCAGAGGGTATATTCCCTGCCATTCTAGGACATGAAGGCGCCGGTGTTGTGGTTGACGTTGGCCCAGGGGTTACCAGCCTTAAGAAAGGCGATCACGTGATTCCGCTGTATACGCCTGAGTGCCGTGAATGCGACTACTGCACTTCAGGCAAAACCAACCTGTGTCAGAAGATCCGGGTAACCCAGGGTCAGGGCCTGATGCCGGATGGAACATCACGGTTTTCCATCAAAGGCGAGAAAACGTTCCATTACATGGGAACATCCACATTTTCCAATCATACGGTTGTTCCTGAAATTGCCTTGGCAAAGGTACGCGAGGATGCACCGTTTGAATCCATTTGTTACATCGGTTGCGGTGTTACCACCGGTATCGGTGCTGTGATCAACACCGCCAAGGTTCAGCCGGGTGACAATGTCGTGGTATTCGGCCTCGGCGGCATTGGCCTCAACGTTATCCAGGGTGCAAGGCTTGCCGGTGCAAACATGATTGTCGGAGTGGACATCAACCCGGAACGCAAGGCGTGGGGTGAAAAGTTCGGCATGACGCACTTTGTCAATCCAACAGAGGTTGAAGATGACATGGTGGCCTATCTGGTAGATTTGACGGGCGGCGGAGCCGACTACTCCTTCGAGTGTATTGGCAATGTTGATGTAATGCGAACCGCACTTGAGTGTTGCCACAAGGGATGGGGAACTTCGATCATTATTGGTGTTGCCGGTGCCGGCCAGGAAATTACAACCAGACCATTCCAGCTGGTTACAGGGCGTAATTGGCGCGGAACCGCTTTCGGCGGTGCCAAAGGCCGCACAGATGTTCCAAAAATCGTCGATTGGTATATGGATGGCAAAATCGAGATCGATCCGATGATCACGCACACGATGCCGCTTGAGGATATCAACAAGGGCTTTGACCTGATGCACCATGGTGAATCGATCCGCGGTGTCGTGAAATTTTAACGACGAGGCAAGGTTACAAATAGCAGAAAGACAACGGTCAATCGGTAGCGTAGATGAACATTGAATATGTTTTAACATCGATAGTCGTTGTCCTCCTGCCCGGAGCCGGGGTGCTTTACACTCTCGCTATCGGACTCGGTCGGGGATTTGCGGCAAGTGTGGCAGCATCTGCTGGCTGCACACTTGGGATAATACCGGCTGCAGCAGCCAGCATTATGGGTCTGGCCGCTGTATTGCACACAAGTGCGCTGGCTTTTCAGGTGGTGAAATTCCTCGGCGTCCTCTACCTCTTCTATATGGCCTGGGGCATCCTGCGGGACAGGAGTGCGCTGGACGTTGCCGAGGACAGGAGGCCGGCATCGATGTTCAAAACCGCCTATGACGGCCTGTTGCTTAATGTGCTTAATCCAAAACTCTCGTTGTTCTTCATGGCGTTCCTGCCGCAGTTTGTGGAGAGCGGCGGTCTGCCGGTCACGCTGCAAATGCTAATTCTGGCCGGTGTCTTCATGGCACTCACCTTGCTGATCTTCATCGGCTATGGTGCCTGCGCTTCATTGGCCCGTAATTATGTGATTTCCCAACCTGCCGTGATGAGATGGCTGAAGCGCTGCTTTGCAGCCACATTCGGAATTCTTGGCCTGAAGCTCGCTTTGGCGGACCGGTAGCCAGCGTGGGCGCCAGATTGATCATTTACGTTGATGCAGACGCATGCCCGGTGAAAGATGAAGTTATACGCGTTGCTGAGCGCTATCGTGTTCAGGTCGTCATGGTGGCAGATGGTGGGCTGCGCCCTTCTCGGGATCCGCTGGTTCGGCATCAAATCGTCCCGCAAGGGGCGGATGCTGCGGATGACTGGATAGCTGACAACATCACTAACCGGGACATCTGTGTCACCGCAGACATTCCGCAGGCAAAACGATGCATAGAAAAAAACGCTATAGCTGTTAAGCCTAATGGCAATTTGTTCGATGAGACCAATATTGGTATGGCACTGGCCATGCGGGACCTGAAGCAGCACATCCGCGAAAGCCATCAAACACAAACCTACAATTCATCCTTCACGAAGGCCGATCGTTCAAACTTCTTGCAGGCTTTGGATAGACTGATACAACAAAAGAAACACTGAAACCCGAGGCTAAATCATGGAAACCGTATCCACCAATATTTCGCACGGCGGCACACAGGGTGTGTACACGCACAATTCATCCACCTGCAATTGCGAGATGAAATTCTCCGTTTTTGTACCACCCCAGGCGAAAGACAGAAAATGTCCCGTACTCTTTTATCTTTCCGGTCTTACATGCACCCATGCCAATGTAACGGAAAAGGGTGAGTTCAGAGCGGCGGCAGCCGAACACGGCATAATCATCGTTTGTCCGGATACTTCTCCTCGCGGAGACAATGTTGCAGATGAAGAGGTCTATTTCTTCGGTTCCGGAGCCGGCTTTTACGTTGATGCGACACAAACCCCGTTTTCAGAGCATTACAACATGTACTCCTATGTGACCCGGGAACTGCCGGAACTGATTGGCGCGAACTTTAATGCCGATTTGTCCCGTCAATCCATATTCGGTCACTCCATGGGTGGTCATGGAGCCCTCACAATTGCCCTGAAAAATTCCGGCCAATACAAGTCTGCATCCGCATTTGCGCCGATTTGCGCCCCGTCACAAGTGGAATGGGGCCGGAATGCGTTTACAAAATATTTGGGCACGGATGAAGCCAGCTGGCGCGCCTACGATACCGTCTCCCTGATAGAAGATGGAAACACGTTGACCGAAATTCTGGTTGATCAGGGAACAGGCGACGAGTTCCTGGAAAGCGGCTTGCGACCGGAATTGTTGGAAGCAGCCTGCGAAGACAAGGGCGTCGCCCTGAAACTCAACCGCAGGGAAGGCTACGATCATTCGTATTACTTCATATCAAGTTTCATGGCGGACCATATCGCCTGGCATGCAGCACGCCTGGGATAAACGTCTTTGAACATCCCCTCCCCCGCTTCCCAGATCGGTAGCCCCCGCGCCTGGATAATCTGGACGTTGTCCGCTCTTGCTTTTGGCTATGCGTTTTTTCAGCGTGTGGCACCAAGTGTCATGGTTTCCGATCTCATGGCGGAGTTCTCAATCGGTGCCGCGGTGCTGGGAACTCTGTCGGCACTTTACTTCTACCCTTATGTACTGATGCAAGTGCCGCTTGGGGCGCTAATGGACCGGATCGGTGCCAGAAAGTTGTTGACCTATGCCCTCACCATTGCAGGGCTCGGTTCGATGTTGTTTGCCGTTTCTGAATCGCTGGGTGTTGCCTATGTCGGACGCATCCTGATCGGAATTGGATCAGCAGTAGGTTTTCTGGGCTCCTTGGCATTGGCTGCCAGATGGTTTCCGCCTCAACGTTTTGCGTTTCTGGCAGGCCTGGTAATGTTTTTCGGGATGATAAGCGGCATGCTGGCACAAGGACCTCTGGCAAAATTTGTGGAGCTGTTTGGTTGGCGAAATGCAATGTGGGGGCTGGGTGGAGCCAGCATTCTGCTGGCTGCACTGATATTTACGTTTGTACGCAATGCGCCCGACGGTGTTGACAATGCCACGAATCCAAGGGAGAGCTGGCATCAGGTTTGGCAGAATCTGAAACGGGCCATCTCCAGCCTGAATGTCTGGAAAATAGCTTTGGTCGGTTCGACCATGTCGGGACCCATGCTGACGCTTGGCGGGCTTTGGGGAACACCATATCTCATCACGGCTTACGGCCTTGAGAAAGCTGAAGCGGCATCCCTGGTTTCGCTGATATTTCTGGGGTGGGCGTTTGGCGCTCCGTTCGCAGGATGGTTGTCAGACCGAATTCGTAAGAGGAAAGCCCTGCTTATCCTTGGTTCGGGCATTTGCAGCATGTGTATGGCGGCAATCTGTTTTGTACCGAACCTGCCGTTGTTTCTCGCTGTCACCATGCTTTTAATCGCCGGCGCATCGGGAGCTACCATGGCCCTGTGCTTCGCGTTGGTACGGGAAACCTCTCCAGGAGAAATCAGTGGTTCGGTTACAGGTATTGTAAACTCCCTGACAGTGGCCTCAGGGGCAATACTTCAGCCGAGCGTCGGTTATATTCTTGATCGGCTATGGAATGGTACGGTATCCGATGGCGCCCGGGTTTACACTACCGGTGATTTTCAAACCGGATTTATTCTTGTGTTTGTGAGTTGCCTGATCGGTTTCCTTGCAAGCCTGACCCTAAAGGAAAGTAGTTTCCCGCAATCATAGATGAATTGTGGGTTCTAATGCCATCAAAGCCGGGACTATAATTGACGTTTACGGAAGAACCTTATATTTTTCACAGCAACGCAACTCTCACACAATGACAATTGTTGCACCCATTTAACGCCTGGAGGGGAACTTGATGGCAACCAAAAAGCCTGCAACCAAAAAGACATCCACGAAAAAGGCCCCGGCCAAGAAATCCAAATCCACGAACAAAGTCTGGCTCAAGTCCTACCCGCCAGGTGTGGAGCATGAAATTGGGGCAGTTCAGTACAGTTCCGTAGCAGCACTGATGGAAGACGCATGCAGCAATTTTTCTTCCCGCCCGGCCTTCACCTGCATGGGCAAGTCCATAACTTATGGTGAGATTGAAAAGGCATCTGCCACGATTGGCGGGTGGCTACAGTCCAAAGGACTGGAAAAAGGCGATCGTGTTGCGATCATGATGCCGAACATCCTGCAATATTCAGTGGTCCTGCCTGCAATTCTCCGGGCTGGTTATACGGTTGTGAATGTGAATCCGCTCTATACAGCACGCGAATTGCGACACCAACTGCAGGACAGCGGTGCCAAGGCCATCTTTGTCCTGGAAAACTTCGCCTGCACCTTCCAGGAAGTTCGCAAAGATGTTGGCGTAGAGCATGTCGTCGTCACCAATATGGGTGACATGCTGGGCGGTCTAAAAGGAATGATTGTTAATTTCGTTGTCCGCAAAGTAAAGAAAATGGTACCGGCCTGGTTATTACCGGGGCACCACTCCTTTCAGTCAGTCATCAACAGCAACCACACAATGACACCGGTGGAAATTGGCCATGATGACGTTGCGTTTCTCCAATATACCGGGGGAACGACCGGCGTGTCGAAAGGTGCGACTCTGCTAAACCGCAACGTCCTTTCCAACGCCGCACAGAACGATGAGTGGATGAAGGCCATCGACGAGATGCCGGATAGCCCGATCTACATCTGTGCCCTGCCGCTTTATCATATCTTTGCCCTGACAGTGAACATGATCATGGGCATGCGCCTTGGCGCTCACAACGTGCTGATTCCAAATCCGCGAGATATCCCGGGCTTTGTAAAAGAACTCGCCAAATGGGATTATCAGGTACTACCGGGCCTCAACACACTGTTTAACGCTTTACTGAACAACGACGACTTCCGTGCTCATGACTTCGGCCCCCTGAAACTCACTCTAGGAGGTGGCATGGCCGTTCAACAGCCGGTTGCAGAACGATGGAAAGAAGTCACAGGTTGCAACATCTCCGAAGGATACGGGCTGTCTGAAACCTCTCCGGTGGCAACCGCGAACCGGTTTGACGCCGATGGCTTCTCCGGCACTATTGGTCTTCCATTACCGTCAACAGACATTTCTATCCGAGATGAAGATGGCAAGGAGATGAAGCTGGGTGAGGTTGGCGAAATCTGTATCCGTGGTCCACAGGTCATGTCTGGCTACTGGAATCGCCCGGATGAAACAGAGAAAGTCATGACCGATGACGGATTCTTCAAATCCGGCGACATGGGCTTCATGAACGAAGCGGGTCAGACCAAGATTGTTGACCGCAAGAAAGACATGATCCTTGTTTCAGGCTTTAACGTGTACCCCAACGAGATTGAGGAGGTTGCGGCCAGCCATGACGGCATTCTGGAAGCGGCCGCCATCGGGGTTCCTGATTCCCACTCCGGCGAAACCGTGAAACTCTTTGTGGTGAAGAATGATTCCTCTCTCTCAGAACAGGACGTGAAAGACTGGTGCGCCAAAGGCCTTACCAACTACAAACGCCCACAGCAGATTGAATTCCGCGATGAATTGCCAAAGTCAAACGTCGGAAAAATCCTGCGTCGCGAACTGCGGGACGAATAAATTATGGCGAGGTAACTTCGCTGCCGCCTAGTTCCGATATCCGCTACACATAAATCCAGTCAGGCTCAACCATGAGCTTGCCTGGAGTCTTGTAGCCGCCCACACCAACAGCCTGGTTTTGTATGTGATTGTCGTTTAGGTAGCTTATCGTATTGGAAAACAAAGAGAAATTGAATTTTCAGCGGACAGAACAAAAAAGCCCGCCTGGATAAGCGGGCCTTTAATTTGATTTTTGACTGAAAAAATTAGTGGGCTACAGCACCTGTTGCCTGTTTGATTGCCTCACGGCTTTCTTCCAGTTGAGCAAGTGCGACTTCAGCAGCAACCTTCTTTTCGTCAGAGTCTGCATCGGCAACATCTTCACGGGCATTTTGAATCTGAGCATCCAGATCATCCATGTTGAAGTCGGCAAGCGAGACAGCCTGCTCGGCCAAAAGGGTAAATCCGGATGGAGATACGTCAGCAAAACCACCGCGAACGAAAATCTGGTCTGTCTTGCCATCAGCCATTTTCACATCGACCACGCCCGCTTTGACCGTAGACATAAACGGTGCATGGTTTGCCAGCACGGTAAAATAACCTTCTGTACCCGGGACGACAACTTCCGATGCCTCTCCGGATAGTACCAGGGCTTCCGGAGATACGAGTTCGAAGGAGAATGGTTCAGCCATCGTTTTCTTTCCCTGTCGGGGCCAGTGCCCCTCTTCCCTCTTGTTTCAACTTTCCCGCCAAACGGGAAACCGCTAGGTTTAGGCAGCCTCCGCAGCCAGTTTCTGTGCTTTTTCGATTGCCTCGTCCATGGAACCAACCATATAGAACGCAGCTTCCGGAAGGTGATCATACTCACCTGCAACCAGGCCTTTAAAGCCAGCAATTGTATCTTCCAGAGAAACAAGCTTGCCAGGTGAGCCGGTAAAGACTTCAGCCACGAAGAACGGCTGCGACAGGAAGCGTTCAACCTTACGGGCACGTGCCACGGTAAGTTTGTCTTCTTCTGATAGTTCGTCCATGCCAAGAATAGCAATAATGTCTTGCAGGGCCTTGTAGCGCTGCAGTACTTCCTGCACCTGACGGGCAACTTCGTAGTGCTCTTCACCGATTACCATCGGGTCAAGCATACGAGACGTGGAGTCGAGCGGGTCAACCGCAGGATAGATGCCTTTTTCCGCAATAGAGCGGGAAAGAACCGTTGTCGCATCCAAGTGAGCGAATGAAGTCGCAGGCGCCGGGTCGGTCAAGTCATCCGCTGGCACGTAAATCGCCTGCACGGAAGTAATCGAGCCCTTGGTTGTTGTTGTAATCCGCTCCTGCATCGAGCCCATATCGGTTGCGAGTGTCGGCTGGTAACCCACAGCGGAAGGAATACGCCCGAGAAGCGCTGACACCTCTGAACCGGCCTGAGTAAAGCGGAAGATATTGTCCACGAAGAACAAAACGTCCTGACCTTCGTCGCGGAAGTGTTCAGCAACTGTCAATCCGGAAAGAGCAACACGGGCACGTGCTCCTGGCGGCTCATTCATCTGACCGTAAACGAGTGCAGCTTTGGAACCTTCGCCGCCGCCCTCTTTGTTCACGCCGGATTCTACCATTTCCCAGTAAAGGTCGTTTCCTTCGCGGGTACGTTCCCCCACACCGGCGAACACTGAGTAACCACCATGCGCCTTCGCGATGTTGTTGATCAACTCCATGATGAGAACTGTCTTGCCCACACCAGCACCGCCGAAGAGGCCAATCTTACCACCCTTTGCATAAGGTGCGAGTAGGTCCACAACCTTGATGCCGGTTACCAGAATTTCAGATTCGGTTGATTGCTCAACATATTCCGGAGCGCTAGCGTGAATTGCGCGGCTTGCTTTCGTCTTGAGAGGCCCTGCTTCATCCACAGGCTCACCGATTACGTTCATGATGCGGCCAAGGGTTTCGTCCCCGACAGGCACCTGGATAGGTTGTCCGGTATCCACCACATCCTGACCACGTACCAGGCCTTCGGAACTATCCATCGCAATGGTGCGAACAGTATTTTCGCCAAGGTGCTGGGCAACCTCAAGCACCAAACGCTGGCCGTTGTTTTCTGTTTCCAGAGAGTTCAGGATCTCCGGCAGGTGATCATCAAACTGTACGTCGACAACCGCACCGATAACCTGTGCGACTTTTCCGACCACGCCTTTTTTTGCGGCAGTTTTCTTGGCCGGGCTGCGTTTCGCCGGTGCCTTCTTTGTTGTAGCTGCTTTTGCCATTTGCTTACTCTCCAGCTTTATAGCGCTTCTGCGCCCGAGATAATTTCAATAAGTTCTTTGGTGATTTGCGCCTGACGCTGGCGGTTGAAGCTCAGGGTCAGTTTATCAATCATTTCGCCCGCATTCCGGGTAGCGTTATCCATTGCCGACATCCGCGCACCTTGTTCAGACGCACCATTTTCGAGGATCGCACGGAAAATCTGAACGGAAACGTTGCGTGGCAGAAGATCCTTCAGAAGTTCTTCTTCATCCGGCTCATACTCGTAGGACACATCATTTTCGCCAGCGGCTTCATCGTCGTCTGAACCGGACACATTCGCAGGAATAAGCTGCTGTGCAGTCGGTATCTGGCTAATGACAGACTTGAACTCGGAATAGAACAGCGTGCACACGTCAAACTCGCCGTCTTCGAACATCGAAAGCACCTGGCTTCCCACCTGATTAGCCTCTGCGAAGCCAACGGTTTTCAGTTCGCGGAATGTGATGAGATCCAGCAAAATAGCCCCGAATTCCATCTTTAAAGCATCAAAACCCTTCTTGCCGACGCACAGAATTTTGACATCCTTGCCTTCAGCTTTCAGAGCCCGTGCCTTGTCCCGTGCCAAACGGGCGATCGATGAGTTAAAACCACCGCAAAGACCGCGTTCGGCAGTTGCAACCACAAGCAGGTGGCTCTGGTCGCTGCCGGCGCCTGTCATCAGACGCGGGGCATCATCACGACCCTCCATTCCAGCTGAAATGTTGGCCAGAACCCTCGCCATCCGTTCGGAATAGGGACGCGCGGCTTCAGCGGCCATCTGCGCCTTGCGCAATTTGGCTGCTGCCACCATCTGCATCGCTTTGGTAATCTTCTGTGTGGCTTTCACAGAAGCAATGCGGTTTCTTAGATCCTTGAGACTTGCCATATTATTTGTCCGTCAGGCTTTCCTATTAGATCAAACGTTATGCAAAGCTCTTGGCATATGCGTCGATTGCAGACTTGAGCTGTTCAGTCAGGTCGTCATCCAGAGCCTGTTTGTCCGCGATTGCATCAAGCAAGTCTTTGTGATCACTGCGAAGTGACGCCAGCAGACCTGATTCAAATGCGCCAACCTGGCTGACATCAAGGCCGTCCAGATAGCCGTTAACACCGGCATACAGCACACAAACCTGTTCTTCTGTCTTCAGTGGCGAGAACTGCGCTTGCTTGAGCAGCTCCGTCAGCCGTGAACCACGGTTCAGAAGACGTTGCGTGGCCGCATCAAGGTCAGAACCAAACTGGGCAAACGCTGCCATTTCACGATACTGGGCAAGTTCACCCTTGATCGAACCGGCAACCTGTTTCATCGCCTTGACTTGGGCAGCAGATCCCACACGGGACACTGACAGACCTACGTTCACCGCCGGGCGAATACCCTGGAAGAAAAGATCTGTTTCAAGGAAGATCTGACCATCAGTAATGGAGATAACGTTGGTGGGAATAAACGAAGACACGTCGTTACCCTGGGTTTCGATGACCGGCAGAGCGGTAAGAGATCCAGCACCGTTGTCCTCGTTCATCTTGGCTGAACGCTCCAGCAAACGGGAGTGCAGATAGAAAACGTCACCCGGATAAGCTTCGCGGCCCGGAGGACGACGCAGCAGCAGGGACATCTGACGATAGGCTACCGCCTGCTTGGACAGATCATCGTAGCCGATCAGGGCATGCATGCCATTGTCGCGGAAGAATTCACCCATCGCACAACCGGCAAACGGAGCCAGGAACTGCATGGGAGCAGGGTCAGAGGCGGTTGCAGCAATGATGATGGAGTATTCCAGTGCACCACATTCTTCGAGAACTTTAACGAATTGTGCAACGGTAGATCGTTTCTGGCCAACCGCAACATAGACACAATAAAGCTTGTCATTCTCGCGCCCCGCGTCGTGAGCAGGCTTCTGGTTCAGGAAGGTATCAAGAATGATAGCTGTCTTGCCGGTCTGGCGGTCACCAATTACCAGTTCGCGCTGACCACGGCCCACCGGGATGAGAGCGTCAATTGCCTTAAGGCCGGTTGCCATAGGCTCATGCACTGATTTGCGTGGCATGATGCCGGGCGCCTTGACGTCCACACGGGCACGCTTTTTCGCCTTGATAGGTCCCTTACCGTCAATCTGGTTGCCGAGTGCGTCAACAACACGGCCGAGAAGCTCCTTGCCGACCGGCACGTCAACAATCGAACCGGTACGCTTTACAGTGTCGCCTTCCTTGATGCCCCGGTCATCGCCAAAAAGCACAACACCGACGTTGTCAGCTTCAAGGTTAAGTGCCATGCCGGCAATACCGCCAGGAAACTCAACAAGCTCACCGGCCTGTACGTTATCGAGGCCGTAAACGCGGGCAATACCGTCACCGACGGAAAGCACCTGTCCAACTTCGGAAACTTCAGCTTCTTTGCCGAAATTCTTGATTTGGTCTTTGAGAATTGCGGAGACTTCCGCTGCACGAATATCCATGTTAGCCGACCTCTTTGAGTGCAAGCTTTAGTGAAGAAAGACGGGTTTTGAGAGATGTATCAATCTGCCTCGAACCGACTTTCACGATCATTCCGCCGAGGATCGACGGGTCGATGGTTGCGTTGATAGCAACCTCTTTGCCAACCACACTTTTCAGCGCGGCTTTCAATTCTTTTGTCTGTGCCGCTGAAAGGGCTTTGGCAACCGTTACGTCAGCGGTGGTTTCACCGCGATGGTCCGCTGCCAGCTTGCGGAACGCCGACAGCATGCCGGGCATTGCAAACAGGCGGCGGTTTTTGGTAACCACACGCACGAAATTTCCGACCAGACCTGTGATTTTTGCCTTCTTCAGAACGGCATCAACCGCACGAAGCTGATCATCTGCTGAAAAGACCGGCGATACAACAAGACGCTTGAGGTCTTCGCTGCCGTTCATCAGGGCATCAAACCGCCCAAGGTCCTTTTCCACTGCAGGAATTTTTTTCTCGGACAAGGCAAGATCAAACAACGCAGATGCGTATCTTGCAGTTACCCCTGAAGTCATCGATTCGGAATTGGTCACTAAAACTTCTTTTCTGCCGCGACTTCAATGAATCCCTTGATCTGTGAAAAAACGGGAATGTTCATTGAAATTATTAATCTTTTTCGATTTCTGCTAACCTAGGAAGCCCGAGAGCCCCGGCCCAGGTCGCGCACCAACTAGCACAGGCTTTTTAGACTCGCAACCAGGCTGCAAAAAATAGTTTGGATTCGATTGTCGCATCCTACTAATTGCTTATGCAGATGGTCAGATAAGACGCAGGATAAATGCAAGACACAGTGCCCCAATTCCACCCTGAATCAGCATCAAAATCAGGTTGAATTTGGACCATGCGCGGTCAAACACCAGCGCCGCCAAACGGCCAATCCCCGCCATTACCCAGCTGGCAGCCAGAACGAGTGCAACGAAGTCCACCGGCTGCGGCATCAACAGATAGGTCCCGCCGATAGCCAGGCTAAAACCCGCCAGCGTACCGCGGGCCTCACCGCGGGCAAAAGGAGCATTAATCCGTACCTGCAGGCCAAGTGCCTTTAGTGCAACGCCAGGCAACAGCATTGCAACAAGTCCTGCCACGAAAGTAGCCCCTGCAACGATCGCCAAAACCTGATCCTTGAGGGTTACCGGCATAGAACACATGACACTTGCTGGATCAGCACAGGCAAAATAAGGAACATCGGCGACACTCCATGCAAGTACGGACAGTATGGAAGCGATAATGAAACGGGTCTGGATCCGTTTGCGCTTGAGACCATTATCAAGAAGCATCTGCAGAAGACGTCCGAAAGCAGACAGACTCCAACCAAGTGCCAGAATAAAATTCAGGCCCGGTTGCAATGCGATCGGTTCCTGAAGCAAAAGGCAACCTAATCCCACCGCAAGCAGCCCACTGGCAAATCCCCAGCGTCCTCCGCTGAAACCACCGGATGGAGCTTGGCGCGGTTCAAGGCCCATGAAATGCAGCAACCGCCCAGGAATGATCAGGAATACAAGCCCGAGTAACAAAGTGAGAAAAGGCACAAGCATGACAAGAAAATCATGGGCATTCTGGGGAAAGGTGAAGGTCATGGCAATTTTGATTCGGACAGTTCGTGCCAACGCTGATATCAAATGAAGTCGTGGTCCACAAATTAAAGGCAAGCATTGAAGAGAATACGCACCATTGAAGATGTACAGTCCGGCCTGCGCGAACTGCTTGCCAGAGACAAGCGACTGGTTCGCGTATCCGCAAATTGTGAACCGCCGCCATTACGATTGCAGCAACCAGGATTTCCCGGACTGGCTCGCATTATCATTGGTCAGCAGGTTTCCAGGGCTTCCGCGGAGGCGATCCACAACCGTTTCGTTACGTATATCGATCCACAGACACCTGCCAGTTTTCTGGAAAAAGGTGAAGCTGTATGGATATCAATCGGCCTATCCCGCGCGAAGCAGAAAACCCTTGCGGGCCTAAGCGAGGCAATTTTGAACGGTGAATTGGTAATTGACAGTCTTGCGGACAAACCCGCCATGGATGCAATCGCTGAAATGACCGCATTGAAAGGTATCGGTCCATGGACGGCAGAAGTATATCTGCTGTTCTGCGCCGGCCATCCGGATATTTTCCCGGCCGGGGACCTTGCGCTACAGGAGGCAGTGCGGCACGCCTTCAATCTCGAAAATCGGCCTGGCGACAAAGAAACACGGATGATTGCTGAGAAATGGGCACCATATAGGGGGGTAGCCGCCCGTCTTTTTTGGTCATATTATAGGACTATCAAGAAAGGGCGCGATGCACTGCCCATGTAATAATTGCGTGCATCACAGCCGCGAAAGGAGAAAACGCTTTCAAGACAAAGAGTTATAGGCGTAGCAGCAATGTCATACACAATTGCCAGTTTGCAATTAGAGCGATGTACCGATTCGTTGAATGGAGGACATTGTGACAATTGCAGCATCACCGGAAGCTCATCCGGCCCTTGTTTTGAATGCGGATTTTCGCCCGCTCAGCTATTATCCCCTATCTCTTTGGTCGTGGCAGGATGCGATTAAGGCCGTATTCCTGGATCGTGTAAACATCGTGGCTGAGTATGATCTGATGGTATCAAGCCCGTCCTTTGCTATGGCACTGCCAAGCGTTGTAAGCCTGAAAAACTATATTCGCCCCTCTTCGACACCGGCATTCACCCGCTTTAATGTGTTCTTGAGGGACAAGTTTGAGTGCCAGTATTGCGGCGGCAAGGGTGAATTGACGTTCGATCATGTCATTCCACGCTCCAGGGGGGGTATTACAAGTTGGACCAATGTTTGTGCAGCCTGTTCTCCTTGCAACCTGAAAAAAAGTAATAAAATGCCTGCTGAGGCAGACATGTTTCCCCGACAAAAGCCATTTGTACCGACGGTTGAAAGTCTGCACAAAAACGGTCGCAAATTCCCACCAAACCACCTCCATGATAGCTGGATGGATTTTCTCTACTGGGACACAGAACTGGAGCCTTAAGCCGGTTCGAGGCTCGTTCCCTCGGCGATGGTCTGCAGCGTTTCCTTGTCCAGTACTGCCAAAAACGCTGCGCGGGCCTTCCCCATTGTACTTTTGAGCCTGCATGCGCGGGCAAACACACAGTCTGACTGCCTGTCCAACATGCATTCCACAATCGCAAAATCCGCTTCAATCGCGCGGACAATCTCACCAACAGTCACCTTGGCTGGTATGCGCGCCAGCCTTATGCCGCCGATTCTTCCCCTTTGTGAAACCAGCAAGTCGGCCTTCACAAGTTTGGCAACGATTTTCATGACATGGGATTTCACCAGCTTCAGTCGGTCGGCGATGTATTTCACCGTCACCGGCTCTCGCTCCTGACTTAGCAACATCATGATTCTCAGAGCAAAATCACTGGCTTGATTCAGTCTCATGGCAAAACCCAAAAAACATTCATTTTATATGTTGTAATTAACACTAACACCTATTAAATAAAAGATGCAAATTTAATAAATGATTTAAATCATGACAAATATCCACAGCAGACCCGGATCGCGAAAACCCCTTGCCAGCTTGCACCCTTCCATTACCGCAGAACAGATTTCTGACCTCGTCGAGCAGTTTTATGAAAGCGTCCAGGCAAACGAGCGGCTCGGCCCCATATTTTCCGAGCAAACCTCAGATCCCTGGGGCGAACACCTGGCAAAAATGAAAACTTTCTGGCGTTCAGTTCTGTTGCGTAATGGAGAGTACAAAGGCAAACCCGTGCCCGTGCACCAGAGGCTGGACGGTGTAACCACGGAGGATTTTGAAGAATGGCTCGGCCTGTTTTCAAAAACCTGCTACTCGGTTTTTTCACAGCAGGCAGCCCCTCTGGTGGAAGAAGCCGAGCGCCGGATCGCGACCAGCCTGTGGCTGGCACGCACCAATGATCCGTTTGCAACACCTCCGAACTGGTCCAACCGTCAAGCAACAGTTCAAACTCCCAACCCATCCAATTAAAAAGGACAATGACATGAAACAGCTGGCAGAATATCTGGTACAGGGCTTTCTGATGCCCGGAACGCTTGTGCTCAACAAGATGGGTGTAAGCGTTGAGGATGATGGCGGTATCCTGCGCTCTTTCATTAATATGTGTGTCTGGGGTACAATTGGTCTGTTCATTGCCCTTGGCATATTTCAGTAAAACCAACAGGGTTACGCATGACTTCATTAATGGTTGGCCTGGCGTTTGTTTGGGCTGGTTTGAGCCTTGGCGGTAATCTGATAGCAGCTCCGGCCAAGTTTCAGGTGACTGATCTGACAATGCCGGTGGCCTTACAGGTCGGCAGGGAACAATTTACCTGGTTGGGATATGCAGAGTGGGTCTTGCTTGCTGCAATACTGGTATGTCTAATTCTGATCAGCCAGAGAATAGCCCAACTCTATCTGATTCCGGCTGGTATTTTTGTGATACAGCAACTGCTGATCATGCCGCTTCTTTATCAGCGAAGCGATTTAATCATCGCCGGATCGGCACCGCCCGAAGGGAGTTGGCACCTCGTGTTCATCCTGGCGGAAGTGGCAAAATTCGCAAGCCTTTTGGCTATAAGCCTTACCCTGCTTCACTCAAATCTATCAGGTTCCTCCAATGTTGAATGAGGAACTTCCGTACGGTTTGACCAAATACAGGGAAACCGGGATTTTCACCGAAGAAACACTGCCTGCCGCCCTGCAAAAGACCCATCAGACAAAAGCCGATGTCTGGGTCTGCGCCAAAGTGATCGCAGGGAGCATACACTTCATCCCGGAAGACGGATCAGGTGGCCCGGTCCTGATGCAACAGGGTGATTGGATGCTGATCCATCCACAATCTCCCCATCATGTACGGGTCTGTGGTTCCGTCCGGTTCAAGCTCGAATTTTATCGCGTGGAGCAGTCTTGACACAAACCCGCGCGATCACGCATGAGTTCTGGTCTTTTCAGGATCATAGATCGGGTTGGAAACCACACGTGCCGTTGTTTCCAATCCTTCCCCGGACACGTTGAGAACAGTGCCCTCCCCAACAGCAGAGGGGGATACATGTGCAAGAGCCAGCGACTTACCCATCCGATGAGAGTAACCCGGACTGTTGATTACACCAACCTCGGCACCGTCAAGCGAAAGCGTTTCTCCGCCTGCAACCATATCGCTGTGATCGATGTCCAGACAGACATTCAGGATCTTCTCCTGACCGGCAGCAGCCATCACAGCCTCCTTGCCACGGTAATCACCCTTGCTTTTGCTGACTGTGAACCCAAGTCCCACTTCCCAAGGTGTATTGTCGGTGGTCATGTCGTACCCGTAAAACAGCAAACCCGCCTCAATGCAAACCTTGTCGAGTGCCGTGAATTAACAGGGCATGACACCATCGTCCACGAGCTTGTCCCAGATATCCGTGATCGCTGAACTGTCAGCAAAAATTTCATAACCACGCTCTCCAGAATAACCTGTGCGGGAAATTCTGCAGGGATGTCCATAAAGAGTTGCTTGTGAATGGTGAAAGTATTTCAAGTCCCCGAGTTCCTCTTCACACGCAACGTTGAGGATTTGCAGTGCATGTGGGCCCTGGACAGACAGATCATGCAAATCATCGTTAAACCCCAGCGACACATCCCGGCCCTCTGCCGATGATTGAAGCAACGCCATTGTGTCACCGGAACCATGAACGATCATCCATTCATTGTTTCCGTTGTTCGAAACGATGGCATCGTCAGCCATAGTTCCTTCGTCGGTCAGCACGGACAAGTAGGCAGCCTGGCCGGGCTGAACCCGGCTCAAGTCCCGGGTGGTTAGATGATCGAGCGTTGCAGCAGCCTCCGGGCCGCGCACAAAGACCTTCTTGAGTGGAGACATGTCGAACATGCCTGCGCGCTCACGAACAGCATCATGTTCGTCATTGGGATCTGTATTGTAAGTCCAGGCGGTGCCCATTCCGTTCCAGTCTTCAAGACCCGATCCAAGTGCGGTGTGACGTGAGGCAAGAGCCGAGGTTCTGCTAAGTTCTTCTGTCATGGTTTCCTCCTACAAATTATTACCATTCATCCGCCATGGATGATTTTTTCCTTGTGACAAATTCTTTCAATGCTTCATCAATACCCGGGTCCATAGACGGCGCTTCGTAAGCTTCAAGCATTTGTTTCCAGATGCTATGCGCACGTTGTTCAGCGGTTTGACTACCCTGTTCAATCCAGGTTTCATAGGCTCCCGCTTCAGGGATAATTGATTGATAATTAGCGTCCATGTAGTGGCGCAATGTATGCTGTGTCGACAGGAAATTCTGTCCCGGCCCAGTCTCCAGATAGGCGTCGCGACCGAAACTTTCCTCATCGACTTCAATTCCGCCGATCATACGCATAAGCATGCCGCAATGATCGAGATCCATGACAAATTTTTCGTAACCCATGGTAAGCCCGCCCTCGAGCCAACCTGCTGCATGCCAAATCTGGTTGGCCCCCGATAAGAGGGAGGTGAACATCGAAGCAGCAGAATCCTGCATTGCCTGGCCATCGGCGGAATTGGCAGCCGTGATCTGTCCGCCGCCACTACGAACCGGCACTCCCAGTCTGTGGCCCAATTGGGCTAGCACAAGGGTTGTCAGATTGGCTTCCGGGGTTCCGAACGTAAGCGCCCCGGATTTCAGGTTCATGGTGGAGTGGAAACTGCCATAAACCACAGGACATCCCTTTCGCACCAGTTGGACCAGCGCTATCCCGACCATGGCTTCCGCGTGGGTTTGGGCGATCACACCTGGTTGTGTGACGGGACCCATTGCCCCGCCAAAAATAGCCGGCGATACCGCTACACTCTGGTTGGCATCCGCATAGACTCGCAGAGCGCCTGACATGGTGTCGTCAAACACAAGAGGTGAATTGACATTTATATTACCCTGAATGACCACATGGTTTTCCAGATACTCCTAGCCAAAAACGAGCTTTGCCATGGCGATGGAATCTACTGCCCGTTCTGGAGATGTAACTGCCCCCATGAATGGTTTTGTGGAATACCGCAAATGGGCATAGACCATGTCAAGATGGCGTTTGTTGACCGGCACATCAACCGGCTCGCACACAGTGCCACCAGAATGGTGCAGCCAGGGACTCATATAAGCAAGCTTCACAAAATTCTCAAAGTCGTGAAGCGAAGCATAACGTCTGCCATTTTCCAGATCTGTCACAAAGGGCGATCCACAACCGGGCATCAATACAACACAATCGCCCCCCAGCAGCACGGTATGTCGGTCATGCCTGCCATGCATCTTGTATGATGCAGGAGCCGTAGAACATAATTCGACCAGATGACCCGGCTCAAAGGTTACCCGATCTCCAGCAACCTTTGCACCTGCCTCACGAAACAGGCGAAGCGCCTCGGCATCGCCACGAAACTCAAACCCGATTTCGCTGGCAATCCAGTCCGCCTGTGTTTCAATCAACTGAAACTGTTCATCCTGAAGAAGTTCGTAGGTGGGTATTGTCCTCAGATGCTGACTTCTCGCTGTTGTCAACTGAGTTACAAATCCACCCCTTGCGCTCCGACCACGGCTGCGGCGGGATGTTCTGAGCGCCCTGGGATTTCGCTTAACACTGCTCTTTGCGTTTAATGTCATTGATGGCGTTTTCCGGGATTTGAACAGAAATCCACTAAATACCGAAATTTTCGCGCCGAAAAGAAAACGCCGTTTCCGCTCCGAGGTGCACCACCGCCAGGCCCTTTTTGAAATGAGGGCGCAAGCCCGAATGCAAAAAAGGGCCTGGCGGTGAAAAATTTCGACAGGCGGAGCCTGCGATGACTTGAATTGCCGTTACCAATACCCCTACCGCAGAATTGCGCACAAGCGCAATCGCCTCTTCGAACAGACTGTGCCGAAGAGAGATTTCACGCTGTGCGCTTCCCAGAGGTTTGAGAGCGGTCATGGCGGTGCCTGCGCATCTCTGAACACCTCCTCCGGCGTCCGGAAGCCGAGTGCCTTGCGCGGCCGTGCGTTGAGCAGATCCTCCACCGCCTGGACCTCGGCATCGGTCACAGACCGGAAATCCGTGCCTTTCGGCAAATACTGGCGGACCAGTCCATTGGTGTGTTCATTCAGCCCGCGCTCCCATGAGTGGTAGGGCCGGGCAAAATAGAACTTGGCATCAAGCGCCTTGGACAGGCTGCTGTGGCCAGCGAATTCCTTACCGTTGTCCGCAGTGATCGTGTGAACCAGGTGCCGATCTGCCTCCAGCCGGCGTCTGAGCGCAGCTCCGACATCTTCGGCCGTTTTCCTGTCGAGCCGTACCAGTCGGGTCATCTTCGAGGCGCGGTCCACCGCCGAAACCACTGCGCCGCTTTGACCCGCTCCAACGATCGTGTCCACCTCCCAGTCACCGATCCGCAACTTCTGTTCGACGATCGCGGGCCGCTCACTGATATCGACACGACCGGGAATGCGTCCTCGCCCGGCGTGCCGGCCGCCGCGCCAATTCGGTTTCTTCCCACGCCGCCGCAGACGTTTGTAAAGGCTGCCACCGGCCCTGCGGTCCGCGCGGACGTATTCGTAGATCCGCATCCGCCCCACCATGGCTTGGCCTTCCCGACGAAACCGACCCGAAATTTGCTCTGGGCTCCAGCCAGCCGCCAACTTCTCCTCGACCAATTGCCACAGGGCGGGTGTCATCTTCCTTGGCACCGATGACGCCCTGTGGCGGCGCTCTGTCGCCTTGTTATGGGCCTGTTTGTACCGGTAGCCCCGGCCGCCGCTGTTGCGCTGCATCTCTCGACGGATTGTCGTGTGATGGCGTCCGAGCTCACGCCCAATGTCTCTCTGCGAGAGGCCGCTTTTCTTCAACCCCCAAATCTGGCAACGTTCATCTTGGGTCAGGTGGTGGTAGCCGCGAGGCATAGGCGAATCTCCTTCTACAAGATTCTCGCCATCGCCTGGCCCGCCCGCAAGGAAGAATGCTCATCACGCTGCCGTTTTCACTGGTGCACTTCGGAATGGCACGGGGGCTTTGATTGCCCGGGAGGTTTCGCAACCAATACCAATCTATCAGCTTTGGGGATGGGTGATGCGATAACCGAATTTTATTGTGGCTTCGTCGCCCGGTTCCAGATCGTACTCCCAGGCAAAGATCCCCTGTTTGTTTTCGATATTGCGTTCCGTGGGTTTGGTCGTGTCATGCAGCAGCAAGATTTGCGTGTCTTCATGAACCGCATAGGGCATGCGATCGTAAATCTTAACTATCATCTCCCTGTCGTGCAGGTTTTTGATTTCGGTTATCCATGAGTTTTCTTCCGTCCTTGCGGTGGTTAGAATACCGCTTTCTCCCGTCTTTCGTTTTGCTTTGCTGCGTTTGATGCGAACCTGATCATCAACACCAAACCCAAGCTCATGTTCTTCTCCAGAGGCGATAAGGGGCACATATCCCTGCCCCATATAGACATGGTCGCGGAACAAAATCACACGGCCCGGCAGCAGTGGATGTTCACCCTTCGGCCTGAAACTTGCTGTCAGATAAGCATTGAGGTCAATTGACGGCGCTGAGTGAACGCTTAGGCTTGCAGCGACAGTTTCAGAAGCCATTCGCACTTTTTTTGCAGTGCCGTGATTTTCCACGGTAAACCGACCATCAATTTTATATGTGGCCTGAAACCCGGCGGTAAAAATTTGTGCATCGATTTCACTAAATTCGTCCCTGGACTTTTCTGCCATTACGGCCTCGTCTTCCATGACCGGCTTGTATTGGGTTACCGCGCTGCTGAGGTCTGAAATCCGCTTTTCGCGACTTGTAATGGGTCGCGGTTGGTAAACGGCTGCAAATTCGACGGGTTCGAGTTGCGGTGCGGATGTGGAGCCGTAGGATCTCGCCGTGGACAACGTGATGGCCACATCATTCCAGATTTCCGTGGTGTTTTGAATGATTTCAGCACGACGGACGAGCTGGATTTCGGCTGCCTCGTTCTTCTCTCCGATTTCAAGGCGTGCATCGTAAAAAGGCTGCCAGCGGCCATTGTGAACCCGATATTTAACCTCGAACGCAGCAGTTGTTTCCTTTTCACTTTGATAGGCGATCGTTATATCGACAGACGCGGTTTGCTTCGGTGAAAGTTCGCCGAGCTTCAGATTGAGATCGTTAATTTTCATTTGTGCGTTACGGGTGTTGATTTGTATCTGAAGAGATTTTTCATCAAGCGCCTGCAATCGTTCGGCCACCAAATCGAATAATTCGCCAAGGTCTGTTTTGGGATTTTCGATTTGCGTGTCGTCTGGTGCCGTAATCTTAATCGGCCTGATCGCGGCATCCTGTATGAGTTTGCGCTGATACCCCAGAGTTTTCGACTGCTGATTGAAGGCGGTGATCTTGTCTTGAAGTTTTTGTATATCCGCTTCGATGCGCTTCCGCTCGAGTGACAGGGTCTGATCACTGGTGATGAAATTGACAGCGCTGTCTATTGAGCGGATTTCGAGACGGGTATCGGCTCTTCCTGATACCCTGATTGATTGGGGATCGATGTCGTCCGGAAGGCCTTTGAGAACCAGCGTATGTGCTCCGCTTTTCGTTTCAACTGTTGCCAGGCGTGTTACTTCGGCTCCAAGTGGAAAAACGGTGACTGCATCAATGTTTGAGTTAGCGATTATTTCGTCAGCAAATGCGGGGGTCAGGCACGTGGTTGCAAAGAGACATGCCAACATGGATTTTTTCATCAAACTTCTCCAAAAAATAGAATTTCTGGAAAGTAAGACGTTGGCGGATGCAGATTCCTTGGAACGTCTAAGCAGTTTTGTGCAAGATTTCTGTATTAAGCCTGCTGACTGCGGAACCAAGCAATACACGGGAATACACTTTGTGGAAGCCCAGCAAAGCGCTGAACATAAAACCCAACCCCGGTTTGCCTTCATCATTTGTTGCCTTCGGTACAACCGCAGATCCGAAGAACAGTTTTGTCTGGTTGTCCGGTTGCTTGTCCACTTTTAGCCAGGAACGGGTCCGGCCGGCCATGTCGCACAGCAGGATTTCATCAGGGCTGACAGCTTCCAGTGACCAGGCTGCAAATTCTTGGAGTTCGCCGCTTGCCAGTCGTGACACATCTTCATCCGTGGAGGGTCGATTGACCAGCCATTTCAACAGGAACCGTTCGCACTTGAAAATCCAGGTTGTGTAGAACGCGTTGACATAAGAAGCTAGATCAACAGGGCCATCGACAAGTATTGTATAACAGTCGGTGTAGTGCCCCGGTTTTTCCGAATAACGGCCAAGCAGCGCTTTATTGGGTAAGGGGCTGGGCTTCACTCTGAGTAGGTTCATGGATCCATCTCCTGATACTGCTACCAGTGGATGTAGTCATTGCTTTTGGCTGGTTGGATGCGTTATCTCGCCGCGTTTTTTTGTGATTTGTTGACGGCGTTTCTTGCCTGCTTGCGATCCATTGAAGGAGCCGCCACACTATCCGGCTGTTCCGTAGAGGCGTAGGATTCTTTTTCCGAGAAGAGTTTGCGAAGTTCTTGAGCAGGAAGCGGCTTATAGAACAGAAACCCTTGTCCTTCTTCACAGCCCAATTGTTTCAGCAAATCTCTTTGCGCAGTATTTTCGATGCCAACAGCTACCGTTGTGACGTCCAGGTTTTTTGCCAATCCTATGATTGACTTAACTGTTTTTAATCCTTCATTTCCCGACTTCATCTCTGAAATGAATTTTCGATCAATCTTGATTTTGCTAACTGGCAAATCAGGCAGTAAAGAGAGGGAGGAATGGCCAAGCCCAAAATCGTTCAGGGCTATCAGTGTCCCGATATTGCTGAGCGAGACCATGATTTGCCTGGTTCTGTCCGGATCCTCAATTACAGCGCTTTCGCTGATTTCGACTTCCAGCCGATGGGCGGGAATGCCTGAACGTGATATCGTGGACAGGACATCTTCGACCAGCCATTCATTTTGCATTTCAAATGGCGAAAGGTTCAGGCAGATGGATATGTTTTTCGGGAAATCTCTTGCATACATGCATGCTTTGGTGAGAACCGAACGAGTGAGTTCCGAGGTGAGATCGGCAGTGTGTGCTGCTTCCATGAAGTCGCTTGGGAGCAACTGTCCGCGTTCAGGATGCTGCCATCGGGCCAGTATCTCCAAGCCCCTAACGGAACCTGTTTTTAGGCAAATTATTGGCTGGAAAAACGGCTCAATCACATTTGACGCAATCGCTGCCCGTAATTCAGGGATCAGGGTTTGCTGTTTCGCCTGATCTGCTTCAAGAGCCAGTTCGTAGGTGATAACCGTGTTGTTGCGTGTTTTTTTCGCCTCATAGAGGGCAACGTCTGCGCGCCGAAGCAATTCACTTTCTCCGGTACAGTCATCGCCAAATTCGGCAATGCCGATGCTGCAGCCGACTTCAAGCTTGAGACCATCAACAAACATCGGTTTCGAGATTTCCTGAGTGATTTTCTGTGCAATGAATTCCGGAGTTTGTTGTCCGGAGTGTGGAATCAGGCAGACGAATTCGTCTCCGCCGTATCTTGCGCAGTAGTTGGATGGCCCGAGAGTAGCGCTTATCCGGCTTGCCACTTCTTTCAAGACCATATCACCGACCAAATGTCCGTATTGATCATTAATTGGCTTGAATTTGTCGAGATCCAGCATCATCGCAGAGAATGTTACACCGGTTTCTTCTGTCTGGGATTTCAACATTTCGAACTGCTTTACAACAGTGTATCGATTAGAGAGTCCTGTGAGAACATCGCGAGTAGCTAACCTGTTTATCTGCTTCTCTGCTTCCAGATAGGCCTCCTTGGATTCATCCAGGCTGGTACAAAGCCGCCGCCAAAACAGCTTGGCACAAAGGATAGACAGCAACACCATAATAATGCTCAGGACAACTGCACGGGTCTTTATTTCTGCAAGTCTCGCATGAAGCGAGTTCATGGAGTTCTTGATGAATTTATTTGGTGCCGGAAGCCAAAATTTCCTTGTTTGACTGATATTCCTCGCTTTTCATCACCTGCAACGCCCGATTGGTGTATCCTTTCTGCGCATAAGCGATGGCTTCGAGTTCCAGTTCCACGAGTTTTTCATTCGCCATCCAGGTTTCGCGATGAAATTTAGCGGCAATTTCCGGAGGTGTCATTGCGGTTGCCTGTTCAATGGATTTTTCAATTTTTGGCGCTGTCTGCCGGTAGGTTTTGATCCAAAGCGTATCACCAGTCGCAGCTGCCATGTTCGCTGACATGGTCAGTTTTTCATCCAGAATTCGTATTTCGTCGGCAATAATTTGTACCTTCATCAATTCTTCGACGGTCGTGGAGTGGGCGCTTTGGAAGAAGGCTCTTTCGGTGAGCAACACAAGCAATATGCAACCGGAGACAAACAGGATCACGGAGACAGCTTTCCTGGCCTTTTGTATTGACTTTTCAACGATAGATTCTGGATTCAGTTCCATCTTTATTCTCAACCAAAACGCGTTCAGAGAATCGGGAAGCTGAATTTTTCACATGTGAAAACGAATTCATCAGGGTGACCTGTATGACTGCAGTCCGATCCCCCTAATAAACAGGTCCGTCAGGTGTATTGCATGGATCAACACGGCAGATTCGAAGCTTTGAACAATCCGAACGCGATGCTGCATCATGCATAAGGTGACGTGACCCGTCTCGCTTGAGAAAAGGCAGGTTCGATCCATTTAAAATTCAGTTAATTATTGTGTTGAATTGGCTGCTATCAAAAACGTAAATGGGCCAAATGTTGTAATGGTGTCGTAAAACTTGAATGACGGGCAAAGGTCATTCTGGCCTTTTTCCCTTGCGTGGGTGGGCGCGACCGAAATGTCAGACAGGAAACAGCTGTTCAGCGTCAACAGTACGTTCTTGGTCTTGACATTTCACCCGGTTTTCCACTATATCCCCTCCATCAAGCGGGGGGTTCCCGCTTTTTGTTTGTATTCCCAATCGGAAGACTGAAAGAAGATGGCCCGCAGGGCCTCAATGGTGTTTGTAGCTTGCGATGAAATTTGTGAGAAAAAACACCGAGCCCCTGTAGAGAGCTGTGCTGAACACTGGAAGGAAAAAAGATGTTCGCAGTCATTAAGACCGGTGGCAAGCAGTATCGTGTTGCGCCGGAAGATGTATTGAAAATTGAGAAAGTTGCCGGCGAAGCAGGTGACTTCGTAGAAATTTCTGACGTTTTGATGGTCGGTGAAGGCGGCAATACCACAATAGGCGCCCCGCTGGTTGATGGTGCCTGTGTTTCCGCAGAAATCGTTTCACAGGGTCGTACCCGCAAAATCATCGCGTTCAAAAAACGTCGCCGCCAGAATTCGCGGCGCACGATTGGTCACCGTCAGCACCTTACGACTGTGCGTATTGCAGAGATTTTGACCGACGGTAAAAAGCCTTCTAAAAAAGCCGCTGCAAAAAAAGCTGCTCCTGCCAAGGAAGAAGCCAAACCGGCTGAGGATAAAAAGGCTGATGCTCCTAAAAAGGAGGCGCCGAAAAAGGAAGCTGCCAAGAAAGAAGCACCAAAAAAAGAAGCTCCCAAGAAGGAAGCAGACGGTGAAACCGCAGCCCCTCTCTTCACAGCCCCAAAAGGTGAAGCTGACAAGCTGACCGACATCAAAGGCATCGGTCCGGTTGCAGAACGCCAGTTGAACGAACAGGGCATCACTACTTTTGCTCAGATCGCGGCGCTGACGGAAGAAGATATCGTAAAGATTGACGAGTATATGCCATTTAGTGCAGACCAGATCAAAGACTGGCAAGCACAGGCTAAAGAGAAAACAAGTTAAGTAAGACCAGACAGGAGATAGAGACATGGCTCACAAAAAAGCAGGCGGCTCATCCAGAAACGGTCGCGATTCTGAATCGAAACGCCTCGGTGTGAAAAAATTTGGCAATGAAATGGTCGTGCCCGGCAACATCATCGCACGCCAGCGTGGCACCAAGTGGCACCCCGGTGTGAATGTGGGCATGGGCAAGGACCACACGCTATTCGCTTTGACGGGTGGCAAGGTGGCCTTCCAGAAAAAAGCCAACGGCCGAACCTACGTAAATGTGATTCCGGCAGAGGCGGCCGAGTAACCAGCTAAACGAGATTAGGCTGGTATACATCAACCCAGCCAACAATATTCAGAGTTTGGAAGGGGGGATGGAGAAGCCAGCTCCCCTTTTTTGCCATTTGGCAGCATATGGAGAATGTCATGACTGAAGATCAGAAGAACGAGGCACAAAGCCTGGTTTTTGCCTGTGAAATTCTGACTACCCCTGATTTGGTGTTACGTGCTCCGACCAAGGACGATGTAACCGACATCACGGCTCTTGCTAACAACCGTAATATTTCGTCCATGGTCGAATCGATGCCATATCCCTACTTCGATCGCCATGCGCAAGAGTTCATCGAAAATGTATCGAAGCCAGAAGCGGGCGAGTGTGTCTTTGCGATCACCCATATTGAAACCGGCGAGTTGATGGGCATGTGTGGCCTTCATCTCACACAGCGCCGGTTTGACATGCCGCACATGGGCTATTGGCTCGGTGAAGGTTACTGGGGCAAGGGCTATGCCACTCAAGCAGCTCGGGCGCTGGTTGATTTGTTTTTCAAGGTTGGCACCGAAGACCGGTTGCTGATGTCCGTGCTTGAAGAAAATACTGCTTCTCGCCGCGTGATCGAAAAATGTGGCGGCCGTTTCTGGAAACAGGACACCAATTATTCATCCTTCTTCGAAAAAGAGATGAAAATTGACCATTTTCAAATCACCCGTGAAAATTGGATGGGCGCGGTAGCGGCCTGAATGGAAAACTGGTCGGGGGATATAACACATGAAGTTTCTCGATCAGGCCAAGGTTTTTGTCCGATCCGGTGACGGTGGTGCCGGCTCGATTTCTTTCCGACGTGAAAAGTATATTGCGATGGGTGGCCCCGATGGAGGCAATGGCGGCAAGGGCGGCGATGTCTGGATTGAAGCCGTTGAGGGCCTCAACACACTCATAGATTACCGTTTTCGACAACATTTCAAAGCCAAGACCGGCATGCATGGCATGGGCCGGAACCGCAATGGCGCGATGGGTGAAGATGTTGTCCTGAAAGTCCCGGTCGGCACGCAGGTTTTTGAAGAGGACAATGAAACTCTGATCACTGATCTTGATCAGCTGGGCGAACAGTATTTAATCGCCAAAGGTGGAAATGGCGGCTTCGGAAATGCACATTTCAAATCGTCGCGGAACCAGGCTGCACGTCATGCTAACCCTGGCCTTGAGGGTCAGGAACGCTGGATTTGGTTGCGATTGAAACTGATTGCAGATGCTGGCCTAGTAGGATTGCCCAATGCCGGAAAGTCGACCTTCCTGGCCAGTGTGACTGCGGCAAAGCCGAAGATTGCAGACTACCCATTTACAACGCTTCACCCGAATCTGGGTGTAACCAGCATTGACGGGCGTGAGTTTGTCATCGCCGATATTCCGGGTCTCATTGAAGGGGCTCATCAGGGCGTGGGAATTGGAGATCGTTTTCTTGGTCACGTAGAACGCACTCGGGTTCTGTTGCATCTTGTCTCGGCCAATGAAGAGGATGTGGCAGAAGCCTATCGGGTTATCAGGGGCGAATTACAAGCCTACGGAGCGGGTTTGGATGAGAAGCAGGAAATCGTGGCGCTTTCCCAGGTAGATACATTATTGCCGGAAGACCGTGAGGAAAAGAAAAAGGCGCTTGAAACTGCAAGCGGAGCAAAAGTTTACGAACTTTCTTCGGTCAGCCGGGAGGGTGTGGATGATGTGCTACGCAGAATGATCGACGCCATAGAGTCAGACCGCGAGGCGGAAAGTGAGCCAGTTGAAAAAAAGGCGGGGGACTGGTTGCAATGGTAAGTTTGGGCAAATATCAGCGTATCGTCGTCAAGATCGGTTCATCATTATTGGTTGACCGGGAAACCGGGCTGAAAGAGGCTTGGTTAAATTCCCTGTGTACTGATATTGCCAAACTGAAAGCTGCGGGATGTGATGTTCTTGTGGTTTCGTCCGGTGCCATAGCGCTGGGGCGCGGCAAGCTTGGATTGCCCAACCGGGGCCTCAAGCTCGAGGAAAGCCAGGCAGCCGCCGCAACCGGCCAGATACTCCTGTCGCGCGCCTATTCGGAAGGATTGGGAAAGTTTGACCTTCAGGCCGGACAGGTATTGCTGACACTGGGAGATACAGAGCAGCGACGGCGTTACATCAATGCGCGAGAAACGGTTTCCACCCTACTCAAGCTGGGCGCAATCCCGATCATCAACGAGAATGATACGGTGGCAACCAGTGAAATCCGTTATGGCGATAATGATCGGCTGGCGGCTCGGGTTGCGACAATGGTGAGTGCTGACCTGCTGGTGTTGCTGTCTGACATAGATGGGTTTTACACAGGCGTTCCGGGGCGTGATGCCGATGCGAAGCGATTTGACCGAATAACGGAAATCACTCCGGAAATTGAAGCCATGGCAGGTGATGCGGGCACCGAACTTTCCCGCGGCGGGATGGTTACAAAACTTGAGGCCGCAAAAATTGCAATGTCAGCGGGAACCAGCATGGTAATCGCATCCGGGCGGGAATTGCATCCACTGGAAACCCTGTTCGCGGATGGCCCTGCAACCTGGTTTGATGCCCATGATAATCCGGTTACTGCCCGCAAGAAATGGATTGCCGGGCAGATGGAAATAGTCGGCAGTGTCCAGATTGATGCCGGTGCAGCAAGGGCGCTTGATTCAGGTAAAAGTCTTCTGCCCGCCGGTGTAGTTGCTGTCAAAGGCAGCTTCTCGCGTGGTGATGTGGTGGCCGTTCTCAGCCCGCAGGGTGAAAAACTGGGATGTGGAATCATTTCCTATGATGCAGCAGATGCACAGTCTATAATCGGATACCGCAGTGATGAGATAGAAAAAATACTTGGTTCAACCGGTCGCGGTGCCATGATACATCGTGATAATCTGGCCATGACCAACTCGGTAGCACAATTGGAACAAAGCAATGCTTGATACGGTTTCGGAATCTGAAGTTACAGCTGTCATGGCTGAAATGGGAAGAAAAGCAAAGGTGGCGGCTGACATTCTGGCTACGGCTGATGCTCAGGCAAAGAATGCAGCGCTCCATGAGATGGCCGACTCCTTGTGGGAGGAACGCGAAAAAATCCTTGCAGAAAACGCAAAAGACATGACGGCGGCGCGGGAGAACGGTACTACACCTGCCTTCCTTGATCGTCTTCAGCTGGATGATGATCGCATCCAGGGCATGATGTCGGGCCTCAAGTCTATTGCTGAACTCGATGATCCGGTAGGTGCAACCATTGCCGAGTGGGATCGTCCAAACGGACTGCATATTGAACGCGTCCGTACCCCATTGGGTGTGATCGGTGTGATTTTTGAATCAAGGCCCAATGTAACCGTTGATGCCGGGGCACTGTGTCTGAAATCTGGCAATGCAGTAATTCTTCGTGGAGGCTCGGATTCTTTTCACACTTCCCGGGCAATTCATGCCTGCATGATACGGGGACTTGAAACGGCCGGATTACCAAAAGATGCAATCCAGATTGTGCCGACCACCGATCGAGCTGCCGTTGGCGAAATGCTGAAAGGACTGGAAGGCAACATAGATGTCATCGTACCGCGTGGCGGCCGCAGCCTGGTTGAACGGGTTCAGGGAGAAGCCAGGGTTCCAGTGTTTGCGCATCTGGAAGGCTTGTGTCACGTCTATGTCGATAAATCTGCGGATTTGGAGATGGCATGCAACATCATTGTCAATGCAAAGATGCGGCGTACCGGAATTTGCGGTGCCGCAGAAACACTGCTTGTTGACAGAGCAATTGCTGACAGCCATCTGGAACCTTTGATGGAGGCTCTTAGAAACTCTGAATGTGAGTTACGCGGAGACCACGATGTCCTTGAAATGTATCCGGGTGCAAAACCGGCAGTGGAATCCGACTGGGCAACGGAGTATCTTGATGCCATCCTTTCAGTCAAACTTGTTGACGGTATCGAGGGTGCCATTGAACACATCCGCTATTATTCATCCGGTCATACAGAATCTGTGATTGCGGAAGATGCCGGCGTAGCTGAAAAATTCTTTGCGGAAATTGACTCTGCCATTCTGCTTCATAATGCATCTACCCAATATGCAGATGGTGGAGAATTTGGCATGGGGGCAGAAATCGGCATTGCAACCGGCAAGATGCATGCCCGCGGTCCGGTGGGGGTCGAGCAACTGACCAGCTTCAAATACTTGGTTCGTGGCAATGGGCAGATACGTCCTTGAACAAGTCCGGGCTTCTCCGCAATGCACTGCAAATTCCTGCCGCAGGAGACGGTCAATGCGTTGGTCTGTTTGGCGGTTCTTTCAATCCCCCACACGCGGGGCATCTCAATCTGTGTGATCTTGCCTTCAAACGCCTGAAGCTTGATCAGATTTGGTGGCTGGTGACACCAGGCAATCCGCTGAAAGACAATACAGAGTTACCGCAGCTTGAGAAACGCATTCACTTGTGCCGAAAGATGGCCAGGGATCCTCGTATCAGGATCACTGCTTTCGAGGCCCGACACAAAGTTCGTTTCACTGCGGACACGGTAAAGCTGGTGACAAATCTGCGTCCCCGGCTGAATTTCGTCTGGTTGATGGGTGCTGACAATCTGGCCGAATTTCACAAATGGCAAAGCTGGCGCGAGATTGCCGACACCCTGCCAATTGCAATCATTGACAGACCGGGTTCAACCCTTGCATATCGTTCCGCCCAGGCCGCGCTTGCACTGTCTCTTTCCAGGGTTGATGAAGAGGATGCAAGCCTGGTTGCAAGGATGTCGCCGCCTGCCTGGACTTTCATTCACGGCCCCCGAAACTCCCTTTCTTCCACGGCGCTGCGTGAAGCGGGAACGATATCCCGGTGACATAGTGTTAACGACGGTTAAGGAAATTGTCTTGAAAACATCACAGAATCAGCGGTATGCTCAGATTGTGGGCCTTGTGGCCTTAACTGAAACTGCTTGCAGAGAGGTAGAAACTGACTATAGCAATGCAGAATTCGGGTGCTTCTCGTAGCACGTCGAAAAAAACATCTAAGACCGCGCTTGTGGCAGTTGAGGATGTTTTGAAAACGGTGACTGACAGCCTGGAGAATTCCAAGGCTGAAGACCTTGTAACCATTGATATCAAAGATAAATCAGCACTTGCGGATTATATGATAATTGCGTCCGGCCGTTCCAATCGTCATGTTGGAGCGATTGCCGATCATTTGCTGCGCGAACTCAAGAATACCGGTGCCGGTACGGCAAAGGTAGAAGGTTTGCAAAGTGCAGATTGGGTGCTGATTGATACAGGTGACATCATCGTTCACCTGTTCAGACCAGAAGTGCGGGAGTTTTACGCACTCGAAAAAATGTGGCAAATGCCTGCTTCGGAAGAGCGCCGTTTCCGCTCCGAGGTGCACCACCGCCAGGCGGAGCCTGCGATGACTTGAATTGCCGTTACCAATACCCCTACCGCAGAATTGCGCACAAGCGCAATCGCCTCTTCGAACAGACTGTGCCGAAGAGAGATTTCACGCTGTGCGCTTCCCAGAGGTTTGAGAGCGGTCATGGCGGTGCCTGCGCATCTCTGAACACCTCCTCCGGCGTCCGGAAGCCGAGTGCCTTGCGCGGCCGTGCGTTGAGCAGATCCTCCACCGCCTGGACCTCGGCATCGGTCACAGACCGGAAATCCGTGCCTTTCGGCAAATACTGGCGGACCAGTCCATTGGTGTGTTCATTCAGCCCGCGCTCCCATGAGTGGTAGGGCCGGGCAAAATAGAACTTGGCATCAAGCGCCTTGGACAGGCTGCTGTGGCCAGCGAATTCCTTACCGTTGTCCGCAGTGATCGTGTGAACCAGGTGCCGATCTGCCTCCAGCCGGCGTCTGAGCGCAGCTCCGACATCTTCGGCCGTTTTCCTGTCGAGCCGTACCAGTCGGGTCATCTTCGAGGCGCGGTCCACCGCCGAAACCACTGCGCCGCTTTGACCCGCTCCAACGATCGTGTCCACCTCCCAGTCACCGATCCGCAACTTCTGTTCGACGATCGCGGGCCGCTCACTGATATCGACACGACCGGGAATGCGTCCTCGCCCGGCGTGCCGGCCGCCGCGCCAATTCGGTTTCTTCCCACGCCGCCGCAGACGTTTGTAAAGGCTGCCACCGGCCCTGCGGTCCGCGCGGACGTATTCGTAGATCCGCATCCGCCCCACCATGGCTTGGCCTTCCCGACGAAACCGACCCGAAATTTGCTCTGGGCTCCAGCCAGCCGCCAACTTCTCCTCGACCAATTGCCACAGGGCGGGTGTCATCTTCCTTGGCACCGATGACGCCCTGTGGCGGCGCTCTGTCGCCTTGTTATGGGCCTGTTTGTACCGGTAGCCCCGGCCGCCGCTGTTGCGCTGCATCTCTCGACGGATTGTCGTGTGATGGCGTCCGAGCTCACGCCCAATGTCTCTCTGCGAGAGGCCGCTTTTCTTCAACCCCCAAATCTGGCAACGTTCATCTTGGGTCAGGTGGTGGTAGCCGCGAGGCATAGGCGAATCTCCTTCTACAAGATTCTCGCCATCGCCTGGCCCGCCCGCAAGGAAGAATGCTCATCACGCTGCCGTTTTCACTGGTGCACTTCGGAATGGCACGGGGGAAGTAAATTAGGTAAACAGCCACATGCAATTGGATATTCTTGCGGTCGGCCGCCTGAAGGCCGGTCCCGAGAGGGATTTATATGACCGTTATTCGCAGCGGATAGCCAAGGCTGGTCGGCAGTTGCAATTTTCCGGTCCTGATTTGTCGGAGTTTGCGGAATCCCGGGCCGGTGACGCGGAAGTACGCAAGCGCGAAGAAGCCTCGCTCATTCTCGAAAAACTAGATAATTCAGCCCGGCTTATTGTTCTTGATTAGCGGGGAAAAGACATCACAAGTCAGAATTTTGCAAAACTCCTGCGAACTGAACAGGATAATGGAACCAGGAATCTGGTCTTTGCTATTGGGGGCCGGATGGCCACGGAGACGAGGTTCGCTCACGTGCCTTTCAGTCGCTGCGATTTGGTTCAACAACCTGGCCGCACCAACTGGCTCGAGTCATGCTGGCCGAACAGTTATACAGAGCGATGACAATCATGTCGGGTCATCCCTATCACCGGGAGTAGCTCCGGGCTTTGAATTGAACAGGAAAACGTCTAGTTTGCCGCTATGTTAACGAGAATCATTGCACCCAGACGCTACACGAGGGCCTCCATGGGCAGCTTTTTGATTTCGATTTGTGCAACTCTTTTTATCGTCACGTATGCCGGTCCCGCTGCTGCACAGGAACTTGGAACGCAGCGACAGCAGACGCTTGATGAATTGGCAGAACTCAGGGCGGCAATCGTTGTCAGCGAACAACGCAGAGCCGAACTTATGGGTCAAATTGAAGAGCTCGATAAAGACCGTACGACCATAACCCGTTCGCTCATTGAAACGACCAAAAAGTCACGCGATCTTGACAGACGGATCGCAAAAGCCGGCAAGCGACTATCACAATTGCGCGATGAACAGGCGGGGATTCGGCATTCCCTCAGCGGAAAACAGTCACTTCTGGCGGAGGTTCTGGGTGCGTTGCAACGGATGGGGAAAAAACCGCCTCCGGCATTGCTGGTGACGCCTGAGGATGCACTTTCATCGGTAAGGTCTGCAATTTTGCTGGGATCGGTTATCCCGGAAATGAGATCCGAAACGGATATCCTCATAGGTGAGCTCCGGGAACTTTCTCGCGTCTCCAGTGAAATCAATGCGAATCGCGATTCGCTTTCCAGAGACCTGGCAACACTTGCCCAGGAAGAAGAACGCCTGAATTTGTTGCTGGACGAAAAACAGCGTTTGGCAAGCTCGATGACCACTGATCTGGCTCAGGAAAGTGCAAAAGCCGCAGAATTGGCAGCAAAGGCAAATTCATTGAATGAGTTGATTGGCAGTCTGGAATCCCAGATTTCCAGCGCCCGAGAGGCAGCAGACGCGGCTAAACTGGCTGAAGAAAGAAGAAAACTCCAGGAAGAAGCCCGCACAGCGGCTGCAAAGATTTATCAGAGTGAAGAAGCTTTTTCAGACCCTGGACGAACAGAACCAGCGCTTGGCTTCAAGGAAACACAGGGTTTGCTGCCGCTACCGGTTATCGGCACAACCCTTGCATCCTACGGTGAGGAAGATGGCACTGGTGGCAACCATGATGGGTTGTCCCTGGAAGCCCGGGAAAATGCCAGGGTGATTTCACCGAGTGACGGCTGGATTGTTTATGCCGGTCCGTTCAGATCTTATGGTCAACTCTTGATCATCAATGCTGGCACAGGCTATCATGTGGTTCTGGCAGGAATGGAAAATATTAACGTTTCTCCTGGCCAATTTGTGATCGTTGGTGAACCTGTGGGAACAATGGGTGCACAACAACTTGCAAGCGTTGGTCAGATTGGCATTTCCACAACAAAGCCCATATTATATGTAGAGTTTCGCAAGGACGGGAAATCAATCGATCCGGCTCCGTGGTGGGCGGATACTAACTTGGAAAGAGAATCAAATGGTTCGTAAACTGGGTCTATTGCTAATTGCTGCAATTATTGGGGCCTCATCGGTACTGGCAATCATTATCAGACTAAATCACTCGGCTACTGCCCAGGCCGCCGGAGTGAGTACCTACAGGCAATTGAGCATTTTCGGCGAAATATTCGAGCGGGTTCGTTCTTCCTATGTGACCGAACCGGCTGAGGAAGAACTCATTGAGAACGCCATCAACGGGATGCTGACTTCACTTGATCCGCACTCAAGTTATCTAAATCCGAAAGACTTTTCCAACATGCGGGTGCAGACCCGCGGGGAATTCGGTGGATTGGGTATCGAAGTCACAATGGAAAACGAGTTTGTCAAAGTGGTTTCGCCCATAGACGATACACCAGCGGCGAAAGCCGGTGTGCTGGCAGGCGATCTGATCACCGGAATAGATGGCGAAAACATCCGCGGGATTACGCTCCAACAGGCGGTCGAAAAAATGCGCGGTGAAGTCAATACCCCGATTGTTCTGACTATTGCTCGTGAGGGTGCGGACAAACCTATAGAAATCACCATAATTCGTGATGTTATCAAGGTTCGTTCGGTTCGTTACCGGGTTGAGGACGGGGATATCGGCTTTTTGGATGTAAATGCATTTAATGAACAGACATTCGACAATCTCGAAGCCGGCATCAAAAAAATACGCGAAGACGTTGGTGATGAGAACCTTAAGGGATTTGTTGTTGATCTTCGGCTAAATCCGGGTGGTCTGCTTGATCAGGCAATAAGTGTTTCGGACAGTTTTCTGGACAGAGGCCTGATTGTCTCAACCAGAGGGCGCAACGAGGAGGAAACTCGAAGACACTCAGCGAGACCCGGTGATCTGACCGGTGGAAAACCTGTCATTGTGCTGATCAACGGTGGTTCGGCTTCGGCCTCGGAGATCGTCGCCGGCGCGTTGCAGGATCACAAACGGGCAACGATTGTCGGAACACGTTCCTTTGGCAAGGGTTCGGTGCAGACAATTATTCCACTTGGTGCGAACGGAGCGTTGCGTCTCACCACCGCGCTTTACTATACACCGGCTGATCGTTCCATTCAGGGCAAGGGTATAGATCCCGACATTGAGGTGATCCAGCCATTGCCAGAGGACTTGCAGGGCCGGGTTGAAGCTCGTGGGGAATCGAACCTGCGGGGCCATATTGTCGGCAATGAGGAAGACGAAGGCGGTTCAGGTTCCATAGCCTATGTGCCTCCGGACCCCAAAGATGATGTCCAACTGCAGTATGCAAAGGATTTGCTGCGAGGTCTGAAGCAACATGCGGCATTCCCGCCAGATCCGGAAAAGGCTATTCCAACGCAAAACTAGATTGACCATACGTCACAAACGCTTTGGTTTTCGTGAGGGGAGGGCTATGCTCTCCCCAAACTGATTCTATGGCGAGGTTCAGTGGGAATTCATTTTTTAGCGGCAGCGAATGAACGACGAAAACCAATATGACAAACCCCTGAAACGGTATTCACCGGATCAACGTGAAAACCGCAAGCGCAGTTTTGCAATTGGACTGTTGTTGCTGGCAGTGTTGCTGCTGCCGGTTTTCCACTTTTACGATGGCTGGGCGCGTGTTGCAGATCTTTTTGAGCCCCGGGAACCGGAAATTGTTGTAGTTGAGGCACAAAAGCCGAAAGAAGAACCGACGGAACCGGAAACTGAAAAAGCCGAAATCCCAAAAGCAAAACGGGATTATCAACTTGATCCGAATAGTGATCAGCTACAGGAGGTAAAACCCGGCAGCAATCTGGTATCACTTCAGCCATTGCCAAGAGCGCCAACGGTTCGTCGGCAAGATCAGACACTTGCACATTTGCCTGACCCGGAACTTATCGAACGCGGGGCGACGGGCGTTATTCCAAAGAAGTCGCCAGATGGTTTACGTGCTTTGGATGTTTATTCCAGGCAACCGGATACGGAGGGCAATTTCGGAGTTGCACGAGTTGTGATTGTCATCGGTGGTTTGGGAATTTCCCAGACCACAACACAAAAGGCTATCCGCGAACTGCCTGGCGGTATAACGCTGGCCTTTGCCCCGTACGGCAACTCGTTGTCACGTTGGATGCAACAGGCACGCAAGGGTGGGCACGAGTTACTGCTTCAGGTTCCCATGGAACCGTTGGATTATCCGAAGAACAATCCCGGCCCGCATACGCTTAAGGCCGCTGCTGATTTAGAAGAAAACCTTGCTAATCTTCACTGGATAATGAGCAGGATTACAAATTATGTAGGTGTAACGAATTACCTTGGAAATCAGATCTTACAGCAATCTGCCAGTCTGTCTCCCATTTTTGCCGAATTTTCCCAGCGCGGGTTGATGTTCTTTGAAGATGGTACTGTCAAGAATTCGGTCGCAGAAGGCGTTGCACTTAAAGAATTGGTGCCTTATGCGCGGGCAGACATTTTGATCGATAATGTCAGAACGCGTGCTGCAATCTTCGAAAAACTGAACAAGTTGTCCGAGCAGGCAAAACGCACCGGACTTGCTATTGGAGTGGGTAATGCTTTTCCTGATACGATAACCCTGGTGGCCGAATATGCCCGTCAGGCAAAGCAGAACGGTATTGAGATTACGCCGCTTACTTCTGTCGTGAAAGACCCAGCGAGATGAAGCAAACACTTCGTAGAGAGCAGATGCCGTATCGCCGATGCGTTGGCATTATGGTGCTGAATAATGCAGGAAAGGTCTGGGCCGGGCGCAGAATTTCCAATTCAGAGACGCCGTCATCCCATCGTTGGCAAATGCCACAGGGCGGTATCGACAAGGGTGAAGACCCGTTTCCTGCGGCAAAGCGTGAATTGTTTGAAGAAACCGGAATTAAGACTATCGGTCTGTTGGCAGAAGCTTCCGACTGGTTCGATTATGACCTTCCCGATGAGCTGCTTGGAATTGGCTTGAAGGGAAAATATCGCGGCCAGACGCAAAAGTGGTTCGCTTTCCGGTTTGAAGGTGACGAGGCGGAAATTGAGATACACAATCCACCGGATGGATCGCATCCCGAGTTTGATGCCTGGGAATGGAAAGATATGGTTGAATTGCCCGGATTGATTGTTCCGTTCAAACGCGAAATTTACCAACGTGTCGTCGAGGAATTCCGTCATCTTGTGTAGATACACAATCAGCATTAACCGCAGGCTTTAGAGTTAATCTCGGTTTAACAGGCCCGTTTGGTGTTATGTCCATTTGTTGCGGAGATATTCATATTTGATTGATAAAACTCAGCTGTAATTTAGGGCTGAGAAATTGAAATCATCAATTTTTAAATTTCTGAAATCTGCTTCCGGGAACGTTGCACTCGCTGCTTCGCTACTTGCTGTTCCTTTGATCGGTTTTACCGGCATGGCGCTGGACTATGTCTATCTTTACCGCCTGCAGAGCTCCCTTCAAAGCGCTGTCGACAGTGCAGCCCTCAACTCGGCCAAGGAACTGGGACTTGCAAATGCCAACAACCAGGCTCTGGAATCTGTCGCTAGAAATTACGTCTACAATAATCTGGGCGCAGACGCGTCGTTACGCGATACAGAGGTTGAGACGAAGACTACAGATGACCACTCCGAGATCAAAGTCACTGTATCCCATGTATGGGAACCGTTGCTGCTTCACTATGTGATGGACGAAGCGTTGCCGATAAAAGTGACCGCCACTGCAAAACTGGCAGGAAAAGCTACCATATGCATGTTGGGCCTTGATGAATATCAGTCTAAATCCATCCATCTGAAAAGACGCGCAAGGCTGGAAGCACCTGAATGTGGCGTGTATTCAAACTCCAACAGTAATACTGCTATCAGGGTGGACAATCATGCCGTTCTCAAATCAGGGATTACCTGCTCCGCTGGCGGCTTCAAAGGTAAGAAGCGTGCTTCCTTTTCTCCAGAACCGATAACAGATTGCCCGAAGGTCGTAGATCCGCTGGCCGATCGTCCCAAGCCGAAGAAGGGGTCATGCGATCATAAGAAATTCAAGGTCACTACCGGTACACATGTTTTGTATCCTGGTACCTATTGCAATGGATTGCAGATCGGTGGTGACGCGGAAGTATGGCTGAAGCCAGGAATTTTGTTGTGACCGGAGGCAAGCTTGAAGTATCCGGCCAGGCAAAAATGGAAGGCGAAAACGTCGGCTTTTACCTTAATGGTGACAAAGCCAAATTGCGATTTACCAAGGAAACTACTATCAGTCTCACTGCCCCGGTTGATGGATTACTTGCCGGCATTCTGGTGTTTGAGGATCGAAATGCATCTGACTCGGTAGACCACCATCACATCACGAGTGACAATGCCAGGGTTCTACTGGGAACGATATACCTGCCGAATGGCACCCTGCGTATTGATGCAGATGCACCCGTTGCCGACAAGGCGGCATATACAGCCATCATTGCGCGAATGATCCAGCTCGATGAGGGTCCTAGCCTGCATCTCAATTCAGACTATGAGGCGAGCAACGTTCCGGTGCCGGAAGGACTGTTGCGCGTGATCCTGACAAATTAATAATTTAGAAATCCTAGAGTTAACTGTCCTCGCGGCATAATGCCTGGGCCAGGCAATGAACACCACCGCCTCCCAGCGTGAACATGGACATATCCGGTTCGAAGACTTCAAAACCAAGGGACCTCATTTTTCCATTGAGTTCATCCGCTCCCTTCATCGACAAAACCTTGTCATTTCCCAGGGCTACCAGATTAACTCCGAGGTTTTTTGCTTCGCGATAGGCAACATCAACAAATTCAAAGCCCCAGTCGGTGAGTTGATTTACAACCCAGGGCTCTAATGCATCAACGCAGGCCACCAGAAGCTTTTCGGCTAACGGCACCACTAGGCCGTCCATATGAACGAATTCCCGACTGATAGGAGCAACAACCGCCTCCCATCTTTCGGCTCGGACAAATTCAGCAACCTGTTCCGAGCCCTCTTTTTCGGAACGTTCGCCGCAATGGCCAATCAGGACTTTGCCCGGTTCCAGTATGACAAAATCACCGCCTTCGAAATGTCCGGCGGTTGCATAGTTCCATATAGAAATCTCATTTTCCTGATAAAACCTGATTGCGGTGACATAGTCGGCCCGGCGCACCTTTAATTGCATGTGGCAGATCAGAGCGCCCCACGGCGTCATGGCCGAGGAGTCGCGGGCGAAGAAATTACGGTGCAATACGGGATCAGATTCCAGATAATGGCAGTTCACGCCATTGGTCTCGTATATCGAAACCATCTCTGCGTGTTGTGCCATCGCTGTTTGAAGATCAAATTTGACGCCAGTCATATGGGCATTTGCCAATGTGCGTCCTATCAACGGTCCCGCATCCACCCATTTATAATACTCCGGCTTGCCGAGAAGTACGTCTTTCAAAGGGCCATAGTCATTTCTGATGCCCCATTTTCCCCCGTTACCTGATGCCAAAGTCATTCATAAACTCCTATGATGGTTGTCCAGCGGGAATGTTCTGCCCCGCGATCTTGAAGGCCGGAAAGTCCTCGAAGACCCAGCCGTTCTTGAGCGTGTCGTAGATGATCGCGAGCAGTTTACGTGCGGTCGCGATGATCGCCTTGCCGGCCCCGCGCCTGGCCTTGATGCGTTGGTAGAAGGCATTGAGGTAGCCCGAGTATCGGATGGCAATGAGCGTGCACTGAACCAGCGTGGTGCGCATCAGCTTGTTGCCGCGTTTGGTGATCCGCCCCCGGTTGTCGGTTTCGTTCGACTGGCTGACGCGCGGGACGATGCCCACATAGGCAGCCAGCTTGTCGGCGTCCTCGAAGTCATCGACGTTGCCGATCCCCGACAGGAGCACGGCCGCCGAGCGCGGACCGATGCCCTTGATTGAGACGAGGCCGTCGTAGCCATCCAGTTCCCGGGCGGCCTCTTCGATCGCACCGTCCAGTTCGCCAATCGTCGCCATAAGCCTCAGCGCCTGGTCGCGCAGGGCCTTCAACTCGACCTGTTCCAGTGTCGAGAACCGGCCGACCTCCAGAGCATTGAGCCGCCGCTTCGAGCCCAGGCTTTCCTTCTTCAGCTTGACGCCGTGGCGCGTGTGCAGCGCATGGATCTTGTTGATGAGCCGGGTGCGCTGCTTGACCAGAAGATCGCGCGTGTGGGTGAGTGACGCCAACTCGCTCTCGGCAACCGTCTTCACACGCGTCTCGGGCAGCATGTCCTTCGACAGGAAGAAGGCCAGTGCCCGGGCATCGTTCCTGTCCGTCTTCTTCACCGACTTGCGGATCACGCCGAACTGCCTCGGGTTGACCACGACAACACGGCCGACGCAAGCGACCACCTCGTCACGAAACCAGGCCGAATTGCCCGTCGCCTCCACGGCAATCTCGTCGTCCGCATCAAGGCTCAGGCAGAACCGTTCCAGATCGGCCGCTGCCAGCTGGTAGGTTTCAAATATCTCGCTGCCGTCAGCTTCAAGCCGGCAGACCGTGAAAGACGTCGTGTGAAGATCGACACCGATAAAGGACATGGCTAAACTTCTCCCGTTGGTGAGCGGCGGAACCCTGACAAGGGTGTGAACGGCCACGCCAAACTCCTATACGAGGTCACCGGACCGAACCGGGCCTCACGCTGGTCGTTCAGATACAGGCGGCGGGTAATCTCCTTTACAGGGTCGCAATGCCCTAAGATGACATCCAGCCTGCAGCCTATCCGCCTCTCCCAGCACTCTATCCGAGTCGGGATGCATGACCGCTCACACCCCATTCATGCCATCTCCTTTTGGAGGCTAGATAATGAACCTGCACTGCGCCCAATTATGGGCACAGCCATTCAACTTTCGTGTGTTTTTGTTACGCAAAATTCCTCAGCCGAACACGCGTTTGAAAATCGTGTCAACGTGCTTGGTGTGGTAACCAAGATCGAACTTTTCTCGAATTTCCGCCTCCGTGAGGGCTGATGTCACTTCCTCGTCACCCAGCAGTTCCTCGAGGAAATCCTTTCCTTCTTCCCATACCTTCATGGCATTTCGTTGTACTAATCGGTAAGAATCTTCCCGTGAAATGCCAGCCTGAGTCAACGCCAACAAAACCCGCTGTGAGTGAACGAGGCCCCGGAACTTGTTGAGATTAGCCATCATGGATTCGGGATATACAAGCAGTTTTTCAATCACGCCGGTAAGCCGCACGAGTGCAAAGTCCAATGTGACAGTGGCGTCGGGTCCAATCATCCGTTCAACCGAGGAGTGGGAAATATCGCGTTCGTGCCACAGGGCCACGTTTTCCATGGCAGGAATGGTTACGCTTCTAACAATGCGGGCCAGGCCCGTGAGGTTTTCCGTCAGTACCGGATTGCGTTTATGCGGCATTGCAGATGAGCCCTTCTGGCCGGGGGAAAAATACTCTTCCGCCTCTAAAACCTCGGTTCTCTGCAAATGACGGACCTCAGTAGCCAACCGCTCAATTGATGACGCGATGACTCCCAGTGTCGCGAAGTACATGGCATGCCGATCACGGGGAATAACTTGTGTTGAAACCGGCTCTGCCTGGAGCCCCAAGGATTTTGCAACATGCTCTTCCACCCGGGGATCGACATTGGCAAAGGTTCCCACGGCACCCGAAATTGCACAGGTTGCTATTTCCTGCCGGGCAGCCTGCAATCTCGATCTGCAGCGATCGAACTCGGCATATGCCTGTGCCAGCTTCAAGCCAAAAGTCGTCGGTTCGGCATGAATGCCATGAGAACGGCCAATGGTAATCGTATCTTTATGTTCGTGGGCCCGTTCTTTCAGCGCTATTAACAGCCGGTCCATGTCTTCCAACAGCAAATCGGTGGCCTTTACCAGTTGTACATTGAAACAGGTGTCCAGAACGTCAGACGACGTCATACCCTGATGCGCAAACCTTGCTTCCGGTCCGACGATTTCAGCCAGATGGGTGAGAAATGCTATCACGTCATGTTTAGTCACGGCCTCAATTTCGTCGATCCGCGCGACATCAAATTCAACGTCGCCGGCTTTGTCCCAGATTACTTTTGCTGCCTCTTTGGGAATTACATCCAGTTCCGCCAACGCATCGCAGGCGTGGGCTTCGATTTTGAACCAGATTCTGAATTTGGTTTGAGCAGACCATATGTCGGTCATTTCCTTGCGGGAGTAACGCGGTATCATAAAAATTTTCCTTTTGAACGCGGTCCGATTAACACCCCTCGGAAAGCCTTACAATGTCAGACATCCCAATTGCGACAATAGACAACAGGAATTCGTAAAGACGGTTGTATTTTTCTCAGAATTTGCCATTTATTGGGGTATTGTTCAAATAGGTTCGTGGGGGACTGATATGCCGAAATCGTTTCGATTGCTTGTTGTTTCTTGTTTTATGTATTCCGGGTTGTTGGCATCTTCTGCCGTTGCTGAAGAAGTTTATATGATACGCGGATTTCTGAATGTGTTTTCTGATGGCATGAATCAGATGACACGTCAGCTCAATGCCAGGTGAATTCGTGCACGCGCGATCTCAAACGGTGACTGGCGCAATGTTGCCAATGACATCATCAAACGATCAAAAAGCAAAAAGGTTTCTTATCCGATTGTCATTGCTGGGCATTCTCTGGGCGGAGTGGAAGCCCCCAGATTTGCTAACACTCTGGGTGCTGCAGGTGTGCCGGTAGCCCTGGTAATCGGCCTTGATCCGGGTTTCAGCTCACCTCCGCCGTTCCGAAAGGGCGCGCGTCGCGTGGTGAACTACAAAATCCCTTCAGGAAAAAATTACAGAAGGGGCGCAGGCTTCAAAGGCAAGATTACCACGATAGATGTTTCCAAATACAATGTGGACCATGTCGGAATTGATAAGAGCCGGAGTGTTCAGAAGCTAGTGATTGCGCAAATTCGAAAGACCGTTCGGAAATAATGCTGATCAATCCAGACGCGTTGTTACCGCGAGGTATCGGCCATCGGGCCCTTCGAACCCTACGGATTCGACAAGAATGATGACGGCTGCAAGTTCGCGTCCGTTGTCCGGATAGTAGGTTACCAAGTCCGCAAACTTGTATATCAGCGGGCAGTTTCTGCTTTTCGGAACAGACTTGTCCTGGTGGATAATCCGCGTTGTCTGGCTGGGCGTTGTGGCGATGCGGGTGAGGCGAAATCCGACCGACGGACCGAATGCCTCGCACAGTTCAGAGGCCGGGAAGTTGAGGTTATCAAGCCTGAACTCCACTTCTTCGTCTATCGGTGGCACCACTATCCTGGGATTTGCAACGAAACGGCCTGTGTCAATGCCTTTTTCGGTGGGCTGGTTGGTGGCGACAAGATTGCCGCGGTCTTCGAAACTTTTCATCACCGGTCCGGCAAGGATACGGGCTTCCTCGCGGGCATCGAATACAGTTTTCGTCTCATCATCAATCCGGGCCCGGAAAGGTGAGCCAGCCGTCCATTGATCCGTAGCGGTGTCAATAACGTAAATGTTGGAATATGGGAAACCCGAACCATCCTGCACTCCGAATTCTTCAAAGGCGAACAGTCCGCCATCCGGTGAAAACCCGTGGATTTTGCGCATTGCGAAATCTCCGGCGTACAAAGCTTGACTGGCAAGCAGCGTGAAGGCGAACAACGCGAATGCAAATTTGGTAATACGTTTCATGGTGACCCTCCGATAAATGCCTATCCCAAAATTGCGGATAACTTTACTCTGGAAACTTCTCCTTGTAACTGGGAAACATGTCGTTTTCATGCTTCCCGGCATCATACACCCCGCGCGAAATTGCTCGCGCCGTCACACTGGCAGCATGAGCGGACAGATCAATCCATTGCGAACCCCCGACAGCGACATCCGAGCGGCCGGTAGCGATTGAAAATACAAGATCGCCATCCATCGGCGTATGGGCCGGCCAGATTGCACGGGTTATTCCGTCATGCGCGGCAATAGCAAGGCGTTTTGCTTCGGATTTTGACAGTTTTGCGTCCGTCGCAACAATGCCGATAGTGGTATTGGCGTTGTCCGGAAGTTCTCCGCGAAACTTGATGTTCAAATTATCACCACCTTGAAGTTTTCCTTCCGGTAAGCCGTGTCCGCCAAACTCACCGTTTTTTTCCAGCAGTGCAGCGTTAAAGTGCCGGGTTTCAGCGATAAGCGGACTTCCCAGCGCATTGACCGCAAACAATGCTGCGATGCGTGTTCCGTTTTCCAGTATAATCGATGCGGTTCCAAGCCCACCTTTCAGGCCTGCAACGAGAGCACCTGTGCCGGCACCTGCCGAACCGGTGTCAAAGTTTTTCGAGGCATTCTCTGCCGCCTTAAATCCAAGATTACGATAAGGCGGGTAGGTGCCCCAATCCTTGTCTCCCCCGTTAACCAGGTCAAACAGGATTGCGCCAGGGACGATAGGAACCTTTACCGGTCCCACTGGAAATCCGCGATCATGCTGACGCATCCACGCCTGCACACCGGAAGCAGCATCGAGGCCGAAAGCCGAGCCACCCGACAAAACAATAGCATCGACACCGGCAACAGTGTTCTCCGGAGCCAATAGCTCGGTGTCCCGTGTACCCGGTGCTCCGCCCAAAACAGTCACTGAAGAGATCATGGGCTCATCACAGATCAGTGCGGTAACGCCACTTTTCAATTGCCTGTCATGAGCATTACCAACCGTCAGGCCATAAATATCCGTGATGGAATTTCGAATTCCCGATTTCATTGGGTTTCCGCCAATTCGCCGGGAGTAATCAGGGCCTCTCCATCCCATATATGAGTCTGGTAAGGGTTATAGCTGCTGGAGCCGTTATCGCCGAAGGTAACTTCGCCAAGCACCGTTTCGAACGTTTCGCTGGTAAGTGCAGGGGTAGGATCATCGGCCGACATCGCCTGCAGGGCGACCTGGATCGCCGCATAGCCAAGGTAAATCTGCCTGTCGGTAGCTGTTTCAAGTTCCGCCAATTGGAGTTCCAGTTCTTCGTGATACGGCATTGGCGCCATGATGACTTGTACGCCGGAAGGAACTCTCCGTGCCTCTTCAAGATAAGGCAACACTGCCAGTGCCTCGGTAGTCATGATTTGAAGATTGATGTCAAAATCCTGCATGTTTCGGGCAATTGTGAACAGGTCTTCCACCGATGCTGAAGCGATAAATGCGGCTGATACCCCGGAACGCTGAAGGCGCCTAAGCAGTCCGGCCTGCGTGGACTGAGCAGCCCGAAACGTGTCTGAAAACTGCGGCTTGAGGCCTGCTTCATCCATTTGCAGGCGTATCGTATCGGTAAAACTCCTACCGTAAATTGTGCCGTCATCGACAATTGCATAGGGAGTGCCCGACCATTGATCTGCAATGGAGTTCGCGGCCACTTCAACGGGATAATCATCCCCAGGAGATAGCCTCCAGAGGTTCCATTCCTCGCGTTCGCGATCCTTGATCAACCGGATTGACCGCGCACCTGCAACAATGGATGGCACCGCGGTTCCAGCAAATTTGGAAGCCACGGCTTTTGCCGATGCGTTGCAGATCATTCCAACCACAATTGCGGAATTGTTTGCCTCCAGATCGTCAGCAGCAACAGCGGCAAGATCTGCGTCGCAACCATCATCAGCAATGAATAACTCGTGACCGGAGCCATATTTTTCCATCGCCAGTTTGGCACCAATCCGAAATTTCTGGCCAAGTTCTGCGGCATCGCCACTTAAGGGTATGGAAACTCCGATGGTTGCTGCATGCGCCAGACCTGCCGGTAATACCCATAACCATGCCAGAACAAGGGCAGCTAGACGCAATTGCATATTGGACAGACCGTGTCGTTTCATTAGCACCATCGCCTGCAAGAAATATCCTGTACGCTCGGGAATTGAAAGCTCAATTCGCAACATGAACTGCGGGCATTGTTCTTTTTCGGTGCCTGTATTTATGGAAAGCGACATCAATGTCGAAGTGTGCCAGACCATTTTTGTCAAAAATTCATTTTCAAACAGAAGAGTTGCACCACGCTGTCGGGTATACTCACGTAATTTATGTCGTTGCCGAAAATGACGTATTGACGATTATTGAAGTGGGCACTGCACGCGCGTTTGCGCGTTGTGTACCTGCCGGTCAACAGATGCTGTCTCAATTTTGATACAATGGCCGAGACTTGTTCGGCGCTTTTTTTATCGACAGGGTGTAAAAAAGAGCCCCCGTGCCATTCCGAAGTGCACCAGTGAAAACGGCAGCGTGATGAGCATTCTTCCTTGCGGGCGGGCCAGGCGATGGCGAGAATCTTGTAGAAGGAGATTCGCCTATGCCTCGCGGCTACCACCACCTGACCCAAGATGAACGTTGCCAGATTTGGGGGTTGAAGAAAAGCGGCCTCTCGCAGAGAGACATTGGGCGTGAGCTCGGACGCCATCACACGACAATCCGTCGAGAGATGCAGCGCAACAGCGGCGGCCGGGGCTACCGGTACAAACAGGCCCATAACAAGGCGACAGAGCGCCGCCACAGGGCGTCATCGGTGCCAAGGAAGATGACACCCGCCCTGTGGCAATTGGTCGAGGAGAAGTTGGCGGCTGGCTGGAGCCCAGAGCAAATTTAGGGTCGGTTTCGTCGGGAAGGCCAAGCCATGGTGGGGCGGATGCGGATCTACGAATACGTCCGCGCGGACCGCAGGGCCGGTGGCAGCCTTTACAAACGTCTGCGGCGGCGTGGGAAGAAACCGAATTGGCGCGGCGGCCGGCACGCCGGGCGAGGACGCATTCCCGGTCGTGTCGATATCAGTGAGCGGCCCGCGATCGTCGAACAGAAGTTGCGGATCGGTGACTGGGAGGTGGACACGATCGTTGGAGCGGGTCAAAGCGGCGCAGTGGTTTCGGCGGTGGACCGCGCCTCGAAGATGACCCGACTGGTACGGCTCGACAGGAAAACGGCCGAAGATGTCGGAGCTGCGCTCAGACGCCGGCTGGAGGCAGATCGGCACCTGGTTCACACGATCACTGCGGACAACGGTAAGGAATTCGCTGGCCACAGCAGCCTGTCCAAGGCGCTTGATGCCAAGTTCTATTTTGCCCGGCCCTACCACTCATGGGAGCGCGGGCTGAATGAACACACCAATGGACTGGTCCGCCAGTATTTGCCGAAAGGCACGGATTTCCGGTCTGTGACCGATGCCGAGGTCCAGGCGGTGGAGGATCTGCTCAACGCACGGCCGCGCAAGGCACTCGGCTTCCGGACGCCGGAGGAGGTGTTCAGAGATGCGCAGGCACCGCCATGACCGCTCTCAAACCTCTGGGAAGCGCACAGCGTGAAATCTCTCTTCGGCACAGTCTGTTCGAAGAGGCGATTGCGCTTGTGCGCAATTCTGCGGTAGGGGTATTGGTAACGGCAATTCAAGTCATCGCAGGCTCCGCCTGTCGAAATTTTTCACCGCCAGGCCCTTTTTTGCATTCGGGCTTGCGCCCTCATTTCAAAAAGGGCCTGGCGGTGGTGCACCTCGGAGCGGAAACGGCGGAGGGAAAAACGCTATTTATTGATCGAATTTTGTGGAGTAACCCATGGCAGAACTGCCTGACACAATTGACGCGACCCAGGTGCTCCTGGAAGCGGAAGGATATGTGGCCGACCGGTCGCTTGCAACCGTATTGTATCTCAGTCTCAAAATGGGCCGTCCGCTTTTTCTTGAAGGTGAGGCGGGTGTTGGAAAAACGGAAATTGCCCGGGTGCTGAGCAAGGCACTTGATCGTCACCTTATCCGTCTCCAGTGTTATGAAGGCCTTGACGTTTCTTCTGCGGTTTATGAATGGAACTACGCCGCACAGATGGTTGAAATTCGTATGCGTGAAGCTACCGGTGAAACGGATCGAAATGCTGTCGAAGAAGGGGTGTTCTCCGAAAAGTTCCTGATTAGGCGGCCATTGTTGCAAGCATTGGAAGTTGAGGTGGGCAAGGCGCCTGTGCTTCTCATCGATGAACTTGATCGCACTGATGAAGCATTTGAAGCTTTTCTTCTCGAAATACTGTCGGACTTTCAGGTCACCATACCCGAACTTGGCACAGTTGCAGCCATTGAACCACCAATCGTTGTCATCACTACCAACCGCACTCGTGAAATTCATGATGCTCTGAAACGGCGTTGCCTTTACCACTGGGTCGACTATCCCGACGCGGAACGCGAACTTGCAATTGTTGCTGCGAAAGTACCCGGTTGCAGTGCCAGCCTTTCTCGTGAGGTGGTTGCCTATGTGCAGAAGCTTCGCGAGCAGAATCTGTTCAAGAACCCCGGTGTTGCCGAAACCCTGGATTGGGCTACTGCACTCATTGAATTGGACAAGGTAGCAATCGACCCACAGACAGTGTCCGATACGATTGGTGTATTATTGAAGTACCAGGATGATATCGCACGAATTGAATCCAGCGAGGGCCAGCAGTTGTTGAAGGACGTTCGGCGGGAGCTTGCAGAAGCATGACGGCAGAGAAGGTGCGGGCCAGTTCCGAGGGCAGGCTGCCTGACAATATCCTTTATTTTGCACGAACGTTAAGGGCAGCCGGCATGAAAGTGGGGCCGGCAAGTGTTGTTACCTGTGTGCGGGCAGTTGAAGCGGGAGGAATCTCCAACCGGGATGATTTTTACTGGACCCTGCATTGTGTTCTGGTTGCGCGACGTGAGGATCATGAAGTGTTTGACCAAGCATTCCGCCTGTTCTGGCGGTCACGCGAACTGGTTGAAAAAATGCTGCAGATGTTCTCTCCCCAGGTAAGGAGCGATAATGACCGCGAGAAGCCCAAAGCCGCTGAAAATCGGGTTTCGCAGGCGCTTTTTTCAGGTCAAGAGCAGTCCGCAGAATATGAGCGACCGGAAATCGAGGTTGATGCTTCCTTTACAGCCTCGGCCAGAGAGGTGCTGCGCGACAAGGATTTTGCACAGATGACGGTGCAGGAATTGGCAGAAGCGCGCGCTGCAATGGCACGCATGAGCCTGCCGGTAAAAGAGGTTCAAACGCGTCGCTACACTGCGGTCAAACGGATTGCGAGGGTGGATCCGCGCCGGATGTTGTCAAAGGCAATGAAAACGGGCGGGGATCTTGTCCTGCCGCAGTTTCGTGAGCGCAAATGCATCGAACCCCCGATAGTTATCTTGGCCGATATTTCCGGTTCAATGAGCCAGTATTCGCGGACATTTCTTCATTTTTTTCATGCATTGAGCGAAAAGCGGCGGCACGTGCACACGTTTCTGTTCGGAACGCGGCTAACCAATGTCACACGCCAACTTCGCAACAAGGACCCGGATGTTGCGCTGAACGAATGCGCAGAACTGGTGGACGATTGGTCGGGAGGAACTAGGATCGGCGAGACGTTGCATGAGTTTAACCGATTGTGGTCGCGCCGGGTGCTGGGGCAGGGTGCCATAGTGATGCTTATCACTGACGGGTTGGAGCGGGATGAGGACAGTTTGCTGGCGAGTGAAATAGACCGCCTCCATAGATCTTGCAGAAGATTGATTTGGCTAAATCCGCTGCTGCGGTTTGACGGCTTCGAGGCGGCAGCCAGAGGAATTCGGATCATGCTGCCGCATGTTGACGAATTTCGTCCGGTCCATTCCCTTAACGCACTTGCGGGACTGTGCGATAGTCTGTCCGGTGGTTTCGAAACCTGCCATGATCCTCGACAATGGCTTAATGCCTTGAAAGCGAATTGATTTTTTGGAGTCAAATCATGAGCCTCAAAGAAAAACCTGTAGCGATGGATGAACTGACGATTGCAGAGAACTGGATGAAAGCAGGGCGAGAGGTTGCCATTGCAACGGTGATTTCAACTTGGGGGTCGGCACCCAGACCGACAGGTTCGCATCTGGTGATTGACGAGGACGGGAATTTTGAGGGATCTGTCTCAGGTGGCTGTGTGGAAGGGGCTGTAATTGCCGAAGCGGCAGAAGTAATTGCGTCAGGAAAACCCCGCCTGCTGGAATTTGGTGTAGCGGATGATGCGGCATGGGAAGTGGGCCTGTCGTGTGGTGGCAAAATTGAAGTTTATGTGGAACGGGTGGGATGAATGGATCCGCTGGTTTTGACAAAACTCAACAAGGCAAAGCTGAACCGGAAGGCTGCGGTGGTCGTTACGCATCTCAAAGACGGCCGTGACCGACTGGTTCTGGAAACCGATACGGTTGAAGGGCTACTGGGTGAAGAAATCAGAAAATGCTTTCTGTCAGGCAAATCTAAAAAGTTGGCGGTGTCGGACGAGCCGGTTTTTATAAATGTTCATGTGCCTTCGCCACGGCTGTTTGTGATTGGTGCTGTTCACATATCACAGGCGCTTGTACCCATGGCCACGATGGCCGGATTTGAGGTAACTGTCATTGACCCCAGAACGGCATTTGCAAGCCAGGAACGCTTTTCAGGCGCGGCACTCTTCGCAGATTGGCCGGAAAACGTGCTGCGTGACAATCCGCTTGATCCGTTTACGGCACTTGCTGCGGTTACTCACGACCCCAAAATTGATGATGACCCGATAATTGAAGCGCTGAAAGAAAGGTGTTTCTACGTGGGTGCGCTGGGTAGCCGCAAAACCCATGGCCAACGGCTGGAACGATTGCATGGAAAAGGGGTGTCGGATGAGCAACTGCAAAATATTCGGGCACCTATCGGACTAGATATCGGTGCTGCATCGCCACAGGAAATTGCCGTTTCGATTCTGGCAGAGATTATTGAAACGCTGCGCAAGCGGGAAACGGCGGATCCATGAAATTTGGAACATATCCACTTTCTGAAGTAACTGGTGGTATTTTGGCACACAGTGTCCGGCTCCCCGACGATACGGTTCTTAGGAAAGGGCTTGAGCTTGACAGTGAGCTAATCGACTTGATGCTCGCTGCAAGCATGGAAGAGGTTACCCTCGCCATTCCTGAACCCGGTGACACGCTCGAAGATGAAGCCGCACAAAGGATCGCAAAATGTATTATGGGGCGGGGTTTGCGTTGCGATACTGCCAAGACTGGACGCGTAAACCTGTTCGCAGAATACAATGGCCTGTTTCGCGTTGATCCGGTTCTGGTAAATCATTTGAATTCAATTGATCCCGGTATCACGGTTGCAACCCTTGCAGATTATAGCGAGGTGAACAAAGGGCGCATGGTGGCTACTGTTAAAATCATACCCTATGGGATAGCGGCCGCAAGTATTGAGAAGATTGAGACAGCCAATGGATCTGAGCGCCTGTCTCTTGTTCCTTTTGTTTGCAAACGGATTGGCATGATTTCAACATTGCTGCCTGGAATCAAGGAAACCGTGCTTGAAAAAACCCGTCGAAATCTCGAAAAACGGCTGGTTTTGTCCGATTCAGCTGTTGAATTTGAAGACAGGGTTTTTCACCTTGAGGGTGACATCACAAAGGCGCTCAGGAAACGCCATAACGATTGGGATATTCTGGTACTGTTTGGTGCGTCCGCTATTAGCGATAGTCGTGACATAATACCAAACGCAATCGTTCATGCCGGTGGTCGTATTATCCGGTTTGGAATGCCGGTCGATCCCGGTAACCTGTTATTGCTGGCAGAAATAAATGGCAAGCCCGTACTGGGTGCGCCCGGTTGTGCCAGAAGTCATTCAGAAAACGGTTTTGACTGGGTGTTGCAGCGGCTACTTGCAGATATTCCGGTTTCGCCTTCGGATATCGCGGGCCTGGGCGTGGGTGGGCTTTTGATGGAAACCGGGGCAAGACCACATCCGCGCGAGAAAAAGCAGGGTAGAACAAAAATTGCATCGATTGTTCTGGCAGCAGGTCAATCCCAACGTATGGGGGACGTCAACAAGCTGACAGCGCCAGTAGAAGGAAAACCGATGGTTCGTCATCCCGTTGAAGCTGCGCTGGCCAGTCGATCTGAGGATGTCGTCGTCGTTACAGGACATCAGCCAAAAGCTGTGGAGGCCGCGCTGGTGGGGCTTTCATGCCGTTTTGCCGATAACCCGGACTTTGCCGGGGGTTTGTCTACATCGCTGGCAACCGGTATCGCCAGCTTGCCCGACGATATATCGCATGCCATTGTTCTGCTCGGTGACATGCCGTTTGTTTCTTCCGATGATATTGACCTGCTTATCGCAAACTGCCGCAAAAACCCCGATAGTATTGTGATGTCTACCTCAAGCGGCAAACGGGGAAACCCGGTTCTATGGCCTTCCAGTTATTTTGCGGAACTCAAAAATGTGATGGGAGACGTCGGGGCTCGGCACATTATCGGTGCGAATACTGACCGTGTTATCGAAGTTGAATTGGGGATTGTTGCCAGCCGGGATATAGATACGCCGACGGCGTTGCAGAAATTTACAACGCCGCCGGACTTTTAAATGGGCTGAGAAATCCCCCAATCCTCTGGCCCATTTCAAGATATTATTGCACAGCCTAACCAACAAGTTCCGGTATAAGCAAAATCCCAGAATCAAAAGTATATGTGACACCGAAATACCGGGTTCAGCGTCCCCGACTTAACGCAGGCTAAGCGCGGGTCTTCTTCTTGATTTTTGTTCCCGGTTTGCGACCCAGACCCATTTCCCGTGCCAGACGAGACCGGGCTTGCGCATAGTTGGGAGCAACCATCGGGTAATCTGCCGGCAGACCCCATTTTTCGCGATATTGCTCAGGCGACAAATCATAGAGCGTGTTTGTGTCGAGTAGATTCAGTTTCTTTCCGTGCGCGAATATGATTCTGATTGGGGTGACCTGATTCGGTTCGAAGCCAAGGATTTTCAATGCCCAAGCCCCATCCGATTGAATTGCGTAAACGTGTTGTAGCTCATGTAGAAGAAGGCCACACTCATCGTGGAACGGCTGCCCATTTCAAAGTCTCCGTCAAATTTGTGAATGATATGGTGAAGTTGAAACGTGAAACTGGTTCGCTTGCTCCAAAACATAACCCGGGAAAAACAGGCCATGGCAAGCTTTCACCCTATAAAGACTGGCTTCGAAAACGGGTTGATGAACAAAAGGACATTACAATCCGTAAGCTTTGTGCGGAGCTGAACGAAAAATTCAACCTCAATGTCCATCATTCGCCTGTCTGGCATGTTGTGCGCAGTTTCGGGTTGTCGCATAAAAAAAGACTATTTATGCCAAGGAGCAACACCGCATCGACGTGAAAAAAGACCGCGAACTCTGGAAGACAAGGCGTGTTCCGTTTTTGAATCGGTCGATTGAAAAACTTGTCTTCATTGATGAGACGTCCACAAACACCAAAATGGCCAAGCAAACTGGATGGGCCCCAACAGGAGAGCGCCTCATAGATTTTGTCCCTCATGGCCACTGGAAGAAGCAGACACTTATCGCAGGCCTGCGCAGTCATGGACTGGTTGCGCCCTGGGTTATTGACCGGGCCATGACCAAAGAAATCTTTGAGATTTATGTTGAGACACAGTTGGCGCCAGAACTGGAAAAGAGAGATGTCGTAATCCTTGACCACCTAGCCGCTCACAAGAGCGAAAAAGCCGAGCAGATCTTGCGAGATATCGGCGCATGGTTTTTGTTCCTGCCGAAATATTCCCCAGATCTCAATGCCATTGAAATGGCCTTTTCGAAGCTCAAGGCTCATCTGAGGAAGGCAGGCGCCAGAACCTTCGATGATGTCTGGAAGGCAATCGGAGAGGTCTGCCATATGTTCACGCCAATGGAGTGCCGGAATTTCTTCAGGGCAGTCGGCTGTGAATTCACGTGATGCGAACACGCTCTAATGGCTGCGCAGATGGCGTTTCAGCGACTTGAATCGTTTGCCATCTTCCAGACAGATAATATAGTCGTCGTGCAGTGATTTCTTAATCGGTACTGCTGGCTTTGTATTGTGGTTGGAAAGTGGCGTTTCAACGTTTGCCACTTTTGTAAATGACGAGTACACGTCGCCAATAAGGTTGGGCAGCTCAGTTGTCGAAACAGGATTGTTGGACACATAGGCTGCAACCACGTCGCTGGCGAGTTCGATAAGAGTCCTTGCATCCAAAGAATTGTTGTCAGTTTCCTGTGTTTTTTCATTCATGATTCTTATTATCCAATTTGTTATCAGGAACTATTAAAATTGCTCCCCCAATTTTTCTGTATACTTGGTTCTCAGATTGACAGGAAATACACACCACTAGAGAAGCCAAATAAAACATCATGTTTTTTTTATTAATGATGTTTGTCCAATAATAAGAATTGCTTGTTGCAATACAATTGATGAAATATTTTACCTGTATTGGAATAAATGTTCCGTTGATGGTCAAAATTTTTACCATCATGAAGACTTTAAACAGGGTGATATCGGGAATAACAGCAGGATTAATCCTGCAATTTCAATTCTAACGACTAATTATATGTAGATACAACACATTTTTATTTGACAGTCGTTCACGGTTAGTCGCCGAATCGATGGCTTGACGCAAAGAAACCTGATTCAGAAGAAATTCCGAATCTGCAGTCGAAAAGCAAACCCCCCGTGCCATTCCGAAGTGCACCAGTGAAAACGGCAGCGTGATGAGCATTCTTCCTTGCGGGCGGGCCAGGCGATGGCGAGAATCTTGTAGAAGGAGATTCGCCTATGCCTCGCGGCTACCACCACCTGACCCAAGATGAACGTTGCCAGATTTGGGGGTTGAAGAAAAGCGGCCTCTCGCAGAGAGACATTGGGCGTGAGCTCGGACGCCATCACACGACAATCCGTCGAGAGATGCAGCGCAACAGCGGCGGCCGGGGCTACCGGTACAAACAGGCCCATAACAAGGCGACAGAGCGCCGCCACAGGGCGTCATCGGTGCCAAGGAAGATGACACCCGCCCTGTGGCAATTGGTCGAGGAGAAGTTGGCGGCTGGCTGGAGCCCAGAGCAAATTTCGGGTCGGTTTCGTCGGGAAGGCCAAGCCATGGTGGGGCGGATGCGGATCTACGAATACGTCCGCGCGGACCGCAGGGCCGGTGGCAGCCTTTACAAACGTCTGCGGCGGCGTGGGAAGAAACCGAATTGGCGCGGCGGCCGGCACGCCGGGCGAGGACGCATTCCCGGTCGTGTCGATATCAGTGAGCGGCCCGCGATCGTCGAACAGAAGTTGCGGATCGGTGACTGGGAGGTGGACACGATCGTTGGAGCGGGTCAAAGCGGCGCAGTGGTTTCGGCGGTGGACCGCGCCTCGAAGATGACCCGACTGGTACGGCTCGACAGGAAAACGGCCGAAGATGTCGGAGCTGCGCTCAGACGCCGGCTGGAGGCAGATCGGCACCTGGTTCACACGATCACTGCGGACAACGGTAAGGAATTCGCTGGCCACAGCAGCCTGTCCAAGGCGCTTGATGCCAAGTTCTATTTTGCCCGGCCCTACCACTCATGGGAGCGCGGGCTGAATGAACACACCAATGGACTGGTCCGCCAGTATTTGCCGAAAGGCACGGATTTCCGGTCTGTGACCGATGCCGAGGTCCAGGCGGTGGAGGATCTGCTCAACGCACGGCCGCGCAAGGCACTCGGCTTCCGGACGCCGGAGGAGGTGTTCAGAGATGCGCAGGCACCGCCATGACCGCTCTCAAACCTCTGGGAAGCGCACAGCGTGAAATCTCTCTTCGGCACAGTCTGTTCGAAGAGGCGATTGCGCTTGTGCGCAATTCTGCGGTAGGGGTATTGGTAACGGCAATTCAAGTCATCGCAGGCTCCGCCTGGCGGTGGTGCACCTCGGAGCGGAAACGGCGGCCGAAAAAAATTTCGCAAAGCATTGCGAAACGGCCAATCTCAACCGTATTGACAGTTAGCTGCTGTTGATATTGCCGGCGCTGTCGATATCTGAAGCTGAGTGTCGTTCTCGAACCTGTTCTTCGTCTTCGCCCCAGCTGCGATTGACCTTGCGACCACGCTGAACCGCCTCGCGCTGTTCTATTTGTGATGCCCATCGCACTACGTTCTCGTAGGATTGGGCGTCCAGAAACGTAGCAGATTCGCCGTAAATCTTTCCCTGAACGAGTATTCCGTACCAGGGCCATATTGCGATGTCTGCTATGGAGTATTCCTCTCCGCACATGAATGAGTTGTTGGCAAGATGACGGTCCAGCACATCAAGCTGACGTTTGGTTTCCATAGCAAAGCGGGTTGATCGGATATTCCATTTTCTCCGGCGCATAGGCGAAAAATGTCCAAATCCCCCACCCAGATAAGGTGCACTTCCCATCTGCCAGAACAGCCAGTTGAGGCATTGGGAGCGACCGGCGTGATCCTGGGGGATAAAGGCGCCAAACTTATCGGCCAGATAAAGCAGAATGGCGCCGGATTCGAAAACCCTTGTTTCCGGTGACGTCGGAGTGATCCAGCAGAGCGGGAATTTTTGAATTCGGATTGATGTCAACAAAGCCGCTTCCGAATTGATCGCCCTCATCGATGTCGACATACCAGGCATCATATTCGGCACCATTGTGTCCCGTCGCAAGGAGCTCCTCCAAAAGCACGGTCACCTTGACACCATTCGGAGTGGCCAGCGAATAAAGCTGCAGGGGATGCTTGCCCCGGGGTAGCGCCTTTTCGTGGGTAGAACCGGCAATCGGCCGGTTGATGCTGGCGAACTTGCCGCCGCTTTCGGTATCCCATTTCCACACTTTTGGGGGCGTGTATTGTGAATTTTCGCTCATGCTGTTTCCAGTGTTGATCTTGGAGTTCTTGTCGGGCGGACTGCCTCTAACTTATGGAGGGTATTACAAATGGCAAGTAGGCGCGGGGGAAAACTTTCAATCCTTTGGTGCAACAAAATTTGTTTCGCGATGCCGCTGAAATTGCTGCGGGCAGGATTGATGTCAGAGTGAACACCAGCAGGCGGTTTTGAATTCGAAACGTTTACGGCGTCTGGAATTGGTGGGCACCATTGCCTTTTCAGGTTGCCGGAACCAGTTCCTCCAGTTCGGGCAGAAGGGTGACGCTTTCCTGTTCGTTCGGATCCGTACGGGCGACTACGGCCTTTGCGGTTGCTGTCGTATGGTTGACTGGCAGATGAGGTACATCAGCTGGGATGTAGACGAGATCGCCGGCTTTGACATCCATTACATGTTCCATGCGCTCACCCCACCACATGCGTGCCTCGCCCTCCAGCACATAGATTGCCGTTTCGTGTTGTGTCGTGTTTATGGGCCTTGGCTCTTCCACCTGGCGGTATTTCCAGTAGGTGCATGCAGATGGCTGAAGAGTTGACCGTTTGCTTGGCAATGCCTTCGAAGTAATCAAAACCCTGCTTTCCGGAATAGGTATTGTTGTTTCGGCCTTCCGGGGTAATCAGACGGCATTCGGCATTGTTTGATTTTGTCATTATTGCACCTCGATGCTGTAAACCGACCAGACAAACTTGCTGTCATCTTCCTCGGCAAGTTCTGGATAATCATTGCGCGGATAAACAAGCCAGGCAGGCCCACGATCGCCAAGGCCCAGATACTCTCCGTTTGCCTTGAGTGCCAGAATGACGGGATATTTTTCAATATCTGACATCGGTATTTCCGGTGCATACCCGTCCAGTGCCCGCACCACCATGTTAGAGCCTGTGGCACCGGCTTCGTTCAGAATATCTGAAAGCAGTGGGCCTTCAAATGTGATTTTTCCTGGCCATTCCGGATAGGATACGGTGAGCTTTTTCATGCCCAGCGCCTCCAGCATTGACAGGTCGAATGCCCGCGCTTTTTCAAACTCCACATCATGGGTGTTGAAAAATGCGTCAGCAAACTCATCCCATGCTTCTCGGTTTGTAGCGCTCACTTCGCCGGAAACAGTTACGATAACCGGTCCGGTTGGCGCTTGCGACCATGCCGGAAATGAGAGTGATAACATCAAAAGAGAGGCTGCTAGAGCGTGTTCGCATCACGTGAATTCACAGCCGACTGCCCTGAAGAAATTCCGGCACTCCATTGGCGTGAACATATGGCAGACCTCTCCGATTGCCTTCCAGACATCATCGAAGGTTCTGGCGCCTGCCTTCCTCAGATGAGCCTTGAGCTTCGAAAAGGCCATTTCAATGGCATTGAGATCTGGGGAATATTTCGGCAGGAACAAAAACCATGCGCCGATATCTCGCAAGATCTGCTCGGCTTTTTCGCTCTTGTGAGCGGCTAGGTGGTCAAGGATTACGACATCTCTCTTTTCCAGTTCTGGCGCCAACTGTGTCTCAACATAAATCTCAAAGATTTCTTTGGTCATGGCCCGGTCAATAACCCAGGGCGCAACCAGTCCATGACTGCGCAGGCCTGCGATAAGTGTCTGCTTCTTCCAGTGGCCATGAGGGACAAAATCTATGAGGCGCTCTCCTGTTGGGGCCCATCCAGTTTGCTTGGCCATTTTGGTGTTTGTGGACGTCTCATCAATGAAGACAAGTTTTTCAATCGACCGATTCAAAAACGGAACACGCCTTGTCTTCCAGAGTTCGCGGTCTTTTTTCACGTCGATGCGGTGTTGCTCCTTGGCATAAATAGTCTTTTTTTATGCGACAACCCGAAACTGCGCACAACATGCCAGACAGGCGAATGATGGACATTGAGGTTGAATTTTTCGTTCAGCTCCGCACAAAGCTTACGGATTGTAATGTCCTTTTGTTCATCAACCCGTTTTCGAAGCCAGTCTTTATAGGGTGAAAGCTTGCCATGGCCTGTTTTTCCCGGGTTATGTTTTGGAGCAAGCGAGCCAGTTTCACGTTTCAACTTCACCATATCATTCACAAATTTGACGGAGACTTTGAAATGGGCAGCCGTTCCACGATGAGTGTGGCCTTCTTCTACATGAGCTACAACACGTTTACGCAATTCAATCGGATGGGGCTTGGGCATTGAAAATCCTTGGCTTCGAACCGAATCAGGTCACCCCAATCAGAATCATATTCGCGCACGGAAAGAAACTGAATCTACTCGACACAAACACGCTCTAATATACGGATCATAATTGTCTCCCAAATCAGGTTTACAGCACTTTTCATTTGTTTTGTACGACCGATTGAATGCAAAGCGCATTATATCCAAAAGGACCTCGGCATTTTCGTTTCGTCCGATTGTATCAGACAAACCAAATGCGCCTAATCAAATTCGCTGCGAAAAAATAAAGCAAAACAAGTGGGCGAGAATCGGTTAACCAGAGTTTCCGGAAGCCTATTTTGACATCCTTTCCAGCAATTTTTAAGAACTAACATAGAACAAATATCGTTTGCTGCATGTTTTTAATAGCTTGTGTGTATTGCTAAAAGAGAACATATATGGTACAAAAGAGAACATACTGGCAATATCTGCCGCCTGTAATCGTGTGGGCAGCGGTATTCGGGGACTATCACCGCCATGGGAAGGATGTTACAGATGGCACAAAATTCATTGAGACTCGTCGAGGATAGTAGCGTGGACAAAACCAAGGCACTGGAAGCCGCTCTTGGACAGATTGAACGGGCCTTTGGCAAAGGCTCTATCATGAAACTTGGCAAAAATGAGCAAGTTGTTGAAATAGAAACGGTTTCGACCGGTTCACTCGGACTGGACATCGCCCTGGGCGTCGGTGGTCTGCCGAAGGGACGGATCATTGAGATTTATGGTCCGGAATCGTCCGGCAAGACCACCATGGCACTGCATACGGTGGCTGAAGCGCAGAAGGGCGGCGGAATTTGTGCATTTGTTGATGCGGAACATGCGCTTGACCCTGTCTATGCGCGCAAGCTTGGTGTTAATCTGGAAGACCTTTTGATTTCCCAGCCCGATACCGGTGAACAGGCTTTGGAGATTGCAGATACGCTGGTTCGGTCAGGAGCTGTTGATGTTCTGGTTATCGATTCGGTTGCCGCGCTCACTCCACGTGCGGAAATTGAAGGCGAGATGGGCGATTCACTTCCGGGGCTGCAAGCCCGTTTGATGAGTCAGGCCTTGCGCAAACTGACAGCCTCGATCTCCCGTTCCAACACAATGGTGATTTTCATCAACCAGATTCGGATGAAGATTGGTGTGATGTTTGGTTCGCCTGAAACCACAACCGGTGGTAACGCATTGAAGTTTTATGCATCCGTTCGTCTCGACATTCGTCGCATCGGTGCTGTCAAGGATCGCGATGAGGTGATTGGCAACCAGACGCGTATCAAGGTTGTCAAAAACAAGCTGGCGCCACCATTCAAGCAAGTCGAGTTTGACATCATGTATGGTGAAGGGGTGTCGAAGACCGGCGAGCTGATTGATCTGGGTGTTAAGGCCGGGATTGTTGAAAAGTCTGGAGCCTGGTTCTCCTATAATTCAGAACGCCTTGGACAGGGCCGCGAAAATTCAAAGAATTTCCTTCTGGAAAATCCTGATATTGCCGCAGAGATTGAACTGGCCCTGCGTCAGAACGCGGGCCTTATTGCCGAAACCCTTCTTGAGGGTGAAATTGGTAAGGCTGATGACGATGATGACGGTGAAACACCTCCGCAGTCCAATCTCGGAAACGGGTCCGCGAACTGATGTTACCATACCCGGTTTAACTACCGGATGTGGACACGGCAGGCAGACACCGTCAATCGGTTGAATTTAACCTCAGCGAAAGTCCCCGTTCGCTGAACCCATAATCCACCCATAAGGATTATGCTACTGGTCGCAGTTCCCCCACTGCGGCCAATTTTTGTTTGCCAAAAATCGACTAACATGCCGCAAACCGACGTAAACGCTGGACACATCGGATAAGCAAAGGTAAACCACCTTTCTCATACCCACGTTTATTCGAATAAAAAAGCTCTTCTTGGAGCACGGGAAAACTCTGTTATGTCAGGTGTAAATGAAATCCGGTCCGCATTTCTGGACTATTTTGGCAAGCATGGTCACGAGGTGGTGCAATCCAGTCCGCTGGTACCCCGCAACGATCCGACCCTGATGTTTGTCAATTCGGGGATGGTGCAGTTCAAGAACGTATTTACCGGGCTGGAAACCCGCGGTTACAACCGGGCGGCCACCTCGCAGAAATGCGTACGGGCGGGTGGTAAACATAATGATCTGGACAATGTGGGTTTTACTGCGCGCCATCATACTTTCTTTGAAATGCTTGGAAACTTTTCCTTTGGTGATTATTTCAAGGAAGAGGCCATTCATCATGCCTGGACACTGCTCACCGGCGAATTTGGGCTGCCAAAGGACAAGTTGCTGGTAACGGTTTATCATACGGATGATCAGGCCTTTGATCTTTGGAAGAAAATAGCAGGTCTCAGCGAAGAACGTATTATCCGGATTCCGACTCACGACAACTTTTGGGCGATGGGTGATACCGGACCTTGTGGCCCGTGCTCGGAAATATTCTATGACCATGGTGATCACATATGGGGTGGACCTCCGGGAAGTGCCGAGGAGGATGGCGACAGGTTCATCGAGATCTGGAACCTGGTTTTCATGCAGTTTGAACAGGTAACAACGCAGGAGCGTGTTGACCTTCCTAAGCCTTCTATAGACACGGGCATGGGTCTGGAACGCATTGCAGCAGTCCTGCAGGGACAACATGACAATTATGATATCGATCTGTTCAAGGCCCTGATAGCAGCAAGCGAAGAAATGACAGGAACGAAAGCGACCGGTGAACAACAACCCAGTCATCGGGTGATCGCGGATCATTTGAGAGCCTCTTCATTTCTGATTGCAGATGGTGTTCTTCCTTCCAATGAAGGACGCGGTTACGTTTTGCGCCGCATTATGAGGCGGGCGATGCGTCACGCTTCGCTTCTGGGTGCCAGCGAACCGCTTATGCATAAATTGTTTCCAGCCCTGCGAGAGCAGATGGGTGCAGCTTATCCGGAACTGGTGCGTGCTTCGGCACTGATTTCAGAGACGCTATTGCTTGAGGAAACCAGATTTCGAAAAACCCTTGAGCGCGGGCTCGGTTTGCTCGATGAAGCTTCAGCCGGTCTTGGCGATGGTGATGAGCTGGACGGAAAGACTGCGTTCAAATTGTACGACACATACGGGTTTCCACTGGACCTTACGCAGGATGCCCTGAGGCGCCGGGGAATCGGCGTTGATGTTGAAACGTTCAATGCAGCAATGGAACAGCAAAAAGCAGATGCTCGTGCTGCCTGGGCAGGTTCAGGTGAGGCAGCCGATGAAAAAATTTGGTTTGCGCTTCGCGAAGAATTCGGTCCCTCAGAGTTTTTGGGTTATGACACCGAAATTGCTGAAGGGGTGGTGCAGTCGATTATTGTCGATGGCAACCCGGTGGATACCGCATCTTCCGGATCGCAGGTTTCCATCGTTACAAACCAGACGCCGTTTTACGGTGAAAGTGGTGGCCAGGTCGGGGACAGCGGTGAAATTCGGTTTGAGGGCGGCAAGGTGTTGGTGAGCGATACCAAGAAGCGCGGCGAAGGCCTGCATGTCCATATAGGTGAGGTGACTGAGGGAGAAATCGCATCCGGGATGGCGGTAGAGCTTGAAGTTGATCACAAAGCTCGAGCCGGCTCCCGTTCGCATCATTCCGCCACCCATCTCATTCATGAAGCGCTCCGTGAGGTGCTTGGAGATCACGTGGCGCAGAAAGGGTCGCTCGTCTCGCCAGACCGCCTGCGTTTTGACTTTTCACACCAAAAAGCCATTGCAGATGAGGATCTTGCAACGGTCGAAGCTATCTCCAACGAAATTGTTCGCCAGTCAGCTCCGGTTGAAACCCGCCTGATGGCTGTTGACGATGCGATAGAGCTCGGTGCGATGGCCCTGTTTGGCGAGAAATACGGCGAGGAGGTGCGTGTTGTGTCTATGGGTACAGCTCTGCGCGGAGACAAATCCGGAAAGACTTACTCGCTGGAATTGTGTGGTGGAACCCACGTGGCCAATACCGGAGAGATCGGGTTGATCCATGTCCTTGGTGAGAGTGCGGTCGCGGCAGGGGTGCGCCGAATTGAGGCGCTTACAGGCAATACCGCACTGGAATATCTGTCCGAACAGGAGCAGCGGTTGAAGGATGTTGCTGGTGTTCTGAAAGTGCCGCCTCAGGACGCTGCTTCCCGGGTTGCGCAACTGGTGGATGAGCGCAGGAAACTGGAACGGGAGTTGTCTGACGCGCGCAAACAGCTGGCGCTGGGCGGCGGCGGCACAGGGCCATCTGGTGAAGCAAAGGATATCAATGGCATCTCGTTTATGGGCCGTGTTGTGGAGAATATAGCCGCCCGTGAACTCAAGGGTCTGGTCGACGATGCCAAACAGACAGTGGGTTCCGGCGTTATCGCGATTGCCGGCATTGCTGAAGATGGCAAGGCAGGAATTGTGGTGGGCGTCACCGACGACCTGAAGGACCGCTTTAATGCAGTGGATTTGGTGCGATTGGCGTCTGAAAAAGTGGGCGGCAAGGGCGGCGGCGGCCGTGCGGACATGGCTCAGGCGGGCGGGCCGGATGGCGCGAATGCAAACGAAGCCATTATTGCGATCGAGCAGGCCTTGTCTGCTTAGTCAAATTTGATTGTTTTGCGCACAAGGGTGTCGTGAACGAAAAATCCTGGCGCAATTTCCCGGATATTCTCAGGCAATGTCAACTGAGGCAAACGCAGTTGGCTGACTTTGCTATCCAATCGGGAGTGTATTCATGAACACGAAAAAAACGGGAAGCTGTCTGTGTGGGGAGATTTCGTTTGAAATATCCGGGGAATTGCGTCCGGCCATTGCCTGCCACTGCAGCCAGTGCCGCAAGACCAGTGGACATTTTGTAACTGCCACGTCAGTCTGGAACGACAAGCTTGCAATTTCCGGCGAAGTCACGTGGTTCCGGTCGTCTGACAGGGCACAGCGCGGATTTTGCGGTATATGCGGCAGCAATTTGTTCTGGCGCCCGGATGATGCAGATCGAACGTCAATTTTTGCCGGCACCATAGACGGCGATACAGGCATACAGACAGAGTTGCAGCTCTATCCAGCAGACAAAGGGGATTATTACGAGCTGCCGGACATTCCGGTCGGCGATCAGTCGGCTCTGTCACGCTGATTGGCTGACATAAATCGATTTTACTTCAGGTGATATCAGGCGGCAAGCTTGTCTGCCGCAAGCCTTTTGCCGACCTGCAGGTTCTTTACGGCAACCATCAGAAGTCTCTGGGTTTTGTTGACAACCTTGTCGTTGATCGATGTCCCGGTGTAGATCCGGCATGTGTTGGAAAGATTGTTTCCAGACAATATCACATTGGTGAATCGTGTGCATATTGTGTGGATGTCTTCGGGTTTGATATATGGTGTCAGGACCGCAACCAGGTTGTTATCGATACGCGCAACGACGTCATAGGGTCGAATGGTAGCTGACAGGGTGTCCGCAATGGATTTGATATCTTGATCGAGATCCATGGTGGAACTTTGAACTTCGATCAGCGTGATGCCCATGGTTTCATCGAGCGCGTTGAATTCTTCCAGATACTTGTTGAGCAATTGATGGAAATACTGCCCGTTATACAGTTTCGTTGCACGATCCTTGAAGTCGTCATGCTCAACTGCCAGCACCTTAAGCTTCATCAACTGGCGTTCGCGGTTTCGTTTCAGCATATCCGGTTTCAGGATGACGAGTGAGTAAAAGAAGCCGCTCAGCATGATTGCAAAGCTCGACAGCATCAGACCATCCAACTGGGTAAAGCTGCCGATTACAAATCCGCCGACACTTTTTGCAGATGGCAAGTTTACGTAGGTGTTGTATCCGGCCAAAATCGCCCCGACTGCAAATAGCCAGGTGTTTACGCCGATCATGTAATTTTTTTGGTCTTGTGCTCGTCTTCGCATTTATCTTTCCCGCCTAAAGAATTGATACTGACAAAGTGAGCTCTGTTTAGCAGCAAATGGTTACCCAGCGGTAAAATATCAAAGAACAGGTAATTTTGAGCCCCCGTGCCATTCCGAAGTGCACCAGTGAAAACGGCAGCGTGATGAGCATTCTTCCTTGCGGGCGGGCCAGGCGATGGCGAGAATCTTGTAGAAGGAGATTCGCCTATGCCTCGCGGCTACCACCACCTGACCCAAGATGAACGTTGCCAGATTTGGGGGTTGAAGAAAAGCGGCCTCTCGCAGAGAGACATTGGGCGTGAGCTCGGACGCCATCACACGACAATCCGTCGAGAGATGCAGCGCAACAGCGGCGGCCGGGGCTACCGGTACAAACAGGCCCATAACAAGGCGACAGAGCGCCGCCACAGGGCGTCATCGGTGCCAAGGAAGATGACACCCGCCCTGTGGCAATTGGTCGAGGAGAAGTTGGCGGCTGGCTGGAGCCCAGAGCAAATTTCGGGTCGGTTTCGTCGGGAAGGCCAAGCCATGGTGGGGCGGATGCGGATCTACGAATACGTCCGCGCGGACCGCAGGGCCGGTGGCAGCCTTTACAAACGTCTGCGGCGGCGTGGGAAGAAACCGAATTGGCGCGGCGGCCGGCACGCCGGGCGAGGACGCATTCCCGGTCGTGTCGATATCAGTGAGCGGCCCGCGATCGTCGAACAGAAGTTGCGGATCGGTGACTGGGAGGTGGACACGATCGTTGGAGCGGGTCAAAGCGGCGCAGTGGTTTCGGCGGTGGACCGCGCCTCGAAGATGACCCGACTGGTACGGCTCGACAGGAAAACGGCCGAAGATGTCGGAGCTGCGCTCAGACGCCGGCTGGAGGCAGATCGGCACCTGGTTCACACGATCACTGCGGACAACGGTAAGGAATTCGCTGGCCACAGCAGCCTGTCCAAGGCGCTTGATGCCAAGTTCTATTTTGCCCGGCCCTACCACTCATGGGAGCGCGGGCTGAATGAACACACCAATGGACTGGTCCGCCAGTATTTGCCGAAAGGCACGGATTTCCGGTCTGTGACCGATGCCGAGGTCCAGGCGGTGGAGGATCTGCTCAACGCACGGCCGCGCAAGGCACTCGGCTTCCGGACGCCGGAGGAGGTGTTCAGAGATGCGCAGGCACCGCCATGACCGCTCTCAAACCTCTGGGAAGCGCACAGCGTGAAATCTCTCTTCGGCACAGTCTGTTCGAAGAGGCGATTGCGCTTGTGCGCAATTCTGCGGTAGGGGTATTGGTAACGGCAATTCAAGTCATCGCAGGCTCCGCCTGTCGAAATTTTTCACCGCCAGGCCCTTTTTTGCATTCGGGCTTGCGCCCTCATTTCAAAAAGGGCCTGGCGGTGGTGCACCTCGGAGCGGAAACGGCGGAGCGAAATGCTCCCAATTCCGGCATTTTTATCAAGCCGTGCCCAGAATTTTTCCGAAACCCGTTCTGGATTTGTTGCATTCCCACCACAGGTTAATGCGCTCGAATTGATTTATCATGTCATGGCCAGGCCCGGTCTGATCAAAATAGTCAATTACCGGCAACAAATAGATATCCGCCAAGCTCAATTGCCCGCCGACGAGGAAGTCGCTGCTTGTGTCAGCAATATCCTTTACCGCCATTAGAACACGTTGTGCGGTTTCGCATGCGCGTTTAATGCCTGGATCCGTATCTGCATCAGCCGCGTTTTCTGTGAGGGGAACGTAAATGCCCCAAACCATCGAAGGATAGGCGTAATTATCCACGATTGAGATTATCTGATTGACCCGGGCGCGGGCATCCACTGTTTGCGGCATCAGAGGTGGCGCGGGATACTTCTCATCAATGTATCTGGCAATTGCGCTGGTTTCATAAAGTTCCACGCCGTCATGTGATAAAGAGGGGATTTTACCAAACGGATGGCGCTGAAGATGGGCGTCTTTTGCATCAGAATCAGAAAATATGTCTACAGGTTCGTGCTCAAAGTCTATGCCCTTTTCGATAAGGGTGAGCATAACAATTCGCACGTAGACGCTATAAGTGGCACCAAAGAGTTTTGGCTTGCCCGTCAACTCATGGCTTTCTGAAGGTTCTCATCAATTTTGTCGAGGAAACCAGTTGTTGACAACCAGGGTTGATCCGGCCCGATCAGAAGCGCCAGGTCCTTGGTCATATAGCCCGATTCAACAGTGCCGACACAAACGTCTTCAAGCGTCTTGGCAAACTTCGCCAATTCCGGATTGTCATCGAGTTTGGCGCGGTGGGCCAAGCCCTGGGTCCATGCAAAGATTGACGCGATGGAGTTGGTTGAGGTTTCCTCGCCCTTTTGGTGTTGGCGGTAGTGACGGGTTACTGTTCCGTGGGCTGCTTCTGCTTCAACCGTCTTGCCATCCGGGCTCAACAGGACGGAGGTCATGAGGCCGAGGGAGCCAAACCCTTGTGCGACGGTATCCGACTGCACATCGCCGTCATAGTTCTTACATGCCCACACATAACCGCCGGACCATTTAAGGGCTGAAGCAACCATGTCGTCAATCAGACGGTGCTCATACCAGATTTTGGCCTCTGCGAATTTCCCTTTGAATTCACTTTCATAAATTTCCTCAAAGATGTCCTTGAAGCGGCCGTCATAGGCTTTGAGAATGGTGTTTTTGGTTGACAGATAGCACGGGACGCCGCGGCTGAGTGCGTAGTTCATGGAGGCACGTGCAAAGTCACGAATGGAATCATCCAGATTATACATGGCCATGGCAACGCCAGAGGACGGAGCGTCAAAGACTTCGTGCTCGATGGTCTCTCCATCTTCGCCGATGAATTTCACCATAAGCTTGCCTTTGCCGGGAAACCGGAAATCCGTTGCACGGTATTGGTCACCGAATGCATGACGTCCAACAATTATGGGTTGCGTCCAGCCGGGCACAAGCCGCGGTACGTTTTTGCAGATAATTGGTTCGCGGAAAATCACCCCACCAAGAATATTGCGGATGGTGCCGTTGGGCGAGCGCCACATTTTTTTCAGATTGAATTCCTCGACACGTGCTTCATCCGGCGTGATCGTCGCACATTTTACGCCAACGCCGTACTCGTTGATAGCGTTTGCGGCATCGATAGTGATCTGGTCATCGGTGGCATCGCGGGCCTCTATGCCGAGGTCGTAATATTTCAGGTCGATATCAAGATAGGGGTGGATAAGCTTGTCTTTGATGAATTGCCAGATGATGCGAGTCATCTCGTCGCCATCCAGCTCTACCACCGGATTTTCTACCTTGATTTTTGCCATGGATAATTCCTTTGAATATCGGACAGGGCCGTCGCTTTGATTCTGTCTTTTGAAGATTGTTGCCGAGACCTATAGCAAACTGCAATAGGTATGCAAATCATCCCATAGTCAAATTAGCGCCCTGAAAGAGATTGTGAAGAAGAAATGTTGAAATCGTTACTCGCACGCCGAACCTACAAGATCATTGGAGACCCTGAGGCACCCGAACAGGTTGAAGAAGGGCCTGACAGACAGGTTGATACCCTGATAGCTGCGGCCGGTAATGCTCCGTTTCACTATGCCTGCGGACGGGAACATCTGGCTGACATGCCGTCTCCGGTGCCCTGGCGGGTTTATAAACTCGACACGCAAGCCTGCCGCAGCTTGATGCGTGAGCGCACCGCTGCAGGTGATACGACGAAAATACCCAACATGCTTGCGGCCGCACAGTATCTGTTTCAGGTTACCTGGCTGCCGGACGAAGGCACTATCAAGGATGATGTTATCAGCAAGGACGGGCCGGTGTTCGACGGCACCTTGCGCAACATGGAACACATCGCATCATCATCCGCCTTTGTTCAGTCGCTTTTGCTGGCTGCTGCTGATGCGGGCTTCAAAACCTACTGGTCCAGTGGCGGGCCTCTGCGCAATCCCGAGTTTTTTGAACGTCTTGCCATTCCGACGAACCAGCTGCTGTTAGGTTCGGTGTTCCTGTTTCCACAATCTCCGCAAAACTCCGAAGTGAAGGCCGGTTCCATGGCCGACAAGAGAGGCGAGATAACAAGTTGGTCGCGTTGGGTGGAAATTGCGTGAATAGACCAAGGCAGCAGTAGCCTTGCCATTAAAAACCAACTAAACCGTGCCTATATTAAGTTCAGCAGACATGGACGTTAAAATGACCCAAGATACCCGCACCGAAACAGATTCCTTTGGCCCGTTGGAAGTGCCATCAGACAAGTACTATGGGGCACAGACAGCCCGTTCCCTGATCAATTTTCCCATAGGAACCGAGAAAATGCCGTCACCGCTTGTTTCTGCGTTGGGCATTGTCAAACAGGCTGCAGTACGAGTGAATATGAAAATGGGTGTGATGCCAGAGGCACTTGGTTCTGCCATTGACCAGGCTGCAGGAGAAGTTGTCGCGGGCTCCTTTAACGACAACTTCCCGTTGTCCGTCTGGCAGACGGGTTCCGGTACACAGTCCAACATGAACACCAACGAGGTAATTTCCAACCGGGCAATTGAAATTCTTGGCGGTGTGATCGGTTCAAAAGATCCTGTTCATCCCAATGACCATGTGAACATGGGCCAATCCTCAAACGACACATTCCCAACGGCGATGCATATTGCTGCGGCCCGCGAAATCAATGCAAGTCTGTTACCGGCTCTCAGACATTTGCACACAGCGGTTAAAGAGAAATCCGAAGCATTCAAGGACATCGTCAAAATCGGGCGTACCCACACCCAGGACGCAACGCCTCTTACGCTGGGTCAGGAATTTTCCGGTTACGCTGCACAGCTTGAGAACGGAATCAACCGCGTTGAGCAGGGGGTAGACGGGCTTTATGAACTTGCCCAGGGCGGAACAGCAGTGGGAACCGGCCTGAATTCAAAGGTCGGATTTGCCGAGGATTTCGCTGCTGAGGTAGCCAATATTTCCGGACTGCCGTTCCGGACTGCACCGAACAAATTCGAGGCATTGGCAGCCAATGACGCCTATGTCTATGCTCATGGTGCGTTGAACACCGTGGCCGCCTCCCTGTTCAAGATTGCCAATGACTTGAGATTTCTTGGTTCAGGCCCACGTTCAGGGCTGGGTGAAATTTCATTGCCGGAAAATGAGCCGGGATCCTCGATCATGCCAGGTAAGGTGAACCCAACTCAATGTGAAGCCATGACCATGGTGTGCTGCCAGGTAATGGGTAACCAGACCACGATCGGGATGGCCGGCACGCAGGGGCATTTTGAGCTTAATGTTTACAAGCCTGTGATGGCCAATGCGATGTTGCAGTCCATCCGTATTTTGGCAGATGCATGCGTGAGCTTTGCAGACAAGTGTGTGGTCGGCATCACGGCAAATGAGGACAACATCAAATCTCTGATGGAACGGTCCCTGATGCTGGTTACCGCATTGGCACCCAGCATCGGCTATGACAAAGCAACGGAAATTGCCAAAACGGCTCACAAAAATGGAACCACTCTCAAAGAAGAAGCCCTGCGATTGGGTTATGTAACGCAGGAAGAGTTTGATGCCGTGGTCCGTCCCGAAGACATGATCGGTCCAAAAGCCTGATTTTTTGACGGATGATTAAAGTTTTAATCAAAGCCTTCGTTAAATCAGAATGAATAGCCCGTATTCTTGCCATACAAGGCTGGAACATCATGACGGGCATTTACAAACGGTTTACAGAAGACAAGCGCGGCAATGTGGCAATTACTGGCACATTGCTGATCCTTCCAATATTGATGCTTGCGGGGGTTGGGATTGATTATTCACGAATTTCCAACGCGGAAAAGACACTTGAGTCCGTTGTCGACAATGCGGCTGCTGATGCGCAACGGTTGTTCCGGTTAGGGCCTTATGCTGAAAAAGAATTGGAAGACCTTATCAATGCAAATACCGGCCGGGATACAGCCAGGGTAAAAATCAGTATAAACCAAGACAAGCTGCGGATCGATGCTACAGATGAAATCGACACGCCGCTGCTCAGCACCATCGGCCAGGCCAAAAGTGAAATCACTGCTTCGATAGAGGTGGACGGAAATCGTCAAACCAGCGTCGGTAGCGAGAAGGCCTCAACAGAGGGTAGCCGAACTGACCAGCAAAAGGCTGCAGAAACTTCCAAAAAACGACAGAGTCTGCGCCGATTGGAAAGAAACCTGGAAGAGAGCCTGCGCCAGGTGAGGATGAGCAGCCGTATCAACTATCGTTTGCGCCAGCGCATCGAAGACGATTTGCGCAAGCAGTTGCGAATTGTCCGCGACCGGATCAGAAGTCTCTAATCCGGGCCCGGCAACCTAATCCCTAGCCGTAGGGACCTTTCAAACCAAGTTTTTCAATCAGGCTGATATATGTGTTGGAATTCCTGACCAGTTCGGCACCGTAGCGATCAATCAGTTCGGCGCGGCGGTCGGAATCAGTTGTCGATGAGATTGCAGCCCAGTGTGCTGTCAACATTTCAGCCGCATCACGAATGGCAACAAGTGTGTCGGCATCGCTGACCGCAGACCCCAAGGTATTTGGCGTCACCTTGCCAACTCCGTTGACTGTAACCGCTCCGGCATTGGTATAACCTTCCGGCAGATCTCCTTTGAGGTTCATCACAGACTTGTACATGATGCAATCCATGATCTGATCCACGGCCTGTTTTGCACCTTCCACCCGCGACACGTGCTCGGTGTCCGCTGCAGCGTGAGGCAGCAGCTCCATCTTACCTGCATGTTTTTCCTGCAGGGCAAGATAGGGAACCATCGGTCCGGAGAGTTCGCCGGTTTCAGCGTTTTGGAACAAATCCGCATCAATGCCGGCGTACCGGACTTTGCCAGACGAGAGGGCTGCATCCAGTGCATCGGCGTTCACCACTTCACCCCGGTCATAGTTGATGATGATTGCGCCATCGTTCATGGCGTTCAGAACATCCGCGTCGACCACTGAATCGTTGGCAAATTTTCCTGAATCAGAATTAAACGTGCCAAGTCCGGTATGCGGTGAAAGAACATCTGCGCCGGTTGCGGCATCCGCAGGTGAGGTGGCATAGGTAAAGCCTTCCGCCTCAATCCAGTCCTTGTGATGGGGGCGGGCATAGACCCGTACATTCATTCCGAATGCCTTGGCCAGTGAAGCGACTTCCCGGCCGATGTTTCCGAACCCAATGACACCCATGGTCTTGCCTTCGATTTTCTCTGTCGGGTATTCGCACAGGTTTTTGCCGGTATCGAAATCTCCGGCACAGGTTCGGGTGTGAAGGGTTTCGACATCCAGATCCGGCAGCACTTTGAGCAGGGCCTTCATGGCCATTTGAGCTGTTGCGCGGCTGTTGAAACTCGGGGTGTTCATCAACGGCGCCTCGCCGCCGTCTCCATTTCCACCGCCCCAGGAGGCAGCACCCATGTTGCCGGTGCCGGCACCGATGCGCACGCCGCCTTCGCAGAACTTTGCGTCCGCTGGCAAGACAGTGGCCGCTACAATCGTTGCATCGTACTGGCCGTCCTTTGTGATTGGCAGGAGCTCTTCTTCGCGAGAAAGATCGGGCTGATAAAAGAAGTGGATCTTTCCGGCTTCCAATTCGGCTACGTCAGGGCAAAGTCCTTCGTGAAATACTCCGCCTTTTGCCTCGACATGGGCTCTGACGGCGGAATGATCCGGATTTCCATCAGCATCAAACTTCAGGCCAACGAGATCGGCAACCAGCACCTTGTAGGCTTTGTCCGCGTCATCCATGCGCCGGCGCTGAGTGCCGGTAGATTTTCCGGCTTCGAATGTCACACCCTGTTCAGCCAACATCTCCTCAACGGTTACGAGTTTTGCGCGCAGGTAACAATATTTCAGATTTTCCATCAAAGCAGTTATGTCGTCGACATTGCGCATGCCGCCAATCCATGCCCGGTAGTCACCGGGTGTGCCGGGAAATGTGTTCACATAGCGTGCCACATCTAGGCCGGGCTCGTACTCACCATTTGGATGGGTAAGGCCTTCATAGCCTAGAAGTTGCTTTGAGCGGGCAATCAGTTTGGCATGCAAATCCGCGTCGTTGATGTCATCATCGTTCACCTTGATCAGCGTAACCGCAGCGCCACGGCGTTCTTCTTCTTCAACACCAAGGGAAAGCAGGGAATCGTTTGCAGTCCATTCGTTGACTTCCTGACGGTTTGCAACCGAACGAGCATTCATGTCCTGCACGGAACCTACCAGCCGTTCGGTTCGCAGCAGGCCAAACGTTGTCTCTGCAAACGCGAGGGTGGAATAGGTGTTTATAATGCCACCCAGCATCTTGTTTTCTACTGGATCGTAGATCGGGCCAAGCTTCCCAGTTTTCTCGCCGGTAAGGGGTTTCTTGGGGTCCACCGGAACCACGACTTTGAGCTGGCGCGGAATAGCCCACGCCGGATCTTTCTGATTTGTTTCGGTAAGTTCGAAACATGCCGGCGTCATGGACCAGCAAAAATAACCGGATATGCCGCCAATCGCCTTCTGGAATGGCATAAACATTGAACATTTGGCTGTTACCGCGTCAACAATAGACTGCTCCCATGGCATGGCACCCAGCATGGATGTTGCATCGATAACCGCGTGGTGGTTCTGCGGGTCGCGGTCAATCCATTCGAGCAGGTTGGTGATGTCTTCCAGGGTATAGGTGGTAGCCCCGGTTGTTTCGTGGCCTACGCCGATAAAGAGCTTGATGCCCATCTCTGCAAGGGCGTCCGCTGTCGGAATTGTCCCTTCCTTGTCCGCAAAGTGAAGGCGAGCTTCGTCTCCATTGGCGGCAAAGCGTTGCATCTCGATCAATTGCGAACCCCAGGACTGGCGGAAGAAACCCCCGGTTCCGGCGGTTTCGGATTCCGGTGCCGGCGTGTCGATATATACATGCTGATTGGCGTCATTCGCGTTCATCATGTGCATTGCACAGACAGTAAAGCCGGAATGTCCGCCGCCAAGGCCCACGGCCATGCGGTTGGATTTGGGGAAGCCGAAATAACGATGTATTTCGCGCATCATGTCGAGCAGAATTGCATCAGCCGGATAGCCCCGGTGCATGGAACGGCCGATTTCCGCTGATGTGAACGGGCCAATATCATTGCCCTTGTCGTCCAGTTTGCGATAGGTCTTTTCCAGCCAGCGATCGAATTCGAAACGCATTTTGCGGCTATCTGCCTCGTCAGTGGTAATATCGGTAATGGGTCCCACACCAAAAAACTGGTTTGAAGTGCGCTGAGGCGGTCCTCCTGCGGTTGCTGCAAGGCAGGCCTCACGTTGCTTTTTCAATTCATCAACTGATGTCATAACTAACCCTCACTATTTCTAGCTTCATGCCTTTAGCCCTTGGGCATGAAACTTCCACACAATTTTTGGAATTTTGCATGTTTGGTACGAAATACCCGGTAACTCAAGTGTCTTGTATGCGGCAAGCCATAGCGTTTTCGGCAGATTTATCTGCATTTTCAAAATGGAAATAAAAATCCAGATTATCGCCCGTTTGGAAAAAGTGTTTGTACTTGATCTTTGAGCCAAGTTGGATGAGAAAGCCTCGGAAATCACACTTGGGAACGGTTAAATGCTTAGAAGACTGAAAGATTGTCACAATGTTCAAGACATGCGCCTGCTGGCCAAACAACGTCTGCCTGGACCGATTTTCCATTATATCGATGGGGCTGCAGACGATGAATTGACGTATCGGCGGAACACTGATGCCTACGATTCCTGCGATCTGGTACCAAATGTGCTGGCAGGCGTTGATGAAGTCGATATGAGTGTGGAAGTCATGGGTCAGAAGCTCGACATGCCACTGTATCTCGCCCCGACAGCATTACAGCGGCTGTTTCACCACGATGGCGAACGGGCTGTGGCCAGAGCTGCCAAAAAATTTGGCACAATGTTCGGCGTATCCTCCCTTGCGACAGTGACGGTGGAAGAGATTTCAGAGATCACCGATGGGCCAAAAATGTTCCAGTTCTACTTTCACAAGGACAGGGGCCTCAATGATGCATTGCTTCAAAGGGCGAAGGAAGCCAAGTTCCAGGTCATGGCATTGACGGTGGATACGATTACCGGAGGAAACCGTGAACGCGATCTCCATACAGGATTTACCTCTCCGCCGCGTCTCACCCTGCAAAGTATGTTGAGTTTTGCCGCACACCCGATGTGGGCGTGGAATTTCTATACAAAACCCAAATTCGATATGCCGCATCTCTCCGGCCATGTAGCGGAGGGCACCAATCTGGCAGTATCAGTGGGCGAATATTTTTCCAGCATGCTGGACCAGTCGATGAACTGGAAGGATGCCGAAAAGCTGTGCCGCGATTGGGACGGTCAATTCGCTCTCAAGGGTATCATGAGTGTAGAAGATGCAAAGCGTGCCGTAGACATAGGCTGTACCGGCATCATGGTTTCCAATCATGGGGGCAGACAACTGGATGGTTCGCGTTCGCCGTTTGATCAGCTGGCGGAAATCTGTGACGCGGTAGGTGACAAGATTGACGTGATTTGCGAAGGCGGAATTCAACGCGGCACGCATGTTCTCAAAGCCCTGTCTGTTGGGGCGAAAGCCTGTTCTGGCGGACGCCTGTATCTTTACAGTCTTTCGGCTGCCGGACATGCCGGTGTTGAAAAGACACTGGGCAATCTTAGAACCGAAATCGAGCGCGGGATGAAACTGATGGGCGCGACTTCTGTCGATCAGCTTTCGCGGGAAAACTTGCGATGGCGCTAAAATCGGAAGCTTGGAACTTGATTCCGAAAAAGTTGCTTTCTATCAGAAAAAGCTAACTTTTTTCTGAAAATTACGAGTCAACAAGCTCTTTGAGTTGCTTGGCCATCCAACCCTTCGCAATCCAATGGCCGCCACCGTGCACATCAAGCTTTATGTTCTTTCCCGATTGGCAGTCCCGCCAGACATAGTGGGTGAATTTTTGCTTGGTTTTCCACGCAGATACCTCGTCAGGCTCGCTGTCACAGCCATTAATGCGTTTCCACAGGTGGACCGGTCCGGTCTCTTCTCCGTTCGGTCCGAAGGGAAAATCCATCACCGTATCTGTGAGGCCATGGACGTGGCGAACTTCGACCGGTCCCGTATGGCATTCTTCATTCTGGTTGTAAAATGTGCCGGAGATGCCAAGCAGAACGGTAACTTCATTGCCTGCTTCGCAGGAAAATCGCCAGGCCATTGAACTGCCCCATGAATACCCGGAGACAAAAGTTCTGGTGCGATCGACCAGATACCGCTTTTCCACATCCTCCAGAACCGCCTTTGCAAAGGTTGTATCGCGTGATCCGGGACGCCAGAAGTCCCATGATTTGCCAAGTCCGTTTGGAGCGACCAGAAGCACGCCCGCCTTACGCGTGGCGCCACCTATGTGTTTGTGATTTATCGGAACCGGCCCCTGACGTCCCCAGCCGTGAAAATACAGAAGTACCGGCAGAGGGCTTTTGCCATCCCAACCATCAGGCGGCAGAACATGATATCCGCGATCTCCGAGAATACAGAGGGTAGTTCCGGTGCATTCAGTGTCCGGCTCCTGATTTGTCTGCGCATTTACCTGCCTGTATGGCGTGGCGGTGAAGCTTGTTGCGGCAACAAACAACAGGAGAAAGCCGGCGAAAAGCAGTTTGTAGGTTGGCTTGACTTTCATGGACCTTCTCAAGATTGATACGATGCCCAACATATAGTTATTGAATTTGGCAGTTAAGTTCAGATTTAATCCGTTGACGCAGTTGTGTGCTTGCGTGATCAGGAACCCGGGTTTTGTGCCTTTGCATTTACCCTACCTGCCGACACACCGAGATAGGCAGAGACAATAAGGACCATGGCGCCGAATATGAAATAGGCGCCCGGGTAGTAAATTGGAGCATAGGCGGAGGTGAAGTAGGAAAAGCTGGTTGTCGATAGGGCCGCGCCCGCAATGGCTGCAAGATCACCCAGGCTGGTTAGTGCTCCCTGGAGCAAGCCCTGCTGGTTTTGGGGAACCTGTCGCGATGCAATTGCCTGCAGGGCAGGGGCAGCGCATCCCCAGCCAAGGACATGCGGGATAATGCCAAGGTAACCGAAAATGGGAAGCGTGTTGAAGGACAGAATGGTGAACATCACTGAGCTCAGCAGAAACCCGAAGACAATGGTTTTGATCTCACCCAGGGCTGCTATTACCGGTCGAACCAGAAAACCCTGAACCACTACATAACAAACGCCAACCACAGTCAACGATAACCCGACTTCAGACGGTCCCCAGCCATACTGATTTTGGGTAAACAATACCCAGACTCCCCCCAGCCCGCGCTGAGATGTGTTGACCAGCAACAGGGCAATGCCCAGCAACAGCAATACACTGTTGGTGCGAATAAAGTTGATTGCGCCAAAAGGATTGGCACGCAAGAGGCTTTCGGTGCTGCGTTTTTCCTCAGGGAGTGTTTCTTCAAGGAAGAAGTAGCCGAAAACAAGATTAAGGAAGGACAGGCCGGCAGCAAAATAGAATGGATAACGTAATCCATACTCGCCCAAGAGGCCGCCGATCACCGGGCCGACAATAAATCCAATACCGAAGGCGGCGCCGATCAGACCAAAAGCTGCGGCGCGATTCTCACTGTCCGTCGTATCGGCCACGTAGGCATTGGCGATGGAGTAGGTGGCACCGAAGATACCGCCCAATGCACGACCTGCAAACACCCACGCGATTGATGGTGCAAAGGAAAGCAAAAGGGTGTCCAGGCCAAGGCCAGCCAGAGCAAGCAACATGACACGCCGCCTTCCGTACCGATCGGACAATGCGCCCATAATCGGTGCGAAGATGAACTGCATGATGGAGAATATTACCGCGGTTGCGCCGTAAATGAGAGCAGTCTGGGATAGATCTCCACCGTACAGATTCTCTATCAGGGACGGCAGGATTGGCCACATAAGACCAACTCCCATCATATTGATCATGATGGTGAAAAGGACAGCCAGCATACTTTTGTTTGGCATGAACTTTTCCTGTGAAATGTTGGATTGGTTGTTTAACCGTCTGCCTTACCAGAAATTGGTGCTGAATAAGACAGATCAAGGTCCAAGGGGAAATAAATCCAGGTATCCTGTGATACTTCAGTCACAAACGTATCCACCATTGGTCTGCCGGACGGTTTTGCATAAACCGTTGCGAAGTGCGCTTTTGGCAACATTTCGCGAACCTTTTTCGCGGTTGCACCGGTATCGGTGAGATCGTCAATGACAAGAACCATCTCGCCACCGTTGGTTTCCTCTACAATTTTCTCGGAAATCGCTTTGAGCACGACGAGGTTCCCCTGATCCTTGTATTCGTGATAGGAGGCAATGCAGATGGTTTCGATGTTGCGGACGCCGAGTTCACGGGCAATGATCGCCGCAGGTACCAGTCCACCTCGCGTAATCGAGACAACCGCTTTCCATTCTCCCTTGTCCTGGCTTACGCTGGTAAGACGCCAGGCAAGTGCCTTGCTGTCCCGATGAAACTGGTCCCAGGATACGGGAAACGCCTTGTTCGATGGTTGGGCCATGAATCACTCATTCAAAAATTGCGGTAATTGACGTTGCATAGGTGCAAAACTGACCGGGTGCAAGGTAGATTGCACCGGCAGATGCTGACAACTCGGCATTACAGCTCAATTCTGTGGATGAATGACCATCTTTGCGATTTTGGGATCAGGACTTAACAAAGTGACGTTTTGAGGTGATTGGTTATCAGTTAGTCGCAGAAACCTGCTGGTCAACGTCTTCGTACATTTGCCCGGTCTGGGTTCCCAGATTTGTTACACCGACAACAATCGCAATCGAAACGAGACCTGCAACGATTGCATATTCGATGGCCGAAGAACCATTCGTTGCACGGTAGAACTTTGAAAACATGGCATTTTTCCATTTCGATGCTTGTGATGCACAAGAACCGTAAGTGGAAATGGTTAAAAGCTTGATAACAGTAAGTAAATTGGGGCGACCGGGTAGGTCACTTAACTGCCCGCAAAGTCTCAAGCGCTTCGTTTATGTGAACGACTGCTGCCTTGATGCGGGCAGCGTCTCGTGACCGAACCACAATCTGCGTTGAGTAGGTTTTGCCGTCAAATCTCGGGTAGGAACCAATCGAGGTTTCACGATGGGCTTTCTGAATTTCGGCAAGGCTGTCGCCGATGGTTCCCTCGCCCAATTCACAATCGATCGCTTCGGAAAGCATAATTTCACCGCCTTTGAGTGTAGGCAGAACCTCATCCAGCATCGCCGTGAATACGGAAGGTACGCCCGCCATTACATGGACGTTTTCCACAATGAATCCCGGTGCTTTCGAAATTTTGTTTTCAATCAGGGCCGCACCTTCAGGAATTCGGGCCATGCGTTTTCGGGCATTGGTGAATTCCAGTTCAATTTCTTCGTAGTGTGCCTTGAGAACAGCCATGGCCCGAGGATCGTGATCGATTTTGACACCAAATGCTGCTGCAACAGCATCTGACGTGATGTCATCATGGGTGGGGCCAATGCCGCCGGAGGTGAACAAATAGTCGTGCTTTGTTCGCAGGGCATTTATCGCGGCGACAATTTCATCGTGTTTGTCGGCGACAATTCGTACTTCCTTTAGTTCAATACCTTGTAGTGTCAGAGACGCTGCAAGATGGCCAATGTTCTTGTCACGGGTGCGACCGGACAGAAGTTCGTCGCCGATTGCCACCATGGCGGCGCTTACACCTTGTTTTGGAGTACTCTGCATAAACAAACATTCCTGAGTTATGTTCGGCAATTTGCTTCGCAAGCTATACTGCTGCTTCCAGTGGTGTTCGAAGATCAGTATTTTACTTTGCAAAGCCTGGATGGTGCGGGCACCGGGACTTGAACCCGGACAGCTCTTAGGCCGAGGGATTTTAAGTCCCTTGCGTCTACCAATTCCGCCATGCCCGCGCCCTTATAAATCAACGACTTACAAGGAATTCCAGTTGTGCGGTTGTGCAAACTGAAAAAAGTTGTGCAAATTTGTTCTCATTTCGTCCTCTCTTGCAACAATTTGAAGCCTTTATCAATAGCGTTCTGACTGTCCACGTGCCGCGTGTAATGCGCCCCCATAGCAGTGGATTTATCACCGATCAAATCAGCCACTTCATTGTCGTTCATTCCGAGGCGACGAAACTGGGCCGCATAAGTCACCCGCAGGCCGTGCAACGTCAGGCCATCCTCCACGTGGTTCCGAAGATAGCGGGAAACAGCCCCCTGCATGCTCTGTTCATTGGCCCACGGCTGACCTCTTGCGGTGACACAGATACGGATGGATTGTGCATCCTTCCGGGCTGTATCCAGCGCGCTTTTGAGCGGTTGGGACGGGAGTACCGGCACTTCATAAAGCACCCGGTTTTTGCTTGCCATTATCCTGAGTGAATGTCCGGTATATGCGTCCCATTTCAGCGAGCATATATCCTTGCCACGAAAACCGGCATATCGTGCAATCAGCATTGGCAGCAGCACCGGAATCGGGGCATTGTCGAAAGCCGTGCGCTGTGCTTCCTGTGGCCACTCCCGATTGGCATTGGGATCGGTAATATTCAGTCTTGGAACCCCTCTGCACGGATTGACGGGGGTTTTCCCGGCGAGGACAGCTTCGGTGAATACGGACGATAGCGCGGAAACCAGTATGTCCGCAAACCGCGGCCATTTTTCCTTTGCTGCCCGGTTGCGGATATTCACGATTCCGTAAGTGTCTATCTGGTCGGCGGGATAATGCAGATCGGCACCGATCCATGCGAATTTCTTCTCATAATCGCTCTGGGTTGAAGGGGAGAGTCTCTGCCACCGTGTGGTTTCGGACTTGAACCATTCGATCAGCCCGCCCAGCGTGTCCGGTTCGAAACTGTTGCCGACTTTCCGGGCAAGTGCCAGTTTCATCATGAACTCCGGTGTGGACATATACTTTTGCAAATCCTCTCTTGTGCCGTTGAATCCCTTCACAAGGGATTTGCCGCCGCGAATCCCTACATACCAGCGGCCTTTTGCCCTGCGTATATTGAGTCCCCTAATTCTCACCCGCATTTCCGGCTTTCTCCCCGAATGTATGCAGATCAGGCCTCCCCGGGTTGGAATCAAGATTTTCCAGCCATTCGTCAATGCGAACCCGTAAATAACGACCGCCTTTTGTGGATTGCGTGAATTGAATTGGTCTCACCGGGCAATGTGCTTGAAAGAATCCGACTGACATACCACGGTACGTGGCCGCGTCTTTCAAATTCATTAGTGCCGGTGGGTAGTTCATTTGCTTCTACACTTCCCCCCGTCCGCTAAGGATACGCTTTGTCATTTGCTTCTCCATGGAGTTATTTGATTGGGGTTACTTCAGCTTTTCCATGACCAAACTCTTAAACACTTCTGCCGCTTCATCAGCAGCGTTCTGTATCCAATCGTTAGGGCAATTTCCGGTGTGGTCATCGCGAGGTGGCGTTTCATCATGCCAACAATCAGTGTGGTGACAGGACTTCCCTGCACACGCAACCGCGCCAAGAATTTTGTCTATTTCTGGGACGCCGGTTTTTTCGAAGCCGATGTAGTATCCGTCCATTCGTCTATCTTCCATTGAATCGAGTGATTGGGGTTCCTTGATTCATTCATCTGCCAAGCTTGACACAAGGTGTTCTGGCCTATGGTCCAACAATATGTGAATTTCCATGCAAATTTGACCCACTTGGGTGGGTAATTTTCAAGTAAAATTGACCCGCCTGTTTTAGGTTTCGCGTTTTAAGCGCGAGGAAGAGACAGGTGTTACAAATGGAAACGGTTTTGAAGGTCCGTTGCTGGATATTGCGCGGTGAAAAGAGCATTCGACAGGTAAGTCGTGAGACGGGAGTTTCGCGCAATACGATCAGGAAGTATTTGAAGGATGATGGGGAGCCTCGTTATCAGCGCCACACTCCCTGCACCCTTGCATAAATTGCTTGGGAAGCATGCAGACAAGCTTCGGTCACGCTGGGAGCATGATCTGAAGCTGCCGCGCCGGGAGCGTCGCACAGGCAAGAAGCTTTACGAGGAACTGGTTGGGGAAGGCTATAAAGGGTCTTATTCAACGACCCAGCGACTTATCCGCGAGTTGAAGCATTCGAGTTCGGGGTCCAGAGGAGCATTTGTTCCCCTGCAGTTTGCGGCAGGTGATGCGGTTCAGTTTGACTGGAGTGAGGAACACGTTGTTCTGGGCGGAGTACCCCAGAAAGTGAAGATTGCCCACTTCCGGCTTTGCCACAGCCGCAAGCCGTTTGTATACGCCTATCCCAGCGAAGTGCAGGAGATGGTACTTGATGCTTTTGTGCGTGCGTTGGCCTTTTACGGGGGAGTTCCCCGCCGTGTCATCATCGACAATCCCAAGACTATGGTCACCTATGTATCGCGTTCGAAGGAACGAATGTTCCATGCACGTTTCCTTGCCTGTATGAACCATTACGTTATGGAGCCGGTCGCCTGTACGCCGGCATCTGGCTGGGAGAAGGGCCAGGTTGAGAACCAGGTCGGGTTCATACGAGCAGAGGTGTTTACGCCCAAGCTTTCCTTTGATGACCTTAATAGCTTGAATGAACATCTGGAGCGGCGTTGTCAAGAACTTGGCGAACGTGCGCATCCCGGGATGCAGGATCGCACAATTGATGCGGTTTTTGCAGAAGAGGTTGCCGCGCTTCGCCCTCTCGGCCAACCCTTTGACGGGTACATCGAAAAGAGTGTGCGGGTGCGTTCCACCTGTCTGGTTCAGTATGATAACAATCGTTACAGCGTGCCTTGTCAGTTTGCCGGGCAACAAGTCTCGCTGCGAGCCTATGCCGGGCGAATAGTTCTTGTTGCGGATCATGAAGTAATTGCCGGGCACAAACGTCGTTTTACCCGCAATATCAGTTACTTTGAGCCCTGGCACTATGTGCCATTGCTGGATCGCAAACCCGGTGCCTTAAGAAATGGCGCCCCTTTCGTGGATTGGCAATTGCCAAATGTTATGATGACGATCCGGGATCACTACATGCAGGACAAGGGAGGGGACCGGGATTTTGTCGATCTTCTGCTGCTGGCACACAAGCATGGAACAGAGGTGATCGAGCAGGCCTGTAAGCTGGCTGTCAAGCAAAATACCTTGCGTCTTCCTGCCATCATCAATCTGATTAATCAATTGCAAGAACCGGAAATTACGCCATTGAGCGAAACCGGCAATTATCCTCTGATCTCAACTGTCCCGCAAGCCGACTGCAAGCGTTATGAAGCTCTGTATGAGGTGACGGCATGAACGGCCTCATTGAACAGCTGGCGGGGTTGAGATTGCATGGAATGGCCTCTTGCGCACAGGACTTGCTAAGTGCACGTCAGCCGCCAAACCTGGCCACGGCGATAAAGCAGTTGATAGAGGCAGAGACCGTGGAACGAAGGGTGCGTTCGGTCCGGTATCAAATGCGCAGTGCAAACTTCCCTCATCACAAGGACTTTGCCACCTTCGATTATGATGCGGCGGCTGTAACCCGAACACAGATTGAACCCTTGTGTTCCGGACAGTTTATTGCCGATGCACATAATCTGATTCTGGTTGGTGGAACGGGAACTGGAAAATCCCACATTGCCATTGCTCTTGGAACAACGCTTGTTAATCACGGCAAGAGAATTCGGTTCTTCAATGCTGTCGACCTGATCAATGCGCTGATCAGTGAACAGGCAGAGGGAAATACCGCAAGGATCGTACGGCAATTATGCGCACTGGATTGCGTCATTATTGATGAACTCGGCTATATTCCGTTCCCAAAGTCCGGCGGAGCGCTACTGTTCCATCTGATCAGCAAACTGTACGAGAAGACAAGCGTCATCATTACAACCAACCTGGAGTTCGGGGAATGGACGCAGGTCTTCGCAGATGCAAAGATGACAACCGCACTGCTGGACCGAATTACCCATCATTGCACCATTATAGAAACCGGGAATGCATCATACCGGTTTGCTCAAAGCAAAAAACAAAAAACTCAATCCTGATCAGAAAAAGCCCCCGGACGATCTTGCAATTGGAGAGCTGATCGTCCGGGGGCTTGCGTGCAAAAACGGTGGGTCAGTTTTAAATGGAAATACAGGGTCAGTTTTAATTGAACATTGACACCATATAGGTCGGAATGACCTTGTCGCGGACCTCCTGGCGGGTAAATGCTTTTGCGTATCTCTCTTCCCGATACTCAGCAAGGATTGGGTGCGGGTGATCGCGTTCTTCCTGAGATCGGATCACTAGCTGAACGTCTTGTGGTCCGTACATGGAGCAATAGGGGTCCGGTGCAATATACGGCCAATGAGGTTTGATGTAGCTAACATGGGCCACCCAGGGACCATCAGCATTTTCCATAAATTCAAGCGCTCGATCTGTAAGGTAGGCGCTTTCAGACAGATGAGCCGGTACACGGGCAGGTCTGTCTGCGTGTCGCATGAACCAGCCGGAAACGGCTTCATCTGTATTCGCCTGCGCTGAATTGGCAAACGCCTCCCAGGGGTTGTCCGCCTCATACCCATGCGCCCGAAGATGTTTGAAATACTCTGTATCACCGTCCATCGGATCCGGGTGAATTCCATCATCACGCAAAAACGGCTCAAAGCCGCATTCTGCAGTTCGGACACCGATCACAGTTTCCGGCTCAATACCAAGGCGTTTCATACCCTGCCTATCCGGGGTCATATGGGTTTTGCCGATGAGCACCGCATCGACGTTTAACTCCCGCAGATGATCGCCCAAAGTGGGTTCGCCAACGCGCAGAGGAGAAGAGTTTGTCGTGGAGCCATGTGAGCGTACATAACGACCGGTGTAAGCACTCATCCGGCTGGGTCCGCATATGGTCGACTGCACAAAGGCTTGCGAGAAATTTACCCCGTCCTGGGCCAGTCGGTCTATGTGAGGCGTCCTTATGGTGGCATGTCCGGTACAACCAAGGTAGTCATACCGTAACTGGTCACACATAATCCACAATACATTCATCTCAATTCTACCAACCTGTTGCGGTTCATCTGCTCTTTTTGATCCAGTTCAATTTAGATTATGCCTGCATTGCTAAATGGAAAATAACTTGCGGGTCCGTCTCGGAACACAGTTGTCTGAACACACTTATTTTGCAACCAGCTTTTGTTATACAGTCAAAGTTGCGCGCAGGCGGTGGGACGGATTGATCGGCTTCGCAATAATTATTTGAACCAAAAGTTAAATCGAAAAGCACATTGGTGAATGGAGCCGGGAGTAAGACTGGCGGTCATTCCTTTATTTTGTAGCCGGTAGAGAATATCCAGCCGGTAATGGCCAAACAGACGAAAAAGAAAAGAAATATAGCGAAAAGGCTGTATCCCACTCCCACATCAGCGAGACCAAAAAAGCTCCAACGAAATCCCGAGATCAGATAGACAACCGGATTGAATAACGTCACTTTCTGCCAGAAGGGCGGCAACATGGAAACCGAATAAAAGCTTCCGCCCAGAAATACCAAAGGCGTTATTACCAGCAAGGGAACCAGTTGAAGCTGTTCGAAATTATCTGCCCAAATGCCAATTATGAAACCGAACAGGCTGAAGGTGATGCAGGTGAGAACCAGGAACATCAACATCCAGACGGGATGTTCGATATTCAGATCAACAAACAAAGTCGCAGTCGCAAGGATTATCAGTCCGATTGCAAAAGATTTTGTGGCCGCAGCCCCGACATACCCCAGCACAATTTCAAGGAAAGAAATTGGCGCAGTATGCAATTCGTATATGGTACCGATGAATTTCGGGAAATAGATGCCAAACGCGCCATTCGATACACTTTGTGTAAGTACGGTGAACATTATCAGCCCTGGCACTATGAATGAGCCGTAGCTTATGCCGTCAACTTCCTGGATACGCGATCCGATGGCAGAGCCGAAGACCACGAAATACAGCGATGTTGAAATTACCGGAGAAATTATGCTCTGGAGCAGGGTTCGAAACGTGCGTGACATTTCAAAAATGTAGATTGCCTTTACTGCCTGTAAATTCATTCTCCAGCCTCAATCAAATCTACGAAAATTTCCTCCAGAGAGCTCTGGAATGTCTGAACATCACTGATCTGAATGCCGTTCTCGCTGAGATCATTCAGTAACGAAGTGATACCAGTTCGTTCGCCTCGCATATCATATGAATAGGTGAGGGCCATGCCATCTTCGGCCTGCACCAATTCATACTTGTTCAGTGATGCCGGGACTTCATCAAGTTTAGACTTTAAGTCAATCCTCATCTGTTTTTTGCCAAGTCTGTCCATGAGGGAGGCTTTGTCTTCTGCTAGAATGAGTTTTCCACCTGCTATGATGCCAATGCGATCGGCGATTGCTTCCGCCTCTTCAATGTAGTGTGTGGTCAAAATTACTGTGACACCGTCGTCCCTCAGTTTACGGACCAACTTCCACATGTCCTTTCGCAATTCTACATCCACACCAGCGGTCGGTTCATCGAGAAACAGTACCCGTGGCTCGTGGGCCAGCGCTTTCGCAATTAGAACCCGGCGCTTAATGCCACCGGAGAGTTCCATTATCTTGTCGTCTCTCTTGTCCCACAAAGACAGTTCCTTGAGGATGTTTTCAACAAACGCTCGATTGGGTCTCAGGCCGAACAAACCCCGCGACAAGCTCACCGTGTTGATGACTTTTTCGAACGGCTCAAGTGTTATTTCCTGTGGTACCAGCCCAATCAGTGCACGCGAATTGCGGTAATCCTTTACAACATCATGTCCACCAACCAGAACGGAACCTCCGCTTGGTGAAACAGTACCGCAAATACTTGATATCAGCGTGGTCTTTCCGGCGCCGTTGGGCCCAAGCAACGCGAATATTTCCCGCTCACGAATTGTCAATGATACATCGGTAAGGGCTTGATGGCCGGATTTGTAGACTTTGGAAAGGTTTTTTGCAGAAACGATGTCAGTCATTTAAAATTTTTCAAGCTTCACACTGGACTGGGTTCCCCGACCTCTCACTCAGCAGCGCTTGCCTTTCCGTTCTGGGGGCGCCTTTTAAGCAGGTCGCGCAGGAATTGCCCCGTGTAACTTCGATCAATTTCACAGACTTCTTCCGGTGTGCCGGATGCAACAAGTTCGCCGCCGCCATCACCACCTTCCGGGCCAAGATCGAGGATGTGGTCTGCGGTTTTGATTACTTCCAGATTGTGCTCAATCACTACCACTGTGTTGCCGTTGTCTACAAGCTCGTGGAGAACCTCCAGCAGCTTGGCCACGTCATGGAAGTGGAGGCCGGTAGTTGGTTCGTCAAGGATGTAGAGTGTGCGACCCGTTGCTCGCTTTGACAGTTCCTTTGCAAGTTTCACCCTCTGAGCTTCACCACCAGAAAGTGTCGTTGCCTGTTGACCAACCTTGATATAACCGAGGCCAACCCGTTTCAGCGTAGACATTTTGTCCCTGACTGAGGGAACCGCACTGAAAAAATCTTCCGCTTCATCGACGGTCATGTCGAGTATGTCGGCAATAGATTTGCCTTTGAACAGGACTTCGAGTGTTTCCCGATTGTAGCGTTTGCCGTTGCACTCATCGCAGGTGACATAGACGTCCGGCAGGAAGTGCATTTCGATTTTGATGACACCATCACCCTGACATGCTTCACATCGTCCACCCTTTACATTGAAAGAGAAACGCCCCGGTGCGTAGCCACGAGTTTTGGATTCCGGCAGGCCGGCAAACCACTCGCGGATAGGTGTGAAAGCGCCGGTGTATGTGGCAGGGTTAGAGCGCGGGGTGCGCCCAATAGGTGACTGGTCGATATCGATCACCTTGTCGAGGTGCTCCAGACCCTCAATTGCATCATGGGCGGCCGGTGCGGCCCTCGCGTTGCCGATGCGGCGAGCTGCAGCCTTGTAGAGGGTCTCGATAAGCAGGGTGGACTTTCCGCCGCCGGATACGCCCGTTACGCATGTAAGCAGGCCCAGGGGAAACTCTGCTGTGACATTTTGCAGATTGTTTCCGACAGCGCCTTTGACGCGGACAAGTTTTCCTTTCCTGCCCTTGCGTCTCTCAACGGGTAGGGGAATGGCAAGGCTGCCGGTAAGGTACTGTCCTGTGACGGACTTCGGATGGGCCATTACATCCTGCGGTGTGCCGGAGGCTATGACTTCACCGCCGTGTATACCCGCAGCCGGGCCAATATCGACCAGGTGATCTGCGGACAGAATGGCATCCTCGTCATGTTCCACGACGATTACCGTGTTACCAAGGTCGCGTAGATGACGGAGTGTATCAAGCAGACGGGCGTTGTCGCGCTGGTGCAGGCCGATAGAAGGCTCGTCCAGCACGTAAAGTACGCCGGTAAGGCCTGAACCAATTTGCGACGCGAGCCGAATACGTTGGCTCTCTCCCCCGGACAAGGTTCCGGAATTTCGTGATAAAGAGAGATAGTCGAGGCCCACATCATTCAGGAACTTCAACCGTTCCCGGATTTCCTTCAGAATACGTGTTGCGATTTCATTTTGTTTTTCATTCATGCTTGCTGGCAGGTTGTCAAACCATACCGCAGCGTTCTTGATCGAAAGTTCGGTAATCTCCGAGATATGCTTGTCGTCGAGTTTGACGCACAATGCTTCCGGCTTGAGGCGGTTTCCGTTGCAGGATTCGCACGGGGAGGAAGACATGAACTTTTCGATTTCCTCGCGCATCCACGAAGAATCGGTTTCACGCCAGCGTCGTTCGAGATTGGGAATGACACCTTCAAAGGTCTTTTTGGTTTCGTAGGTTCGCAATCCGTCATCGTATCTGAAATTGATTTCAGTTTTTCCAGTGCCATGCAGAACCGCATGTTTTGCTTCATACGAGAGGTCCCGCCAAGGTTCGGAAAGCTTGAATCCGTAATGTTTGCCAAGCGCCTCCAGGGTCTGAGCGTAATACGGAGAAGGTGTGGAGGACTTTGACCAGGGCAGTATGGCGCCCCCGCGGAGTGTAAGGCTGTCATCCGGCACTACCATATCCGCATCAAGTCCCTTTTGTGTGCCGAGACCATCACAGGTGGGGCAAGCACCAAACGGATTGTTAAACGAAAAGAGACGAGGTTCTATTTCGGGAATTGTGAATCCGGAAACCGGACAGGCAAATTTTTCACTGAAAACCAGGGTTTCATGCGTTGCGTTTAGAGATTTGTTCTTGGCACCTCCGGCAGCGGTTTCTTCCGCTGGTAGTGGTTTGTCAGCCAACTCCGCTATGGCAAGTCCCTCTGACAACTTCAAGGCAGTTTCCAGACTGTCGGCAAGTCGGGCAGCGATATCGTCGCGCACCACAATGCGATCTACGACAACGTCAATATCGTGTTTGTATTTTTTGTCGAGGGCAGGGACGTCCGCAATCTCGTAAAGGGTTCCGTCTACCTTGACTCGCTGAAAACCTTTTTTGGTAAGTTCAGCTAGTTCCTTGCGATACTCGCCCTTGCGGCCCTGAACAATGGGCGCGAGCAGATAAATCCGGCTACCTTCGTCAAGAGCCATGATCCGGTCCACCATCTGTGAGACAGTCTGGCTTTCTATCGGCAGGCTGGTTGCAGGGGAATAGGGAATACCAACCCGCGCAAACAGCAACCGCATGTAGTCATAGATTTCCGTGACTGTACCGACAGTTGAGCGGGGATTTTTGGAGGTGGTTTTCTGTTCGATCGAAATGGCGGGTGAGAGGCCGTCAATCTGATCCACATCCGGCTTCTGCATCATCTCCAAAAACTGGCGGGCATAGGCTGAGAGGCTTTCCACGTAACGTCTCTGGCCTTCCGCATAGATCGTATCAAACGCCAGCGAAGACTTGCCGGAACCGGACAGGCCAGTAATCACGATAAGCTTGTCACGCGGCAGATCGATGTCCACATTCTTGAGATTGTGTTCTCGGGCTCCGCGAACGGATATTTGCTTCAACTCAGCCATTTACTCATCCACAAGGAATTGGGGATCGGGAATCGTATATTGCGTTATGGCATAAATAAGAACATAATGTGAACAAACTTCTTGGCCAAACGCAGTATGATATGTGGAAAGATAAAGCCGGGGCGTGAGTTTGCAAGCATGATAGTGCATTGTGTGGTGAATTGTTTGTGGAAGGCGACAAGTTTCGCCTGTGATTGATGGAGAGTGTTTATGGCAGGTAGTGTCAACAAAGTAATTCTGGTCGGAAACCTGGGCGCAGATCCGGAAATCCGGCGGACGCAGGATGGACGACCTATCGCAAATCTGAGCATCGCAACTTCCGAGAGCTGGCGTGACCGCAATGCCGGAGAACGGCGGGAGAAAACCGAGTGGCATCGGGTTGTCGTATTCAATGAGGGCCTTTGCAAGGTGATCGAGCAATATGTAAAGAAAGGCTCTAAAGTATATCTGGAAGGCCAACTCCAGACCCGCAAATGGCAGGACAATGAAGGCAAGGATCGCTACACAACCGAGGTTGTTCTGCAAGGCTTCAATTCCAACCTCACCATGCTTGATGGTCGTGGCGACAATCAGGGCGGTGGCAGTTTTGGCGGTGGGTCTGACAATGGCGGCAATTTCGGACAGTCTGGCCCTTCAGGCGGTGGCGGAATTGGTGGGCCTTCCAGCGGCGGCATTGATGACGAGATTCCATTCTAGAACACTGGAAAGTTTGAACACCGCATAGAGGGTATTCGCCATACTTTAGCTGGTGCAAGCCCAAGGTTGTTGTTCCTGGATCGCCGAAAATTTTTACTGTCGCTTTGTTTTGCCAATCCTTGTCAACGGCAAACGATGGAGTTTGTGATTGATTTTGAAGGTAGTTTGCACCTAAAGCATTGACGTAATTCGCACATTTTGTTTCTATACCAGGCGGAACAGATGCGGCTGTGGATGGTGGGAATTAGGCATGGCCAAGGGGAAAAAGGACAAAAAGGTCCGTAAATCCAAAAAGAGAAAAAAAGTCCACGAGACAGCCATGCAGCTGGTGATGCAGGTGGACAATACGGACAAACAGACTAAGGATGGGCATCAGAAGCAGACTGCTTCCACAGAAACCGTAAATGGTGTTCAAAGCCAGCATTATGTTCAGGAGCGATCTGGTGTCATAACGGCGAAGCAAGGCAGTTCAAGCGCGATCCGACCCCGGCCTGTAAATTCACCACGCACCCCCTCTGGAGGCAATCGAATGAGCAGCCCAACTCCTACTGTCAACTACAATAAACCGATACTCGGCCAGGCATCAGTTCTGTTGTTCATTGCGACAGCTTTAGCGGTTCTACTGGGAGCGGCAATGTTCACGTTGCTGGGCGGCCGCGAAGGCGTGCCAGCTATGGGCGGCCTGATAGATGCGCAGGTACCGTTACTGCCAGCACAGGTGATTTTTCTGCTGGATACTCTTTTTCCAGTATTTTTTGGTGGCGGGTTTGCCTTGTTGGCGACCGGTTTGCAGACACGAGGTAACCGACCCCTGGTTCGCCTTGTATTGACGGCTATTCTTATTGCTGTCATCTCCGATTTTATTGAAAATTCAATGGTCTTCAGAACCATGTCCGGACAGGAGCCTCCGGCTATCAGATGGTCGTTTACCGTTGTCAAATATGCGGGATTGGCCTTTGCCGGTGTCATGATCTCGGGAATTTTGCCGAAAATCGGCAAATTGGGTTATCTGTCTCATTTTCTGGTTCGCTACCTCTTTCCGATATCGGTTGCATTTCTTGTATCGGGTTTTGGCGGTGAATCCATTCGGGATCTGGTAGGCATAAGCTTCCCGCTTGCTTTGCTAATCCTTGGGTTATACGCACGCAAACTGTCTATGGAATAGGGACTTAGCGAAGCGTTGCGCATACTGGTCTTGGTGCCAGATGTTTGCTCTGAGTTACAACACAAACTTCTGCATCGCGAATTGCTGCCGCACGATTTTTTTTTATTCGTTCTCTTCGGCACGGAGTTCGCGGGCCCGTTTGACTTCTTCACGATGATCCTTTGCACTTTGGACTTCGATGAAAAGCCTTTTGACAACTGGAAACCGTTCCTTGATCTTGGTTTCGAGTTCAGTGTTTGTGCGCTCGACATCTCCCGCCAGAACCGTGTCACGGTAATCCACCGAAATCGCCAGCAGCACGTCGTTTGGCCCTCGATGCAGGGTGCGAATTTCGTTCAGTGCGATGATTGTTTCCTGGCGGGTGACAATCTGGCGGATGTCGGAAACTATTTCGGGTGCAGCAGCTTCGCCAATCAGCAATCCCTTGGTTTCAAGTGCCAGGAGGATGGCAGTTCCTGCGAGAATGATACCAATGAGTATGGATGCAACACCGTCAAGCACCGGCATGTTGAAAGTAACCGACAGCCATATCCCGATGAATGCAACAATCAGGCCGAGCATTGCTGCTGTATCTTCAAACAATACGGTAAATACCGTTGGATCCTTGGAATCTTGAACTGCCTCAAACAGACCTTTCTTGCCTCTAGCGGTGCTGAATTCCTTAAAGGCAATCCACCAGGCCACACCTTCGAATATCATGGCCAGACCCAAAATGATGTAATTGATCATTGGTTCCTCAACCGGATGCGGATGAAAAACTTTCTCTATTCCATGATAAATCGAAATTCCCGCACCCAGCGAAAAAATCAGAATTGCGACAACAAACGCCCAAAAATAAATTTCTGATGCGTATCCAAACGGATGTTTTTCATCTGCAGGTCGCTTGGAACGAGCTATGCCGTAAAGCAGCAGCCCCTGGTTGCCGGTATCCACTACGGAGTGAATGCCTTCTGACAGCATGGCCGAAGAACCGGTTATGGCAGCGCCGACAAATTTGGCTACCGCAATCAAACCGTTCCCGATCATTGCCGCGTAAATGACTTTTTTGGAACCGGACGCCATTAGAAACTTTCCAGAATCAGTAAACTCTCTCGGGCCTACGTTAGCTTAATTCAATACCTGTTGTTCAAGCTGTTTCTTTCGTTTCACCTGCAAGTTCGTCCAGGAGTCGCTGCATTTCATTGTCCGAGTCTGGCTTCGTTATCGGGTCGGGAGCCGCTTTAGGTTCTACATCAAAGGTGGCATTCGAAAGGGCGCTATCCAATTGTTCGGAAATAGCCTCTTCCAGATTCACTTCAGATGTAGGTTCTACTTCGTCCACTTCTGCAGGTTCTATGTCCACTTCAATGTCCAAATCTTCCAAAACATCCGACATGATGTCTTCGTCGAGCGCAGCAACTTCAGAAGTCGCGGCTTCAGTTGCAGGTGTTTCTGTCGCAATAGTATCAGGAGCCGTTGGTTCAGAAGTTTGTTCAGGCTCTGTCTCAGCCGGTGCCTCGACGGTACTTTCTTCCGTCACCTCAATCTCAATGTCCTCAAATGCAGATGGGGCCTCGACTGCCTCCTCTTCTTCCACAGCCAACGTGACAGCTGCGACCGTTGCCGCGGCAGCAGCAACCGGTACTGTTTCGGCTGGTTTTGCAGGCTCTTCTGCGATGGTTTCGGCCACTGTGGTCTGTGAAACCGCTTCCTCTTCAACAACTGCCAGTGCAGACGCAGGTGTGCTCTGCGGTTGAACAGCCGGCTGAACCCGTACGATGTTGGTTTCCACCACCACGTCGGTCGGACCGCCGATCAGTACCAGATGTTCGACATTGTCCCGGCGCACCAATACAAGGTAGCGTTTATCATCTACGGTGGCAGAGTCTGTGATTGACAGGCGTGGAACCCGATTGCGCGCTGCCTTTCTGGTTGGTGATCCAGCAATTCGGCGCACAAGCCAAACGATGAATATCAATGCAATCATCAAAACTAGTGTGATTAGCACCAACTGAATTGCCGAACCGTTTTCCCCGCTCAGCACATTTTGCAACCATTCCATTACACTTACTCCCCGAACCGACTGGTTCATACCGCTTTAACTACGCAGAAGAAGTGAAAAACTTCTGAAGAACCTCATTTATTTTCGCTGAAATTCGGCACACTTCTTCTAAGGCTAGGCTTTATACCAAATAACTCAAGCAAATGCCAACCTTGCGAATCACTTGCGGCCGGATGCTCTTTGGTTCATCTGGGCCAATCAATCAGTATCGTCAGGGTGTCGGCCGAGGTAAGTTTGCAAATTTGGACTTTTGGGTCTGTTAATGGCGAAATTCCCTGAATTTATCTTCAAACACCTTTGAAATTCGTAGAGATTTCAGCAATCACCGTTTCAATGAAACATGGATTGAGTCTAGGCTATACATGACGATTCGCTCGATAATCGGATAATCTATGGGAAAAACCAAACCAACCACACAGGAATCGCGTGAGCCGATTATCAATACGGTTGAAAATTCGACTGGTATTGGAAGGTTTATTCTTCTGGGGTTTTGTCTGTTTCTGGGCGTGGCGGTACTGGGGGTATTTGGAACGGAACGGCTGGGCGAGCCGATATTTCTGGCGATATTGGGTGTCTTTGCCAGTGTCGGAATATTCTTCTTGTTTTCCCTGGTGCTGGGCATGGTACAGCTTAGTTCCAAACGCCATGCCGATGAATTTACCAATTCGCTGATTAGTGAAATGGATTCCGGCATTGTCGTAACGGATTCCGATAACCGGGTCATTTATGCAAATAGAGCCTATGCGGATCTGCTGAATACAAGCGATCCGGCAGACATCACCAACGTTGAAACAGCATTTGCACGCCATCCGGAAGTGGCCGAGACTATTTACAAGATGTCAAGCGCTGCCAAAGCGGGTGCTGCTACCATAGAAGAGGTTCGGTTGGCATCCGGCCTTAAGAGCAGTCAGGAGGGCGCACGTTGGTTTCGTCTTCGGGCTCGTTCGATGATGGCATCAACCCATTCCAAACCTCTTACGGTTTGGCAGATGTCAGATGTCACAAAGGACCGGGTAGATCAGGAAAATGCGTTTCAAACGCTTCAGGATGCTATTCATTATCTCGATCATGCACCAGCCGGCTTCATGTCCAGTGAAGCTGACGGGTCATTAATGTATGTAAACGCCACGCTGGCAGATTGGCTGGGTCTTGATCTTGCGCTGTTTGAACCCGGTGTTATCAAAGTAAATCAGCTGATTACGGGCGAAAACCTGACATTGTTCAACACGCTGGAAGCGAGCCAATCGGCAAGCAAGACGAGTGTTATCGATCTTGACATGACCCGTTCTGACGGCAAGTTGCTGCCGGTCAGGCTGTACAGTCGTAATCCCTATTCAAGTGATGCAGCACCAGGGTCTCTGCGTACACTGGTGTTGAACCGCTCTGCAGAAATGGGTGACAGTGAAGCTCTGCGTGATGCGGAAATTCGATTTACAAGATTTTTCAATAATACACCCATCGCGATCGCAGGGGTTAATGCGGAAGGCAAGATTGTACGTACAAATGCGCCTTTCCAAAGCATGTTTGCGGCAGTTATCAGCAGTCGGGGACCTGACATACAACTCGATTACCGCAACATGGTATCGGACGAGGAACAAAACAGGATTGAAGCAACCTTTACCAAGGCGCTGGAAGGTGTTGGTAAGATTGATCCGGTTGATCTGCCCATCAATGGGCAGGATGACCGTTTTGTAAGATTTTTCTTCAACCAGGTCGCTGATGGAGATCTTGACGGAGAAAATACGGATCCGGCTCAACTCGAACGCGTAATTGTCTATGCGATAGAAATCACTGAGCAGAGAGCGCTGGAAAACCAGTTCGCCAAAGGGCAGAAGATGCAGGCTGTGGGCCAGTTGGCCGGTGGCATTGCTCATGATTTCAACAATGTGCTTACAGCGATTATCGGCTTTTCTGACTTGTTGCTGGGTAACCACAAACCTTCCGATCCATCGTTTCAGGACATTATGAACATCAAGCAAAACGCCAACCGGGCTGCGAGTCTGGTTCGTCAATTGCTGGCATTTTCACGCCGCCAGACTTTGCGGCCACAAGTCTTGCATCTGTCGGATGTTCTGTCGGATTTGCGCATGCTGATGGATCGCCTGGTCGGAGATCGCATTGATCTTGAAATCAAGCATGGTCGTGATCTTTGGCCGATAAAAGCAGACATTTCCCAATTAGAACAGGTGGTTGTCAATCTTGTCGTCAATGCCCGTGATGCCATGAATAATGAGGGTATGCTGAAAATTCGCACCCGAAATCTGACCGCGGAGGAGTGCGCATCACAATACTCATTCCAGGAACTGACACCAAGCGAGTATGTGATGATCGAGGTTGAGGACAACGGATCAGGCATGTCGAAAGACGTCATGGACAAAATTTTTGAGCCGTTCTTTTCAACCAAGGAAGTCGGCAAGGGAACGGGTCTGGGGCTTTCGACTGTTTATGGCATTGTCAAACAGACCGGCGGTTTCATTTATGCTGACAGTGAGGTGGGAGAGGGTACGGTATTTCACGTGTTCTTGCCCAGGCACATACTTGATGAGGAAACCGAAGAGGAAACCTCCACTGAGGCTACTGCCAAGGAAGAGGCCAAGAAAGATCTTACCGGAAATGCCACCATTCTACTGGTTGAAGATGAAGATGCGGTGCGTGCATTTGGTTCGCGTGCGCTGATTTCCAGGGGTTATGAGGTTCACGAAGCAGCAAGCGGTGTTGAAGCGCTGGAGATTATGGAGGATTATGGCGAGGAAATCGATCTGGTTGTGTCGGATGTCGTAATGCCGGAAATGGATGGGCCCACATTGCTGGGCGAATTGCGCAAAACCCACCCTGATCTGAAGTTTGTCTTTGTGTCCGGTTATGCAGAAGAAGCTTTTGCCAAGAACCTCCCCGAAGACGAACGCGAAAAATTTGGGTTTCTTCCAAAGCCGTTCTCACTGAAGCAACTGGCAACAACTGTCAAGGAAATGCTTGAAGAATGAGACTGCTCATTCCGCCTCCAATACAGGCAGCGTTCTGGGCCGGACTGGTTTGGGTCTGTGGACAGCTAATCCCTCAACTGAATTTCTGATTTATCGGCCAAACCCGGCTGGCGATGGGGTTGGCAATTATCGGAATCGTCATTGATGTTCTTTCAATGCGGCTTTTCTTTCAGCACAATACAACCGTTAATCCGCACAACCCTTCGAAATCAGAGCAACTGGTAACATCCGGGATTTATCAGTATTCCCGCAATCCGATGTATGTCGGGATGGCCCTGTTGCTTACAGCGGTCGGTATCTGGATAGGCAATTGGATGGTGGTGCCGGCGTTATTGCTGTTTGTTTGGTTTCTCACCCGTTTTCAGATAATCCCCGAGGAGGAAATTCTTCGCGAAAAGTTCGGGGAAGCCTATGGTGATTACTGCATGAAGGTCCGCCGATGGATCTGAAAGGCGGGAAAACAAGTGCCCAGATGGGTTATCCGCCAGTCCATCCCCGCATTCACAGGCTGCCTCGAGCTTTCGAAAGCAATCCTCGGCTGAAATTACACCGTCATGCCTTCTGACTTCTCAAAGAGTTCTTACCAATGTGCTTCATCTCTTTGAAGATTGGCTGTTGAATTCAATCAAAGAGGAGCAAAACGTAGATTTTCGCGCTTGTTTTGTTTTGCTGAAGAGGTCGCAAAACTGTCTTTTAGCGCTGGCCTTAGGGCCGCAAAAGAAAGCGTTGTGATGACACGGAAAAGTAAAGTCATGAACATTGGTTTTCTCCGTACAAAAAATCCTCTGAAGATATGGCTTCAAGTAACAGGGTGTCTGACGGGAATATGGAGCATAATTTTCGCAATTTCTGTGCATTCTTGCACATTGCAAATATTTGGTCGGCCTGGGTAGGTGCCACGCTTGATTGGCGAGGTAAAACACTTTGATCTGACTTGCGACTCTCGCAAACCCGTGACAAAAGGTTGTTATGACCAGAATTGCTTATTACCCAGGATCATTTGATCCGCTTACCAACGGCCACCTGGATGTTTTGAAACAGGCAGTGAGCCTTGCGGATGAACTTGTGGTTGGGATCGGAGTCCATCCTGGCAAGGTTCCGATGTTTTCATTTGAGGAGCGGGCAGAGCTGATCCGTACGGTAATGCGCGATAATGATGTTGAGGTTAAAGTTGAAGCTTTTGATAATCTGGTTGTTGATGCTGCCCGCGATGCGGGTGCCAACATTTTGATTCGCGGGCTTCGTGACGGTTCAGACCTGGACTATGAAATGCAGATGGCAGGTATGAACGGCACCATGGCGCCGGAGCTGACGACAGTTTTTCTGCCTGCCAGTCCGATGGTTCGTGCAATTACTGCCACATTGGTGCGGCAGATTGCGAAAATGGGCGGCGATGTTTCTCACTTTGTACCTGCAACGGTGAACAACGCCCTTAAACACAAACTGGGCTGACCAGCCCGAAATCCTAGCTTAACAGAAGAGAAAATACATGAACCGCATTACCAAGATTGTAACGGGCATTGCAGTTGCACTTAGCCTCATGCTGACCCATGCGTTTGGAGCATCAAACACATTGATACTGGAACTGAAAGACGGGACTGTTGAAATCGAATTACGTCCGGATCTTGCTCCCCAACATGTGGAGCGCATTACCAATCTTGCCAATCAGGGATTTTATGACGGAATCGTATTTCATCGTGTAATTGATGGCTTTATGGCGCAGACGGGTGATCCTACAGGAACCGGGCGAGGTGGCTCTGAACTTCCTAACCTCCCGGCCGAATTCACATCTGAACCTTTTGACCGCGGTGTGCTTGGTATGGCTCGTGCTCAAAATCCAAATAGCGCGAATTCACAATTTTTTATTATGCCCCCGTGCCATTCCGAAGTGCACCAGTGAAAACGGCAGCGTGATGAGCATTCTTCCTTGCGGGCGGGCCAGGCGATGGCGAGAATCTTGTAGAAGGAGATTCGCCTATGCCTCGCGGCTACCACCACCTGACCCAAGATGAACGTTGCCAGATTTGGGGGTTGAAGAAAAGCGGCCTCTCGCAGAGAGACATTGGGCGTGAGCTCGGACGCCATCACACGACAATCCGTCGAGAGATGCAGCGCAACAGCGGCGGCCGGGGCTACCGGTACAAACAGGCCCATAACAAGGCGACAGAGCGCCGCCACAGGGCGTCATCGGTGCCAAGGAAGATGACACCCGCCCTGTGGCAATTGGTCGAGGAGAAGTTGGCGGCTGGCTGGAGCCCAGAGCAAATTTCGGGTCGGTTTCGTCGGGAAGGCCAAGCCATGGTGGGGCGGATGCGGATCTACGAATACGTCCGCGCGGACCGCAGGGCCGGTGGCAGCCTTTACAAACGTCTGCGGCGGCGTGGGAAGAAACCGAATTGGCGCGGCGGCCGGCACGCCGGGCGAGGACGCATTCCCGGTCGTGTCGATATCAGTGAGCGGCCCGCGATCGTCGAACAGAAGTTGCGGATCGGTGACTGGGAGGTGGACACGATCGTTGGAGCGGGTCAAAGCGGCGCAGTGGTTTCGGCGGTGGACCGCGCCTCGAAGATGACCCGACTGGTACGGCTCGACAGGAAAACGGCCGAAGATGTCGGAGCTGCGCTCAGACGCCGGCTGGAGGCAGATCGGCACCTGGTTCACACGATCACTGCGGACAACGGTAAGGAATTCGCTGGCCACAGCAGCCTGTCCAAGGCGCTTGATGCCAAGTTCTATTTTGCCCGGCCCTACCACTCATGGGAGCGCGGGCTGAATGAACACACCAATGGACTGGTCCGCCAGTATTTGCCGAAAGGCACGGATTTCCGGTCTGTGACCGATGCCGAGGTCCAGGCGGTGGAGGATCTGCTCAACGCACGGCCGCGCAAGGCACTCGGCTTCCGGACGCCGGAGGAGGTGTTCAGAGATGCGCAGGCACCGCCATGACCGCTCTCAAACCTCTGGGAAGCGCACAGCGTGAAATCTCTCTTCGGCACAGTCTGTTCGAAGAGGCGATTGCGCTTGTGCGCAATTCTGCGGTAGGGGTATTGGTAACGGCAATTCAAGTCATCGCAGGCTCCGCCTGTCGAAATTTTTCACCGCCAGGCCCTTTTTTGCATTCGGGCTTGCGCCCTCATTTCAAAAAGGGCCTGGCGGTGGTGCACCTCGGAGCGGAAACGGCGATGTTTGACGAGGGACATTTTCTGAATAACCAATATACGGTATTTGGAAAGGTGACCAAAGGCATGGAGTTTGTTGATGCGATCAAGAAGGGCGAACGTAGTCTCAATGGTCAGGTCAACAATCCGGACAAGATAATAAAAATGCGCACATCAGACGCACAATAATTTTCATATAAGGAACTCAATAATGGCCGATTACAAGGACCCCGAAAACACAATAGTCATGGAAACCTCCAAAGGACAAGTGGTGATTGAAATGAAACCTGACGTGGCACCTAACCATGTTGCGCGGATCAAGGAACTTGCTCGCGAAGGATTTTACGATAACATCGTTTTCCACCGTGTGATCGATGGATTTATGGCACAGTGTGGATGCCCGCATGGCCGGGGAACCGGTGGTTCCGACAAACCGGACTTAGAAGCTGAATTCAATGATGAACATCATGGCAGGGGAACCTGTTCAATGGCACGGGCCCAAAATCCAAATTCGGCAAACTCGCAATTCTTTATTTGCTTCGAAGATGCCGCGTTCCTGAACCGTCAGTATACGGTATGGGGACAGGTGATTGAGGGCATGGAAAGTGTTGATGCAATCAAACGCGGTGAGCCTGTTAACGATCCCGACCATATTGTAAGCATGAAGGTTGCGAGCGACTTGTAATTCGCGAAAAACTTCAATACGGAAAACCCTCTTTCCTGTGACTGAGGGTTTTTTTGTGCGCGTAGATTTGTTCGATTTTCATCTCCCGGAGGAGAATATTGCCTTGCGACCTGCAAATCCGCGTGACAGCGCGAAAATGCTGGTTGTTGGAGAGGCGTTTGAAGATCGTCTGGTCAGTCAGCTTCCTGACTTGCTGGAGCCGGGTGATGTGATCGTTTTCAACGATACCAAAGTAATCCCAACCCAGCTGGAAGGAGTTCGGGATCGTGATGGCGCGCGTGCGGACGTATCAGCAACTCTGCATACCAGGTTGGGAACGGATCGCTGGTTGTGTTTTGCCAAAGGTGCAAAGAAGTTAAAAGAGGGAGATCGCATCCGCTTCGGGCACGGTAATACATCATGTTTGGCTGGAGCCCTCGATTGCACCGTAAAAGGCAAAGATTCGGCGGGCAATGTTGAATTGAAGTTCGATTTATCCGGTGCTGCCTTTGACGAAGCGTTGGTGCAGGTGGGTACGATGCCATTGCCGCCGTATATCGCCGGAAAACGGGCGGCGGATGAGGAAGATCGTTCTGATTATCAAACGCTCTATGCGCGAAAAGAGGGAGCGGTAGCGGCCCCGACAGCGGGATTGCACTTTACACCAACACTGCTTCAAAACCTTGAAAATAAAGGCATAGTTCTGAGCTATGTCACGCTTCATGTGGGGCCGGGTACGTTTCTTCCCGTCAAGGTCGACGATACACGGAAACATCAGATGCATTCGGAATGGGGCAGGGTGACTCGAGAGACTGCAGAGGCAATTAATCAGTCAAAGGCGTCCGGCGGCAGACTGGTTTGTGTAGGTACTACTTCGCTTCGACTGATTGAAAGTGCGGCAAATGAGGTCGGTGACGTTATGGAATGGGAGGGGAATACGGATATTTTCATAACCCCGGGTTACCGGTTCCGGGCGGTCGATATTTTGATAACTAACTTTCATTTGCCGAAGTCAACTTTATTCATGCTGGTGTCTGCGTTCAGCGGACTTGATAAAATGAAAAGCGCGTACTCCTATGCAATAGAAAACCGCTACCGTTTCTATTCCTATGGGGATTCAAGCCTGTTATACCGCCGCACATGACTGTACCGTTTTCCTTTGAATTGTTGGCCCATGATGGCCTCGCACGACGCGGCAACATTACTACATCACGCGGTGAGGTTCGCACGCCCGCGTTCATGCCGGTTGGCACTGCGGGAACCGTAAAGGCCATGTACATGGATCAGGTTCGAGATCTGGGTGCGGACATTATTCTGGGCAATACCTACCATCTTATGCTGAGACCAGGCGCTGAGCGGGTTGCAAAACTCGGCGGATTGCACAAGTTTGGCGGCTGGCAGGGTCCGATACTCACGGATTCCGGCGGATTTCAGGTAATGTCCCTGGCGTCACTGCGAAAAATGACAGAGCACGGGGTAACCTTTCAGTCCCATGTAGACGGTGCCAAATATGAACTGACGCCGGAACGCTCGATTGAAATCCAGGGCTTGCTTGGATCTGATATCCAAATGCAACTTGATGAATGTCTGGCGCTTCCTGCGGATGAAATTGAAATGGAACGGGCGATGGAGCTTTCGCTGCGCTGGGCGGAACGTTCAGCAACTGCATTCGGTAATCAACCTGAAAGGGCCATGTTTGGCATTGTACAGGGTGGGGACAATCAACGTCTCCGGCTTAAATCGGCCACCGAGCTGGCAGCCATGAATCTAAAAGGATATTCGATAGGCGGATTAGCTGTGGGGGAACCTCAGTCAGTAATGCTGCAGGTGTTGGACTATACCTGTGACGCCCTGCCAGAAACCAAGCCCCGATATCTAATGGGTGTGGGCACACCTGACGATTTGCTCGAAAGCATTGCTCGGGGCGTTGACATGTTTGATTGCGTTATGCCGACGCGGGCTGGTCGGCATGGCCAGGCATTCAGTCGGTATGGCAAAATTAATCTGAAAAATGCCCGTCATGCAGAAGATCCAAGGCCACTGGACGAAACCTCCAATTGTCCTGTAGCACGGGATTATTCACGGGCGTATTTACATCATCTGGTAAAGTGTAATGAGGCGCTTGGCGGTATGCTGTTGACCTGGAACAATCTGCATTATTACCAGCAGGTGATGGCAGGTGCACGGCAAACAATCACGAATGGCCGATATGCTGACTATATGGCTGAAACCAAGGAAGGCTGGGCGAGGGGAGATATTCCGCCCCTGTAAAAAAAAGGGGTGATCAATGATCACCCCGGGCACTCCGTTACGCAATACTCGATTACCGGTGCCTTTGAAATGCGGTTTGGGCCTTGAAATTGGTGTGCATTGTGCCTGCAAGCTGAGCCAATAAAACTGAAATCTCGTTCAGCGTGTGCTGAATATGCGGGTTCAGATACTGAGCCTGATTGTGATTCACAGGCGTGGCCTGGTACAGTGTCTGCATCTGGGTTGTCATCTGACCTGCTGCAGAACAGCTGCCTTTGGAACCGGCCTGGCCACCGAGTTGACCCATCAGACCTTCGAGAAGCTGTGTAATTTCTCTGAGTGTGTTGGCAATATTGATGTTATGTGAACCCAGCGCATAATCAATCTTACACTGGCATTGATGAACTGTGTTCTGCACATTCGTGGTTGAAATCGCAGCGCCGAATGCCGGTTGACCGCCATGGTGTTGCGGACAGCATTTATGGGCTGGTGCATGACCACTGTGACGTGCCTGTCCAGAATTTTTGAAATGGAGATTGTTGAAATCGTTGTTTGGGTGGACGCCGTTAAAGCTCATCGTGCCTAATCCTTTTGAATTCTATCCAACCAAGTTCTCACAAATACGTGAGCGAAATAAATCCGCGACAACTACCTTGTGTTAGCGGGAGATTACGTAGAGAGCCTAGGTAGTTCCCGTCATCAATTCAGGCTTTCACTTGTGGCGCGCGCGAATATTCCAACAGTTCAATTCTGATTGTAGTTCTCACTCAAAGTTGATAAGGCATCGCAATGTGGGAGTTTGCCGGCCTTACAGGAGTGTGGTGTTTGGGACTGTTTGCTAGCAGGTTTTTTCTTCACCTGACTTGATCCAGGCACACCTTGAACTATTGACCAACCGCATGCAACCGGTGAGTCGCAGGGCAATTGGAGTGGAGTGATGAATTTGTCTGCAAAAGGGTTTCCAGTAGCCGAATTTGAAGCGCGTCTGTCCAAAGCGCAAAAACTCATGAATAGTCACGGGCTTGATGGGTTACTCGTAACAACACCGGCGGACGTGTTCTACTTCACCGGATTTTTGACCCGTTTCTGGGAAAGCCCTTGCAGGCCATGGTTTGTGATAATTCCGGCGTCTGGAAAGCCAGTTGCCGTTATCCCGGTCATTGGTGAAGCACTGATGCGGTCCACTTGGCTTGAAGATATCCGGACCTGGTGTGCACCCGATCTTGTTGATGATGGTGTTGGTCTGCTTGGCGAAACACTTCGTGAAGTCGCGGGTATTTCCGGAAAAGTGGGCATACCGGATGGTCATGAGTCCCATCTGCGCATGCCGATAGCCGATTTTGAGCGATTGAAGGCACTTGGCGACACCCCCCAGATAGTCGGTGATTGTGAGATTGTCCGCAAACTGCGTATCATAAAGTCAGATGCCGAAATCGCCAAAATAGAGACTGCCTGTGCAATAGCCGGACGCGCCTTTGATCGGGTGCATGAGTATGCATTGCCTGACACCCCGCTTGATGTCGTTTTTCGGCGGTTCCAGATGACCTGTCTGGAAGAGGGCGCCGACTGGGTTCCATATCTGGCAGGCGGCAAGGGGCAAAACGGTTATGGAGACGTCATTTCGCCGGCATCCAATTCACCGCTTGTTCAAGGCGATATATTGATGCTCGACACGGGTCTCATTCACGACGGATATTTTTGTGATTACGATCGTAATTTTGCAATCGGAAGTGCCAGTCAAAGGATCAAGGACGCTCACAGCAAACTAATCGAAGCAACCAATGCCGGTTTCGAAGCGGTGAAACCGGGAAACCACGCCTGCGATCTGTTTCACGCGATGGACAGAATACTGACGGGTGGAGAAGCGCGAAATGACAATGGCCGACTGGGTCACGGACTGGGAACTCAATTGACCGAATGGCCCTCCTTCATCCCCGCTGACGAAACGGTTCTTGAGGCCGGGATGGTTCTCACCCTGGAACCCGGCATAGAGACAGAACATGGCAACATGCTGGTGCATGAAGAAAACATAGTGGTATCCAAGGATGGGGCACGCTATCTTTCAAAGCTGGCGGAACCGGACATCAGGATCTTGTGACAATGACAGATTTTACATATTCCCTTGTACCACAGGAGGATCGAAAACCAACCCTGGGGTTGGTTGTCCTGCAGTCTGATGAAACTGTGGAAACTGAAATCGGACGTTGGTTGCCGCCGCAGGATTATTCGATATTCGTCAGTCGGGTGCAAAACTCTGAAGAAGTCACAAAAGATACTTTGGCCGCTATGGCCGAACATATCACCGGTTCTGCCAGCCTGTTTCCCCGACCGGCGCGGTTTGATGCGGTTGCATACTGCTGTACTTCTGCCACCTCCGTGATAGGCGCGCCTAAGGTTGCTGAGCTCGTAAAGGCAGGTTGTCAAACAAAGACTGTCACCAATCCGGTGAGCGCTCTGATTGCGGCATGCGAAAAACGCGGTCTCAAGCGATTGGCCTTTCTGTCTCCATATATTGCGAGTGTGAATGAACGCCTGCGCGAAGTTATTGCGGAAGGCGGTGTGGAGACACCTGTCTTCGGCTCGTTCAATGAAGCCGAAGATCACCGGGTAGCGTGGATAGATCACGCATCATTGCGGTCTGCCGTATCAACACTTGCGGCAAAAGGTGGTGTGGATGGTGTGTTCATGTCCTGCACCAGCCTCAAAACCTTCGGCCTGCTGGAAGAGCTGGAAATGGAGTTGGGTATGCCGGTGCTTTCCAGCAATTTCGTGCTGGGTGAACATTTGCGAGATTTGGCCCAGAATCAGGTTGTTGCGCCCTCGTAAGGCTCCATCTTGACACCAGTGATTTTCCAGCTTCCATCGATCTGTTTTTCGAGGGTATAAACCGCATGCCATTGCTTACCATTGCGATCGGTTGCAATCACTTCCTGATGTATCGTCCCTGAAATATCTATGTTCCGGCCAAATATGAAGTTGTCTGGATCATAAAGGGGCAGGTAACCGCCTTTTACCATGCCTATGAAGCGCTCGGTGGTTTTGAAAATATTCCTGATGGTGGGAGCAGCGTGGGAAAATGCGCGTTCATGATCCTGAGACTGAAACGCGGAGATCTGATCTCGAATCACGTGTTGGGTTGCTGACCGGATTTCACTCGAAACCTCCTGCGAGAAAGCCGATCCGGTGCTTGCACTCACTAACATCAGGCCCGCTACTGTCCAGATGATCAATCTCTTCAACATTTTTGTCCCCCAATCCGTCGGTTTCAATTTACCTAGGGCAGTGACAACCGCCGTCAAGTTTCCCCTTCTTTACGGATCATCGTCATGGCCATCTGACTGAGAACCGGAACCGCTGTACCATATAGTTTGGCGCGTTCAGGATTGGATGCATTCCCATCAAGTGAGCGTTTATATACCCCTTGCAGTATTGCCCCCAGGCGGAAAAATGAAAACGCCACGTAGAAAAACCAATTCTCAATTTCTGCGATACCGCGTCGCATACAATAGGCTGCGACATAATCTTTTTCCGTTGGAATTCCCAGGCTACTGCGATCCACACCCGAAAGGCCGCGAAAACTGCCAGCATTGGGTAAGTGCCACTGCATGCATTGATAAGCAAGGTCGGCCAGGGGATGCCCCAGCGTGGAAAGCTCCCAGTCAAGAATACCCAGAATTTTGTTGCTGTTGGCACCAAAAACCATGTTATCGAGGCGGTAATCGCCGTGAACCAACGCCACAACACCATCATCTTCAGGGATGTTCTCCTCCAACCAGCCGATCAGGGCATGCATTTCTTCAATTCTGTCGACTTCGCTCGCTATATATTGTTTGGTCCAGCGGGACAGCTGCCGTGCAAAGTAGTTTCCCGTTACACCGAAATCCTCCAGACCGACTGCTGCCGGTTCAACAGAATGTAGCGCCGCCAGTGCTGAATTCATTGCGTCGTAGATGGCGGCGCGCTCGGAGTTTGAACCCTCGGGCAGTTCACTGAGCGCCGGGTCCCACAAAATTCTACCGTCCAGGTACTCCATTACAAAGAACGTTCTGCCCAACGGGTTATCGTCTTCTGCCAGATGCAGCATTTTTGGAACCGGAACTTCCGTCGTCTGAAGTGCTTTCATAGCCCGGTATTCGCGATCCACCTGATGTGCTGATTTCAATAGTTCTCCCGGCGGTTTTGCCCGCAAAACATACGTGCCCGAACTACTTTTCAGTTTGTAAGTGGGGTTGGATTGGCCACCTGAAAACTTTTCAATTGCGGACAGAACGCCAAAACCTTCAATTTCGTCGGCCAGATAGGACTTTAAGGCTTCAACGGACACCAGTTGGGATTGATCATTCATAAAACGGTCACTTCAATTGATTTATGGGTTATGGTTGGAATTGTTAGGCGATGAAGCAAACAAGGCAACCCAAAATTCGATGGCTAACCGTTTTCTTTCAGGTCCACGGCAGTCCGATGTCCTTGTAATACTGAAGGGCGGACTGATATTTTCCATACTGGTCATGATCGGCTTTTACATAAATTCCGTCAATTTCGAAGACATATTCAAACGGCTTGCGTTCACAAATGGTGCGGCCAGCAATTGGTATTTCGGGCCAACGGGATTTGTCTTGCTTGGCGCGTTTCTGATGTGCATCAGCTGCCCAAGGCAGATTGTGAGCTTTTTCGCCGCGTATTTTTTCGGCTTTGTGTACGGAGTTTTGTTTTCCTGGCTAGCAGTCGTGCTGGCCTGTTTAGCGACAGTTTTGATGGCAAGGGTATTTAAAAGACAAATTGCTGATTGGATCACAGGAAAAATCGCGATTGCAGTGCATTTCTGGGAGGAAAATACGTTTATGGTGACAGTGCTGTTGCGGTTTCTGCCTGCAGGTTCCAACTGGCTGACAAACCTTACAGCCGGAGCCCTTGGAATTCCGGTCCTGAGATTTGTTGCCGGTTCCGCAGTGGGTTATCTGCCGCAGACGATAATCTTTGCCATGGTTGGGTCTGGTACTCGCATTGAGTCAACAGCCCAGATTACCATGTCTTTGTGTTTATTTGTCATTTCAACTGCTCTGGGTTTGCGGCTCTACCTGAAGTTTCGCGAGAATCTGACTGCGAACTCATAACTCTTCATAATCAGTAAGTGTTGTTCGTTTTCGCAACCAAAGCACACCAAAAAGATCGTACAATCCAGTCAGCGCGCGGCTGAAGTTATTGTATTTGGATACCCCACTTTCTCGCGGGCGATCGTTTACCGGAACGTATTCGCATTGGTAGCCCAGGGATTGAAACAGAGCCGGCAGATATCTGTGAATACCCGAGAAAAAGGGCAACCTGAGAAATGCCTCACGCCAGTAAACCTTGGTTCCACATCCCGTATCAGGGCAATTATCCTGAAGGAGCAAGTTTCTGATCCAGTTTGCGGCTTTCGATGCCCAACGTTTGGAGCCAGTGTCCATTCTGTTTATGCGAATTCCACCTATAAGGGCAGGGCCATCCTCACCTGGCCTGCCAAGTTTATCGACCATATGGGGCAGGTCTGCGGGGTCATTTTGACCGTCTCCGTCCAGTTGCGCAACAATGGGGTACCTTGCGGCAATTATTCCGGTACGCAGAGCTGCACTTTGGCCTGCGGTTTTTTTGTGCCGTATAATGCGCAATTTTTTGAAGTTGTCTCTTAGATTTATAACCTCACCCAAGGATGCATCGGTGGAACAGTCATCAACAACGATCACTTCCCCCAGTTGCCTGGCGGGTATCGATTCAAAACACTCTGTTATCAAAGGCACAAGATTACCCTCTTCATTGTGGACTGGAATAATCAGAGAAAATTTCATGTCTAGTTCGGCGTAATGCTTGACTTGTTGTATGCGTTGTTCCCATACAAAAGCAAAATAGACAAGGTTTGTAGCCGTACCATGATACAACTCGGGGACAGAGATTTAGTTTTACGTCTTGGTCTTGTGCTAGGTGTGGTGTTAGCCGTCCGGTTGGTGTCCCTGTGGTTTAATAATTCCGAACTGTTTTTTGACGAAGCACAATACTGGTTTTGGTCCCGTGAACTTGATTTTGGATACTTCTCCAAGCCGCCGTTGATAGCCTGGCTCATCGCTGCAACGACAGAATTATGTGGGGACAACAGTTCATTCTGTGTCCGACTTTCAGCACCATTGCTGCACATCGTTACCGCAATTATGATCTTCCTCTCAGCCCGCCGACTGTTTGATGCCCGGGTTGGTTTTTGGGCAGCGTTGCTTTACGCGCTGATGCCTGCGGTGAGCCTTTCGTCAACCATCATGTCGACCGATGTACCCATGTTGTTTTTTTGGAGTCTGGCTCTTTACTGCTACATCCGTTTGCAAGAAGACTTTGCTGTCGAATGGGCACTGTTTCTTGGAGTGGCAATTGGTCTTGGTGTAAATGCCAAATACGCGATGTCGTATTTTGTAGGATGCGCCCTGGTTCACGCGCTTGTTGAACAACAAAACTATACGCCACCGCGCAAGCTCGGTTTCTGGCTTGCATGTTTGGTTGCGATCGCGATGCTGGTACCCAATGTTTTGTGGAATGCCGCAAACGGGTTTGTGACTTTTGCACACACGAGTGACAATATTGGCTGGTCCGCTGTTAATCTGAACTGGAAAGGTTTGGGAGAATTCTTAGGCTCCCAGTTTGGTGTGTTTGGTCCGATTACCCTTACCATATTTCTGATAACGGCCGTTCGCATGCTGGCAAACTCCCTGTCGCGAGAGCACAGACTTCTCGCTGCCTTCAGTGTGCCTGTTTTCGCGCTGATATTGTTTCAGGCAGTGCTGAGCAAAGCCTATGCAAACTGGGCAGCGGCAACATTCATTGCCGCAAGCATTTTGACTGCCGAAATTATGGTCAATCGAATTTCATGGAACTGGATGCGGGTAACTCTGGGACTACATGGGTTTGTGTTTGTTGCATTGGCGTTAGCCGTTTGCTTTGCAGGTCCGGGGCAAATTGTCCTCCCCGACGGAAGGCAACCGTTTGAAAGAACTCAGGGCGCTACCCTGATCGCCTCGGCGGTGGAAACACAACTGGATGCATATGATTATAACGGGATCATAACCACCGACAGAAAACTGTCGGCTCTTATGGTGTACAATTTGCGTAATCGGGATGTGTCCATTCATGCCTGGCGCACAGGCGATGTTCCGAAGGATCATTTTCAACTTGCAATTCCTTTTCAGGAATCGCTGCGTGATCCCGTACTGGTATTGTCGCGATGGGACAATATAGAGGCTTACAACGCCGGGTTTGAAACGGTTGTACCGCTTGGTGCGGTCGATATAGCTGCCGGAGAAATTGAGCGTGTATACTTTTTCAGGCTGGAAGGACACGAAAGTTTCCAATGACCGGTAAGTGGAATGCCTTTGTTGTGCGGGAGAAAAACCGGTATGCAGATGATCATATGCCAGGAAGGCAAGAATGCATCATCTTGGTGTGTTTCTCGCTTATTGCGATGCTGATTTGCTATGCAATATTTGCTGCTATTCCGGATTTGGATTTGTTCTTCACCGACTATTTCTATGTTGAAGGAAAATTTCTGCTGCAAAGTGATGGCCTCATTGTTTTTGCAAGAAACCTCATTCTTTGGCTGCTGGTTGTTTTTTATGGCGTTGTCCTCATCTGTGGCATGCTAGCGTTCAAAAGACAGCGCAACGTCATGGGTTTTGTCTGGCACAATTGGGCATTTGTTGGTGCCGGTGGTTTGCTTGGGCCAGTGTTTCTGGTCAACGGTTTACTCAAGTCGCACTGGGACAGGGCGCGTCCCAGTGACGTTGCGGAATTCGGTGGCGAGTGGAATTTCACACAATTTTGGGAGTTAGGTCTGCAGTGCGAACAAAACTGTTCTTTTGCCAGTGGCGAAGTTTCCGGCATAGCCATGATATTCATTTCTTTCGCATTCATTTTATCGAACTCAAAGCGCTGGTTCCTGATTGTTTCAGGACTGGTTGTTACGATGTTTTCCGTATGGTTGAGAATAGCCACAGGGGCGCATTTTTTATCTGATACTATGATGGCAGTGCCACTCATGGTGATGGTTGCCACGTTGGCATATGCACTGTTTTATATGGTTGATCATGACTGGTTTGGCCGTCTGGACAATGAGGGATCGGAAAATATCCAGAAGCGCTCCATCAGCGCATGATTGATGCGAGTGCCGCACTGGCCAGTCTGGCTGCGGGTGGATCTGCACGGCTGGTCAGTAGTACCGGAATTTTTCCACCCATGACAATTCCCGCAGCACATCCGCCACTGAGATAGACCAGGGATTTGAACACCGCATTCCCCGACACAATGTCGGGTACGATTACCGCATCGGCATTGCCAGCCACAGGATCATCACCCAAACCTTTGGTTGCAGCCGACGTCTGTGAAAGAACGAGGTCCAATGCCAGCGGTCCGCGCACGTCGCTGGTTGGGATGTTTTCAGATGCCCATTTTGCGAGTTCCTCAGCCTCCATAGAAGACGGGACCGACGGAATGGCAGATTCTGTTGCCGAAAGGATCGCGATCTTCGGGCGAGAAATGCCGGTGGCGCGTGCCATTTCGTCAACCATTTCCAGCGCGGCTTGGCGGGTTTTCAGGTCCGGGGTGACGTTAACCGCTGCATCGCTGATTAACAAAGGGCGTTGTTCAACCGGATCGGTAATGTAGAAAATATGGACCAGCCGGTTTGAGGTTCTGATCCCGGTGTCTTTTTTGATCAGGGCACCCATGAAAGCATCGGTGTGAAGATTGCCCTTCATCACTACATCAACGTCACCTCGGTTGCCCAGAATTGCGCCCTCATATGCCGCTTCCTGCTCACCAGCAGTATCGACAAGCCTGAACTGGGAAATGTCCCACGCCATCTTGTCAGCTTCAGTGCGGATATCGTTTTCTTCACCAATGAAGACCGGTTCCATAATGCCTTCATCCACGGCAGCCTTGGCCGCCTGCATGGGCAGGGAACTGCCTGCACGCACGATTGCGGTGCGCGCAGGAGGGTTGTTTTTGGCCAGTGTCAGCAAGTGTTCCGGACAGACTGGTTCCTTGTCGCTCAGAAATGGGTTTGCTGACATCTGTTTTCCCTGGTTTATGCACCTGCCTGTGGTTGCATATCCGCGGGATCAATACCAGCAACTTCTACCGGTTTTTTCATCGCATCACGACGGAACGGTTCACCCAGTTCCTGATTGAGTACAACTTCGATGAATGTGGTTTCGTTGCGTTTCATCTGCCCTTCAACGGCATCAGTCAATGCCTGGGTCAAATCTTCCATTGTACGAACCTGAACGCCCTTCAGAGCACAACCTTCCGCAATCTTGGCGTATTCAACCCCAAGATTGAGTTCGGTGCCGACGAAGTTGTCGTCGAACCACAGCGTGGTATTGCGTTTTTCAGCTCCCCATTGGTAATTGCGGAAAATGATCATGGTGATTGGCGGCCAGTCGTTGCGGCCGATCGCTGTCATTTCGTTCATTGAGATGCCGAAGGCGCCATCTCCTGCGAAACCGACAACAGGAACATCCGGCTTGCCGATTTTAGCGCCGGCAATTGCAGGAAGCCCGTAACCACAGGGTCCGAACAGTCCAGGTGCCAGGTATTTACGGCCTTCTTCAAAGGTTGGGTAGGCATTTCCAATGGCACAATTATTGCCGATATCAGAGGAAATGATGGCTTCTTTTGGCAAACCGGCCTGGATTGCACGCCATGCCATGCGTGGGGACATGCGCTCCGGTTCCCGATTTCGCGCACGTTCGTTCCAGGTGGTGCCTGGATCATCATCTTCATGATCCATGGATGACAAGGTCTGCAACCATGACGATTTGGTCTGATGGATCTGCGCCTCGCGCTCTGATCTGTCGTTATCGCCGGCGGAAGGCGACAATTTGGCAAGCAATTGCTCAGCCACTGCTTTCGCGTCACCCTGAATGCCAACCGTTACTTTTTTGGTGAGACCGATGCGGTCGGAGTTTATATCCACCTGAATGATTTTTGCATCTTTTGGCCAATAGTCGATGCCGTAACCAGGCAAAGTGGAGAACGGATTAAGGCGAGTTCCGAGTGCAAGTACCACATCGGCTTTTGCAATCAGTTCCATTGCCGCTTTCGAGCCATTGTAACCGAGGGGACCTACACCAAGCGGATGTGAACCGGGGAACGCATCGTTGTGCTGATAACCGGAGCAAACCGGTGCAGAAAGTTTTTCAGCCAGCGCTTGCGAGGCGGGAATAGCTCCGCCGATAACGACTCCGGCGCCATTCAGGATTACCGGAAATTTTGCCTCAGAGAGAAGTTTTGCCGCCTCATCGATTGCTGTTTCGCCACCGCGTGGAAGTTCAAGGCGAACAATTTGCGGCAGATCGACGGCAATTACCTGTGTCCAGTAGTCGCGAGGAATGTTGATCTGGGCTGGAGCGCAACCGCGCCAGGCTTTCTCAATCACGCGGTTGAGGACTTCGGCCATGCGTGTCGGATCGCGAACTTCTTCCTGATAGCACACCATGTCTTCGAACAGTTTCATTTGTTCGATTTCCTGAAATCCGCCCTGACCGATGGTCTTGTTGGCTGCCTGCGGGGTTACCAACAGGAGCGGGGTATGGTTCCAGTAAGCGGTTTTCACAGGGGTTACGAAGTTGGTTATGCCCGGACCGTTCTGTGCCACCATCATGCTCATCTTGCCGGATGCGCGGGTGAAACCGTCTGCCATCATGCCCGCGTTACATTCATGTGCGCAGTCCCAGAACTTGATACCGGCTTTGGGAAACAGATCAGAAATTGGCATCATGGCAGAGCCAATAATGCCAAAAGCATGCTCGATACCATGCATTTGAAGAACTTTTACAAATGCCTCTTCGGTTGTCATTTTCATTGGGTTGCGTCCTTTTTGTGCAAAAACATCAAATATGGGAATAATTGTCCCGCAAGTGGCTCTATTTGACTGGGCAGCGGCGCTTTACACTAGGTCCAGATACGAGGTTGCTTGGTTCCAAAATGCTCATTTTTAACACTGCACGAACGTAGTTTAGCACAGTTCCTTAATGGCTGTGGCAATGCGGGCAATTCCTTCAGGAATTTTTGCCTTTGGGATGGACGAATAAGAGATGCGGAAATAGTTTCTTGGCGCATTTTCCACCCCGAAGAATGGGGAACCGGCGTCGATCAGAACACCGCGATTCATCAAAATTTGAGTGAGTTCTTCACTGTCGAGGTTAGCCGGCCCCTTAATCCAGAAGCTGGTACCGCCGAATTTGGCTGCATTGGAATCCACAAGGCCATGTTCAGACAGCGCCTCTGCCATTGTAGTTCGGCGCTCGGCAAACTTGCGTTTGAGTTTTCGCATCTGCGAACCGTAATGGCCAAGTGCCATGAAATATGCAGCCGTGCGCTGGCTGTGACCCGGTGGATGACGGAACATCAGGTGACGAAGTTTTCGCGCCTCATTGATCAGCGAATCCGGACCTGCGAGATATCCCAGTCGCAATCCGGGGAACAGAGACTTGGAGAAGCTGCCGATGTAAACAACCCGGGCTTTTTCATCCATGGATTTCAGGGCCGGTGAGGGTGGTGCCAGAAAATTCATTTCAAATTCATAGTCATCCTCGATGATGACAAAATCATGTTTTTCTGCAAGACGAAGCAATTCCTTGCGGCGTTCAATCGTCATGGTAGCTGTGGTGGGTGACTGGTGGCTGGGGGTTACAAAGACTACATTGCACCGGGCCAGTTTTTCTTCGTCCAGAACCAGCCCGCCTTCGTCCACGTCGAAATATTCGATGTTCTTGGTTTTGGTGGACACGATGTTCCGGGCATCCGGATAACAGGGGTTTTCCAAACCCACGACCGTATTGGACCGAACCAGAAGCTCAACAACCAGAAACAGGGCATTTTGAGCGCCGAGTGTTACCAAAACATGCTCGGGCACCTTGTAAATACCACGTTGCGGCATGCTGTGACTGGTAATGTAATTTACCAACATGGGATCATCATTGAACCCGAAATCTCCGGCGAGCGCACCGAAGTCCCGTGCGCCAAGGGCCTGCCTTGCGCAGTCTCGCCATTCGGAGTGGCTGAACAGCTTGAAATCGGCTTGGCCATAAACAAATGGAAATTCGTATTCGCGCCAGTTTAGTGGTTTGTTCACAACCCGCAGGTCATCGCTGCATTGATGGATGCGGTGATCCCAATTGATCTTTTGCGTTGCTGGTTTGGAGGATTCCAGAAATCCAAGCGGATTGACTGGTGCATCCTCATTTACAACATATCCGGATCGGGCTTTGGGTGTCAGATATCCATCATCAGCCAGGGCCTGATAAGCCAATGTGACAGTATTTCGTGCGATTTTCAGATGTTTGGACAGACTGCGGCTCGATGGCAACCGTTCGCCCGGCTGCAGGGCGCGGCTCATGATTGCATTGACGACTTTCTCGCGCAATTGGGCCTGCAAACTCGCAGGAAGACTCGCATCAAGTTCGAACAGAATTTCTTTCATTTGTTTCTGGCACCATGTTACCCTGTTTTTGGTTCTATTCTGAAATTCTCTAAGAGACCAGACTTGTGACTGCTTTTTTTTGGTTTGTTTCTGCAATCCAGCATTAAAAATACCGAATTTGGGGTTCGATTTGTCGCGCCGTTTCCGCTCCGAGGTGCACCACCGCCAGGCCCTTTTTGAAATGAGGGCGCAAGCCCGAATGCAAAAAAGGGCCTGGCGGTGAAAAATTTCGACAGGCGGAGCCTGCGATGACTTGAATTGCCGTTACCAATACCCCTACCGCAGAATTGCGCACAAGCGCAATCGCCTCTTCGAACAGACTGTGCCGAAGAGAGATTTCACGCTGTGCGCTTCCCAGAGGTTTGAGAGCGGTCATGGCGGTGCCTGCGCATCTCTGAACACCTCCTCCGGCGTCCGGAAGCCGAGTGCCTTGCGCGGCCGTGCGTTGAGCAGATCCTCCACCGCCTGGACCTCGGCATCGGTCACAGACCGGAAATCCGTGCCTTTCGGCAAATACTGGCGGACCAGTCCATTGGTGTGTTCATTCAGCCCGCGCTCCCATGAGTGGTAGGGCCGGGCAAAATAGAACTTGGCATCAAGCGCCTTGGACAGGCTGCTGTGGCCAGCGAATTCCTTACCGTTGTCCGCAGTGATCGTGTGAACCAGGTGCCGATCTGCCTCCAGCCGGCGTCTGAGCGCAGCTCCGACATCTTCGGCCGTTTTCCTGTCGAGCCGTACCAGTCGGGTCATCTTCGAGGCGCGGTCCACCGCCGAAACCACTGCGCCGCTTTGACCCGCTCCAACGATCGTGTCCACCTCCCAGTCACCGATCCGCAACTTCTGTTCGACGATCGCGGGCCGCTCACTGATATCGACACGACCGGGAATGCGTCCTCGCCCGGCGTGCCGGCCGCCGCGCCAATTCGGTTTCTTCCCACGCCGCCGCAGACGTTTGTAAAGGCTGCCACCGGCCCTGCGGTCCGCGCGGACGTATTCGTAGATCCGCATCCGCCCCACCATGGCTTGGCCTTCCCGACGAAACCGACCCTAAATTTGCTCTGGGCTCCAGCCAGCCGCCAACTTCTCCTCGACCAATTGCCACAGGGCGGGTGTCATCTTCCTTGGCACCGATGACGCCCTGTGGCGGCGCTCTGTCGCCTTGTTATGGGCCTGTTTGTACCGGTAGCCCCGGCCGCCGCTGTTGCGCTGCATCTCTCGACGGATTGTCGTGTGATGGCGTCCGAGCTCACGCCCAATGTCTCTCTGCGAGAGGCCGCTTTTCTTCAACCCCCAAATCTGGCAACGTTCATCTTGGGTCAGGTGGTGGTAGCCGCGAGGCATAGGCGAATCTCCTTCTACAAGATTCTCGCCATCGCCTGGCCCGCCCGCAAGGAAGAATGCTCATCACGCTGCCGTTTTCACTGGTGCACTTCGGAATGGCACGGGGGCCATCACATATTCCTTTCGTTCATGGGTTTGATCACGCCACTCCCGTCGCCGCCGGCAGACAGGAGAAACGGCGCCGGGGCGGGGTATGGAGATGCAGCCAGTCATCCTGTGTGCATGCGGCACTGAACGCTGACATGCGTTCAAGCGTCGAAACATGACCCTCGATTTCCGACTGCGCCCATTCATCGGCAAGCCGTGTCTGGACATGCGGAGCCGCGACAATGTTCGGGGAGCAGTTGAGAAGGCGGGGGTCCCGGCGCGGGGCGGCCTGTTTCATGACAGCACCTCCATGAGCAGGGGAGCCACGGTACCGGCAATCGCGGCAATGGCGACAAGTGTAACGAACGCGATCAGCATGTGTTCGCGGAGATCATGAATTCCGGGCGAAAAAAACGGGGAGGACAGCAAAAGCAGGTGGCTACCCTCCCCTGCCCGGACTGGGCGGGGGTCGCAGCTGCCGGGCAACGGTTCCGACGGCATACGAGTGGAACCGCCGGAACCGATCCGGTATCGCCAGCAGTCTTGAGTCGTCAAAATCAAAAGTCTGGCGATGACCGAACTTACGTTGGGAGTGGCTTCGCTCCAGTGCGGACCGCAACTCCGCTTTGGGCCGGAGCGAAGCCTGTCCGGTAACGTCATGTTCAGGGGTTGAAACCACATTGCACCGAGGATTTTATGTGGTATGTCACCGGACCCTGCCCTTTTGACCTGTTTTGTGCGCTCATGCAAGCCCCGAAAGCGACACGTCTTGACCGCCATATCCGGAAACCACCCGTAAAACAGACTGTTTCATGGCTTTTTCCTCCCGGTTCCCGCCCTTTCGGAAATCGCGTTCATCTGCTCAACTAGATGCTGTGACTGATAGATATCGCGGAGGATGAGATGACGGACATATCCCGCCTGGGTCATGCCATTGGCCTCAAGCACTTCAAGCATCGCCTTGTAATGGGCCTCCGACAGCGCGGTCCTGACCTCAAATTCCCGCATGGCACAAATCCTCGCAAGGGCCGGAACTGCCGGTTACAGGCAATACCGCGAACAAACGATGCAGGGCCCGTGGTGCTGAGGCAGGCCCTGCATCCACGCTTCCGTCAACGGGCCTGGCGGAGGAAGTCGCCCGGACGGAAACAGACGGATTGTCAATACAGTGACACGGTGAACAGCCGCAGCGGTCGCAAGCATATGACCGGCGGAACAATCCCCGCCGACAGCCCCGGCCTGACCGGAAGCTGCCGGCGTGACTTCCGGCGGGGAGGAAAACCGGAACACCGGAAGAAAACCATGTGGACAGATTTGTGGATAACATTTGTAACAGGCGGGGGAAGGGATGCGGACGGGCTGTACCGCACCCGTCCGCAAGGTTTCCCCGCAGCACACGCCTATTGGCTTCGTCTGCAAACGAAACGTTCAGCCGACGCGAAAGGAAATGGAGAAAGCACAAAGCCGGATGAATTGCGGTCGCAGGGGTCAGAACTGTCAATGTTCAATTAAAACTGACCCTGTATTTCCATTTAAAACTGACCCACCGTTTTTGCACGCAAGCCCCCGGACGATCAGCTCTCCAATTGCAAGATCGTCCGGGGGCTTTTTCTGATCAGGATTGAGTTTTTTGTTTTTTGCTTTGAGCAAACCGGTATGATGCATTCCCGGTTTCTATAATGGTGCAATGATGGGTAATTCGGTCCAGCAGTGCGGTTGTCATCTTTGCATCTGCGAAGACCTGCGTCCATTCCCCGAACTCCAGGTTGGTTGTAATGATGACGCTTGTCTTCTCGTACAGTTTGCTGATCAGATGGAACAGTAGCGCTCCGCCGGACTTTGGGAACGGAATATAGCCGAGTTCATCAATAATGACGCAATCCAGTGCGCATAATTGCCGTACGATCCTTGCGGTATTTCCCTCTGCCTGTTCACTGATCAGCGCATTGATCAGGTCGACAGCATTGAAGAACCGAATTCTCTTGCCGTGATTAACAAGCGTTGTTCCAAGAGCAATGGCAATGTGGGATTTTCCAGTTCCCGTTCCACCAACCAGAATCAGATTATGTGCATCGGCAATAAACTGTCCGGAACACAAGGGTTCAATCTGTGTTCGGGTTACAGCCGCCGCATCATAATCGAAGGTGGCAAAGTCCTTGTGATGAGGGAAGTTTGCACTGCGCATTTGATACCGGACCGAACGCACCCTTCGTTCCACGGTCTCTGCCTCTATCAACTGCTTTATCGCCGTGGCCAGGTTTGGCGGCTGACGTGCACTTAGCAAGTCCTGTGCGCAAGAGGCCATTCCATGCAATCTCAACCCCGCCAGCTGTTCAATGAGGCCGTTCATGCCGTCACCTCATACAGAGCTTCATAACGCTTGCAGTCGGCTTGCGGGACAGTTGAGATCAGAGGATAATTGCCGGTTTCGCTCAATGGCGTAATTTCCGGTTCTTGCAATTGATTAATCAGATTGATGATGGCAGGAAGACGCAAGGTATTTTGCTTTACAGCCAGCTTACAGGCCTGCTCGATCACCTCTGTTCCATGCTTGTGTGCCAGCAGCAGAAGATCGACAAAATCCCGGTCCCCTCCCTTGTCCTGCATGTAGTGATCCCGGATCGTCATCATAACATTTGGCAATTGCCAATCCACGAAAGGGGCGCCATTTCTTAAGGCACCGGGTTTGCGATCCAGCAATGGCACATAGTGCCAGGGCTCAAAGTAACTGATATTGCGGGTAAAACGACGTTTGTGCCCGGCAATTACTTCATGATCCGCAACAAGAACTATTCGCCCGGCATAGGCTCGCAGCGAGACTTGTTGCCCGGCAAACTGACAAGGCACGCTGTAACGATTGTTATCATACTGAACCAGACAGGTGGAACGCACCCGCACACTCTTTTCGATGTACCCGTCAAAGGGTTGGCCGAGAGGGCGAAGCGCGGCAACCTCTTCTGCAAAAACCGCATCAATTGTGCGATCCTGCATCCCGGGATGCGCACGTTCGCCAAGTTCTTGACAACGCCGCTCCAGATGTTCATTCAAGCTATCAAGGTCATCAAAGGAAAGCTTGGGCGTAAACACCTCTGCTCGTATGAACCCGACCTGGTTCTCAACCTGGCCCTTCTCCCAGCCAGATGCCGGCGTACAGGCGACCGGCTCCATAACGTAATGGTTCATACAGGCAAGGAAACGTGCATGGAACATTCGTTCCTTCGAACGCGATACATAGGTGACCATAGTCTTGGGATTGTCGATGATGACACGGCGGGGAACTCCCCCGTAAAAGGCCAACGCACGCACAAAAGCATCAAGTACCATCTCCTGCACTTCGCTGGGATAGGCGTATACAAACGGCTTGCGGCTGTGGCAAAGCCGGAAGTGGGCAATCTTCACTTTCTGGGGTACTCCGCCCAGAACAACGTGTTCCTCACTCCAGTCAAACTGAACCGCATCACCTGCCGCAAACTGCAGGGGAACAAATGCTCCTCTGGACCCCGAACTCGAATGCTTCAACTCGCGGATAAGTCGCTGGGTCGTTGAATAAGACCCTTTATAGCCTTCCCCAACCAGTTCCTCGTAAAGCTTCTTGCCTGTGCGACGCTCCCGGCGCGGCAGCTTCAGATCATGCTCCCAGCGTGACCGAAGCTTGTCTGCATGCTTCCCAAGCAATTTATGCAAGGGTGCAGGAGTGTGGCGCTGATAACGAGGCTCCCCATCATCCTTCAAATACTTCCTGATCGTATTGCGCGAAACTCCCGTCTCACGACTTACCTGTCGAATGCTCTTTTCACCGCGCAATATCCAGCAACGGACCTTCAAAACCGTTTCCATTTGTAACACCTGTCTCGCTTGTGATATGATAGGACGCATTATCTGTTGGGAGTTTCACCCTTTAACAATAACTGGGAGCGTATTATGAAAACATTGAAAGTGCCCCGTATTACGTCAAACACCAAGGCAGAAGAGTTGTCACAACGCGTCAATCACCGCCTTTTTCGAAAAGGTTATACGAGTGAAGAGGTATCGAAGCTCTGCACTATCCTGGTGGTCGCGCTTGAGGAGCTCGAAGAAATGAGAGGTGAACTCTCGACTGGCTGAAAATTTGACAAAAGCCGTATGTGCAGGAGGAATCATGACTTCGGAAATTTCCGGTTATCACGCCCATGTCTACTTTGATGAGAACACGGTGGAGTTGGCCACAGACATTTGTACCGAGGCAAAGAAACGCTTTGGGGTTGAAATGGGGCGGGTGCATCGCAAACCGGTAGGCCCCCATCCGATGTGGAGTTGTCAATTGGCCTTCGAACCGTTAACCTTTGATCAGGTGGTGCCGTGGCTGGCGCTTAACAGAAACGGATTGATCGTCTTTCTGCATCCCGAAACCGGCGATGTGATCAAGGATCACACCGACCACGCCATATGGATGGGCGATGTGAAGGAGTTGGAACTTTCCGTCTTGCGGTGATCACCGTGTTTACAGTTGCCGATAGGCGCGATCGATGCCTTCACGAAGTTTTTCGACCAGCAGATCAATTTGCTCCCTGGTGATGGTAAGCGGTGGAGACATGACGCAGTAATTGTAAACAGGACGCACCAGAAGTCCTTCCTCCTGACAGATTGCGTCAATTTTATAGGCGAACTCAACGTCGCGCATTTCGTCCGGATTATCCGGATCGAGCTCACATTCCACGCCGGCCATCAGACCCTTTACCCGGATATCCGATACAGCAGGAAGGTCGCTCAAGGAGCGGATACCTGCTTCGAAGTGGGGTGCAATTTCGCGAACATGCTCCAATAGCCCGTCACGCTCGAAAATGTCGAGATTGGCAAGTGCAGCAGCGGCGGCAACCGGATGGCCGGAATAGGTGAAACCGCTGATGAAGCCACGGGATTCGTTGCTGGCTGCCTTGATGTCATTGATCAACCGGTCTGAAATCATCAGGGCACCCATGGGCACGTATCCCGAGGTGAGACCCTTTGCAGTGGTGATCATGTCCGGAACCACACCGAATACATCCTCGCTGGCGAAATGATAGCCCAGGCGACCAAAGCCGGTTACGACTTCATCAGAGATAAACAGCACATCGTGTTTCCTGCAAACCTCATGGCAGCGTTTGAAATATCCCTCAGGTGGTACAATGACACCGCCGGAAGCAAGGATCGGTTCAGCAATAAAAGCCGCCACCTTGTCCGCTCCCAACTCGAGAATCTTGTTCTCGAGATCTGCAACCTTTTCCTCGCAAAATGCCTCAAGCGACATGCCTTCGGGGCGGTCTTTTGGCTTGGGGCAGGGGATCAGATGGATTGTATCCTCGATCATGTCCATGCGTGCTTTCTCGCGCATTTTTCCCGAACAGCTGGAGGAGAGATAAGTGCTGCCGTGATAGGCGTTGACGCGCGAAATTATGTGTTTCTTCTCGGGGCGGCCAAGACAGTTATTGTAGAAAAAAGCGAACCGCAGAGCAGAATCCACAGCCGTGGAACCGCCGGTAGTGAAAAACACGTTATTGAGGTCACCTGGTGCCAGTTCCGCCAGCCTTTTGGAAAGCCTGGACGCGGGTGAAGATGACATCGACCACGGGGAAAAGTAACTCAGCTGACGCATCTGGTCTGTCACCGCCTGAATAATTTCCTCGCGACCATACCCGGCATTGACGCACCACATGCCGCCTGGGCCATCTATCAGCTGATTGCCGTCAGCATCCTCCACAAAAATTCCGTTACTTGACTCCAGAAAAGTTCATTCGCTTTCACCAATTGAAGTAACGTCCTGCCAGGGACGGAGGAAATGTGGATCACTTCTGTCAATCACACCTGTATTGCCGGTCATGTCTTTGCCTTTCCCGTAAACGTCTGCACAACAACCCGTAGTCTGTCGGATTGCAGTTTTTGAAGTCATATCTAAATTTGTAGTCAACTTTAAACTTGTAATCAATTCATTTTTTTGCTTTATGGCCGTATGGGACTTCGCGAAGACAAAAAAACCAAACGCATGCAACGGATATTGGATGCCGCATCCATGCTGTTCGTATGGGAGGGATTTGACGACGTCAAAGCAGAGGACATCGCTGAAAGGGCCGAAGTTTCAGTAGGGACACTCTACAATTATTTCGGCAGCAAGAATGAAATCCTGCTCATGCTTGTTGCGGTCGAAAATGAGGCTCTGGAAGATCTCGGCAAGGCTTTCGTACCAAAGCCCGAGGCAAGTGCTGCGGAAACGTTTTGCAGCCTGCTCGACATTTTCTTCGATCCCAAGAACATGAACCTGCGGCGCGACCTCTGGCGCCTGGGATTTGCCCTGTCATTTTATGATGTCACATCCCGCGAAGCGCGCCGGTTGCGGGCATCCGACCGCATCCTCACCCGTCAGGTAATTGATCTGGCGCACCGATTGCAGCACGAGGGCAAACTTCGTCAGGATGTGGATTGCAATGCGCTGGGTGCCACGTTGTTCAACAACGCCAACATGTTGTTTTTCGAATATACAAGATCAGAAAATTCCACCTATGAAGAAATCAATGCGGAAATCATCAAGATGACCCGCGCAATCGCAGCCATGGCCATGCCGCTGGATGCATCGCAGCCCGCATTGCAGTTGAGCAACGTTGCCGCGTTGCGTCCGGACTGAAAAGCCTTCGGGCCAGGAAACGGCGTACCACTTCCTGACCCGACTGCCTGTAACACATATCCTACGGATACATTAGTTGACGCTGACGATCTCCACCCGGTCGATGGTGACCAGAGTTTCGCCGTCTGCCTTGTCCCAAAGCCCCATGGCGATTGAGGGCTGGCCAAGAAGACGAAGCTAAGTCAGCTTGCTGGTTGAGAACAACGGAGGTGAACTTTCACTCCGCATACCGGGCAGTTTTGCATGAGCAGTGTAGTTCCTGCCGCGCTTGGAAAGCGTGAGGATGATGCCATCATTCTTGATGGTCTCGCGTACCTCATTGATGTCGCCTTTTCCGTATCCGCACTGGGTGGTGCCTGATACCCGCTGGTCGAACTGCGTGATTTTGCCGGACGCTGCTTTTTGCAGACGCAGGGTGATTTCCTTGCAGTAACTGTTCAGCGCGCTCCACAACTGGATTGCCATGTAGTTTTGGGAGTCCTTGTAAAGACCGAACCAAAGGCTATCCACGCCGGTTTGCATTTCAAACTTGGCATGTGTCGTGAGATCCCAGTCACCTGCCGGCATTTTTTCGACGAGGTTCATCAGGTTCTTCGTGCTTTCTGCCTTGAAGCCCTGGACATCTGAGCTCACCATCAGCATTTCGCTATTTTCTACAAGATAGGAATCCAGATCTTCATTTTTCAGGTCCCAAGAACCGCTGAGGGCATCGCCGTCAAACTCATCGACAAAGTAGAGTTCGCGTGATGGTGGTGTAGCAGCCGGCTTGGGCTGAGCTTCGGCGACAATTACCGGTTCCTGGGCAACCTCCACGGTAACCTCCTGCAAAGCGTCCTGCAGGCCAACAGCGTTGCTTGCTTCAAAATATTTGCCGTTGCCGTTTTCCGCGATGCACTGAACCTGTTCGCGCTGACCTGATCCAAGGTCGTATCCAACCACATGAATTTTGGTATTGATGCCGGATTGTGCCAAAGCCGTTGCGGCCGCACACACATCGCCATCACAGGATTCCACGCCGTCCGTGATCAGAACAACTGTCGGGTTTTGTGCACCCTGACCGGAAACCCAGGGAATGCTTTCCAGCAATGTTCCGGCGATAGGCGTCTGACCCTTGGGGGTAACATAGTCTAGCAGTTCCTTGAACTGAGCGGTGTTATGATTGTGATAGCCGTCGACCAGTTCCATGTCGCTGCATTCCTTGAGTTCATGATTGAAGCGGTGACCGTAAGCGATCAGGCCGGTGCGGGTGCCTGCGGGCAGGTTCACAGCCGTTTGAAGCAGAACTTCCTTGGCAATTTCGATTTTCGGGCGACCGTCTACACGGCCCCACATGGAATTTGATGCGTCCAGAACGAACATGACGTCCGAACCGGCAGCAAACGAGGAAGAGAGCCCGGTCATGGCAAATGCCGTGCCGAGTAGTAGTGAACGAGTTAGATTTTTCATAGCCATTTCCTTTGTTTTCAAGTTTTCTGCCCCACCTCAAAACAGGGGAACATGGCCATGAGTGTCCTGTGCCGACAAAAAGGTTCAAAAAATACTGAAAAAGTTTTGCGCGTAGAAAATCGGGGTGCAGAAAGCCTGGTATGATTATCGTTCTACCCCTTGCTGAAGATGCGGTACGGGCGGCAATGTCGTATGCCGCCGATGATGTATGTAGACGGTCATTTTGAGAGCGCGTGGGCAATTCTGCTGGCCAACTGGGCATTGTTATTCACCAATGCAATATTACTGGCCAGACTCTTCCCATCACTGAGTTCCACAATGCGTGCTAGCAGATAGGGTGTCACTTCTTTTCCGGTAATGCCGTCCCGTTCCATGTCGGACTGGGCCTGGTTGATATATTTCTTCATGATGTTGCTGGGGATTTCATCCTTTTGTGCTATCGGATTGGCAACCAGCATACCGCCTGCGATGTTAAGCTTTTCCCGGGTGGACTGGAACGCGGCAATTGCTTGTGGGGTATCCATTCTCAGGGGAATGGCAATGTCGGAATCGCGTGACCAGAATGCCGGCATGCAGTCGGTTTGATAACCGATAACAGGAACGCCCTGGGTTTCCAGAACTTCCATGGTTTTTGGAACATCCAGAATGGCTTTTGCACCTGCTGCAACGACAATTACGCTTGTTCTGCCAAGCTCGGCAAGGTCTGCTGAAATGTCGAAACTCTCTTCAGCCCCCCGGTGAACGCCACCGATACCACCGGTGGCAAACACCCGAATTCCGGCCCGTTCCGCAATCATCATGGTTGCGGCGACGGTGGTTCCTGCACTTTCCCCGTTTGAAACCGAAAAGGCGAGATCAGCACGGGAAACCTTGCGTGCGTTTTGTGCCCGGGCGAGGTGGCCCCTGTCCTCCTCGGTGAGCCCAACCTTGATCCGTCCGTCTATGACTGCGATGGTTGCCGGAACAGCTCCCTCATCTGAAACGGTTTTTTCGACCGCCACAGCCATATCCAGGTTTTGAGGATAGGGCATGCCATGCGTAATGATGGTGCTTTCCAGCGCAACAGCCGGTCTGTTTTCTGCAAGCGCAGAAGCGACTTGCGGATGAATATCAGCCATTTCGGCCATGGTTTGCACAATCATTGGGAGACAAGCCTTTTGGTTTTGATTTTGTCGAGGCGATCGCGATGGGTGTCCAGCAAATCCGGGGAAAGATCCGGTAGAACATCCAGTTCGGATTCAATGGTGAGTGTGGACAGCAAAGCGCCCAGTCTGGATGCCTGCTCAATTTCCATACCATTTACCAAACCATACAGCGTACCGGATACAAGCGCATCACCTGCTCCGGTAACGTCGACTGGCCGGGTTATCAGACTGGAAGTTTTGAACAGGCCGCGCGGTGTGCCGACGAGATGCCCTTCCGCACCCAGGGTGAGGATTATGTGCTTTACGCCACGGGCTTTGAGATGTTGGATCAGGTCTTCGGGTGCATCATTGTTGAGCTGCAGAATTGCCCTGGCTTCCTCAATATTGGTGAACAATACTGATATGGATGATAGATCTTCTGGCAGGCGGCATGCCTTGGGAATTGATACCGTGTCAATTGCGAGATTAAATCGCGCTGCTGTCTTGCGCTCAAGAAGTAATTGAAGGGTTTCTGCCGGAAGGTTGCAGTCGGCGAATACCCAGGAACCCGAAGCGATATGTGACCAGGCTTTTTCCAGCTTTCCCGGTGTGATTGCATCAAAGGCATCCATGGCAGCCATGCCCAGATGAAGTTCGTTGTGTTCATCCAGGATTGCCACATATTCTGCGGTCACCACGTCTTTTGTAACTTCGGTCTGACTGACATCGACCCCGAGGCTTGTCATGTATTGCAAGATGGTGTGCCCGGCATCATCATCCCCCAACACCGACACGAGTTTTACCCTGGTAGCGAGGCAGGCAAGGCTTTCGGCAACATTGCGGGCCACGCCACCAAAGTTACTGTTGCTGGTGCAGGGATTTGACGTTGCCGCAAGGACACCGCCCTTGGCGTAATATTTGCGGTTGATGGCTGCCCCGCCGATGCAAACAACTTCACGCTGTTCGGGAAGGATATATCCGCGTCCCAGAATATGACCGCGACCGGACAGATCGGTCAATTGAGCAGCGACCGTCGAACGGGCAACACCGAGAGCGGTTGCCAATTCGCTTTGAGCAGCAAAAGGGTTCTTTCTCAACAAATCAAGAAGTGCTTTTTCGTGGGCTGTCAGTTCCTGCATGGGACACTTATAGGCCGCAGAACATTTGTTGCCAAGAAAACTATTGTTTTCAGGGGCGATTAAACACCAGCTTCCCGCGCCGGTAAGTTGCGGTGACGTGTATATCTTCCACCCGTTCCGGCATGTCCATTGGGTTGGCCGACAGGATTGCCAGGTCCGCCAGTTTTCCCGGTTCCAGAGAACGGGATAAAAACGGGTACCCTTGCAGGACAGCTGAAACGCGTCAGTACTTCAACCCCACTTTATCGGCATGGCAAGCGGGCCGCGAAAAGCCCAGCCGCCGAAAGGGGTGTCACCATCCAGGACCAATCCGGGCAGGCGTTCGAAAATCATCGGCAGCGCAACTTCCGAAATCAGACAGCGCGATGCTGCAGCTCCAGCGCAAAAATGCGGGCCTGCACCAAATGCAATCGAAGGTTTGAAATTCTGTGTTATGTCGAATGAATCAGGACTGGAGAAAACACGTTCATCACGGTTGCCGGAACCGAACATGAAAAACACGCGATCCTCCGGTTCCAGTGTTACATCGTGCAGCACATGGGATTTGGCAATCCTGCGGGGTGACATGCCAATCGGGGAAATCCATCGGGCATACTCTTCGAAGGCATCCAGCCAGCCGGCCTTTCCATCACGGATCAACTGCAATTGATCCGGGTGGGTAAGCAATGCCCAGACCACGCCTGCTATGGCATCCCTGGGTTCATTTTGCCCACCGGATATTGCGAGTTTCACGTTGGATCGGAACTGTTCTTCGTCAAGACCCGCCTGCAATTGCACCGAAAGCAGGGATTGGTCCGGTGCGGATTTTAGTATGGGAACCATTTCATCGATGTACCGGTCAATGGCAGCCGTGCATTCCCTGCAATTGTCTTCAATTCGCGGATCGCCCAGGTAGTTTGCACATCCATCGATCATCCCCTGACTCACCCGGTCCATCTCCTGCCAGGTAATGTTGGTTAGACCGGTAATCACCTTGAGGGCTTCTCCGGAAATCCGCATGGCAATATCCTTGACCATGTCAGCACGCTTCAGCGGAATAATCTCGTCCAACAGGTCGAAAGTGAACTCCTGAAATGTTTCCTTCCATACCTGCTTGACGGTGCGAGGGGAAACCGCGGGAAAGATCGCCCGGCGTTCGGCCATATGCGCTTCACCGTCCTTGCGCATCAGGTTTTGTCCCATCAAAATTGTCATCAGCCCTTCAGGCTGATCAGAAGAGAATATGTCGACTTTTTTTCGTTTTCGAAAATATCATCCCGCCGTGTAATCAGCGTGGCCGCTAATTGCGGAACATAGGCGACCGGAAATTCCGCTCGCATGCGTTTGAGATCCGGATAAGGGTCCTTCCAGAACTGGTTGGGATCAATGTCATAAACAGGTGCGTCCGGCATGAAAAGATTTCGCAGGTTATCGATATTGTCATGACAACACAGGGGCAGGGTCGAACTCAAGTGCAAGTTTGGAAATTGCCTGCCGGATTTCAATGTTACGAAATACAAGCTGGAAATGTTGGTTGGTTTTCAAATATTTTTTTCGAAATTCACTCATCCACAATGTCCAGAACTGCGTGTAGACATTGATTCAGCCGATCTATAGCCTTTCGGGAGGGAACGAATCATATTGATGGGGAGGAATATGGCGTTATCCCACGCAGATACAGTTGTAGATTATGAGTTTTTCAATCTAAAAAACATCTCGCGATTGATTTCAAATTCTGACTCTTTGAATGCAGCCTGCGATTTGATTGCAAAATCTCTCGTGCGGCAAAACCTGAAGCTGCAAGGTGTCACTTTCTGTGATCTGGGAAACGGCCACGCTCCCATTACCGCTTATCGTGACCATTCAACCCCGGTGCGAAAACTTGCTACCGAGTTGAGAAAAAAGGGCGGCTGCCCGATCATACAGGAAGCAAAAAAACGTGTTTACTGCTTTGATATTCTCAGCATTGACCGCAGGGGTTACAGGGATTTTCTTAACAGCCGGTTCCTTGATGAACTTGCCAGATCAGGTCACAGGGAAATTCACGTTGTGCCGATTTTGTTGGGCAACGGACTTGCTGTATTTTCTGTCGGCACTCTGGACAGGCATTTAGATGAAACGGCACGATCGTTCCTGATCAATGCTATTTGCCAAATGGCTGTAGCGGTCATAGGGCGTTTTCCGGAAGTCACGAAGCTTTTTGCACCCCGCAAACTCAATACAATTGAAGCGGAAATGCTGTTGTTTTGTTCCAACGGATACAGCAACTCGGAAGTTGCCGAAATTTTCTCCCTGACCGAAACAACCGTTTACCTGGTATTCGACAGTGCATCGCGAAAGCTGGGCGCAAGGAATCAGGCTCATGCTGTGTCGCGGGCGGTTGCGATAGGCGAAATTTCCAACCTTCAACTCGGTGGCGGGTTATGACCATCGCGTAATTTAAGGAATTGAATGTGCCCCAGACCAGTGTAAACAGTTCTGACGAGGAAAAACTCAGCAATCTCGACCGGTTGATCCTGGAACATGCGAAAATCAAGCAGCAGATTGTCGACATTTTGAGTGGCAGTCAGGATGTCACCCAAAACCAGATTCAAGACCTCGACTCGGCGTTATCTCGCACGTGTGATCAGATTCTGACAATGGAGCTTTCCACTGATGAAGAACACATTGATCGCATGAAGTTCATCATTTCCGAAATCCACGAAATTTGCGAAGACAGTGCCCTTGCACGGCACTACACGAGCAGCTTGTTGCAGGATGCAAATAAACTGGCCAAATAGCGATCAGTGGCCGCTCGAATAATTTTACGACATTAACAGTTGTGATATGGTGAATTTCCGCACTGGTGCTATGGTGGCACATTCCTGATCCTTTTTTGGAAACTCTTTCATGAATTTGCGATTTTTGTCGGTCAAGTCCGTGCCGGTTTTGTTTTGGAGTTCGCCACGCGCCCTTACACTCCGCCCGCCCTTCATGTCTGTGGTTTTTCTGGTGGTCGGTCTGGTTATTTTTGGAGCCGGGGAAGCGTTGCTGATTGCAGCCGGTGTCGGTGTCAGCCCCTGGACAGTTCTCGCACAGGGGATCACCAAGGTAACAGGCTGGAGTATTGGCCTTGCAACCTTCGTTACCAGCATTTCAGTCCTTTTGTGCTGGGTGCCGTTAAGACAGGTGCCGGGTATCGGTACTATCCTGAACGCACTCATCATAGCCTTGGTCCTGGACTTTCTTCTGCCTTTTCTGCCGACTTTTGACAGTCTGATTTTGCGTGTCGGGGAAGCTATTCTAGGTGTTTTGGTGACGGGATTCGGTGGAGCGCTCTATCTTATTGCCAACCTGGGGCCGGGGCCCAGAGATGGTCTGATGACCGGCCTTCAGAAAGTGACGGATCTGCCAATCGCGTGGGTGCGCAGTGCCCTCGAAATCACAGTGATAGCGGCTGGCTGGTTCCTGGGTGGTACGGTGGGGCTGGGCACGGTGCTGTTTGCGCTTGGCATTGGACCGGCCATGGCTGCCGGGATGTATTCCATGGAACGTATGTTCGGCCGCTGAATTTGATCGCTGGCGCCGCACTCACGCAATCAAACAAACCGAAGACGGTCTGGCAAGGGATAGTATGCCATTTATTACCGATATCCGGACGGGTGACGCCGGAAAGCAGGCCACATAATTGCTACTTGCTGTAGTCGCGCATGTCCCCGGGTGCGTGGAGCAGGGTACCTTCGTATTTCGGCAAATCATCCACTATTGCGAGCCAGGGGAGCCTGCTTTCATAGTTTACGTGGAAAGTCGGCTCAAAATCGGCAGGATCTTCAAGTGAAGCTGCATAGAGATGCATGCCGCCGGGATAATGATCCGCTTCAAATCCCAGTGGAGAGCCGCAGTGAGTACAGAAATGCCGCTTCACCCCTTTGGAACTTTCCAGCGTTTTCGGAGCATCGCCTGTCCAGCGAAAGTTCTGTACAGGAACACCCAGCCATGCCACCACCGGTGACGCGCAATTTCGCCGGCAGTCATCACAGTGACAATAACAGGCCCAGTTGACCTCGCCATCGTATTCCCAGGTAGACTTACGGCAGAGACAACAGCCTTTTGTCGTCATCATTCCCTCCAGTGTTATTTGCGCATACCTGAATAGACCCGACGCACGGATGCCACTACCCTGCATGCGACATCGGCTGGCAAACCCTCGAAAGGGAGATATTGTCCTGCACGAAGGCCCGATGATTTTTCAAAGGTTGGCTCACCATGGAAATTCAGAAAAACGAAGACGGTGGCCTTGTCCAGCCAGATGTCGCTTAACCAGTCGGATCAGGCATGTAAGGTAGCGAGGAGTGATGCAGCACAATTCGCAACCGGCCATCCGAACACTTTTGGTAGCCAAAGCTTTTGTCGACTTTCGTGATTTGATCATCCCTGTCCGTCAGAATGACCCATCCCATCCACATTGCGACATCGTCTCTGATGAATTGCGCTGATGTTTCGGATTCCATTTTTCGCCATCCCTTGATGCCGAAACCACCGTCGTTAGGGTATTCATCGTTATGGCCGACAAAGTATGAAAGGGCACCATCCCGGGTCGGGCGAAACGTCTTGTCACCACTCGCCATGGTGGGTTTGAACAGAACCGGCCCTAGGTCGTATCCATACAAATTGTCCAGGATTTCCTGTGCTGTCGGCCGGGCTTTTTCAATGCCGCCTGCCTCGTAGGCTTTGCTGATAGCCACAAGCCCGTCTCCCCAATCTTGCCTGGCCTTTGCGAGATCGTTTTCCGATATTGTCATGTTGTTTCCCTTGTCCCTTTAACTGGACTTGTACTTCAAAGTTGTCGCGTTGTAGAGTTACTTTTGCACAATTAACAGGGTTGCAATTGCCACAGTTCGGCAGACATTGCCACAGCCCGTCTGAAACGAAATCAAAAAACGGTCAAACTGCCGCTGTCGCCTCGATCTCAAACATCAGGCCGGGAATGGCCAGCCTCGAAACTCCCAACAGCGTCATCGGTGGCGCAACCTGATGGGGGCCAAATCGCATGCCCATCAGATCGAAGTTCCTGAGCGCTTCGTCGACATCAGTCGTGTAAATGCCCAACTTGATAATGTTGCTCAAATCCATCTCGGCTTCTTTGACGACAACCTCGAGATTATCGAGTGCCAGACTGATTTGCGCCCGCATGTCGCCAGGATGCTGCGGCTTGCCATCACCATCAACCGCCGTTTGCCCGGCACATATTAACTGTCTGGTCACACCGTCCAGTATTTCAGCCTGATTATAGCCCAGTTTGATGGACCAGTCCCATGGGTTTACTGCTTCTCGTTGCATGTTGCCAAACTCCTTCCTTGTGTTGGTAAGGTCGACATAAGACAAAAAGGTGCCAGAAATTGTCACTATTTATGCTATGATGCCGTTATGAACATTCGACAAAGACATGAAGCCATCGTGCGCAGCCTTCGTCGCAAGGGAACTGCTACACTCAATGAACTGGCAGATGAGGTAGGAGCATCCCGGCGAACGGTATTGCGGGATGTCAGTGCGTTGCGTGACGAGGGCTTTGTCATACATTCAGATGTTGGACGTGGTGGTGGTTTGCAACTCGATCCGCAGTCTGTGCAAACCACGGCCCGGCTTTGTGTTTCGGAAGTCTTTGCCCTGTTGATCAGCGTTGCAGCAATGCGTGCGGCGGGCAATCTGCCGTTTTCTGATCTTGCGGATGCGGGGCTTGCAAAAATCGAAAAAGCACTCCCGCGCGACAAGGTTCGCGATTTGCGCGCCTTTCTCGATTGTCTCTATATCGGTGAGCTGTCACCGCTTCAGGATTTGTCGGATATGAGCAAAATAACACACAACCTGTTGCCTGAATTTGAGACAGCCTTCCTTGGCCGCCAGTTAATGCGTTTTGACTACCTGGATGGGAAGGGCAGGAATTCACAACGGCAGGTTGAACCGCAGGGAATGCTTATCCTGCCACCATTGTGGTACCTTGTCGCGTGGGATCCGTATCGCTCGGATTTCCGCCATTTCAGGATGGATCGGATCAGCAACCCGAAAGCAGTTGAGGGCACAACTTTTCGCCGGCGTCATATACCGTTTGAAGAAGATGTGTGTCCCTACAGTGAACTAGTGAAGTGAGATCGTCGGTTACGCCGGGCGAAGTGTTCTTGGCGGGCCGCAACACATACACCGCTGCATATCCTTCAAAATATGCTAGAAAGCACTATCGCGAAATTGTTGGATGTAGAGGCAATCCATATGAAAATTGAACCCATAACCGGAAACTTTGGAGCTGAAATTTCCGGCATTGACCTCTGTTCGGAAATCCCGGAAGTCCTGGCTGCAAATCTGCGCGATGCGTTAGCAAGACATCTTGTTATTGTTATGCGTGATCAGCCGCTAACTCCGGAGGGACAGCGGACACTTACCCGGGTTTTCGGCAAGCCGTCGGTAAACCCTTACGCACCCGGTCCCTCAGCACATCCTGAGATGACATCTATCATCAAGGAGGCAGATGAACGAACCGGCGTATTTGGCGGGGGATGGCATACAGATATGAGTTTTCTGGAACATCCGCCAGGCGGTTCTGTTTTGGCTGCAGTCGACATTCCGCCCTATGGTGGTGATACAATGTTTTGCAGTCAGCAGGCCGCATGGGACAACCTGCCCGAACCGATGAAGCTTTTGTTGCTAAACCGCGATGCAATTCATGTTGGCAAACCCTATGGCATCAAATGGGCACCCCCGCTGGAGGAACAGGCTATGAAAGGTTCCACCAAACGTGGGGACCCGGACGCTGACCGCGAGCGGTTTCATCCGGCTGTTATGACCCATCCGGTCACGAAACGAAAAGGCCTTTATATCAATCCAACCTATACCCTCAGGCTTGATGGCCTTAATGAAGAACAAAGCGCACCCATACTGCATCAGCTGTTCGAACACTGTGCCCTGCCGGAGCACTGCTTGCGGCTTCGCTGGCAAAAAAACATGGTTGTTGTTTGGGATAACTATTCAACCCAGCATTACGCAATCAATGACTATCATGGGTTTCGCCGCGAAATGCGCCGCTCTACCTTTCAAAATGACGGAATTGCTGCCTGGAGGGGTGAGCAAGAGGTATCTCAAAGCCCTTAGAACCTTCGGCGGGCTCGAGCGTCGCCAAGGCAGTGGATAGTCATTTGTCGGTGCCCTAGATACTGATTGTGCAGCGTAGGATTTCCAGGAGAAGACAACCAAGATGAAGCACGAACCGGAACAGGCCGATGCCGCACAGACGTTCGCTGCAGCGGAGCGGGCAGGACTAAAACTCGCGATCAAGGGCCGGCTTGCTGCATTGGCTGTTGTCGGGTTGTTGTTAGTCATCACCAGAGGCCCGGACAGGGCACCGGATTTCATACTGGCAATTTCGGTATTTGTCGGTTTGGGAATTGCCCATTACAAACTGATCGGCACAGCCCATGATACCTGGTGGCTAAAATACCTTTTCCTGACGATAGACGTTGTGCTGCTGTCTGCCGCGATTGCCTTTTTGCCGCCGACACCGGAAGCGCCCTTACCTCAGATTTTCATGTTCAAGTTTAATATCTATCCGTTCTATTTCATCATTCTTGGTGTTGCTGCGTTCAGTTTCTCGCCAGGTCTTGTGATGTGGGCAGGGGTCATCGGTAGTATGGGCTGGCTTTCTGCCTTCGCCTGGGTCTATTCCCAGATGCAAAACCCCCTGTCCTGGACCGATATTCCTGACAACCCGACGGCCGAACAGTTTCTTGCGGTTTTCTCAAGCCCCGACTTTGCGGCTCCAGGAAGCCGCGCACAGGAGGCGTTGATATTTATTGTGGTTGCCATGCTGATTGCAATCGTCATGCGGCGGGCACGCCAGACCGTGAAACGGCAGTTGGAGGCTGAGCGGGAAAATGCTGCCATTTCCCAGATGTTTGGACGCTTTGTTCCCACCGCTGTTGCAAACTCCATGATCCAGAACAAGGGCACCCTCAATCCAACTGAACGTGAAGCTACTGTTCTGTTTTGCGATCTCGCCGGATTTACCAAAATGACCGAGAAAAAGGGGCCAAGAGCAATTGTCGATACATTGAACGCATTCTTTGATGATGCGTCGGAAATCATCGGCAACAACAATGGCGTGATTACCCAGTTCCAGGGCGATGGCATTCTGGCCACCTTCAATGTTCCGATAGAAGATGAAAACCACGCCCAGAATGCGTTCAACGCAGCAAGAGAACTTGCCGATCTGGTTGCTGACAAAAGTTTCGGCGGTGAAAATCTGAAAATCAGAATAGGCGTAAGTACCGGGCAATTGGTGGCTGGAAGTGTCGGGGGCGGGGGTAGACAGAGTTACACCGTGTATGGTGATCCGGTAAATCTGGCTGCCCGGCTTGAGAGCCTGAACAAAGTTCATGGGACATCCGTTTTGTTTTCACAATCGACCGTGGAACTCTTGCAAGGGGTTGATTTACTGCATATTGGCGATGTTGAAATTCGGGGATTAAGCGCACCGGTCAATATTTACTCAAGGCCGGGATAGCTGCCGAAAAAGTGTGCTGACACAATCTACTTGCAGAAAAAGCCATCATTGAACTAGTATTACTGCAGAACCCATTAAGATGGGTCAGTTAGGGGCGTACCGGAAATTTAGTAAAGTTCTGGATCTAAACAATATTTTGCCTCTAGTTGAGTGCGGGGGCATTACGATGTTTATCGGACACCTGGGACACAATTCCATTTTGATCTACTGCCTGGTGGCATTTGTGGTCGGGCTGGTCCTGATTGTCATTGCGTCGAAAATCCGCCTGCTGGATTTTCTGATCACATGGTTCATCAGATTGGGGATTATTGCCGGATTATGCCTGGTTGGCCTGTTTTACTGGTCATATGAGCTCAATGCGCTTTTCGGCATAATTTCTGAACTGGTCCGCGAATTTGGTACCCGAATGAACTTTGTCATCGGTTCGGGAATAGTCGGCGCATTTGTCGGACGTTCTTTCACACAGCGAAGGTCCGGTGATGCTGCCTAAACTGATCCTCGCCCTGCTTACGACGGTGTTTTTGATGCTTGGAGCGGACAGAACCGTTCAGACTGAGCCGGAGCTTGGCTATCAACACATCGCCACGCTGATCAAGTCCAATCAGATTGTCTTTCGCAAAGATGGAGACGGTTATGCTCCTGTATGCATGTGCGGTCCCAAACTTTATTTTTACGAGATTCCCAGCATTCTGAAACATGCTGTTGTTGCCATTGAAGACAAGCGATTTTTCAGCCACAGAGGATTTGACCCGGTGGGAACCTTCCGCGCCATTGGCAAGAAGATCACGCGGAGGCGGACTGAGGGTGGTTCCACAATCACCCAGCAGTTGATCAAGAATACGGTTCTCAGCAGCGAAAGAAGCCTCAACAGAAAACTGAACGAAGCAAACCTGTCTCTAATCCTGGAAGCCCATGAAACCAAGGACAAAATTCTCACCAGCTACCTCAATCAGGTAGGTTTCGGGAGCTATAAGGGGCGTGAGATAATCGGCATTGCACAAGCATCCCGCCACTATTTTGGCCGTAAAATATCGGATCTTACACTGCTTGAATATGCGGTCCTGGCCGGTATGCTGAAAGGCCCCAATTTCTACAACCCCAACAGACATTGGGAAAGAGCACGAGACCGGGCGCTTCTGGTTTTGAATGCCATGCTTGATCAGGATTACATAAACTCTGAACAATATGAACGTGCAATATCCTCGAGACGGCGTGAGAAGGGCGCACTGAAACCGGTGTTTCCCGAATTCCGTAATTTCGTGCAATGGGTATTGGAGGACATCGAAAACCAGTTTCCCGATGCGGTATTTACACCAAAAACCAGGATACCCATCACACTTCAGGTTCTGTCACAGGACGCAACAGAACGTGCGCTGCATGCTTCCACACCAAACACCCAGCGTCGCGGTGGTGAATATGCATTTGTGAGCATGTACGATACCGGAGAAGTGATCATCATGGTGGGACAAAGGAACTTCGGAAAAAGACCGTTTAACCATGCCACCAAATCTCGACGGCAACCGGCATCAACTTTCAAGCCGTTTGTCTATCTGGCTGCGATGGAGGAGAAAAAGTCTCCCAGTTTCAAAGCGGTTCATGATGCTCTCGCAATCTCAGACAATCGTCTTCCGTTAAGTCTGATCCGCCGTGTGGGACCGCAAAAGGTTGCAGAAGTTGCAAATCGCTTTGGCATCAACACCAAAATGCGTCTGGACAATTCCCTGGCATTGGGGAGCAGTGAAGTTTCGTTGCTGGATCTGACATCGGCCTACAATACGATTTCGACAAGCGGATTTTATGCAAAACCATATGGGTTCAACGGAATAATCGAGTTCGGCAAAATCCGTTACTGGCGCAACCCGTCTAACAGCAAGCCGGTTGCCAAGCGAACGCATCTCGATGAAATTAACAAAGGCTTGCGCCGCGTGGTGACCCACGGCGCCGCAAAAGGGCTGGGCCTGCGAAACGGTATTTCGGGTAAAACCGGCACCAGCGATCAAAACAGGGACGCCTGATTTGTCGGTTATAACAAAAAAAGGGTTTCCGGACTCTGGCTGGGTCACCCTGACAATCATTCGATGGATAATCTGTCCGGAAGGGCAGCGGTCGGGGTCTGGCAGACGGTTGACCACGCGCTTTCAAAAATCAATTGACAGCCATGTGTACCCGGTCAGCGCCTAATGGACAGATTGGGTTGATTGCGTAAGGGGGTGATTTTGGCTCATCATTGCTATCAAGGAGCAAATGATGAGACGAAAGAACGAACGAATGACCGACGATGCTGATCGTGTTGTAAAAGACATCAAACGACAGACGCGACGTCGGTTTTCTTCGGAAGAAAAGATCAGGATTGTGCTTGTCCGTCGTCATGGGTTTCTGGACAGACCGCAGCTTGAGCTAAGCGAGTATCTGGCTCATCTGTTTGTCGATGTTAAGCGACCTGCTTGCGGTATTGCAAGCGCCGTTCGTTGATAGTCTTTTGCTTGATCCTTTCTCGTTGTTGCAGGATTTGGTCGCCACGTCCGAAGTAGACGTCGGCGGGTGTCAGGTTCTTCAGGCTTTCGTGGTATCGCCTGTGATTGTAGTGGCTAATGAACCTACCGATCTGGCCTTTCAGATCGCCGGGCAGGAAGTAGTTTTCCAGCAGGATGCGGTTCTTCAAGGTTTGATGCCATCTCTCGATCTTGCCTTGTGTCTGGGGATGGTATGGTGCGCCACGAACATGATCCATGCCGTTGTCATCGAGCCATTCAGCCAGTTCGGTGGCGATATAGCTGGAGCCATTGTCTGACAGCAGTCTTGGTCGATGATGGACATTGATCTGATCACAGCCAGAGGCCTGCAGCGCGAGTTCCAGAGTGTCAGTAACATCGCTGGCCTTCATAGTCGTACACAACTTCCATGCGATCACATAGCGGCTGTAATCATCGAGAATGGTGGATAGGTAGAACCAGCCCCAACCAATAACCTTGAGATAGGTGAAGTCCGTCTGCCACAGCTGATTGGGCGCAGTTGTTTTGTCACGGAATTCGTTCGCAGCCTTGATAACCACAAAGGCAGGACTGGTAATCAGGTCATGGGCCTTGAGAAGCCGGTAAACACTGGCCTCGGACACGAAGTAGCGCTTGGTGTCGGTGAACCTGACAGCCAGTTCCCTTGGAGATAGTTCTGGCTCCTCCAATGCCAGATCGACGATCTGTTCACGCACATCGTCAGGAATACGGTTCCAAACCCGTGCGGGCATGGGAGCCTTGTCTTCCAAGGCATCCACGCCACCAGTCTGGTATCTGTCATACCAGGTATAAAAGGTTGAGCGTGGAACACCCAGTCGATCCAGTGTCTGCTTGGCTGGAAGATGCGATTGTTCTACCAAGCGGATGATCTCAAGCTTCTCGGATGCAGGATACCTCATTCGTCGTCTCCCCCATCGCCTGTCATGCTTTTTTTGAGCAATCGAAGTTCCAGAGCCTGTTCTGCTACGACCTCCTTCAGATCCCGGGCTTCCTTGCGAAGTCCCTTCACCTCATCGGTATTGGCCTCACGCATCGTATCGCCAGCCAGCCTCTTCTTTCCGGCTTCCATAAATTCCTTGGACCAAGAGTAATACTGGCTCTGGGCAATTCCTTCCTGACGACACAGCTCGGCAATGCTGTCTTCACCACGAAGGCCGGAAAGCACAATCCTGATCTTTTCTTCCGAAGAAAACCGACGTCGCGTCTGTCGTTTGATGTCTTTTACAACACGATCAGCATCGTCGGTCATTCGTTCGTTCTTTCGTCTCATCATTTGCTCCTTGATAGCAATGATGAGCCAAAATCACTCCCTTACGCAATCAACCCAATCTGTCCATTAGGCGCTGACCGGGTACAGGTTCTTGGCAATAAATGCAGGGCGGCCAATGGTGTGCAGCAATCGCACATCACCGGTATCCTTTGCCCGTGCCCGTTCCCTGTTGAAACCTGCCTCTTCCTTTTCAACCACAACCGGCTTTTTCAGAAGGAAGATGCAGTCCATATCACGCTCGATCGCGCCGACAACCTGTTTGTGCAGGTCAATCCTGTAGCGGTCATAGGACGACGCTTCAGGATCATCGAACCGCTCGATGCTGGAATGCGCGATCAGGATGACCGTCATGCCCTTGACATCGCGAAGCGCGTCCATGCCATCAAGAAACTCAGCGGTCACACGCTGGGCATAGACATACCCCTTGCCATAGCCGAAATCCTCGATGTTGGCTTTCGCATTTCCCTTTTCGTCACCACGCGCACAGGTTTCTGCAAAAATCAGTTTCTGCAATTCGGTAACGCTATCGACAACAACGGTCCTGAAACCGTGCTCTTCATTAAGCAGAGCCTGGATGGCCTCAACCACCTGGCCGTAACTGGTAAGCCTGCCGAATGATTGCAGTTCAATGCCACCGGGCGTGCCGTCCTCGATCTGTAGGAATACCGCATCGGGGAATTCAGACGCGAACGTAGTCTTGCCCTCTCCCGGAGGGCCGTAAACCAGCAGCCGTGGCGGTGCGACCGCCCGGACACTTCTCAAATTGTCAAGCGACAGAGCCATAACAATCCTCTCTTTCTTGATCAGGGTGCAGTGGAACCCATGCAGCAGTCGCACCATCTGTTGCCGGCATGAGAGTCAGTCCTAAAGGACCGATTGGAAATATGGATATGTGTGCAAGCTCACTGGCATGCGGTATCCATGAAATTGCAGTCGCGGTCACAAAGCGGTCATCCTCGATAATGCCGGCCCTGACCAGAATATCCTCGCAGAGTTTCAAACGGTTTGATGCATCAGCCGATTTTGACCGGCGCTCGAAACCATAGACAATGGCACAATATCCGGTGACTGGTTTGATTTTCTGGCTTTTGAGTGAAAAAAGCGCCATGTCCTCCCAGAGCCGGTAATTCTCTGTTTTCGCCCTGCCCCGGCTGATATTTTTATATGCAGCATTGATCGACGGCGGCAACGGACAGGTAAACGAGCAGACGGGCCGGGACGGGGAAGACAAACCCGCCTGCTCTCCACGTGGAAGGTCCAGCATCGCACCACACCCGTTCGGGATTTCTTTTGCTGAAACAGTCACAGACCCACCCCTTCCTGTTCAGCAAGGGGACAGTCATGATCAGCAGTGGACAATCGGGTGTTCCCGTCTGGAACACCCGGATCAAACCACGCCTTGATTTCCTGAAAGAGATCGGCACATTCACAAACAGTACGGACATCAAAATGATGAAAATTTCTGGTACTGGCCCTGATCATGCCCTGCTTTGCAAGTGCAAGCTTCTGAGGCGTGGCCCATCGGGTAAATTCCAGCGCTTCCCTGTGAAGATGCAACCAGGCGGCCTGATCCGGTGCGACAGACTTTACACCGCCACGCCCGGCTGCCCCTGTAACAGCCTTGCGTATCGCTGCCCGGTTCGGGCTTCTGCCATTCTCAAGGCAGTCATCCAGGGTTTTTCGAACAATCCCCGGACTTGCATCCTCCGCATCACGGATAATCCGCGCTTCATGAATCTGCTTTCGGGAAAGGCCAAGTTCAGCAGATGTGGATGGCCGAATACCGCAATTTTCAACGTTCCAATGTGGAACCTTGAAATTCCTGGCGCCGCCATGCGAGGCAACCTCACCCCGCTTTTGGGCCGCATCATATTCATCAGCCAGCTTGCGTTTTGCATCCGCCTCTATTTCAAGAGCATCAGCCTGGGCACGGTGTGCTGTTGCCACCACCTCGTCATGCGCACCTCTGGCTTTCGCCATCTGTGCCGCTTTCCTGCCCGCATCATACACAATCGAGGCTGTATTGCACGTATCAAGAATTTCAGCGGCAGTCGTCGCCTTTGCCAGCCTGTCAGCAGCCTGACGGACCAGAGTGGAAAGGCTCAGACCAGGGACGATTGAAATGCCGCTCATCTGTCCCCGCCCCTTCCATCAGACGCGAAATACAGATTGATCAATTGCCGGATATCACGCCGTCCCAGCACAACCCGCACATGGTGCGAACCCGCATGCACTATGATCGCGGGCTTGCCCGCGACCGTATCCAGCATCGTGATACGGCCCGCAATACACGTGTCCTCAAATACCTGTCTGCGGGCATCAGGCGTGAGACCCGCTCCCACTTTGGAAGGAAGGGCGTCCAGTATCGTGATCGCATCAGTGATCCTCATGCCATCCGCCTCTTCTCGATTTTCGCCAGCAATGCCTGAGTTTCAGCCAGCAGATCCGCATCCAGTTCATTGCCTTTCGCCCTCTCGATCTCTAGTTCATGTTCGAGTGCTCTAAGGCTCCTTTCGCAATGCGCCAGATACGCCTCGCGAATACGCTGGAACAGGCCCGCATCACACGTCTTTGCCTTTCCCTTCCTGAAATGATCCTGTGTCCAGAAGGGAATTTTGAATTTCTGCTCAATCCGCCCCATCGCAGGGCCAAGGTCATTCGCCCCCCGCATCTCCCGCGCAATCATCCTGCGCATGTATTCTGTGGCCGCCTGTGCACTCATCGGGTACGATTTCCTGTTTTGAGGGTACGACATACCTGTTCTCTCCTGTTACGTTTCCGCTCAGCGATGAACGGGAGACGAAAACAGCCATGGAGGTACGGAACAATCGGAAAACACCGCAAGAACCTGCAAAAGAAATGATCGGGCAGATGAACCGGAGAAAAAACGCCGCCAGCAAACGGACAGGGGCGTCCAACGGGCTGGTCAAAAACACCCCCGTACCGTCTGCCCGGTCCTGACGGACTTGAAGAACCTGCCAGTCAGGACACCGGCAATCATACACGAAACGGGCACCGTTGTCAGACCATTGACCTGGTCGCTCATAAACGCACCGCATCCCGCAGGCCTGACCCGAAAGGGCATGGTCCGCGCGACTGCCATCAACGGCAACCGGAACAAAGGAACCGAACGGGAGACGGTGAACGCGATCACTTCGAATACCTCTTCGTCATGGTCACAAGACGCATCAGGACCAGCATCACAAAGGTGGTCCGGTGGATGCCGTCCAGTGAATTGTACAACCCGAACAATTGCTCAAAAGGCTGGCTGGTGTGATACAATCGGGCATCAATGTCCCGCTCCAGATCCGAAAAGGAATCAAACATGTTCTACCTCGCTCATGAATGTCCGTTTTGTCATACGGAGAGAATGGCTTTGAAAATTGTCGCGCATGAGCCGCGCGATCATAGCGATATCATCTGGTGGAAATGCCCCGGTGTGACGTGCAGGGGTGCCGGAGCCGCTAGAGCGTGTTTGTGTCGAGTAGATTCAGTTTCTTTCCGTGCGCGAATATGATTCTGATTGGGGTGACCTGATTCGGTTCGAAGCCAAGGATTTTCAATGCCCAAGCCCCATCCGATTGAATTGCGTAAACGTGTTGTAGCTCATGTAGAAGAAGGCCACACTCATCGTGGAACGGCTGCCCAGTTCAAAGTCTCCGTCAAATTTGTGAATGATATGGTGAAGTTGAAACGTGAAACTGGCTCGCTTGCTCCAAAACATAACCCGGGAAAAACAGGCCATGGCAAGCTTTCACCCTATAAAGACTGGCTTCGAAAACGGGTTGATGAACAAAAGGACATTACAATCCGTAAGCTTTGTGCGGAGCTGAACGAAAAATTCAACCTCAATGTCCATCATTCGCCTGTCTGGCATGTTGTGCGCAGTTTCGGGTTGTCGCATAAAAAAAGACTATTTATGCCAAGGAGCAACACCGCATCGACGTGAAAAAAGACCGCGAACTCTGGAAGACAAGGCGTGTTCCGTTTTTGAATCGGTCGATTGAAAAACTTGTCTTCATTGATGAGACGTCCACAAACACCAAAATGGCCAAGCAAACTGGATGGGCCCCAACAGGAGAGCGCCTCATAGATTTTGTCCCTCATGGCCACTGGAAGAAGCAGACACTTATCGCAGGCCTGCGCAGTCATGGACTGGTTGCGCCCTGGGTTATTGACCGGGCCATGACCAAAGAAATCTTTGAGATTTATGTTGAGACACAGTTGGCGCCAGAACTGGAAAAGAGAGATGTCGTAATCCTTGACCACCTAGCCGCTCACAAGAGCGAAAAAGCCGAGCAGGTCTTGCGAGATATCGGCGCATGGTTTTTGTTCCTGCCGAAATATTCCCCAGATCTCAATGCCATTGAAATGGCCTTTTCGAAGCTCAAGGCTCATCTGAGGAAGGCAGGCGCCAGAACCTTCGATGATGTCTGGAAGGCAATCGGAGAGGTCTGCCATATGTTCACGCCAATGGAGTGCCGGAATTTCTTCAGGGCAGTCGGCTGTGAATTCACGTGATGCGAACACGCTCTAATGTCACCGCCAAAGGGAAAACACGCAGCCTTGGTTTTGATCTCACGCCCTACCCCGATGACCCGACCCCCATCGAGATATCGTCGAAAGTCACCATCCAGCATTTCTGGCCAAACCCTCAAGGCCCGGAAATACCGGAACACCTTACAGAACCGGTCAAAAAGGCGTTCAGACAGGCGGAAATCAACTTTCCCAGACGCGGATGTGAGGAAGCCGCTGGCGTAATGTATCGTCGTGCCCTGGAAATGGCTTTGAAAGAGATAGACCAAAATACTACAGGGACCCTTGCCACCAGAATTGCCAAAGCTGCCGACAAGGGCGTTCTGACCAAAGCTGTTGCCGAATGGGCGCATGAGATCAAAAACCTTGGAAACGAAGCTGCGCATGAAACTGACGGGATTGACCGGGAAGAACTTGCGGCCATTCGTGGCATTACCGAAATGGTTCTGCGATACGTGTTCACCCTGCCCGGCATGGTCAGGGAGCTGAGAAACCAGCCAGTCGGGGAAATTGAAACCGGGGAACAATGATTTAAGGAAGCCGGATCGTGCGCACCCGAAAGACACAAAAGGATTGCCATCACAATGACACGGCACACAGCCGCAGCGGTAAAGGGCCGGTTTATGAGGAAGGAGAAAAGGCGTCATGCGGCGGTGTCCTCCTGTTCAACCCAACTGGTCGCAGGAACCGCGCCATCTGTTAACCGCTCAATGCGGATGGCAAGATCAAGCGAAGGGCGGCGCTTGCCGGATAAAATCTGTGACAGGTAGGCTTGGGATATGCCGAATTTCATAGCGATATCCGATTGCGATTCCTGTGCAAGGGGTGTGCGATCGAACTTACTCATTCCCAGAATATAGCTATATGCGATATTCTGTGTCAAGTACTAATAATAGCATCGAGCAATATTATTGCAGCGTGTGAATTGCTTAACTGCCCGCCACAAATATCCTTGGCCCAATGAAATACAATATTAAAAAAATCCGGCGAGCCAAGGGGCTTACTCAATCGGCGTTAGTCGAGGCGGCTAACATATCCCAGCCTTATTTATCTCAATTAGAAAATGGAGTTGGAGGGCGCGCTCCGTCGATGGAAACCCTGCAATCAATCGCTCGAGTACTCAATGTTAAGCCAAGTGAATTGATTGATGACGCAGAACCTATAACGATCGTTGGCAAGGTTGGCGCCGGCGCGAGAGTGCCATTATTCGATTCCAGCACTAATGGGGAGGGTTTGTACAAAGTAGCCAGCCCTCCAAGACTCCCGCATGCAGAGGAAATTGTTGGCGTAGAAATAGAGGGCGATAGCATGTTTCCTGTTTATGACGATGGGGATATTCTATTTTATAAGCGTGAATCTATTGGTGTCCCATCTGAAGCGCTAAATGCGAAATGCATCTGCGAAGATTCAAACGGCGATGCATGGGTAAAATACCTCAAAGCGGGGGCTGAACCAGATAAATTTAACTTGATTAGTTTCAATCCGTCAGCAGTCAACATGTTTGACGTCGAATTAAAGTGGGCATCACCTGTCCGTCTTCACTGGCCGCGCGATCTGGTTGAAAGGATGTAGACAAAAGTGTCGATCAATGTACCCGGTCAGCGCCTAATGGACAGATTGGGTTGATTGCGTAAGGGAGTGATTTTGGCTCATCATTGCTATCAAGGAGCAAATGATGAGACGAAAGAACGAACGAATGACCGACGATGCTGATCGTGTTGTAAAAGACATCAAACGACAGACGCGACGTCGGTTTTCTTCGGAAGAAAAGATCAGGATTGTGCTTTCCGGCCTTCGTGGTGAAGACAGCATTGCCGAGCTGTGTCGTCAGGAAGGAATTGCCCAGAGCCAGTATTACTCTTGGTCCAAGGAATTTATGGAAGCCGGAAAGAAGAGGCTGGCTGGCGATACGATGCGTGAGGCCAATACCGATGAGGTGAAGGGACTTCGCAAGGAAGCCCGGGATCTGAAGGAGGTCGTAGCAGAACAGGCTCTGGAACTTCGATTGCTCAAAAAAAGCATGACAGGCGATGGGGGAGACGACGAATGAGGTATCCTGCATCCGAGAAGCTTGAGATCATCCGCTTGGTAGAACAATCGCATCTTCCAGCCAAGCAGACACTGGATCGACTGGGTGTTCCACGCTCAACCTTTTATACCTGGTATGACAGATACCAGACTGGTGGCGTGGATGCCTTGGAAGACAAGGCTCCCATGCCCGCACGGGTTTGGAACCGTATTCCTGACGATGTGCGTGAACAGATCGTCGATCTGGCATTGGAGGAGCCAGAACTATCTCCAAGGGAACTGGCTGTCAGGTTCACCGACACCAAGCGCTACTTCGTGTCCGAGGCCAGTGTTTACCGGCTTCTCAAGGCCCATGACCTGATTACCAGTCCTGCCTTTGTGGTTATCAAGGCTGCGAACGAATTCCGTGACAAAACAACTGCGCCCAATCAGCTGTGGCAGACGGACTTCACCTATCTCAAGGTTATTGGTTGGGGCTGGTTCTACCTATCCACCATTCTCGATGATTACAGCCGCTATGTGATCGCATGGAAGTTGTGTACGACTATGAAGGCCAGCGATGTTACTGACACTCTGGAACTCGCGCTGCAGGCCTCTGGCTGTGATCAGATCAATGTCCATCATCGACCAAGACTGCTGTCAGACAATGGCTCCAGCTATATCGCCACCGAACTGGCTGAATGGCTCGATGACAACGGCATGGATCATGTTCGTGGCGCACCATACCATCCCCAGACACAAGGCAAGATCGAGAGATGGCATCAAACCTTGAAGAACCGCATCCTGCTGGAAAACTACTTCCTGCCCGGCGATCTGAAAGGCCAGATCGGTAGGTTCATTAGCCACTACAATCACAGGCGATACCACGAAAGCCTGAAGAACCTGACACCCGCCGACGTCTACTTCGGACGTGGCGACCAAATCCTGCAACAACGAGAAAGGATCAAGCAAAAGACTATCAACGAACGGCGCTTGCAATACCGCAAGCAGGTCGCTTAACATCGACAAACAGATGAGCCAGATACTCGCTTAGCTCAAGCTGCGGTCTGTCCAGAAACCCATGACGACGGACAACTGCCGCAAGGCGGCGGTTTCCTTCTAAGACAACCAGCGTTTCATTTCGTAAGATAACGACCAATGGTTCGATATTGATATAACCACTGGTCGCAATAGATTGAACCAATTCTGCAAGGTCCGCTGAACTTGCAAGTTTAGCAATAATAGCTTCGTCTTTGTTATTCTCTGGTTTTTTGTCAGGCGTAAACCTAGGATTGGTTACATCGAATGAAAGATGATCGACATCAATCATTTCAGAAGCGCTACTCGCAATTGACTTTTCCAAATTCATGATATGTGCCGCATATAATTTCTAGGTGCTGTTTTGGGAGTATTCTTTACATGCTTGCAAACCCAATTCCAAGTTGATTTGCAAATTTCAGTGGGCTCACCCTTTCAATCCATCACGAATCACACCCTCAAATCGCCCACAATCCACGCTATCGCTATAGCCAAGTGAGGCGTTAGGCAAAAAATTTATAGCTCAATGCTATTTTTTTGATTGACTATAAAATAGCATTGAGCTATAAATTTTTCGCTAGCCACCCAATCCGCCCACCCCCCACGGGTTGGTACAAAAGAGGGAAACGCCATGTCCAGCAAACCACAAATCTCTCCTGAAGGCCCAATGTACCTGGTAACGAAAGAGCGGATACTCATTGGCACTTGCGTCCATATGACGTTCAAGGGCGGCTGGATTTTTCACCCGCACATGACTTCACGCAGGCCCGGCAGGAAAGCGCACCTGAATGCAGTTTCATGTATTCCGGGATGGGCATTCGATCTGTCAGACGATTTTCTGACGATGGAAGAATGGAAAGCGGAAAACAAAAAGGCTGCGTGATGACCACCCCGATGCATCAACCCCACGATCACTTCATTCCGTTCTTCCTCCCCGGAAAGAACACCGGGGCATATGCCTTCCCTCAATGGCTGGCCGTGCTTGCGCTGGTCACGGCCATGGCAATTGCCTCGGTGTTCGTCTGGGGGGTGATCGGATGATGACGGGAAGGGCGGGAAAGAAGATGGAAGAAGAGTTCAAGATGACCGGGGTGATCAAATTCGATGAACCCACAAGGCCGGAACCAATGCCGGTAATAAACACCGGACAGGACGTTCTGGAGCAGTGGTTCAAAAGGTGTGTTGCTCAATATGAGGGCGCAAGTTCAAGCCTGGATGATCTGTATGACGGGTTTGGGGGCAGGACATTTTGCAGATTTGCCCGCCGACATGCGCCGGACGGCGTTCACATTTCCATAGAGGAACTGGAAGATTTCCTCAAGTCGAAAAACATACCGATGAGAGAAGCCATGTATGCCTGCCGGTTTGACGGGATTGCCGTTGTCATGTGGGGCGATGTGACTTCCGGTAACTTCGGAACATGAAAACGGATCAAGGATACCAACACATAGGGTTCAACATGGCTGATCAGACAACGTTTGCTGGTTAGCGAGCCCTGGGATCATCCGGAAAATCGATATCGAAATCAAGCTGAAAGGACTTCAACAATGACAAAAGGAAGAGAGCATTCCCCGGATCCATTGAAAACTGTTCAACATCCGGACTGTCAGGATGTTGTTGATACTGTACTTCCCACTTCGCAGGCTTCCCCTGACTGTCGGTTGTTACGCGGCATCCAGGTATATGACCCACGTGGTGAGAAGGAAATTTACCACCGGCCGACACCATCCAGTTTTCATACAGGGATTGTTTCTTCATGAGCTTGATCTCCTTGTGGTTGTTGCACCCGGGGGTCAGTCCTGTGGTTCGGGTACCTTCCGGGCCACAGGACACCTGCGAGCATGGCACAAGGCTGTTGCCTGCAACATTCAGCAATTGCCAACCGGGGAAGCGGCCATGAACCTCCAGTCAAAAGTGCCGGATGCGGCAACCGTTACCGATTTCGAGTCAGGCAGGTCCGCCCTGACCAGCAGGCTGTTTGACTGCCTGATTGATGCGGCCGTAAAGGCGAAACAGGATCACCGCCACGCTCACCCTGATGCGCGCTATGAGCAGGTCGAGGCCAATCTCGAAACCATGCAGGAACTTGCCCATCATTTCCGGGAACTGTTTGACTGTCTCGCAACCGGTGCGGACAGCTGTCACGACAATGAGGATCTGAAACTGCAGGAACTCGTCGGCTGTCTCACGGAAATGCAGCAGGACATGCAGGTTGTTGCGATGCGGTTGCAGGAGACAGTTGCATGATGCCGGTTCAAGCGTTACAGAAACTGTCGGACAAGCGGGATTACCGTTGCTGCGATAACAAGCGCAAGCATCCACTTGATAAGGGTAAGTTCGCCCTGGATAGCGGTCAGGCGCATATCAATTCTGGAAATGTCTTTTTTGGTCGCAAGACTTTCTTCAGTTATGGCCTTGGCTGCGTCCCGCGCCTTGTCTTCGGGCGCGCCAGCAGCAATCAATGCATCATACATTTCGGCATTCATCATACTCATGCCCCAGATATAGGCAGAGTCGCGACGAAACGCAACAAGTTGACAACAGCCGCAAATCAGGGCAATGTGCCGACACAGGCCCAAAAAAGGCCTGCAGGGATTAGCCTCCCTTCTGTCCACAGGCGCACGACAAACCGCGCCAGCTTCAATGCAGCGCGGTTTTCTTATGGTCGGATGCGCAGGAGCACCTTCGGGTGCGCCGTTCCTGTGGGCGGTAAGGCTAATCCTGTGACATCCGGCCACCCGGTGATTAGCCTCTCCAGTGGTCGGGATAACCCGAACCACAGGAGGCCAGCCATGGCTCATAATCTACAGGCGGAATCCGCCCTTGTTTCAACCAATCTTAAAACCACTTCCCTGATTGTTGCTGAATGCTTTGGCAAGCGGCATGACAATGTTGTTCGCGCAATTGAAACGCTGGAAGTTCCCGACGATTACCATCTCCTCAATTTTGAGGAGATGTTCAGGGAGCAGAAAGTCAACAACGGTGCGGTGCGGAAATTCCCGTATTACGAACTGACCCGTGACGGATTTGCATTGCTTGTTATGGGCTTTACTGGCAGGAAGGCACTTGCGTGGAAAATCCGCTTTCTGGAAGCCTTCAATGCCATGGAGGCGGCGTTACTTGAACCAGCCCCTGATACGCTTCCCTTTTCGATGGATGAACTGACGGATGAGGCCCGTGCGCTTCTGCAAATGGCAGATGAGGCATATGCGGCCGCTGGCAGAATGAAGCATCAGGCGAGCCGCCTGTTCTCCAAAGCACAGCACAACAGGGCGTTCGCACCAAAGCCGATACCGGCACCCGACAAGGAAACGCTTGTGCGGGCGCATGTCCGCAAACTGCCAAAGCGGGAGGGTGTGTGATGAACCGGATATTCGCTGCCCTTGAGCAGGTTGCAATTGACTTCGAGAAGGCCCGTGATGCCTGGCTTGACGAGGGCTACAGCGAGCAGTCACCGGAGGTTATCCGCACCAACGAATGCGTTGTCCTTGTCCGGGCCATGAAGGAATTCGGGCAGGCATTTTCAGGCCGCAATACCAAGGCTGACAGGAAACCGCCCGGCACATCTGCCTGTGCCACCAGCCTTTCATCCAGAAACTTCGGCAGCGAGACTGTCACCATATTGAACACCATTCCGCCGAACAGGGCTGCGACGCAGATGACGCCAAATACAATCCACTGTACCTTCCGGGCTGTAATCACATCGCTATTGGGCCCTTCCGCGATTTCGTGGGTAACCGGTTTACGCGCCCTGGGGTTACGCAGAAACATGGCACACCCAAGCAAAAGGGAAATCAGGCCTGGAATGGCAAACGCACTTTGCCATCCAAACAGTTGTGACAGCAGGCCGGTTGTCGCTGCAGCGGAGGCCAGCCCCATGTTTCCGAATACCCCGTTTACCGCCAGGGCCCTGCCCGTCCGCAGGCCAATCTGTGTTACATGGGCAAGCCCCACCGGGTGGTAGATTGCTGCAAACAATCCAAGCGCACCAAGCCCAAACATCAACCCGACCGGCCCGGATGCAATAGCAATCCAGATAGACGCCAGACCGCAGCCTGCAAAAAAAACGGCGATAAGCATCAGACGATCCAGCCGGTCACCCAGCCAGCCTGCAGGAAGCGTACCCAATGCAAACATGAAATAAAGCGGAGTGGCAGAAGAAATGTGCCACATTGATGAATTGAAGAGCTTCATTCCGGCCCATGAGAAAGCCTCCACGATTCCTGCAATCTTGACCTAACCTGATTTCCCCTTACTGTCTGTCGACATAATGACAAATAATACGCCCAATATGCCAAACCCGAATTCCCGCGAAATTATCGGTCTGGCATCAACCTACGAAGCCGGTACGTTGATTGCATGTCACTCCCATCCGGCTCACCAGATCGTTCACGCAACCACCGGCACAATGCGCGTATCAACCGGAAACTCGCTATGGTTCGTCCCTCCCGGGCGGGCCTTGTGGATTCCCGAAGAGGTGGATCACAGCATCCAGTGTATCGGCCGGGTGGAAATGCGCACCGCCTATCTCAGCAAGGCATATGAAGACGTTCTTTCTTATGCAGCGGTCATTTCGGTGTCGCCACTGATGCGTGAAATCCTGGTGCGCCTCGCTGAAGGCTGCGACAACCGGCAGAAGCGGGCTTTGGCGGAAATCCTGTTGGCTGAAGTGCAGCACGGTGTCCGGGAAAGCCTGCAGATTCCAATTCCGGCAGACCGGCGCATCGCCAGGCTGGTGCAGCATCTGCAAAACGCCCCGACAGATCAGAAGTCCCTGCAGGCATGGGCCGATGAACTGGGATTTTCACAACGCGGGCTTATTCGCCATATTAAAGCGGAGACCGGCATGAATTTTCGCGAAATCAGACGGCTTTCGAGGGTAATGGTTGCGCTGGAGAAACTCGCTGCCGGTGCTTCAGTAACAACAACAGCTCAGGATGTCGGGTTTGAAACGCCGAGCGCATTTATCCATGCATTCCGAATTGTAACGGGCAAGACGCCGCGGCAATTCCTCAGGGATGACTGACTTTCCTGGAGACAAAAACAAACTTTCGCGCAATCCTAACGCGCTACATACAACGTTTCGCCAATCCGGATCGTGTAAGGTTCTTCCAGCCCGTTAAGGCGCGCCAGCTCTGTCACTTTGAGACCGTGACGCAAGGCAATCGCAAACAGGGTATCTCCCGGCTTTACCACCACACTCACCCGGTCTGTTCCCGAAGAAACCGAAGGTGCAACATCCGCATTCTCCCGGATAAGCGTCAAAAGAGAAGGTTCTTCCTGTTGGCTGGACGTAGACTGGCTTTCACGTTTTGCAAGTTCTGAAATACTCTGCGTCACCGTTTGGTCGAGTTGATCCTGTTCTGCCCGCCACTTCGCATAACTGTCCTTGTTAAGCCCTCCGACAAAAGACTGCTGGTTTGCTTTCAGTTCCTGCCACTTTGCCTGCGAGTCCGCCTCACCGCCATTGTTGGTCAATATGGCATTGATAAGGATGCAGGAGCACAGCACGGCAGTCATCCCGCTTGAGATACGCGACAGGGAAGTTTTGCGAAAAAGTTTCATCCTGCGACAATGGCATTTTTTGGTAAATAGCGCGTAAACCCGGAGCTGCTGTCCCACACTTGGAGACAAGCCTAACTATTCGGCACAGTCACTTCGCCGTTTTGCACAATAAATAGGCAGAAATTTAATCGAAGTGGTTTTTGCCTAGTTTTCAGCCAAAATCAGAAATCGGCGGATTGTTTCAAACTCAACCTCCATTATTCCTTCACCAGCATTGGAGGCTTGTGCGTCTTCCATTTTACCTGACTCAATCAGGCCGGAATACGCGCCAAAACAAAGAAAAACGGGGAGTTTGATTAATGAACGCTGCTGACACCAGTTGGATCTTAACCGCTACGGCATTGGTATTGTTGATGACTTTGCCGGGCCTGGTTCAGGCAAAGAATGCCCTGTCTGTGCTGATGCACTGCATTGCCATTGCCTGCCTGGCTTCTCTGATCTGGTTTGTCGCCGGATATTCTTTGGCATTTTCTGAGGGAAATGCCTGGATTGGCGGCTTCGATCGGTTGCTCCTTGCAGGCATTGATCGTGAAACCCTGTCCGGGACATTGCCAGAATCACTCTTCTCGATGTTCCAGATGACGTTTGCGGTCATTACGCCCGCTCTAATGGTCGGTGCATTTGTAGAGCGCATCAGATTTGGCGCTGTCATGCTTATCACCGCACTGTGGCTGCTCATCGTTTATGCACCGGTCACCCATTGGGTCTGGGGCGGCGGATGGCTGGCCGAACAGGGTGTCATCGATTTTGCAGGCGGCATCGTTGTTCACGTAACTGCAGGTGTATCCGCACTTGTCATCGCAATCATGCTGGGAGCCCGCAAAGGCTTCCCCAACAAGGTTTTGCCACCCCATGCTCCATGGATGGTCATGATCGGCGCCTCTCTTCTCTGGGTAGGATGGTTCGGATTTAACGCCGGTTCCGCCGTTGCTGCCGACCAGAATGCCGGCATGGCGATGCTGGTTACGCATCTGTCAGCAGCGACCGCATCCATGGTCTGGGTGGCGGCGTTCTGTGCTACCTGGCAGTCGATGTTGTCAGGAACCGCCTGCGGGTGGATGATTCACTCGATGTACTGGCAGTGCATGGCATAGGCGGTGCTACCGGCACAATTCTGGTGGCTTTCCTCGCCGGGTTTGGCGATGGCGCCACCGGGCTTGCAGAAGGGGTTAACATTTCATCCCAGGCAATGGTGCAGATAACAGGCGTTGTCAGCGTCACGATCTGGTCGGCCGTGGCAACTGTCTGCATCGTGCTGATTACCAAGGCGGTTGTGGGCCTGCGAACCACTGAGGACGAGGAAATCGAGGGCCTTGACTTTAGCCATCACGGCGAAACGGCCTATCGGCTTTGAACACCGCAGGTGGCTGGCAAATGCGCCAGCCACAAGATTTTTACTTATTTCGCAGATTCTGCCGCCAAAACCATTGAATTCGCCCTGAATTTTGCAGATCAGGACAAAATTTAGCGATATTTCCCGGGAAAACGAATAATTCCCGCATCCCGAACGTTATGCTCAAAGACACTGCCTGAAACATGATCAGGAAAATTTGGGAATGGGCATAAAACAAAAGATTACTGAATTCAGAACGCTGAACCAAAGAATCATGGACGGTGACATTGCAACGGACAGCGAAGAGATTTTCGCAATTGATGCCCTTATAGCAGCAAACCTGCAGGGCATTATGAAGAGTGTGCCGCAAAACAGGGACGAGGCAATCGAACTTGCAGATTTCCTGATCACTGTCGTCCATCCAGAGAAAATGCAAACCGACTTGTTCAAACAGGCTCGTCAGAAACTCCTGTCACTGGTTGCGGACAATCACAGCCTATAAGCGGAACATCACGGCCCGTTGCGCCGGGCGCGCCAGAAAACCACCCCTGTGATCACGATCGCAACGACAATTGCCAGTTTGCCCAGCATTCCCACCACTAACGGAATGATACCCGCCATCTCGTCAAATTGGGCCTGACCTCCAGGTGTTTCCAGTCCCCAATAGGAAAAGCCATTTGCCAATAAGCCGAATACCAGCAGGATCCAAATCAGGTACTTCATAGGATTGTCTGTCTCCCCTCAACCAGCAATTAGGCATCATACCGATCCTGAGGTTTTTGGCCAAATCAATCACTATCCCGCGCCACCAGGCTCACCAATCGGACTCACAGCTCGATGTAAACAGCCTCACCTTCAACTTTGACATTGTAGGTTTTCAAATCCACGCACACCGGCGCAGACAGCGCCTTGCCGTTGGTTATTTCAAACCTTCCGCCATGCAGCGGACACTCGATAACCGTGCCGATTACAAGCCCGTCTTCCAGATGTTGTGCCTCATGGGTGCAATATCCGTCGGTGGCGAAAAACCCCTTTTCCGTATTGTAAATCGCATAGGTGCGACTGTCATGATCCCATCGGATGAGGTCTTCCTCGTCGATATCCGATGTTTCGCAAACGCGTACCCATTCTGCCATTTTTCTGCCCCCTCTATTATAAGAATTTGCGGGATAGGCCGCTTTACATCGAGCGTCGGGCGGTTATCTCAAAACCACCATCTGTGATCATATGCGGCGCCTGACGAATGCTGTGGGCCTTGGTATTTCGCCCCACAGTGCGGCGAAACACAACAGAAATCACTTCGAGGTTAGTTTTAAAGAAGCCGGGATCGGGTTCCGGCAACTGGTCGGCAAGTTCCTTGTGCAATTCATGCAGGGAATAGAACGGCACCTGTGGATACAGGTGATGTTCGACGTGATTGTTCATGTTGGCGTACAGAAACCGTCCCAGCCAGTTTGTCTTGAACGAGCGTGTGGATTCCAGAATGGATGGCGAGTTTTCCTGCATCTCGACATGCTGGATCAGCGTGAAGAGCAACATGACCGGGGCTCCGAGCAATCGCGGTATTATCAGGAACCACAACGGCCAGGTGTAACAACGGCCAGGTGTAACCAAAAGCAATGAGCACAACGACGCCCAAACATGCCAGAAGAAACAGTCGGGCATTGCGGACAAGTTTCGGCATTTCACCGTCTGGTATTGCAGAACGGACAATGTCTGACGGACGGTTCATCGCCATCGCAAACAGGGACGAAATATGAAACCTTGCCAGGCCAAGTCCGGTAATCTCGGCAACCCAGCCCCCAAACGCCATGGGCGTGTCAAACGGCATCTGGCTGTCCTTGCCCACATGCCAGGTATAGGTGTGGTGACTGGTATGGGTATAACGGCGATGAAGCGGCTCTTCGAAATAGATGAATGAGGTAACCCACAAAACCGTTTCGTTAAGCCATCGCGTCTTGAAAGCGGTGCCATGGGCGGTTTCATGGCTGAGCGCATAGCCGGGCACGGTAAGAAAAATTCCATGCAAAAACATCGCAGGCCAAACCCACCATGTGCCTAGCGACATCCAGACCAGACCGCCTGTAAGCGCCAGGAAAAACAACCATTGGGCAATATAGACAAGTCCCGGCACATCTGATCGCCTGGCAAGCGCCTTCAACCGCTTCTTGTCTATTCTGATCCCGCTGGAAGCAGCATTCGTTGCAACAAAATCACTCATGAGAAATTTCCATTGTGTTGTATTCTAGCTGGCGTAATTCGAGCCTTCTTCATCCAGAATGGCCTTAAGCTCATCAAGATGGCGTTCGGCCTGATCCGGATATTCTTCCAGTTCCCGCGCGGTTTTCTCCGCAATCTCATGTGTCAGCACCCGCAGTTCCTTACCGGTCTGCAAAGCCCGGATATAGGTTTCCGCCGCTCGTTCGAAATAATAGAGACGGTTGAACGTATCCGCCACGGTATCCCCCAGAACCAAAATGCCGTGATTGCCCATAATCATGACCTTTTTGGAAGGATCACCCAGCATGCTCGCACAACGCTCCCCTTCATCTTCAAACGCCAGCCCGCCAAACTCCTCATCAATGACGTAACGATTATAGAAAGTTGCGGTATTCTGATCGATTGGCTGAATTCCTGATTCCTTCAGGCTTGCCAGTACCGTTGCAAAAGCCGAATGCACATGCATGGCACACCGGTGATGTGGACAATGACGATGAATGCCGCTGTGCAAACCCCAGGCAGTAGGATCCGGAGCATCCGGTCCATCCAGCGTTTCCGGATCATTCGCATCCAGCAGCAGCAGGTCCGAAGCCTTTACCCTGGCAAAATGTCTCTGGTTGGGGTTGATCAGGAAACGGGTTCCATCGTCATTCACTGCCATGGAAAAATGGTTGGCAACCGCTTCATGCATGTTGAGCCGAACAGTCCAGCGGAACGCAGCCGCCATATCAACCCGCTCCTGCCAGAATTCCATATTTTGGCCATGTGTGACCTGCGCAAGTGCAACCATCACATCACCTCCTATGATGGTTGTCCAGCGGGAATGTTCTGCCCCGCGATCTTGAAGGCCGGAAAGTCCTCGAAGACCCAGCCGTTCTTGAGCGTGTCGTAGATGATCGCGAGCAGTTTACGTGCGGTCGCGATGATCGCCTTGCCGGCCCCGCGCCTGGCCTTGATGCGTTGGTAGAAGGCATTGAGGTAGCCCGAGTATCGGATGGCAATGAGCGTGCACTGAACCAGCGTGGTGCGCATCAGCTTGTTGCCGCGTTTGGTGATCCGCCCCCGGTTGTCGGTTTCGTTCGACTGGCTGACGCGCGGGACGATGCCCACATAGGCAGCCAGCTTGTCGGCGTCCTCGAAGTCATCGACGTTGCCGATCCCCGACAGGAGCACGGCCGCCGAGCGCGGACCGATGCCCTTGATTGAGACGAGGCCGTCGTAGCCATCCAGTTCCCGGGCGGCCTCTTCGATCGCACCGTCCAGTTCGCCAATCGTCGCCATAAGCCTCAGCGCCTGGTCGCGCAGGGCCTTCAACTCGACCTGTTCCAGTGTCGAGAACCGGCCGACCTCCAGAGCATTGAGCCGCCGCTTCGAGCCCAGGCTTTCCTTCTTCAGCTTGACGCCGTGGCGCGTGTGCAGCGCATGGATCTTGTTGATGAGCCGGGTGCGCTGCTTGACCAGAAGATCGCGCGTGTGGGTGAGTGACGCCAACTCGCTCTCGGCAACCGTCTTCACACGCGTCTCGGGCAGCATGTCCTTCGACAGGAAGAAGGCCAGTGCCCGGGCATCGTTCCTGTCCGTCTTCTTCACCGACTTGCGGATCACGCCGAACTGCCTCGGGTTGACCACGACAACACGGCCGACGCAAGCGACCACCTCGTCACGAAACCAGGCCGAATTGCCCGTCGCCTCCACGGCAATCTCGTCGTCCGCATCAAGGCTCAGGCAGAACCGTTCCAGATCGGCCGCTGCCAGCTGGTAGGTTTCAAATATCTCGCTGCCGTCAGCTTCAAGCCGGCAGACCGTGAAAGACGTCGTGTGAAGATCGACACCGATAAAGGACATGGCTAAACTTCTCCCGTTGGTGAGCGGCGGAACCCTGACAAGGGTGTGAACGGCCACGCCAAACTCCTATACGAGGTCACCGGACCGAACCGGGCCTCACGCTGGTCGTTCAGATACAGGCGGCGGGTAATCTCCTTTACAGGGTCGCAATGCCCTAAGATGACATCCAGCCTGCAGCCTATCCGCCTCTCCCAGCACTCTATCCGAGTCGGGATGCATGACCGCTCACACCCCATTCATGCCATCTCCTTTCTACCAAACTCAGTGATAGTCTTCATAATCGACATCGTAGAGTTCATTCTCATCTGCATCATGCTTGAAGGTAATGCGCCAATTAGCACTGACATGAAGGCTATACGTTCCTTCCCTGTCTCCCGTCAGCAAATGCGGTTTGTATTTCTGTAGATCGAAGACTTCACTGACATCTTCGATCTCGATCAGGAAGGCCATAATATCAGTAATCTTGGCGACATAATCCGCCTGCAAACCCTTAGCTGAATTCTTTTCAACAAGACCACGCAGGGGGATTATGGGAAATAATCTTGACGCTTTGACGACCGTCTTTACTGAGTTTTATTACTGGGTGACGGTTGTATTCATGTTTTTAATTCATTTGGGATTTCTGATGTATGAGGTTGGGGCCTCACGCCGCAGAAATCATATGCATACCCTGATGAAGAATTCGATGCTGATTCCATTGGTCACCATCACCTTCTTTTTCTTCGGTTGGTGGATCTATTGGGCATTCCCGAACGGGGGGCCCTGGATCAACGGCGGTTTGGTCGACGGTTCAGCCAATGCTGCAAACTCACCCACAATGGCAACAAACCTGTCTGACCGGATCACTGGCGTCTTCTGGGCGGCATTCCTGTTGTTCTCGTGGACGGCAGCCTCGATTGTGTCCGGATCAGTGATTGAACGGATACGCTCCAGTGCATTCTGGATCCATGCGGTTCTGATTGGTTCAGTATTCTGGATCATTGATGCAGCATGGGGCTGGCACTATGGCGGCTGGATGGTCCAGGTACTTGGCTATCACGATGCCTATGCTTCGGGTGTCATTCATGCAATCGCCGGCGGCTATGCGCTTGGCGTTCTCGGGGTGCTGGGCCCAAGACTCGGAAAGTTCGCTGCAGATGGCACGCCCAGGGACATACCACCACACAACCCCTGGATGGTTGTGCTCGGGCTGTTTGCAATCTACACCGGCTTCTGGGGATTCTACGCGGCTTGTAATGTCCCAATAATATCACCAGAGGTGATTGACGGGCAGATTACCGGCGTAACCTGGACAGCAACAAACATCTATCTTGGACCCACGACGCTGGGTGCAATTACCTTCAACTTCCTGATGTCCCTATCAGGTGGCATGATGATGGCGTATCTCGTCTCTAAAGGAAATCCGTTCTGGACTTTCTCAGGTGGCCTTGCCGGTATCATTACTGCATCGGCTGGCAATGATCTTTATCACCCAATTCAGGCGATGATCATTGGTGGTATCGGTGCGTGGGCCGCTTACAAACTTCACTTCTGGGTGGAGCGTAAGTTCAAAATCGACGATGCAGTTGGTGCAGTCGCGGTTCATGGTTATGCAGGTTTCATTGGAGTATGTATTGCAGGGTTTATGCTCTGGGGTGCACCGTCCTCCCCATATGAAGGCTATGCAGCCATCAATCCGCTGGGCCAGTTCATCGGCGCCATCATCATGTTCTTTGTTCTCGGCTTCGTGCCTGGATTTATAGTATCCAAGATACTGGCCGGCATGGGAATGCTGAGAATGCCGGAGAAGGTTGAGCTGGAGGGACTTGACCACAAGGATGAAGAAGCATTTCAGGCTGCTGTTGCTGACGTGATGGCTGCCGAGAAGTCACAACTTTAAAGCCAGTTACAAGGAGAAAGCACATGTCTACCATTGGATACGACAGCTGGGCAGTTGATCTGGCAGAAGTTACCGCTATCTATCCGTTTCAGGGTACTGAAACGCTGATGTGGATCGTCGGACTGGCACTATGGCTGGGATGGCACATTATCCAGGCTAAAGCGGAAAACGCCGAACTGTCTGAGCGTGAAAACGCTCATGAAAACAAGTCGGCGGAGAAAAGCATAGAACGCTACTGAAATTCCCACTCTGGAAACATTCAGTAAGATAGAAAGGGCTGCCTCGGCGGCCCTTTCGTCCTTCTGTGGTACAGATATTCGCTGGCCAGGAGTGTTCAGTCCCGCCCTGGCTCTATCATACGCTCACCGATAACCTCGTCACGGGACTGTACGGCCGGATACACACCCAGAATTCGAAATTCATCTGTGAAGAATTCCAGTTCCTCAAAAGCAAGCTTCAGACTCTTGTCGTCCGGATGCCCTTCCACATCGGTGTAAAACTGCGTCGCCGTGAAGGCTCCGCCAAGCTGATAACTTTCCAGCTTTGTCATGTTTATGCTGTTGGTCGCAAACCCCCCCATAGCCTTGTACAAAGCTGCCGGAATGTTGCGAACCTGAAACAGGAAGGTTGTAATTACCGGTCCATTGTCGGGTTTTGCCCATTTTTGTTCGTTGGACAAAATGACAAAGCGTGTGGTGTTGTGTTCTGCGTCCTCAACATTCTGAGCCAAGGTCTCCAGACCGTAAATCTCGGCTGCCAGAGCAGGAGCCAGTGCCGCGATCGTTCGGTCGCCACGCTCTGACACCAGCTTCGCTGAACCGGCTGTGTCCCCACCTACTTCAGCCTTCCAGCCGTTTTCACGAATGATATTCCGACACTGACCAAGGGCATGAACATGGCTGTAGACAGTTTTGATATCCTCAATTTTCACACCAGGCAGCACCATCAGGTCGAAGTGAATTGGAAGAAAATACTCTCCCACAATGAAAGTGCCTGATTCCGGAAGCAGGTGATGAATGTCGGCAACCCGACCGGCCAGCGAGTTCTCTATCGGAATCATTCCAAGTTCAATATCGCCGCGGGCCAGCGCGTTAAAGACATCCTCAAACGTGTCATAGGGCACCGCTTCAGCGCCGGGATAAACATCACGGATTGCAATTTCCGAATTGGCGCCCTTGGCACCCTGAAACCCAATTTTGCCTGTCGTCATAACTACCTGCTCATCAGTACTTTTTTTGCCGCTTCCAGATCCTCAGGCGTGTCTACACCCAGCGGCACAGAATCCACAAGCTGAATGTCGATTCTCATAGCGTTTTCGAGTGCGCGCAATTGTTCCAGTTTCTCACGGGTTTCCAGAGCGGACGGCTGAAGGGACACAAATTTCTTTAGTGCGTTCCGGCGATAAGCATAAAGGCCGATGTGATGATAAAGTGGCCCGTCACCGTACGGAGCGGTTGCACGGCTGAAATAGAGTGCGCGTAAGCGGGTTTCTGAAATCGGAGTTCCGATTGCCTTGACCACATTCGGGTTGGTACGTTCTTCTTCTCTGCAGATTTCAGTGGCAAGTGTTGCAATATCCACTTCCGCGTCCTGGAGCGGCAACACAGATTTGCGGATTGTTTCACCCTCAATTGTAGGAAGGTCACCCTGCACATTGATTATCGTATCCGCACTGGTGTGCGGATCTATCTTCACAACCGCTTCCCATATCCGATCAGAGCCTGATTCGTGGTCAGTGCGAGTCATCACTGCCCTTCCGCCGTGAGCTTCGACCGCATCCACTATTTCCTGACTATCAGTGGCAACCACCGGCTCTCCGATTTCTGCCTCATTTGCACGATCGACCACATGACAAATCATCGGCTTGCCGTTGATATCGGCCAGTGGCTTGCCCGGGAGGCGGGTTGAGGCCATTCGCGCCGGTATAAGAATAAGTGTGTTGGACATATTATTTATGGATTATCTTCAAAAATTTCGCTAAGCGTTGCATAATTCTGGTAAAATCGTGGCAAAACGTCTCACCAGAACCTTTCATAGAGGCGTTGTATCGCAGGTGCAAACACAATAGGTTCTGCGTTAAAGAATTGACATCTTTCAGGCGAAATGATGCACTGGCTGCAAATCGGTGACAGAAGTCCCGGTACAGGAGTAAAAAATGGATTCTTTTGAGTTCAATAAATATGCAATGGCTATCCTGGGCATTGTCTTCATTGTCATGTCTCTAAACTTTGTATCTGACGGAATTTTTCACGCTGTCAAACCGGAACAGCAAGGTTACGTGGTTGAGGTTGCCGAAGCCAGTACGGGAGGTGACGATGCTCCTGCCGGACCGGCTTACGACCCAATTGGTACCCTATTGGCCAGCGCAGACATCGGAGCGGGCGAAAAAGTTGCAAAAAAATGCGCTGCCTGTCACAGCTTTGATGCAGGTGGTGCCAACAAGGTGGGGCCAGCACTCTATGACATTGTAGATCGCCAGATGGCTTCGGTTAACGGCTTCTCCTACTCATCTGCATTGAAAGCTTACGGTGCTGACAAAACTTGGACATACGCAGAGTTGAATGGTTTCCTCTGGAAACCGAAAACCCATGTTAAAGGCACGTCAATGGGATTTGCAGGCGTAAAGAAAACGAAGGATCGCGCCGCACTGGTCGCTTACCTTCGCAGCCTGTCTGATTCTCCGGCACCCTTGCCGGCAGAGTGAGTTACGATTGATCACGAAGATTTCACAAAGCCGGGCCTGCCCGGCTTTTTTGTTGCCAAGATTCCAGCAGATATAATGCTTGATGTTGCTTAAACCTACGTCTCAAAGGATACAACGTAAACCTGAGGCGTATTAATGGAGGAATTGCATGTGGTTTTCACCCTTTACGCGCCGTGAATTTTTAAAAGCATCCGCTGCGGCCACTTTTGCGGCACTGGTACCGAACATTTCACTTGCTCAGAACCGGACCGGTGAAAAGCTGCATGGATTGTCTGCTTTTGGCGACCTAAAATATCCAGCCGATTACACCCACTTCGATGATGCCGCACTAGATGCACCAAAAGGTGGAACACTTGCTTTCACGCCATCGAACTGGGCATTTAATCAAAACATTTCGACTTTTAACACACTCAACAGTTTCGTGCTGCAGGGTGATGCGCCACCTCGAATGGAACTTTGTTATGACACGTTGATGGCGGGTTCACTGGACGAACCGGATTCGTTGTATTGTGCCCTGGCTTCCAGTGTCGAGATTTCTGAAGACCGAAATACATATACCTTTGAATTGCGGCCAGAAGCCAGGTTTCACGATAATACCCCGGTTACCGCAAAAGATGTTGCGTTCAGCTATAACATCCTCAAGGAAAAGGGTCATCCGTCTATCAGGCAGGCACTTAGAGATCTTAAAGACGCTGCTGCGTTGTCAGAGCATGTATTCCAACTCACCTTCAATGGTGATCAGTCAGACAGGGCAATTCTTTCATCGGTTGGCGTCCCAATCCTTTCCGAAACATATCACAAGAATAATCCGATTGATTCTTCAACTCTGACCCCACCCCTGTCTTCAGGAGGCTGGAAGGTCAAGCGGTTAGATCCAGGTAAATTCATTGAATATCAACGGGTTAAAGATTACTGGGCCAAAGACTTGCCATTCGCTGTCGGTTTCGGTCATTTCGATACCCTCAGGATAGAGTTTTTCCGGGACAGGGTGGCGCCGTTTGAAGCTTTCAAGAAAGGCGCTATTACGTGGCGCGAAGAATTTACTTCCAAAGTCTGGGCCACGGAATATGATTTCCCGGCTGTCACAGAAGGCCGGGTTATCAAGCGGGAATTTTCTTCAGAACTGGTACCGACTATGCAGGGCTGGGCAGTTAATTCACGCAAGTCGAAACTAGCAGATCCCCGGACTCGCGAAGCGATAGGATTGTGTTTTGATTTCGAATGGACGAACAAAAATCTGTTTTACGGTGCTTATACGAGATCTGCATCAATCTTTGAGACGTCGCAATACAAGGCTACCGGCAAGCCGTCACCGGAAGAACTGAGACTGCTTGAACCCTACGCAGATCAATTGCCGCAAGAAGTTTTTGGAGACGCAATAGTGCCCAATACCACAAATGGTTCCGGTAGCGATCGAAAAGCATTGCGCAAGGCACTTTCACTGCTCAAGGGTGCCGGTTGGAACCGAAAAGACGGCAAGCTGCAAAATACTGCGGGAGAGGTTCTGACGCTGGAATTTCTCATTCGCGCTCCGGTGTTTGAACGGATTCTGGGCAATTACACTGAAAACTTGAAAAAAGTCGGTATTGAGACTTCTATCCGGCTGGTGGATCCTTCTCAATTCCAGTCACGGCTCGAAACTTACGATTTCGACATAGTTGGAATGGCAGCCCGATTTGGAGCGAGTCCGACGGCTGAATCCCTGAGGTTCTTTTTGCATTCGGAATCCGCCGATCGCAATGGCACACGCAATTATCCCGGCATACGCTCACCGGTAATTGACGGCCTGATAGAAGAAATGAAAACAGTTTCCAGTCGCAAAGAACTCACAGATATCCTAATGGCAATAGACAGGGTCTTGCGTTCAATGCATTTATGGATTCCAAATTGGTATGCAGCGAATCACCGGGTAGCCTTCTGGGACATGTTCGGCTGGAAAGAACCTAAACCAGACTATTCTTTCGCTCCGGAAGCTCTGTGGTGGTTCGACGAAAACAAGGCAAAGGCAATCGGCAAAGCCTGATGCCGAAGCGGCGATAGGGAACTGACTGCCATATGGGCGCCTATATCCTGAGACGACTGTTGCTGATGATTCCAACTATTTTGGGTATCATGGCCATTTCCTTTGCTGTGATCCAATTCGCACCCGGAGGCCCGATAGAACGGGTAGTTGCAGAGCTCACAGGACAGGCCGGTAACGCAACCGACCGGGTGTCGGGCGGCGGCGACGGGCTTCAGGACAGCGGCGAATTTGACTCCGTACGTTCATCAAACTCCAAGTATCGCGGGGCACAAGGGCTTGATCCTGAGTTTATTGCGCAACTGGAAGAACAATTTGGCTTTGACAAACCGGCCCATGAGCGGTTTGGAAAAATGATCTGGGATTACGCACGTTTTGATTTCGGCGAAAGTTATTTCCGAAACATTTCGGTAATCGACCTCATTATCGAGAAACTTCCTGTATCAATTTCACTTGGCCTTTGGATCACCATTCTGTCCTATGGAATATCCATACCGCTTGGAATTAGAAAAGCTGTCAATGACGGAAGCACGTTCGACATCTGGACAAGCGGGATTATCATAGTTGCCTATGCCATTCCGGGATTCCTGTTTGCCATCCTGTTGATGGTTCTTTTTGCCGGCGGATCGTTTTTTGACTGGTTTCCGCTACGGGGACTTACATCAGACAATTTTTCAGAACTGACTCTGACCGAGAAAATTGCTGACTATTTCTGGCACCTCGCCCTTCCTTTGACAGCCATGGCTTTGTCATCTTTTGCCACCACCACGCTTTTGACCAAAAATTCATTTCTGGACGAAATTCGCAAGCAATATGTTCAAACTGCCCGGGCCAAGGGGCTTGCGGAAAAAAAGGTTCTCTACGGCCACGTCTTTCGTAACGCCATGCTGATCATTATCGCAGGCTTTCCCGCAGCCTTCATAACGTCATTCTTCACCGGCTCGCTGTTGATTGAAACAATATTCTCCCTTGACGGATTGGGATTGCTGGGCTTCGAGAGCATCATCGGGCGGGATTACCCGGTCGTATTCGCAACGCTTTATATTTTTTCCCTCATTGGTCTGGTGGTCAATCTAATTTCGGATGTGATCTATACGACCATAGACCCGCGCATCGATTTTGAAGCGAGAGAGGTCTGATGAGTTTGGAAGCTGTCAACGCCAAACGTTCAGCGCCAGGAAGCGTGAAGTTGTCGCCACTCAATCAGCGCAGGTTGAAAAACTTCAAAGCAAATCGGAGAGGATACTGGTCACTTTGGATATTCATGGTCCTTTTCATATTCTCCCTGTGCGCTGAATTCCTCGCAAATGACAGACCCATACTGGTTTCGTTCAAGGGTGAATTCTACACTCCTGTTTTTGTTGATTATCCAGAAGAAGTTTTTTTAGGGGAGGATGGCTTCCTGCCCCAGACTGATTACAGAATTCCTGAAATTCATGAGGCGTTTGAACAAAATGGCTGGGCATTGTGGCCTCCAATCCGTTACTCCTACCGTACCGTGAATACAGAAATCCCGGAACCAGCCCCTACGCGGCCAAGCTGGATGTATTCGATGGAGGAACGGTGTTCCCAATATCTACTCGGTGTTGAAGATCCGGCATGCATACTCGGCAACTGGAACTGGCTTGGTACGGATGATCAGGCTCGTGATGTTATGGCGCGGGTAATATACGGGTTTAGGATCTCTGTTTTGTTTGGCCTGATCCTCACCATCGCATCCGCGATTATCGGAGTATCAGCAGGCGCAGTTCAGGGTTATTTTGGCGGCTGGATCGACCTGCTGTTTCAGCGATTTATAGAGATCTGGTCAGCAATGCCTGTCCTGTATCTGCTGCTTATCATTGCTGCAGTTCTCGCACCCGGCTTCTGGATATTACTTGGGATTCTCCTGTTGTTTTCCTGGGTGGGTTTTGTCGGCGTTGTCCGGGCGGAGTTCCTGCGTGCGCGGAATTTTGAATATGTCAATGCAGCAAGAGCTCTGGGAGTGAACAACCGTACGATCATGTTCCGCCATCTCCTGCCGAATGCGATGGTAGCAACTCTTACATTCCTGCCTTTCATTCTAAACGGATCCATCACAACGTTGACATCCCTCGACTTTCTCGGCTTCGGGCTTCCGCCCGGTTCGGCATCGCTTGGAGAGTTGCTGAAACAGGGGCAGAACAACCTTCAGGCTCCCTGGCTTGGCATGTCCGGATTTTTTGTAATATCGCTCATGCTCTCACTGCTGATCTTTATCGGTGAAGCAACCCGTGACGCTTTTGATCCCCGCAAAACGTTCGAGTAATTCCGATGTCAGAAACCTTGCTTGAAATTCAGGACCTTTCAGTCGCCTTCACACAGAGCGGCATAACAAGCACCGCCGTGGACCAAATATCCTTCGATATCAAGAAAGGTGAAACGGTAGCGTTGGTTGGAGAATCCGGTTCCGGAAAATCCGTATCCGCCCTGTCAGTGCTGAAACTGCTGCCCTATCCGGCCGCAAGTCATCCCACCGGCCGTGTCATGTTCAAGGGGAATGATGTTTTACAGGCAGACGAGAACACCCTGCGGAAAATTCGTGGCAACGATATCACGATGATTTTTCAGGAGCCGATGACTTCGCTTAACCCCCTGCACACAATCGAAAAACAGATTGCCGAAGTTCTGTCACTTCACAAGGGCTTGTCCGGAGAGCCGGCTCGGGAACGGGTGATTGAACTGCTGACCCAGGTTGGCATTCATGGCCCTGAGAAACGGCTAGGATCCTATCCGCATCAACTGTCGGGCGGACAACGTCAGCGGGTTATGATCGCAATGGCTCTTGCCAACGAACCGGAACTGCTGATTGCCGATGAGCCCACAACGGCTCTGGATGTAACGGTTCAGGCGCAAATCCTGGAGTTGCTTTCACAATTGCAGCGCAAAAACGGACTGTCCATGCTGTTCATCACCCACGATCTGGGGATTGTTCGCAGAATTTCAGATCGATGTTGTGTGATGCAGAAGGGTGAAATCGTTGAACAGGGAAACACCGCGGAAATCTTCAACAATCCGAAACATACCTATACCAGGCACCTGCTTGCCGCCGAACCGAAAGGAGAGCCGCCGAAACAGGACAAATCAACACAATTGGTTCTTGAAGCGAATGACATGAAAGTCTGGTTCCCGGTCAAGAAAGGTTTGATGCGCAGGACGGTTGACCATGTGAAAGCGGTAGATGGTATCAGTCTTGAACTGAGGGCCGGACAGACATTGGGTGTTGTCGGAGAATCCGGTTCCGGCAAAACCACACTTGGGCTAGCCCTTACCCGACTGATTTCCTCCCAAGGAGAAATTGCCTTTGTGGGCAAGACTATCCACCAATACTCGTTCAAGCAGATGCGGGGGCTTCGCGATCAGATGCAGGTCGTGTTTCAAGATCCATATGGTTCGCTGTCACCCAGAATGTCAGTTGGTGAGATCGTGGCCGAAGGACTGGCAATTCATAAACCTGATCTTTCCCGGATACAACGTGATGATCTGGTCATCAAGGCACTCGCTGAAACCGGTCTCGACCCGGAAACCAGGCACCGCTATCCGCACGAATTTTCCGGTGGTCAACGCCAACGCATCGCCATTGCAAGAGCGATGGTTCTTGAACCCAGGTTTGTTATGCTGGATGAACCGACTTCTGCGCTTGATATGAGTGTACAGGCTCAGGTGGTTGATCTGCTTCGGGACCTACAAAAAAAGCGTGGGCTTGCATACATGTTCATAAGCCACGATCTCAAAGTCGTAAAAGCATTGGCGAATGAAGTCATTGTCATGCGCCATGGGAAGGTAGTAGAACAGGGCTCTTCAGATCAGATTTTTGAAAATCCCCAAACCGAATACACGAAAGCTTTGATGGCGGCAGCTTTTGATATCAAGGCAACAAAGTCCGGAGTCGTCGTACAATGAGCAAATCATCGCTTCTGTTATCAGTGGATTTCACACAGGCCGAAAAACTTGGAGACATACGGGATGGGCTTGATGGCAGGCCTGTAATCGATTGGTCAAAGGGTGAGCGCCCTGACACTCTTGAAGGTGTAAAATATGCACTGGTTTGGGAGTTTGACCACGACTTGTTTGACCGAATGCCGGATTTAGAGGTCATATTTTCGGCAGGAGCCGGTGTCGATAAGGTACTGAGCAATCCGGCTCTGCCTGAAGGAATTCCTATCGTTCGGTTTGTCGATTCCACCTTAACTACGAGAATGAGTGAATGGATCTGCTTGCAGTGCCTTTCTCACCTGCGCCAGCAGCAAGCCTATACTTCGGCACAACAGGCCTCCAAATGGGACCCATTACCCCAACCACAAGCAAGTGAAATCTCAGTAGGTATAATGGGATTGGGAGTTCTGGGACAGGATTCCGCCCACAAATTGAAAGCACTTGGTTTCCAGGTCACCGGTTGGAGCCGCACAAAAAAATCCATACCAGGAATAGAAAGTTTTGATGCCGGTGAGACCGATGTTTTCTTGTCCCGTAATCATTATCTGGTGGGTTTGCTGCCCTATACACCGGATACCTATGGGATCTTTAATCGCGACATATTCAGCAAACTGAGAAAACATCCGGTGTTGCCTTCCCCAATTTTTATCAATGCAGGCAGGGGCAAAAGTCAGAACGAAGCGGATATCATTTCATGTCTCGAAGACAAAACGCTCGGAGGCGTCTCCCTTGATGTGTTTGAAACGGAACCTCTGGAAGTTTGACAATGCAATCCTGACTCCACATGTTGCTTCAGACTCCGACGTGATTGCGCTCGGCCGTCATGTGGAAGGGCAGATCCGTCGATATGAAGCAGGTGACGGTCTGCAATATCTGGTTGATCGGGATGCCGGTTATTAGCCAGGTGCAATATCAGATACCAACCGGAATCCCAGGTTTGCTGGGGATAGGCCTGCCCCACAACTGGCGTTTCCCGGATCTCTGACAAATTCACTCAGCACTGCAACATGCTCTCCCATGGCAATGCGCCCCGAGCGACAGTTGCTCAGAAAGCGCGAATCCAGCGAGCTGCAATCTGTGGAAGTCCATTCCCAGACATTACCCCGAATGTCGAATACACCCTTGCCGTTCTTTCCATGAAATCCGACAGATTTCGTTTTCCTATCAACCGGTCCGGCATTGATGTCATAGTCGGCCGCCCAGGCAAGACGCGGATCATCGAAAAGTTTTTGCTTAGGCTCGGGGGAATGGTCAGCGGCGAAAGCCAACCATTCATCATGTGTAGGCAGTCGATATCCAGAACCGGTCTGGCGATTTACCCATGCGAGATAATTCTCAACGTCAAACCAGTTCACAACGGTAACCGGATGTTGCCGGTTAATTGTGCAGAGTTTAGCAATATTGTCACAATGCTTCGCACTTACGCATGCGTTCCATTGTTCGACAGTGACCTCGAAGCGTGACACCAGCAACTCTTTTCCGGATGTCAGGGTGACTTTTACAAATTGCGGCGTCGAAACCGAAGTTGTTTCGGGCTTTTGCTCCATCAACCCCAGCCACAAGATCGGTGCCGCCAGGGCCAATGCAAATAACGGTGGCAGGAGCCTCATCATTAATGATTGTCTCCTCTGCTACTTGATAGGTCCGACATACAGCTGTTTCATTAGTTCATCGTTCCACTCTCCCTCTACAACTACATGACCGGCGGCTCCAAGTTCGACCGCTTCGATGAGATTGTGATTGAGATAGGCATAGATGCCGGGTTGTCTGAAGGTGTAAAGGGCAGCGCCCGCTGAGCCGCCGCGTACGAACCAGGTTTCCATGTCTTTCAGCGGTGGGCTAGCAAAGGAACCCGTTTCCCATACATAGTCACCATGTCCACCGATCAGGTGCGGCCTGGTATCCCGGTTACCCTGCATATGCACGAACAGAACGGTTTCGCCGACTTTTGCCTTCATTGCGCCCTTGCCGTTCAAAGCACCCACACGGCCGTTAAAAACTACATGCGTGGGCGTCAGTGTTTTCATGGACTCTATCCAATCAGCAAGATCCTCACCGGCCTCTGAATAACTTTTGAAATCACCGTTTTCGTCCCTGGGTATATAGAAGTCATTTTCGCCTACATAGTAGAGCCGGTCGTAATTCAGGCTGTTTCCAGCTTCATTCTTAAGCCCGTCTCTCGGCAGAACCATTATTGCACCGGTCATGCCATGTGTAACATGGTATGGCGTCATGGACCCTTCCGGGGCGCAATGATAAAGGAACGCACCCGTTTTGGTTGCCTTAAATCTCAATACCGCCTGTTCCCCGGGCGAGATGGTTGTGATTGCAGCACCCCCCAATGCTCCCGTCGCGGTATGGAGATCAATGTTATGTTCCATGATGTTTGTATCAGGGTTTTTCAGAGTAAGCTCTACATAATCTCCCTCGTGGACCACGATCATAGGTGCCGGAATTGACCCATTGAAGGTCAGCGCAACAATTTCGGTCCCATCGTCATCAAGCACCCACTTTTTCTCCTCGACCACAAGTTCGACTTCAACCACCTTTGGAGGACTCGCGGCAACCTGATTGTGTTCCGGTGCAAATGGGGGCTTAATCAGTTGTTGTCTAACACGCTGCAAGCCGGCAGTAGGGTCGTCCACTTTAGGCGCGGTTCCCATTACTGACATGCTAAACTGTGTGTTGCCATGGCTGACATCATTCTGCTTTTTTTCGACCGCTTCATCTGCACCTAGTGACTGCAGATAGGCTATTACATCGCGCCGTTTTTTTTCATCCTTTAGCCGGAATGACATCTTCGCTTTGGCACGCTTATCACCGACATATTCCCGCACGAAATCACGTGGATTGGCCAACCATTCGAATATGTTTTCTGGCGTCCATATCAGCCCTTTCTCCTATGATGGTTGTCCAGCGGGAATGTTCTGCCCCGCGATCTTGAAGGCCGGAAAGTCCTCGAAGACCCAGCCGTTCTTGAGCGTGTCGTAGATGATCGCGAGCAGTTTACGTGCGGTCGCGATGATCGCCTTGCCGGCCCCGCGCCTGGCCTTGATGCGTTGGTAGAAGGCATTGAGGTAGCCCGAGTATCGGATGGCAATGAGCGTGCACTGAACCAGCGTGGTGCGCATCAGCTTGTTGCCGCGTTTGGTGATCCGCCCCCGGTTGTCGGTTTCGTTCGACTGGCTGACGCGCGGGACGATGCCCACATAGGCAGCCAGCTTGTCGGCGTCCTCGAAGTCATCGACGTTGCCGATCCCCGACAGGAGCACGGCCGCCGAGCGCGGACCGATGCCCTTGATTGAGACGAGGCCGTCGTAGCCATCCAGTTCCCGGGCGGCCTCTTCGATCGCACCGTCCAGTTCGCCAATCGTCGCCATAAGTCTCAGCGCCTGGTCGCGCAGGGCCTTCAACTCGACCTGTTCCAGTGTCGAGAACCGGCCGACCTCCAGAGCATTGAGCCGCCGCTTCGAGCCCAGGCTTTCCTTCTTCAGCTTGACGCCGTGGCGCGTGTGCAGCGCATGGATCTTGTTGATGAGCCGGGTGCGCTGCTTGACCAGAAGATCGCGCGTGTGGGTGAGTGACGCCAACTCGCTCTCGGCAACCGTCTTCACACGCGTCTCGGGCAGCATGTCCTTCGACAGGAAGAAGGCCAGTGCCCGGGCATCGTTCCTGTCCGTCTTCTTCACCGACTTGCGGATCACGCCGAACTGCCTCGGGTTGACCACGACAACACGGCCGACGCAAGCGACCACCTCGTCACGAAACCAGGCCGAATTGCCCGTCGCCTCCACGGCAATCTCGTCGTCCGCATCAAGGCTCAGGCAGAACCGTTCCAGATCGGCCGCTGCCAGCTGGTAGGTTTCAAATATCTCGCTGCCGTCAGCTTCAAGCCGGCAGACCGTGAAAGACGTCGTGTGAAGATCGACACCGATAAAGGACATGGCTAAACTTCTCCCGTTGGTGAGCGGCGGAACCCTGACAAGGGTGTGAACGGCCACGCCAAACTCCTATACGAGGTCACCGGACCGAACCGGGCCTCACGCTGGTCGTTCAGATACAGGCGGCGGGTAATCTCCTTTACAGGGTCGCAATGCCCTAAGATGACATCCAGCCTGCAGCCTATCCGCCTCTCCCAGCACTCTATCCGAGTCGGGATGCATGACCGCTCACACCCCATTCATGCCATCTCCTTTTTGTTCAAGGCTTTCAGCTTCAAGTTCGGGGAATTGGTTAATCCCGCACTGACAAGCTGCAAGACTTCGCCTGAGGGCTTTGCGTGATAGAATACCGGAGACAAATACCGGTATTCACGAGCAGCTATCATTTCTGCGGCCCGTTCCGTCCATCGGACAAATCCCCAGATACCACCATTGCGAATGTCAAGTCTTTCAATCCAGCCAGCCGCTGGAGCAGGTTGTCCGTTTTCTTTTGTGTGTTCACTTTGGTGCTCATAATCAACCGGAATAGCACGGCCGTCGCGTATACTGCGCTCGATAAAGGTTTTAGGGGTAGTTACCGTGAATGCGCGCCCGTCAAAGCCGGAGACCTTGCCAATCGGCAAAAGGTGAACCCATTGCTGACCTGTATCAAGCTTGTGGGGCGCACCCTGGAATTCTTCAACCGCTACCTTGTTCATGGATCTTACCTATGCCGCATAGGGCGAAACGATAAGCTCCGCGCTGTCTTTCCAGACATTGGATGACCCCTCTTGCCGGTCTGCAAGAAGAAGTGCGCGGGCCTCACCTTCAAGCTGTGGGCCGACAACAAGCAAATTGGGCTTGACGCCAAGCAATGCCCCTTCATCACCGCGAACCGTCATCATGGCAGTTCGTGCCGCTTCATAGTTTTCCGTGGTCAGGGGAGCTTTTGAACCAAAGGCGAGTTGCCACAATCCGTATCCGGCATTTACACGAGCGCGAATTCCGTAAAGATATTCATCATTCATAAAGACATAATGGCTTGAAGGTGATGTGATCTGGGTAAATTCATACCCCTCCCTTATCTGCCAGATGAACGGACGGATTTGTCTGGAGGTGTCCAGCAGGAACCATGCCGGACCAGCGCCATCCTGCATATTGGAAAAACTTACCTCCTCACCATCTTCATTGAATGTGGGATGGTCAGTGTCAAAGAAGTTCTGCCCGTCATAGCATTCGGCTGCAAAACCTTTCTGCATGAGCGCGAACAGCATTGTGTCGGGATGTTGTCGGGCAACACGGCCCATATCAGCAAACATAGGCTTGAACACGCCAATTCGATCATCGGCAATCATGTCCCGCTTGACATTCACAGTGCTTTCAAACTTTTCATTCTCGATGGTAAAGCCATGCGTGGAGAGACTTTTGATAATCCGAGAACCTACCCATGGGCGAAGGCCGGGGAACTGACCAAGCCAGCCATAGCTTTCATTGGCCGCGCTTGAAGGCACTTCCATTGCAATCCGGTTCTGCTCAATCGGTGTTGCCTCATAAGCATCCTTGTAAACGGCCTTGAAGCCCTTGAACACAAGGTCGAGTTTTCCATCATCAATAATCATCGTTGATCTTCCATTGGGTTGTTTGCTGTTTTGGCGAGTTGGCTCTTAATGCGGTTCACGGTAACGCGTGTACAACCGACCGCGTTTGCGATTTCATTTACAGAGAGTGTTTCAAGCGCAAGTAATTCAGCGATCTGCTTTCTGCGCAGGATATAGGGAGAAAATTCACCAAGCGGGAAATCCATGGTTATCCCCCCGTGCCATTCCGAAGTGCACCAGTGAAAACGGCAGCGTGATGAGCATTCTTCCTTGCGGGCGGGCCAGGCGATGGCGAGAATCTTGTAGAAGGAGATTCGCCTATGCCTCGCGGCTACCACCACCTGACCCAAGATGAACGTTGCCAGATTTGGGGGTTGAAGAAAAGCGGCCTCTCGCAGAGAGACATTGGGCGTGAGCTCGGACGCCATCACACGACAATCCGTCGAGAGATGCAGCGCAACAGCGGCGGCCGGGGCTACCGGTACAAACAGGCCCATAACAAGGCGACAGAGCGCCGCCACAGGGCGTCATCGGTGCCAAGGAAGATGACACCCGCCCTGTGGCAATTGGTCGAGGAGAAGTTGGCGGCTGGCTGGAGCCCAGAGCAAATTTCGGGTCGGTTTCGTCGGGAAGGCCAAGCCATGGTGGGGCGGATGCGGATCTACGAATACGTCCGCGCGGACCGCAGGGCCGGTGGCAGCCTTTACAAACGTCTGCGGCGGCGTGGGAAGAAACCGAATTGGCGCGGCGGCCGGCACGCCGGGCGAGGACGCATTCCCGGTCGTGTCGATATCAGTGAGCGGCCCGCGATCGTCGAACAGAAGTTGCGGATCGGTGACTGGGAGGTGGACACGATCGTTGGAGCGGGTCAAAGCGGCGCAGTGGTTTCGGCGGTGGACCGCGCCTCGAAGATGACCCGACTGGTACGGCTCGACAGGAAAACGGCCGAAGATGTCGGAGCTGCGCTCAGACGCCGGCTGGAGGCAGATCGGCACCTGGTTCACACGATCACTGCGGACAACGGTAAGGAATTCGCTGGCCACAGCAGCCTGTCCAAGGCGCTTGATGCCAAGTTCTATTTTGCCCGGCCCTACCACTCATGGGAGCGCGGGCTGAATGAACACACCAATGGACTGGTCCGCCAGTATTTGCCGAAAGGCACGGATTTCCGGTCTGTGACCGATGCCGAGGTCCAGGCGGTGGAGGATCTGCTCAACGCACGGCCGCGCAAGGCACTCGGCTTCCGGACGCCGGAGGAGGTGTTCAGAGATGCGCAGGCACCGCCATGACCGCTCTCAAACCTCTGGGAAGCGCACAGCGTGAAATCTCTCTTCGGCACAGTCTGTTCGAAGAGGCGATTGCGCTTGTGCGCAATTCTGCGGTAGGGGTATTGGTAACGGCAATTCAAGTCATCGCAGGCTCCGCCTGTCGAAATTTTTCACCGCCAGGCCCTTTTTTGCATTCGGGCTTGCGCCCTCATTTCAAAAAGGGCCTGGCGGTGGTGCACCTCGGAGCGGAAACGGCGCCACCTTGTGAATTGTGCCGCTTGGATTTATGGAAGTTTTGGAAGGTCAGCAAAATAACGAAGTTCCGTCAAACCTGTGTAATTTAGGACGTCAGCGCGCATCACAATCTCTTTGATTGCTGTACTATCGCCTTTTGCTGCTGCATCCAATTTGTAAAACATTCTGCAAAAGCTTTCGGTTTCCTTGGAAATCGTATCCATTGCATGCTGTCTAAATACATGTCCTGCAAGGCGGTCCTCTTCTGATTTAAACCCGCCGCGGTTCACACAATGGGTGGCAACCCTGTACATACTTGCCTTTGCACCCATATCCTTGACCTGATGCCTCGCAAATTCCAAAAGCTCCAACACCAGTTTTTCACGCACCGTATACTGCTCATAGCTGTATTCCGCCATGTCTCGTCCTTCCATTTATTTCTGATTGGCAGAATACGTGCCAGATACTCGGTTTTGATTTTTAGTTGACAGTTTGTTGCAATCCCAGAATTAAGCGAGACTTATTGTTCTTTGCCAGTTCCAATTCCATCAGGGCTTCCAAGAACAATCGAAAATCAGCAATCTGTTTATCGGTAAGTTGATAGGCTCTGAACTTTTCAACCAGAACCTGAATTACCGCACTCCTCTGCATTTCAAACGACTTGTGCATCTGTAAAAGTTCAATGGACTGTTCATGATCAATTGAAGCGTAATCAACATTGTCGGCCTTCTGCATATTCATGCCATTTTTCCTTTCCTAGGTTGGTTCTTTGAATTTTGAATTGACGGGAACGGCAAGCGGAGCGAACGCGCAGCCATTTCTAAGTGTCGCAATTGAACAGAATTACCGTCACGCAACCGAATAGCTTCGTCCAATAGTCGGCATATTTCCCGAACTGTTTTGCCGCTACCAAACGTAACCAGATCTCTATAGGCGTCCATTCCCTCAACCTTGTAGGCAGCGCCAAGCCGTTCACAATCTTCCTTCGCTGGTGGGTAAATCTCGATCACCGGCCCTACCCTTGAACGGATTTGTTCATAGGCCATCTTGTCAGCCTTTGTTCGTGCAAGGCGTTCCGGGTTACCGCTCAAAATCAGCGGGATGTTGAAACCCTCCTGGATACTCAGCAGTTCACGCTGCAATGTCACGCTCAAAGTTTGAAATTCATCCACTACAAGAAGTCGTGGCCGCGTCTTTGACCAGTTCGGCGCAACCGCTTGTCGCAAGGCCCTGCGGATTTGATACAAATACTGTTGTTCACACAGGTAACCGCTATAAGCTTCGAAAAGCGTCCTGTAGAGATTGCTGGCTGAATTTACGGTTTGATTGATCTCGACATACCGATAATCATGTTTCTCACACTCGTATTTGAGTGCTGCTGATTTTCCCATACCGGGTGCACTGGTTACACATACCGGAAATGACAAGCATAAAGCCCGATCAATAGCAGTTCTCACCTGCTTTGTTGCGCCAATTTCAACATAACTGATCAATTGTCCAACTCCTCAGAGTTTCGGCGCATAAGCCGTGCAACTTCCTCCTGAAACGCGATTTCCTCAGTGTTTAGCCGGTCGCGTTCTTCAATGGATAGTTCTTCTGGATTTGATTTTGGTTCTGGCCGGAAAGTGGATGCTGATGGGGAATTGCCCGTTACAGAAGCAGTACCCCTTGGCTGATTAGCCATCGCCCGTTTCTTGCGTTCAGCAAAGTCGATCAGTTTCGCGCCAACATCAATATCCGGCGTTTTACGGTCCATTTCAATCATGGCTTGGTCGAAATTGCGCTTGCGTTCAAATGAAGCCTTTGCACCGCGTTCATCTATGGGCGAATAGCCGAATTCAGATGCAGCATTACAGATGAAATTGCCTTTTGCGTCCTCAACGCGGACTTCCAAAAATGCATGGTATTTCGGCACACAAACCAAAACAGTTTCACCGGCAAATTTTGCCAGATCATTAGAGCGTGTTCGCATCACGTGAATTCACAGCCGACTGCCCTGAAGAAATTCCGGCACTCCATTGGCGTGAACATATGGCAGACCTCTCCGATTGCCTTCCAGACATCATCGAAGGTTCTGGCGCCTGCCTTCCTCAGATGAGCCTTGAGCTTCGAAAAGGCCATTTCAATGGCATTGAGATCTGGGGAATATTTCGGCAGGAACAAAAACCATGCGCCGATATCTCGCAAGATCTGCTCGGCTTTTTCGCTCTTGTGAGCGGCTAGGTGGTCAAGGATTACGACATCTCTCTTTTCCAGTTCTGGCGCCAACTGTGTCTCAACATAAATCTCAAAGATTTCTTTGGTCATGGCCCGGTCAATAACCCAGGGCGCAACCAGTCCATGACTGCGCAGGCCTGCGATAAGTGTCTGCTTCTTCCAGTGGCCATGAGGGACAAAATCTATGAGGCGCTCTCCTGTTGGGGCCCATCCAGTTTGCTTGGCCATTTTGGTGTTTGTGGACGTCTCATCAATGAAGACAAGTTTTTCAATCGACCGATTCAAAAACGGAACACGCCTTGTCTTCCAGAGTTCGCGGTCTTTTTTCACGTCGATGCGGTGTTGCTCCTTGGCATAAATAGTCTTTTTTTATGCGACAACCCGAAACTGCGCACAACATGCCAGACAGGCGAATGATGGACATTGAGGTTGAATTTTTCGTTCAGCTCCGCACAAAGCTTACGGATTGTAATGTCCTTTTGTTCATCAACCCGTTTTCGAAGCCAGTCTTTATAGGGTGAAAGCTTGCCATGGCCTGTTTTTCCCGGGTTATGTTTTGGAGCAAGCGAGCCAGTTTCACGTTTCAACTTCACCATATCATTCACAAATTTGACGGAGACTTTGAACTGGGCAGCCGTTCCACGATGAGTGTGGCCTTCTTCTACATGAGCTACAACACGTTTACGCAATTCAATCGGATGGGGCTTGGGCATTGAAAATCCTTGGCTTCGAACCGAATCAGGTCACCCCAATCAGAATCATATTCGCGCACGGAAAGAAACTGAATCTACTCGACACAAACACGCTCTATGATGAAACACGCCACCTTTGACCTTGACAAAGTCACCGCGAACTTGCCGCGTTTCCCGAACCACAATAGATGCAGCAAGGTCGGACGGGTCGACAATTGTTGCGGCCCAGCCATTCTTTACAAACACTTCAAAAATTTCTGCAGGTGATTTATCACCAAATCCCGGTTGCGGAAAAAACTCATACGCTTTGAGCAATTGAAAGAAATGAACTTCCGCAATTTCGTATGTAGGTGTTGGTGTCGGAAGCTTGCCTATTTTATCGGTTTTAGGCTTCATCCGGTCATCACCAATGTAGCCTTGTGAATGTTTCAAAAATTTATTGAATTGCCCAAACCAAGCTTCAATTGGCTTGGCTTTGGAATTGTAGGGCAATGCCTTGATTACATAGCGGCGTTTTTTACCCTCGCCCATTTGGTAAGCGGGAAACGCCAATTGCATTGCATCATCTAACAATTCGACAAAGTTGTATTCACCGCCATTGTCCACATACAAAATTTTGCAGATACCCCAAGCCGGATGCGACCACATGCGAGCCAAAGCCTCGTGAACATCAACATTGCGAACGCCACCATGTTTTTCAAAATAGATGAGTTCACACCAAACTCGCCGTGTTGCCATATCCATAAAGGCAATCACTTTTGCAGTCGCAGTGGTTCCGTCCTCGCGCCGTATCAGCCAGTTGCCATGATGAATATCAGCTACCACTATTTCCATGGGCTGTAGTTTGCTCCAATCACGCCTGATTGAAGGTGATGCATCATAATGAGCTTTCTTGTCTTTCCTGAAACGATGGACATTTTTGTAACGTTTCTCGTTTCGGATAAGTTGTTGCGGAACTTGGCAAAAATCATCAAGAGATAGGCCGTTATTGGGAACAAACCCTCGGCTTTGCGTCTCTTGCATCAGATATTGTTTCGCAAAGAACCGTATCTGGTTGAATGTAGTTCCGGCCTTTGGTAAGGCCCCGGATTTCCTGAATTAAGTTGTGCCGTATCTCGGATAAAGTTTCAGCATCAAAAGGGACTGCATTGTCATACTTGCGGGAAACAAAGCAGCGACGCTCTCCGCGATCCGAGCGACTTTTTCTCGCTTGAAGCTCCAAGGCCCTTTTCTTTCAACTCTTTCAGTCGGCGATAAATTTTAGACTTAGTAAGAGTAATCGGTCGCCCCTTCCAGTCCGTCAAGTCGGTACGAGCAGCCATTTCTGTAACCATCTGGAACCGGTCTGAACTCTCCAATTCGACAGCAATTAACGGACGGAGCAAACGTGACCACCAAAGCTCTTGATCTACTTTTCCCGGTTTGTGTTCAATGGGCCTTAAATTGGTTGTTAAATTGCATTCAACCGGCCTTTGAAGCTGTCTCCAACGCTCTTGTAGGTGTTCTGGTAGGCTTTCAAGCGCAACAGCGAAAGAAACTCCAGATCGGCCTCCACGTCCTTCAATTTCGTGAACATCAAGCTGATATCCGCGCCATGTATGTCCATTCAGTGCTCGGGAAAATGCTTGTCTAGATTTTCGACTGGAAATTCCCACAAGTGCAGAAAATTGAGTGCTGTCTATCAACATCATCAAACTGCTTTTTTGTCCATCAAACCAGCAGCTTTTAGGATAAATTCAGCTAGCTCACGTGCGTTTGAACTTTTGTTATCACCGAGTAAGGCCTGTTCTGCTGATCTACGAACAATATGGTTGGCCTTACACCAAGCGTTGAAAGAAGTCCCCTGCACAATGAAAGATGCTCTTACAAGGGCCAATACATTGCCTTTAGACTCCACTTTGCTTCCTTTCTCCGCTATACCACATGCATCTGCATAATGCAGAATAAATAATCTGCAGTATGCAGATTGTCAACAAATATTCTTCGAGTTGAGGATTAACATGTCTAAATCAGTTGAAATTGACGCTGAAGCAGTCATCACGAGAATAAAAGTTGAATTGGGAATCACAAAAGACACTGAGTTGGCCAACATGATGGAAATTTCCAACAAGACTATTTCGTCATGGCGTAAACGAAACTCCATTCCAATTGAAATTTTACTGCAAGCGACCGTCGCTACAGGTCGAAAAATCGACTACTTTCTATTTGGAAAAGAAGAGCCTAGGCAGAATACTGTTACTATGCAAGATTTATTGTCTGACGAAAATTTCAGGAATTTTAAAATACTTGGGCGTTCGACTTTAATTACCGTCTTGAGTGAATATGCTGAAGAAGAACTAGCCTTTTTAGATGAAGAAGAATTAGCGGAAAAAGGAGATAGTTTAGGTGCTACCTTTTTATTGAGCCTCAGCGCCGTTCAAGCCGAAAGAAAGGCACTTGTAGATAACAACAAAATGAGTGAAGAAGAATTTGTCGAATATGCATCAAAGATGCATCAGCCCGCACTTCCATATTTTGCCGCTGGCATTAAAGCTCGACACCTCAAAAAAACAAAGGGTCCGCAATAGGGTCCGCAATCAATTTCAGATATTCAATAGGTTTACCAATAGGTCCGCAATATGTTCAATGATTTCCGGCACTTAATAATTAAGTTGGGAATGCTGAATTTTGCGGACCCTGCATAAATGCATTGGGAACCCCCGAATTAGGTCTAAAGTGTTGAAAACACAAAATATAACTAATCGCCATTCCCAAAATAATTAGTTCAATTCGCGTCCGCAGATTCCCAAATAATTTTGTTGGCTACAATGGCACCAGCGAAACCTGTACCACAGATGTCGCTCACAGGGATTGCCGATTTGAGAACCGCGAATGAAACAGTATTGCTGCGTTTCGTTTTGCCCCTGCCATCTGTCCTCGATTGCCTGGACGGTTGGGGATATGTGTTGAGGAAGCGCAACCATTATTCCGCGACCTCAACTGCCCGTTCCTCGGTGCGGATCTGAAACACAACAGTGTCAGGCTTGCGATAGGCATCGACATCAATGCCATCAGCTTCCATCCGGACGATATCAACAGAACCCTTGCGGGTGTGCATTTTCTGTTTGGCGATGTATTGATTGCCACCCAGGCTGTCGTTATCCCCCATCAGTTCGCTGATTTGCGAAACACAGGCGGCTTCGGCCTTCCTGAGTTCTTTGATTTGTTCGCGGGTGTCTGCCAGTTGATCGACAACATGGCGGTTGACAGGCATGGAATTACCGTTCATTGCGAAAGTCCTTTCAAACAATGTTGCAAAAATGTTGGTTGTCTGGAGGGTCGGGCGGTTACTTGATAAGGCCGATCGCCCGACCCGATACTTTTCTAGGCAGCGGGCCTGGCAAACGGACTGCTGGCTGGCGCAGCACCCGGACCAGTCGCCCCCTGTGGCGGCGAATGGTTTTCCGGTGCGTTATTCGCCGGCTGGTGCAGCGGTTTTACCCGCTTTATCTCATGATATTCCGGCGCGTTTTTCTGCTTGCCAACCACAATGATACAGGGCCGGTTATGCAGTTCTGAACTGTCCTGTGGCATTGCAACGCCGGTTGCATTGCGAAGCCCGGCAAATTGCGCATTGGCGATCTCAACCACCTTCTGCGCATTGTTGCCCCTGAAATAGAGGTTCAGCCGCTGCCAGATCAGCCTGCCGGCATCCGGCCCTTCCAGGATTTTCCAGGTCAACATCAGACAATCACCACAGTCATTTATCTTTGAAACCGGCTCGATACTGCTTTCAATGATTTCCGCCCTGTGTTCACCAACAAACACCGGCGTGTCAGCCGTGGCGTTACCATCATATGAATTCGCGATATTGACCATCATGCAGCCTCCTTCTCATTTGTTGCGGTGTTTGATGTATCCGGGACAGCTTGTGATGTTGCAGTAGCGGCAGTTTCTGGTCGGGATGCAGGAAGGTAAGGCTTCAATGCCTCATAGCCCTTGCCGATATCGTAGCGAACGGTGGCCGGAATACCGTAACGGTTCTTGGCAATAAATGCAGGGCGGCCAATGGTGTGCAGCAATCGCACATCACCGGTATCCTTTGCCCGTGCCCGTTCCCTGTTGAAACCTGCCTCTTCCTTTTCAACCACAACCGGCTTTTTCAGAAGGAAGATGCAGTCCATATCACGCTCGATCGCGCCGACAACCTGTTTGTGCAGGTCAATCCTGTAGCGGTCATAGGACGACGCTTCAGGATCATCGAACCGCTCGATGCTGGAATGCGCGATCAGGATGACCGTCATGCCCTTGACATCGCGAAGCGCGTCCATGCCATCAAGAAACTCAGCGGTCACACGCTGGGCATAGACATACCCCTTGCCATAGCCGAAATCCTCGATGTTGGCTTTCGCATTTCCCTTTTCGTCACCACGCGCACAGGTTTCTGCAAAAATCAGTTTCTGCAATTCGGTAACGCTATCGACAACAACGGTCCTGAAACCGTGCTCTTCATTAAGCAGAGCCTGGATGGCCTCAACCACCTGGCCGTAACTGGTAAGCCTGCCGAATGATTGCAGTTCAATGCCACCGGGCGTGCCGTCCTCGATCTGTAGGAATACCGCATCGGGGAATTCAGACGCGAACGTAGTCTTGCCCTCTCCCGGAGGGCCGTAAACCAGCAGCCGTGGCGGTGCGACCGCCCGGACACTTCTCAAATTGTCAAGCGACAGAGCCATAACAATCCTCTCTTTCTTGATCAGGGTGCAGTGGAACCCATGCAGCAGTCGCACCATCTGTTGCCGGCATGAGAGTCAGTCCTAAAGGACCGATTGGAAATATGGATATGTGTGCAAGCTCACTGGCATGCGGTATCCATGAAATTGCAGTCGCGGTCACAAAGCGGTCATCCTCGATAATGCCGGCCCTGACCAGAATATCCTCGCAGAGTTTCAAACGGTTTGATGCATCAGCCGATTTTGACCGGCGCTCGAAACCATAGACAATGGCACAATATCCGGTGACTGGTTTGATTTTCTGGCTTTTGAGTGAAAAAAGCGCCATGTCCTCCCAGAGCCGGTAATTCTCTGTTTTCGCCCTGCCCCGGCTGATATTTTTATATGCAGCATTGATCGACGGCGGCAACGGACAGGTAAACGAGCAGACGGGCCGGGACGGGGAAGACAAACCCGCCTGCTCTCCACGTGGAAGGTCCAGCATCGCACCACACCCGTTCGGGATTTCTTTTGCTGAAACAGTCACAGACCCACCCCTTCCTGTTCAGCAAGGGGACAGTCATGATCAGCAGTGGACAATCGGGTGTTCCCGTCTGGAACACCCGGATCAAACCACGCCTTGATTTCCTGAAAGAGATCGGCACATTCACAAACAGTACGGACATCAAAATGATGAAAATTTCTGGTACTGGCCCTGATCATGCCCTGCTTTGCAAGTGCAAGCTTCTGAGGCGTGGCCCATCGGGTAAATTCCAGCGCTTCCCTGTGAAGATGCAACCAGGCGGCCTGATCCGGTGCGACAGACTTTACACCGCCACGCCCGGCTGCCCCTGTAACAGCCTTGCGTATCGCTGCCCGGTTCGGGCTTCTGCCATTCTCAAGGCAGTCATCCAGGGTTTTTCGAACAATCCCCGGACTTGCATCCTCCGCATCACGGATAATCCGCGCTTCATGAATCTGCTTTCGGGAAAGGCCAAGTTCAGCAGATGTGGATGGCCGAATACCGCAATTTTCAACGTTCCAATGTGGAACCTTGAAATTCCTGGCGCCGCCATGCGAGGCAACCTCACCCCGCTTTTGGGCCGCATCATATTCATCAGCCAGCTTGCGTTTTGCATCCGCCTCTATTTCAAGAGCATCAGCCTGGGCACGGTGTGCTGTTGCCACCACCTCGTCATGCGCACCTCTGGCTTTCGCCATCTGTGCCGCTTTCCTGCCCGCATCATACACAATCGAGGCTGTATTGCACGTATCAAGAATTTCAGCGGCAGTCGTCGCCTTTGCCAGCCTGTCAGCAGCCTGACGGACCAGAGTGGAAAGGCTCAGACCAGGGACGATTGAAATGCCGCTCATCTGTCCCCGCCCCTTCCATCAGACGCGAAATACAGATTGATCAATTGCCGGATATCACGCCGTCCCAGCACAACCCGCACATGGTGCGAACCCGCATGCACTATGATCGCGGGCTTGCCCGCGACCGTATCCAGCATCGTGATACGGCCCGCAATACACGTGTCCTCAAATACCTGTCTGCGGGCATCAGGCGTGAGACCCGCTCCCACTTTGGAAGGAAGGGCGTCCAGTATCGTGATCGCATCAGTGATCCTCATGCCATCCGCCTCTTCTCGATTTTCGCCAGCAATGCCTGAGTTTCAGCCAGCAGATCCGCATCCAGTTCATTGCCTTTCGCCCTCTCGATCTCTAGTTCATGTTCGAGTGCTCTAAGGCTCCTTTCGCAATGCGCCAGATACGCCTCGCGAATACGCTGGAACAGGCCCGCATCACACGTCTTTGCCTTTCCCTTCCTGAAATGATCCTGTGTCCAGAAGGGAATTTTGAATTTCTGCTCAATCCGCCCCATCGCAGGGCCAAGGTCATTCGCCCCCCGCATCTCCCGCGCAATCATCCTGCGCATGTATTCTGTGGCCGCCTGTGCACTCATCGGGTACGATTTCCTGTTTTGAGGGTACGACATACCTGTTCTCTCCTGTTACGTTTCCGCTCAGCGATGAACGGGAGACGAAAACAGCCATGGAGGTACGGAACAATCGGAAAACACCGCAAGAACCTGCAAAAGAAATGATCGGGCAGATGAACCGGAGAAAAAACGCCGCCAGCAAACGGACAGGGGCGTCCAACGGGCTGGTCAAAAACACCCCCGTACCGTCTGCCCGGTCCTGACGGACTTGAAGAACCTGCCAGTCAGGACACCGGCAATCATACACGAAACGGGCACCGTTGTCAGACCATTGACCTGGTCGCTCATAAACGCACCGCATCCCGCAGGCCTGACCCGAAAGGGCATGGTCCGCGCGACTGCCATCAACGGCAACCGGAACAAAGGAACCGAACGGAAGACGGTGAACGCGATCACTTCGAATACCTCTTCGTCATGGTCACAAGACGCATCAGGACCAGCATCACAAAGGTGGTCCGGTGGATGCCGTCCAGTGAATTGTACAACCCGAACAATTGCTCAAAAGGCTGGCTGGTGTGATACAATCGGGCATCAATGTCCCGCTCCAGATCCGAAAAGGAATCAAACATGTTCTACCTCGCTCATGAATGAGTTCAGAAAACCGGCTTGTGCGCACCCGACAGACACAAAAAGATTGTCATCACAATGGCACGGTGAACAGCCGCAACGGTCGCAGGGGTAGAGGGCCGGTTTATAACGATGGAGAAGAGGAGTCATGCGGCTGTGTCCTCTTGGGTGGAGGCTGTTGCGGCTACACTCACAGTTTCTGTGTGCTGTTCCTTGTGTCGCAACTTGGCTAAATCTTCGAAGGTGAGGTTTTTTCCGCGCTTTGCCGCAGCGGAGATAATTTTCACATCGCAGGATGCAGGTATTGAGTTCCGTCGCTTCCAAGAGGCTACAGTTGGATACTTTTCCCCAAGCGCATCTGCCATCGCCTTCAATGACGGCCATATATTAAATACACATTCCATAATTTAAATATGCGTAGTGCATAATTCTTGTCAATGCCAAATGCATAATTTTTTTTGCTAGATATGCCGAATGAATATCCATCAACGTTTACAGCAATCAAGAAAAAAGAGGGGTTTTGCGCGGGCAAAGGATGCATCGGATGCCTTCGGATGGAAGTATCCTACGTATGCGGGACATGAAAACGGCTCACGCGGAATCAAAATTGATGAAGTTTTGAAATACAGTTCTGCTTTCTCGATTAACCCCTCCTGGCTGGCTTTCGGTGATGCGGCCACCCAGTCCCACACCAAGAATTTCCCGATTATTCAGTTATATGACGTGCAATTGTCTGCTGGGGCTGGTACTGTGAATTATGAGGAGGCCGATGTTGCGGACTCTATTCCATTCACTGCGGACTTTCTCAGTAAAAAGCTTCATCGCGCCAGCGCAAATGGATTGATCTGCTGCTATGTTAATGGCGAGAGCATGTCTCCAACTCTGGAAGATGGTGACATGGTTATTGTAGATACTAAAATTATTAACGACAAGAAGCCAGCCGGAATTTATGCGCTCAACTACGGCGAAGAGAGCTACGTGAAGCGAGTTGAAAAGATAAACTCCGGATATGCTCTATTTTCCGACAATCCCACCTACGAAACCATTCATGTCCGTGGCGATGAGGTTGAATTGCTGCATTTCATCGGCAAGGTTGTGTGGAGTGGCGGGGTGCACAGGTAAAGCAATTGACAGTTGGACGCCAAGAAACCATAACTTGCGAGCAGCACCCCACGCCAAACAGAAACAAGGAGTCCATTAAAATGCGCTACCCGTCCATTGTAATCCGGGCTGAATGGGATGAAGATGCAAAAGTCTGGGTTGCCAGTACCGCCGATATTGATGGCCTCTCTATTGAGGCGAGTTCCATGGAAATTCTTTTGTCACGAATTCCGGGTGTGCTGAGCGACCTTCTCGAACTTAATGAGTGCCTGCAAGATATAGATGTTCCGGAGATACCTTATCAGGTCATGGCGCAACAGATTGGGCGCATCCCGAACCCTTGCGGTTAAGTTCGATGCCCGGTTATACTCGTGAATTGAAGAAAGTTTTATCGGATAGTGGGTGCAGATTTTTCCGTCAGGGTCGGGGCGATCATGAGATCTGGCACAGCCCCATCAATGGGCGGAAGTTTACGGTAGATAATGATATCAAATCCCGCCACACAGCTAATGAAACCTTGAAACAGGCTGGCCTGGAGAAGAAGTTTTGACCCTCAAAACCCACTATATTGTCCAGATGTACGAACGCCGCAAACAGGGGCGTGGCAAGTCTGTTCTGGCCAAAGCACAGGCTGTCGAATGCCGGGATGCCGGAAGTGCCGCACTCAAGGCGACGAAAACATATGAAGGCGGCTATTATGTCGGGGTTGATGCCTACAAGATCGAGATTGATTCAGAGGTTGAGGAATACGGCGAACCGGAATTTCTGATACGGTTGGGGGATGTTCCGAAGGTGGAAGGATAAAGTTTGTATTTTATGGCAAGGTCGTTTGGTTGCGCCGTTTCCGCTCCGAGGTGCACCACCGCCAGGCCCTTTTTGAAATGAGGGCGCAAGCCCGAATGCAAAAAAGGGCCTGGCGGTGAAAAATTTCGACAGGCGGAGCCTGCGATGACTTGAATTGCCGTTACCAATACCCCTACCGCAGAATTGCGCACAAGCGCAATCGCCTCTTCGAACAGACTGTGCCGAAGAGAGATTTCACGCTGTGCGCTTCCCAGAGGTTTGAGAGCGGTCATGGCGGTGCCTGCGCATCTCTGAACACCTCCTCCGGCGTCCGGAAGCCGAGTGCCTTGCGCGGCCGTGCGTTGAGCAGATCCTCCACCGCCTGGACCTCGGCATCGGTCACAGACCGGAAATCCGTGCCTTTCGGCAAATACTGGCGGACCAGTCCATTGGTGTGTTCATTCAGCCCGCGCTCCCATGAGTGGTAGGGCCGGGCAAAATAGAACTTGGCATCAAGCGCCTTGGACAGGCTGCTGTGGCCAGCGAATTCCTTACCGTTGTCCGCAGTGATCGTGTGAACCAGGTGCCGATCTGCCTCCAGCCGGCGTCTGAGCGCAGCTCCGACATCTTCGGCCGTTTTCCTGTCGAGCCGTACCAGTCGGGTCATCTTCGAGGCGCGGTCCACCGCCGAAACCACTGCGCCGCTTTGACCCGCTCCAACGATCGTGTCCACCTCCCAGTCACCGATCCGCAACTTCTGTTCGACGATCGCGGGCCGCTCACTGATATCGACACGACCGGGAATGCGTCCTCGCCCGGCGTGCCGGCCGCCGCGCCAATTCGGTTTCTTCCCACGCCGCCGCAGACGTTTGTAAAGGCTGCCACCGGCCCTGCGGTCCGCGCGGACGTATTCGTAGATCCGCATCCGCCCCACCATGGCTTGGCCTTCCCGACGAAACCGACCCGAAATTTGCTCTGGGCTCCAGCCAGCCGCCAACTTCTCCTCGACCAATTGCCACAGGGCGGGTGTCATCTTCCTTGGCACCGATGACGCCCTGTGGCGGCGCTCTGTCGCCTTGTTATGGGCCTGTTTGTACCGGTAGCCCCGGCCGCCGCTGTTGCGCTGCATCTCTCGACGGATTGTCGTGTGATGGCGTCCGAGCTCACGCCCAATGTCTCTCTGCGAGAGGCCGCTTTTCTTCAACCCCCAAATCTGGCAACGTTCATCTTGGGTCAGGTGGTGGTAGCCGCGAGGCATAGGCGAATCTCCTTCTACAAGATTCTCGCCATCGCCTGGCCCGCCCGCAAGGAAGAATGCTCATCACGCTGCCGTTTTCACTGGTGCACTTCGGAATGGCACGGGGGTTGCATAAAAACACCCTTCGAAACCATGATCGAAGGGAAATAAATCTGGAAGGAAAAGTCTGTAGGCCGGTCCTGACCTGACAGATCGCCGCCGCCAAAACGGCTAACTGTCAGGTCAAGTCTGAACGCCACATCCTCGGATACGCCGTCAGCACTCAAAACGCCGGATTCAGTCTTAAGCAAAATTCGATAATACGGAAACACTTTTACGAATTTTGCATGCGGCAATTCAATGGGTTACCGCCGTTGGTCGCGGTTCTGTAAACCCGCGAAACGCTTCAACTCGGCAGCAACTCATCAGGCACGACCCGACGATACTCCCTATCCGCTCGTGACTTGGCCGCATCATATCCTTCAGAAGCAGGGGAGTCCTTTCTATGCCCCAATCTACTGAGTTTAGAGGAGGTGCCCGGACTTTCCTTCCCAAAAGGCTCGTAAACCAGAGGGTTGTTGCCAATCCTAATATCCTCGTGCGTCTCAGGGGCACTGAAAGTCCAGTTGTTAACTTCAACAATCCGGGTTGAAAACACAGGATAGAGCGTGTTCGCATCACGTGAATTCACAGCCGACTGCCCTGAAGAAATTCCGGCACTCCATTGGCGTGAACATATGGCAGACCTCTCCGATTGCCTTCCAGACATCATCGAAGGTTCTGGCGCCTGCCTTCCTCAGATGAGCCTTGAGCTTCGAAAAGGCCATTTCAATGGCATTGAGATCTGGGGAATATTTCGGCAGGAACAAAAACCATGCGCCGATATCTCGCAAGATCTGCTCGGCTTTTTCGCTCTTGTGAGCGGCTAGGTGGTCAAGGATTACGACATCTCTCTTTTCCAGTTCTGGCGCCAACTGTGTCTCAACATAAATCTCAAAGATTTCTTTGGTCATGGCCCGGTCAATAACCCAGGGCGCAACCAGTCCATGACTGCGCAGGCCTGCGATAAGTGTCTGCTTCTTCCAGTGGCCATGAGGGACAAAATCTATGAGGCGCTCTCCTGTTGGGGCCCATCCAGTTTGCTTGGCCATTTTGGTGTTTGTGGACGTCTCATCAATGAAGACAAGTTTTTCAATCGACCGATTCAAAAACGGAACACGCCTTGTCTTCCAGAGTTCGCGGTCTTTTTTCACGTCGATGCGGTGTTGCTCCTTGGCATAAATAGTCTTTTTTTATGCGACAACCCGAAACTGCGCACAACATGCCAGACAGGCGAATGATGGACATTGAGGTTGAATTTTTCGTTCAGCTCCGCACAAAGCTTACGGATTGTAATGTCCTTTTGTTCATCAACCCGTTTTCGAAGCCAGTCTTTATAGGGTGAAAGCTTGCCATGGCCTGTTTTTCCCGGGTTATGTTTTGGAGCAAGCGAGCCAGTTTCACGTTTCAACTTCACCATATCATTCACAAATTTGACGGAGACTTTGAAATGGGCAGCCGTTCCACGATGAGTGTGGCCTTCTTCTACATGAGCTACAACACGTTTACGCAATTCAATCGGATGGGGCTTGGGCATTGAAAATCCTTGGCTTCGAACCGAATCAGGTCACCCCAATCAGAATCATATTCGCGCACGGAAAGAAACTGAATCTACTCGACACAAACACGCTCTAATATTGCTGACCACGTTCATCAATCACAAAGTATCTCGTATTACTGTACCCGGTCAGCGCCTAATGGACAGATTGGGTTGATTGCGTAAGGGAGTGATTTTGGCTCATCATTGCTATCAAGGAGCAAATGATGAGACGAAAGAACGAACGAATGACCGACGATGCTGATCGTGTTGTAAAAGACATCAAACGACAGACGCGACGTCGGTTTTCTTCGGAAGAAAAGATCAGGATTGTGCTTTCCGGCCTTCGTGGTGAAGACAGCATTGCCGAGCTGTGTCGTCAGGAAGGAATTGCCCAGAGCCAGTATTACTCTTGGTCCAAGGAATTTATGGAAGCCGGAAAGAAGAGGCTGGCTGGCGATACGATGCGTGAGGCCAATACCGATGAGGTGAAGGGACTTCGCAAGGAAGCCCGGGATCTGAAGGAGGTCGTAGCAGAACAGGCTCTGGAACTTCGATTGCTCAAAAAAAGCATGACAGGCGATGGGGGAGACGACGAATGAGGTATCCTGCATCCGAGAAGCTTGAGATCATCCGCTTGGTAGAACAATCGCATCTTCCAGCCAAGCAGACACTGGATCGACTGGGTGTTCCACGCTCAACCTTTTATACCTGGTATGACAGATACCAGACTGGTGGCGTGGATGCCTTGGAAGACAAGGCTCCCATGCCCGCACGGGTTTGGAACCGTATTCCTGACGATGTGCGTGAACAGATCGTCGATCTGGCATTGGAGGAGCCAGAACTATCTCCAAGGGAACTGGCTGTCAGGTTCACCGACACCAAGCGCTACTTCGTGTCCGAGGCCAGTGTTTACCGGCTTCTCAAGGCCCATGACCTGATTACCAGTCCTGCCTTTGTGGTTATCAAGGCTGCGAACGAATTCCGTGACAAAACAACTGCGCCCAATCAGCTGTGGCAGACGGACTTCACCTATCTCAAGGTTATTGGTTGGGGCTGGTTCTACCTATCCACCATTCTCGATGATTACAGCCGCTATGTGATCGCATGGAAGTTGTGTACGACTATGAAGGCCAGCGATGTTACTGACACTCTGGAACTCGCGCTGCAGGCCTCTGGCTGTGATCAGATCAATGTCCATCATCGACCAAGACTGCTGTCAGACAATGGCTCCAGCTATATCGCCACCGAACTGGCTGAATGGCTCGATGACAACGGCATGGATCATGTTCGTGGCGCACCATACCATCCCCAGACACAAGGCAAGATCGAGAGATGGCATCAAACCTTGAAGAACCGCATCCTGCTGGAAAACTACTTCCTGCCCGGCGATCTGAAAGGCCAGATCGGTAGGTTCATTAGCCACTACAATCACAGGCGATACCACGAAAGCCTGAAGAACCTGACACCCGCCGACGTCTACTTCGGACGTGGCGACCAAATCCTGCAACAACGAGAAAGGATCAAGCAAAAGACTATCAACGAACGGCGCTTGCAATACCGCAAGCAGGTCGCTTAACATCGACAAACAGATGAGCCAGATACTCGCTTAGCTCAAGCTGCGGTCTGTCCAGAAACCCATGACGACGGACAACACCATCAATAACTTGATTGATAATTTTCATTGTATCGTCCGCAGCTTTCAGATCCGATGATTCATCTACAGCTTTCATGCTCTTGTCGAGCTGATCGGCAACAACACCAAAATACTTTCCGGTAGCCTCGTATATCCGGCTTTCTATCTCCTCTAACGGTCGCTCTTTGAATGACTTCGGTAAATTACTAGAAATTACTTCCGCAAGCTCCGCCTCACTTACCCCCGTAGCCACGGCATCTTGCTTTGCTTTTTCATAGTTGTTGGCTTCAGTTCCAAGTGCAGTTGCATCCCGCTTCACCTGGTTATATAGTTTTTCCAACTCATTCTGCTTGGCGCCAAGATCCTTGGACGCAGTAACAGCTTGAAGTGGGTTCTCAGCAATCTCAAGCGTCCTTGTCGCATAGCGAATATATGCGTCCTTGGCAGCTTGAATTTTTTCTTCCTGAACATCGTTTACAGCATCCAGAGCGCGATTGACTTCACTTGAAGCCGTTCCATCAACAAGTTTTCTGTCAACTTCGTCACTTGACTGTGTACGACCGCCAGAAAAACGAGCCTGCGCGAGATTATTGTTCGTGATTTTTTTGAATACATCTACCTGGTTCTGTGAGAAATTGGCCGTGACCTCCACGTCGACTTGACCATTCTCGTTGGTGACGCGCTTGGCCTGTACACTTGGCACGAATGTAAACTGCTCCTCTTTGATCTTGATACTGGAACCATCAACAAGGGAAACCCTGACCGGGATAAGGCTGCCGTCTTTCGGGAGGGAAGGCAAATCAATTGTTCCCTGAAAATCGGGCGCCTGAGCACTATCAACGGTGAAATTCAGTGTGTTTCCATTGGTTGGCTCAAGTTTTACTGAAACCTGACCATTTTCGCTCCCGTCCAAATCCGATTCCGTGCCGTCATCTGTTCGTATATCAACATCACCGTGAATGGCTTTGATTTCAGCACCCTGCTGTATGCTGGTGCCCTTAAAGGTGATTTTGGTTGGTGACAGCGCCCCCTGGCCGTCAGGAGCCGGATTGTACAATGTATGCACGCCAACATTTTCAACTGGGTTGGAGGCAGACCTCGCGTGTCGCTGCAATTGTTGGGTTACTGGATTGGGTTCATTATTTTTCACGTTTGTTACAGCACGGTCGAACCCTGCCTTTGCTTGCGGGTTATCGCGCGGTTGCGGGCCCTGTTGTGGCAGTGGCGCATTTTGTCGGTTTTGCACATTTTGTGCTGACGTGTTTGCAGTTCTCATAATCGGCTCCCTGTCCTGTTACAAGCCGCACTCGCAAGGGAATATTTTCCCGTAATGCTCGCGCGGGCTGGTGGTGTTCTGTTATTGGTGCGGATTATTCCGCGGCTTCTTTTTGTTGTCAGGTTTCCGGCCTGGAATGTCCCCTGAACCGCCTTTGCACATGCCCGTTACGAGGTTGATGCAATGTTGGCACAACAATTTCATGGTTAATCGGAACATTAAAGGCGTGATATGCGTAAAAGGCACCGGGTGTGTAAGTAAATGCTACCCGGTACATTGGTATAGTATACCTAATTCGCCCGTAAGAACTGCGTACAGGCCAGCCATTCCGGTGGATGCTGACACGGATTCCGGAGCATCCAGCCTCCCTTAATCTGCATTCCCAGCCACCAGGCATTACCAAAAGGGTCAATTGCAGCGGATAAAATATTATGCATTTCGCATATTTATTATTGACTATGCTTTTTGCATAATTTATATTCCCCTCATCGACCACCCAATCCACCCACCCCCGCTGGCTGGTACAAATGAGGGAAACGCCATGCAAATCCTGCTCGAAGAACTGTACATCAAGATCAACAACCAGGAGGTTTTGATTGCCGGTGACTTCTACACATCAATTGAAATGGACGATGACAATGATGTTGTTATTCCTGGTTTGATTTTCACAGACAAACGCCAGTGTCACCAGGTCTGCCCTGAAGACCATTACTTCATCTATGACGCCGTGGAGGACTATCTGACAGCCAATACCCACCAAGGTCAGAATTACGCCCTGCAGCTGCATGAACTTGAACTGGATGCAGCGTAATGACCATGACCGAATTTCATAACCCTGACGAACATTTCATTGCGTTCTTCCTCCCCGGAGAGAACACCGGGGCGTATGCCTTCCCTCAATGGCTGGCCGTGCTTGCGCTGGTCACGTCCATGGCAATTGCCTCGGTGTTCATCTGGGTGTTCGTCTGGGCGGTGATCGCGTGATGACAGGAGAGGCGGGACAGATGCAGGTTGTTGCGATACGATTGCAGGATACAGCAGTATGATGCCGGTTCAAGCGTTACAGAAACTGTCGGACAAGCGGGATTACCGTTGCTGCGATAACAAGCGCAAGCATCCACTTGATAAGGGTAAGTTCGCCGCGAAGTGTGATTTCAACTTCCTTGATGTCACGCTTGGTAGCAGCTTCGAGTTCTTTGATATCACGCTTGATACCAGCAATATCGCTCTTGGTGGCAAGCCGATTGTCAATAAGATTTGCCTGCTCATCGGCCAGAATTTCGGCTTGCGCTTCCGGCATTCCTGCTTCGGTCAGGCGTTTGACGAATTTATGGGTATCGAAAGTAATAGCACTCATGCCCCAGATATAGGCAGAGTCGCGACGAAACGCAACAAGTTGACAACAACCGCAAATCAGGGCAATGTGTCAGCACAGATCGAAAAAAGGTCTGCAGGGATTGACGTCCCTTCTGTCCACAGGCGCACGACAAACCGCGCCAGCTTCAAAGCAGCGCGGTTTTCTTATGGTCGGATGCGCAGGAGTACCTTCGGGTGCGCCGTTCCTGTGGGCGGTAACGTCAATCCTGTGACATCCGGCCACCCGGTGATTGACGTCTCCAGTGGTCGGGATAACCCGAACCACAGGAGGCCAGCCATGGCTCATGATCTACAGGCGGAATCCGCCTTTACTCAACTCACTTACCAAAATTCCCTAATCGAGCAACGCACGACTGACGCCTACCTGAATGCCACAGCCATGTGTCAGGCGGTTGGAAAGTTGTACGCCGACTACCGCCGTCTTTCCAGCACAGCAGAATATTTGAATGCACTTTCGGGCGATATGGGAATTCCCATATCGGAACTTGTGAGCGTCAAAAAGGGTGGCGCTTCCAACCATCAAGGTACTTGGGTGCATCCCAAAGTTGCTATTCATTTGGCTCAATGGTTGTCACCTGAATTCGCAGTTTGGTGTTCCAATGTCATTTTCGACTACATGACTGGGGTTCTTGAACCAGCCCCTGACACGCTTCCCTTTTCGATGGATGAACTGACGGATGAGGCCCGTGCGCTTCTGCAAATGGCAGATGAGGTATATGCAGCCGCTGGCAGGATGAAGCATCAGGCGAGCCGTCTTTTTTCCAAAGCACAGCACAACAGGGCGTTCGCACCAAAGCCGATACCGGCACCAAACAGGGAAACACTTGTACGGGCGCATGTCCGCAAACTGCCAAAGCGGGAGGGTGTGTGATGAACCGGATATTCGCTGCCCTTGAGCAGGTTGCAATTGACTTCGAGAAGGCCCGTGATGCCTGGCTTGATGAACTTCGCACCAGACTCGGAGTGGCAAGTTTTTCCGTTTCCCTCAAGCCGCTGTCCGCCTCGCTCGGTCTTCGCGGAGCGGAAATCTCTGACGCGCTTGACGCACTTGCCGCTGACGGCCGGCTTGAGATTACCAGAATCAACCATGCGGACAGGTAATATATCCTGCACATGCCTGACCGCGAAAAATCTGCGGAGGGCGCACAATGACTGCATTCACTCCACACCCGGTGCGGGCCGGTTCCGCGAAGACCCGGGGAAACCGGACCCGTCAATCAAGCAAAGGAGATGGCATGAATGGGGTGTGAGCGGTCATGCATCCCGACTCGGATAGAGTGCTGGGAGAGGCGGATAGGCTGCAGGCTGGATGTCATCTTAGGGCATTGCGACCCTGTAAAGGAGATTACCCGCCGCCTGTATCTGAACGACCAGCGTGAGGCCCGGTTCGGTCCGGTGACCTCGTATAGGAGTTTGGCGTGGCCGTTCACACCCTTGTCAGGGTTCCGCCGCTCACCAACGGGAGAAGTTTAGCCATGTCCTTTATCGGTGTCGATCTTCACACGACGTCTTTCACGGTCTGCCGGCTTGAAGCTGACGGCAGCGAGATATTTGAAACCTACCAGCTGGCAGCGGCCGATCTGGAACGGTTCTGCCTGAGCCTTGATGCGGACGACGAGATTGCCGTGGAGGCGACGGGCAATTCGGCCTGGTTTCGTGACGAGGTGGTCGCTTGCGTCGGCCGTGTTGTCGTGGTCAACCCGAGGCAGTTCGGCGTGATCCGCAAGTCGGTGAAGAAGACGGACAGGAACGATGCCCGGGCACTGGCCTTCTTCCTGTCGAAGGACATGCTGCCCGAGACGCGTGTGAAGACGGTTGCCGAGAGCGAGTTGGCGTCACTCACCCACACGCGCGATCTTCTGGTCAAGCAGCGCACCCGGCTCATCAACAAGATCCATGCGCTGCACACGCGCCACGGCGTCAAGCTGAAGAAGGAAAGCCTGGGCTCGAAGCGGCGGCTCAATGCTCTGGAGGTCGGCCGGTTCTCGACACTGGAACAGGTCGAGTTGAAGGCCCTGCGCGACCAGGCGCTGAGGCTTATGGCGACGATTGGCGAACTGGACGGTGCGATCGAAGAGGCCGCCCGGGAACTGGATGGCTACGACGGCCTCGTCTCAATCAAGGGCATCGGTCCGCGCTCGGCGGCCGTGCTCCTGTCGGGGATCGGCAACGTCGATGACTTCGAGGACGCCGACAAGCTGGCTGCCTATGTGGGCATCGTCCCGCGCGTCAGCCAGTCGAACGAAACCGACAACCGGGGGCGGATCACCAAACGCGGCAACAAGCTGATGCGCACCACGCTGGTTCAGTGCACGCTCATTGCCATCCGATACTCGGGCTACCTCAATGCCTTCTACCAACGCATCAAGGCCAGGCGCGGGGCCGGCAAGGCGATCATCGCGACCGCACGTAAACTGCTCGCGATCATCTACGACACGCTCAAGAACGGCTGGGTCTTCGAGGACTTTCCGGCCTTCAAGATCGCGGGGCAGAACATTCCCGCTGGACAACCATCATAGGAGAAAACAAATGACCAGACCAGACATTAAACTCGGCGACAAGGCCAGATGCAGGGTGACCGGGTTCACCGGAATTGTAACATCGCTGACTGATTACATTGACGGCTGCCGTCAAGCCTGCCTGACGCCCGGTGTCGGAAAGGACGGTACAGTGCGGGATTCATACCATTTCGACGTCGAGCGTCTGGAAATCAAAAAGAAAGCTGCTGTTAGACTGGATGCAAGGTTTACCGGTGGTCCGCAACCTGCTCCTCCGGTCAGGTGATGAGGCGATATGAGGAGTAAACCGATGAGCCTCTCCCGCTGGACCCCCGAAATGACAGATACAGCCACCCGTCTGTGGCAAAAGGGGTATACCGCTTTGTATATCGCTGAATGTCTGGGGGTGAGCCGCTGTGCGGTGATTGGCAAGATGAGCCGGATGGGTGTCAAAAAATCCGGTTCCACACAGGAAAAACCGGTCCGCAAGCGGCGGCCCCGGATCGTCTGGAGCGATGAAATGACCCGAACCCTCAAACGCATGTGGGATGAGGGCACAAGTGCAAAGGCGATTGCAAAGGTTCTGGGGTTAAAGGAAACCGCCATCTACACAAAGCAGAGGGCGCTTGGCCTCTCGCAGCGCGGCCTGCAGGGCCACAACCGGCGATCATCCGCATCTGCCCCTGTCCCTGCCCGAAGCAGGAAATTCCCCGACCCGCAGCAGGCCCCTGCGCCTGACGGCAATGACGAGCCGGAAAGCCTCAATCTGGCGCTTGTCGATCTGACAAACAAAACCTGCCGCTGGCCGCATGGCGAGGTCGGTGAGGAAGGCTTCGGCTTCTGTGGTCACGAGATCAGGGAGGGAACCCCTTACTGCGAGTTTCACGCGCATGTTGCCTATCCACGATTGAGAGAGGGGGAATTGGCATGAACAATCATTACGATCTGGTTGCGATCCTGTCTGCGGTCGCCTTTGTCATTGCAATGTGGTTTCTGGCTGCCTTTGTCACGGGAGGCATGAATGTCTGACATCCGGCATTAGCCTGGAGCAACGAAAGGAAAATTGAAATGGACTGGTATAACAACGAGGCATGCATTCAAGGAATTTTTCCACTAGCAGAAAGCTGCTCCAGCGAAATTACGCCAGATTGGATTGAGGATTTTTGCAACTTTTCAGACTGTCTGGATCAAGAAATCCTTGATGCCTTACCATCACTGAAACCCTACCTTAAGGATAGGAACCAACTTATTACTGAAAATGACTTTGTGGAAACGATCAGTTGGAACCGTGTCAAAGGTTACCTTATCAAATTTTCATGGTTTAAGCGCACCTATCAAGAAGATGGTTCCTTTTATTCTGGTCCCGGTTACACAAGGTTCAAATGGATTTTTGCCACTGATGTAGAGGCAGGAATAAAGTGCGCCTACGAGATCCTCAGAGCGGATCACAAAGCTGCTGAAGCAAAGGTAGCAGGGCAACCCCCGTCACGATTAGGGAAGGAAAAACAATGTCAGTCAACATATCCATCGAAATTTCCCCGACTGGGGACAAGCTACCGCCAAAATATGTTCCCGTGATTGTTGCTGGCGGGGTGGCAATGCTCAAAGCAGATGGCCAATGGGTCACTGGCATGGAGGAACCAATGTTTCAACGCCCACTTAATTGGGAACCGAAGTGGTGGATGACAATTCCCCACCAGAATTGATGAGGTGGACGCCCCCTCATACCGGCAAATGAATTGTCGTAAGGTGGTTGTTGATGAATGAACCACAAATAACGAAGGAGCGTCCTTATGAAAGTTACCACGATCGGGCTTGATCTTGCCAAAAGTGTCTTCCAGGTTCACGGTGTTGACGATGATGGCAGTGTTATCGTGATCAAAAGGTTGCGGCGAAAACAGTTGAAAGGCTTTTTCTCGAAACTGCCAGCTTGCCTTGTCGGCATGGAGGCTTGTGCCACTGCCCATTATTGGGCTCGCACCCTGGCAGCCTTTGGTCATGAGGTCAGACTGATGCCTCCTGCCTACGTCAAGGCCTACGTAAAGCGGGGCAAGAATGACGCTGCCGATGCTGAAGCGATTTGCGAGGCTGTCAGGCGGCCCACCATGCGTTTCGTGCCTGTCAAAACACCTGAGCAGCAAAGTATCCTGATGATACACCGAACCCGTTCCCTGATTGTGCGGCAACGCACCATGGCAGCCAATGCACTGCGTGCTCATTGTGCAGAGTTCGGTCTTGTCACCACCCCCGGCGTCAGGAACATCGTCAAGCTGGCTCATTCCATCTTCAACGAAAACGACGAGAAGCATGTCCTGCCGGCTATTGCACAAGTCGCGCTGGCAACGCTTGCCCGTCGCTTGCTCGAACTGGAGGAAGAATTGCAGGCTCTTGAGAAGGTCCTGCGTGACTGGCACCGGCAAAATGAAGCCAGCAGGCGCCTGGCAGCCATTCCGGGTATTGGTGTGATCACAGCCACTGCACTGATGGCAACCGTCAGCGATCCGGGACAATTCAAAAGCGGACGGCAGTTCGCCGCATGGCTTGGCCTGGTCCCCAAACAGCATTCAAGCGGTGACAAAGTAAGGCTCGCTGGCATATCAAAGCAGGGAGACCGGTATATTCGCCGCCTGCTTGTCATTGGTGCGACAGCTGTTATTCGCCACAATCGAAACAAGAAGAGCCCGACCGCGGTCTGGATCAATGGTCTGCTGGAAAAGAAACCTGTGAGACTGGTCTCTGTCGCATTGGCCAACAAGACCGCTCGCATCGCCTGGGTTCTTATGACCAGAGGACAGCGCTATAACCCCTTGCGAATCAGCGCCGCTTGAAGGCAAGGCACAGAAATTGGTAATGGCAGAAAGTGATGTGACATGATCAGCCAAAAACGAGGTTACACCGTGTGATTCAATGCGCCCCATGAGCGCGTCATCTTGATCAGGAACCTCGTTTGCGGATTTCCATCAGGGCCAGCGATCTATCAAATATCGCATCAACAGGCCGGACATATGAAAGCAACCGATCAAAACATCAAAAAATGTCTTGCCAATCCGGGGCGTCCACATATGAATCAAGGAACCGCCAATCAGATGACTCTTGAGAATGGAAATGAACATGGGTGAACAGGAAACGAGTCAATAGATGTCAAACACTAAATTTAATGGAGAAACCAAATGAACCTGCAATATGAGTATTTGAAAGGTACCTATTTGATCCTGGCCCTTTCAAAAGAAGGCCCGTCTCGGGTAGATGGTGCCGAAACCTATGATTCCTTAGAAAAGGCGGAAGATGCCGTGAGGTACTGTACCCGGTCAGCGCCTAATGGACAGATTGGGTTGATTGCGTAAGGGAGTGATTTTGGCTCATCATTGCTATCAAGGAGCAAATGATGAGACGAAAGAACGAACGAATGACCGACGATGCTGATCGTGTTGTAAAAGACATCAAACGACAGACGCGACGTCGGTTTTCTTCGGAAGAAAAGATCAGGATTGTGCTTTCCGGCCTTCGTGGTGAAGACAGCATTGCCGAGCTGTGTCGTCAGGAAGGAATTGCCCAGAGCCAGTATTACTCTTGGTCCAAGGAATTTATGGAAGCCGGAAAGAAGAGGCTGGCTGGCGATACGATGCGTGAGGCCAATACCGATGAGGTGAAGGGACTTCGCAAGGAAGCCCGGGATCTGAAGGAGGTCGTAGCAGAACAGGCTCTGGAACTTCGATTGCTCAAAAAAAGCATGACAGGCGATGGGGGAGACGACGAATGAGGTATCCTGCATCCGAGAAGCTTGAGATCATCCGCTTGGTAGAACAATCGCATCTTCCAGCCAAGCAGACACTGGACCGACTGGGTGTTCCACGCTCAACCTTTTATACCTGGTATGACAGATACCAGACTGGTGGCGTGGATGCCTTGGAAGACAAGGCTCCCATGCCCGCACGGGTTTGGAACCGTATTCCTGACGATGTGCGTGAACAGATCGTCGATCTGGCATTGGAGGAGCCAGAACTATCTCCAAGGGAACTGGCTGTCAGGTTCACCGACACCAAGCGCTACTTCGTGTCCGAGGCCAGTGTTTACCGGCTTCTCAAGGCCCATGACCTGATTACCAGTCCTGCCTTTGTGGTTATCAAGGCTGCGAACGAATTCCGTGACAAAACAACTGCGCCCAATCAGCTGTGGCAGACGGACTTCACCTATCTCAAGGTTATTGGTTGGGGCTGGTTCTACCTATCCACCATTCTCGATGATTACAGCCGCTATGTGATCGCATGGAAGTTGTGTACGACTATGAAGGCCAGCGATGTTACTGACACTCTGGAACTCGCGCTGCAGGCCTCTGGCTGTGATCAGATCAATGTCCATCATCGACCAAGACTGCTGTCAGACAATGGCTCCAGCTATATCGCCACCGAACTGGCTGAATGGCTCGATGACAACGGCATGGATCATGTTCGTGGCGCACCATACCATCCCCAGACACAAGGCAAGATCGAGAGATGGCATCAAACCTTGAAGAACCGCATCCTGCTGGAAAACTACTTCCTGCCCGGCGATCTGAAAGGCCAGATCGGTAGGTTCATTAGCCACTACAATCACAGGCGATACCACGAAAGCCTGAAGAACCTGACACCCGCCGACGTCTACTTCGGACGTGGCGACCAAATCCTGCAACAACGAGAAAGGATCAAGCAAAAGACTATCAACGAACGGCGCTTGCAATACCGCAAGCAGGTCGCTTAACATCGACAAACAGATGAGCCAGATACTCGCTTAGCTCAAGCTGCGGTCTGTCCAGAAACCCATGACGACGGACAATGCCGTGAGGTACCTACTCGGCAGCACCTGTTTAGACAGCCAATTGATCATTGTGGAAGTGCAAAACAGGTATTGGAGAGACAAAAGGGTCTACGTCCTTAACAACAAGGAATCAAATTAGACCAATCAAATAACTCCATGGAGAAGCAAAATGCCGGCACTAAACTTCAAAAAACAGTTTGCCGACGATGTTGAACTTGGCCTCAAACGCCAGACAATACGCGCACCCCGAAAAGATGGGCGTCTTCATTGCAAAGTCGGTGACACGCTGAAGCTTTACACTGGTATGCGCACGAACCAGTGCCGGCTGCTCGGAGAGGCAACAGTTACGCGGACAGCGCAAGTCGGAATTGAGCCAACTGAAATGTTTTTGAATGGTGAAATACTTCACGCAATCCTTCATTCGCGGGATCAATCTGATCCGACCGACAACGAATTTGCAGAAGCCGATGGTTTTGACAGCTTCATGGATATGGCTAGCTGGTTTGATGATATTCACGGCTTACCGTTCGAAGGCACAGTAATTTACTGGGACGAACTCAGATAGCAAGGAATCAATAAATGATAGAAAAAAGGAATGGAAATACAGACGCAATCAAACGTGGAATAGTGGGGCGCAACATTTGTCTGTCAGTGGTGCGCCTTCACTGGCGGGGCAGGTTATTTGCAGTAACTTCCCCTGCAATTTCAGAACCTATGAATTGCATTCGACAACTTCAATGATTCGATGCTTATCACCCCCTAAAATAATTCTGATAAAGCCAATCAGATGACTCCATGGAGAAGCAAATGACAAAGCGTGTCCTTAGCGAATGGGGGAAGTGTGACAAAACCGCTACGACATACCAAACACAAACCATGTACTGTAAAAACGGAGGTACGGAATGGTTAAACGTGCAACCGTCACCGAAGTCGATATGCGCCGTGCTATCAAGGCGGCAACTGAATGCGGTTTGACTATTCAGGAATGTGTCATGAACCCAACAGAAATTCGGTTGATTTTTGTCAATGTTGACGAAGAACCAAATCCAGACAAAAATCCAAGGCCTAAAGAATGGTAGAGGCTCGAAAATTGAGGGTTGATTATCCGGGATTGTTGAAAGAGAAGTTGCCTTCGGGGAATTTTCGTTATCGTGTCCGCGTCGAAGGCAACCCGCAAAAACGTGTTCGTCTCCATATCGACCCTGACCATAAAGATTTTTCAGAACACTATCGCGCGGCACGGCGTGGTATCGAGATCGAACCGGGTTCAGAACCCGCCAACAATGCAATCCGCGGTTCCATGGCCTGGCTGACAGGCGAATATCTGTCCTGGCTGGAAACACAGGTTTCAGCAGGGCAATACAACAAGGCAACCTTGATTCAACGCCGCTCCAAACTGTCTTTGCTGGATCCGCGCGGGGATTATAATATGAATATTCCCCAAGGAAAATTACTGGAAATTCGTGATCAAATTTCGGATCGACCCGGTTCAGCAGACAATTTTATAAAGTCAGTCAGGGCTATGTATGTTTGGGCCGTAGACCGCAGATTATGTGACGTAAATCCGGCAGTAGGGATTGGTAAACTGAACAAAGGTCAGGGCGGTGCTACGCCATGGACTGTCGAAGACCTTCGGAAATATCGTGACTGCCATTCGTCTGGAACTTCTGCACATCTTTGCCTGACCCTGTTCATGTTCACCGCATGTCGCATCAGCGATGCTATAATTCTTGGCCGGGGGATGGAATTTGAACGCAAAGGCATTCGTGGCCTGGGGTGGCAACCGAAAAAGAAGGGATCTGCGTTTGTAGAAATTCCGATGTTGCCACCGCTCTACAAGGCTACACGGGCCGCCAAAATTCAGGGGCAGACATACCTGCTGACTGAACACGGAAAACCATTCAAATCACCGGAAGGATTGCGCAACCGATTCCGAAAATGGTGTGACAAAGCCAATCTACATCATCTGTCCAGCCATGGCATTCGAAAGGCTGCTGGCAATTTATTGGCGGAAGAAGGCTGTTCACAATATCAAATCATGGCGATCCACGGCCACACACAGGCAAAAACATCGGAAGTCTATACGAAAGGCGTGGAGCGTTGGCGACTCGCTTCGGAAGCCATGCAAACCCTGTCCGGTATGGACTGGTAGGTGTCCCACGCCACAGAAATTCTCATAACGTGGGACACATTGAATTTTAAACCATTGTTTTTTATGAATTATTTTTAACCAAAAATGGACTGGTGGGCGCGGAGGGACTTGAACCCCCGACCAGACCGTTATGAGCGGTCGGCTCTAACCAACTGAGCTACACGCCCTCAGTGGGCGTTTCCTTATCGTGTTTGCCGGTCCGCCACAAGCCCTCATTCAGCCCTGATTTTGTTCTTAACTGGTCATAATTTTTGCCGGTTCGTGTAAGATCCGTATAGAAACGAGAATCGAGGTGACAAAACATGTCTTCTTTCAACGTGCTTACAAAATTCCTGATTGTTACAGCCGCGCTCCTGACTGCCGCAGCCGTTCCGGGCCATGCCGAGAGCCAGCGGGTCAACACCATTTCCGTCAGCGGAACCGGCACGGCGAAAGTCGCGCCGGACATGGCGATTGTTTCCGTCGGCGTGCTACGGGAGACAAAAACCGCCCGTGCAGTCCTGGATGACAACAACAAGGCGATGGCAAGAGTCCTTTCGGCCATGAAAAAACAAGGAATTGCCGAAAAGGATTTACAAACCTCAGGGTTCAGCATCCAGCCGCGATACTTCTATCCCAAACGCAAGGCAAACGGCGAGCAACCTGCACCCGAAATCACCGGTTACGTCGTAAGCAACAATCTGGATATCCGTGTACGCGATCTCGGAATAACAGGTGAGATCCTTGATCTGGTCGTGACACTTGGCGTGAATTCAGGCGGCAATATCCGCTTTCTAAACGACGACACGACCAGCATATTGGAAAAAGCCCGGATCGCTGCGGTAAAGAACGCGATTGCCAAGGCAAATACCCTGGCCGATGCGGCAGGCATTGCATTGGGAGATATTCTGGAGATTTCTGAAAATGCAAGCCGTCCGCGACCGGTACCGGTGGCCCAGGCGCGCAGCTTTGCGGTGCAGGGGCTGAGCACGCAGCAAGGTCAATCTTGTCTTAGTAGATGCCGCGGGTCTTCAGAACACGGCAATGTTTGCTGTGGTGCTTGAAGACAACCTTTGCGCGATGGCCATGGCTGTAGCCTTTGACGACTATTTTCCGGTCGTTCACGCGGGTGATATGCGGATTGTAAACACCCATGCGATAGGCATTGTTCAGAGCGCGGCGCGGATTACAAACCCGGTGGCGCGGTGCCGGAACATAGTATCCCGGATTGTAGCCATGGTTGTAATAGATTGTCGGTGCTTGCCGATGACCGGTTCCAAAGTAGAAACCGAAGCCTCCGCCAGCATTGGCAACAGAAGTCGACAGGGCACCGCCCGTAGCAACGACAGCAACAGCGAGCAGTGTTTTGATTGATTTGGTAAACATCTTTCATTCTCCTTTTCGCTGTCCGGGTTGATCGGGCTGAAGTGCTGGATCAGCGATGAATGAAAGATTGCACAGGCAGGCTGAACGGATACGGAATTGCCCGTTCAGACTGCGTTAATGTTGGTTTTATTATTTTTTTTCAGTGGGTTATGAAAAAAAGAATTCAAATTCCCTCTTATGCCGTGACCTTTGCATATAGATCGGCAGGAATTTGAACGCCCTCGGCCGCAGTCTTGGCCCGTTTGGCCCTGCGGCCATCTCCCGGAAGGCGAGCACCTTCCTGTTCCAGTATTTTGTCAAACAGGCCTTCTGACGAAACCAGTCCGTTGGCCGGATCCAGGGCCAGAATGAACTCGCCTCCGCGGGGCGGGCCACCGTCATTATTGTCCTGAACGGCTGCTTCAAAGCTTAACTGCTCACCGATAAGGGATGCGGACAGAAGTTCAACCATCATAGCAATTGATGCACCCTTATATCCACCATAAGGGAGCAGTGCACCTTTCAACACTTCATTGGGATCAGTCGACGGCTTGCCATCTGCATCAATTCCCGCACCTTCCGGAAGCGCATGGCCCTCACGCGCAGCAATCATCACTTCGCCGCGCGCCATAACGGCACTTGCCTGATCAAAGACGCAAGGCTCGGCATTTTCCCGCGGCCATGCAAAGGCAACCGGGTTAGTGCCGTAGAGCGGCTTCTTGCCTCCTGCCGGCGGCAGTGCGGGTTTGAACGCGGTGCATGCAAGCGCCACAACACCCTGATTAGCCAGCATTTCGACTTCCTGCCAAAGTGCTGCAAAATGGAATGTGTTGGTAAGTGCTGTCACAGCAACGCCCTGGGATTTTGCAAGATCCGCCAGAGGTTGTGCCAGTCGGCGATGGGCAATAGGTGCGTAACCACCGTCACCGTCAACTGCCAGAACAGATGATTTTGGCGTAGAGAGTTTGGGATTGGCATTGCCGTTCACTTTGCCACTGTTGAGTGATGCAACGTAACCGGGCATGCGAAAAAGTCCGTGGGAATGGGCACCGTGCCGTTCGGCCTGAAATATGCATTCTGCCACTGCTTCAGCGTTTTCTTCGTTACAACCCGCACGCTTCAGCGCATCTTCTGCAAGGGGTTTGACTTCCTCCAGATCAAGATGGATGGATCCGTTTTCCAGTTCTTTCATAATTCGTGCCTCGCCTTGAACTCCGACCACCGCATGAAGGCGGTTGCGCCGATAATGTCAAGGGGGGATGGCGGCAGTTTGGTGGGCTGTCCCTGTGCAATCATGGCATTGACAAGCGGTGTTCGTCCTTCCACCGCATATTCTGCTGCCGCCATGCCGGCGAGCGTGCCCTTTGCAGTTCCCAGTCCGTTCTGGCAGCAGGCCGAATAAAGGCCTTCTGCAATTTCACCAAAGGCAGGCGCGGAGTTGCGGCTGAGACACAGACGCCCGGCCCAGCAATATTCCTGCTCCATGTCGGCGAGTTCCGGATAACGCCTTGCAAAAGCCTTGTGATGACGCTCTCCCATCTTTGCAAGCAGGGATTGACTGACTTCCATGGTCGGGGCGTAGGTCATCTGATTGCGGGTAATGATACGCGTACCGCCGGTTCCGGAAATCTTGCGCATGGTGGTTGCAGCCGGATCGGAAGGTGTAATTCCCCAGCGTTGTTCTCCGGTAAGAGCACCTTCATCATCACTTAACGGCCTGGTCATGGAGGCATAGAGGATGACGTGAAATACCTGACGCTTGTAAAAACCGAAACTCTCAACATGCCCGTTGGTAGACAGGATACACCTGGACGCCCGGACTTTGCCGCCTGCGGTTTCGGCAACCCAGTTTCCATTCTCCTTGCGAAGGTCTTTCACAGCGGAATGCTCAAAAACAGAAACCCGGTTCGCAAGTCCTTTCGCAAGCCCCTGCACATACATTGCCGGTTGTAGGAGTGCTGTTCCAGGGGTTCGCACACCGGACAGATAGAAATCCGAGCCCGTGAGTTTGCGCATTGCGCCTGTATCCAGCAACTCATGGGGTTCGCCCAGTTCCTGCAGATGTTTTGAATAATTTTCGTTATGCCGGTGTGCGCTTTTGCTTGCAGCACCGTTCACCTTACCGCAAGGGTCAAACGCCTTACGGGAAAGTCCGTATTCTTCAGCCGCGTCAGCAGCAAACGCAATTGCCTGGCGATTAAGCGCGATCTGTTCAAGATCATTTTCGTGGGTGGTCGCATAATCCGTCGATGACAGTTCATGGGGCAGATCGATCATAAACCCGGAATTGCGACCCGCCGGCCCCTCCGCCAGTCGCTTTGCTTCTAGTATGACAATCTTTGCCTGCGGTTGCAGTTGAGAAAGCCTTCGTGCAGCCGACAATCCGGCGAATCCCGCACCAATAATCAGATAGTCTGCGGAGATGTCTGCGTCGAGTGAAACCGGTGGCTCCTGCTCGGGCAGGATTGCTGCCCAACCGGAGATGCCGGTATCAACCGGAAGGCGTGTAACGCTCATCAGTCGACGCTTTCATCCGGTGCGTTATCGGACAAATCAATCCAGATCGTCTTTAGTTCAGTGAATTGGTCATGCGCATGGATGCCATTATCACGGCCACCAAAACCGGATTGTTTATAGCCTCCGAACGGTGTCGAGATATCCCCTTCCACGTAGCAGTTTACGGTGACTGTGCCCGCCCGGATTTCACGAGCCGCCCGCAAGGCTTTTTTGACATTCGCCGTGAACACACTCGCAGCAAGACCGTATTCGGTGTCATTGGCTACCTTGATGGCTTCATCGAATGAACTGACAGTTATTACGGAAAGCACCGGGCCGAAGATTTCGTCTTTGGCAAGTTTGTCGCCGGTCTTTACGCCATCGTGAATCGTGGGTTGGATAAAGTTACCGTCCGAACTGCCACCAACAAGTGTTTTGGTGTTCTTGCCACCTTTCAGATATTTGGAAACTTTCTTGCAATGTTCCTTGTCGACCATCGCACCCAATTGGTTTACCGGATCAAGCGGATCACCCGTGCGCCAGTATTTGGTGCGCGCAAGGATGCGTTCCATCAGCGGTTCCTTGATTGCCTCATGAACGATCAGCCGCGAGTTGGCAGAACAGTTCTCGCCCATGTTCCAGAAAGCTGCATTGACGATGTGTCCGGCCACTAGATCAAGGTCTTCTGCATCCTCGAGTACGACAGCCGGATTTTTGCCACCGCATTCCAGCACAACTTTTTTCAGGTTGGACTCAGCTGCATATTTCAGGAACAGGCGCCCGGTTTCCGTTGAACCGGTGAAGCTCACCATGTCCACATCCATGTGGCGGCCCAGCGGCTCACCGACTTCCGGTCCATAGCCTGGCAGCACCTGAAGCACACCGCGTGGAATGCCTGCTTCCATGGCGAGTTCCGCAAGTCTCAGGGCAGTAAGAGAAGTCTGTTCAGCCGGCTTTACGATGACTGAGTTGCCGGCAGCCAGTGCCGGACCGATTTTCCACGCCATCATCAGCAGCGGGAAGTTCCATGGCAGAACAGCAGCAACGACACCGATGGGCTCACGGACAATCATCGCGATATGATCGTCACTTTGCGGGGCAACCTGATCATAAATTTTGTCAATCGCCTCGGCATGCCACTTGATGGTGTGAATGGTTTCGGGAATGTCAATCAGCTCGCAATCTGAAATCGGTTTGCCACTGTCGAGGCTTTCCATCACTGCAAGTTCGCGACGGTTGCGAGTGATCAGTTTGCACAGGCGGATCAGCACATCCTTGCGATCCGAAGGATGCATTTTTGACCAACGGCCCTGATCAAAAGCTTCGCGTGCCTTTTTTACAGCGACGTCCACATCCTTGGCATTTGCACCGGCAATCTTGGCTATGCTCCCGCCGGTTGCCGGATTGATGGTGGGAAACTTAGTCCCCCCACCGGCACGGAAACTGCCATCTATAAAGGGGGCAGCCGGATAAATCAGATCAGCGGCAATGCTTGCATATTCTTCGCGGGTCAGAAGATCATCGCTCATTTGGCCTCTCCCTTTTCAATTTGTTCAATGGTTGTATTCATGACTCTGATAACCTGTTCCAATGCCCGTTTGTCATCCTTGTTGAGGGGTTGCAGGGGTTTGCGTGGCGGACCGGCAGGTATACCGCGCATAGTGAGGCCGTGCTTGATGCACTGAACGAATTTGCCACCCTGCTCGAGCACACTCATCAGTGGCAGCATGGCCATCATAATTGCCCGGCCCTTGTCGAAGTCCTTTTCAACCGCACAGGCCTTGTAGAGCGCTATATGAGCTTCCGGAGCAAAGTTCGAACCGGCGCAGACCCAGGAGCGCGCACCCCAGGCAAAAAATTCCAACGCCTGATCGTCCATGCCGCAGGACAACTGGATATGAGGGTAATTGCGGGCCAGCAGATGCACGCGGTTTATGTCGCCCGAGCTCTCCTTGATGGCGCAGAAATTCGGGCTTCTCCCCAGGCGATCCAGTGTTTCCTCGTCCATGTTTACCGACATGCGGCCCGGATAATTGTAAAGCATGGCGGGCAGGTTCGCCGCACGATCGATTGCCAGACCATGCAGGGCGATTTCGCGCGCGGTCGGATAGGCATAGGGTGGTGTTGTTACCAGAATGCCATCTGCCTTAATCGCCTTGGCATTCTCAGCAAAAACGATGGAATCTTCGGTTCGGATGGCGCCGGTCCCTATGATCAACGGCAGCCGACCCTTGATAAGTTCCTTGGCGAGTTTCATCAGCTCTATGCGTTCATCGGTTGATTGCGCATAATATTCGCCAGTTGTACCGGCAATGATGAGGCCATGAACACCGGCGCCTATAAGGTGTTCGATCACATCAGCAAACCGGTCGCGATTGATTGTGTGGTCTTCGTTGTGAGGCGTTACCACGGGGGTATAAATTCCTTCGAAACGCATAACTTGGTTTATCCTGTTTTTCCCAGATTGATGTCGAGCGGATCAGGCCGCGCGTATTTTTCTATTTCATCCCGCGAAAGCGACCAGTGTTCAAGGGTCAATTCCACGATTGTGGCAGGCTCACCCTTTTCAATGGCTTCTATCATTGCATCGTGCTGATCACAGGCTTTCCAGACCAGCAACCGCTCCTTGGAGTTGATTGGTTTGTAGAATTTCTGGCTCAACCGGGAATGGTCTATCAGCAGGCGATTGAGGCTGGGGGTGAGATAAGGATTGTCCGCCATGCGCCCCATCAGCTCGTGGAAATTGTGATTGTGCATGACAATCAGACGGGTTTCCTTTTCTTCACACGCCATGCGGAAGAGCCGCTGCACTTCCTTGAGCTGCGAAATCTGATCCCGCCGGGCATTCTCCACTGCCAGGCGGGCCACTGCCGCATAGATCATGGGTGCAGCCTGAAAGAAGTTGCGCATGGAGTTGATATCCATGGATGAAACCTTGGCGCCGCGGTTTTTGGCCAGTGTGAGATAGCCCTCGCCTGCCAGCTTCTGAAACACCTCGCGCAAGGGCGTGCGGGAAAGGCCGTATTCCTCTGACAGTTCGGCCTCATCCAGAATGACACCGGGTTCCACCTCAAGCGTCAATATACGCTCGATGAGATCTTCCCGGCAGGTTTCCTTGTTTTTGACAATCATAGCTTCGTATACAGTTTGTATACAAATCTAATATCTGAAAAATTTAGGGAGTCAACTGCCTATATTGCAGCGCATAGTTGAGTATTAAACGCTGATCAAACCATCCTCATAGTCACAGAACTGGGTGTATTGAAGATTCACACCCATTTCCGAAAAACTCAGCACACCATAGGCCGGCGCTTCTTCACCGGGTTTAAATGTGTCCCAGTCCCATTCAGGAACCGGAGCAGGTGCCTGGTAGAGAATCGACCGCATGGTTGCGAACGGAATTCCGCTTGCTGATCCGTTTATGGGCCGGTGAACATGGCCAATGAACATATGTTTGACATTTCCATGAGTTTTTATGAGCTCGAGAAAACCATCGCCGTCTTCCATCCGGTCGGTGTCCTGCATCGGCAACCCCAGCGCCATGGGGGGATGATGCATGAAAAGATAGACCGGCGTTTCTGAAGAAGTTTCAAGCGTGCGTCGCAGCCAGTCGGCACGGTGGCCGCAAACTTCTCCTGCATCAGATCCCGGCTTCAATGTGTCCAGACATATAACCGTACCCGCCGGTGTTGTTACTGCGTATTGGATGAACTGCTCCATGCAGCTGTCAGGCAGGGGCAGATTTTTGCGGAAAAGGGTGCGATCATCATGATTACCCACCATTGGCATATAGGGAATAGCGAGCCGGTCGAGGGTTTCGCGCAATTGAGCGTAATCCTCCTGCGTTCCACGGTTCACCATATCACCGGAAATCACACAAAAGGCACTGTCGGCGTGATGCTGATTGATATGATCAATGGCCGCTGTCAGGCGAACTCTTGGATCGTGACGCAGGACAGTGCCCTGGTGAACAAAATGGGGATCGGACATCCAAATCAATTTCAACATTGTTCATCCTTTTGGTTTGTACAGATCAGCGACCTGACGAGGCATCGACTGACAAGCCGTTCAGTCCAACATCGCCACGACCTCTATTTCAATGACCATGCGGTCATAAACCAAAGCCGGAATCGGAATGCCGGTCGTGGCCGGACCGGGTTCGCTGTAGGAGCCCGAACGGATCAGCAGGTTTTCGTGCAATGCCTCAGCAGACGCCGAACCCTGATAAAAGGTGGTTACCTTGACCACGTCATCCAGCGTAGCCCCAAACTCGGAAAGAACAGCAGCCAGATTTTTCATCGCAGTGCGTGTCTGGGCAATCATGTCGTCGGGATCAAGAACATCGCCGGCAGCATCCAGCTAGACCTTCCCACCCACATGAATGATATTTCCTGCCCGGTTTCCGTGCTTGTAGGGCATGGGTTGTGTCCAGTTCCAGTGACCGGCAGGCCAGGAGAACTGCTTGTCCTGTCGTTCATCATCCGGCTGACGCACCGCAGTGACAGCAATCCTGGTCAGGACATCGCGATCAGCAAAGCGCTCAAGCGGCATGCCTGTGGCAGCAGGCCCTGGATCCGGAAAGTAGCCTGCTCTGATTTTAGCAGGCTCGGTCCAGCTTGCCGCTGTACCATCCCCGCAATAATAGACATTGAGTTTCACTACATCGCCGAAGTCACATCCGGCTGCAGACAGCGCCTTGCCCAGATTTTCCATCATCGAACGGGTTTGTCCTGCAATGTCACCGATGCTTCCAACATCGCCGGTGTCGGTGATGGCGGACATGTCACTTGTGAAAACCATGCCCTGACATTCCACAACATGCGAAAATGCATCCGGCAACAGCGGCAGTTCCGGTAAATGCATTTCCCGGCGCGCGAGCCGTGAACCATCCTCGCTACGCATGGCAACACCCTCAATTTCCACACGCATGCCGGGATAGCAAAGTTCCGGCATGCAAATGAGATTGATAGCCGGTCTGGAAGTTCCACCCAGGATGGAACCAAGTGTCTGTACCAGTTTCGCTTCATCCGCTGCATTGCCGGTGAAATAAACAACCAGGCGAACAAGGTCTGAAAAGTCCGCGTCGAGATCGTCAAAAAGCGCGGCCATATATTTCATGGATTCGGTAGTTTGGGTTACCAGTTCCCCCGGGTGGCGAACTTTGCCCGCATGATCGAGATCCACCTGACCACCGGTGAAAATCATATTGCCATGTCGTACCACATGTTTGTGGGTGAGTTTGACTGGCCAGGCCCAATGCCCTTGCGGCCAACTGTATCTGCGCATTTAGTTCCTCCGGCGCGGGCTCGTGATCAGTCTTTGACGAACAGCTTGCGCGGCGTGTCACAAAGGCACTCAACACCACTTTCCGTGATCAAAATCGGCTCGGTGATTTCAAGGCCGCCGTCATCCAGCCAGAGAGCAGGCATGAAATGAAATGTCATGCCTGGTTCCAGGACGGATTTGTCTCCCCGGCGAAACGACATGGTGCGCTCTCCCCAGTCCGGTGGGTAGGAAACGCCGATCGCGTAGCCGGTACGGCTGTCCTTTTGAAAGCCGTGTTTCTCGAGCGTATCATAAAAGGCAATGGCTATGTCCTCGCAGAGATTACCGGGCTTGGCCTGTTCAAGTCCGGCTTCCACGGACTCCAATACTGCCGCTTCTGCATCAAGATACTTCTGCGGTGGCTTCCCCAAAAACAGTGTTCGTGACTGCGGACACTGATAGCGACGATGGGCGCCGGCAATTTCGAAGAACGTGCTTTCGCCCCGCTGCATTGGCCTGTCATCCCAGGTAAGGTGCGGTGCGGTAGCATCCATGCCCGACGGCGTCATTGGTACGATTGCCGGATAGTCCCCCCATTGTCCGTCACTTCCCAGAACCGAGGTGCGATAAAGTTCCGCAACCAACTGGTTTTTCGGCATCCCCGGCTCAGCGACTTCAACAGCCTTTGCATGCATCACCTCGACGATTTTGGCGGCCCGGCGCATGTAGGTGATCTCGGTTTTGCTTTTTACCGCCCGCTGCCAGTTAACTAGGCCGGTTGCGTCACTGAAATTAACTTCCGGCAATTGCTGCTTGAGTGTGTCCCAGGCGGCGGCGGAAAAATAATAATTGTCCAACTCGACCCCGGCGCGTTTGTCTGCCCATCCCCGCTCGCGGAACAAATCAGCGAGCGTTTCCATGGGATGCTGGGCCGGGTTCTGCACATACTCATCTGCATAACCGATAATGTTGTCATGACTCATGAACACGGTACGTCTGGCTCCAAGCGCATCCATGCCCCTGCCCCACCAGATCGGCTCACCTTCCATGGCCAGCAAAACGGCCTGGTGGGTATAGAACGACCAGCCGTCATAACCGGTAAGCCAATTGATGTTCGATGGATCTGAGACGATCATCAACTCCAGCCCCGCCTTTTCCATCGCTGTACGGGTCTTTGCGATCCGCGTTTCGAACTCGTCAACCGTGAAATGTAACGGCGGATTTGCGTTCATTTCGTCTCCTTTGTCACATCAACGTTTTCGCCTGACACAATGCGATGGTGGAGGTTCATGTCGATATTACCGCCGCAGGAAAACAACACAGTTGGGCCCTGTGGAACAGCTTTGCCTGCTAACACGGCAGCGATGGCGACACTGCCCGAGCCTTCCAGGATTTGCCTTTCTTCCCAATAGGCATGGCGTATTGCCTCGGCTATTTCGGTTTCACTGACAAGCACATAGTCATCCACAAGTTCGCGGACCATGGCGAATGTGTACTGATTGTTTTCACCAATCCCGCCACCAAGGGAATCGGCCAGGGTCGGCACTTCCTCCACTTCGACATATTTGCCAGCCTTGATACATTCAAACATGGCCGGACTACGTTCCATGGTGACGCCTATGATACGAATACCGGGATTTCGGGCCTTTAATGCGGATGCAACACCAGCCATCAAGCCTCCGCCGGAAAGGGGCACAACCGCTGTTTCGATTTCCGGCAGCTGGCTGTGCACCTCCAGTCCCAATGTACCCTGCCCCGCGATTATGTCAGGATGATCGAATGGCGGAACCATCACGCGGCCATCTTCTTCAACCAGTCGCACTGCTTCAATTTCGGCTTCATCCTGGGAGCGTCCGCTGATGCGGATTTCGGCACCTTCGGCGCGAATTCCGTCGAGTTTGTTCTGCGGCACAAGCTCTGACATGCAGATGACACAACTCACTCCGGCTTCCTTGCTGGCATGGGCCAGACCGCGTCCGTGATTACCTGTTGATACGCCGACAACACCGGCAGCCTTCTGCGTTTCCGTGAGATTCAGTACAGCATTGGTTGCCCCGCGCAGCTTGAAACTGCCAGTCAGTTGTTGTTGTTCAAGTTTCAGGAAAACGTCACCGCCGGTTCTTTCACTCAAGGATGGTGAACGGGCCAACGGTGTCTCGCGAACCTTGCCCGCAATGCGGATTTTCGCAGCTTCTATTTGCTCAATATTGATCACTGGCCACTCCTCGCTAACATTTGCGAGTTAAGCCTGAGAATCGGATTCTGGCAACCGGCTGTCAGTGAAAATTAACGCGAAAACGCAATGCCGAGTTGCGCTCCGGTATGCTCCAGCCATTCCGCAAAATGCTGGGCAAAACCGGAATACACCAGTATGTCGTAGGTTGGTTTGTCATCCACCTGGTGGAGAATGACCCCTGCCTGCGCCATCTGGGTTTGCGCACACCAGCCCGTGGAGGTTACGGACGGGTCAAGATCGAGGCGACATCCTTTCTGCATCATTTCCCGGGCACGATTGCCGGAAACGCCAAAGATGATGCGTGCATCTGATTGTTCCGATGCATAGCCGTTTTTCTTCAGCTTCGTCTGAATACCGGCTGCAAAACCATCGGATCCCGCTTTGGCCGATACTACCATCCACTGCCCCAGACAAAGGGGAATGGCGGTATAGTCCTTGGTGACCGTCGCGCTGCCGGGTTTGCCTTTGATTTTCAGCGCCCGCTCAACTGCTGCATTCTTGCCATTGACGGCGAAGACCTGAATGATGCCATGGCCTTCAAGGCTCTTGACGCTCAGGTCACGGCTAGTGCCGGTTCCGACCCGGGCGAAGAAAGTGTCAAGGGGATGAAAGGAACCAAACTTAGCCATGGAGACGTTCTCCTTTTGGATCAAAGAGGTGCGGAGAAACAATCTCTACCTCAACCGATTCATTGTACATCGGATAATGGGCAATCATTTTCGTGCCATGGCGATCCGCACCGCCCTGGACATAGCCGAGGGCCACCCAACATCCAAGCTGAGGGCTGTTGGCGACAGACGTTACCCAGCCCTTGCTTGCTTCCGGATTGTCAACCGTGCTTGTGTCGGTCCGGTCTTCTATAAGGTGGGCACCACCGCGCAGACGTCCGGTTTTTTCAGTCAGCTTGATGCCTACCAGTTGTGGCCGCTTTGGATCGACCATCCCTTCCCGATTTGCCATGCGGTTGCCGATGAACTCTTTCTTGGAAGACATCATCTTGCCCAGCCCCATGTCGGCGGCGGTCGACCGTCCGTCCAGTTCGTTACCGGCAACGTGGCCTTTTTCGATTCGCAGCACGCTCAGTGCCTCAGTGCCGTATGGAATTAGACCGTGGGCCTGTCCGGCGTCATAGATGGAATCCCACATGGCTGCACCATACCGCCAGGGCACATTCACCTCATAGGCAAGTTCGCCGGAGAATGAGATCCGGAAAATCCGCGCCTGGGCGCCATTCCAATCAAACTCCCGTACTCCCATGAACGGCAGCGCCTCATCAGACATGTCCTGGGCACCGGCAAAGGCATCATCCAGAATCTTGCGTGCATTTGGCCCTGCTACAGCAACCCCGCACCATTGTTCGGTAGCAGAACAGAAATGAACGTCGAGGTCAGGCCAGACCACCTGGCTGTAGTGTTCCATATGAGCCAGAACCCGCGCCGCGTTTGCCGTGGTTGTGGTCATCAGAAAATGGTCATCCGCAAGCCGGGAGGTTGTGCCGTCGTCAAAGACGTAACCGTCCTCGCGCAGCATCAGTCCATAACGCGCCTTGCCGGGAGCAAGAAGTTTCCAGCCATTGATGTATAGCCGGTTTAGAAACTCACCTGAATCCGGGCCGAAAATCTCAATCTTTCCAAGCGTGGATACATCACAAATGCCGGCAGTCTTGCGAACCTGATCGCTTTCGCGCCAGATAGCATCCATGATGTCCTCACCGGGCTCAGGGTAGTATTGCGGGCGCAGCCACTGTCCGGCCTCAACAAAAACCGCTCCGAGCTTTTCATGACATTCGTGCATGGCAGTACGACGGACAGGCTGGAATGTCATGCCCCGTTCATGGCCAGCAAACGCACCGATGGCAACCGGAGAATAGGGCGGGCGAAAACGGGTCGTTCCAACCTCTGGTATAGACATTCCACGAGCCTCGGCGAGAATAGCGAGACCATTGACGTTGGAAGTCTTGCCCTGGTCTGTTGCCATCCCCAGCGTCGTGTAACGCTTGGTGTGTTCGACCGAGACATAGCCTTCCTGCTCTGCCAGCGTGATGTCCTTGGCGGTAACGTCGTTCTGGAAATCGACAAATGCCTTGCCATCACCGGGACAGCGCCAGATCGAGTTGATTGTGCCAAAGTTCTGTAATTGGGCCACTGGACCCGCCGCCAGTTTTCCCGCCTTTATGCCCGCTTCCTTTGCCGCCTCATGGCCGGCCGCATGCCCCTCTGCCAGACAATCGGCAAGCATGAAGCTTCCCCTGGACGCACCAACCGAACGCTCGCGTCGGGTTGGTTTTCCGGGAACAAAACTCTGGATATTGTCATCCCATTCCGGCATCACCCCGGTTTGGCTGACAAGGTGCACATCAGCGGAATGCCCGCCTGAAACCGCGACTAAATCACAATTAATCGAACCATATGGCGAACCATCGAGGCGCTGCAATGAAAGCGACGAGACCCGGTGCCAACCATGCGCTTTCGCCGGAACAACACCAAGGTCGACCTTGATGCCGCGTGCCATAATATCGATTGCTGCTTCTGATGCTACTTCCCGCGTATCACACACGGCTGCGACGTTGATGCCCTTGTCAGACAAGACCAGTGCGGTGTCGTAGCCGGAATCATTGTTGGTGCAGATTACAACACGGTTGCCCGGCTTTACGGCATAACGATCCACATAACGTTTTACAGCGGTTGAAAGCATCACGCCCGGCATGTCGTTGTTGTCGAAAATCATTGGCCGTTCCTGGGAACCGCAGGCAATTACAACCTCCTTGGCGCGAATGGTCCACATGCGCTGGCGCGGCTCATGATTGAGCGGCACAGCCACGTGGTCGTTCACTCTTTCCAGAGCCGCCATGACATTGTGGTCATAGTAACCGAACAAAACCGTACGCGGCATGACTGTTACATTGGACATCTTTGCAAGCTGCTTCTCAACATCGGCGATCCACTTGCCGGCCGGCTTTCCGTTGATCAGATCATTGTCCAGCGCCAGCTGACCACCGAGGAATGAATTCTCTTCAACCAGGATTACCCGTGCGCCGGTCTTGCCCGCAGACAATGCAGCGGCAAGGCCCGCCGGTCCGGCGCCAACAGCGAGCACGTCACAATGCGCATGGGAATGCTCATATGTATCGGGGTCTTCTTCTGTCGCTGCCCGGCCGAGCCCGGCTGCGTTGCGAATAAACTTCTCGTAAACCGGCTCCCAGAAAGATGCAGGCCACATGAACGTCTTGTAGTAGAAGCCTGCGGTCAGGAACCTGCCGAAAAGCTGGTTCACCGACATAATATCGTATTTCAGTGACGGACGGGCATTCTGGCTTTTTGCCTCAAGCCCCTCGAACAGCTCGGCCATGGTGGCTCTGGTGTTGGGTTCACGACGTGCACCGGTGCGCAGTTCCACAATTGCATTCGGTTCATGACTGTCAGCAGAAATGCATCCGCGGGGACGGTGATACTTAAACGAACGTCCCATCAGGTGGACATCATTGGCAAGCAGAGCCGAGGCCAGGGTATCTCCCTCAAATCCTGAATACTTCTTGCCATCGAAAGAGAAGGTTACCGGCTTGTCACGATTGATCGCACCACCGGAAGAAAGACGGTTTTTCTGAGTCATCACCGCTCTCCCTTTTTAGGTTTCGGGACCGGCAGTTTGTCATGCGGACCGCCGCAAGCATGTATTTCGTGGGTTAGTGTGTTGCGAACCACCTTAACCCATTGTCGACAGCCTCCCACATGGTGCCACCATTCGGTATGCCAGCCTTTCGGATTTTCACGGATATAGACGTAGTCGAAAAAGGCTTCTTCAGAACCGTTTTCCTTGGGACGTACCTTTGTCGCATCGCCCTGATACTGGAATTCTGCTTCATCCCGCAAACCACACCAGGGGCAGTTAATTCTATGCATCTCAACGCCTCCTTACTGTATCCACGGGTTGGGCCCGACGCCCTTTTCATCAATCATCTGGCCTTCCTTGAACCGGCTGATCGTAAACGCTTCATTGAGTGGGTGTGGCCGGTCCTGCGCAATTGTGTGGGCAAAACACCAGCCGGAAGCAGGAGCAGCCTTGAAGCCGCCATAGCACCAGCCACCGTTAAGATAGAGGCCGTTGATATCTGTCTTGCAGATGAACGGGGAACCATCGAAACTCATGTCCATGATGCCACCCCAATGCCGCAGCATCCGGACGCGACCGATTGCCGGCATGATAGCCATGCCGCCAGCCATCACATGCTCCATCATCGGCAGGTTGCCGCGCTGGGCGTAGGAATTATAGCCGTCAAGATCACCGCCATAGACAAGACCGCCCTTGTCGGACTGGCTGATATAGAAGTGGCCTGCACCAAAGGTGACGACAGTATCGATCAGCGGCTTGATGCCTTCCGACACAAACGCCTGAAGCACATGGCTTTCCACTGGCAGATCGTCGATGCCTGCCATTTGGGCAATCTTTGATGTGTGACCCGCCACCGCCATACCGACTTTCCTGGCCTTGAAGGTCCCGCGGTTTGTATCAACGCCGACCACCTTACCGCCCTCGACACGAATGTTGGTGACTTCGCAATTCTGGATAATGTCGACGCCGCGCATGTCTGCGCCACGGGCGTATCCCCAGGCAACCGCATCATGGCGCACCGTGCCGCCACGACGTTGCATTAACCCGCCCTGTATCGGAAAACGTGCATTGTCGAAATCGAGGATCGGCACCATTTCTTTCAACTGGGCCGGGGTAAGCAGTTCCGCGTCTATCCCACCCATGCGCATGGCATTGCCACGTCTTGCAAAGGCGTCTCTCTGGGGATCTGAATGAAACAGGTTGATCACCCCACGTTGGGATACCATTGCGTTGAAGTTGAAGTCCTGTTCCAGACCCTCCCACAACTTCATGGATTTCTCATAAAAATGAGTGTTCGGCCCGAGCATATAGTTGGAGCGCACAATCGTCGTATTCCGGCCAACATTACCGCCACCGATATAGCCTTTTTCCAGCACTGCGACATTGGTGACGCCATGTTCCTTGGCAAGGTAATATGCGGTGGACAGGCCGTGGCCGCCACCGCCGATGATGATAACATCATACTCTGGCTTGGGCTCAGGATCGCGCCAGGCGCGCGTCCAGCCCTTATGGCCGGTCAATCCCTGCCAAAGAACTGATAGTGCCGAATATTTCATGGGGCCGATCCTAACTCCAGGGGTAAGGGCTGTTGGATACCGGATGCAATTTGCCTTCGGCAAAGCGTGAGAAGCGGAACGGCTCCAGAAGTTCCTGTTTCTCGCCCAGAATTTCATCGGCTATCAGATGCCCGACGCCGATCATCTTCCAGCCGTGGTTGGAGTCTGCGATAACTGCCACGTTTTCCTTTAAATGATCAAAAACGGGGAAAGAGTCCGGTGTAAAACAACCAATGCCGCCAGATGCTTCCTTGTGGTATTTCGGCATCGTGCCTTCAAACCGCTTCTGACAATGCGCAAGTGCGGATACCCACATGTGAGCAAACTCGTCAGAGGCCACAAATTCAGGGCTTGATGGTCCGTAAGGGTCAATCGCCACTTCATCAACAGGTGTCTCCACCTTGTAGGGAGAAGCACCGCCCTGAATGCCACCAAAGTGCCAGTCCGGCTTGTAGTAGATACCCCACATCTCATCGGTGATTTTGGAACCATCGACAGTTGAATACAGTGTTGCGTCTGTGTCGACATGTATAACAGGCGGCAGGTTTCCGTCATTGTCCTTGCCCAGTTCGGGATCGACCTGGAGCACGCCTTCTTCAAGCTGCCAGAAGCGCCACATGTCAACGCCATCATGGGTTTCGCCATTGAGGTCTTTCAGGGTGATCTGTTTTGGCATGTCCAGCATGTCCCAGAAATCACGTGCCCACGGACCGGCACCGACAATTACCTGCTCGCAGGAAATATTGCCCTTGTCGGTTTCTACTGCACTGACTGCACTTGAACCGTTGTCTGAGACAAAGCCCTTGACCGTAACACCGGTAATGATCCGCACGCCCAGTGCTTCAATCTTGTCTGCCAGTGCATACATGGTTTTGGTCTGGTTGGAGAAACCGCCGCGTTTTTCATGCAGAACCGAGGTGATGCCCTGGGCTTGCCAGTCATCAAATATACCGCGCATGTAGTGGGTGCATTTCTGCTCGCCCTCGATGAACTCGCTTTCGTAGCCAATCGCCTGTTGCTGTTCGTAAATCGAACGCACATCCTCACGCATGGATTCAGAAGAAATCTGCATATAACCGACTGGATGATATGACAGGCCTTCCGGGTCGCTTTCCCAGATGTTCACGGAGTGGGCCATCAACTTGCGCATGGCAGGTTGGAAATAGTTGTTGCGTACCACGCCACAAGCAACACCGGATGCGCCTGCTGCGATGCCCGACTTCTCCAGGACTACTACATCCTCGCCGGAACCCTTGCCCGACTCCTTCAGCCGTTCAGCCAACCGCCAGGCACTTGAAAGGCCGTGAATACCCGCGCCGATGATTACGTATTTTGAATGTTCAGGAAATGCCATGGTCTTCGTTCCTCCAGAAGTTGGCTAAGTTTGCGCACAATTGCACGGTTGAAAAACAATTATCTGGACACAGCGAGCAAGAAATGAGACATAATTCCGCGATTGATTGCATAAGCCAGAAACCGGAAAATTATGAGCCATTATAATTTTGTAATCGTGCCGCCGTTTTCGCTCATGTCATTTTCCTGTGCCATTGACGCGCTTCGAGGGGCCAATCTTGTGCTTGGGCACCGCTATTATTCCTGGACAGCAGTCAGCCCTGAGGGGGGCCCATTGATGTCGACCAGCGACATTGAACTGCCCACGACAACGCTTGCGGAAGCGGGTGATCCGGATGTGATCGTCATTTGCGGCGGCAACAGTTCGCATACCTATCGAAACACCACCCTGACCAACTGGCTCCACGAACAGGCAAACCGGGGCAAACGCATCGGTGCGATTTCCGACGGTTCGTTTGTCGCTGCCGAAGTGGGACTGTTCGACCGGGTACCATCCACCATTCACTGGAAATGTTTTGATGCTTACCGGGAACTCTATCCCGATCTGGAAATCAAACCCTCGATGATGGAAATTTCCGGCAAGCGGTTTTCCTGTGCCGGCGGGACCGCAAGTCTCGATCTGATGCTGCACATCATCCAGGAGGAACATGGACCGGAAATCACCAGCCAGATAGCGGTAAACTACTTTCATGACACTATTCGCGACAGTTCCAGCGAACAGCACATTACCAACGCATTCCGGCTGGCGAGCCGCAACCCGGTTCTTACCGAGGCGCTGTTGTTGATGGAAAACCACCTGGAGGCCCGGCTCACCATCGCCGATATTGCAAAACTGTTGAACATTTCAAGGCGGCAACTCGACCGCATTTTCAAACGGGATCTGAAAAAGTCTCCACAGGAATTTTACCGTGATCTGCGCCTGACCCGAGCCTGCGGGCTGCTGCTGCAGACCAACATGAATGTAACCGAAATCGCAATCGGTTGCGGATTTCAGTCGGCTTCCCACATGGGGAAATACTTTCAGATACGGTTCGGACGAACACCGGGCACGTATCGCAAGGAAAATGCGGTCTATTAAATCCTTCCACCATTTGCAAAATCTCCCAGTGTGTCTATTGACTGTTTCGTTGCAAAAAGCCAAAGCGAAGTATGGCAACACATTCTCCCGCCTCGCCTGTCCGGGCATCTCTTTCAATTTTCCTGTGTGCAAGCATATGGGGCCTGTTCTGGATTCCGCTGCGTTACTTTGACGAAAATGGCCTTGTGGCACTCTGGACAGTCGCAGGGATTAACTTCGTGGGTTGCCTTGCCGGTGTCATTATCCTGATTTTCTCAAAAGAGCGTCTCCTGCCAAATCTGAAATGGATTGTGATCGTCGGCATGGGAATGGGGCTCTCGAATGTCTTTTATTTTGCCGGTATCATTATGTCTGATGTGATCCGGGTAACATTCCTGTTTTATCTCCTGCCACTATGGGCAACACTTTTTTCCTGGGTGCTTTTCAGGGTTCCGATTGGCAGGGCACGGTTATTGGCCCTTCTGATTGCGGTGGTTGGCATATGGCTTCTGCTGGGTGCCGGCGGCTGGCCAATACCCCAGAATCTGGGAGATGCGTTCGGCCTGATGTCGGGGGTTGGCTGGGCGTTTGGTCTAGCCATGCTGCGAGGCAGGGATGACCTCGAACCCATGACAACAACAACCGCCGGCCTGTTCTTCGCATTCGTCGGCGCCATGATTGTCGGCTCCATTCTGAGCGTCGTGTCACCGCAAGTGCAACCAGGGTTTCCTGCCTTTGAAGACCTGTCGGCAATCGCCTTGCCTGTGATCGCGTTCGGCGCGCTGATTTTGTGGCCGTCGCTTTATGGACAGATTTGGGGCGCCAAGTTTGTCGCCGCAACCACAGCAGCCCTGCTGACCATGTCCGAGATTATGACTGCTACCATCTCCACTTCACTGCTGGACGCTTCTGATCTGGATCTGATTTCGTGGATTGGTGCCGGGCTGATATTCACGGCAATTCTGGTGGATCTGTTCGGCGGAAAAGATGCTTGAAGTCCTCAGTCTGACTTTCCCGCTGTTTGGCCTAATCATCCTTGGTTTTGTGGGCGGAAGAATTAGCGACCAGCCAATTCAGGCTCTGGGGTGGCTCAATACATTCATCATATATTTTGCCCTGCCGGCCATGTTGTTCACCCTCGTTGCGAAAACCCCGGTCGATCAATTTGCAAGCTGGGAGTTTGTTGCCACCAACATCGCAATTACTTTTGCGGTTCTGGCTTTGACCTTTGCACTTGGAGCACTGGATTCGCGCGGCAATGTACCGGAAGCCACCATTCAGGCACTGGCGGGCGGGTATGGCAATATCGGCTATATGGGCCCGGCACTTGCGATTCTCACGTTCGGCGAAAAAGCCGCGATCCCGGTCGCCATTATTTTCTGTTTTGAAAACACCATGCATTTTGCTCTCGCCCCGGCAATGATGGCGCTGTCCGGGCAATGCAAGCAGTCCCCGATGGAGTTGGTACTTGATGTGGTTCGCCGCATTGTTTTCCACCCCTTTATTCTGGCCACTGCTGCCGGCGTTCTGGTTGCGACTTTTCAGATTGATCTGCCGATTTTGGGAAGCAGGTTAATCAACTACCTGGCACAGGCAGCAGCACCGTGTGCTCTGTTCGCGATTGGCGTGACACTGGCATTGCGCCCGATGAAACGAGTACCGGGTTCTCTGTTTTACATCACGCCGATAAAACTAATCCTGCATCCATTGCTGATGTATGTCGGGCTCAGTCACATAGGCGACTTTGACGAGACCTGGATATTGACGGCGGTCCTGCTGGCTTCTCTTCCAACAGCGACAAATGTTTATGTGATAGCCGAACAATACGATGTTTGGATAGAGCGCGCATCTGCGTCCATCATGGTTACAACAGCATTGTCGATCTTTACCGTTTCCGGACTTTTATACGCAATTACAATCGGTGTGTTACCGCCTGACCTGTTTGTAGGACGCTGAAAGGTTTAAAGTGTCGGGAGACCGGGCTTGCCGGATTCTTCAGGGTTGCGACGGACATAATCCGTCTTGATTGCCTCAGAACCCGAGATCGCCTGATCGTGGCGCCAACCCGGCGGATTAAAGAGATACCGGAGGCGCTGCCCCAATGTGAGGCCGGGACTTGTTGCATCACGAAACATGTCCACCCATTCATGAAAAGCAACTCGGAGCGGGTTGAAAGTGCCGATGTTTCTCACCAACCCGTAGCGCGGCATGTCCTCGTCCAACTCCTCGACAAACGTACCGAACATGCGATCCCAGATGATCAGTGTGCCGGCATAGTTGGCATCAAGATATCGCGGATTTGTTGCATGGTGAACCCGGTGATGAGATGGGGTGTTCATGATGGCTTCAAACCAGCGCGGCATCCTGCCGATAGATTCGGTATGGATCCAGAACTGGTAAACCAGATTGACACCGCCAACAAACACAATCAGCGCCGGATGGAAACCAAGCAGCACCAGCGGTATCCGCAACACAAACATGCCCGTAAACACCCCGGTCCAGCTTTGGCGCAAGGCGGTAGAAAGGTTGTAGTGCTGACTGGAATGGTGGATCACATGTTCAGCCCAGACCCATCGACAACGGTGTGCGATGCGGTGGTACCAGTAATAACGAAAGTCATCCACAATGAAACATATGACAATCCAGTACCATTCAAATCCCAGCGTCAGAATTCGCCATTCATAGCACCAGGTCAAAACACCGTAGGCAACGAATCCGAAGATCAGTCCGCTCACTACGTTGCCGACGCCCATCAATAGGCTGGTCGTCGTGTCCCGCGTTTCAAATCCTTCCACACCACGCATGCGACGAAGCACAAACAACTCGATGAGTATCAATGAGACGAACGCAGGAATGGCCAGTTGCGTCACCGCCGGAAAATTGGGAATAACGAGGTCCATGGCCCTGCTACCTGAAGTTTAGTCTTGCGATAACTCTCTTTCGCCGATCATTGTCAGCCAAAGGAAACGGAATGTGCCTAAGAGTAAAGTCGTTTACGTAAAGGTCAATACCTTTCGGGCTATCTTTCGCCTCTCTAACCAATTCGTCATTCAATATCCGGGTTAACTGGTTCTGGCCGATTGTGTGCACCAGACCGGTCGGACCATTGTCTGCGGGAATGAGAAAGGCAGATTTTCCGTCATCAGAGATGATAACCTCCCGGGACTGGAAAGCCGGAAAGTCTTCAGCAAATCGCGACGAGACCACCTCATGACTCAATGCCGGGCGATCCTTGTTGCGGCCGCTCCAATAGACGATACCAATTACAAGCGGCAGGCCTACAAGGATCATGGGTACAAGAATGTAGAGCGGTACTGTTATGCCAGCGGGAGATAAATTTCCGCATTCGGCAAATCCGGCGGTTTTGAGAGGATAAAAACCGCTGCGCCGTTTCCGCTCCGATCCGGTATTGGGAAACAAGCTGTCTTTCTATCAAACATTCGAGAGGATAAAAACCGCTGCTTGTGGTTTCACACAAACCTCGGTTTTCGTGAACCCTCATTCAAGTGGGACATCTCATCCAACACCGCCGAGAACACCGGTACTGTTATGCCAGCGGGAGATAAATTTCCGTCAGAAGGTCTTCTGGCTGGGTATCTGAAGGATTGTTGAGATAAAGCTCATAACAGGGGGCTTCCGCAGGTTCACGTCCGGATTGGGGGAGCCAGTTTCCAAACAGGTGATCATAGGCGGTTTTGATTGTGTTGTAGGGGCCCTTGTATGTCAGAACCGCATGAGTCCCACCGGCCACCTCCAGTTTTTCGAGCCCGTCGGGAACCTTGGTCCCTTCTTATGTCCATACGCAGGCGTGGCTGGACAAATCTTTCTCCGATACAAGGTTCGGGTCATCATAATAGACCGCGACCGTTCCCTTGAACTCACCATTGAAGGCGGGCGCATGGGCAAACAGCTTTTCGAAAGTCGAGCCGATATGGTAGTATGGACCTTTGTGGGCAAGGCCCAGTAGATGACGCGCTGGCGCTTCTTGGATTTCCACTTTGAACATTTTGTTTTTTCCTTTGATGATCGAGTTTTTCAAAGGGCCGGGATGCCCCTCGCTGCGGAACCTGGCCGGCGTCAATCCGTATTCATCCTGGAATGAACGGGAAAAGCTGTTGAGGTTGGGATACCCGACTTTTGCAGCAATCTCTGGTATTGGCCAATCCTTGTGGGAAAGCCAACGTGCCGCCCGATATAACCGCAGGCGGCGCACCGCCTGAGCACAGGTTTCTCTGGTCATGGCGTGGAATACGCGATGCCAGTGAAACCGCGACATGGCCGCAACATCCGCTAAAGTATCCAGCGACAAGTCACCATCGGGATTGTCATGAATGTACCCCAGAACACGAAGGATGCGTTTTTCATAGTTTGACGACATTTCTGCTTCACCATTGAGTTCCATGTACACCATGCAACAAACCGAGTCCGCAAATCTTGCTGAATGCACCCAAAGGCATTGGTCGTTTGTTTTGAACCGTCCCACCCAATGCAATGCGCGTCAATGAGCGTGTACGTTCAGCATTTTCTGATCGCCCGATTGTAACAGGAAAGAGCAGAAGCTTTATATTTCTCAAAACAAAAAGGCGGGCCAGATAACCCGCCGATTGTTACCGGTTTAGTCAGACCGAACGGTTAGCTACGCATGCGCTCTCCGGTCGGGTCGAACAACGGGTCGATGTTGATACGCGCCGGGCGACGGACACCCAGTATTTCAATTTCAAAGAGGCCCTCTTCATCCCGCTCCGCCAGTACGGCCGGTACATATCCCTGACCGAGTGAGGCTTTGACATGGTGACCATAACCACCTGACGTGATCCAGCCGACAACCCGCCACTCCCCGTCAAAGTGAGGTGGCGATGCTTTCACTTCATTGCCATCGGCGTCGAAGCGCTTGGCACCATAGCCATGAGGCTCTGTGATGGTGCCGTAATCCGCATCACCGACTTTCGCCCAAATCGGTTCATCCGCCATGATATCGGCGGTGTCTGCGTCGATGACGAATGATACGCGGCGTAGTAACGGGCCGTCCGCGTGTTCCTTTGCGGCAGCCTCTCGACCGATGAAATCATTCTTGGAAAGTTTGATGAACCGGTCCATGGAGGCTTCGAACGGACCATAGATGGGACGCAGTTCGCCGAACCAGGTCGGAAAATTCTTTTCAAGACGCATGGACAACAGCGCGCGCATGCCGAAATCAACAATGTTGAATTCTGCGCCCGCTTCCTTCAGGCCTTCATAAACTTTGCGTTGATAGGCAGACTCCATCCAGATTTCGTAACCAAGATCACCGGAGAAAGTGACCCGGTTGACGATGCACGGTGCTCCGTTGACGTCCATCTCACGGATATCCATGAACCGAAATGCTTCGCCGGAAACATCGTCGTCACACAGCTTTTCGAGAACCTTGCGCGAGTTAGGTCCGGCAATGGACAGGCCCACCAGATTCATGCCGTAGCGACGAACGCTCACGGAGCCATCTTTTGGCATATGTTCTTCAAACCAGCGCATATGATATTTTTGCGCGGCGATCGAACCCCACATGACGAAGCGATCATCGGCCAGTTTGCCGATCGTGAAATCACCAATCAGCTTGCCGTTTTCGTTCAGCATCGGGGTCAGGGTAAGCCTTCCCAGCTTCGGCATGGTGTTACACATCAGGTGAGACAGAAATGCTTCAACACCATCGCCGAGGAATTCGTACTTGGCGAAGTTGGAGACTTCTGTAACCCCGACGGAACTGCGAACACCATTCACTTCTGCTGCGACATGCGCAAAATCATTGGAACGATGGAAAGAAAGCACATCGTGAGCTTCCTCTGCGGATGGAGCAAACCAAAGCGGTGTTTCCACACCCCAACTGTCACCCATCACCGCGTGGTTATGATCCTTCATAATGTCATAGACCGGTGTCGTCTGTTGCGGACGGGCAGCCGGCAGTTCCTCGTTAGGGAAACGGATTGAAAATCGTTTGGAATAGTTTTCGCGAACCTTGGCGTTGGTGTAGCGCAGCGTCGCCCATTCGCCGTATCGGGTAACATCCATGCCGTAAATGTCATGACCCGGATCGCCATGAACCATCCAGTTTGACAGGGCAAGACCAACTCCGCCACCCTGGCTGAAGCCAGCCATAACCGCACACGCGCACCAGAAGTTGGTGAGCCCGTCAACCGGGCCAACCAACGGATTGCCGTCAGGAGCAAATGTGAAGGGGCCGTTGATAATCTGTTTGATACCAGCCTTCTCCAATGGTGGAAAATGTTTAAATCCAATTTCAAGTGACGGAGTGATACGGTCAATGTCCGGTTGCAGCAGTTCATGACCAAAATCCCAGGGTGTGTTCTGAGGAGACCAGGGAACACAGGCCTTCTCGTAGGTACCAAGCAGCATGCCGGTGCGTTCCTGCCTGGTATAGATCTCACCCTTGAAGTCTATCACGTGGCACAGTTCACGGCCTGTCTCCTTGTTGTATTCAAGCACTTCCGGCATTTCCTCGGTCAAAAGATACATGTGCTCCATGGCCAAAAGCGGCAGTTCCAGACCAACCATCCGGCCCACTTCGCGGGCCCAGAGACCGCCTGCATTGACGACGTGTTCGGCCTTCACCGTGCCCTTCTCGGTGACAACGTTCCAGGTGCCATCCGCGTTTTGGGTGAGCTCGGTCACCCGGTTGCGCAATTCAATCTCGGCACCAAGCTTTCTTGCAGCTTTTGCGTAGGCATGAGTGGTGCCCGATGGATCAAGGTGTCCTTCAACCGGATCCCAGAGACCGCCGACAAAGTTGGCTTCGTCCATCAGGGGGAACATGGCTTTTGCTTCTGCTGGCGTTACAAGTTCGGTTTCCATACCCAGGTAACGGCCCTTGGCATGCAACGTGCGCAGAAAATCCATACGCTCGGGACTGTCCGCCATCATAAATCCGCCAACCAGATGCAGACCGCATGACTGTCCGGATATCTCTTCCAGCTCATCGTAAAGGCCGATCGTATAAGCCTGCAACTTTGCGACATTCGGATCACCGTTGAGGGTATGAAACCCTCCGGCTGCGTGCCAGGATGAACCGGACGTGAGTTCGGAACGTTCTATGAGGATGACATCTGTCCAGCCAGCCTTGGCCAGATGATATAGGACCGAACAGCCAACTACCCCACCACCAATAACTATCGCTCTATATGCGTCTTTCATCGTTTACTCCATATACGGCCGAAGCCACGGTCAGTTTGTTAGGCGTAATTTCGTCTGAATTAGCCAGACAAATTACACCGGTCTCCGGTTGCTACCGGCTTTCTTTAAGATGTTGAATCTCTGTTGCGTGAAAAGCACCGTAGCCGTTTTCGGTTGTTTGCAAATGCACTTTTGCGACTTTGTGAAATTCCGGTAATTGATGAAACGGAACCGAAGGATAGGCATGATGCTCGATGTGATAAGGCATATTCCAGGCAAGCCATCGCACCGCCCGGTTCGTATAGGTGGTTCGGGTATTTTCCAGCATATTTGCAACATGCGGACAGCGCCCGTGTTCTGCCATCAGATAGAGGCGCAGGAACGGCTGTCCCAGAATGATGGGAACGATCCACAGGTAGACAAGTGCCACCGTGTTGAGTGCGATGCAGGCGGTGATGATTGCAGCATAAAGGGCAATCATGATCCGGGCTTCTCGTGCAACGCGTCCTTGCGCTGCACTGGGCAGGTAGGCGTATTCAAACGAGCCGATTGCGTTTCGGAAAATGGTGCCTATATGAAACCGCCATACCGGTATTCCCGTCACAGTCCAAAGGTAACCGATCAGGGTTTCCGTTGGCGGTCCGTCCAGTTCCGGATCCTTGCCCGGTTCGTGTGTATAGCGATGATGGGCCAGGTGGAAATACCGAAACCAAAGCGGCGGCAGGAAAATCAGAAAGCCGCAGACCCAACCGACAATCTGGTTAATCCATGGCGTCTTAAAAGGTGTGGAGTGAACCGTCTCGTGCAGCAGGGTGAACAGGAATACAATCTGAACGCCATGCAGCACCATGGCCAGTTGCCAACCTGGCCAGCCAAGTGTGATCCAGGTTCCGGTTACCAGTAATCCTGCAATGTGAGTCGCAAGGTTCGCCAAACCGGTAAAGTCGGATTTGGTTGTGAGTTTCAACCGTTGTTCATCACCCAGACTGGCAACCAGCGCCTTGTGATCCAGCAATGTGTCACTCATCCCTGTTTCCTGTAGCTTACGTTTGAACGGCCATGCTGCAGTGCCTGTCCTTTAATCTCGTGCGTCAGAATAAAGGGAAACACAGCAATCATTGCCACACATCTCGGCATTCTCATTTCATCTGACTAAGATATCAGGAAAATTGCTTTAACCCGCAACATTTATTATGTCTATACATAAATGCGACACATGCCTTTGGCGATTTGGCTAGCAAACGGACTTGGAATTGTGGCACAGGTTGGTTTAGATGTCTCCGGAAGGAAGACAATATGCAACCCAAGAAACTGACGGTCAGAAAAGACCGAAAGTCGCTGGAGATAATGTTCGGTGACGGCGAGACTTACGAATTCAGCGCTGAAATCCTGCGAGTGCTGTCTCCCTCCGCGGAAGTTCAGGGCCATTCGGCTGAACAGCGCAAGACGATTGGCGGGAAACGCGAAGTCGGCATCATGAAAATGGAACCGGTAGGGAATTATGCCGTGCGTATCACCTTTGACGATATGCATGATACCGGTATCTTCAGTTGGAAATACTTTCGTGATCTTGGCCAGAACCGGGAAGAAAAATGGGCTGAATATCTGACCGGGCTGGAAGAAAAGGGCCTGATCCGCGAACCACAACAATTCAAGAGCTAACACGGGGCAAAAAGATGTTGACCATATTCTCACAGGACCACCGCAAACGCGACGCCAAGACAGAACTCAGCGGCGGCGTTCTGGTACCGCCATTCGAAAAGCCGGCTCGCATGGATTATATCGTTGACCGAATTCACTCCCAGGGACTGGGCGACATTGTCGCGCCGCGTGACTTCGGAATGGAACCCATACTGAAACTGCATGACGCGGATTTCGTTACCTTTCTCAAAGATTGCTGGACAGAGTGGAGTGCTGCCGGCATGGCTGGGGAAGCGATTGCGGCAAACTGGCCTGCACGGCGCATGCAACTGCGATGTCCCAAGGAAGTCGAAGGCAAACTGGCCTATTATGCCCTGGCCTCTGAAACCGGGATAACGCATGGCACCTGGGAGGCTTCACTGGCGAGTGTCAATGTCGCCATCGAGGGTGCTGAACGCCTGGCATCAGAGAAAGTACTGTTTTCGTTATGCCGCCCGCCTGGCCATCATGCAGCGACTGACATGTTTGGGGGGTATTGTTTCTTCAATAATGCGGCATTGGCGGCGCAGCAATTGCTGGACAATGGGGCGGAACGGGTTGCCATTTTGGATGTTGATTATCATCACGGCAATGGAACACAGGATATTTTCTATGATCGTTCAGATGTCCTGTTCATTTCCCTGCATTGTCATCCCGATCAGGAATTCCCGTATTTTCTGGGCTATGACGACGAAACCGGCAGTGGTGAAGGTAACGGATATAATCTCAACTTCCCGATGCCAAAAGGCACCGGTTTCAGCACCTGGCAAGATTCGCTGAAACGTGGCATGGACCGGATCTCCGAGTATGGACCCGACGCGCTTGTAGTCTCGCTTGGCACGGATACATTTGAAAAAGACCCGATCAGTTCCTTCAAGCTGACCTCAGATGACTTTGCCACTTATGGCGAAGATCTGGCGCAACTGCAGCTTCCTACCCTGTTTGTGATGGAGGGCGGTTATGCGGTTGAGGAAATCGGTATCAATACAGTCAATGTCCTGCAGGGTTTTGAGGGATAAGTGCCCGCTGCCAGCATTCATGAAACGGTCCTCAGTTTTTCAGCCTGGTTTTCGACAATGCTAAGAAACCGGGCGAAGTAGGGAACGGCTTCAAATTCCAGCCGGAACAACAGCGAAATGGTGCGTTTCGCTGTGAGGTCTTCCAGTTTGCGGAACGCAATCGTCTGCGGACTGATCGACACAACGCTGCTGGGCAGGATTGTGTACCATTTCCCCGAATTGAGGAATTCAATCAGAGACAGGGTGTTTTGCGCAGACAGACGCGTGTGTTTCAGGAATTGAGAAACAGCAGAATCATCAATCGCATTACATAAGTCGTTGGAAATGAACTGATCAGGTTGCAGGTTTGATAGCGTCAGAGGTTGTGTTGAGGCGGCAAGCGGGTGCCTTGCATGACAAACCAGGCCGAAATCATCCTGCAACAGCTGCCTGTTGCCAGCTCCACGAATGTGATCCAGCCAGGAGGCAAGACCAATCTCGGCAAATCCAGAGGCAATCGCATTTGCCACGCTGCGCGAGTCCATGTCACGGACATCCACCTTCACATCCGGAAACTCGTTCGAAAACTCGCTTATCGCCGGTATCACGATTTCCGAAATAGAAGAAGGAACAGCAGTATGGGGGGTCTTTCATTCTGCACAAGCGAATTTTGGGAGAATTTTCGGAAAAGCCTCTATGTTTCAATGGGATAAGCGGCTTGCGCAACAATATTTCTTTGGCACAAATGATAGGAAAATGAAAAATAATGAGAGTGTTTTGGGGTGCATACGATCCCGGAAAATGTCAATGTTCAATTAAAACTGACCCTGTATTTCCATTTAAAACTGACCCACCGTTTTTGCACGCAAGCCCCCGGACGATCAGCTCTCCAATTGCAAGATCGTCCGGGGGCTTTTTCTGATCAGGATTGAGTTTTTTGTTTTTTGCTTTGAGCAAACCGGTATGATGCATTCCCGGTTTCTATAATGGTGCAATGATGGGTAATTCGGTCCAGCAGTGCGGTTGTCATCTTTGCATCTGCGAAGACCTGCGTCCATTCCCCGAACTCCAGGTTGGTTGTAATGATGACGCTTGTCTTCTCGTACAGTTTGCTGATCAGATGGAACAGTAGCGCTCCGCCGGACTTTGGGAACGGAATATAGCCGAGTTCATCAATAATGACGCAATCCAGTGCGCATAATTGCCGTACGATCCTTGCGGTATTTCCCTCTGCCTGTTCACTGATCAGCGCATTGATCAGGTCGACAGCATTGAAGAACCGAATTCTCTTGCCGTGATTAACAAGCGTTGTTCCAAGAGCAATGGCAATGTGGGATTTTCCAGTTCCCGTTCCACCAACCAGAATCAGATTATGTGCATCGGCAATAAACTGTCCGGAACACAAGGGTTCAATCTGTGTTCGGGTTACAGCCGCCGCATCATAATCGAAGGTGGCAAAGTCCTTGTGATGAGGGAAGTTTGCACTGCGCATTTGATACCGGACCGAACGCACCCTTCGTTCCACGGTCTCTGCCTCTATCAACTGCTTTATCGCCGTGGCCAGGTTTGGCGGCTGACGTGCACTTAGCAAGTCCTGTGCGCAAGAGGCCATTCCATGCAATCTCAACCCCGCCAGCTGTTCAATGAGGCCGTTCATGCCGTCACCTCATACAGAGCTTCATAACGCTTGCAGTCGGCTTGCGGGACAGTTGAGATCAGAGGATAATTGCCGGTTTCGCTCAATGGCGTAATTTCCGGTTCTTGCAATTGATTAATCAGATTGATGATGGCAGGAAGACGCAAGGTATTTTGCTTGACAGCCAGCTTACAGGCCTGCTCGATCACCTCTGTTCCATGCTTGTGTGCCAGCAGCAGAAGATCGACAAAATACCGGTCCCCTCCCTTGTCCTGCATGTAGTGATCCCGGATCGTCATCATAACATTTGGCAATTGCCAATCCACGAAAGGGGCGCCATTTCTTAAGGCACCGGGTTTGCGATCCAGCAATGGCACATAGTGCCAGGGCTCAAAGTAACTGATATTGCGGGTAAAACGACGTTTGTGCCCGGCAATTACTTCATGATCCGCAACAAGAACTATTCGCCCGGCATAGGCTCGCAGCGAGACTTGTTGCCCGGCAAACTGACAAGGCACGCTGTAACGATTGTTATCATACTGAACCAGACAGGTGGAACGCACCCGCACACTCTTTTCGATGTACCCGTCAAAGGGTTGGCCGAGAGGGCGAAGCGCGGCAACCTCTTCTGCAAAAACCGCATCAATTGTGCGATCCTGCATCCCGGGATGCGCACGTTCGCCAAGTTCTTGACAACGCCGCTCCAGATGTTCATTCAAGCTATCAAGGTCATCAAAGGAAAGCTTGGGCGTAAACACCTCTGCTCGTATGAACCCGACCTGGTTCTCAACCTGGCCCTTCTCCCAGCCAGATGCCGGCGTACAGGCGACCGGCTCCATAACGTAATGGTTCATACAGGCAAGGAAACGTGCATGGAACATTCGTTCCTTCGAACGCGATACATAGGTGACCATAGTCTTGGGATTGTCGATGATGACACGGCGGGGAACTCCCCCGTAAAAGGCCAACGCACGCACAAAAGCATCAAGTACCATCTCCTGCACTTCGCTGGGATAGGCGTATACAAACGGCTTGCGGCTGTGGCAAAGCCGGAAGTGGGCAATCTTCACTTTCTGGGGTACTCCGCCCAGAACAACGTGTTCCTCACTCCAGTCAAACTGAACCGCATCACCTGCCGCAAACTGCAGGGGAACAAATGCTCCTCTGGACCCCGAACTCGAATGCTTCAACTCGCGGATAAGTCGCTGGGTCGTTGAATAAGACCCTTTATAGCCTTCCCCAACCAGTTCCTCGTAAAGCTTCTTGCCTGTGCGACGCTCCCGGCGCGGCAGCTTCAGATCATGCTCCCAGCGTGACCGAAGCTTGTCTGCATGCTTCCCAAGCAATTTATGCAAGGGTGCAGGAGTGTGGCGCTGATAACGAGGCTCCCCATCATCCTTCAAATACTTCCTGATCGTATTGCGCGAAACTCCCGTCTCACGACTTACCTGTCGAATGCTCTTTTCACCGCGCAATATCCAGCAACGGACCTTCAAAACCGTTTCCATTTGTAACACCTGTCTCTTCCTCGCGCTTAAAACGCGAAACCTAAAACAGGCGGGTCAATTTTACTTGAAAATTACCCACCCAAGTGGGTCAAATTTGCATGGAAATTCACACGCAAGGCTTTCAATGTCAGTATCGGCGGTGCTGATGAACTGCCGGGATATGCTTTCGGCATCGCGACAACATTCGGGTTTGCCTATGCCCTGTTCCAGCGCGCTCATATACGTGTTGATGCCCTTTACAATCTGTTTCCCGCTGGCCTGCGACTGGCGGCTGACTTTGCTGGCATCATATTGCTCGCCGGTTTTGCCGGCGTGGTAACGGTTATGTCCTGGCAACTGGTTGCGGATACAATCACCCATAATTCCCATTCTATCACACCCATGCGCACGCCCCTCATGTGGCCCCAGATACCCTGGCTGTTCGGCTGGCTGTTTTTCGTCTTCTGCGGTGTGCTGGTGATTTTGACCGCGTTCATCACTCTTGTCAGAAAAGACCGGAAAGGGGCTGAAGCACTGATTGGCGCCAAGACCCTTGATGAGCAGGTGGAAGAGGAGACAGTCTGATGGTTTCCAAACCGCTTCTGATACTGGTAGCCCTCATAGCTTTTGCTGTGCCGATTGCCGCATCGCTTGGCTGGCTTGGACTTACCCTGCAATATCTTGACAGTGCAATGCCCCTGCACCGCGCACTGGGGGACATGGTCTGGCAGACCGGAACAGACTTTCTGTTGGTGGCTATACCGATGTTTGTACTACTCGGTGAAATTCTGCTGCGGGCCGGTATCACCGAAAAAATGTATGAAGGCATCGTCAAATGGCTGGGCTGGTTACCCGGTGGCCTGATGCATTCGAATGTTGGTTCCTCCGCCCTGTTTGCAGCAACGTCGGGTTCGTCGGTTGCTACTGCAGCCACCATTGGAACCATCGCTATTCCGCAGATCGAAAAACGTGGCTACAACGAACCGCTGTTTCTGGGGACCATAGCTGCGGGTGGAACCCTGGGAATTCTGATTCCTCCATCAATCAATCTTATTCTCTACGGGTTGCTAACCGACACTTCTGTCCCGGAACTCTATCTGGCCGGTTTCATCCCGGGTTTTCTTCTTGCTGCACTGTTCATGGTGACAGTGATTATCATGTGCCAGATACGCAAGGGCTGGGGAGGAGAAAGCGTCACCGTAAACTGGGCGGAGCGCTTTGCTGCCCTGCCTGCGCTAATTCCACCGGTCGGGATATTCCTGGTGGTTGTTGGTTCCATTTATGCGGGACTTGCTACACCAACTGAAGCAGCATCCCTGGGCGCGGTGGCCGCGATGGTCCTTGCCGCGTTCAACCGCAAACTGACAATCCCGATGTTGCGATCGGCGATTGAAGGCACGATGCGGACAACCTCGATGATCATGCTCATTATCCTGGCGGCTGTGTTCCTGAACTTTGTTCTTTCGGTCATCGGACTGACACAGGCACTTGCGGATTTTGTTACCGGTCTTGGCCTTACACCTTTCCAGACCATGCTGATGATTGTCGCTTTGCTGGTATTTCTTGGTTGCTTTATGGAAACGCTTTCTATGCTTCTGGTTACGGCACCACTGATTGCGCCGATTGTTGTAGGGCTTGGATTTGACCCGGTATGGTTCGGTATCTTGTTGATGGTGCTTCTGGAAACCGCATTGATAACGCCGCCCATTGGCATAAATCTCTATGTCGTGCAGGCGGTCCGGGGGCGCGGGGAAATGCTCGACGTTATGAAAGGCGCAATCCCGTTTGTCGTGACGATGTTTGCCATGATCGCATTGCTGCTGGCCTTCCCTCAACTTGCCCTTTGGCTGCCCTCGCTGGTTTATGGATGATGGCAGTCTAGGCAAACAAAAGCAGAAAACCTGAATACAAAAATGCGCTGGATATAACCCGGCGAACAGAGGAGTTTTGACTCATGTGGCAGTTTTGGATCGACCGTGGTGGTACCTTTACCGATGTCGTGGCCCGCGCACCGGATGGGCAACTACAAACTCACAAACTACTCTCGGAAAACCCGGAGCGTTATGAGGATGCTGCCATTCACGGCATCTGGGAGCTTATGGGACTTTCAGAAGGCGAAACGCTGCCACCGCACAGCATTGAAGCGGTAAAAATGGGTACAACGGTGGCGACCAACGCCCTGTTGGAACGAAAAGGGGATCCTACCCTGTTGCTGGTAACCCAGGGTCTGAGGGATCTTCTCCGCATCGGTTATCAGAACCGGCCAAAGCTGTTTGAACTCGCCGTTTCCGCTCCGAGGTGCACCACCGCCAGGCCCTTTTTGAAATGAGGGCGCAAGCCCGAATGCAAAAAAGGGCCTGGCGGTGAAAAATTTCGACAGGCGGAGCCTGCGATGACTTGAATTGCCGTTACCAATACCCCTACCGCAGAATTGCGCACAAGCGCAATCGCCTCTTCGAACAGACTGTGCCGAAGAGAGATTTCACGCTGTGCGCTTCCCAGAGGTTTGAGAGCGGTCATGGCGGTGCCTGCGCATCTCTGAACACCTCCTCCGGCGTCCGGAAGCCGAGTGCCTTGCGCGGCCGTGCGTTGAGCAGATCCTCCACCGCCTGGACCTCGGCATCGGTCACAGACCGGAAATCCGTGCCTTTCGGCAAATACTGGCGGACCAGTCCATTGGTGTGTTCATTCAGCCCGCGCTCCCATGAGTGGTAGGGCCGGGCAAAATAGAACTTGGCATCAAGCGCCTTGGACAGGCTGCTGTGGCCAGCGAATTCCTTACCGTTGTCCGCAGTGATCGTGTGAACCAGGTGCCGATCTGCCTCCAGCCGGCGTCTGAGCGCAGCTCCGACATCTTCGGCCGTTTTCCTGTCGAGCCGTACCAGTCGGGTCATCTTCGAGGCGCGGTCCACCGCCGAAACCACTGCGCCGCTTTGACCCGCTCCAACGATCGTGTCCACCTCCCAGTCACCGATCCGCAACTTCTGTTCGACGATCGCGGGCCGCTCACTGATATCGACACGACCGGGAATGCGTCCTCGCCCGGCGTGCCGGCCGCCGCGCCAATTCGGTTTCTTCCCACGCCGCCGCAGACGTTTGTAAAGGCTGCCACCGGCCCTGCGGTCCGCGCGGACGTATTCGTAGATCCGCATCCGCCCCACCATGGCTTGGCCTTCCCGACGAAACCGACCCGAAATTTGCTCTGGGCTCCAGCCAGCCGCCAACTTCTCCTCGACCAATTGCCACAGGGCGGGTGTCATCTTCCTTGGCACCGATGACGCCCTGTGGCGGCGCTCTGTCGCCTTGTTATGGGCCTGTTTGTACCGGTAGCCCCGGCCGCCGCTGTTGCGCTGCATCTCTCGACGGATTGTCGTGTGATGGCGTCCGAGCTCACGCCCAATGTCTCTCTGCGAGAGGCCGCTTTTCTTCAACCCCCAAATCTGGCAACGTTCATCTTGGATCAGGTGGTGGTAGCCGCGAGGCATAGGCGAATCTCCTTCTACAAGATTCTCGCCATCGCCTGGCCCGCCCGCAAGGAAGAATGCTCATCACGCTGCCGTTTTCACTGGTGCACTTCGGAATGGCACGGGGGACTTAACATAAAACTGCCAGAACTTCTTTATTGCAGTGTGCATGAGATTGCTGAAAGACTTGATGCAAACGGTGAAGTGGTCTTTCCGGTTGATCTGGAAATGGCGCATCGACACTTACAGTCAGCCTATAACGATGGCATACGCGGTGTTGCCATTGCGTTCATGCATTCCTATCTCAATCCTGTACACGAGCTAATGGTAGCGGAAATTGCGAGTGATATAGGTTTCACACAAATATCCACCAGTCATGAAACCTCGAAGCTGATAAAACTGATTGGTCGTGGCGACACCACGGTTGTTGATGCTTAGAGCGTGTTTGTGTCGAGTAGATTCAGTTTCTTTCCGTGCGCGAATATGATTCTGATTGGGGTGACCTGATTCGGTTCGAAGCCAAGGATTTTCAATGCCCAAGCCCCATCCGATTGAATTGCGTAAACGTGTTGTAGCTCATGTAGAAGAAGGCCACACTCATCGTGGAACGGCTGCCCATTTCAAAGTCTCCGTCAAATTTGTGAATGATATGGTGAAGTTGAAACGTGAAACTGGCTCGCTTGCTCCAAAACATAACCCGGGAAAAACAGGCCATGGCAAGCTTTCACCCTATAAAGACTGGCTTCGAAAACGGGTTGATGAACAAAAGGACATTACAATCCGTAAGCTTTGTGCGGAGCTGAACGAAAAATTCAACCTCAATGTCCATCATTCGCCTGTCTGGCATGTTGTGCGCAGTTTCGGGTTGTCGCATAAAAAAAGACTATTTATGCCAAGGAGCAACACCGCATCGACGTGAAAAAAGACCGCGAACTCTGGAAGACAAGGCGTGTTCCGTTTTTGAATCGGTCGATTGAAAAACTTGTCTTCATTGATGAGACGTCCACAAACACCAAAATGGCCAAGCAAACTGGATGGGCCCCAACAGGAGAGCGCCTCATAGATTTTGTCCCTCATGGCCACTGGAAGAAGCAGACACTTATCGCAGGCCTGCGCAGTCATGGACTGGTTGCGCCCTGGGTTATTGACCGGGCCATGACCAAAGAAATCTTTGAGATTTATGTTGAGACACAGTTGGCGCCAGAACTGGAAAAGAGAGATGTCGTAATCCTTGACCACCTAGCCGCTCACAAGAGCGAAAAAGCCGAGCAGATCTTGCGAGATATCGGCGCATGGTTTTTGTTCCTGCCGAAATATTCCCCAGATCTCAATGCCATTGAAATGGCCTTTTCGAAGCTCAAGGCTCATCTGAGGAAGGCAGGCGCCAGAACCTTCGATGATGTCTGGAAGGCAATCGGAGAGGTCTGCCATATGTTCACGCCAATGGAGTGCCGGAATTTCTTCAGGGCAGTCGGCTGTGAATTCACGTGATGCGAACACGCTCTAAGCGCGAGGAAGAGACAGGTGTTACAAATGGAAACGGTTTTGAAGGTCCGTTGCTGGATATTGCGCGGTGAAAAGAGCATTCGACAGGTAAGTCGTGAGACGGGAGTTTCGCGCAATACGATCAGGAAGTATTTGAAGGATGATGGGGAGCCTCGTTATCAGCGCCACACTCCTGCACCCTTGCATAAATTGCTTGGGAAGCATGCAGACAAGCTTCGGTCACGCTGGGAGCATGATCTGAAGCTGCCGCGCCGGGAGCGTCGCACAGGCAAGAAGCTTTACGAGGAACTGGTTGGGGAAGGCTATAAAGGGTCTTATTCAACGACCCAGCGACTTATCCGCGAGTTGAAGCATTCGAGTTCGGGGTCCAGAGGAGCATTTGTTCCCCTGCAGTTTGCGGCAGGTGATGCGGTTCAGTTTGACTGGAGTGAGGAACACGTTGTTCTGGGCGGAGTACCCCAGAAAGTGAAGATTGCCCACTTCCGGCTTTGCCACAGCCGCAAGCCGTTTGTATACGCCTATCCCAGCGAAGTGCAGGAGATGGTACTTGATGCTTTTGTGCGTGCGTTGGCCTTTTACGGGGGAGTTCCCCGCCGTGTCATCATCGACAATCCCAAGACTATGGTCACCTATGTATCGCGTTCGAAGGAACGAATGTTCCATGCACGTTTCCTTGCCTGTATGAACCATTACGTTATGGAGCCGGTCGCCTGTACGCCGGCATCTGGCTGGGAGAAGGGCCAGGTTGAGAACCAGGTCGGGTTCATACGAGCAGAGGTGTTTACGCCCAAGCTTTCCTTTGATGACCTTGATAGCTTGAATGAACATCTGGAGCGGCGTTGTCAAGAACTTGGCGAACGTGCGCATCCCGGGATGCAGGATCGCACAATTGATGCGGTTTTTGCAGAAGAGGTTGCCGCGCTTCGCCCTCTCGGCCAACCCTTTGACGGGTACATCGAAAAGAGTGTGCGGGTGCGTTCCACCTGTCTGGTTCAGTATGATAACAATCGTTACAGCGTGCCTTGTCAGTTTGCCGGGCAACAAGTCTCGCTGCGAGCCTATGCCGGGCGAATAGTTCTTGTTGCGGATCATGAAGTAATTGCCGGGCACAAACGTCGTTTTACCCGCAATATCAGTTACTTTGAGCCCTGGCACTATGTGCCATTGCTGGATCGCAAACCCGGTGCCTTAAGAAATGGCGCCCCTTTCGTGGATTGGCAATTGCCAAATGTTATGATGACGATCCGGGATCACTACATGCAGGACAAGGGAGGGGACCGGGATTTTGTCGATCTTCTGCTGCTGGCACACAAGCATGGAACAGAGGTGATCGAGCAGGCCTGTAAGCTGGCTGTAAAGCAAAATACCTTGCGTCTTCCTGCCATCATCAATCTGATTAATCAATTGCAAGAACCGGAAATTACGCCATTGAGCGAAACCGGCAATTATCCTCTGATCTCAACTGTCCCGCAAGCCGACTGCAAGCGTTATGAAGCTCTGTATGAGGTGACGGCATGAACGGCCTCATTGAACAGCTGGCGGGGTTGAGATTGCATGGAATGGCCTCTTGCGCACAGGACTTGCTAAGTGCACGTCAGCCGCCAAACCTGGCCACGGCGATAAAGCAGTTGATAGAGGCAGAGACCGTGGAACGAAGGGTGCGTTCGGTCCGGTATCAAATGCGCAGTGCAAACTTCCCTCATCACAAGGACTTTGCCACCTTCGATTATGATGCGGCGGCTGTAACCCGAACACAGATTGAACCCTTGTGTTCCGGACAGTTTATTGCCGATGCACATAATCTGATTCTGGTTGGTGGAACGGGAACTGGAAAATCCCACATTGCCATTGCTCTTGGAACAACGCTTGTTAATCACGGCAAGAGAATTCGGTTCTTCAATGCTGTCGACCTGATCAATGCGCTGATCAGTGAACAGGCAGAGGGAAATACCGCAAGGATCGTACGGCAATTATGCGCACTGGATTGCGTCATTATTGATGAACTCGGCTATATTCCGTTCCCAAAGTCCGGCGGAGCGCTACTGTTCCATCTGATCAGCAAACTGTACGAGAAGACAAGCGTCATCATTACAACCAACCTGGAGTTCGGGGAATGGACGCAGGTCTTCGCAGATGCAAAGATGACAACCGCACTGCTGGACCGAATTACCCATCATTGCACCATTATAGAAACCGGGAATGCATCATACCGGTTTGCTCAAAGCAAAAAACAAAAAACTCAATCCTGATCAGAAAAAGCCCCCGGACGATCTTGCAATTGGAGAGCTGATCGTCCGGGGGCTTGCGTGCAAAAACGGTGGGTCAGTTTTAAATGGAAATACAGGGTCAGTTTTAATTGAACATTGACACATCAGGGCAAACAACCGCCACAACCTGCCAAGGCTTCAGCCGGGCAGCAGGCTGATCCGGGAATGGAACGGCCGCACCTATGAGGTGATGGTGGCGGATACAGGCTTCATCCTGAACGGGATAACCCACAGGTCGCTGTCTGCCTGTGCGAAGGCCATTACCGGCACCCACTGTTCAGGTCCGCGTTTCTTCGGAGCGACCACATGAGCGACAAGCGAAGATACCGTTGTGCGATCTATACCCGCAAGTCCCATGAGGAGGGACTTGATCAGGACTTCAACTCTCTGGATGCCCAGCGCGAGGCCTGTGAAGCCTATGTCCTGTCCCAGGCAGGGCTTGGCTGGGTGATGATTGACAGGGCCTATGACGATGGCGGCATCTCCGGCGGCCACCTGGAACGCGGCGGGTTGCAGGAACTGCTTCAGGATATCGAACGCGGGCAGGTTGATGTGGTGGTGGTCTACAAGGTTGATCGCCTTACCCGTTCGATCACGGACTTTGGCAGGCTGGTGGAAGTGTTTGATGCGCATGACGTGTCGTTTGTATCGGTCACTCAGGCCTTCAACACCACCAGTTCGATGGGGCGCCTGACCCTCAATGTCCTGTTGTCCTTTGCCCAGTTTGAACGGGAGGTAACGGCAGAACGCATTCGTGACAAGATCGCCTCGTCAAAACAGAAGGGGATGTGGATGGGAGGGCCGGTGCCTTATGGCTATCGCAATGAAGACAGGCAGCTGATCATTGATGCGGAAGAGGCGGAAACGGTTCGGCTGATGTTTGAAGCCTATTTACAGCATCAGGATATCGGGAAAGTGAAAGATGTGCTGGACAGGCGAGGGGGCCTCACCCGCATACGAACCAGCAGGTCGGGCAGAAGAACCGGTGGTATTGCCTTCTCCGCAGGCAATATCGCGGACATTCTGGGCAATCCGGTCTATGCCGGCATGATCCGGCACAGGCAACAGGTCTATCCGGGCAATCACGAGGCAATCATCCCCGGGGAGCAGGCGAGGCTTGTACAGAAGATGCTTGCCGGCAACCGGAAACACAGAAAGTCTCTTGTGTCATGCACATCACCTGCGTTGCTGGGCGGACTGCTGTTTGATCAGGCAGGTAACCGTCTTGTCTGCCATTATGCCAGCAAGAAGGGGAAGAGATATTATTACTATGTCTCCAGGCCTGAAGAGGGTGACAGGGTCCATAATGGAATGCGGCTGCCGATGGCGATGATCGAGGGGACTGTCATCCGGATATTGGACAATACCTTCTCGGACGGTGCCCGATTGCTTGATTGTGTGAACCTGGAAAGCATCCCGGCAGATCAGACAGCCTTGTTGATAGCGAATGGACAAACACTGGCACATGAGATCAGACAATACGCTCATGATCAGCGTCGGGTGTTCCTGCATGAGGTGGTCGACCGAATAGAGGTCGCAACGGATCGAATCACAATCATACTGGCCGCTGAGATGCTCTCATCGAAATTGAAGGCGTGCTTTCCGGAAGGGCATGTCATCCGGATTACAGAGCCGGTAACGTTCAGGAAACGGGGTCAGGAGATGAAGCTTGTTGTGGGAGCCCTTGAGCCTTTACCTGACAACAGGGATCAGACGCTGATCAATCTGGTGGCAAAGGCGTATCTTCTGAAAACAGAACTTGAGGCACAGACAACCGGCTCCATCAAGGCGTTTGCTGATAAATACAACATCGATCATGCGGATGCGAAGAACCTCGTTCCCCTGTCATATCTGGCACCGGAAATTGTCGAAGACATCCTCTCGGGTCGCCAGCCGGCCGAACTGAACACCAGGCGTCTGAAGTCGGTTGCCAGACATCTTCCTTTAAGCTGGGCCGGGCAGCGTCAGGTTCTCGGGTTTACGAGTTGAGAACCGATATGTTGTCCGAAGTGGCTTCTGTGAAATTCTGAAGCAGGCAAGTTAAATAACGCAATATATTTGCATATCTGCGTAGCGTGCCAGTGGCACATACACGATCCAGAAACCCGGCAAGCGGTCTTGAAAACACTGTCCAGCGACGCAGGCAAGGCAATGGCCACTATATGCACACGGTCCGGTCTCTTGTTCGCGAACCCCCGCAATTCATCCGCGTAACATACGGAAACAACTAATCTATTCCAAAATACAAAAGCGGTCCCGGTTCGCCGACAAGGTCTGGTGGAGCTAAGCGGGATCGAACCGCTGACCTCTTGCATGCCATGCAAGCGCTCTCCCAACTGAGCTATAGCCCCAAATCCGGCTTCCCGGAAAGGATCGCGCTTCAATTGCTGAAACGCGATGTGTTTCTTAAACAGCACCGAAGTGTTTTGCAAGAACGATTTAGTTTTCGTCCTCGCCGCCTTCTACGCCGACGATAACATCTGACAAATCGTCATCCTCATCATCGTCTTCGAGGAACGTGTCGTCATCAGACGCATCATCATCTTCATCAATATCTACATCCGGAATGTCTGGAATGTCCGGAATTTCCTCGTCATCATCGTCATCACTATCGTCTTCCGCATCTTCGAGACTGATGATTTCCGGTCCGTCTTCCATCTCCACTGCAGTATCCTCATCAGTATCCGCAGTAGCAGCTTTGGTTTCCTCCGCATCTTCCTTTTCATCCGGCTTTGGTGCCACAATGTTAGCTTCACCTTCGAAGAAGGAAATCGGATATTCTTTACCGGTGTAAGGAGAAACGATCGGGTCTTTCTCCAGATCGTAGAATTTTCGACCGGTTTCGGGACATACGCGTTTTGTTCCCAGATTAGCCTTGGCCACAGTTCACCTCTTATATAGGGAATTTTGCGCCTTCCTAAACGGCAATTGTCGCGATGTCAAAACCATTTGTGAATTAAGTTGTAGGAAATGAAATGCGGGTGACGCGCTAGAATTGCTGTGTTAATGCCTGTTGAAAATTTTTGATGGAATGTCAGGGAGATTATGAACGTGAAACTGGCCCCCAAGCCCCTGAGCTCCAGCAGAACAGACGGACTTACCGGTAGCTGCAGAGTGCCCGGCGACAAGTCAATTTCCCATCGTTCGCTGATGTTGGGTGGGCTGGCCTCAGGTGAAACCCGAATCACGGGTCTGCTTGAAAGTGAAGATGTCCTCAATACTGGCAAAGCCATGCAGGCCGTCGGTGCAAATATTCGCCAGGAAAAAAACGAATGGATCGTTTATGGCACCGGCAACGGACTTCTGCTGGAGCCGCAGCAAGACCTGGATTTTGGCAATGCGGGAACCGGATGCAGACTGTGTATGGGTTTGTTTGGTGCCTATGACTTCCCGACAACTTACGTGGGCGACGCCTCGCTTTCATCACGGCCCATGGGTCGGGTGCTTACGCCTCTTAAAGAAATGGGTGTTCAGGTGCTCGACCAGCAGGGGGAGGGGCAATTGCCAATCACCTTGTGCGGGCCCTGGCAAACCGCACCAATCGAATATCATGTGCCGGTTCCCTCAGCACAAGTGAAATCTGCCGTGCTTCTCGCCGGACTAAATACTCCCGGAACAACAACGGTTGTAGAGCCGCACCTGACACGGGATCACACAGAAAAAATGCTTGCGGGCTTCGGTGCGGAACTCGAAATTGTCACCGGGAAAAATGGCGAACGCAGGATTTCATTGCAAGGGCAGGGAGCCCTTACCGGACAGAGGATTACGGTCCCCGGCGATCCTTCCTCAGCCGCGTTTCCAATTGTTGCCGGCCTGATAGTGCCGGACAGTGAAATTACTTTGCCCGATGTGCTGCTTAATGAGGCACGCATCGGGATCATTTCAACCCTCCAGGAGATGAATGGTGAACTCGAAATCACCAATCGCAGGAACTCCGGCGGAGAGGAAATTGGCGATCTCACCGTTCGATCGAGTACCTTGAAAGGGGTAACGGTACCTGCGGAGCGCGCGGCTTCGATGATTGATGAATATCCGGTCCTTGCAGTTGCCGCGGCGTTTGCTGATGGGGAAACCCGTATGTCAGGTTTGCATGAACTGCGTGTCAAAGAATCTGATCGTCTGGCAGCTGTCGCGCGCGGGCTTGAAGCCAACGGTGTCGAATGCAGGGAAGGCAATGATAGCCTGTCAGTGACGGGTCGCCCGGATGGGAAGGGGCTGGGCGGAGGAACCGTCAAAACCCATCTCGATCACCGCATTGCCATGAGTTTCCTGATTATGGGCATGGCTAGCGAAAACTCGGTGACTGTTGACGATGGCGCGGTTATCAACACGAGTTTTCCTGGATTTTCTGACCTCATGAACGGGATGGGAGGCAACATCAAGTGACGTTGATCATAGCCATTGATGGACCGGCGGCATCGGGAAAAGGGACATTGGCACGCCGTCTGGCAGAACATCTTGGATTGCCGCATCTTGATACCGGATTGACTTACCGGGCCGTCGGACATGCGCTGCTACAGTCCGGATTGCCCCTGGATCGCGAGGAACTCGCTGAAATTGTTGCCCAGAACATAGACCTTGGGAGCCTTGATCGGGAAGTTTTATCTGCCCACGAGGTGGGGGAGGCGGCTTCCAAAATAGCGGTGATGGGCAATGTCCGAAAGCTGCTGGTTGAGATGCAGAGAAAGTTTGCGCGTACCGGAAACGGCGCCGTATTGGATGGACGTGATATTGGCACCGTTGTTTGTCCGGATGCAACCGTGAAACTCTATGTAACAGCTTCTCCGGAAGCTCGTGCTGCACGTCGTCACAACGAAGAGAATGAAAAAGGATCAGGGGCTGTATTTTCTGAAATATTAGCCGATATTGTAAAACGGGACGAACGGGATATGAGCCGGGCTGACAGCCCTCTCAAGCCTGCTGAAGATGCCCACTTGATTGATACTACAGAAATGGGTATAGAAACCGCGTTCCAGACGGCTTTGGAGCTGGTCGAAAAGACAGTATCTGAACAATAGGCGCCCGAAACCCTCTTTTTGCGCTATATTCCGGCACTTTAAAGTGAGCCGGCAAGGGGAATTGGGTAACGTAACACAAACCCGTAGCGCAGATGCGAAACCACAATCCCAAGACTGCCGTTTCGCCCAGGAGTATCCATGACAACCAGTGCAAGCATGGAAGAGTTTGAAGCTCTTCTTGAACAGTCCTTTGAAACACACGATGTAGTGGAAGGTGCTGTTGTAAAAGGAATTATCACAGCTTTTGAAAAAGATCTGGCTGTGGTTGACGTTGGCCTGAAAGTAGAAGGTCGCGTTGCAATGAAAGAATTCGGTGCCGCAGGCCGTGATGGCTCTATGAAAGTCGGTGACGAAGTCGAGGTTTATGTTGATCGCGTTGAAAATGCGATGGGTGAAGCCGTTCTCTCCCGTGAGAAGGCCCGCCGCGAGGAAAGCTGGATCCGTCTCGAAAAACTGTTTGATGACGGTGAGAAAGTCGAAGGCATCATCTACAATCAGGTCAAGGGCGGCTTTACGGTTGATCTTGATGGCGCCATGGCGTTCCTGCCTCGCTCACAAGTAGACATCCGTCCAATTCGCGACGTGACACCTCTTATGAACAATCCGCAGCCGTTCCAGATCCTGAAAATGGACCGCCGCCGCGGCAACATCGTGGTTTCCCGCCGTTCAATCCTTGAAGAGAGCCGTGCGGAACAGCGGTCTGAAATCGTCCAGAACCTCGAAGAAGGTCAGGTCGTTGAAGGCGTCGTTAAAAACGTTACCGATTACGGTGCATTCGTTGATCTCGGTGGCATTGATGGCCTTCTGCACGTGACCGACATGGCCTGGCGTCGTGTCAATCATCCAAGTGAAATCCTCAACATCGGTCAATCGGTGAAGGTGCAAATCATTCGTATCAACCAGGATACCCATCGTATCTCCCTCGGCATGAAGCAGTTGGAAAGCGATCCATGGGATTCCATCGATGAGAAGTATCCGCTTGAGAAGAAAATCACTGGCCGTGTCACAAACATCACGGACTACGGTGCGTTTGTCGAAATCGAGCCAGGCATTGAGGGTCTGATTCACGTTTCTGAAATGTCCTGGACAAAGAAAAACGTTCATCCGGGCAAGATTGTTTCCACCTCACAGGAAGTGGAGGTTATTGTGTTGGAAGTCGATCCTTCCAAGCGCCGTATCTCACTTGGCCTGAAACAGACTTTGGACAATCCATGGAATGCCTTTGCTGACCAGTATCCTGTCGGAACCGAAGTGGAGGGCGAAGTCAAGAACAAGACCGAATTCGGCCTGTTCATCGGCCTTGAAGGCGATGTGGACGGCATGGTTCATCTTTCCGACATTGACTGGAACAAGTCCGGCGAAGAAGCCATCGAGGACTACAACAAAGGCGAAATGGTCAAGGCTGTTGTGCTTGATGTTGATGTCGAAAAGGAGCGTATTTCTCTCGGTATCAAACAACTCGGCGGAGACCCTGTTGGTGAAGCCGCTGATGCTGGTACTCTACGCAAGGGTGCTATCGTTACCTGTGAGGTTCTTGAGGTTAAAGACGGCGGTCTGGAGGTATCTATCGCCGACACTGAGCTTAATACCTTCATCAAACGTTCAGATCTTTCCCGTGACCGTGACGAACAACGTCCAGAGCGGTTCTCAGTCGGACAAAAAGTGGATGCGCGTATCATCCAGTTCGACAAGAAAACCCGCCGGATCGGCGTTTCCATCAAGGCACTTGAAATTGCTGAAGAGAAAGAAGCGGTTGCACAGTATGGTTCAACAGACTCCGGCGCTTCTCTCGGTGATATTCTGGGTGCGGCACTCAATGAGCGTGAAGGCGAGTAATCGCCTCACCTGTTTTGCAAAATTCGAAAACCCGCATCTCAGGATGCGGGTTTTTTTGTGACTTCAACATAATCACAGATTGACCATGAGACATCCGGGACGAGGGCTCTTGCCCCTCATTCCACGGTTATTGATCTTCGGGCGACAATTTTCCGTTTGGCAGTTCGATAGGGATCAATTATATAGCGAATTTCGTATTCTCCGGGTTCCTTCGGTGCCCTGATCCTTACTGGGTTCCGGTTGGAATGTTGTTTCCATACAACCCGCTCGAAGTCTTCAGACCCCGGGATGGAAATGGCAAATCCATCGCCGCCTTCTTCCGGGCCACGCCATGTAAATTCAAACGGTTTTCCTGCAGGCACCGTCGCTGGTGCCGTGATGCCAGGCTTCAACTCGACAATGCGAATTGGTACTTTTGCCGCTATTTGGCGGCGATCAGCTTCATAGGGATGAACAAGATAGATTGCCTCGAATTCACCAAGTTCGCTGGGAGCTCTCAAGCGCACAGGGTTACGCCCGTTGTGCTGAACATAGGAGAGATATTCTGTTGAAGGTGTACCCGGTCAGCGCCTAATGGACAGATTGGGTTGATTGCGTAAGGGAGTGATTTTGGCTCATCATTGCTATCAAGGAGCAAATGATGAGACGAAAGAACGAACGAATGACCGACGATGCTGATCGTGTTGTAAAAGACATCAAACGACAGACGCGACGTCGGTTTTCTTCGGAAGAAAAGATCAGGATTGTGCTTTCCGGCCTTCGTGGTGAAGACAGCATTGCCGAGCTGTGTCGTCAGGAAGGAATTGCCCAGAGCCAGTATTACTCTTGGTCCAAGGAATTTATGGAAGCCGGAAAGAAGAGGCTGGCTGGCGATACGATGCGTGAGGCCAATACCGATGAGGTGAAGGGACTTCGCAAGGAAGCCCGGGATCTGAAGGAGGTCGTAGCAGAACAGGCTCTGGAACTTCGATTGCTCAAAAAAAGCATGACAGGCGATGGGGGAGACGACGAATGAGGTATCCTGCATCCGAGAAGCTTGAGATCATCCGCTTGGTAGAACAATCGCATCTTCCAGCCAAGCAGACACTGGATCGACTGGGTGTTCCACGCTCAACCTTTTATACCTGGTATGACAGATACCAGACTGGTGGCGTGGATGCCTTGGAAGACAAGGCTCCCATGCCCGCACGGGTTTGGAACCGTATTCCTGACGATGTGCGTGAACAGATCGTCGATCTGGCATTGGAGGAGCCAGAACTATCTCCAAGGGAACTGGCTGTCAGGTTCACCGACACCAAGCGCTACTTCGTGTCCGAGGCCAGTGTTTACCGGCTTCTCAAGGCCCATGACCTGATTACCAGTCCTGCCTTTGTGGTTATCAAGGCTGCGAACGAATTCCGTGACAAAACAACTGCGCCCAATCAGCTGTGGCAGACGGACTTCACCTATCTCAAGGTTATTGGTTGGGGCTGGTTCTACCTATCCACCATTCTCGATGATTACAGCCGCTATGTGATCGCATGGAAGTTGTGTACGACTATGAAGGCCAGCGATGTTACTGACACTCTGGAACTCGCGCTGCAGGCCTCTGGCTGTGATCAGATCAATGTCCATCATCGACCAAGACTGCTGTCAGACAATGGCTCCAGCTATATCGCCACCGAACTGGCTGAATGGCTCGATGACAACGGCATGGATCATGTTCGTGGCGCACCATACCATCCCCAGACACAAGGCAAGATCGAGAGATGGCATCAAACCTTGAAGAACCGCATCCTGCTGGAAAACTACTTCCTGCCCGGCGATCTGAAAGGCCAGATCGGTAGGTTCATTAGCCACTACAATCACAGGCGATACCACGAAAGCCTGAAGAACCTGACACCCGCCGACGTCTACTTCGGACGTGGCGACCAAATCCTGCAACAACGAGAAAGGATCAAGCAAAAGACTATCAACGAACGGCGCTTGCAATACCGCAAGCAGGTCGCTTAACATCGACAAACAGATGAGCCAGATACTCGCTTAGCTCAAGCTGCGGTCTGTCCAGAAACCCATGACGACGGACAAGGGGATGAATTATGGGGGTTGCCCCGTCGTTGGTCGCCTCAGGATTTAACAAGATACCAACAGGCGGAATCTTCTGAGCTCGCAGAAATTTTTGTTCGAAAGGGAGCATGTATAGGCATGGAGGATATCCCGGGATGGTTTGTCGACCCAGCATATGCACAGGGCGCGTCACAGGGCGTTCAGGAGTATCTGACTTCTATTTGTCGATCAATGGGTGATCTGAGCACCAAAGAATCCCTAAAGCTCTTTCAATGCTTAACTTGGCTTCCTGAGAACGTAATTCAGAAAGACAGGGCCGCTGTCGCGAATATCAATAAGACAGTGGTATTCCCGTTAATCAGCAGACAGTTGCTGCAGGTTATGTTTAATAGGGATTCAGTCAACAATCCAAACCTTTATGGTGACAAGAATTTGTTGCGGGACCTGATTTCCGAGCATGGGCTGACAGAAATTGTTGAGAGAAACAAACAAAAATTCAAAGTCCCTGTTTCGATTTGGGCATGTGGAGAGGTAGGAGAGATTGTCTCCGAATTTGCCAAACCCGAGTTTCCTGGATTCGACATCATCAGTCGGGAACGCTTTCTGCAAGAATGGAATAAACTTAAAGTCGGCGTACCGTGTAACGACCGGGCCATCTGGGGTATATTTGTCCTGGCTGAGTGGTACAAACAACTATGTGAAGCAATATCGGAGGCTCATTCCAGTGCTAGCGCGAATACGTCCCAGTAGGAAGTTCGACAACAAAGAGTGGGCAAGAAGCAAAACGACTTTTTGGTTAAAGTGTGTCCGAAGCTGAAATTAATGCGACTTTCAATTTGTACTGAGTTTCACCGACATTTCTGTAGATAACTTATTTTGCACCGATGATGGATTGAAGCAAATACATCACAAATACAAACAGTTAGGAGGTAGGCTGTGCAATTTCCGTGCAGTCTGTCAGATCAAATTGAGTACATTAGTGTGTCGTTGTAGAAGCAGCTCCGCTTCTGGCTTTGGTGATCGTAGCCATGTAGCGTGCAGTCCTCTCTTGAGCGTGCAATTAGCGTGCACACAGGGATCAAAAGTGGTACAAATCCGTGCAAATTGAGGAAAATCCGTGTAATTCGTTCCTGTTTTAGTCCATTGTAATGTATCATAAATCATTGAAAAATAAACAAAAAATTTTCGCCATTGCGCCGATGATGGATTGGACGGATCGTCATTGCAGGTTTTTTCACCGGCTGATGACCAGGCATGCGCTGCTTTATACCGAAATGGTAGTTGCCGATGCCATCATTCATGGTGATCGCGATTATCTGCTTGGGTTCGACGACACCCAGCATCCTGTAGCCCTGCAGCTTGGCGGAAGTGAGCCAGATAAACTCGCGCAGGCCGCTAAACTGGCTGTCGCGTACGGTTATGACGAAATCAATCTGAACGTCGGTTGTCCATCTGATCGTGTTCAATCCGGCACGTTCGGCGCTTGTCTGATGCGAGAACCGGAACTGGTGGGACAATGTGTTGCCGCCATGAAGGAGGTTGTGGCGGTTCCAGTCACGGTCAAATGCCGCATTGGGGTGGATGAACAGGATACAAAACTGGCACTGGACGCTCTTGCACTGTCTGTATGGCATCACGGCGCAGACGCGCTTTGGGTGCATGCCCGAAAAGCGTGGTTGCACGGGTTGAGCCCCAAGGAAAACCGCGACATCCCACCCTTGGATTATGGTCGAGTTTATCAGCTCAAGCAGGAGCATAAGGGTCGCTTTGTCGGCATAAATGGCGGCATCACTGATTTGAATGACGGCGTTCTGCACCTGCAACAAGCTGACGGTGTCATGCTGGGGAGGGCAGCTTATCACAACCCCAGCCAGTTGATGGCAGTTGATAAAGCAGTGTACGGCGAGAAATCTGGTTCAATCGGCTATGACGAGATTCTCTCCCAAATGAGCAATTATGCGGAAAACCATGTTGCAAATGGTGGACGGCTCAATCAAATCACCCGTCATATGATTGGACTTTTTCAGGGGGTTCCCGGTGCACGTGCCTATCGACAGATATTGAGTACGCGAGCTGTCGTGCCGGGTGCAGGAGCGCAGGTTCTTGAAGATGCATTTGCTGCAGTTGCGCAGAACAACCGGTCTGCCGCGTAGGTCCATATCGCCGTCCTTCATCTCCGGTTCATATCGTATTGACTAGGATAGACTTAATTAACCACGATTAAGGTCTTGGTTTCACATAACACAGATGTGAGGTCTTCCTGGATTGAGCGTTACCACGCCGTGAATTATCGTCACAGCAGGTTTTGGATGCCGTAGCAATCCGAAATGCCGAGATCCGGGGAACAAGTCGGGAGTTAAACCTTATGTTGAACAGACGCAACTTTGTTACGGGTGCCGTTACCGCAGCAGTTTTGGGAACCGTTGGATTTCCCATTCCTTTTGCCAGCGCCCACCATACGAAAAAGAAGAAGTTTAAAGTAGATCCTCGGTATGTGCCGCAAACGGTAAAGTATCGTACCCGCTATCGCCGTGGAACAATAATAATAGATCCGCACAAACGGTTCCTTTATCTGGTGGAAGGTCGCGGCAGGGCCCGCCGGTACGGCGTGGGAGTAGGACGGGCAGCACTGGCCTGGTCCGGTACTGCAAAAATCAAACGCAAGGCTAAATGGCCAAGTTGGACACCAACACAGAACATGATCAAGCGGGAGCCACATAAATATGCCAGATATGCCGGCGGCGTCCCAGGTGGTCCAAACAATCCGTTGGGCGCTCGCGCACTCTATCTGTACAAAGGCAATCGGGACACCTATTACCGGATCCATGGGACAACCCAGCCCTGGACAATAGGTACAGCATCGTCCAATGGATGCATCAGGATGATTAACGACCATGTGATTGATCTTTACAATCGCACACCGGTGGGGACTACAGTAGTAGTTCTGTAACTGAATTGGTTGGAGAAATCAGGAATCTCCTGATTTCCTCCCGGTTTGAATTCCCGTCAGAGTGACTATTTCATGCAAATGTCAGGTCGGGCCAGACTTCTGCTGGCTGCACTTGACCTGACAGCCAATCAACAATATTCGTGGGCCAACAACTGAATCGCGGTACTCCCACGTGACGACATTACCCCAACTAACTGAAATCCTGCCATTTGTACTGGCGCTATTGCTGGCCGGCGGCGTGGCAGGAGTTCTGGCCGGCCTTTTCGGTATTGGGGGAGGCGCCATACTGGTTCCCGTCTTTTATCAGATGCTCGGAGTTCTGGAAGTTGATGACGCCATTCGGATGCATGTATCTGTCGGCACCTCACTTGCAGTCATTGTTCCGACCTCCATGCGCTCGTTCATGGGCCATAGGGCAAAGGGGGCTGTTGATATGGCTTTATTGAACCGGTTCAAATTCGCAGTTCCACTAGGTGTCGTTATGGCCGCCGTTGTTGCAGCTTACCTTTCGAGCGGAACGTTGCGTGGGATTTTCGCAGTCTGTTCATTGATTATCGCCTTCAAACTTCTTTTTGGAAAAGACAATTGGAAAATTGCCGACGATATTCCCAGCGGCCTGGGTAGTTCTATCGCGGGTTGGACCATTGGATTTTTCTCAACCTTCATGGGCATTGGGGGAGGGGTATTCAACAATACATTCATGAGCCTGTTCGGTCGCCCGATCCATCAGGCTGTGGCCACCTCATCCGGTGTTGGCGTTCTAATTTCCATCCCGGGTATGATCGGGTACATCTGGGCGGGTTGGGAATTGCCCAATCTGCCGGAATTCTCCCTTGGTTTTGTTAACCTGCTGATGGTTGCGATCATTATCCCGGTAATGTTGTTGGTGGCACCATTGGGCGTAAAACTTGCCCACGCCATGCCGAAGCGCCAACTTGAGGTGTTTTTCGGCCTGTTTTTGGTTGTCGTGGCGATACGGTTTGGCGTCAGCCTGTTATGATCAGGTAGCCGCGAAGCTGGCTTCCGGCGGCAGTTCAGGTCAAGATGAGATTTCCTCACGTTCCCGCCGTATCCGTTTGCGCCGGGTCTCCCTGCGAGGCTTACGTTCAACAGTCGCAAGACGAGCGTCAAGCGATGCCATGATTTCATCCCGCTCGCCGTCTGAATACGTCATCCAGCCCGAGATTTCATCGCGCGTTCTTCCGCAACCGAAACAATAACCTGTTTTCGTGTCGATGGAACACACTAGAATACACGGTGATTTAACAGGGTTTGACATGGTCGTTTGATCTCGGACAGCAAAAGTTTGCCTGAATATATTCTAACATACCTTATGCAACACAGGTAAATAAGTGATTTGCGACATGAGGTTATTGACTTTGCGCTCCGCTCGCCTTCTTTAAGGGCAAAATCAGACTTTGCAAAGTAACAAATACATCATTCACTTAAGCAGGATCCCGAATGAAGCATCGTGAAAGCGGCCTTCCCTTTGATGATTTCCGCGCTGTTCTGAATCAATTGCCGGGACCGGATGAAGATGCATTGAAATTGACTCGCCATCAGGTGTCCGAACGGCTCGGAGAGCGTGCCGGCACTATCGGCGAATTGTGTGAATGGTATGCACAGTGGAGCGGCCGCTCACCCGCCGTCAGCCGACCGGTTCTTACCTTGTTTGCAGGCACACACGCTGTTGACCGTTCCACGGAAAATGCACTGTTGCAGGATGTAACTGAGATTTCCTCAGGGGCATCTTCCGTCAACCGTATTTGCCACCAACACGATATCGGACTGAAGCTGCTTGATCTGGCGTTGCAAATTCCGGTTGCGGACATTTCTGCCGAGGCAGCACTGGACGAGAAGTCCTGTGTCGGAACCATTGCATTTGGTATGGAGGCGATTGCAGGAGGCACAGATCTGTTATGTGCAGCGGCCCTAGAAAATGGTCCCAACATTTCAATTGCAGCAATCCTGTCAACCTTGTGGAACCTGGACCCTCGTGATGTCATTGGTGCTGGCGCATGCGAACTGGCACAAAAGGCAGCAGACATTGCGCGGCCGCACGCTGGAGATGCACTGGAAACACTGCGACGGTTAGGCGGGCGCGAAACCGCGGCCATCTGTGGTGCCATCCTCGCAGCTCGCAGTCAGCACATTCCGGTAATATTGGCCGGACCTACAGCGGTGACCTGCGCTGCCACGCTGGTCAAGCTGGAAAGCAGCGCCTGCAGTCATTGCATTTTGGCACAGATCACCGGAGTAAACGCAATTGACAGGCTGGCGGAGGAAATCGGCCTCAAGATGATCTTTTCAGAGTTTCACGCGCCAGATCCAGGAGTACAGACGGGCATTGCAGCAGGGCTTATGAAGTCCGCGGGCCTGGCTCTTTCACCTCAGGGATAGAAGCTGGTCATGCAGCCTGAGTGTCATCTTCCTCATCACCATAATCAGGTTCAAGCGAAGGTGCGTTTTCCATACGCTTGGAAACACGGTCAGTTGGGAGATAGGCTATTGCTTCTGTGCCCTCGCGCAACTTGGATTTGAGATCAAAGCGTCCCTGATGCATATTCAACAGTGCCTGCACAATGGTAAGTCCAAGACCGGTTCCCGGTTCGGCATGTTTTATGGCCCCCGTGCCATTCCGAAGTGCACCAGTGAAAACGGCAGCGTGATGAGCATTCTTCCTTGCGGGCGGGCCAGGCGATGGCGAGAATCTTGTAGAAGGAGATTCGCCTATGCCTCGCGGCTACCACCACCTGACCCAAGATGAACGTTGCCAGATTTGGGGGTTGAAGAAAAGCGGCCTCTCGCAGAGAGACATTGGGCGTGAGCTCGGACGCCATCACACGACAATCCGTCGAGAGATGCAGCGCAACAGCGGCGGCCGGGGCTACCGGTACAAACAGGCCCATAACAAGGCGACAGAGCGCCGCCACAGGGCGTCATCGGTGCCAAGGAAGATGACACCCGCCCTGTGGCAATTGGTCGAGGAGAAGTTGGCGGCTGGCTGGAGCCCAGAGCAAATTTCGGGTCGGTTTCGTCGGGAAGGCCAAGCCATGGTGGGGCGGATGCGGATCTACGAATACGTCCGCGCGGACCGCAGGGCCGGTGGCAGCCTTTACAAACGTCTGCGGCGGCGTGGGAAGAAACCGAATTGGCGCGGCGGCCGGCACGCCGGGCGAGGACGCATTCCCGGTCGTGTCGATATCAGTGAGCGGCCCGCGATCGTCGAACAGAAGTTGCGGATCGGTGACTGGGAGGTGGACACGATCGTTGGAGCGGGTCAAAGCGGCGCAGTGGTTTCGGCGGTGGACCGCGCCTCGAAGATGACCCGACTGGTACGGCTCGACAGGAAAACGGCCGAAGATGTCGGAGCTGCGCTCAGACGCCGGCTGGAGGCAGATCGGCACCTGGTTCACACGATCACTGCGGACAACGGTAAGGAATTCGCTGGCCACGGCAGCCTGTCCAAGGCGCTTGATGCCAAGTTCTATTTTGCCCGGCCCTACCACTCATGGGAGCGCGGGCTGAATGAACACACCAATGGACTGGTCCGCCAGTATTTGCCGAAAGGCACGGATTTCCGGTCTGTGACCGATGCCGAGGTCCAGGCGGTGGAGGATCTGCTCAACGCACGGCCGCGCAAGGCACTCGGCTTCCGGACGCCGGAGGAGGTGTTCAGAGATGCGCAGGCACCGCCATGACCGCTCTCAAACCTCTGGGAAGCGCACAGCGTGAAATCTCTCTTCGGCACAGTCTGTTCGAAGAGGCGATTGCGCTTGTGCGCAATTCTGCGGTAGGGGTATTGGTAACGGCAATTCAAGTCATCGCAGGCTCCGCCTGTCGAAATTTTTCACCGCCAGGCCCTTTTTTGCATTCGGGCTTGCGCCCTCATTTCAAAAAGGGCCTGGCGGTGGTGCACCTCGGAGCGGAAACGGCGTGGCTATGGTTCCCTGGCCAAAGGAAGATAAAACCAGCGGTATTTCTTCTTCTGCAATACCTGGAACGCTGTCTTTTATTGAAAAATACTGACCACCTTTTGCGGTCCAGCCAACCTCGATGGTTACTTCTCCTCCGGACGGTGTAAATTTCAACGCGTTTGACAACAGGTTGAGAACAATCTGATGGACCGCCCGCTCATCAACCCAGACCTTCGGCAACCCCTGCTGATAAGCGGTGTTGATGGTAATGTCTTTTTGTTTTGCCTTGATATACATCATGTGCCGCGCGTCATCTACTATTGAAACCAGATTGAGATTTTCCTCGTTCAATTCATGCTTGCCTGCTTCAATCCGCGAAATGTCCAGAATTTCGTTGATCAGCTTCAGGAGGTGCGAGCCGGAGTTATGGATATCGTTGACATAATCCTTATAGGTGTCCGAGCCCAATGGGCCGAAAACCTCATCCCGCATAATTTCCGAAAAGCCCAAAATAGCATTCAGTGGCGTGCGCAGTTCGTGGCTCATCGTTGCCAGAAATCTCGACTTGGCGAGGTTTGCTTCTTCCGCCCGTTCCCGAGCACCTTCCGAAAAAGACTTTTCGGTTTCCAGTTCCACGATCAGGGTTTCTTTTTCGGTTGTGTGTTCGAGCATCGAAACCAGCAGACTGTTGAAACGTCGGGCCAGCATGTGAAAGAACACAACTGACGTCAGCAAGATGCCAGCCATGGTGATCATAGCTGTTTCATTGGTAGAAATGAATTTACTAGACAATATGAGAACCGGCGGCAGGACAGTGATTACCGATGAAGTGCCGAGCGGATGGTTGAGCATCGACGTTGCCGCGACAAACACCAGAATGGTAGAGAATTGGATAATGGCAAATTCATTGCCGCAGGTTAAGCAGGTGAGCACCGCGAAATAGGCCCAGGAAAAGGCAACCAGCACCTGTGCCAGAGTAAAGACGCGTCGCCAGTTTTGAAAATCTGCATCTTCCGGTTTCCCGGCAAGATACCGCTTGGCGATCAACCCCGGCAGCAAATGGCAGATAATGGTTACAAAAGCCCATGCACTGATGTGAAGCCAGCCCACCCAAGTTCCGGCCAGTATTGCAGCCAGAATGATTAGAGCGTGTTTGTGTCGAGTAGATTCAGTTTCTTTCCGTGCGCGAATATGATTCTGATTGGGGTGACCTGATTCGGTTCGAAGCCAAGGATTTTCAATGCCCAAGCCCCATCCGATTGAATTGCGTAAACGTGTTGTAGCTCATGTAGAAGAAGGCCACACTCATCGTGGAACGGCTGCCCATTTCAAAGTCTCCGTCAAATTTGTGAATGATATGGTGAAGTTGAAACGTGAAACTGGCTCGCTTGCTCCAAAACATAACCCGGGAAAAACAGGCCATGGCAAGCTTTCACCCTATAAAGACTGGCTTCGAAAACGGGTTGATGAACAAAAGGACATTACAATCCGTAAGCTTTGTGCGGAGCTGAACGAAAAATTCAACCTCAATGTCCATCATTCGCCTGTCTGGCATGTTGTGCGCAGTTTCGGGTTGTCGCATAAAAAAAGACTATTTATGCCAAGGAGCAACACCGCATCGACGTGAAAAAAGACCGCGAACTCTGGAAGACAAGGCGTGTTCCGTTTTTGAATCGGTCGATTGAAAAACTTGTCTTCATTGATGAGACGTCCACAAACACCAAAATGGCCAAGCAAACTGGATGGGCCCCAACAGGAGAGCGCCTCATAGATTTTGTCCCTCATGGCCACTGGAAGAAGCAGACACTTATCGCAGGCCTGCGCAGTCATGGACTGGTTGCGCCCTGGGTTATTGACCGGGCCATGACCAAAGAAATCTTTGAGATTTATGTTGAGACACAGTTGGCGCCAGAACTGGAAAAGAGAGATGTCGTAATCCTTGACCACCTAGCCGCTCACAAGAGCGAAAAAGCCGAGCAGATCTTGCGAGATATCGGCGCATGGTTTTTGTTCCTGCCGAAATATTCCCCAGATCTCAATGCCATTGAAATGGCCTTTTCGAAGCTCAAGGCTCATCTGAGGAAGGCAGGCGCCAGAACCTTCGATGATGTCTGGAAGGCAATCGGAGAGGTCTGCCATATGTTCACGCCAATGGAGTGCCGGAATTTCTTCAGGGCAGTCGGCTGTGAATTCACGTGATGCGAACACGCTCTAGCAGAGGCGTAAACAGGAATATATTGGCCTGGTTCTTGGCAAATCCGGTGAGCAGTTCCTGCTCATAGGCGATAGAGCCGTCTCCGGTCAGGCTAAGTCGGGTACGGAATTCCCGAACGGCTTTTGAAGAAGCAGTACGCTGCTTTGCAACATCAACTATGTTTTTGTCTACTGACGCGCTGGGGTGCTTCATTCCGGTATTTACTCAATACTGTTAACCGCGATTTTAGGGGCTTCGCTGACGGTAGAAAAAAATGGTAAATATCCCGTTAGTGATTAGGTTAACGCTATTGCGCATTTTGAAGGGTTTTCATGTCAGGAAATCGCCTGCTGGACTACGTGAAACTGGTTGTTTTTCTTGGTGTTATGGCGCTTGCGGCTGCATGGTTTGCAAACCTCTCGCGACTGGAAATTACAGGCAGTGCGCGGATCGTGGACGGAGACAGTCTGTTCGTTGATGGACAGGAGGTTCGGCTGTTTGGCATCGATGCACCTGAATTTCTGCAGAATTGTCAGCTTGGCAAAACGAAAGGCGAACCTTACGCTTGTGGCAAAATGGCAAGGGAGTTTCTTAAATCGTTAACCGAAGGTCACCGGATTACCTGCGTGGGCAGGCAGGTGGATCGATATGACCGCTTGCTGGCTGTATGCTCGGCAAACGGGGTGGATCTCAACCGCGAGCTTGTCGTTGGGGGTTGGGCAGTTTCGTTCGGGGATTATGAGGCTGCGGAGGAGATTGCGAAACAAAATGCAGCGGGCGTATGGCGCGGCGAATTCGTCGAGCCTGCAAAATGGCGGCAAATTGATCAAGAAAAACATTCATCCGGTTGGTTAGGTCGGATAGACATGTGGTAGATACTTTACGGGAGGAAACTGATTTCATGAAGATTTTTGACGGAGGTCGTGCACCAAACCCGCGTCGGGTACAGATATTCCTTAAGGAAAAGGGCGTGCAAATTCCCACAGTCCAACTGGACCTCAATGCCCATGAGCACCGATCTGAGGAAATGGCAGCCAAAAACCCCGGCCAAACAGTTCCGTTTCTTGAACTCGATGACGGAACCGTAATTGCTGAAACCGTAGCAATTTGCCGGTATCTGGAATCCCTGCATCCCGAACCCAATATGTTGGGTGAATCAGCTCTCGAACAGGCTCAGATAGAAATGTGGAACCGGCGCGTGGAATTCGGTTTTTTCCTGCGTGTCGCGCAGTCTTTCCGGCATCTTCATCCTGGCGCTGCCGTTCTGGAAGGTGAACAAATTGCTGACTGGGGATTGAAGAACCAGAAGCAGGCAATCGATTATATGGCGGTCCTGGACTCACAATTGGCGGAAAATCCGTTTATCGCGGGAGACAAGTTCACCATTGCCGACATAACCGCAATCGTCGCTGCACAGTTTTTCAAGCCGGCACGATTGGAGATTCCCGAAGCGGGATTTCACAATTTCAAACGCTGGTTCTCGGAAGTTGCCGCCCGTCCTTCGCTGGAGTTGTAGATGGAAACCCTAACGCGATTGAGATGCAACATAGCTCAATGTCGTATTTGCGTTGAAAATCCGGAAGGAAAACCACTTCCCCACGAACCACGGCCAGTGGCGGTAATGTCTGACAAAGCGAGAATCCGGATCATTGGACAGGCACCGGGAACTCGCGTGCACGCGTCCGGGAAGCCTTTTACCGACCCATCAGGTGACCGGTTGCGCGATTGGATGGGAATTGACGAAGTGGTATTTTACAATCCGGATATTTTGGCTATTACCCCGATGGGATTTTGCTTTCCGGGCCTGGATGATAAAGGAGGGGATCTTCCGCCACGCAAGGAATGTGCAGCCAAGTGGCAGGAGGATGTGTCGATTGCCATGCCACAGATTAAACTGGTGCTGCTTATCGGGATGTACGCCCAGCGACATTATCTCGGACGCCTTGCGGCCAAAACCCTGACTGAGACTGTACGTAACTGGAAGAACATCAGGGAGTTTGAGGAGGGCCGGATTCACATCCCCCTGCCGCATCCTTCCTGGCGGAACAATGGCTGGATCCGCAAAAATCCCTGGTTTACGAGCGAACTGCTTCCTTTTCTGCAGGAAGAGATAAAGGCCCATCTATAATTTGCTTCTGCGAATAATTTGCTTTCCCTGGGTATTTCTCATTATTTTTAGAAAATGGTTTCGTTTTTTGCCTGACTGTGAAATTATATTCTTTTCCGATTTTTGAGGTGCGAAGTGGACAAAACAGATAAGGCAATTTTGTCAATTCTCCAGAAAGATTCAACGCTACCGGTTGCAGATATCGCTAGGCGCGTGGGACTTTCGACCACACCATGTTGGCGGCGAATACAAAAAATGGAAGAAGACAAGATAATTCAGAAACGCGTGGCGATCCTGGATGCAGCCGGCGTCAATGCAGGCGTCACCGTTTTTGTGTTCGTCAAAACAGACAAGCACAACGAAGAGTGGCTAAAGCGGTTTTCCGAGGTAATTTCGAAATACACGGAAGTCGTGGGATTTTATCGCATGAGTGGCGACATAGACTATCTGTTACGGGTGGTAGTGCCCGACATTGCTGCTTACGATGTCTTCTACAAGAAACTGGTCTCGGATATTGATATCGAGAATGTGTCAAGCGCCTTTGCAATGGAACAGATCAAAGACACCACCGAACTACCGCTGGACTATATGGTGCTGGAAAAGGCATAATCCGATTAGGTACAATCCGGAGTGGTTTCATTGAGGTTGGTTGTTTCAGCCGGTTTATTCCTTGTTTTGGCCGTACAGGCCGTCGGTAGCGAGACTATGGTTTCGGCAAGCAGGGTGTTGTCGGCGATTTCCGGTTATATGGATGGGGAATATTTCCGCGCCGTTGTGGTACAGGGGGATGAGGATGCGGATTTTTATATATTTGCAGGAGACAACTGGAACCCGGAAGAGATCATCTATGTAAAAGATATCGTTCCAACCGGAATTGGCGGATCAGATGCCTATCTGGAACGATTGGAGAACGGTTCGCTTCAACTGGTTTCTGAAAATGCAGCAATCGGCCGGCATCGGTGGGAGCAGCGTCCGACAATCGTTTTCCGCGAGGAAAAATTCATCGTTGGCGGATTTACCTACAGTTACTACGACACCCTGTCCACGGATGAAGAAGGCAATGTGAAGACCGGGTTTTGTGATCTGAACTTGCTAACTGGAAAGGGCGAGCGGGATGGCGATATGATCTCTGTGAGCACATCGGCAATTGCGGTGGAAGACTGGACTATCGAATCCTTCCCCGATGAATGTCTTGTCGACTGATTGGCCAGTCGTGCGTCGACAGAAAATTTGTAACCTTCTCTGAAACGTCACCGCTTCTTCAAAACTACTTTCTTTGTGATTCCGGGTTTCAATAACCGCGCAAAATCTTTTTTGGTCCGCTTTTTATATTATAATCAAAAAAGCTATAATAATACCATAGGTGAAAATTTAACATAATTTATATATATTAAATATATATTATTGATTAAATTATATATATAAATTCAAAAAATTAATTGTCATGAAGTTGAAAAAATAATAATATCATTTATTTTTTAAATAAAAATTGTATATTAAATATATATTTATATAAAATTTTTCATCTTAGCGGGTAGTAAATTTACCAATTTTTAGTAATAATGAATAAGAATTACTTCTGGGTTGCATGAGTGTGTTCTGGCATGACTTCCCAACGGCAGCCAGCCTCCCCCTGCGTTTCGGTTGGCTGCCGCTCCTCCCATATTTTACGTGATTTTGGCATGACTATTGCAAGGTTTTGGCAAATAAATTGCCGGAGGTTCAATTGCCTGCAAAGTCTTCAAACAACCTGAGAAAACAGCAGAATCTCGCTGAAATCCTGCAACGGTTGAAACCGGTCCGTGATGATCTGGATCTGGCAAAAGTCATCATGGGTGAATTCCAGGGTATATTTCTGCGTAGGGTAGATAACCTCCTGGAAATGTATTGTTACGACCACAAAGACAAGAAACTCAGCGAGGTAATGTCGCGCGTTGACGTTACTGCCCCGGTCACGCTGATAAGCCATTATGCCCAGGCAATGTTCGTGTCGGCATTTTGGCAACGGCGCCCGCCCTGTAATGTTTATTTCGCCGGGTTCGGTGGCGGCCGACTTGGAATAACCACGCAGCACCATTTCCACAATTGCCGATTTGACGGTTCTGACATAGATCCGAACATGATGCAGGTTGCGCAAGACTGGTTCGGGTTCATGCCCTGCGATCGTTTTGATATTCGCGCTGCTGACAGCAGAAGTGATTTGGAATCCCGGCAGCAAAAGTATGACATCATCCTGCTGGATGTGTTTTTCGGTGGTGGTGATGCTGCCAATCATCTGGGTACGGAGGAATTTTTCAGGATCTGCAAGTCAAAACTTGCTGAAGACGGAGTAGTAACTGCAAACCTGATTGAGAGGGATCCCTTGCATCAGCGAAAGATTACCGGACTTCAAAGCACTTTTGAACATTGTGCAATCTGGGAACATTACGGTACGCATATGGTTTTCGCCAGCAAACGACCAATCAACCTGGAAGACATTGTTCGGCGGGTGGAATTATTTGAACAGGAAAACGGATCGGATTCGCGATTACTGGAACAGGCAAGGCTGATTGAGCCGCTGTCTGATATTACCAACGCAAGCCCGCTCAGGGATATCGAATCAGGATGGCCGGCACTGACTGATCTGGACCAATCGGCCTGAACTCATCTCGCTTCAAACCGCCTCGACAAAACTGTCGAGGACCCGTTTCTGTCCAGCCTTGTCGAAATCTATGGTTAGTTTGTTACCGTCAATGGATGCAATATTGCCGTTGCCGAACTTCAGATGAAATACGCGGTCTCCAACATCAAATCGCGACCCCTCATTGATTGACGAGGCGATGAGCTGGCCGTCAATTACTTTTCCCATGGTGCCAGAGGTTTTGGGACCTGAACGGGTTCCCCAATTGCCATCGGCTTTGTTCGATCTTCCTTTGGCACGCTGCCAACCGGGACTGGAATAGCCGGAATCAAATGTATCCACGTTGTCAAACCGGCTTGCCCCGTAGCGCCCGCCGCTGCCCGCTGCCCCGTAGCCGCCGTAGGAGGTTGAACCTTCGATGATGTCCACGTGGGATTCCGGCAATTCGTCCACAAAACGTGAAGGAATGGAAGATTGCCAAAGCCCGTGTATTCGGCGGTTTGATACAAAAGAGATATAACATTGCTGCCGGGCCCTGGTGATGCCGACATAAGCCAGCCGTCGTTCCTCTTCCAGGCCGGAACGCCCTCCTTCATCGAGGGAACGTTGATGCGGGAACAGGCCTTCCTCCCATCCTGGCAAGAACACACAATCGAATTCGAGGCCTTTGGCCGAATGAAGGGTCATCAACGAAACCGCATCGAGATCCGAATTGCTGTCGGTGTCCATAACCAGCGAAACATGTTCCAGGAAACCTGCCATGCTCTCAAACTTTTCCATGGAGCGAATGAGCTCTTTCAGGTTTTCCAGCCTGCCGGGGGCTTCGGCCGAACGATCATTCTGCCACATTTCCGTATAGCCGGATTCCTCCAGCACGATTTCTGCAAGTTCAGTGTGAGATGTGGAATTCAATTCTCCGCGCCAGCGATCAAAATTGTCCAACACGCCCTTAAGCGTCGCTCGCACCTTCGGTTTTAGTTCCTCCGTTTCCGTCAACTCACGGGCTGCCATGGTCAACGGAATAGCGCGTGCGCGGGCATTGTCATGGATGACGCGCAATGTAGCATCGCCAATTCCGCGTTTGGGTGTATTAACGATCCGTTCAAACGCCAAATCATCTGCCGGCTGGCAGACAACCCGGAAATAAGCCATTGCGTCTCGGATTTCCATTCGTTCATAAAACCGCGGTCCTCCGATAACCCGGTAGTTGAGACCCATTGTGACGAAACGATCTTCAAACTCTCGCATTTGAAATGATGCCCGGACCAGAATGGCGATCTCGTTTAGAACATATCCCTTGTTCTGCAGGGCTTCAATTTCGTCACCGATGGTTCGGGCTTCTTCTTCTGAATCCCAACCGGCAGAGACATTAACCCGGGATGCGTCAGGATCAGCGTGTTCTGTAAACAGCGTTTTACCGAGCCGGCCTTCATTATTGGCGATCAGGTGGCCAGCCGCACCAAGAATATGAGCGGTTGAACGGTAGTTTCGCTCAAGGCGAATTACTTTTGCTCCCGGAAAGTCTTTTTCAAACCGCAGGATATTGTCGACTTCCGCCCCGCGCCAACCGTAGATTGACTGATCATCATCGCCCACACAACAGATGTTTGGTTGTGCAGCATCGCTGCCCGATTCTGACAGCTTCTGGGCGAGTAGTCGCAGCCACATATACTGGGCCACATTGGTATCCTGATACTCGTCGACGAGAATGTATTTGAATTTTGCATTATACTCACGCAGTACATCCGGATTTTCCCTGAACAGCCGGATTGTCTCCGTCAGCAAATCACCAAAATCGCAGGCATTGAGTATTTTCAGGCGTTCCTGATACTGGCGGTAAAGTTCCCGACCGCGGCCATCGGCAAACGAACGGGCATCACCTTCCGAAATCTGATCTGGTGCCAGCCCTTTGTTTTTCCAGCCATAAATATGGCCTGCCAGGGTACGTGCCGGCCACCTTTTGTCATCAATACCTTCTGCACGGATCAGCTGCTTCAACAAGCGAATTTGATCGTCTGTGTCGAGGATTGTGAAATCAGACTTCAAGTCGACCAGTTCGGCGTTGCGGCGCAGAATCTTGACACCAGTGGAGTGAAACGTGCCCAGCCAGGGCATGCCTTCAACAGCCTCACCGACCATGCGGCCAATGCGGTCTTTCATCTCTCTCGCTGCTTTATTGGTAAAAGTCACAGCCAGAATTTGGGATGGATAGGCGCGACCGGTCGCCAGAATATGCGCAATGCGTGTGGTCAAAACACGAGTTTTTCCGGTTCCGGCTCCCGCCAGAACCAATAGCGGTCCATCAAGGCTCTCGACGGCATCCATTTGTTCCGGATTCAGTCCGGTGAAGTAATCGGCGGCATTGGAACTGCGATTTGCTGCCATTGCACGTGAGGCAATCCCACCCGCCGGTGGTGTTGGCAGACCTTCTTCGTCGGGTATGGAATCAAATGGGTTCGACATTTGTTCTATTTAGGGTGTTTTTCTACAAAATTACAGGGTTTGTTGAGTGTCAAAACCCGACTAATTAACGTTTTGAACAGGGTGTATTGCGATAATCAAGCCGGACGTGGGTATGATTGGAGCAAAAAAATGACTTCTACCCTGATTAAAACCCTGATAGCCGCATCTATAGGCGCTCTCTGCGTTGTACAGCCAGCAGCAGCCAAAAACGCCTCCCTACACCATCCACAGGGTTCTACTGTCCAGATCAAATGTGCAAAGAAACTCTGTTTTGTAAAACATACCAATGCCTTTGGACGAAGTGGAGGCGTTCGTTCAGCTGGACCGGCAACGACTGTTAATTTCGTTCGCCTGGTAAAAACCTGGCAATCCAAAGGTTATCGCTGAACAACTCTGTAAAACTAAACTGATATTATTGACGCTTGACGTTACGGCATCATAGTATGAATACTCTATATGAATAACGGAGTAACACCTGATGTTTGGAAGACTATTAATTGCCGCAGCAATAGTGGTAGCTGGAACAACAATTGCTTTGGCCGGTAACGCAACCCTGAAACATACAAGTGGTGCGAAGGTCAAAATCAACTGCAACAGCAGCGGTTGCTATGTGCGCCAATATGATGCCGCCGGAAAAAAGGGAAAAAGAGAACGAGTTGGACCGGGCGGCAGTTCGAATTTCAACAAACATGTCAAAGCATGGAATAGCAAAGGTTACATCTAAGCCGAAATCAACGATTGCAGAAAAATCCGCCGAATGGCGGATTTTTTTTACCATTTGCCAAGGATTTGCCGTTCTCTTGCGTCTTACCTGTTGAACGTTCGAAAAATGGGTAAACAATTTGGGTACTGATACCGGCGACAAGGCGCTGGCGCTGCTGGCGGCAAAGGGAGATGGCGATGCGTTCCGGCAATTGCTGGAACGCCATTACGATTCAATGTTCCGCATAGCCTATCGTTTCTGCAGTCACCGTGAGGAGGCGGAAGACATTGCACAGGATGTCTGTGTATCCCTTCCGACGAAACTGCAATCGTTCAAGGGAGAAGCAGCATTTTCAACCTGGCTTTACCGGGTGGTTGTTAACCGGGCGAAAGACGTAAGGCGCAGACAGGCAACTTCCGACAGAATACACGGTGTCTATGGGGAGGTAGAGGAATTGCGCAGGGGGGAGGCTGCCAATGCAGCGCGCGAAATGGAATGGCTGCAGGAGATGATGACACGGGTAAGCGATGACTTGCGCGAGACGGCCATTCTTGTAGTGGGCGAGGGGATGAACCACCGCACAGCAGCGGAAGTTCTGGGGCTGAAAGAATCCACAGTCTCCTGGCGGATGGGAGAGTTGAAAAAGGCCTTGCGGCAATTCGCGAGGGAAGACGCATGAACAAAGAAATCGAAAGATTGCAGAGCGCATTCCAGAAGCAGGAACAGGTACAGCCGGATGCAGAAGCCAAGGCTGCTGCGATTTCCGCTGCTTTCGAAGCGTTCGAACAACGAAAAATTTCTGCCAATATCCAAGAAACTGAAGATGAAGCACGTCTCAATGAACAAGGGGGCACGAACCCAACCTTGTCGAAATGGAGACGCATAATGAATTCTATTAACTCAAAATGGGCCTATTCCCTCGCCGGTAGTGCAAGCATAGCTGCATTGGCATTGGTGCTTGTTGGCCCCAATGTGATGGAACTGCTGCCAGGAGAGCAGCTGGTTGAATTTGAACAGCCTGACAGTGTTTCAGTCGAAGAAAGCGATGCTGAACAGACAGACACGCGGGTTCGATCACAACCAAAGGTCGCTAATACCCCTGAGGAAACTGTAGCAGCAAAACCAACGTCACAAATTTCGCGTGAAGTTGTTGAACAGGAGAATAACTCTGGTTCTGAAAATCTCAATGTTCGGCAATTGCGCGCTGCACCGGATGATGAAGGGCTAGTAGGATTAAGGGAAAATCTGCTGAAGGAAATCAGTCCGAAAAAAAAGCCTGAACACGATTGGGCCAATGCGCGTTCTTCGATCAGGTTACAGGGGTCTTCAACTGAGGCCGAGGCACCACAGATTCTTCGTAAATTCGAAAAGAAAGCGGACCATACGCCAGCGGTGGCTGTTCAACGCCGAGCCGAAATTTTCTCAAAAACTAAGAAGACTGCCAATGGTAAAAATGCATATGGGTCTTTTTCACAGAAGTTATATGCACCGGCACCGAGTGCAGTGGGGCAGGTTTCTAATCTTCATAGTCTGGGGGATCAGCTTGCTCCACAATACGAAGATCAGGGCAGGGACAGATTCCAGGAAGTCGAAACAAGCACTGTAAAAGTCGTGACGGAGGAGCCGGTTTCCACCTTCTCTGTAGATGTGGATACTGCCTCCTACGCCTTTATACGCGCTTCCCTGAACAACAATGTTCTGCCGCAGAAGGATGCGGTCCGCGTTGAGGAACTCATCAACTATTTTGACTATGCGTATGAAGCCCCCAACGACAGGTCTGAACCGTTCAGGGCGAATGTCTCCATTATGCCGACACCCTGGAATGAAGGCACAAAGCTGATTTCGATCGGCATAAAAGGATATGAATTGCTGCAAAATGAGACACCTCCAGCCAATTTGGTATTCCTGATTGACACATCCGGGTCAATGAATGCACCCAACAAGTTGCCGCTGTTGCGTAACGCTTTCAAATTACTCCTGTCTTCGCTGAAACCGGATGATACAGTCTCAATTGTTACTTATGCGGGTAGGGCCGGTACCGTGCTGGAACCGACAAAAGCTGCGGACAAGAACAAGATCCTGGCTGCCCTGGACAACTTGCATGCAGGCGGGTCGACCGCTGGTGGCGAGGGTATCCGACAAGCTTATACCCTCGCAGAAAGCAGCATGATTGAAGATGGCGTGAACCGGGTAATCCTCGCAACCGATGGGGATTTCAATGTTGGCATTTCCAATACCAATGAGCTCAAAAGCTATATCGAACGCAAACGCAAATCAGGAATTTCACTATCTGTACTTGGGTTCGGCCGTGGCAACTATAACGACGAACTGATGCAGGCCCTTGCCCAAAACGGCAATGGAAACGCAGCCTATATCGACACGCTGTCCGAAGCGCGAAAGGTATTGGTGGAAGAGGTTGGATCTACTCTGTTCACGATTGCCAAAGACGTGAAACTTCAGGTTGAGTTCAATCCGGCGCTTGTCAGTGAATATCGACTGATCGGATATGAAACCCGCGCCCTTAATCGAGAGGATTTCAATAACGACAAAGTCGATGCCGGTGACATTGGCGCTGGCCACACTGTAACGGCAATTTATGAGGTCACGCCTACAAACTCCGATGCCAGGCTTTTTGATGAATTGCGCTACACGGATGACAACGCTCAACAATCCGGGCAGGAACGGTTCGCTGAGGGCGATGAGTATGGTTACCTGAAAATTCGTTACAAACTGCCGGACGAAGACAAAAGCAGACTGATTGAACGACGGCTCAGTGTTGACGATGAAGTGCTGGAATTGTCACAAGCTCCTCGCGATAATCGGTTTGCGGCTAGTGTTGCTGCTTTTGGACAAATCCTGCGCGGCGGCAAATACACCGGCGACTACTCCTTCGATGATGTGATTGGACTGGCAAATTCATCAAGGGGTAACGACGGATTTGGTTACCGTTCCGAGTTTGTAAACCTTGCACGACTGGCTAAATCCGCTGCTGCACTGGAACCAGGGAACCAATGAAGCCGCAAATGAAAAACCCGCTGCGGGGGATGCAGCGGGTTCATCTTTGACAAAATTCAAGCGTGTTCAGATTGTTGAGTCCATTATCTTCAACTGAAGCGCTAATCTTATGTTCGTTTCAGACGGATGGAGTTTCACTTCACCCTAGTTGAGTTCTGCTTCTCCCAGCGGAACAAAAAACTTACGTCACCAGATGACCACCGCATCATAGTCCGTGTCTTTGAGGGAAGCCGGGATAGCATAAGTTTGTTTGCCGGCGTTCTTTTTCAGAACCGCAAAATCGGTGTTTTTGATGTATTTGCCGCCCTTGCCGAGCCCGACGCGGGGGTCAGGTGCACCATCAAACCAAAAACTGTCTTCCAGTATGATATTACCGTCTTTTACAGTGACTGCACCTTTGGTGACGTGACCACTATGACCGATAAATGTGCCTTTCTTGCCACCTGCAAATGCAGGCACCGAAAATGCAGCACCTGCTGCAACCGCAGCGGTTGAAATAATAAATGAACGACGATCCATAAGATGTTCCTCTTGGGTTTTTTGATTGGGGCGGAAATCTGCGCCCGTTGACGGTGCAAATCTGTACATTCGGTACCGATTGGTCAATAAACAAGTCATCACATTAATTTGAGTTGTGAACCATTTGGTTCCGAATTAGGCATTCGGTCAAATCAGGAATTGTATGTATGGCCCGCCCCAGAGAGTTTGACATAGAGACAGCGTGTGAAGCAGCCATGAACGTATTCTGGGACAGTGGGTACAAGGGAACCAGCCTGCCTGATCTTCTGGAAGGCGCGAAGTTGTCGCGCGGCAGCTTTTACAAAGCGTTTGGAAGCAAGAAAAGCGTATTCCTCGAAGCGTTGAAACTATATGACCGGTCTGTGCTTCAGCCGGGAATCAAACTGCTGGTTGATGATCCGATAAAGTCTGGCAAGAACCGTATTGAAGAATTTTTTCTGAATTCAGTCATTGCTGCGGAAAGAGGAGACAAAAGAGGCTGTCTGTTATGCAATGCTGCAGTGGGAGCAGCCCACAATGACGCAAAGATAGGCAACGTTGTAGAACGGATGTTTGATGACTTAACAGACGGGTTTGCTGCGGCATTGCTGGATACTGAGAATTTTGCCTCTGAGACACCGGATTGCCGGCATGCGAAGGCACGGGAAATCACCATGTGTTACATCGGCCTCAAGGTGCAAATCCGAAGCGGTGTCAAGATAGATCGTCTGCGCCAGGCAGTTGGTGTGCTGCTAAAAAGTCTTTAAGCGGACAGTTTCAGGATTTCCTTTCTTCCCACGCCATTCTGAGCCGGTGTAACGTTCTCCACACAATTAACAGAACGAAGGGAACCGAAATTGCAGTCAGCATGGTCGCGGATAACGGCATCCATGATTGTTTGGCAACCGCCTTTAGAAGGTACGAAAGCAACCCCATTGCGTAGTAGGTAATCGCTACAATCGACAAACCCTCAACAGTTTGTGAGATTTTCAACTGTTGGTGATGACGCCTGTCCATGGATTGTAAAAGTGCCTGATTGCCCTTGTTGAGATTGAGTTCTATGCGTGTACGCAAAAGCACAAGGGCACGGGAAAGATCATCGTTCAGGGTCTGCTGGCGTTTTGCAGTACTTTCTACGGTCGCCATTGCCGGTTCCAGCCGGGATCTGAGAAATCCGCTCATGGTTTGCAAATCTCCTACCTTTTCTTCTTCCAGTGATTCAACGCGTTGCTGGAAGAGAGTGGAATAGGCACGGCTTGCCGAAAAGCGATAACGTGTATTGGTGGCAATAATGTTGGTGCGTTCCGAAAGGCTGGACAATTGTTCAAACAGGGCTTCGTCGTCCTGTTGCGGGCTGTCCGAACTGCCGCGGAGCAGTATCGTCAGATCTTCCAGTTCCGATTCTATTTGGGTCAGTTCCGAACTCACCTGCCGTGCCCTGGGCAGGGCGAGAAGCGCCATGGTTCGATAAGTCTCCATCTCAATCAAACGCTGCAATCGCCGACCAAGTTCGTCACTGGTTTGGCCTTTTCCATGCAGTACAAACTGGATGAACCCTTCTTCGTCCGGTGTGAACGATGAGCGCACATCGATACCGCTCCTCAACCTGCCGCCATAGATCCGCTTTTCAAACGGCAGGACTTTGAGCAAATCATTGGCGCTTTTCACCAGTTCAAGCTTGAGCAGAACGAGGACTTCTACACGCTCCATGGGGAACGTCCGGCTGACAAGTTCCACCAGATTCCGTCGCTTTGCCGCAGGAATGTTGTCCTGAAACAGGGTACAGGACATAAATTCCGTGTGGCGTTCAAGTTTGATCCGAACCTGCTCGATGGTATTGCTGGCATGGCGGGTGTTCGCGACACCTGCCTGCGGAGCCAGTTGTTCAAAGAATTGCTGATACACCTCGTCGTTAGCACGAAAAGCAAGATGCAGCACCTGAGCAGGGCCAGCGATATTCTGTGATGGCCTTGCATGAGCTTCAGCAATCATAGCATCCCGCGCGGGATGAAAAATCCAGGACTTCTGAGTGGTGGTTTCTGGGGGCATTTAAGTTCGGAACAGTTTTGTTTTTCAGAATTTACAGATCAAAGAACCATAGCAAAATTGTTTGTGCAGACTTTGATAACCTACAGATAACATGTTGATCACTTTTTGCTATGCGGCCTTTTGAAATGGTTGTCTTATACACATTGCTTCAATAGGTTAACTCTAACAAAAACCCTGAGGTTTGTTCATGACAACGGCTGCAATGATTGTCTATCTTCTCTCCCTGTATCTCGGTGTCGGGCTGGTTGTCGCGGGATTGTTTATCGTGTTCGGCATCGAGCGGGTGGAACCTTACTCCCGAGGAAGCCTGGGTTTCCGACCATTGCTTGTTCCGGGCCTTTGTTTGCTCTGGCCGCTGGTTTTGTGGCGCTGGTGGGTTCTGGAAACCGGGAGGGGGGCCAAACATTGAAAAAGGACGCGCGAAAATTTCACCGGAATATTTGGACTGTAATGGGATTGCTCCTGCCACTCATTGTAATGGGGGCAATAGCCATCAAACAATCTCCGCCCACTGATCTGCAACCTGTACAACTTGAGGCGACCAATGATAACTGAAACAGGGAACTACTGATGGGTGTTGACTACTGTCCGTCGTCATGGGTTTCTGGACAGACCGCAGCTTGAGCTAAGCGAGTATCTGGCTCATCTGTTTGTCGATGTTAAGCGACCTGCTTGCGGTATTGCAAGCGCCGTTCGTTGATAGTCTTTTGCTTGATCCTTTCTCGTTGTTGCAGGATTTGGTCGCCACGTCCGAAGTAGACGTCGGCGGGTGTCAGGTTCTTCAGGCTTTCGTGGTATCGCCTGTGATTGTAGTGGCTAATGAACCTACCGATCTGGCCTTTCAGATCGCCGGGCAGGAAGTAGTTTTCCAGCAGGATGCGGTTCTTCAAGGTTTGATGCCATCTCTCGATCTTGCCTTGTGTCTGGGGATGGTATGGTGCGCCACGAACATGATCCATGCCGTTGTCATCGAGCCATTCAGCCAGTTCGGTGGCGATATAGCTGGAGCCATTGTCTGACAGCAGTCTTGGTCGATGATGGACATTGATCTGATCACAGCCAGAGGCCTGCAGCGCGAGTTCCAGAGTGTCAGTAACATCGCTGGCCTTCATAGTCGTACACAACTTCCATGCGATCACATAGCGGCTGTAATCATCGAGAATGGTGGATAGGTAGAACCAGCCCCAACCAATAACCTTGAGATAGGTGAAGTCCGTCTGCCACAGCTGATTGGGCGCAGTTGTTTTGTCACGGAATTCGTTCGCAGCCTTGATAACCACAAAGGCAGGACTGGTAATCAGGTCATGGGCCTTGAGAAGCCGGTAAACACTGGCCTCGGACACGAAGTAGCGCTTGGTGTCGGTGAACCTGACAGCCAGTTCCCTTGGAGATAGTTCTGGCTCCTCCAATGCCAGATCGACGATCTGTTCACGCACATCGTCAGGAATACGGTTCCAAACCCGTGCGGGCATGGGAGCCTTGTCTTCCAAGGCATCCACGCCACCAGTCTGGTATCTGTCATACCAGGTATAAAAGGTTGAGCGTGGAACACCCAGTCGATCCAGTGTCTGCTTGGCTGGAAGATGCGATTGTTCTACCAAGCGGATGATCTCAAGCTTCTCGGATGCAGGATACCTCATTCGTCGTCTCCCCCATCGCCTGTCATGCTTTTTTTGAGCAATCGAAGTTCCAGAGCCTGTTCTGCTACGACCTCCTTCAGATCCCGGGCTTCCTTGCGAAGTCCCTTCACCTCATCGGTATTGGCCTCACGCATCGTATCGCCAGCCAGCCTCTTCTTTCCGGCTTCCATAAATTCCTTGGACCAAGAGTAATACTGGCTCTGGGCAATTCCTTCCTGACGACACAGCTCGGCAATGCTGTCTTCACCACGAAGGCCGGAAAGCACAATCCTGATCTTTTCTTCCGAAGAAAACCGACGTCGCGTCTGTCGTTTGATGTCTTTTACAACACGATCAGCATCGTCGGTCATTCGTTCGTTCTTTCGTCTCATCATTTGCTCCTTGATAGCAATGATGAGCCAAAATCACTCCCTTACGCAATCAACCCAATCTGTCCATTAGGCGCTGACCGGGTACAGTTGACTACAAACCGGTCATCTGGAACCGCAACAAATACATGTATGATGCGGTTCTTCTGATTGCAGTGGCGGCGTATCTTTACCTCTATGTCCGGGTTGGGGTGAACTTTCAGGATTCATATGTGGACGCCCCGGATTGGCAAGACATTTTTTGATGTTTTGATCGGTTGCTTTCATATGTCCGGCCTGTTGATGCGATATTTGATAGATCGCTGGCCCTGATGGAAATCCGCAAACGAGGTTCCTGATCAAGATGACGCGCTCATGGGGCGCATTGAATCACACGGTGTAACCTCGTTTTTGGCTGATCATGTCACATCACTTTCTGCCATTACCAATTTCTGTGCCTTGCCTTCAAGCGGCGCTGATTCGCAAGGGGTTATAGCGCTGTCCTCTGGTCATAAGAACCCAGGCGATGCGAGCGGTCTTGTTGGCCAATGCGACAGAGACCAGTCTCACAGGTTTCTTTTCCAGCAGACCATTGATCCAGACCGCGGTCGGGCTCTTCTTGTTTCGATTGTGGCGAATAACAGCTGTCGCACCAATGACAAGCAGGCGGCGAATATACCGGTCTCCCTGCTTTGATATGCCAGCGAGCCTTACTTTGTCACCGCTTGAATGCTGTTTGGGGACCAGGCCAAGCCATGCGGCGAACTGCCGTCCGCTTTTGAATTGTCCCGGATCGCTGACGGTTGCCATCAGTGCAGTGGCTGTGATCACACCAATACCCGGAATGGCTGCCAGGCGCCTGCTGGCTTCATTTTGCCGGTGCCAGTCACGCAGGACCTTCTCAAGAGCCTGCAATTCTTCCTCCAGTTCGAGCAAGCGACGGGCAAGCGTTGCCAGCGCGACTTGTGCAATAGCCGGCAGGACATGCTTCTCGTCGTTTTCGTTGAAGATGGAATGAGCCAGCTTGACGATGTTCCTGACGCCGGGGGTGGTGACAAGACCGAACTCTGCACAATGAGCACGCAGTGCATTGGCTGCCATGGTGCGTTGCCGCACAATCAGGGAACGGGTTCGGTGTATCATCAGGATACTTTGCTGCTCAGGTGTTTTGACAGGCACGAAACGCATGGTGGGCCGCCTGACAGCCTCGCAAATCGCTTCAGCATCGGCAGCGTCATTCTTGCCCCGCTTTACGTAGGCCTTGACGTAGGCAGGAGGCATCAGTCTGACCTCATGACCAAAGGCTGCCAGGGTGCGAGCCCAATAATGGGCAGTGGCACAAGCCTCCATGCCGACAAGGCAAGCTGGCAGTTTCGAGAAAAAGCCTTTCAACTGTTTTCGCCGCAACCTTTTGATCACGATAACACTGCCATCATCGTCAACACCGTGAACCTGGAAGACACTTTTGGCAAGATCAAGCCCGATCGTGGTAACTTTCATAAGGACGCTCCTTCGTTATTTGTGGTTCATTCATCAACAACCACCTTACGACAATTCATTTGCCGGTATGAGGGGGCGTCCACCTCATCAAGCCTGCCCGTGGAACGCCCGATTATGAGAATGCGGGCTTTTGGTTCCTGTGCATTTTTGATGTTGAGCGTAATTCTGTGTATTGGACCGCTAGCGCGGCTCAACGAAAAATTTATGCCGCTGCTTTACAACCGGCGGCACTTTGGAGTGCTGACAGCCTGTGTGGCGGCGGTTCACGCCAACTATGTCATGCGCTGGTACTTTGCCTTCAGCCCGACCGATTCCTACGTCGCATTGTTCAGCAGCAACACCAGCTATGGTCAGATACTGGGATTTCCATTTGAGATTTTTGGCATTTTTGCGTTTGTCACGCTTCTTGTTCTGGCGGTTACAAGCCATGATTTTTGGCTGAGTTTTCTCAGCCCGCCAATCTGGAAGAAGTTGCATATGGGAATTTACTTCGGCTATGCAGCGGTGGTTCTACACATCGCGCTCGGACCGTTGCAGACACAGCGTGATCCAATTTTCACGGTAGTGTTTGCGGTTTGTGTGTTCACCGTTTCAGCCTTGCATTTCATCGCTGCTATGAAGGACAGGCGAGCAGAGGCAGAGATAGCTCGGGAAGCAAATACGGTTGATGAAACCCCGTGGCTGGAAGCCGGCACGGTTTCTGATATTGACGACAAGCGAGCGATCATAGTCTCGCTCCCCGACGAAGAACGTGTGGCGATATTCAGAAATGGCGACACACTTTCAGCGGTTCACAACGTCTGTGCCCACCAGAACGGCCCCCTGGGCGAGGGCAAGATTGTGGCAGGATGTATTACGTGCCCCTGGCATGGCTTTCAGTACAACCCAGAAGACGGGCGTTCTCCGCCACCGTTTGAGGAAAAGATTTCCACCTACCGGCTGAAGCTGGAGGGAAATACGGTTTTTGTTGATCCTCGCCCGCTCCCTCCTGGAACCTATGTGGAACCGACACCAATTGGAGGCGCCCTTGTCTAAACCAGGTTCTCCACGTCCGTTTTTTGTTGGCTATGGCAGCAAGGTTCCCAAGGGAATTGCTCAACTCATTTTTCCGGTTTTTGCACTGTTCATCGCAGCTTTTGTAACCTTGTCCCTGCTGTTGTCTTCTTCTTCGGGAGATCCCGGCGATGGTCGTTTTCGGGGCGATCTCGGTAGGCAGAACCTGGTTGGTATATTGGAGTTTCGTCCCTATCCGGTTTTGCGGTTGCCGCCAACTGCAGACCAACCTGCCAAGACCCTGATGATGTCAGGCAGGGGAAAACGCGGGGCTTTCAAAAATGCAAAAGGCCTGGATGGGGAAGCAGTCTTCGCCTGGGGCATATTCATGAAGCGCGGGGATATCACGATGCTTCAGGTCGCGGGTCGACAGGGAATTGAAATGGCGGAGCAGGAAATCCCGCCGGATTTCGTACCTTCACAGCCGGTCAAATTGGGCAAATGGCGTCTGGCAGGGGAAATTTGTGACGGCAAATGTTATGCCGGAGCAATGCGTCCAGGCACTGGGCTGGCACACAAGGCCTGCGCTAACTTATGTCTGGCTGACGGTATTCCTGCTGTTTTCGTGAGTTCCGGGAAAGTTGAAGGAAGCAACTATTTTCTTCTGGCCGACAAGGATGGAAAACCGTTGGGCCAGGAGATGAATGACCTTGTTGCCCTCTATGTTGAAGCAGAGGGTGAGGTGGAACGCCTCGATGACTTGAACATATTTAAGATGGACCTGTCTACCGTAAGGGTTCTGCCATGAGTACGGTTGATATGGATAAACCGGCGATGCGATTTGTTGTTGCCGTGCTGGTAACTGCGATGTTCTGTCTGCTCTACTGGTTATGTCGGCCGGATATTCTGGAATACGTGCCCGAAAATAACAGCGTAACAGACATAGCATTTGCGGTTTTTTCAATCGCGTTTCTCTTGGGCGCCTTTATGCGCCGCTCGATTGCTCGTCTGGGATTCAGCCTCGCGGTAACCGGATTGGTCTGTTTTGGGGCCTGGTACGTTTGGAACGAAACACCCCGCTGGCTGCGACGGACAGAATTTTCCGACTTCAGCTATTTTGCAAGCCTTGTGCTGATGTTCTTTGCGCTGAGTGTGTTAAACCCGGTTATCCTGTGGATATGGGGTAAACTGAATGATGGCGGGGATACTCACTGAATGGTAAAAGCGATCGGGGACTTCGACGTATTGACGTTTGACTGTTACGGCACACTGATCGATTGGGAAAGCGGCATCTGGGACGCCCTCCAGCCCCTCTTTATGACAAACGGGTTTGAACTTTCCAGACAGGATACGCTTCAGGCATTCGCGGAAACTGAAAGTGCTCAGCAGGCCGAGACACCTGCCATGCTTTATCCAGATATTTTGCGTATTGTGCACGAAAAGCTTGCAGCACGGTTTGACCTGGTTTCAACTGCTGAACTGGATTCCGATTTTGGAAATTCGGTGAAGTTCTGGCCTGCCTTTCCAGATACGGCGGATGCACTTCGCATCCTCAAAAAGCGCTTCAAGCTGGTGATATTGTCGAATGTGAATCGCGACGGATTTGCAGCTTCCAACCGCAAGCTCGGAGTCGGGTTTGACGCGATTTACACAGCTCAGGACATTGGTGCATACAAACCGAACCCCGGAAACTTTGACTATATGCTCACGCATGTGCAATCGGAATTAGAGCTGGATAGGCATTCGGTGCTTCACGTGGCCCAAAGCCTGTTTCACGATCATGTTCCGGCAACCAATGCAGGGCTTGCCACTTGCTGGATTGACCGTCAGAACCTTGCTGGCAACGAGGATTGGGGAGCTACCGCGAAAGTTGCGGAACGACCACAGACCGATTTTCGCTTTGAAAGCATGATGGCGTTTGCACAGGCTGCTGCTTCCTAATCCTGCTGTTCTTCACCTGTACCTTGTTCTGCATTGTCCTGTCTATTCGTCTGACGGGTCAATATGCGCTGGTAGAATCGCCCGATAACAATGAGCGAAAGTCCCAGTCCGATGAAGGAGAAAGCTCTCAGAATACCGGTGAGTTCCGACATATCGAGCAGGAATACCTTCACCACGGTAAGCGCTATCAAAAGCCCCGAGGCGACCCTGATGGGCAGTGACTTGAGGCGAAGGCCGATCGCCAGCAGAACGGCGCCCATGACCAGCCATAATGGCGAATAAAGCCAGAACTCAAGGTCGCTGGTCCACCGGGCAAGGTCGAGTACCTGCCCCTGAAATCCTTTGCGCAACATTAGCGAGAAATAGGTGAACAACAGCAGTCCGGAAAGTGCAGCATACATCAGGGTGTACCAGCGTTCCCGCACCGGGCGTGCCATCAACGCAACAGCTGCTGCGGCTAATCCGGTCATCAGGTAACCGGGCAATAACAGGTTCAGGATAATCCCGCTTCCGACCGGACTTCCATCAAATGCAGGATTGAATATGACCAACAGTCCGAAGCCTGCAATGAGCACGCTGATAACACCTGCAATCTGAGAAGCGTGATCATAGATTGCTGCGCCGTTCCGTTGACCTATACGCTGCAACCCTATGGCAAAACCCATAGCAGCCAGCGTATGTCCCGCAGTCTCCGCGAGTGACTGGCGTGAGCCGGCCAGGTCGCCACCATTGATGATATGAGTGATTTCCACACCAGCAAACAAACCTGCTATGGCAAGGCCACCGGCGGTGAGACCGATATGCGTCAAGTCCGGTGCACCGGGGTTTGCACGTCGAAGCAATTCATCGCCCGCGACAAGCGCAAGGGCAGGAAGCGCCAGCAATAATAGTAGCCCGTTTATGATGAGGGTCTTAGAGACCTGGGGCAATTCAAACGGCATGTTCACATAAAGCGTTAATCCGCAGATGCCACCGGCAACAAGGGCCAGCCAGGGCAGGGTGGAAACCGGACGCCTGAGATAGACTGCAGCGATGCCCAGAGCCGTCAATCCGAAGGCGAGCGGGAACCAGTCGGTTTCTAGCGAAACGGAGATGGCAAAGCAGGTGCTGGAAATGGCCCCGACAGCAAAGGCAGCAGGAACCGGGTGCCTGTTGTCTTCTGGAGCCAGGCGAATGAAGAATTCTGCCGCAACTGCCAGTAGGGGCTGCTGTTACAAGGGCAATTGCCCCGATCAAGGGCTTGGTTTCAAATGGAGCGATCCGCAGATAGGCAATGACCAACCCCAGGAATGCGATCACGTTTAGTGCTGAGGCAAGCCAGGCAGCGCTTACCGGTGCATCGAGGGCTGCCCGGCGCGTTCCCCACAACAGCAGTAACGCGACGGGCACGGTCAGGATCAGTGATGTCATCACAAATTGGGCAATATCCGGTGGAACGAGACCTTTTGCCAGATCGGGTGTCTGGACCAGGCCTTCTGCAATGTCGAATGGTAGTGCAGTCGCCGAAAGGGCAAGCAGGGTGGCAATCGCACTGCATATGGCTATGGGTGCGGTTGATGTTCTGTAGGCCGCCAGGCCGCAAATTACAGCAGACAGTGCGAGGCTTGCAATTGTAACGGGAAGTGCGGAATTGGCGACAAGCTGTACTGCAAAGGAAAACGTAAGCAGGCCAAAGGCCAGAAGGGCTACCCATTCCGGTTTCCGATCTGAAATATCCTCAGGTTCACGCAGGTAAAACAGGCTGGCGAAAATGACGGCCGTGCCAACGAGTAATGCCAACCCGGCAATCCCTGCCGCTGGTCCGCTGATCAGTCCTGCTAGGACTATCCATCCGCAAGAAGCAACGATTCCGGCTATTGCCAGCCAGAGCCAGTCGCGGATATGTGCTACAGCCGTGACAACGGCGGTTACTATCAGCACATGTATGGTGAGCGCTATCGGATTGGGTTCGCTGGAAGAAACAAGCAATGGCGTTGCGTAGGCTCCCAGAATACCGATTGCCGCTAGCTTTGGGCCATGAACCGAAGACAGTAACAGGGCAGCGATGCCTATGATTGTCATGGCGACAAATGCCAGACCCGGACCAATGAATCCGTAAAGAGCATGAGCTGCATAAAGGGTTGCAAATCCTCCGATTACACCTGCGCCGGTCAATATCCCGGGCACATCTGCTTTCGCATAGACGGGCAAGTCAAACTCGCGGTCACTTCGGCGCAGCCATTCACCAGCAGCCAGCAGCAATACCGAAAACAATGCGCCCAGCAAAACTCTGGGCCCCGGTCCCAACAGCACCTCTTCAATCGAATATTTGACGAGAAATATGATCCCCAATGCCAGCGCAAACCCGCCAAGCAATACTGCCCATCGGCCGCCCACGAGAGATTCAAAATCAAACGAGGTTGATTGTTTTTTGTTCACTGGCCACGGGCTGGTGCTTGCTGCGATGGCAGGCTGATCGGCATCTTCGTCGCCGGTTTCTTTCTCATCTGTAGGCGGAGAGAACGGTTCTGCTTCTTGCGCGGCAGGTTCATCGGGGGGATCTTCAGCCGGTGCGTTTTCCTCTAGTGCGTCTTCTGTAACCTTGTCGTCCGGTGTTCGTTCGGCCGCGATTGTGCCTTTGTCAGGTTCAGAGGCAGCCCTTCTAATGGAGGATTCATTCAAGTCTTTCAAAGCGCGAGACAGCGCAACTTCCAGCTCCGTCAAGCGTTTTGTCAGCCTGGATGTGCGGACAAACGCTACGATTGCAAGGATTGGGATAGCCAACGAGGCCAGGATTACCAAAACTCCAAGAAGTTCCCACATCTGATTCGCTCCTTTCACACAAAGGTGAGGGGACGCGGGAGCTATGTCAATTGAACGAGAAATCAATCAATCATCAACGGGTCAGCCTGCTGGAAGACGCAATTGTGAATTCATTGCCCTTGCACTGCAGCCACTTACTCTTCACATTGATTATTCCAGAGTTGTTTTTCCTCGAAAGGGAGCCGGGTCATGCGTGAATACAATGAAAGTATGTTCAGAAATTACACGACCGTCAGTTTGGCAAGTGGAATTCTGCTTGGTCTGGCAGCGATGCTGTCGTTCACCGGACCGGGGCACGCTGGTGATCGTCACGCCGGATACTATTATCCTGAACCACAGTCTGAAGAAACTTATCAGGCGCCGCTGCCTGTTTTGCCGGGTGTCAGTAGATTGTCCAGGGTCGGGTTCGTCACCCAGCTCGACCAATTGCAAAAAAACGTCCATACGCACCTGCATACCACATGTTTGCAAAAGGCAGTGATGCAGAAAAACTGATCATTTTGGCCACCGAGGACGGGCGATACGATACTCTCTACCGGTTGCAGGGATTGTTGGCTTCCATGACAGCCGATGCCAGAACATCTCCCTTGTTTGCAAAACTGGGACACGTTGAGAACCTGAATGTGTTCGATCTGCTCCGCTTGGCCGGATTCAAACAGCTGACGATCTCAAACGGAGATGATGTTGCGCATCGGGTTTACTTCGAATAGTGCACTGAAACGTCAGTGTCGGTATTCCGGTTCATCTCTGTCGAGAATTTCCTTTAGATCCTCGAAGTGCCGATTAGCCTGGTCCCCGTATTCCTCAATCTCGCTTGCTGTTTTCTCGGCAATTTCCTCCGACAAGACGCGTAGCGGCTGGCCTGTCCACAAGGCTTTGATATAGGTTTCGGCCGCACGCTCAAAATAATACAACCTGTCAAAAGCTTCGCCAACGGAATCTCCGATTACCATCACTCCGTGATTGCCCATTACCATTACCTTCATTTTCGGATCAGCGAACAGTTGCGAGCAACGCTCGCCCTCTTCTTCGAAGGCAAGGCCGCCATAATTTTCGTCAACCACATGACGGTTGTGAAAAATAGCGGTGTTCTGGTCTATGGGCTTGATTACAGAATCAGACAGGCTCGCCAGTACGCTGGCATGCACAGAATGAACGTGAAGCGCACAACGTGCATGTGGGCAATTGCGATGAATAGCCCCGTGCAAGCCCCAGGCAGTTTCATCCGGTGCATCCGGCCGGTCCATGGTGTCAGGGTCGTTGGCATCCAGCAGGAGAATGTCAGATGCCTTGATCAGCGAAAAGTGACGTTGATTGGGATTGATCAGAAACTGGGTGCCGTCATCATTGACCGACAGTGAAAAGTGGTTCGCAACTGCTTCATGCATGTTGAAGCGAACAGTCCATCGAAATGCAGCAGCGAGATCCACCCGTTGTTCATAATAAGGAATATTTGACAACTTGTCCTGGTGAAGGGGTTCGACCGACATTATCTGCACCTCCGTAGTTTCCTGTGCTGGCAGAAGGTTGTCATCAAATTTTTGGCCCTTCAAGTCAAATCTGCAAATTCCCTGCACATTAGAGCGTGTTTGTGTCGAGTAGATTCAGTTTCTTTCCGTGCGCGAATATGATTCTGATTGGGGTGACCTGATTCGGTTCGAAGCCAAGGATTTTCAATGCCCAAGCCCCATCCGATTGAATTGCGTAAACGTGTTGTAGCTCATGTAGAAGAAGGCCACACTCATCGTGGAACGGCTGCCCATTTCAAAGTCTCCGTCAAATTTGTGAATGATATGGTGAAGTTGAAACGTGAAACTGGCTCGCTTGCTCCAAAACATAACCCGGGAAAAACAGGCCATGGCAAGCTTTCACCCTATAAAGACTGGCTTCGAAAACGGGTTGATGAACAAAAGGACATTACAATCCGTAAGCTTTGTGCGGAGCTGAACGAAAAATTCAACCTCAATGTCCATCATTCGCCTGTCTGGCATGTTGTGCGCAGTTTCGGGTTGTCGCATAAAAAAAGACTATTTATGCCAAGGAGCAACACCGCATCGACGTGAAAAAAGACCGCGAACTCTGGAAGACAAGGCGTGTTCCGTTTTTGAATCGGTCGATTGAAAAACTTGTCTTCATTGATGAGACGTCCACAAACACCAAAATGGCCAAGCAAACTGGATGGGCCCCAACAGGAGAGCGCCTCATAGATTTTGTCCCTCATGGCCACTGGAAGAAGCAGACACTTATCGCAGGCCTGCGCAGTCATGGACTGGTTGCGCCCTGGGTTATTGACCGGGCCATGACCAAAGAAATCTTTGAGATTTATGTTGAGACACAGTTGGCGCCAGAACTGGAAAAGAGAGATGTCGTAATCCTTGACCACCTAGCCGCTCACAAGAGCGAAAAAGCCGAGCAGATCTTGCGAGATATCGGCGCATGGTTTTTGTTCCTGCCGAAATATTCCCCAGATCTCAATGCCATTGAAATGGCCTTTTCGAAGCTCAAGGCTCATCTGAGGAAGGCAGGCGCCAGAACCTTCGATGATGTCTGGAAGGCAATCGGAGAGGTCTGCCATATGTTCACGCCAATGGAGTGCCGGAATTTCTTCAGGGCAGTCGGCTGTGAATTCACGTGATGCGAACACGCTCTATTGTCGGCAGATCGCCCAAATTTGAATGCAGAAGATGCAAGATATCTACTACAATGGGGTATGAATTTTCTTATGCGTTTTGTTCGTCGGCTTATATTGTTCCTGGTTCTGGTATTCATTCTTCCGGCGGCTTTGTCGTTTCTGGTTTGGCAGGTTGACGCCGGCAAACCGGAAAACTGGCATTCCGCAAACTGGAATACCGCAGGTATCCTGCCTTCACCTGATGCAGATCCCGAGGCAGCCGTCTATGTAATGGCTGCCCGGACCAGGCGCTGGAAGGGGGCTTTTTCCGTTCACAGCTGGATTGTTACCAAACGGAAAGGTGACTCCAACTACAACCGTTATGACAAAGTCGGCTGGGGAACCCCGATACGTATGAACGCGTATGCCGCAGATGCCAACTGGTATTCAAATCCTCCCCAGATCGTCAAATCCGTGCACGGAAGAAAAGCAGCCAAACTGATCCCTGAAATTGAGCGTGCGGTTGACAGTTATCCGCATGCAACCCGTGGCAACTATCTGATTTGGCCGGGCCCAAACTCTAACAGCTTCATAGCGCATGTTCTAAATCAGGTGTCAGAGTTAGATCTGGTCTTGCCCGCCAACGCCATTGGTCGCGATTATCTTTCTGGCGGCAGGTATGTCAATCTGGATCCGGATTGGAGCAATCTACAAGTGACCTATGATGGTTATTTGGGTTTTGCCATCGGGAAACGAAGCGGATTCGAGCTTCACTTCCTGGGGCTGGTTGCCGGTATTGACATTCTCAAACTCGGATTGAAATTGCCCGGATTCGGCACAATACGTATCTGACATTTCCGCCATCGCCCATCGCCCATTGGCTAAGCATTTGTTAACCAGAACCCACAAGCTCTGTGAAACCTTTTAATGGTAATCTGATCAGGTTAACCATGAATCCCAAGCTGAGGTGGCAATTGGCAAAGGTACAGAAATCACTTAGGAAACTCACTCGCAGTTTCACTAAAAGTGTTCGGGGAAACATTATTGTAACCGCTTCTCTGATTGCACCGGTTATTTTGGGTTCTGGGGCGGTCGCGGTTGACTATACAATTTTTTACAATCAGCGCGCGGCCCTTCAGCAGGCTGCAGACGTCGCGGCTCTGGCAAGCGTGAAGGAACTCGGATTGTCTGGGACAACCGAGGAATTGGTGAAACAAGTCAGAATATCGCATGCTGAGAGCGCGTTCAAGTTTACCAATGAATTGTCATCAGAGCGGGGAATATTTGATGTTGACGTTAAGCCATCAAAGGAAGACCGCGAGGTTGAGGTAAATCTCTCTTATGAATGGGCGCCGTTTTTGGCACACGTATTCGATTACAAAGTGACTCCCATCAAGGTTTCGGCCACTGCCAATCTGGCTGGCGAGTCCCTGACCTGTATTATAGGACTGATGCAGCCGCAACGGGGCCTTCGAGCACCGAAGTCTAGCATACATCTTGCCGAGAACGCTGTTATCGAGGCAGATGGCTGTGCAGTTTTCAGCAATTCAGATCACCGCTTCGGTTTGCGTGCGGACAACGCTTCGTCTTTGTCTGCTAGCACCATTTGCTCAGCAGGCGGCGTGTTAGAGCTTGGTAGAGGCTCCAGTGCAAATTTTGAGCCGAAGCCGATTACCGGCTGCCCGAAGATTGATGACCCGCTGGCGGATAGGGAAAAGCCCAGGGTTGGAAGTTGTGACTACAACAATCTGACTGTTTCCAGTGATGAAAAGTTGAAACGCGGCGTTTATTGCGGCGGCCTGAAAATCTCAGGAAGTGCAGAGGCCAAATTGGCTCCAGGAATATACATCATCAAGGACGGCCCTCTTGTAGTCAAAGACGATGCAGAATTGTTGGGCGAGGGAGTAACATTCTTTTTGACCGGCAAGGGATCAACCTTCGAATTTGAACCGGACACATCTATTGATCTGGTAGCGGCAGAATCCGGTCCAACCGCGGGGCTTCTGTTTTTTGAAGATCGGGACATAAAACACAGTTTCAGTTTTGATCCGTTTGATCTGGAAAATATTCCCGAAGATGTTCGTGTGCACAAGATTTCCAGCAATGATGCCCGAAATCTGCTTGGCACAATTTACCTGCCAAACAGCATCTTGTTGGTCGATGCGAATGCGCCAGTGGCGGATGCGTCAGCCTACACAGCCATCATCACCGGCAGACTCTGGCTGAAAGAAGGACCGGTTCTTACGTTGAACGCTGATTACACAGATACCCAAATCCCGGTTCCGGACGGCTTGCTGGGGACCGAACCCGCGCTGACCAACTAGAGCGTGTTTGTGTCGAGTAGATTCAGTTTCTTTCCGTGCGCGAATATGATTCTGATTGGGGTGACCTGATTCGGTTCGAAGCCAAGGATTTTCAATGCCCAAGCCCCATCCGATTGAATTGCGTAAACGTGTTGTAGCTCATGTAGAAGAAGGCCACACTCATCGTGGAACGGCTGCCCATTTCAAAGTCTCCGTCAAATTTGTGAATGATATGGTGAAGTTGAAACGTGAAACTGGTTCGCTTGCTCCAAAACATAACCCGGGAAAAACAGGCCATGGCAAGCTTTCACCCTATAAAGACTGGCTTCGAAAACGGGTTGATGAACAAAAGGACATTACAATCCGTAAGCTTTGTGCGGAGCTGAACGAAAAATTCAACCTCAATGTCCATCATTCGCCTGTCTGGCATGTTGTGCGCAGTTTCGGGTTGTCGCATAAAAAAAGACTATTTATGCCAAGGAGCAACACCGCATCGACGTGAAAAAAGACCGCGAACTCTGGAAGACAAGGCGTGTTCCGTTTTTGAATCGGTCGATTGAAAAACTTGTCTTCATTGATGAGACGTCCACAAACACCAAAATGGCCAAGCAAACTGGATGGGCCCCAACAGGAGAGCGCCTCATAGATTTTGTCCCTCATGGCCACTGGAAGAAGCAGACACTTATCGCAGGCCTGCGCAGTCATGGACTGGTTGCGCCCTGGGTTATTGACCGGGCCATGACCAAAGAAATCTTTGAGATTTATGTTGAGACACAGTTGGCGCCAGAACTGGAAAAGAGAGATGTCGTAATCCTTGACCACCTAGCCGCTCACAAGAGCGAAAAAGCCGAGCAGATCTTGCGAGATATCGGCGCATGGTTTTTGTTCCTGCCGAAATATTCCCCAGATCTCAATGCCATTGAAATGGCCTTTTCGAAGCTCAAGGCTCATCTGAGGAAGGCAGGCGCCAGAACCTTCGATGATGTCTGGAAGGCAATCGGAGAGGTCTGCCATATGTTCACGCCAATGGAGTGCCGGAATTTCTTCAGGGCAGTCGGCTGTGAATTCACGTGATGCGAACACGCTCTATTGCCTGAACCAACACCCATCTACGCTGTTCACACCTATGGGACGCTGGTTCCGAGATCCGTGCAGGAGACCATTGGAGCAGTCCAAGCAGCTTTGAAAAATCGCAGGGATTGAAATTACACCCAGTGTGAAATTCCGGCGCCGTCGGTTGCACCAATAGTGCAGAATGTCATTTTGTCCGCCCGGCAGTCACATAAAATCGAATTGGTTGCAGGTGTCAGAATGGTTGCTCTGAGCCCGAAGATGAACTTCAGTTTGCCAGCGAGTGACCTCTGTTATCCGACTGGACGGGTTCTGTCGTGTTTATCGATACGAAATTGTCTGGTAAGGTGCGAACCCGGAATTGATTGGGACACTAGGAAGCAAACGAGGCAAGAAAAATGGGCTGGAAGTCTTCACTATTGATAAGCTTTTGTCTGGCAATGGTATTGCCATATGGCTCTGCATTTGGGAGCGATTCGCACCAGACACAAGACAGCGGCGGCGTCATAAACGCAGTGGCTTTCGAACAAGGTGCGGTGTTGCTCAGTTACTCCAGCGAATTCGGAACACGTGATCGGCCAGAGTGGGTTGCGCTGGGACTTATTGACGGCAAGACAAAACTCGGGTGGTCGAGTAAAAAATTGGCTCCACTGCCGCATGAATTTACTTTCGAATTGTCTCGTCTTTATCAATTGACGGCATTTGAATTCGACAATCGCGATTCCGACGAAGCCAAATATCCAGGCATATCCGCCGCTCAGGTGCAGGTACTTGTTTCGATCGATTCACCGGATGGGCCTTATATTGAGGCAGCAAGTGGAAGGCTGAAGCCAGGCGGTTTGACGAAGATCTCTTTGGTAGACGCAGTACCTGGTAGATGGATAAAAATGGTGATACTGAACAATGGCGGTCACCCCGAATATACAGAGCTAATGGAATTTCGGGCGTTTGGCAGCCCATCATCAGACGACGCATTGATTTCGCGCGCGACCTCAGGTGCCTACGACACCAATTGGGATATGTTTTATCTGCAGATTAAAGATGGAAAGTTGTCCGGTTGTTATGATCATGATGAGGGAAAATTCGACGGTTCTCTCACGGGCGAGTTTTTGAGTATCGAATGGCGAGAAACCGGTCTTCAGATTGGCAAAGCAGTGCTGGCCGTTACCGAAAATGGCTCCTATTTCAATGGATTCTGGTACGAAAATGGCCAATTGAAAGGAACCTGGCATGGCCCGAAAATCACCGACAATCGGGAGCCAAAATGTGCAACGGATTTGAAGGCGTCAAATCACAGCCAGATCTCCAGCGCCCTTGAAGAGTCTGGTAGAGCGGTATTGTACGGTCTCTATTTCGACTACGACTCAGATGTTTTAAAGGCCGAGTCGCTCGCCACACTCAAAGTGTACCCGGTCAGCGCCTAATGGACAGATTGGGTTGATTGCGTAAGGGAGTGATTTTGGCTCATCATTGCTATCAAGGAGCAAATGATGAGACGAAAGAACGAACGAATGACCGACGATGCTGATCGTGTTGTAAAAGACATCAAACGACAGACGCGACGTCGGTTTTCTTCGGAAGAAAAGATCAGGATTGTGCTTTCCGGCCTTCGTGGTGAAGACAGCATTGCCGAGCTGTGTCGTCAGGAAGGAATTGCCCAGAGCCAGTATTACTCTTGGTCCAAGGAATTTATGGAAGCCGGAAAGAAGAGGCTGGCTGGCGATACGATGCGTGAGGCCAATACCGATGAGGTGAAGGGACTTCGCAAGGAAGCCCGGGATCTGAAGGAGGTCGTAGCAGAACAGGCTCTGGAACTTCGATTGCTCAAAAAAAGCATGACAGGCGATGGGGGAGACGACGAATGAGGTATCCTGCATCCGAGAAGCTTGAGATCATCCGCTTGGTAGAACAATCGCATCTTCCAGCCAAGCAGACACTGGATCGACTGGGTGTTCCACGCTCAACCTTTTATACCTGGTATGACAGATACCAGACTGGTGGCGTGGATGCCTTGGAAGACAAGGCTCCCATGCCCGCACGGGTTTGGAACCGTATTCCTGACGATGTGCGTGAACAGATCGTCGATCTGGCATTGGAGGAGCCAGAACTATCTCCAAGGGAACTGGCTGTCAGGTTCACCGACACCAAGCGCTACTTCGTGTCCGAGGCCAGTGTTTACCGGCTTCTCAAGGCCCATGACCTGATTACCAGTCCTGCCTTTGTGGTTATCAAGGCTGCGAACGAATTCCGTGACAAAACAACTGCGCCCAATCAGCTGTGGCAGACGGACTTCACCTATCTCAAGGTTATTGGTTGGGGCTGGTTCTACCTATCCACCATTCTCGATGATTACAGCCGCTATGTGATCGCATGGAAGTTGTGTACGACTATGAAGGCCAGCGATGTTACTGACACTCTGGAACTCGCGCTGCAGGCCTCTGGCTGTGATCAGATCAATGTCCATCATCGACCAAGACTGCTGTCAGACAATGGCTCCAGCTATATCGCCACCGAACTGGCTGAATGGCTCGATGACAACGGCATGGATCATGTTCGTGGCGCACCATACCATCCCCAGACACAAGGCAAGATCGAGAGATGGCATCAAACCTTGAAGAACCGCATCCTGCTGGAAAACTACTTCCTGCCCGGCGATCTGAAAGGCCAGATCGGTAGGTTCATTAGCCACTACAATCACAGGCGATACCACGAAAGCCTGAAGAACCTGACACCCGCCGACGTCTACTTCGGACGTGGCGACCAAATCCTGCAACAACGAGAAAGGATCAAGCAAAAGACTATCAACGAACGGCGCTTGCAATACCGCAAGCAGGTCGCTTAACATCGACAAACAAATGAGCCAGATACTCGCTTAGCTCAAGCTGCGGTCTGTCCAGAAACCCATGACGACGGACACACCCAGCTCTACAAATCAGGTGCTCCCGTGGTTTATGGACAGTATACAGTGTCCATTTCAATGCAGTCGGGTGCGCCTATGGCGGGAACGCCCGAAGTGGCATTGATAACGACTGTCATTGGCCAGCTTGCGCGAAAATACAATATTCCATGGCGGACTTCCGCAAACCATGCGTCATCAAAATGCTTCGATGCACAATCGGGTTTTGAAGGCGCAACCACGATGATGACCGGCATTAACGCCGGTGCAAATCTGATGTTGCATGCAGGTGGTTGGGACGAAGGAGGTCTGGCGATTTGCTATGCAAAGTTTGTCGCCGACGACGAACAGAACAAGTTGATGGCGCGATATCAAAACGGGGTTTCTTTTGATCGATTCGACGAGGCGCTTGAAGCTGTTCGTCGTATTGGTCCCGGCGGGCATTATCTTGGAGACGAATTTACAATCGAGCATTTCAGGCAGGCTTTCGCAATGCCACAGGAAATGGACTTTTCCAGTTACGAGCAATGGAAAGCTGCAGGTTGCTATGACATGGCAGAACGTTGCAGGCGCAGGGCAAAATCATTGTTGGACGGGTTCCAGACACCTGCAATGGATATCGCAACAATCGAACACCTCGATGCTTATGTGGCGCAGAGAAAAACAGAGATAAACCCGGAAATCAGGTGATGTAATGAGCCGCTTCTCAAATGCCAAACCGAAAATAACGCCTGGAATCAAGCCAGACGGAACACCGCTCTACAATGACCGTGTCGAAATCGGTCCCTCAGATGTTGCGTTCGAAGAATGGACTGCGCTTGGCCTGACGCCGCCGGATCTCCCGCGAATGCGCGATTACAGGTTAAATCGTGTTGTTGAGGAACTGCAAAAACGCGATCTTGCGGGAGCGTTGATGTTCGATCCGATCAACATCAGATACGCAATGGATGCATCCAATATGATGTTATGGACTGCTCATAATTTTTCCCGTGCCGGTTTTGTTTCTGCTGAGGGTCATGTGATTTTGTGGGAACAACACCGGGCAAGCCATCTGGCTGATTTTCTGCCAAACATAAATGAAATCCGAAAGGGTGGGGCGGGCTTCTTCTATTTCGAAACCGGTGACAAAACGACTGAAAAAGCTTGGGAGTTTGCGCGAGAAATCGCAGACGTGGTTCAGGAGTTTGGCAGCGGCAATCGACGTCTTGCCGTGAACAAGATCGAAATTGAAGGCGTGGAAGCCTTAACCGGGCAGGGCATCACGATAGTTCCCGGTATGGAAGTCATGGAGCATGCCCGTCTTATCAAAGGGCCGGACGAAATCAATGCCATGCGATGTGCCATCGCAACATGTGAGGTTGCGGTTGGCGAAATGGAGAATTCACTTGTTCCGGGCATTGCCGAACAGGAGTTGTGGTCAGTACTTCACAAAGAGAATATCGCGAGGGGCGGAGAATGGATCGAGACACGGATCCTGAACTCCGGCCCGCGAACCAATCCATGGATGCAGGAGTGCGGGCCGCGGGTGATACAGGAGGGCGATCTCGTAGCATTTGATACCGATATGGTGAGCGTCTATTCCATGTGTGCTGATATCTCCAGGACATGGGTTTGCGGGGAAGGAAAACCGACCGATGAGCAAAAGCACCTTTACGGCGTGGCCTATGAGCATATTACGACAAATTTTGAACTGTTGAAGCCAGGTGTGAGCTTTACTGAACTGACCGAGACAGGCCACCGATTGCCTGAAGAGTTCAGGGCACAGCGGTATGGATTGATGCTTCACGGTATCGGCATGTGCGATGAATTTCCATGCATTTATTATCCGGAGGACTACATCGAAGGTGCATTCGACTATGTGCTTGAACCCGGTATGACATTGTGTGTGGAGGCTTACATAGGCGCTGTTGGTGGAAACGAAGGCGTAAAACTCGAGGATCAGGTGTTAATTACTGAAACTGGAGCTGAGAATCTGACCAGCTACCCGTTTGAAGAACGGTTGCTGGTCTAGGAATTTGTTTTGCCTGGGCCTTTCCGCAGGCCGAGCTCCCCACCAATGTCAATCCCGGTTCAATCATTGGGAGCAACCAAACCGTGATTGAAGTGTCTGGGGCGTTTGATAAACTCATTGCGACCGGAGGAGAGGCCTATGTCGTCGAAAGTTTTCAAAATGAGTTTTGCAAGTGTTTATCCGCTGCTGCTCAACAAGGCCGAAAAAAAGGGGAAGACCAAGGCACAGTTGGATGAAATTATCTGCTGGCTCACTGGGTACGATGCCGATGGGCTTGCAACAGCGATTGATGATCAGCGCGATGTCGAGACCTTCTTTGCCCGGGCACCGGCAAAAAATCCAAACCGAACCCTGATCAAAGGCGTTGTCTGTGGCGTCCGCGTGGAGGAAGTCAAAGACCCTGTAATGCGCGAAATCCGTTATCTCGACAAGATGATTGATGAACTTGCCCGCGGGAAAAAATACGAGAATATATTTCGGAAATAAAGTTTCAGACCAGCAGCTTACCTATCTGGTGACAACCTGCCTTGTCTGTCGATACCAGTTCAAAAACAACGGTCCGCCCAGCAACCTTCCGTCAGATTGAGGCCCCTCTGCAGGTGCACAGTCATGCCTTGCCGGTGGTAATTTGGTGAAGCGGCCTACACGGAAAGCACCGAACAGCTGCTTCAGCATATCTCTTCTCCACACTGCAAAAAAAATAAACCGTTGTGCAGTGGTCATTATTTTCTTGACTGGAAGTGCATGGGAAAGCTAGATGTTTATCGCTTGGTGCTCAGACGCCAAAGGCTGAAGCTTAATAGGGAACCCGGTACGCTGTACCCATCAGGGGGTAAGTCCGGGGCTGTACCCGCAACTGTGTGTGGTAGGGTGTGCTGTCAAAACACCACTGGAGGCAACTCTGGGAAGGTGAGCACAAAAAGCCCGATAACCACGAGCCAGAAGACCTGCCAGGCATATCGAAACCCAATAGATGGGGCGGGTGTCCCTACGGGAGTTGTATATGTCTTTGGAAAATCTACCGGTCGCTAACAGACCAGAATTCAATCTTACTTCAGGCAGCACATTGTTTCACCTGATCGCGGTCGCTGTAACCTGCGCGGCGCTGTGGTGTGCAATAGTCGTGACAATCAGCACTTAAGTCTGACTTGAAAAATGTCTGCGTTGATTTCGACGGCCGGGTTGACCCTCGGTTACCGGGATACTCCTATCGTTCGAGACGTTACCTTCGAGATTGCTCGTGGTGATGTATTTGCGGTTGTTGGCCACAATGGATCCGGAAAATCGACCCTGATCAAAACCTTGCTGGGCAATCTGCAGCCGTTACGCGGTATTCTGGACTGGCCCGGCGGCAGGTTGGAAACGATCGCCTATCTTGGACAGCAGACGGATTTCGATAACCGGTTTCCCATTCGCGTTCGCGATCTTGCGGCTATGGGCGCCTGGGCAGATCTCGGCCTTGCCGGACGTGTTGACAAACAATGCCAGGCGCGGATCGATGCTGCCCTGGAACGCACAGGCACAGCGTATATAGCAGATATGCCACTCTACAAGCTTTCGGCAGGTCAGCTGCAGCGTGCCCTGTTTGCCAGGACGATGGTCCAGGATGCTGAATTAATCCTGCTGGATGAACCCTTCACAGCCGTCGATCAAACAACTGAGGCCGAGTTGCTAACGCTTATCGATGACTGGGCTGCCGAGGGGCGGTCGATAATACTGGTGCTACATGATTTGTCGGCAATCTTACAGCATTGCAATGCAGCACTTTTGCTGGGCGCTGGTCGTGCCCTGTTCGGCAAACCCGAAGAGACGCTGACACCGCAGAACCTCGTAAACCAGGGATATCTTTCGCAAAGTCAGGCGACGTGGATTGAGGCCATGTATACAAAGCCGGAGGCCAGCAATGTTTGAGTGGCTGGATTATGTATTTATGGTAAGGGCACTGACCGCTACTATGGTGCTGAGTTTTTCGGTGGCACTGGTGGGGGCATTCCTGGTCTTGCGTCGCTTGTCACTGGCCGGTGAAGCAATGGCTCATGCAATTGTGCCGGGAATTGTGATCGCCTTTGTCGTTGCGGGATTGTCGGTAGCCTCAATGATCGTCGGCGGTCTGACTGCCGGAACAACTGTCGCGGCGCTCACAAGCCTGTTAGCCCGAATGACGATTATTCGCGAGGATGCAAGTCTCGCATCCCTTTACCTGATTGCACTGGCGCTGGGTATCTTTATCCTGTCAGCGGCGGGCTCTGCATTGCCGTTGAAGAGTTTTCTGTTTGGTTCGATTCTTGGCATAGATGACGAAACCCTGTTGCTGATTGGCGCAACCGCGACAATCACCCTGGTCAGTTTTGCGCTGATCTTGAGGCCACTGATTACCAGTACAATTGATCCCGTGTTTTATGAAAGTCAGTCCAGCCGACCAGGGCTTGTTACCCAGTGGTTTATGTTTCTGGTGGTATTGAACTTGCTTGGAGCATTCAAGGCGCTGGGCACGCTGATGGCTGTTGGCCTTATGATTTTGCCAGCTACAGCGGCACGCTACTGGGTGTCAACAATCACCAACTATCTCATTCTGACCTTTATCTTCGCACTGATGAGCTGCTGGATTGGTCTGATTGTCTCATTCTATTTGCCGGAGGTACCGTCAGGTCCGGCAATAGTGCTTGTGGCCGGGGTGATATTTTTCCTCAGCCTTATTTTTGCGCCGCAGGGATTTCATGCCCTGGGGCGTTTGAACCCCAATCGCCGTCCGGCAGATTCCGCCGATCGGTCAAAATCAGAATCAGGAGAGAAACTCAATGAAAAAACTCTTTAGTGCAATTATTGTTGCAGGCCTTGCACTTGCCGCAATGCCGGCAATGGCTCATGACAAAATCAAGGTTGTTGCAAGCTTTTCCATCCTAGGTGACATGGTGAGACAGGTTACCGGAGATCTGGCTGAAGTTACAACCATCGTGGGGCCGGATGCCGATGCCCACGTCTACACACCATCCACCTCCGACGCGAAAGCGGTGGCCAATGCCGACGTCATTTTTGTGAACGGTCTTGGCTTTGAGACCTGGTCACAAACACTGATCGACAATTCCGGTACGAAAGCCCAGACCTTTACCGCGACTGATGGTGTAACGCCACTCAAAGTCGATGGCGAAGTAGATCCTCATGCCTGGAATGCTCTTACAAATGGCATGATTTACGTTGCCAATATCGCTGAAAACATGGCCACGATCGATCCAAAGCATGCTGATACATACAAGGCGAATGCAGAAGCTTACAAGGCCCGTCTTCAGGCGCTTCATGACGAAGCTTTGGAAAAGCTTGCTGTTCTGCCTGCCGATCAGCGCACCGTCGTCACAGCTCATGATGCATTTGGATATCTTGAAAATGCGTATGATCTCACTTTCCTGGCACCTGTGGGAATCGACACCGATGCAGAACCTTCTGCAAAGGAACTGGCCGATCTTATCGATAACCTGAAAGAAGTTGGCGCTGGCGCGCTGTTCGTGGAAAACATCACCAGCCCGGCTCTGATAGAGCAAATTTCCCGCGAAACCGGAATCGAGATTGGTGGACGCCTGTTCTCAGATGCACTGTCCGAGCGTGGTGGTCCAGCTACCAGCTACGAAAAAATGTTCGAACATAACCTGGGGACCCTTATTCAGGCACTCAGCAAGCAGTCTTGAATGTGATTGAAACAAACTCTTGCCTCCCGGAAATATCCCCGGGGGGGCATTCTCACTTAACCGATAGTTGGAAATCGCTTTTCGAGTTCTGGCATGAAAAGATAATGCGGTAGCAGATGGTAAGCACTGTAACAGTTTGGTAAACATAACCACCATCTGCCGATATTGGTGTCAGTCAGTCGAAATCGGGCGTCTGTCCCGGGTTGCAAGCCAAAGCCGAGAATCGTCGCAAAAAACATTCAGTCATTAATAATATCTCAAATTATCCGAGGTAATGCTTTGGGCGTTTTATCAATGCATTTGCCGTAATCATTGGGATAATTATCGTGAAAACCACAAGCGCAATCGCCTCTTCGAACAGACTGTGCCGAAGAGAGATTTCACGCTGTGCGCTTCCCAGAGGTTTGAGAGCGGTCATGGCGGTGCCTGCGCATCTCTGAACACCTCCTCCGGCGTCCGGAAGCCGAGTGCCTTGCGCGGCCGTGCGTTGAGCAGATCCTCCACCGCCTGGACCTCGGCATCGGTCACAGACCGGAAATCCGTGCCTTTCGGCAAATACTGGCGGACCAGTCCATTGGTGTGTTCATTCAGCCCGCGCTCCCATGAGTGGTAGGGCCGGGCAAAATAGAACTTGGCATCAAGCGCCTTGGACAGGCTGCTGTGGCCAGCGAATTCCTTACCGTTGTCCGCAGTGATCGTGTGAACCAGGTGCCGATCTGCCTCCAGCCGGCGTCTGAGCGCAGCTCCGACATCTTCGGCCGTTTTCCTGTCGAGCCGTACCAGTCGGGTCATCTTCGAGGCGCGGTCCACCGCCGAAACCACTGCGCCGCTTTGACCCGCTCCAACGATCGTGTCCACCTCCCAGTCACCGATCCGCAACTTCTGTTCGACGATCGCGGGCCGCTCACTGATATCGACACGACCGGGAATGCGTCCTCGCCCGGCGTGCCGGCCGCCGCGCCAATTCGGTTTCTTCCCACGCCGCCGCAGACGTTTGTAAAGGCTGCCACCGGCCCTGCGGTCCGCGCGGACGTATTCGTAGATCCGCATCCGCCCCACCATGGCTTGGCCTTCCCGACGAAACCGACCCTAAATTTGCTCTGGGCTCCAGCCAGCCGCCAACTTCTCCTCGACCAATTGCCACAGGGCGGGTGTCATCTTCCTTGGCACCGATGACGCCCTGTGGCGGCGCTCTGTCGCCTTGTTATGGGCCTGTTTGTACCGGTAGCCCCGGCCGCCGCTGTTGCGCTGCATCTCTCGACGGATTGTCGTGTGATGGCGTCCGAGCTCACGCCCAATGTCTCTCTGCGAGAGGCCGCTTTTCTTCAACCCCCAAATCTGGCAACGTTCATCTTGGGTCAGGTGGTGGTAGCCGCGAGGCATAGGCGAATCTCCTTCTACAAGATTCTCGCCATCGCCTGGCCCGCCCGCAAGGAAGAATGCTCATCACGCTGCCGTTTTCACTGGTGCACTTCGGAATGGCACGGGGGTTGTCAAAAACCGCACCAAAATGATGGATACAGCCGATGCAGCCATTCTTGCTGCGGCAATAGAAGCGCGCAAATTGGAAGACCTGGATGACTCAGCCGCTGTAGAGGCAACACTGAATTCTGAAATTGCGGCTTTTCTGGAAGCGAACACCGCAAATGCCGGACAACCGGAATATACCATTACTGCTGTCAACTATGACCCCGATACCCGTGGAGTCGAATTGGTCGTAGATTTCAACTTTGAAACCAGCTTTATGAAACTCGCCGGAATTGACGAAATCGAAGGTAAAGCCGAAACCGCAGTTTTCATTAACAAGGATACCAAACAACCCTTCTCGATGTACCTCGTTTTGGATCGCTCCGGTTCCATGGGCAGCGCCGGCAAAATAGAATCTCTCAAATCTGCTGTAAGTGCCATGAGTTCTGATTTCGAGGAGAAAGATCCCGATCACGAGTATATCCGGTTGGGCGCAGTCGCCTATAATCACACCATCGCCGGAAGTGTTGCGGTAGATTGGGGTTCGCTGCACGTCAATACATTCACACAAAGCCTTGTTGCCGGTGGTGGAACACAGGCGTTCTCGGCACTGGCACAGGCAGGCGGCGCGTTACAGGGCACTAGCGAAGATGATGAGCATGCAACCAAGAACAGTGGCGATCCCAAAAAATTCATCGTTTACATGACAGACGGAGCCGACGCAGCCTCCGCCCAGGCACGGGCCGAGTGCACCACTGCTAAAAACAATGCAATCGAAATTTATTCCGTAGCGTTTCAGGCACCTCCCGCAGGTCAACAGCTGTTGCAGGATTGCGCCAGTACCCCAGACCATTATTTCAATGCGACGAATGCGGGCGATCTGATCGCTATTTTCCAGATCATCGGTGAACAGGCAGCCAAAGAACTGGCGATTGCTAAATAGCCATTCTGACCTCACCGAGGGGCATTTTTCCTGGCCGGATACCAGGTCAAGATATGTGCTTTCGACTAAATGATCGAATGAATGGCCCAGTTTTTGTTCGCATTTGTCGTTATCATCCCGTAACCCGGAATTTCACTCGGCATTCTGCGGATTTTCCCGGATCAGAAGCATGGGTGGAATCGAAATCAGGACAAACAGTGCCATTAAGTAGGTGGCTGTGGCGATGCCTTGAAAGTCTGCATACCAGCCGAACAACAATGGTCCGACGACTGAGGCAAAAGTTCCTGGCGAATAGAGCAGGGCAAAGCCACGCGCCATTCTCTGTGGATGGATTAGTCTGGAAGCATAACAATAGGTGATGGAAGACGACCCCTGAAGCACGCACCCAAGTGGAAACAGCAAAATCAAGGCAAACCAGTTCGGTGCGAAAGTTACAACAGCCAATCCCGCTGCTGTAAGAATTTGAACAACAACGAAGGCTCGAAGCGTACCGATCCGTTGCGCAAGAAATCCGCAGCCGGCTTTTCCCAATACACCTCCGGCCAGGAGAATCACCGCAGCGAATGTCGCCAGTGAAAGCGGTACGCCTTTTGCGAGCATCAGAAACGGAACAAATATGATCGTGATGGTTTGTATTGCGGTATCTATGCTGGTAACTCCAAGCAAGGCGCCGAATGCCTGCCAGTTCAATATACCCCATCCTTCAATTGCCGGATTTCCACCTGGCGTATCCTGTTCAGGCGGCTTTTTAGTCTGGACAAGACTTCTAGCCAGGATAGTGACCGCTGCAGCGGCAGCAAACGCAACAACCCCATACAGAAAACTAATCTGATTCCATGCAAACCCGACGCCGATTCCCAGGCTGAAGGTTCCGGTAAAGACAAGTTTGCCCACATCACCGGCCGCATTGTATATCCCCAGTGCTCCACTGCGTTGGTGGGTTTCGTTGTGGCTGACAATGAGCGATGACGAAGGAGCGTGATGCAAGGCTGTGCCGGCGCCAATGACGAGGAAGCTAAACGCAATCATCACAATATTCGTAGCTATGGAAAGTGATAGAAACCCAATCGCAAGGCAGCATAATCTAACCACCAGCAGCCACACATCGCCGGATTTTTCTGCAATCCATCCTGAAAAGAATTCAAGGATTGCCTGTGTGAGTGCGCGAAGTCCTTTAAGAAGGCCCACTTGTGCATAAGACAAGCCGAAAATTTGGGCCACAACAAGAATCAGAACAGACAGGCTGGCAGAAAAGCCATCCTGTATGATGTGCGTTATGCAACTGGCTGAAAGTGCGGTTACGCGCGGACGAATGTTCTTGAACATTCAGGTTTCCTATCACGTCAACGGTGAGCACCAAACCATTTCTTTGACGATTGCCATTTAGTCTGCTTCGCAGCGTTTTCTCGTAAAGAAAACACCGAGAATGCATCGGCAGAGTGATAGAGCTTGCGCTATTTTTCCAAACGTTAGGTTTGATCGTAAATTGCTGTACAGTGTTGACAACAGATATTCCGGAGGAGATATGAAGCAGATTTTGTTCATACTCACATGCCTCTTTGTGCTGGCCCAGCCAGTCTCCACTTCAGCACAACAGCGAACATTTGTGCTGGTGCACGGTGCGCATGTGGGTGCCTGGTACTGGAAGCCGGTTGTCAGGGGACTTAAGGAACATGGCCATAAAGTCATCGCGGTCGATTTGACGGGTCACGGAAGCCGGGCTGCGGAAAACGGCCCGCATGTGACCCTGGAACAGCACATTGAAGATGTCGTGAAGGCTGTTCAATCTGCCGATCAGCGCGTTATCCTTGTGTCCCACAGTTATGGGGGCAGGCCGGCAACAGGTGCCTGGGACAGAGCAAGAGATAAGATTGCCGCAGTGATATTTCTTGAGGCAATGTCACCATACGGAACCGGTGAAAATGCGTTACAGTTTGACCATATTCAACGCATGGCAATGGTTGATATCATGCCTTCGGTCGTGGAAAGCGGGTTAATCCAGCCACCGGCTTATGTTCAGAACCGATACCCGGACGAAGTCGTGGTTGCGCAATCAATAGAAGCCTTGCATGCGGCTGTGCCATTGGTAAACGGGCAATTGCCGGATACACCGGGTGCCTATGTGATCGGGTCAAACAGCACTGCCCGTATTTTCAGAACCTATGCAAAGCTGACAGCCAATCAACGCGACTGGACTATCTGGGAAATAGAAACGGGCCATGACATGGTATTCGACAATTGGGATGTCGTAACGCGTCTGCTGATTAAATTGAGTAAGGAATTGCCATTGGCTATCGAGTAGCTGTGCCAGGCGGCAGAATGATTGGCTGGGGAATTGAACCGGGGTTTCAACCCGTTTGCCCAAGAACCGTCTTCATCAGGTGAGAGTTCACGTCCGCCAGGTCGTCGATGATCGTGAAGTGATGGCGACCGGGCTGAACAACACATTCGACTGATGCGCAGGATCCCTGCCACGGCTGGACAAGCAGTTTGGACTGGCGAATGAATTCCGGTCGTTCGTCTCGTCCTACCCATGCAGTAAAGTGACAGTTATGGAGTGGCTGTTGCATCGATGGACTTAATCGTGTGGCCTCTGATTCCGACAAGTTGAATTGTTCGTTCATGGAAGTATTGCGAAGGGGGCGAAGGTCATGCAGGCCGGAAATTGAAACCGCACGCGTTATCCGACTTCGGGTTACAGGCGTAAGAGGTGATGTTTCCGTGATCATCGAAGCGGTCAAATGTCCTCCGGCAGAATGCCCTGCAATAGCTATCGGGCCGGAAATTCGGGTTGCTGCGTTTTCGACGGCACTGCCAATCATTGTTACAATCGCATCGATGCCGACTTCCGGGCAAAGCACATAGGAGGGAATAGCAACTGCCCAACCCGTATCAATCGCACCACTTGCCAGATGCGACCAATAACTTTTGTCAAGCGCGAGCCAGTAACCGCAATGAAGAAATACAAAAAGACCGATCGGCTTATTTTCGGGGATGAAAAGGTCGTAGATCTGGCGCGGATGTTGACCATAGGCAATGTCAGGTTGAAACTGGCATGCCTCGCGAAACTTTTGGGCCGGTTCTACCCAAGCGTCCGGCCACTGATCACCACCGGGAATATGCGCCGCATTGGCATAGGCATTATCCCAATCCGTGATTCCTTTATTGTTCATGTCACAATATCGTCCGCACGCGCCACAATTCCGGAAACAGTTCCACGGCCAGCATACGCTTTAGATAGTCCACCCCACCCGTGCCGCCCGTCCCACGTTTCAGTCCGATTACCCGTTCGACCGTAGTGACGTGGTTGAAGCGCCAGCGGCGAAAGTAGTCCTCGAAATCAACGAGTTTTTCGGCCAGCTCATAGTGGTTCCAGTGGGTTTCGGGATCTTCGTAAACAGATTTCCACGCAGCTTCCACTGCGCCATCATAGGTGTGCGCTTCCCGGGTATCACGCTGCAGAACTGCCGTAGGTATTCTGAAACCGTGTTCGGCCAAATTGGCAATCACAACGTCATACAAGCTGGGGCGGGCCAGTTCTGCTTCCAGGATTTCAATGAGATCCGGACGATGCGCATGAGGCTTCAGCATCGTGGTATTGCGATTGCCGGCCACAAACTCAATCTGTCTGTACTGCCAGGATTGGAAACCGGATGATTGTGCAAGATCTTCGCGGAAAGAAGTATATTCACTCGGTGTCATTGTCCGAAGCACGTCCCACGCACTGTTCAATTGCTCGAAGATTTTGGCAACCCTCGTGAGCAACTTAAACGCTGGAGGGAAACGGTTTTCCCGGATAGCATTCCGTGCCGCATTCATTTCGTGAAGCGCCAGTCGCATCCAAAGTTCCGATGTCTGGTGCTGGATGATGAACAGCATTTCGTCATGCGCGTTACCGAGCGGTGCCTGGGCAGATAATATGGCGTCGAGCTTGAGGTAATCGGTATAGCTCATCCGGGTGCTGAAATTCATTTCTGCGCCTTCGGGTTGCGGATTGTAGGTTTTGCCCGTCATCACGTCACCGCCGCTCGTTGTTTGAACTCCGGCTTGTCCCATAGCTTGTCGGACATAATCATTCCAAGAGTATGCGCGGCTTTTTGAACATTCACCGGTTCGATGTACAACGGCGTAAAGCCAAACCGCATGATATTCGGAGCCCGGAAATCTCCAATAACGCCATTGGCTATCAGGGACTGAATGACCGCATATCCATCTTCGAATGCAAAGGATACCTGGGAGCCGCGTTCGGCAGGATTGCGAGGGCTGGCAAGTTCAAGTTGTGGGCAAGTCACTTCGACTTCACGAATAAACAGTTCACATAGCTCTATGGATTTGGCTCGGACTTCCTCTATCGTGACACTATCCCAGACATCCAGGGCAGCATCGAGCGCTGCCATTTGCAGAACTGGTGGAGTTCCAACCCTCAACCGCTCGATAGACGCGGCCGGGGTGTATTGTTGGTCGAATGCGAATGGTGCGGAATGGCCAAGCCACCCGGAAAGTGCCGGTTCGACAGTGTCCGCAAGGTCACGACGCACATAGATGAATGCTGGCGAACCGGGGCCTGCGTTGATGTACTTGTAAGTGCAGCCGACGGCAAACTCCGGTTTACACCCGGCAAGGTCGACCGGTATCGCTCCGGCTGAGTGTGCCAGGTCCCAGAGAGCTACAGCGCCAACATCATGTGCCGCTTTGGTAAGGCTAGCCATGTCGTGCATGCGGCCGGTCCGGTAATCCACTTGAGTGAGCATCATAACCGCAATGTCTTCGCCCAGTGCATTGTTTACGTCTTCCGGCGCAACGACCCGCAACTCCAGTTCCTTGTCGATGGTCTTTATCAGACCTTCAGCCATGTAAAGGTCGGTGGGAAAGTTGCCGGTGTCGGACAGGATGACATTTCTGTCCGGGCGCAGTTTCAGTCCCGCCGCCAGAGCCTGATAGACCTTAATTGACAGCGTGTCGCCAAGGACAACTGTATCCTTTTCAGCACCAATCAGCGGTGCAAGCCGGTTTCCCAGTTCCGCTGGTTGGTGAAACCAGCCCGCCTTGTTCCAGCCGGTAATCAGCAGTTCTGCCCATTCTTCGCTTACAGTCTGGTTGACCCGGTCAGCTGCGGCCCTCGGCATGGGGCCAAGCGAATTGCCATCAAGATAAATGATGCCTTCGGGTAAATGGAAAAACTCTTTTCTCATCTGTTCCTCATTCATGACGGCAGCTTTCTGCAAAGCCAGCCGTTTCAGACATATTATTCTGAGCGAAAGAGATACGCGACGCCCAGTACTTATACACTGCGCCGCGAACAAGTGAGGAAAGTCACTTTCGGTTGCACTTCGATGATGGCGTTAAGACCACCTGGTACATTAGTACTCGGATGTTGGCAGGTTTCAAGCGCAAAGTGGATCAGCAACTCTGCTCTGGAACCACCGCACGGCCCCGCATCGCATCGAAAATTACGGTAGCTCAGCTATTTGTACTCACCTGGTAATCAGCAGATTTCAACCATTCCGGATTGACTTCGACACCCCAGCCCGGTTCATTCGTAACCGTTGCATGTCCGGCTTCAATCTCAAACGGTGAGCGGGTGAACAAATCAATCTGCCACGGGTAATAATCCGCTCCCTCGATTGAGAACTCTAGGTATTTACCCGCGTTTGGAATGGCACGAAGCAGATGCATCGTGAAGAGTGTCACCAAAGACAGATTAGCACAATGGGGGGTACAGGGTAGCCCAGCATCTTCGGCCATCTTGGCAACACGCAGAGTGCGGTTCATTCCACCGAGATAACAGATATCCGGCTGCACGATATCAACCGCCCGCATTTCAATCATCAGTCTCCAGTTTTGCAGCTCGCAGTCCTGTTCACCGCCCGTTACATCAATGTCAAGAGCATCTGTTACCTGTTTGGTCTGGGCATATTCCCAATAGGGGCATGGTTCCTCGAAATGCGAAATGCCGTTGTCCTGTAGCATCTTTCCAACCTCAATTGCCTGTTGCGGCGGATAGCACGAGTTGGCATCTACCAGGAGCGCAACGTCATCGCCCATGGCTTTGCGCATGGTTGGCACAATCTCCTCGGTGCGGCCTGGCCATTCGTCCTGTCCACGCCCACATTCTGCACCCACACGGAACTTGAACGCGTCAAACCCCTGTTCATCGCGCAGCCTGACCAATCGTTCTGCCTCCTGGGTTGGCGTGATATCCCGTTTCATTGAGGAACCATAGGCCCTTATCTTGCCGGCAGTGCCGCCCAACAATTCGCACACGGGCTTGCCTTCCTGTTTCCCCCGCAAATCCCAAAGGGCAGTATCAAGGCCGCTCATGGCACGGCGAAGATAGGAGCCCGGAAACTTGTGCTCTCGTTCCGGAATGATATCCACCAGGTAATCAATATCCGATACGTCCTGCCCCAGTGAATACGGTGCTACCTGTCGATGGAGCACCTTTGCTGTGATATCGGCGTGATAAGGCGCAACCTGACCCCACCCCTGGGAGCCATCCTCGGCGGTCACACACACAAAGCACACAAACTCATTGGTAAAGGTCTCTATTTTGGAGATTTTCATGGTGTCACCCGGCTCGTGCATTCGTAGTACTACAATTGTAATTTGTATTGAGGTTGCACCGGATGTGACAAGGGGAAAATCAGCAATTCATCCCGCGTACACAAATACTTTGATCATTGCAGTACAATTGGACCACCGCACATCCGTTTCGAACATGCGTTCAGCACAATTCGCTCACGCAACCTCAGATCTTTAACTGGGCGAATTCAGGGTTGGATTATTGGTTGGGTCAAGATGCCGAACCGGGTGATTTCTTCGTCACTCATCCAATGCATACCATCTGCTGTTGCTGCATTTATGGTGAACCAGTAAAATGCATCTGATCCGAGCATCGAAACCGTATAGTCGACATATTGATCATGTTCGGAATGTTCACGCGGATAGTCTGTAGCTTCTTTTTTTCCGTCACTCCATGAATGAACACCTAGTCTCGCACCTTTCTCCATTGTGCGTTCGACACCGGCAAGGAAAAGATCGACCGCTCCCGATGCAATCACCGAAGATTTCTTCAGGTGCGTGTTATAGCCCTGAGAACGAATCCATGATGCAAACGGGTAAAGATTTTCGTCATCCAGTGAGCCCGGCATGTCAGTGAGGACCAGTGTTCTGACCTGGGGGTTTGACGTCAGGGCCGACTTTATCTTGGCGGGGGTCCGGGTGTTAAACTCTCCTGCCAGGAACATACGGGTTTCTACAATCTCGTATTGCGTCAGATCCAGAGTATTAAGCCTCGCGATTGTATCCTGGTCGCTGCTACTACATGCGGCCAGATAAAAACCCGCCAAAATTAATAGCCAGTATCTCAACGCTGTCGACATGAATGTTGTTTTTCCAGTTTTTCTGAGCAATTCAAAACGAACCCACCACGTAAAACACCAATGGCGGACGTCATTGGTTCTGATAACAGAATTTGATCCATGATTTCCACGGATAATTCCGAGATCAGGGCGATGGATTTGATACATTCGAAACCGTTTGCCGTCACCTAAATTGCCAGCCAGAAGTGTTGTTATTGTCCATGCCTCAGGATGGTACACAACGAAAACCGCTTCTTTCCTCGTTCTCCGAGATTGCCGATTTGGCCGGAATTCTGTATGCTAGCACGAGTGTAACAAACAGCGAATTACCCATGAACAAACACGTAAACAACCGCGATATCAGCATACCGGAAAACTGGGACAGGAGAGGATTACCTGGCTGGAGTTATCACAGTCCAGCTATGCTGGAGCTCGAAAAAGAAGAACTTTTCAAGACTCACTGGCAGATTGCATGCCATGTTTCGGATGTTCCAAATCCCGGGGACTATTATACGTTTGATCTGTGTGGTGAGCGGGCGATAATTCTGCGCGACAAGGATAACGGCGTTCGTGCCTTCCACAATATTTGTCGTCATCGTGGCTCGCGCCTTGTTGCCAATGAGACCGGCCACTGCAGAAATGCGCTCGTGTGTCCTTTCCACGGCTGGGTCTACAATCTGGATGGCACATTGCGGGGAGCTGCGCGTCCCGACTCATTTCCGGAATTGGACAAAAATGAGTTCGCATTGAAAACGGTGGAATCGGAAATCTGGCACGGATTTGTGTTTTTGCGTTTCAAGGATGGGCCGCAACCGTCTGTCCGGGAACTTATGAGCCCTTTTGAAACCGAAGCAGCTGCATATCAGATGGACCAGACCGTGCCGGTAGAGGATATCTGGACAGAAAACACACCGGTTAACTGGAAGTCGGTTCGTGATGTCGACAATGAGGGTTATCACGTGGCCATGGCTCATCCCGCCCTTCAGGATCTTTATGGTCCCAGCTATTATGACGAGCCCTTTGTAAACGGGGTTTCACGTTCGTATGCGGAATTCAATCCAGCTGGTGGCCGGCGCTGGGCTGTGCGGAACTATATGAAGTTGTCAAAGCCACAGGATTTTCTGCCCGAACATCTGCATCAGGCCTGGGTTTATTACGGCATCTTTCCGAATGCAGTAATTGCCATGACACCGGAGACCGCAATCTTCTATCAGGAGTTTCCAGTTTCAACGGGCGAATCCATGTTGCGAAGCGGAACATACAGGAACCCGAACGAAGATCGCCAGCAACGGGCTGCGCGCTATCTTGCATACCGCATAGACCGTGAAACCGTGGAAGAGGATATTCAGCTGACAATCTGGTCAAACGAATCCATGGCTGCAACCTCGTTTGAGGGTTTTTATCTGTCCGATCTGGAATATGGGGTCAGAACACATCACGACCATTTGCGGGAAGTTCTCCCGGTTTACACCCTGGATGACGCACCCGATGAGGAAAAGATCGCTGATGTCAACGCGGAGCTGACTGAAGCATAATTCCATGTGCAAGCAGAACATTGATGCCAAGGAGCTGGGGGAACAACGCGAGCTTTTGTTCAAACCGGTGGGCGAACCTGGTACCGGGTATATGCGGTATTCCGCAGCAATGTTCTTCCACATGCGCGGTGAAATTTCTGTTGATCTGCTGGAAATGTACAGGCGTTGCTGCAAATTTGACCATGAAGATCCAATCGCGGTAGCCCGATACAACGGCATAGATGAAACGGTTGATCATTTGAAACTTTGAGTTGGTTAGAGCCTCATGAAAGATTTTCCGAAAAATCCAGATGTCATCGTGGTAGGGGCGGTAACAGCCGGCTTGTCTTCTGCCAGGTTCCTGATGGATCACGGAAAATCCGTTGCTGTGTTGGAAGCGCGGCCAAGGATTGGCGGTCGTTGCATTACGGATAACACTTTTCCCGGCAAGGCGTTTGACCGTGGCGGTTCCTGGCTTCATTCCGCTGAAATCAATCCGCTGGCAAGGTTGGCGGAAGAACGCGGTTTTAAACTGCACAAGCGCGACTGGGTTTTTCAAAATGTACATTTGGACGGACACCTGCTTAACAGTGCCGAAGTCTCCGAGTATGAAGCGTATCGCGAAACCATGTGGGAACCGGTGTTTGAAGGTATTGCGGACGGATCGGATGCGTCCATCGAAAGCCTCCTGCCGAACAAACCCTGGCGTGACAGTGCAAAGTATTGGGTTCCGCAATTAATGGGTGCCGACACGGATGTGGTATCTGCCCGGGACCTCGCTAATTATCATACATCGGACGGTGACTGGCTGGTTGAGGGTGGGCTTGGCAATTTCGTGACAAAACTGCACGATGATATTCCGGTCAAACTCAATTGCTCCGTGTCTGAAATAGACCATTCTGGAAACACCGTCCGGGTTGTCACACCATTTGGCGAGCTGACTGCCGGCATGGTCATCGTTACGGTTTCGACCGGCGTTCTGGCAGCTGAGCGCATTCGTTTTAAGCCCGGTCTCCCCGAGAGAAAACTCACGGCAGTCGAGAATCTTCCAAACGGGCTCCTGAACAAAATCGGGCTGGATTTCGATCCGGAGTGGAAAGAGGCAAACCAAGGTCACATGGCAGCCTATCACCCGGGCGGGGAGGAGTATTGCACCTTGTTGTTCGGATTTTTCAATTCGAGCCTGGCGGTCGGATTTGTTGCTGGCCGTTTCGGGAAAATGCTCGAAAAAGAAGGCGAAGGAGCTGCCACGGAGTTTTGTCTGGAGGGGCTGAAATCCATATTCGGAAACGATGCAGCCAAACATGTTAGGCAAACAGCTGAGACAGCATGGATGTCAAATGAGCACACTTTGGGTTCCTACAGTGCCGCACTGCCCGGATATGCGGATGCCAGAAATGTGCTTGCTGAGCCGATCAATGCCAGCGCCGTTTCCGCTCCGAGGTGCACCACCGCCAGGCCCTTTTTGAAATGAGGGCGCAAGCCCGAATGCAAAAAAGGGCCTGGCGGTGAAAAATTTCGACAGGCGGAGCCTGCGATGACTTGAATTGCCGTTACCAATACCCCTACCGCAGAATTGCGCACAAGCGCAATCGCCTCTTCGAACAGACTGTGCCGAAGAGAGATTTCACGCTGTGCGCTTCCCAGAGGTTTGAGAGCGGTCATGGCGGTGCCTGCGCATCTCTGAACACCTCCTCCGGCGTCCGGAAGCCGAGTGCCTTGCGCGGCCGTGCGTTGAGCAGATCCTCCACCGCCTGGACCTCGGCATCGGTCACAGACCGGAAATCCGTGCCTTTCGGCAAATACTGGCGGACCAGTCCATTGGTGTGTTCATTCAGCCCGCGCTCCCATGAGTGGTAGGGCCGGGCAAAATAGAACTTGGCATCAAGCGCCTTGGACAGGCTGCTGTGGCCAGCGAATTCCTTACCGTTGTCCGCAGTGATCGTGTGAACCAGGTGCCGATCTGCCTCCAGCCGGCGTCTGAGCGCAGCTCCGACATCTTCGGCCGTTTTCCTGTCGAGCCGTACCAGTCGGGTCATCTTCGAGGCGCGGTCCACCGCCGAAACCACTGCGCCGCTTTGACCCGCTCCAACGATCGTGTCCACCTCCCAGTCACCGATCCGCAACTTCTGTTCGACGATCGCGGGCCGCTCACTGATATCGACACGACCGGGAATGCGTCCTCGCCCGGCGTGCCGGCCGCCGCGCCAATTCGGTTTCTTCCCACGCCGCCGCAGACGTTTGTAAAGGCTGCCACCGGCCCTGCGGTCCGCGCGGACGTATTCGTAGATCCGCATCCGCCCCACCATGGCTTGGCCTTCCCGACGAAACCGACCCTAAATTTGCTCTGGGCTCCAGCCAGCCGCCAACTTCTCCTCGACCAATTGCCACAGGGCGGGTGTCATCTTCCTTGGCACCGATGACGCCCTGTGGCGGCGCTCTGTCGCCTTGTTATGGGCCTGTTTGTACCGGTAGCCCCGGCCGCCGCTGTTGCGCTGCATCTCTCGACGGATTGTCGTGTGATGGCGTCCGAGCTCACGCCCAATGTCTCTCTGCGAGAGGCCGCTTTTCTTCAACCCCCAAATCTGGCAACGTTCATCTTGGGTCAGGTGGTGGTAGCCGCGAGGCATAGGCGAATCTCCTTCTACAAGATTCTCGCCATCGCCTGGCCCGCCCGCAAGGAAGAATGCTCATCACGCTGCCGTTTTCACTGGTGCACTTCGGAATGGCACGGGGGCAGGATATTTTTTGCCGGCGAAGCGACGATGCCCAATCAGTTTTCCACCGTGCACGGTGCTTATTTGAGCGGCATAAGGGTAGCAAAAGAAGTCATAAATTCAATTGCCTAAACGCAGCAGCGCTTAGGGATGTAAAGTATCCATCATCCTTTTCCAGGTTAGGGCAACCACAATGCCGGTACCCCTGAAACGATTAAACGGAACCTTGCTGATCGGGGTCACCGGAAGGAATTCATCCTCACTCATGTTGCCGCTGCAGTAACCCGCCAGCACTTTTCCAAACATGCTTGCCATGGCGACCCCTCGGCCGTTGAAGCCAAGACCACTGTAAAGCCCGTCTGCAAGGCGATGAATATGTGGTACGTGATCAAGCGTCAGTGCGACGCGCCCGGTCCACATGTGCTTGAGTTCAAGGGATTTTGTTTCGGGCAGAATTTCATGCAACCGCTGGATACCGAACGTGAAGTTTTCACGGTCGATGGATTCGGTTTGTGAGTTTGTTCGGCTACCAAATATCAGCCGCTGAGCTGAATCAATTCCGAACCAGGACAGCAGTCGCCTGGTATCGGCGACACCCTGCCGCTCTGGGAGAATGGCTTGTTGCATACTTTCAGGCAGTGGTCCGGTTGCCATGACACCGGTAAGCACCGGAACAATTGAATCTGACAGACCGGGAAGCATATCGCCGGTATAGGCATTGGTGCAAACCACAACTATTTCGGCACGAATGCTGCCACTAACGGTTTTTACCAGCCAATTACCAGCGTCCCGTTCCACCGAAACGGCCGGGCTCTCATGAAACACAGATACCCCGCTGGCAATACAGGCACGAGCAAGTCCGCGGGCATATTTCAGCGGATGCAGGTTGCCGCCGCGCTGATCAAGCAGCCCGGAATGATAGGCACCGGTCCCGACTTTCTCTTCAATGTCGGTGGCGGAGAGTGGCGAAACGTCCACACCGCGACTACCCCACTGTTCAATATGCTGGTTGGTTGTTTCCGCACCCTTGGGCCCCTTGGCAAGTTGTATCCAGCCGGTGCGGACAAGATCGCACTCAATATTGTGTTTTTTGATCAGGTCATAAACAAGCGATGGAGCGCTGCCGGCTGTCTTTGCAATGCGTTCACCCCTTTCAGAACCGTACCGCGCCACCATTTCATCCGGCATTATTTTGAGGCCCGGAATTACCTGTCCGCCATTTCGGCCCGATGCACCCCAGCCTGGTTGATGGGCATCAACCAGGGTTACATCATATCCATGCTCAGCCAGATGCAAGGCCGAGGACAGACCGCAAAATCCTCCACCAATTACGGCAACATCGGCTTTACGTTCCTCCCGCAACACTTCAAGTCCAGGGATCGGATCAGATGTTTTGCCCCACAAGGATGAAGTAATGTGGCATGTCGACTGGAACCATGCACCGTTGGAATTTTTGTTATTCATAGGGCCATCTATCCTCAAATACGACTTGTATCAAAATCATTTTCCCGTTTGAACGGCGCATCCCGATCGAACGGCATATCCAGATTGCGGGCAAATTCATGACCGGCATAAACCGCCATGGCGATGGTACCTGGCGCATAGCAATCGCCAACGCGTGTGACAGTCTTGACCCCGTGGTCAGCCCATTCTTCCTGCCTGTCTGAAAGTTCGCCATATAAGCTGTCAATGCTCTGGCGAGAGGTAACCGGTACGATACAGTCAATTTCAAGTGTCTGTTCGGTTCCTATAAAGACGCATTCCAAGACTGCCGAGTTTTCATGAACCTCCTTTATCGCATGATTGCAGATAATCTCGACGCCAAGCTCTCGGAGCCGAACCTGGATGTGATGAGATTCTAACGTATAATGGGTCCATCCCGAAACCTCGGGTGCGGGTGTCATGAGCACAACCTCATTGCCCTGTTCCGCCAACTGCTCGGCCAATGCGCTACCCAGATAGTAATGATCGTCATCAAATATCATGATCCGTCCGCCGGGGCATGTGCCGCAAAAAACGTCTTCGGGAGCCCGGATTACCGCATCATTGGCAACAGTAATCGGCTCACGGATGTGTATGCCGGTGAAATCTGTTTTCCAACGTGAACCCGTGGCAAGGGCTACATGAGAGCAGCCAAGCTCTAAAATTTCATCCACGCAAAGTCTGCTCTGCTGGTAGGTTTGCACGTTTCCACGCGACGAAAGCATGTGAGTGCGATGGTCAGCCACCCGCTTCCACTGCCCCAGGGGTTTCAGCTTTGTCTCCTGCAACACGCGGCCGCCAAGTTCTTCATGAGCTTCGGCGAGTGTCGTTTCATAGCCTCTGTTGGAAAGTGCAAGTGTTGCCTCCAGCCCAGCAGGTCCAGCGCCAACCACCAAGACTTTGTCATCCGATTTGGCGCGTTCTATTTTTTCCGGATGCCAGGCTTTTCGCCATTCCTCACCAACTGTCGGATTTTGGGTGCAACGCATGGGATAGGCAACATAATCTCCCGAAGTGCACATGTTGCAACCGATGCATTCACGAATTTCGTCTGATCGTCCTTCCAGTATCTTGGTCGGCAGAAAGGGATCGGCAATCGATGGTCGTGCCGCGCCGATGAAATCGAGAACGCCACGCTTGACCTGAGATACCATGGTATCTGGTGACGTGAAACGTCCAACCCCGACAACCGGCTTGTTTGTAGTTTGTTTGACAAAACGGATATAGGCTTCCTGTGAGCCTTCGCTGCCAAACCGAGAGGGCAGGGAATCGTTTGCCCAGTCCGCCACGTTGACATCCCACAAATCCGGCAATTCCGCCAGAGATCCGACGATATCCTCGGCCTCAGCTTTGTTCATTCCATCTTCGCCGAGCAATTCATCAACTGCGAAACGAATGGCGATTGCGCAGTCGTGACCAACAGCATCCTTGGTATCTTCAAGCACCTCTCTCAAAAGCCTTGTGCGGTTCTTCAGACTGCCTCCGTATTCATCGGTACGTTTATTAAAGCGCTTCTGAAGGAACTGAAACAACAAGGTCATAATGCCGTGTGCGGCATAGACGTAAACGATGTCGTAACCTGCCTTGCGGGAGCGCAGTGCAGCGTCGCGAAACCAACGGCGCAACTCCCTGATATCCGACTTGTCCATCCCACGGGCCTGCGTGGAGTTGGATGTCTCAGTCGGGGTGGGCGAGGGCGCCAATGAAGGCATTCGAGAAAGATAATTCCTGACTGACTGGCCGTTGTGAACCAGCTGTATTCCCGCCAATGCGCCGTGTTCGTGCACCTTGTTCACCATAAGTTCGTGAACGGGCAGGTCCGTGTCATCCCATAAACGCATCAGAGTGGCTGGAGTTAGATCGCTGGTTGGATGGACCGAGCATTCCTCGGTGCAGATAACCGCCCAGCCACCTTCTGCTTTCACACCTCGCATCTCCGCCATGGTTCTTGGCCAGCGGTGCCCCATGCCGTTGCAGTGGGGTACCTGGTAGAACCGGTTCCTGGCAGTCTTCGGTCCGATCTTTACTTCGTCAAAGAGAATTTGATGGTTCGGTTCAGTTTGCATCGTCCATTCCGTTGTTGCGTCTTGGAAATTACACTAAGCTCTGAATGGTCATTCAGTCAAAATTATTCGTCAAAGAGTAAATAACACAGTGCTGGTAACCGCCGAGCCATAACACCTGTTTAGGGGGAATCGTGGTTACGCTTCTTTCGGATATACGCTGCCAAGAATTCTTGTGCGGTGCGCATGGAAAGTTCACAGCCTGTATACGGAAAGCATCAGATGTCATCATCACAATTTGCCGTTTCGTCAGATTTCCAGATCATCCCAACAGGTGAATACAGGGTTCAAAATAACATCATTGACACGCTGGTGAGCATCCAGATCCATACTGCCGCTTTCGCTACTGGCAATATATGCGTAAGCCTGATCAAGTTGGTTTCGATCACGGAATGTCATGACGGCGTAATATTCAGGCGCTTCTTCCTTGTCGGTATCCATGGGTGTGTCGAGGATGCGTTGACCTACCGTACTGGTTGAAACCACAAGCCCTTTTTCAATCATTCGGTCACAAAACTCTAAATAATCTTTTTTGAAAGTCTCTAGAGTGTGCCCGGATTTCAGATCAAATCGGCTTAACATATGTATCATGGTGCAGGTTCCTCAGATCATGCCTTCAACTGCTAAATATGTTCGAAGGAACCGGTTTGAGGATGGTTGCAACCTTCATACAATTTCTTAGCAATCGACTATACAATAGAGTTTCTTAACCGGCTCAGTAACTTTCCAGGAGCAGATTGTTCCCTTGGGTATGAAGAATACGTCGCCGCCTGAAAAAGTCTGTGGCTCTGCGTCCGGTTGGGAAATCGTGATTTTGCCTTCCAGCAGCTGAACCAGCTCATGGGCAGGAAAAGGCGCCATGTCGCTTTCAAACTCAGAACTTTGCCACATGCCGCAAATCATCCGGCCGGAATCATCGTTAAATGCATTTGCGTCGTTCTGCACCGGTAGGTCACCGGATATTTGAAATGGATCTGTGGTTTCCAAAGGTTCCAATGCCGTGGAAAGCTCATCAGGGCGAAGGATTTTGATGCCGCCATCAGAAGTCTCCAACGTCACGTTTTCACTTTCGGGGGGTGCAAAGATCACGAAAAACTTTCGGGCAAATCCAACTTGTTTCCAGCTGATTGGGATCCCGTTTCTGACGCAGAATGTTTCGCCCTGCTTGATTATGGTCTCATTGCCGTCCTTATCAACCAGGGCAACATTACCTTCCAGCAGCGCCATGAATTCGTTTCCAGGATAGGGACCAAACACCTCCTGCATATCTGTGGTAGTCCAAACGCCGACATAAAGGCCGGCGGCCTCATCTTCGAAATAAATATGCCAGTTTTGTTCCGGCAATTCAGATTGAAAATCCGCCGGATCGAGTTTCAGCTGCTCAAGGCCTTTATCCTCGGGGCCCCTTGCATTGAGACGCAAAACCATTGCTTGCTCCAGTTATTCCATTCGATTTTGTGTTGAAGCGTCGGAGACAGCAAAGTCATGTCGGTAGGGTACTACCTTGGCTCAGTGCCTTCTGTTTGACTGTTTCACGCCCCACGTATCTTCTTGACTCATTTGTTTCAGCCAGCTTATCTTCTGACTGAACGTTCAGATAGTCAACCATCAAGGACGCAGTATCGGGTTCCCGGTATTCCCGATAATTACAAGTGCTGTCTGGGCAATGGGTAACGGCAATAAGCCACGGCCTTTGTCAGATTACCGAGACATTGGGAATTAAAACCGGTTGGGAGGAATCACCTACATGAATATCAAGAGTCAACTGAAAGCTCTGGCCTGTGCGACTGCGGTCGGCATGGTTATTGCGGGATCTGCAGCTGCTGAAGATCGTGTCCTAAAAGTTACCAACTGGGCTGAATATATCGGCGAAGAAACAATTGCCAACTTCGAAAAGGAGTACGGTATTAAGGTTATCTATGATAACTACGAATCTGTTGAAGCAATAGATGCGAAACTTCTCGCTGGTGACAGCGGATATGATGTCGTATCTCACGCTGCATCACAAATCGCCCGTTTGATCAGCGCAGGTGGAATCCTGCAATCGATTGACAAGTCAAAGCTTGACAACTTCAAACATATGGACCCCGCGGTGATGGGGCAATTATCCGGCAAATGGGATCCCGACAATAACTACATCGTGCCATTTATGTGGGGCACTCACGGGGTTACCTACAATAAGGAACTGGTTCTCGAAACCTATCCGGATGCTCCGATCGGATCGATGGAAATGATCTTCGATCCGAAACACATGAAGGAACTGGCCAAGTGCGGGGTATCATTCCTCGATTCTCCGACCGACATGATCCCCATGGCACTGGCGCATCTTGGTTTGCCGCCGGATTCAACCAGCAAGGCCGACTATGAAAAAGCCGGTGAATTGCTGAAGGCTATCCGACCATACGTCAAAACTTTCGACAACTACGCCTATCAGCGTATGCCGCAGAACGAGTTTTGCGTGTCAACTACCTGGGGACCGGACGGGCTTTTGGCTATGTCCGGCGCTGAAGAGGCGAACACAGGCGTTGTACTTGATTTTTACCTGCCGGAAGGCAAGGGCAAGGCTAACTTCTGGGTTGATGGTTGGGTAATCCCTGCTGACGCAAAAAATGTGGAAGATGCTCACCTCTTCCTGAATTACATGATGCGTCCGGAGGTTGCAGCTGGTGACAGTAACTACACCTGGTACGCCTCGGCCAACATTGATGCGAAACCTCTGATCGACGAAGCTGTTACATCCAGCCCTGCCGCTTATCCAAATCAGGATGCGGTATCTGACATGTATACGCTTAATCCGCTTCCGCCGAGAGCTGAAAAAGTCAGAACAAGAACCTGGACTGATTTCAAGGCTGGTAACTGATTATTGCAGTTTTGGTGACGGCGCACGTAATCGCGCCGTCGCTGATCCACATCCATTTTTATTAAGTCATTCAAAAGAGGTTCTGCATGGCCGGTGAACCAGCTGTCAGCGAAACACCCTGGCAAGATAAGGATGCTGAGCCGCTTGTCAGTATTCGAGGCGTAACCAAAAAGTTCGGCGAAGTAACGGCAGTCAACAATGTTGATCTCGACATTTACAAGGGCGAGCTGTTCTGTCTCCTGGGTGGTTCCGGGTGTGGCAAGACAACACTTCTAAGAATGTTAGCCGGTTTCCAGACACCGACTTCGGGGAACATATATATCGACGGAATCGATATGTCGAAGGTTCCTCCCTACGAGCGTCCCACCAACATGATGTTCCAGAGCTATGCGCTTTTCCCGCACATGTCGGTCGAAAAAAACATTGCTTTTGGTCTGAAGCAGGACAAAATCCCTAACGACGAAATCGAACATCGTGTCCACGAAATACTAAAGCTGGTAGAACTCCAGGATTTCAAGAAACGCAAACCACAGCAACTGTCCGGCGGACAGCGCCAACGGGTGGCGTTGGCACGGGCATTGGTAAAAGAACCGAAGCTGTTATTGCTTGACGAACCGCTGGGTGCGCTCGACAAAAAATTACGAGAACAGACACAATTTGAACTGGCCAATATCCAGGAACAGGTTGGCATTACCTTCATAGTCGTGACGCACGACCAGGAAGAAGCCATGACACTGTCCACCCGGATTGCTGTCATGGATGCGGGGCAACTCGTGCAAATTGGTTCTCCAACCGAGATTTATGAATTCCCCGAGACACGATTTGTTGCTGATTTCATCGGATCCGCCAACATCCTGGAGGGTCAGGTGATCGAAGACAGCCCCGATCATGTCCGTGTATCAACAGAGCTGGGTGAAATTTACATTGACCACGGACAGTCAACACAGGAAGGCAGTCAGGTTTGGGTCGCTATTCGGCCAGAGAAGTTTCACCTGACAAAGAAAGCACCGGCAAAATCAAAGACAAAGTCCAATAGTGCGACGGGTATTGTTGATGATATCGGCTATCTCGGGAATACATCAATTTACAAGATTAGACTGGAAAACGGCCAGATTATCGATGTGACATCACCAAACCAGATCAGACCCAAGAACCGGACTCATCAGATAACCTGGGAAGATACCGTTTATCTGAGCTGGGAGCCCTCAAGCGCAATGTTGTTGAACAAATGAGTGATATCACTGCAAATACCATGCCTGAAGAGTCAAGTTTTCTCGGTCAACTGACCAGACGTATCCAGGCGGGTTGGCGTTCAATCGTGATATTCATTCCGTTTGTTTGGTTGCTGCTGTTTTTTCTCCTTCCCTTCTTCATCGTGGCCAAAATCAGTCTGGCGGAAATAGTAATTGCCAGCCCACCTTTCTCGAAAATGATTGAATGGACCGATGCCGGTGTCATGAACATCCGGTTGGTGTTTGAGAATTATGTTTATATCTGGGAGGATGATTTATATTCCCGGACATATCTCAATTCTCTGAAAATTTCGACCATCTCAACCTTACTGTGCCTGTTGATCGGTTATCCTATGGCTTATGGCATTGTGCGTTCTGGCCCTGTCGCCAAGAAGCTGCTGCTGTTTGCAATCATACTACCTTTCTGGACTTCATTTCTGTTGCGGGTTTACGCCTGGATGGGGCTATTGGCTGATCGTGGAACAATCAACAATCTGCTGATTTCCATGGGTCTGATAGATGAGCCGATCAGGATGTTGTACACGGAATTCGCGGTGTACATCGGGATTGTTTACACCTATCTGCCGTTCATGATTCTGCCTCTGTATGCGAACATGGAAAAACTCGATGCCACGCTGAATGAGGCTGCAGCCGATTTGGGTTCAAAACCCATGAATACCTTTTTCAAGGTTACCCTGCCGCTGACCATTCCGGGTATCATAGCCGGCTCTCTGCTGGTGTTCATTCCGGCTACAGGTGAATATGTCATCCCGGATTTGCTGGGTGGCGGTAATGTCCTGATGATTGGACGTCTTCTGTTCAACGAGTTTTCAGCTAATACCGACTGGCCGGTGGCCTCAGCGGTGGCAATTGTGTTGCTGTTCCTGCTCGTACTGTCGATGACCATCTATCAATACTATCAGGGCAAAGCGACGGAGGAGCAGTAACTATGTTGAACAATCGCTCCGGATTCCTGACTTTCATGCTAACAGCCGGATTGGCATTCTTCTACATTCCAATGTTCCTGTTGATGATTTATTCTTTCAACTATTCAAGGATTGTGCCGGTTTGGGGCGGCTGGTCTTTGCGGTGGTATGAGGTATTATTCAAGTCGGAAGAAGTCTGGAACGCTGTTCTTCTCAGCCTCCAGATCGCTTTTATCAATGCCACCTTCGCCACACTTCTGGGAACGCTGGCCGGTCTGGCCATGGTTCGATTTGGACGCTTCAGGGGGCGCACGCTTTTTGGTGGGATGCTTGTCGCACCTTTGGTTATGCCCGAAGTCATAACAGGCCTGTCATTGCTGGTAATGTTCATTACGCTGAAGCAGATTATCGGCTGGCCGGATCAGCGCGGGTTCACCACCATAACGATTGCCCACATAACTTTCTCGCTGGCTTATGTGGCCGTGATTGTTCAGGCGCGACTTACCGGTATGGGGCAGACACTTGAAGAAGCAGCACTCGATCTGGGCGCAAAGCCATTCAAAGTGTTGACCGCAATCACGCTACCTCGCCTGGCACCTGGCATGGTGGCCGGCTGGTTGCTTGCATTTACCTTGTCATTGGATGACCTGGTGATAGCAAGTTTTGTAACGGGACCGGGAGCAAACACGCTCCCAATCCTGATCTTTTCCAGAATCCGATTAGGACTCAGGCCAGATATCAACGCGCTTGCCACCATCATCATTCTGTTTGTGGCTGTCTGTGTTGCCATTGCAGCGATCATTATGTACCGCCAGCAGAAGCGGCAGGAACTTGACGAACAACTTGCAAGCAAGGGGGATGCGTGACCGGTGCAGTGCAAAAGCAGACGGAAAAACATCGCACCGCGTCCCGGGACGTCAGGCGAAAGCAGCTGATTTTAGCTGCAATCGATTCCATCTCAAAACGCGGTTTCTCCGGCACCACTCTCAAGCACGTGACAGAAGGAGCCAAGCTTTCTCACTGTGTGGTCAACTTCCATTTTGACAGCAAGGAAACCCTGTACGACGAAACCCTTGGATATCTTGTCAGGGAACACTATGACCTTTGGCAAAGCTGCGTCGCACGTGCCGGCACAGAGCCGGCAGATCAGCTCGCCGCAATCATTGAAGCTGATTTTGACAACAAGGTCTGTTCAACAAAGAACCTTTCTGTCTGGTTTGCATTTTGGGGGCAGGCCAAATACCGGCCGAACTATCTCAAAATTCACAGCCAATATGATGAAGAACGATCTGAGGAGATCAAGAACCTGTGTGCACGGATCATAGCTGAGGGCGATTACCCAAAACTCAATGCCGGTAGTGTAGCACGAACCATTGAAGCTATGGTGGACGGGGGCTGGTTAAGCATGATGCTTTATCCGTCAAACGCCAAACGGGCACAATACAAGGCAGATTGCTTTTTGGCCCTGGCCGAATTTTTCCCCAAACACTTCGAAAAAGTTATGGTTCCCCACGATTTTGAATGCAAAGCGGGAAGATGATCGCACAATTTATCACCCGTTGTTTCGATTGATGTGCTGATCGCAAATGAGAGATCCTCGCCATGACATCCTGTTCGAACCGGTAAAAATAGGGCCGGTTACGGCAAAAAACCGTTTTTACCAAGTGCCTCACTGCACCGGTAGCGGCTGGATGCGGCCGCGTGTCCTGGCAAACCTGCGCGAGACAAAAGCAGAAGGTGGTTGGGCCGTCGTCAACACAGAATATTGCTCTGCGCATCCCTCAAGCGATGATCCACCGCATCCGTCAGCATCCCTGTGGGATGACGGTGATATCAAGGCCTACGCTCTGATGACCGAGAAGGTGCATGCATACGGCGCGCTAGCCGGAGTGGAATTGTGTCTTGGCGGTGCGAGAATAGCAAATCTCGAAACCAGGGAAGTGGCACTGAGTTCCGTCAGCATGTCGAACCTTGCAGGCAATCCATTTCAGACACGGGCGATGGATCTGCATGATATTCGAGAAGTCCGGCGCTGGCATCGAAACGCGGCCTTGCGGGCAAAGAAGGCCGGTTTTGATCTGGTTTATGTGTATGCAACCCACGGCTATCTCCTCTCGCAATTCATGTCCAAGACGATGAACAGCAGAAGTGATGAATATGGTGGTGTGCTGGAGAACCGGGTAAGGCTCGTGCGGGAGGTGATCGAAGACACAAGGGACGCTGTGGGCGACACCATGGCGGTTGCGGTTCGATTTTCTGCCGAGACCAATGGCGGATATGAGGGCGGGGATGGCAACCCCATGACGGGCGAGACAGAGGACATGTTCGACATCCTTGGTGAATTGCCCGATCTGTGGGACATAAACATAAATGACTATTCCCTGGAGATGGGCCTGTCGCGATTGGTTCAGGAAGGTTCTTTGGAGCCCTATGTGTCTTCTATCAAGTCCATGACTTCCAAGCCAGTAGTCAGCGTCGGACGCTTCACATCTCCCGATACGATGGCAAGGCAGATCAAGCAGGGAATCCTTGATTTGATAGGCGCCGCCAGGCCTTCCATTGCCGATCCGTTCCTGCCCAGGAAGATAGAAGAGGGCAGGCTGGAGGATATTCGCGAGTGCATTGGCTGCAACATTTGTTACATGGGCGATGGAAAGGGCGTACCTATTCGCTGCACGCAAAATCCCACGATGAGCGAAGAATGGAGGCGCGGCTGGCATCTGGAAAAAATCGCACCCAAAAAGACGGATTCTTCTGTTTTGGTAGTCGGTGCGGCCCCCGCTGGCCTAGAAGCAGCACATGCACTGGGAAAACGCGGTTACAATGTAATGTTAGCCGAGGCGACACGGGAACTGGGAGGCCGTGTTACCCGGGAATCTAGGCTGCCGGGCCTTAATCAATGGGCCAGGGTAAGGGATTATCGCATTCAGCAGATCGAGAAACTGGATAATGTGGAAGTGTTTCGCGAAAGCGACATGAGCGCCGACGAAGTGCTTGAGGTTGGCGCAGATCACATCGCCATTGCTACTGGCGCGCGCTGGTGTCGGGATGGATTTGGTGCGAATGCACTTTCCGGAATTGCCGGCCTCAATGCCCGGGCAGACATCTTTACCCCGGACGACATCATGGAGGGCAGGTTACCTGACGGGCCAACCGTAATCTACGATGACGACCATTATTATATGGGAACCGTAATCGCAGAAATTCTCAGAACTTCAGGAGTGCCGGTGACGCTGGTGACCCCAGAGGACCGAATTTCAAACTGGGGAGCGTATACGTATGACCGGTGGAGAGCACAGACGATGCTGATGGAACTGGGTGTTGAATTGAAAGTATCCCATGTCCTCGAAGTTTTCGACAGTGAGCGAGCAGCTTTTCAGTGCACCTACACCGGAAAGCCTGCCGAAGTTGAGGCGACTTCCCTGGTTCTTGTTACTGCTCGCAGGCCCAACGACTACCTGTATCAGGAATTGGTGGCCAGGCTGTCTGGATCCGAACAGAACCAGCCAAAATCGCTAAGTCGGGTCGGAGATTGTGAGGCGCCGGCAATCATTGCTGCCGCGGTTTATTCCGGGCATCGCTATGCACGCGAGCTTGACGAGGAAATTAATCGAGACAATCCATTGAAATACGATCGAGTGTTTTTCGAAGATACCTGAACCCGAACACTAAAAAACACTACTCCTGTACCTTTAAGAAGAGGCCGTGGTCGAAGTGAAATTATGACACCTGGCCGAGGAATTTTCCGGGCGCATCGAAAATGCAGGTTAAGATTACTGATGTGAGTGGAGCAGCATGCAGTAGTATCAGTGCATACGTTCAGTGCTAGCTATGGACTGAAACCGCAATTTGACGCTGTCGAAACGGTGCGAATCTGCTCTGATTAATCTTGGAATCTGCGATTTTCACAAGATTTTCATTGTTTTTCTTCCCCCCGTGCCATTCCGAAGTGCACCAGTGAAAACGGCAGCGTGATGAGCATTCTTCCTTGCGGGCGGGCCAGGCGATGGCGAGAATCTTGTAGAAGGAGATTCGCCTATGCCTCGCGGCTACCACCACCTGACCCAAGATGAACGTTGCCAGATTTGGGGGTTGAAGAAAAGCGGCCTCTCGCAGAGAGACATTGGGCGTGAGCTCGGACGCCATCACACGACAATCCGTCGAGAGATGCAGCGCAACAGCGGCGGCCGGGGCTACCGGTACAAACAGGCCCATAACAAGGCGACAGAGCGCCGCCACAGGGCGTCATCGGTGCCAAGGAAGATGACACCCGCCCTGTGGCAATTGGTCGAGGAGAAGTTGGCGGCTGGCTGGAGCCCAGAGCAAATTTAGGGTCGGTTTCGTCGGGAAGGCCAAGCCATGGTGGGGCGGATGCGGATCTACGAATACGTCCGCGCGGACCGCAGGGCCGGTGGCAGCCTTTACAAACGTCTGCGGCGGCGTGGGAAGAAACCGAATTGGCGCGGCGGCCGGCACGCCGGGCGAGGACGCATTCCCGGTCGTGTCGATATCAGTGAGCGGCCCGCGATCGTCGAACAGAAGTTGCGGATCGGTGACTGGGAGGTGGACACGATCGTTGGAGCGGGTCAAAGCGGCGCAGTGGTTTCGGCGGTGGACCGCGCCTCGAAGATGACCCGACTGGTACGGCTCGACAGGAAAACGGCCGAAGATGTCGGAGCTGCGCTCAGACGCCGGCTGGAGGCAGATCGGCACCTGGTTCACACGATCACTGCGGACAACGGTAAGGAATTCGCTGGCCACAGCAGCCTGTCCAAGGCGCTTGATGCCAAGTTCTATTTTGCCCGGCCCTACCACTCATGGGAGCGCGGGCTGAATGAACACACCAATGGACTGGTCCGCCAGTATTTGCCGAAAGGCACGGATTTCCGGTCTGTGACCGATGCCGAGGTCCAGGCGGTGGAGGATCTGCTCAACGCACGGCCGCGCAAGGCACTCGGCTTCCGGACGCCGGAGGAGGTGTTCAGAGATGCGCAGGCACCGCCATGACCGCTCTCAAACCTCTGGGAAGCGCACAGCGTGAAATCTCTCTTCGGCACAGTCTGTTCGAAGAGGCGATTGCGCTTGTGCGCAATTCTGCGGTAGGGGTATTGGTAACGGCAATTCAAGTCATCGCAGGCTCCGCCTGTCGAAATTTTTCACCGCCAGGCCCTTTTTTGCATTCGGGCTTGCGCCCTCATTTCAAAAAGGGCCTGGCGGTGGTGCACCTCGGAGCGGAAACGGCGCAATAAAGTCGCCGCCATCGAATTCAATTATTGCGAAATAATACAGCGAAATAACAGCCTCTGCCTCGTGTCCGTCGTCATGGGTTTTTGGACAGACCGCAGCTTGAGCTAAGCGAGTATCTGGCTCATCTGTTTGTCGATGTTAAGCGACCTGCTTGCGGTATTGCAAGCGCCGTTCGTTGATAGTCTTTTGCTTGATCCTTTCTCGTTGTTGCAGGATTTGGTCGCCACGTCCGAAGTAGACGTCGGCGGGTGTCAGGTTCTTCAGGCTTTCGTGGTATCGCCTGTGATTGTAGTGGCTAATGAACCTACCGATCTGGCCTTTCAGATCGCCGGGCAGGAAGTAGTTTTCCAGCAGGATGCGGTTCTTCAAGGTTTGATGCCATCTCTCGATCTTGCCTTGTGTCTGGGGATGGTATGGTGCGCCACGAACATGATCCATGCCGTTGTCATCGAGCCATTCAGCCAGTTCGGTGGCGATATAGCTGGAGCCATTGTCTGACAGCAGTCTTGGTCGATGATGGACATTGATCTGATCACAGCCAGAGGCCTGCAGCGCGAGTTCCAGAGTGTCAGTAACATCGCTGGCCTTCATAGTCGTACACAACTTCCATGCGATCACATAGCGGCTGTAATCATCGAGAATGGTGGATAGGTAGAACCAGCCCCAACCAATAACCTTGAGATAGGTGAAGTCCGTCTGCCACAGCTGATTGGGCGCAGTTGTTTTGTCACGGAATTCGTTCGCAGCCTTGATAACCACAAAGGCAGGACTGGTAATCAGGTCATGGGCCTTGAGAAGCCGGTAAACACTGGCCTCGGACACGAAGTAGCGCTTGGTGTCGGTGAACCTGACAGCCAGTTCCCTTGGAGATAGTTCTGGCTCCTCCAATGCCAGATCGACGATCTGTTCACGCACATCGTCAGGAATACGGTTCCAAACCCGTGCGGGCATGGGAGCCTTGTCTTCCAAGGCATCCACGCCACCAGTCTGGTATCTGTCATACCAGGTATAAAAGGTTGAGCGTGGAACACCCAGTCGATCCAGTGTCTGCTTGGCTGGAAGATGCGATTGTTCTACCAAGCGGATGATCTCAAGCTTCTCGGATGCAGGATACCTCATTCGTCGTCTCCCCCATCGCCTGTCATGCTTTTTTTGAGCAATCGAAGTTTCAGAGCCTGTTCTGCTACGACCTCCTTCAGATCCCGGGCTTCCTTGCGAAGTCCCTTCACCTCATCGGTATTGGCCTCACGCATCGTATCGCCAGCCAGCCTCTTCTTTCCGGCTTCCATAAATTCCTTGGACCAAGAGTAATACTGGCTCTGGGCAATTCCTTCCTGACGACACAGCTCGGCAATGCTGTCTTCACCACGAAGGCCGGAAAGCACAATCCTGATCTTTTCTTCCGAAGAAAACCGACGTCGCGTCTGTCGTTTGATGTCTTTTACAACACGATCAGCATCGTCGGTCATTCGTTCGTTCTTTCGTCTCATCATTTGCTCCTTGATAGCAATGATGAGCCAAAATCACTCCCTTACGCAATCAACCCAATCTGTCCATTAGGCGCTGACCGGGTACAGGTGCAGTTTGCCTCCTTGCGATTGCCTGCTTCAAAACTTATGGCCTACGGATATCTCGTGCCCGGCATCATCGTACTTTATGAATGGATGCTGGGCCATGGATTGGCGAACTTGTCGCTGCTCGCAGGGGTATTGGTTACTGCAACCGCGCTGTTAATTCTTGCGATCACTGCAGACGGATAAATTACGGTTTCAATGCCCTGATGAAAAGCATGTTCAAATACTCTCTTGCATCATCGAACCGACAATCCCTGCTTTTTCCGGTGCCCAGAATTACGCTGATTTGAACATCAAAATCTGCATAATGCTGTGTGGTGGACCAGGTTGAAAAAATAAGATGGTGAGGATCACACTTCGCCAGTTTGCCGGCCTCTATCCAGCCATTGATGACAGTGACTTTTTCATCAACCAGTTTCTTTAGGCCAGACAGTTCATCGCCAATCCGGGGTGCTCCCTGAAAAATCTCGTTCGCAAAGAGCCGCGTTTCCCTTGGGAAGTCTTTGGAGAGCCCAAGTTTCTTTTCAATATAACTGCTTATCTCTTCCAGAGGCTCACCGTCCGGATTTATCTGGCGCAGCGGATCAAGCCAGATGTTCAAAAGCTTGTCTACCAGCTTCTGGATAATAGTCTCTTTGTTTTCGAAATAGTACAACAGGTTTGGTTTGGACATATCAGACAGTTCAGCAATCTGATCAATCGTTGCACCGCGGAATCCGTGTTGTGAAAAAACTTCCAAAGCACTGTTGAGGATTTTTTCCTCGTTTTCCTTTTGAATCCGGGTTTTTTTTCGGGTGGTTGAGGCTCTTGGACTGCTCAATATGTCCTCGCATGGGTTCGGTTATTCTTGGCAATTCTGCAGTTTCTTACAATCCGCATTGTACATTTTAATCGGCGTTGTAAAACCGGGTGATCCCATCAAGCTGTGATAAATGCCGGGAAAATCGTTCGGTCAAACAAAAATCCGAGGATTTGATCGTCAGGATTTCAATTGGATTGCTGATAACGCGCTATTCCCCAAAAGCGAAATTTGCGCCATTACATAAAGAATTTACGCCAAAATTTGTGACTTGGTAATTAGTCGGCACTCACAGTAATGCACAGAATTTAATGGCAAGAGGCCTGTTTGAAATGCATTTTTCCTATCGGAAACTAGCCCGCACTAAGACGCCCGCACAACAAATAAATTGATTCCTAACAAAAATATGCCCATAAAATTCTGGTTTGTATTTCCAATAAGATATTGAATAAAAAGGTGTAAATTTTAAACTTTCTAAAAATTTTAGTAGCTGATAAAAATATTTGACATTAATTTTTCGCCGTGTGAGACTTTTGCCGAGGGAAATCTAATGCAGAACGTCAAGTCATCCTTAACTGCACATGACGCAGACCTGCCGTGTCTCATGCATGAAGCTGCCCGGATTAGGGATCGCCACTGGGGACGCGTGGTTACTTATTCCCGCAAGGTTTTCGTACCCCTTACCAATATGTGTCGAGACACTTGTGCATATTGCACGTTCGTTAAACATCCCAGTTCTCCTCAGGCAAACATTCTTAGACCCGAAGAGGTTTTGCAAATGGCAAAGCGAGGCGAGGCAAAGGGCTGCAAGGAGCTCTTGTTCAGTCTCGGCGAAAAACCCGAACTGCGTTACGACAAAGCCAGGGAAATGCTGCAGCAGCTCGGTTATCAACGAATGACCGATTACTTAAGGGATATGTGCGCGCTCGTCCTGCGCGAAACCAACTTGCTGCCTCATGTTAATGCAGGAACGCTCTCGGAAGATGAAATAGATATTTTGCGCCCGGTTGCTGCTTCAATGGGCATGATGCTGGAAACCATAAGCCGCCGTCTTAACCGGAAAGGGGGGGCACATCACGCCTGTCCGGATAAAACCCCGATACAGCGACTGCGTACGCTAGAGAGAGCCGGGCAAAAACGGGTGCCGTTCACAACGGGTCTCCTGATAGGTATTGGCGAAACCTGGCAGGAACGAATCGAAGCGTTGGAAGCTATCAACAATTCACACAAAACCCATAGGCATATTCAGGAAGTGATCATCCAGAATTTTCAGCGCAAGCCTGACATTGCAATGGCCAATCACCCTGAACCGAAGCTGGAAGATATGTTGCGCACAATTGCTGTCGCACGCCTTATTCTGGAGCCTGAAATCAGTATACAGGCCCCGCCCAACCTTAGTCGGCGGCACATTCATTATCTCAATGCAGGCATTAACGATTGGGGCGGCATATCGCCGGTAACCATTGACTTCATTAATCCGCAGCACGAATGGCCGGAAATTCGCACGCTTGCAGAATCCTGCAGGGAAGCAGGCTTCGAGTTGCAGGAACGGCTGACCGTTTATCCAAGATATCTTACGCAGAATGAAAATTACCTGGATGTCGGATTGCGGGATCGTGTTGCTGCCCTGTCTCGATGTGATGGGCTGGCGAATTCACAGGCGCTGGAGGCAATGTAATGAACAGCCTTGATACCAGGTTTCTGGCAGACAACACAGATGAACTCGAGACAGCCCTGTCTGCCGCCAGCCCAACTGTTGGCAAAATCCTGGATGGAGTTTTGACCGGTAATGAAGTCTCAGAAGCTGAAGGCGTTGAATTATTCAGTGCTGCACAAAGTGATAGACAGGCGATATTACTGACAGCCGATAAACTACGACAACGCTCAAATGGAGACCGGGTGGGTTTTGTCGTCAACCGCAATATCAACTTTACCAATATTTGTTATATGGGGTGTCGTTTCTGCGGATTTGCAAAACGCGCAGAGGACCAAGCCGCAGAATGGCTTGAGCCCGACATGATTGTGCAACGCGCAAAAGAAGCCTGGGATCGCGGCGCAACTGAAGTGTGTATACAAGGTGGCTTGCATCCCAAGATGAGCGGTACCTACTACCGCGAAATCATTCTTGCCATCAAGGCAGCTTTACCGGAAATGCATATTCACGCCTTTTCGCCCTTTGAAATCTGGTACGGCTCGGCAAAAACTCGAATGTCCTACCGGGATTTTTTGCTCGACCTCAAGGCGTGTGGCTTGGGTTCCATGCCTGGGACTGCAGCGGAAATACTCGATACCGAAGTCCGCCGCAAACTTACAAAAAACAAGTTAAGTGCAGAAAAATGGGTTGAAATCATTCGTACTGCCCATGAAGTTGGAATACTGACAACCGCCACCATTATGTATGGACATGTTGACGGGCCGCAGCACTGGGCAGCTCATATTGCCTTGCTAAGAAACATCCAGAAGGAAACCGGCGGATTTACAGAACTTGTGCCGCTTAGTTTTGTTCACACGGATTCGCCGCTTTATACCCAAAATCCGGAATTGGTCCGGCCGGGTCCGAACAAATGGGAAGTCAATCTCATGCATGCGGTTTCACGGATTATGTTGCACGGGTGGATCAACAACATTCAGGTCTCCTGGACAAAACTGGGCGCCGATCGTGCCAGACAGATGTTGGGCATGGGTGTCAACGATCTTGGTGGCACGTTGATGAACGAGAGCATCTCGCGTTCCGCCGGTTCAACGCATGGACAGGAAATTACCGCACTAGAACTGGTGCAATTAATTCGCTCCGCAGGCCGGATCCCCGTGCGCCGCAACACGATTTACCAGACCATGGAAGTCTATGATACTCATGATCCGGAGGTTCAAAAACCGCTGGTTGATCGAGGCGACAAGGATCCGTTGGATTTCCTGAAAATGTTTCCGGTAGTGGAGGCAGCACAGTGAACGGCAATCCGACAAAGGTGACTTTGATTGCCGGTGGCGTGGGTGGCGCCAAGCTGGCAGAAGGCTTTGCAGCGCTACCTGACATTGATCTTACCATTATTGGCAATGTGGCCGACGATGATGAATTCCACGGATTGTGGGTTTCGCCTGATATTGACACGATAATCTATTCGCTGTCTGGATTGATAAACCGGGAACAGGGTTGGGGACTTGCAGATGAAGGATTGCGAGCGCTAGCCATGCTGGAAACCCTCGGCCAGGAAACCTGGATGACATTGGGTGACAAGGATTTGGGTCTGCATATTTATCGCACGATGCGTCGCCGGTCGGGGGAAAGGCCAACAGCCATTACACAAGACATCGCACGGAAACTTGGCATCCAGACGCAGATTGTTTTGCCGACAGATGATGTGGTCAAGACCCGTGTCAGGACAGATCAGGGCTGGATCTCGTTTCAGGAATATTTCGTCAAGGAAAAGTGCCAACCGGCCGTAAAAGAACTTACCTTTGAAGGTATCGACAATGCCGGATTGACGACCGAAGCAGCGCAAGCCGTAGCAAATGCTGAACTCATAATTATTGCACCATCTAATCCCCTCGTCAGCATTGCACCAATTCTGAACATACAAAATCTGCGGCAGTTGATTGGCAAGGCAAATGCACCCGTGTTTGCGGTGAGTCCGTTGATTGACGGGAAGGTGGTAAAAGGCCCTGCTGATCGAATGATGTCGGCTCTTGGTTTACGCGCCGATTCTGTCGGGATTGCGCACTTTTATCGTGAAATGTTGGACCGACTTTATATTGATCATGCAGATCGGCCACTATTCGACGAGATCAAAGACTGTGGCATCGAACCGGTCTGCAGCGATGTTATGATGCACGACTTGGAAGACAAGAAACGCATGGCTTCGCAGCTACTTTCGGATTTCCTCTCTCTTTCCAAGGTGCAGGCGGCATGAATACCAGTCACCCAAACAATTGCCTGGTTGTTGTGCCGATGAAAGATCCGGCAATTTCCAAAACCCGCCTGCGCAGTTCGCTCAAACCGTCCCAAAGAAGCTCACTGGCAAGACTGCTTTACAAGCGAACGCTGGAGACGTTGAAACTGGCACAGGAGCTTGGAGACAGCACGGCATTTGATCTGGCGGTTGTGACTAACAGCAAAGAAGCTGAGGAACTTGCATTATCATACGATGTAACAGTTATTGATGAAGGTCCGGTACAATCGCTGTCCCTGGCCGTCAGCACAGCGGCACAATGGGCTCAATCCAACGGCTACGGGGCCTTGTGCATGTTTCCCGCCGATCTGGCCGCACCGGACCCGTCAGAAATTTACCGTTTCGTTACATTGGGCCTTGAGACCGGCTCGGCAATCGTTTGCCCTTCAACCGATATGGGAACGAATGGACTTTTTCTGGCTCCCCCAACAGCGATCGACTTTTCATTTGGAGAAAACTCTGCGGTACTACATCTGCAGGCGCTGAAAAATGCAGGAATTTCCTCAAAGATCCTGCCGCTTGAAAGTCTGAAGATTGATATCGATACAAGTGATTGCCTCGAGCAGTCAGCCGAGCGGATAGAAACACTGTCAAGTCTTCTGGCAGGCCAATGATGGAGGCTGGCGTCAACATATTTGCCTTGCAAGGCATACCTGATGTGCAGGCGGGCGATGACTTAGCAGAATTGATTGGCGACTGCCTGGAAAAACATGTCGGTGGCCCTGTGAACGGAGACATATTGTGTATAGCACACAAAATTTTCTCCAAGGCTGAAGGCAACATAGTTCTGTTGGACGATGTTAAGCCCTCCCGGCAGGCAAGGCTTATTGGTAGCGATTTGAACAAGGATCCACGAAAGGTGGAGGTGATTTTGGGACAGACCTCCCGCATCGTCCGTATGTTCAAACGGCCGGACCAGAATCAGGGCACGATGATTTGTGAGCACAAGCTGGGTTTCATTTCAGCTAATGCCGCTGTCGATGAATCTAACGCCGCTGACGCCAACAGCGTTATCACGTTGCCCGAAAACCCGGACGCAAGTGCCGATCGATTGCGGGTTTCCCTGGAAAAACGATTTGGATTGAGACTCGGAATCGTGATGACGGATACCTTCGGAAGGCCCTGGCGGCTGGGACAGGTAAATGTTGCCGTAGGACTCTCGCAGGTCCCGGCGACAACCCCTGAATGCGGCAACGAAGATGCATGGGGCCGGCCATTGACAGTTACCGAACCGGCTGTTGCAGACGAAATAGCTGCCGCATCGGGCCTGGTTGTCAGGAAAGCCGGCAAAACACCGGTAGTCGTGTTTCGCGGGCTTGATTGGCAACCTGATAACAATGCCAGCGTCAGGAATATCATGCGGAAAAGAGAAGAGGACATGTTCAGATGACCATTGCAATTATTGGCGGTACCGGACCACAGGGGCGAGGATTGGCCCTGCGCTTTGCCCGGGCAGGTATTCCGGTTGTGCTCGGGTCTCGTGATGCATCACGTGCTCAGGAGATTGCAGACGAACTCAATCAAAAATTGCCGGATGGTTCGGCAAAGATATCGGGCAATGGAAATGTCGAGGCAGCTAATCTGGCAGATGAACACGTAATCCTGTCCGTGCCATGGGTTGCGCACAATGACACGTTGAATGATTTGAAGGAACATCTTGGCGGAAAAATACTTGTCGACATTGTCGTTCCGCTTGCGGAAGGCGACCCGAAGAAAGTCGACATGCCGCCTGAGGGTTCAGCAACCGAAGCGGCACAGGCGCTGTTGGGCGCGGATATTCCGGTAATCGGTGCATTGCATAATGTTTCTGCTCACACCCTCAACGAACTGGGCTGGGAAATTAATTGCGACGTGCTGGTATGTGGCAACAAGCTGGATGCCCGCAAAAAGGTTATGGAACTCATCACCAAACTGGGTGTTACGGCTTACAATGCCGGAGATGCCCAATCTGCAAGATGCATTGAGGCAATTACGCCGCTGCTGATCCGACTTAACATCTCAAAAGCCGTGCCTTTTACCCATGCGGGAATTCGCATTTGGGCACCGGAACATTAAGCAAGGAGGAACGATATGGAATTCGGAATTACATTTAAAGGTTTTGTTGAACCGGAGCGGGCTCGGGCCCTTGTGCGACTGGCTGAGAATGCCGGTTTTACATATTGTTGGTTCTACGACAGTCATATTTTGTGGCGGGAGTGTTTCCCTGCGATTGCCATGTGCATCGAGCATACCAAAACGATGCGTTTCGGACCGTGCGTAACGAACCCGAATACACGTGATTGGTCGGCTGCTGCGTCTCTTTTTGGTTCATTGGCAAAGCAGTCAGAAGGCAGGATTGATATTGGTGTAGGCCGTGGTGACAGTGCCGTAAGGGTTATGGGTAAAAAACCTGCCCCGCTGGCAAGGCTTGAAGAATTCACACACGTTGTCAAAGCACTGATTAGAGGAGAAGAAGCACAATACGGAGAGTGTCCCAATCCTATCCAGTTTCCCTGGAGTACCGGCTATGAGTTGCCGATCTGGGTCGCGGCCTACGGGCCCAAAGCACTAACTTCCGCCGGTAAGGTTGGTGACGGACTGATATTGCAGATAGCTGAACCTGCAATCTGTAAATGGCTTGCGGACCAGGCAAAAGAAGCAGGCGTCGCCGCAGGTCGGGACATGTCCGATTATCGGGTGATGTCAGCGGCTCCCGCCTATTTTGGCAGTGCGGAAAAGTGTCGTGAGGCTACGAAATGGTTCCCGGCAATGGTTGGAAACCATGTAGCCGACATTGTCGAAAAATACGGAACCGACCGTGCCGATATTCCGCCTTCGCTGACGGCCTATATCAAAGATCGCAAAGGGTACGATTATTCAAAGCACGGCCAGAGTGATAACCCTTACCTGGACTTTATCACAGACGATATCGTGGACAGTTTCAGTGTTTTGGGCGAACCGGAAGACCACATCAAAAAACTCAATGAGCTGAAGGATGTTGGCGTAACCCAGTTCAATATTTACCTTGATAATGGGGATGAAGAAAACATCATTGCAACCTACGGCGAGAAAATCATCCCGGAGTTTCAGTGATATTGGCCTTAACGGTCTGGTAAACCATCGGACCCGGAATTTGGTCGGGCATCAGCCTGCAGATTTTCGCCCGGCCGCCAGGTTCACGTCATGGATACTTAACGGATCAGCAATTCCAGTCAAATTAGAAAACCTATGAGTCTCACGTCAAAAAGCCGGTCAAAAACCAGAATACAACGGGAAAAAACAGAGGAAATTCTCTCTGCAGCCTTGAACGTTTTTTCTCAGTATGGATTTCGGGGGGCGTCGATAAACATGATTTCCGCGACGGCTGGAATGTCGACGCCCAGCATGCTGTATTATTTTGAGAGCAAAGAGGACATCCACAAAGAACTCCTGAGCAGGACGATACACCTTTGGCTGGGTCCGCTGCGATTGTTGAAGGATAATCAGGATCCGGTCGAGGAAATTAAGAAATATATTCGACGGAAACTCGAGTTATCCAGAGATTTTCCCCGGGAAAGCAGATTGTTTGCAAACGAGATTTTAATGGGGGTTCCAAGGGCGCATGATCAGATTTTCGAACCGTTGAGTACCGTTTTTTATGCAAAGGTTGGCCTGATTGAACAATGGATGCAGGCAGGAAAGATTGCGCAAATGGATGCCCACCATCTCCTTTATTCAATTTGGGCAACCACCCAACATTATGCGGATTTTGAATCCCAGATTACAGAATTGTCTCCAGAGAAAATCCCAAGTCTCTATGAAGACGCCGAAGATTTCCTGATGCCGATGTATGAGCGTTTGCTCAATCCCAATTGATCCGAAACAAATGACACTCAGCTTGATAGAACACAAAAGTCAGGATTGTTCTTTTTCCAGCAAAAGTCCGTTCAGCAAAGTAGATGATACAGTTTGTTTGGCCGCTTCCCATTGCTCGTCGGAAAGTGGCTTCTGATTGTTTAGGGTTTCGATCTGGTGATTGAAATCGGCATAATGCTGGGTTGTTGCCCAGATCATGTAAAACACATACTTCGGATCCGAACGCCGCATAAGCCCTTTGTCCATCCAGTGTTTGAGAACCTTTCCCCGCTGTTCAACCCATTCCGCAAGTGTTGTTTGCAGATAGTCATTGATAAACGGTGCGCCATGAACAATTTCATTAGCCCAAACTTTTGATCCGTTAGGTCTGACACGTGCCAGATCCATTTTATCGTGGATGTAATGTTTCAAGGCGAATGAAGGATCGTTTTCCTTTACGATCTCATCACCTGCTCCCAGCCAGAGGAGGAAAATAGTGTTCAGCACCTGTCTGTAAAGTTTCTCCTTCGAGGAAAAGTAGTAGGTGACATTGGATTTTGGCACATTTGCCAGTGTCGCGATCATGCTGATCGAAGAACCGCGATAACCGTGTTCGGCAAAAGCATTTTCTGCTGCTGCAAGAATAGCCTCTACATTTCGCTTGCGGGTTTGTTCTTTCGTTTCATGAGGCAATGTGGCTTGTCCTGAATGATTCAATATAATTCAGTCTTTTCCTAAATTGCACATTGTTCCGTCAAGGATCAATTTTTTCGTCACATGCACAGGGCGTAATTTTTTGTACATTAAACCTTGACCGTTCGTTCAGGATCAAGCAGACTATTATTGATTAAAATCGTGTTTTTCGGATACTAATTTGGGAGGAGTAAGCGACTGACACATTGGATCGGTCGGCGATGAACGTATTGTTGCCGTAGTCCGATCTTTTGGCTTCTCGAAATTGCAAGCTGTTGTTCTGAAGGTGTTCCAGACTTTACTGGCTTTTGAATGCAGCACATACTCATCGGACTCATCGGAATTTTGGGAGAAAAAACCATAATCAGTCATCGCAATCAGTTTCTGAGTTTTTGTATCGACCAAGCGAGGTAGAGAAAATGGCAGCACCGGGCGAAAACCTTCGAATTAACGGCGACCGGCTCTGGGATTCAATCCATGAGATGGCCGAGATCGGGCCTGGTGTCGCAGGTGGCAGCAACCGCCAGACCGTTACGGATGAAGACGGTGAGGGGAGAAAGCTGTTTCAGAGATGGTGTGAAGAAGCTGGCATGACCATGGGTGTGGACCAGATGGGCACGATGTTCATGCGTCGAGAGGGAAGCGACCCGGATGCACTCTCCGTCTATGTCGGTTCCCATCTTGACACGCAGCCGACGGGTGGTCGCTACGATGGCGTTCTTGGCGTGTTGGCAGGACTTGAGATAGTCCGCACGCTGAATGATCTGAACATACAGACCAAACACCCTATCGTCGTGACCAACTGGACAAATGAAGAGGGTACACGTTTTGCCCCGGCGATGATGGCATCCGGTGTGTTTGCCAAGCAATTTACGCAGGAATGGGCCTATGCCAAGGAAGACGCTGAAGGCAAGACTTTTGGCGATGAACTCGCTCGCATTGGCTGGAAAGGGGATGAGGAAGTTGGTGCCCGCAAAATGCACGCTTTCTTTGAACTTCATATTGAACAAGGGCCGATCCTTGAAGCCGAGGAAACCGACATTGGTGTCGTCACACACGGACAGGGTCTTTCCTGGACTCAGGTGACAATTAGCGGCAAGGATGCCCACACTGGTTCAACACCGATGCCAATGCGCAAGAATGCCGGCCTTGGCATGGCTCGCATTCTCCAGCTTGTTGATGAAATCGCTTGGAGCCACAAGCCCGATGCAGTCGGTGCAGCAGGACATATTGATGTGTATCCCAACTCACGTAATGTTATTCCGGGCAAGGTGGTGTTCACGGTAGATTTCCGTTCCCCTGAACTGTCGGTAATTGAGGACATGGTGCAGCGTCTTCATGAAGGCGCCAAAAAGATTTGCGACGAGATGGGTCTGGAAATTGAGCTAGAGAAAGTCGGCGGATTTGATCCGGTGAAGTTTGACGAAAATTGCGTTTCAGCCATTCGCAACGCGGCAGAGCGACTTGGTTATAGCCATCGCAACCTGGTGTCCGGTGCCGGTCATGACGCCTGTTGGATCAATCGCTGTGCACCTACCGCGATGGTTATGTGCCCGTGCGTCGATGGCCTTTCTCACAATGAAGCGGAAGACATTTCCAAGGAATGGAGCACGGCAGGTGCGGAAGTGCTTTTCCATGCGGTCGTGGAGACTGCTGAAATAGCCAGTTAAGGGGAGCAGAGATATGTCAGTAACTACAATCAGAAATGGTACGGTCGTCACCGCTGACCTGACTTACAAAGCTGATGTGCAAATCGAAAACGGTGTCATAACCGCGATAGGAGATGACCTGTCAGGCGGTAACGAACTGGATGCCGCAGGCTGTTATGTGATGCCGGGCGGGATCGATCCTCACACCCATCTCGAGATGCCTTTCATGGGTACTTACTCATCCGATGACTTTGAGAGCGGTACCCGGGCCGCCCTTTCCGGCGGGACCACGATGGTGGTGGATTTTGCACTTCCTTCCCCGGGACAGTCGCTGCTGGAAGCAATCCAGATGTGGGACAACAAGTCCACGCGGGCAAATTGTGATTACTCATTCCACATGGCTATTACCTGGTGGGGCGAGCAGGTTTTCAACGAGATGGAAACCGTCGTTCGCGAAAAAGGTATCAACACCTTCAAGCATTTTCTCGCCTACAAGGGCGCACTGATGGTGAATGATGATGAATTATATGCTTCATTCCAACGGTGCGCAGAACTGGGGGCAATCCCCATGGTCCATGCTGAAAACGGGGACGTGGTGGCGGAACTTTCCGCAAAACTGCTGGCTGACGGCAACAACGGACCCGAAGCACATGCTTACTCAAGGCCGCCACAGGTTGAGGGAGAGGCCACTAACCGGGCCATCATGATCGCCGACATGGCGGGTGCGCCGCTTTATGTGGTGCATACCTCCTGTGAAGACAGTCACGAGGCTATCCGCCGGGCCCGTTCTCAGGGCAAGCGGGTCTGGGGTGAACCGCTCATTCAGCATCTGACACTTGATGAAACCGAATATTTCAATAAGGACTGGGATCATGCGGCCCGCCGGGTGATGTCCCCACCATTCCGAAACAAACAGCACCAGGATTCACTTTGGGCAGGGTTGCAGTCCGGCTCGCTGTCCGTGGTTGCAACGGACCATTGTGCCTTTACCACAGAACAGAAGCGTTACGGTGTCGGCGATTTCACCAAGATTCCAAACGGCACCGGAGGGTTGGAAGACCGTTTGCCGATGTTGTGGACCTACGGTGTAACAACCGGCCGCCTGACGATGAACGAGTTTGTCGCAGTGACTTCAACCAACATCGCCAAGATTATGAACATCTATCCCAAGAAAGGGGCAGTGCTGGTTGGTGCGGACGCGGACCTGATCGTCTGGGACCCGGATAAGGAAAAAACCATTGCAGCCGACACCCAGCAATCGGCGATCGACTACAATGTGTTCGAAGGTAAACACGTCAAAGGGTTGCCGCGATACACCCTGTCCCGTGGCCATGTTTCGGTTGAGGATGGAGAAGTCAAAACCCAGGAAGGCCATGGTAAATTTGTAAAACGTGCACCAGACGGAACAGTGAGCAAGGCCCTGTCTACCTGGAAGAAACTTACCAATCCAAACCCAATTCAAAGGACAGGAATTCCGGCTACCGGGGTTTAGAGTGACAATGCTTACCAGTGAATCCATTCCACAACTCGGTGGTGTTCTGGAGGCAGCCATTTACACCAGAGACCTGGAAGAAGCACGCCGTTTCTACTCCGACGTGCTGGAACTTGACGAAGTCATCTCCGCAGAAGGGGTTTTTGAATTTTTCCGGTGTGGCAGCACCATTGTCCTGATTTTCAATCCGGATGAAACAATAAATCAGCCGTTTCCTCCGCCAGCAAGGCAGATACCGGGGCACGGTACAACAGGCGCAGGCCATCTGTGTTTCAGTGCAGACGGGATTGCTTTTGATAGGTGGAAGGACAGATTGTTGGAAAAGGGCGTGGCAATCGAATCTGAAGTCACCTGGGACAACGGAGCCAGATCAATCTATTTTCGCGATCCCGCCGGTAACAGCCTGGAAATCGCGGAGCCGAAATTGTGGGGGTATGCATGACGGTAGTTTCGGCAAAAAATCTGGACCTCACCTTCCAGACAAATGATGGGCCGGTGCATGCGCTTTCGGATGTGAATCTGGACGTGCAACAGGGAGACTTTGTCTCCTTCATTGGCCCTTCGGGTTGCGGAAAAACAACGTTTTTGCGGGTGATCGCTGACCTTGAAAAGCCGACCGGTGGAGAAATTTCCGTTAACGGGCAAACCCCGCAAGAAGCGCGTAACAACCGGGCCTATGGCTATGTCTTTCAGTCAGCTTCGCTCTTGCCCTGGCGCACAATCGAAAAGAACATTGCCGTGCCTCTCGAAATCATGGGCATTGGCAAAACTGAACAGAATGAACGCATTGAGCGGGTATTATCGCTGGTCGATCTGGCAAATTTTGGCAAAAAATACCCGTGGCAGCTGTCCGGCGGCATGCAACAGCGGGCATCGATAGCGCGGGCATTGGCATTCGATGCCGATTTGCTTTTGATGGATGAGCCGTTCGGCGCGCTTGACGAAATTGTGCGGGATCATCTCAACGAGCAACTTCTCCAACTCTGGGATCGAACAAACAAGACAATTTGTTTTGTTACACATTCAATTCCGGAAGCCGTGTATTTGTCTACTCGCATTGTGGTGATGTCACCGCGTCCGGGAAGGGTGACGGATGTGATTGAATCCACCCTGCCAAAGGAGCGACCATTGGAAATTCGCGAAAGCGAGGAGTTTTTGAAGATTGCCCACCGCGTTCGCGAGGGGCTGAGGGCGGGGCACTCCTACGATGAATAAGGGAAAGACCATACCTGTACTGACCATTGTCGCGATTATCGTTGCGGTCTGGTACGTGTGTGTCGTCTGGATGAATGCACCGTTTGAGTATGACAAGGCTGAGCGGATCGGCAAAGAACCTCCCGGGTTTTCGCAATTGCTGAGCACCACAATGGCTCAGGAGCGCCCGGTTCTGCCTGCGCCGCATCAGGTCTTTGAAGAAATTTACAAAACCACCGTTGAGAAGAAAATCACCTCCAAGCGATCCCTGATATATCATTCCTGGATTACGTTATCCGCGACGCTTCTGGGTTTCGCAATCGGCAGTTTGCTTGGCATCGCATTGGCGGTTGGTATCGTCCACAATCAGGCAATGAATAAATCGGTCATGCCTTGGGTCATTACCTCGCAGACCATCCCGATCCTCGCAATAGCACCGATGATTATTGTAGTGCTTAATGCCGCCGGTATTTCGGGCCTGTTGCCAAAAGCTCTGATTTCAACCTATCTGTCATTCTTCCCTGTGGTGGTCGGCATGGTGAAGGGGCTTCGTTCACCGAGCCAAAGTGAGCTGGACCTGATGCATACCTACAACGCGTCTCGCTCTCAGACATTCTGGAAACTCAGGTGGCCGTCATCGATGCCGTTTTTGTTCACTTCGTTGAAAGTTGCGGTGGCGATCTCATTGGTTGGCGCAATCGTAGGTGAAATGCCTACCGGGGCTGTCGCCGGGCTTGGCGCCAGATTACTGGCGGGTTCATATTATGGACAGACCATCCAGATCTGGTCGGCGTTGTTTATGGCCGCAGCGCTGGCAGCCACATTGGTTATGCTGGTTGGTATTGCTCATACCCATGTTCTCAAACGCATGGGACAGTCGCCGGGGACTGCGTCATGACCCTTGTACTGGCAGCTGTGGTTTTCTGGATTGCAATGTGGTGGCTCAATCAGCGACTTGTTGCGATTGATACTGGCACCAATGATGCGCTCAAAACCGGCATCGATTTTGCGGTACCGTTTATATTCGGCGTCACATTACTGGTAATATGGGAACTGGTGGTCAAGGGGCTGGAAGTTCCTTCGGTGCTGTTGCCTCCACCGTCTATGATTTGGGAGCGGATTACCAATTCGTTGCCAATTCTCTGGGTGGATTTTCAGCAGACTTTCCTCAAAGCGGTGCTGGCTGGCTATGTGCTTGGATGCGGTTCCGGTTTTATTGTGGCATTGCTGGTAGACCGGTCGCCGTTTTTGCAAAGGGGGTTGTTGCCACTTGGCAATTTCGTCTCGGCGTTGCCGATTATCGGCGTTGCACCGATCATGGTAATGTGGTTTGGGTTCGATTGGCAGTCCAAGGCCGCAGTGGTTGTCATTATGACGTTTTTCCCGATTTTGGTAAACACGGTGCAGGGACTTGCAGCTGCCAGTTCCATGGAGCGTGATCTGATGCGTACCTATGCCAGTTCGTGGTGGCAGACGCTGACGAAGTTGCGCCTTCCAGCGGCCGCGCCTTTCATATTCAACGCGCTTAAGCTAAATTCTACTCTGGCATTGATTGGCGCGATTGTGGCCGAATTTTTTGGAACACCGATTGTGGGAATGGGGTTCCGCATTTCAACTGAAGTGGGCAGAATGAACGTGGATATGGTGTGGGCAGAGATCGCAGTAGCGGCTCTGGCAGGTTCCGCGTTTTACGGATTAGTGGCACTCGTGGAGCGGGTTGTCACTTTTTGGCATCCATCGATACGATCGGGTGCACGTTAGAGAAGATAAGTTGCAGTCTCAAACAGGGAGAAGGAAAATGAAAAAACTTATGACATTACTGATGGCAGGTGCGGTTTCGCTCACTGCATTCAGCGCATGGGCGGCTGACAAAGTCACTTTGCAGTTGAAGTGGGTAACCCAGGCACAGTTTGCCGGTTACTATGTCGCCAAGGACAAGGGCTTTTATGAAGAAGAAGGCATTGATATCGAAATCAAGCCCGGTGGTCCGGACATTGCCCCGGCACAGGTGCTTGCCGGTGGTGGCGCAGATGTTGTTCTCGACTGGATGCCTTCTGCACTTGCCACCCGTGAAAAAGGCCTGCCGCTGGTCAATATTGCTCAACCGTTCAAGTCTTCCGGCATGATGCTGACTTGCCGGAAGGATTCTGGCATCACGTCACCTGCCGACTTCAAGGGCAAGACACTGGGTGTATGGTTTTTCGGTAACGAATATCCGTTCCTGTCCTGGATGAGCAAGCTTGGCATCAAGACCGACGGCAGTGATGATGGTGTTACGGTCCTCAAGCAGGGCTTCAACGTTGACCCTATCCTCCAGAAACAGGCCGATTGCGTGTCAACCATGACATACAATGAGTATTGGCAGATTATTGATGCGGGCCTTACCGCTGACGATCTGATTACTTTCAAGTATGAAGACGAAGGTGTTGCTACCCTGGAAGATGGCATTTACGTTCTGGAGGATAACCTCAAGGACGCTGGTTTCGAGGACAAGATGGTCCGTTTTGTCCGCGCTTCCATGAAAGGCTGGAAATACGCCGAGGATAATCCTGATGAAGCCGCAGACATCGTTTTGGAAAATGATGCATCCGGTGCACAGACCGAAAAGCACCAAAAGCGTATGATGGGTGAAATCGCTAAACTGACCGCTGGCTCAAACGGTGCGTTGGTTGAAGCGGATTATCAGCGTACCGTTAACACTCTTTTGTCTGCCGGCTCAGATCCGGTAATCACAAAAGAGCCTTCCGGTGCTTGGACACACGCGATTACCGACAAAGCTCTCAAGTAAGGCTTTCTACTAACTGATGAAAAGGCAGCTTCGGCTGCCTTTTTTGTTTGTGCGCACACACTCAGTTCTGTTATGGCCAGATGAAATGTGAAACAGTTCTTTTTGTGTCGGTTTCAGACTGGTTTTTCTTGGCGATTCGGTGATGATTAGGGGTTTGAAGTCGGCGGAATGTCAGTTTCTGAAGGTTTGAAAACGGGCATCGGAAATTATTACTGCAGGAGTTAAAATGCCAAAAACAGGTATTATGATATGCGGTCACGGCAGCCGGGCAAAATCTGCCGAGGAAGAGTTTGCCCTTCTGGCAAAGGGGTTGCGCGAGCGTTTTCCGGATGTTCCCGTTGAATATGGATTTCTGGAATATTCTGCGCCCAACATACACATGGGGCTCAACGATTTGCGTGATGCCGGGGTTGAGGAAATTGTCGCGATCCCAGGCATGCTGTTTGCCGCAACTCATGCCAAGAATGATATTCCTTCGGTATTGACGACCTATCAGGAAGCCAATCCGGGGCTCACCGTAAAATACGGCCGCGAACTTGGTCTGCATCCACAGATGGTTGCAGCGTTTGAAGCTAGAATTCTTGCAGCACTTGGGATGGATCATGTCCATGATGGTGATTTGTACGATACCATGCTTGTAGTTGTCGGGCGGGGTACATCCGATACTCTGGCCAATGCAGAAGCTGCGCGCCTGACCCGTATTGTCACAGAGAATCTGGGCTTCGGCTGGTCTGAAACTGTATATTCCGGTGTTACATTCCCCTCGGTCGGGCGTGGTCTGGAAATGGCGCTGAAACTTGGTTTCAAGAAAATAGTTGTTGCACCTTACTTTCTTTTCTCCGGCAGGTTGATCGACCGGATTTACAATTATGTAGACCGGGTTGCCGCAACTCAGCCGGGTGTCGAGTTCTTCAAAGCGCACTATTTGGCAGATCAGGATCACGTCATTGACACTTTCGTTGAGCGGGTTCACGAGGCGAAAGGTGGGAGTTTTTCCGATGACAATGATCTGATGGCGTCTTTCAAAGACAGATTGGCACGTGGTGAAGTGGAAGTGCACCATCACCATGCCGAGTTCCGCGATCCGCTTGATGATGAGAACACCGACGGTCATTCGCATGATCATGATCATCATCATGATCACGGGCATTCTCATTCCCATCACCATGATCACGGGAACGGTCATCGCCACCACCATCATCATGGGGTATACAGACATATTGCCCATCCTAATGGTCCACGCACCATGATAGATGAGGGGGTTTGCTGTTGTTTCATGAGTCAGTTTCCAGACGAAGTGGTTGAGGAAGAGCGTACCATTCGCAAACAGCTGGGTATCGATGCTTAGTGTTTTGCAGCTAGTGAAAATTACGACCTTTTGGCAGAACCTTGCGTGCATGGTTCTGCCCGGCGAGAGACAGATAATCGTTTCGCAGTTCCGGTACTTCGCGTAACAGCCGTTTCAATCTTGATGCGGGCTTTATCTTCTCGCGAATGTCTTCCTGGGGCCGACGTACCTCATCCGCATTTGCAAGGGTTTCGATCGGTCCGTCCTCCTCCGCAAGTTTGGAGAGCATCGGTGTCAGGTCCTCCACATGATGGGCAACCACGTGAATGACATTGTCTACGTTCTGGAGCTTGCCGCGGATGGCGACGCATCGACTGCCCAGAACCAGATTGCGATACTTCTCGAAAGTTTTCGGCCAGACGATGATGTTGGCGACGCCGGTTTCGTCCTCAATGGTTTCGAAAATCACCCCTTTGGCTGAGCCGGGCCGCTGGCGCACCAGCACCAGTCCCGCAACGGTTACCATTCGCTCGCTCGGGATATTTCGCAAACTGGCATTCGGAATGAATTTGCGTTTGTCCAGTCGTTTGCGCAGAAAACTTATCGGATGAGCTTTCAGAGAAAAGGTCAGTGACTGATAATCAATCATCACTTGTTCATCCAGTGGCATTGGCGGTAGATGTACTTCCGGTTCTGATTGAAGGTCCTGATGATCGGCAGCGGCAAATAGCGGCAGGCGTTCGGCACTGGAAAGCGGGTCAAGTGCCTTCACCGCCCACAAGGCTTCACGGCGATCCAGACCAATGGAACGGAAGCAATCCGATTCCGCCAGTTTCTCGATTGCCCGACGCGGCAGGCCCGATCGCATCCACAAATCCCGGACACTGTCATACCCTCTGCCGCGAGCCACCATCAGCTTTTCTGAATCTTCTTTGCCAAAGCCTTTCACCAGATGCAGCCCCAGGCGTACAGCGTGGGTGTTTTCATGATCCCTGCCATTTCCCTGTGCTGGCTGTTTATCGGACGGGCCTCCGCATCCGGCTCCAGCCGGGTATCCCAGTCGGAGAGATTAATGTCGACCGCACGCACATCCACGCCGTGTTCGCGAGCGTCGCGGATGAGCTGGGCAGGGGCGTAAAACCCCATTGGTTGCGAGTTGAGGATTGCCGCGCAGAAGACATCTGGATAATGACATTTCAACCAGCAGGAAACATAAACCAGAAGGGCAAAACTTGCTGCGTGGCTCTCGGGAAATCCGTAATCGCCAAAACCTTCTATTTGTCGGAAACAATGGTCGGCAAACTCCCGCTCGTAACCATTGGCGACCATGCCCTCAACCATCTTCTTGTGAAATGAGCCAATCGTTCCGACCCGGCGGAAAGTCGCCATGGCGCGACGCAGCTTGTCTGCCTCGCCCGGCGAGAATTTGGCGGCGACAATAGCAATATTCATGGCCTGTTCCTGGAACAGTGGCACCCCGAGCGTTTTTTCAAGCACGCCACGCAATTCCTCACTCGGGTAATGAACGGGCTCTTTCTTCTGCCGGCGCTTGAGGTAGGGGTGCACCATATTGCCCTGAATGGGACCGGGCCGGACAATGGCAACTTCAATAACCAGATCGTAATAGGTGCGGGGTCGCAGTCGGGGCAGCATTGACATCTGGGCTCGACTTTCGACCTGGAACACCCCGATCGTGTCTGCCCGGCAGATCATGTCATATGTCGGCACGTCCCCATCCTTCAGGGAAGACAGGGTTTCCCTGCGATCATAATGCAACCGCAGGAATTCAAACGCCTTGCGAATGCAGGTAAGCATTCCCAGCGCCAGAACATCAATCTTCAACATGTTAAGGCATTCCAGATCGTCCTTGTCCCACTCGACGATTGTGCGATCTTCCATCGCCGCGTTCTCGATCGGAATAAGTGAGGAGAGGCGATCCCGGGTGATGACAAAGCCGCCTACATGCTGGGAAAGGTGGCGAGGAAAGCCGACGATTTGCTGGGCGAGATCGAGCATTTGAGCCAGATGTTTGTCATTGGGGTCAAGTCCTGCACGGGTTGCGTCCTCCGGTTTTATCTCGCCGGAATAACTGCCCCAGCGCGTGCCTGAAATTGCTGAAATGGCATCATCGGAAAGTCCGAATACCTTGCCCACCTCACGGGTTGCAGAACAGGAACGATAGGTAACAACCGTTGCGGCAAAGCCTGCTTTCTCGCGTCCGTATTTCTCATAGACATACTGGATCACTTCCTCACGGCGCTCATGCTCGAAATCAACGTCAATGTCGGGGGGTTCATTGCGCTCCTCAGAGATGAAGCGTTCAAAAAGCAGATCCACCCTTCCCGGATCGACTTCGGTAATGCCGAGACAATAGCAGATTGCGGAATTGGCAGCCGAGCCGCGTCCCTGACACAGGATATCCTGGCTGCGGGCGAAGCGGACGAGGTCATAAACCGTGAGAAAATAGGGCGCATAGCCCAACTTTTGATCAGTGTGGTTTCATGGGTAATCTGTTTGAGAACTTTTTCAGGTGCACCGTTTGGATAACGCCGCTCAAGGCCGATGGCGGTCAACCGTTCAAGGGCCTTCTGAGCGGGGAGTTTCTCATTGTCCAGTTCTTCAAAAACCGGGTCATCAGGATATTGGTACTGGAGTTCGTTGAGGGAAAAGCCGATGCGGTTGAACAATTCACCTGTTCGGTAAACGGCATCTTCGTAGCCGGCAAAAAGCCGGAGTGTTTCACCCGGAGAGCGCAGGTGCCGTTCCGCATTGACCCCAAGACGTGTACCGATTGTAGCAAAGGTTTCTTTTTCCCGGATACAGGTGATGACATCCTGCAGCGGTCGGCGTTCGGGTTTGTGGTAGAATATGTTGCCCAATGTGACATACGGAATTCCGGTTTTGGCAGACAGACGCGCAATGGCGGCCATTTGCCGTTGATCGGTCTGGCAATAGGTTCTTGTAAGACCAAGGTGGAGGTAGCCACCAAACGCTTCTTTGAGTTGTTGAAGATGCTGTTTGATGTTTACCGGTTGATTGGGATCTGGGTAGGCCGCCATTAAGAGACCACCGCCATGACTCATCAGATCTTCCAGTGCAAGATGGCATTCACCCTTGGGGGCCCGTCGCTTGCCAAGGCTCAACAACTCGCAAAGATTTCCCCAGGCCTGCCTCCTTTCAGGCCAGACGAAAATATCCGGTGTGCCGTCCATGAAAACAAGCCGACAGCCGGGTGCAAAGCGAAGGCCTGCCTCCTTGGCAGCCATATGGCCACGCACAACACCGGCAACCGAATTGCGGTCGGTAATGGCCAGACCATCGAGTTCCAGTTCACGTGCGCGAACGACCAGTTCCTCCGCATGCGAGGCCCCCCGCAGGAATGAAAAATTGCTGGCCGCAGCCAGTTCCACATATCCGTTCGAACCACTCATCCAAACAACCCGTGCACATACCAGTTTGGCGAAGCTGTCTCGCGTTCGTAAAGCCCGTGCCGGAATATCCAGAGACGATAACCGTCCTGGGTTTCAATTCGGAAATAGTCCCGGCTATAGGCGCTCCGCCCATCCTTCCACCATTCGCAGGCGATGCGCTCCGGCCCTTCGGAGCGCAGCACCCGGTAATGCACCTTGCGCCAGCGAAACCGGATCGGTGGGCCTTCCGGTACTTCGGCAATCGCTTCCGCAAGCTCTGGCCGCTGCAGCAGCACCAGTGGCCGGGTCATCGTTTCAGGGAGAATTTCCACGGCAAGACTTCCCCTTTTGCCGGAATGGATGGCGGGTGCCATGTTGAAACGCCGCTCGGGAATATGCGTATCCGCCATCTGGTAAACCTGAACCCGGCCTGCGCCCAGCCGCGCCGAGAGACGATCGATCAGATGACCGATATCGTTATCCGCTTCGCCTTGTCGCATCATGTCGCGCTGGGAGGCGTCAAGTTTCTCGGCCCGCAGAATATTCAGACGCAGCACATCAAAGCCGAAACCTGCGTCCCATTCATCATGCAGCGAGGCGAGGCGTTCATCAAACAGGGCGGCCATGCGTTTGGCATCGCGCATAGCAGTTGAAGCTGCTACTGTAAGCGATACAACCTCTCCGTCCGCGCGAAACAGAACCAGTTCGCATTCGCGCATTCCCAACCCCTTTTTCTCAAGCGATTGCGAGAGGTTGCTGGCCAGAAGTGCGATGGTCTGCTTGATGTCATCTTCATAGACTATAGGGTCAGGAAACCGTTTTTCAGCCACCAGTTCCGACACCGGCCTCAATGGATTAAGTACTTCATCCTCATGTCCAAGAGCTTGATCCAGTCGCTGTGCCACTTCCTTGCCAAACCGGGCAACAATCGGCGCGCGGGGCAGGTTGAGCAAGCAGCCGACAGTCTTGAGGCCAAGCCTGTCGAGTTCTCTTGTTTCTTCGCGCGAAAGCCGAAGGGCCACCAAAGGCATCGGCTCAAGCAGCTCGCGGTGGCCGTCCGGCGGGGCTATCCGGGCCTTGTTGTAGCGGCTCAAAGCCCAGGCTGCTCCGGCAGTGTCTGCTATGGCAATGCTGACGTCAAAACCCTGTGCATTGAGACGGGCCGTCATGTCCGCAAGCAGGCCTTCCTCGCCATCAAAGAGATGGGTGCAGCCGGTAATATCCAGCATGAGGTCTTCGCAGCCGTTCAGAGCAACCAAAGGGGTGTAGCGTTCGCACCACCGGGCAATCTGTTTCAGCAATTGCCTGTCGGCAACCGGGTCATGCTGCACACAGTCCAGGTCCGGGTTGATGGCACGCGCATCACTCAGGGTCTGTTCGACACGAATGCCAAAAGGCGCTTGTCCGTTTCCATGGCAACGATGCGCATGGCATTCTTGATCATGTCGATGACAACGATTGGCGGAGTGTCACGATGCCCGGAGTTTCCCCCAGTCAGGCGCCACGATTTGCCCCATCTTTTGCGGGCGATCCGGTCTGGCGGCAGATGGGTGAAATGGCAGTTCAGAATTCGTTGGTGCAGAGCTTTGTGCGGCATTTTCAAAGGACCTTGTTTGAGGGTTCCATGCAATGGTCCATTGTCCCGTCTGGCCATTGCGGTTCTTTTCCAGAGTGAGGGCAAGCCGCATGTGCCCTACGCCTGTGCTGAAAGTTTCACTCGATAACGATTGCAAAGGCGAGATGTGCCAGCGTGTGGCAGCGCTTGAAGCCTCTTCCTCACCTGCCTGCCGAAGAACGAAAAACGGTTTTCCGCTTGTTTGCGCCCTGAGCGCCAGTTTCCGGCTTGTTGGCAAATCAAACATTCCCGGATTGCCTTTGACTTGAAACACAACCGCTGCTGCACTGCTGCTGATGGCAGCTTCCCCGGCAGACCAGAACGCCTGGGAAAGATGCATGGGGCGTATGTAAAACAGGCGCGAAGCGTCGAAGCCAAATTGTGCAAGGCCATCGGGAAACAGAATATTGGCATCCACCACGCAGGCCGGATCCGTGATCCAGACAATCGGTTTTTGCGAAACCGGTCGGGCCATCAGCGCCAGCAGAAATCCAAGGGCGCTGCCGACATCCCGTGAGAAGGAACAACGAAACTCGTGCAAATCATTTGGGGCAAGGCCACCCTCCAGCCGGTTGTCGATTTCCGCAATTCCAATACCCAACCTGCCCTGCTGACAGGGGTCAGAGGCGAGCTTCTGCTTTCTGTCAATTCTGGAAATTGACTTGCGCAGACGGTTTATGGTCGTCGGGCGGTGAGACATGTTCGGCATTTTGTTCACTATTTGTTCTAAAATAGTATGCCAATGAAAAAGAGTCGATTTCTTACTGAATCGATTTTCCGAAGCAGTGCCAGATGTCAGGACGTGAGGCGAAAGGGTAACGGCTCACATCGTGTACCCATGACGATAAAAGACAGAAATTGGTTTCGAAGGAAATCAAATGCCCAGGTGCAGTTTTGGTTTCCAGAACGGCCGGAAGAGTTCGATTTTCGGGCAACGGTCCATCACGACCTTCATGCCGGCTGCTTCGGCAATTTCGGCCGCTTCCGTATTTTTGACACCAATCTGCCCCCACAGCACCTTGGCACCAACCGCAACCGCCTCTTCAGCGATACCGGGAAGGTCTTCTGGTCTGCGAAACACTTCTACCATATCAATCGGCCTGTCCACATCGGCCAATGATGGATAGACTTTGATGCCGCGAATTTCTTCCAGCCCTGGCCGCGGATTGATCGGGGCCATATCATAGCCGGTTTCGTGCAGCACACGCAGCACCCCATAGCTGAACTTTGTCTTGTCGGGGCTTGCGCCCACCATGGCTATCGTCTTCACAGACTGCAAAATCGTCTGGAGATAGGTTTCGCTATACGGTTCGTCATGATTGGTATGGGAGAGTTCTTCAAGCGTGTTCATTGAGAGGTTTCCTTTGCAGGAGAGGCAATATCAGCCTTGAGTTCATGGGGCTTAAGCGGGTCGAGAAACGGATTACGGTAGAGCTTGTCATGGCTCTCCACTCCAACCTCCAGTGTGCAGTTGGTTAAGGGGCGGGCAACGCACAGAATAACATAGCCATCATCGATCTGCCGGTTGTTAAGCGCAACCTGCGCCTTTTGATGGATTTCTCCGTCGATCAGTTTGGCAGCGCAGGTGATGCAGCCGCCATATTTGCAGCCATATGGCAAGTCCACCCCCTGGTCACGCAGGGTATCGAGCAAAGGCTTTTTGGCATTCACTTCAAACGTCTTGTTATCCTGATTGGCAATAGTGATGGTTCGTGTGTTCATATCCAGATGTCACTCGTGCAATCGCCGCCGGGATAGCGGGTTTCATGGCAGCGTGAAGGGCCGTTGGGTTCTTTGCCAAAATCGACCAGGAAGTCCGGGTCAATTTTCATTCCGCCATTTTCAGTGTCACAGTTTACCATCAGCATGCAGCCGCCATTGGTTCTGATCTCAGGATAGAACTGATTGTCCCAGGTTGAGAAAAGCGAGGTGGTGACGTAAAGACGCTTGCCATCCAGCGAAAGCTGGATCATCTGCGGACCGCCGGTAACCTTCACACCATTGACTTCTGGCGCCTTGCCGAGCAAACCGCCCATCCAGACCTGTCCTGTAAGCACCGGATTGTGCGGATCCTCTATATTGTACTGGCGAATGTCTCCATGCAGCCAATTGCAAAGATAGAGATACTTGTCATCCATGGAAAGCAGAATAACGGATATCACACCCGGCACTGGGATCGGCCAGTCCGCATGGGGCTCGTTTTCCACATCGACAATTTTCTCCCATTTCCATTCACCGTCGGTGTCCTTCCACCAATGGATAATGTTCGCGGATAACGCTGCCCCGCAAAAACCATGGGTACTATCAGGGTCATGATGAAAGCGGACTTCCAGCGGGATTAGCCCGTCTTCACCCAGATAGAACGTCTGTTGAGGCTCTTTTTTCTCGAAGTCCCAGAGGTGAATTCTGCGGCCGTATTTAAGGTGCCCGACTTCTTCAAGATCAAAGCCCGGCATAAAGGTGTTGGGTGCCGCCCATTCGGATGACGCCATTACATTGTGTCGCGGCTGGTACCAGAAATCATAACCAAAAGGGATATCGCCCATCGAGTTTTCCCAGCGGCCCAATATGTTGAAATCCTTGTCCAGATGCAGATAACCACCCGGGGCATTCCCTTGTGCGTCACCCAGCATTGAGATGATGATTTCCGACCCCAGACAATGGATGGTATGCGGTGCCGAGAGATTAGTCTTGGCTTTGATTTCCGAACCTACAATTACTTTGTAAAGCGTCGGATTGCGCGGATCGGTGGCGCAGTCAATGATGTGCAGGTTTGAGGATCGAACACCCGGAACAATCAGATACTTGCGTGTCATGGATGCATCATCAAAGCAGGATGAACAGGCATTCCAACCCATATGATGAAGCTCATCACCGATGCCTGGCATTTCGCAGCGTGAAATGACCTGGGAGTAAGTCGGGCTTTCCGGATCGTTGTCAATCGTCGCGAGATAGTCGGGCTGTTGAATTCCAGTCCCTGTATAAATCGCAATTGTGTAAAGCAGCTTTTCCCGTGGTGCCTTCATGGCCTCAGCAGGTGAAGCGTAACCCGGTCCGCAACAAGTCGATGACATATTCCCTCACTTGCATTTGTCTAATTGACATATTGTCAATTTGTATTATCAAATGAGACAAATGTCTGTAAAGTGAGAAAATAAGAAAAAGTGAGTTTATAGTCGGGAAACGGATTGCATGCATCTTGATCGTCTAATTTCGATACTGGAATCGGTAGCTGTTGCCGGCAGACCGGTAAGCGCTCCGGAGTTGCAACAAGCAACCGGCCTGCCGCGCCCAACCTGTTATCGGCTTTTGCAGACCCTTGCTGAACACCGTCTCCTGGATACAACGGATGGTGGCGCACGCTACCTGATCGGTGATCGCTTGAAGCGGTTGACCTTGTTGGGTCAAACTGACTTTGACGTGACCGCATCAGCAACCCCCACACTCAAACAGGCAGCAATTGAGTTTGGCGAGGCGGTGTTTCTGTCCCGGTTTCGCAACAAGGGAGTGGAAATCATTCACGTGGAGACCCCGGATGATCCGGTGAGATCGTTCATGCATCCGGGACTAGGATTCAGACCCATGCATGCCTGTTCCTGTTCAAAGGTGATTGCGGCTTTTGCAGAAGAACAGTTCCGCGAGGAAATCATCAATGGTCCCATGCGAGCATATACCGCCCATACCAAGCAGGAACCTGACCAATTGCGAGAAGAGTTTTTTGAAATTCAAAGGGCAGGATATGCCGAATGCGTGGAAGAAATTGAACTGGGTGTTTCGTCTGTTGCCGCTCCAATCCGCGTGGGAAACATTGGCGCAACCCTTTCCATAGGGGCTACCGGGCCGATGCGGAGGTTCAATAAAAAACGCAGAATTGAAATCGGCGAGCAGCTCAAGGCCTATGCAAACAAAGTCGCTTCGTCGCTTCAGATTTATGTCGAACACACTGTCTAAAAAGTGTCGATAATTCAGTATTATAATCTGACAGCATCATAATAACTGTTTTTATCATGGACATGCACAGTTAGAGCGTGTTCGCATCACGTGAATTCACAGCCGACTGCCCTGAAGAAATTCCGGCACTCCATTGGCGTGAACATATGGCAGACCTCTCCGATTGCCTTCCAGACATCATCGAAGGTTCTGGCGCCTGCCTTCCTCAGATGAGCCTTGAGCTTCGAAAAGGCCATTTCAATGGCATTGAGATCTGGGGAATATTTCGGCAGGAACAAAAACCATGCGCCGATATCTCGCAAGATCTGCTCGGCTTTTTCGCTCTTGTGAGCGGCTAGGTGGTCAAGGATTACGACATCTCTCTTTTCCAGTTCTGGCGCCAACTGTGTCTCAACATAAATCTCAAAGATTTCTTTGGTCATGGCCCGGTCAATAACCCAGGGCGCAACCAGTCCATGACTGCGCAGGCCTGCGATAAGTGTCTGCTTCTTCCAGTGGCCATGAGGGACAAAATCTATGAGGCGCTCTCCTGTTGGGGCCCATCCAGTTTGCTTGGCCATTTTGGTGTTTGTGGACGTCTCATCAATGAAGACAAGTTTTTCAATCGACCGATTCAAAAACGGAACACGCCTTGTCTTCCAGAGTTCGCGGTCTTTTTTCACGTCGATGCGGTGTTGCTCCTTGGCATAAATAGTCTTTTTTTATGCGACAACCCGAAACTGCGCACAACATGCCAGACAGGCGAATGATGGACATTGAGGTTGAATTTTTCGTTCAGCTCCGCACAAAGCTTACGGATTGTAATGTCCTTTTGTTCATCAACCCGTTTTCGAAGCCAGTCTTTATAGGGTGAAAGCTTGCCATGGCCTGTTTTTCCCGGGTTATGTTTTGGAGCAAGCGAGCCAGTTTCACGTTTCAACTTCACCATATCATTCACAAATTTGACGGAGACTTTGAAATGGGCAGCCGTTCCACGATGAGTGTGGCCTTCTTCTACATGAGCTACAACACGTTTACGCAATTCAATCGGATGGGGCTTGGGCATTGAAAATCCTTGGCTTCGAACCGAATCAGGTCACCCCAATCAGAATCATATTCGCGCACGGAAAGAAACTGAATCTACTCGACACAAACACGCTCTAATAGGTAAAAGGTGTGTACTGATTTGTTAGTGTCTATTAAGCTCAACCATTACGGTTTACACTTTAAACGCTAGAAACAGTGATTCTATGGGGCAAATTAATGCAAAAGGAAGGCTCTCTGTCGGTAATTGATGGAGGTATGTCATTTTTTTCACTTTCGCGAAACATTGCAGATTCTGACAACCTCGAAAATGCATGTCAGGTTTATGAAGAATACCTCAAGCAGTACGGATTGTCGCTGCTCTCTGTGAAATTTTGCGATGTTGAGGGAGAGCACCCGGCACTGAGGCCGTTTGCTGGCTATCCAAATGCGATATCGAAACTCTCGGGCGAGTTGAGGGATATTGGCGGCTGCCCGATAACCAAAGAGGCTATTAAGCAACTAGCACCTTTTGACGCGGTACAGATCAACTCTCGAGACTATACGGATTTTCTTAGCGCCCGTTTCCTCGCTGAACTCAAAAAAATGGATCACCATCACATTGCTGTTGTTCCCTTGTTGGTGGGAACAGGGATTGATGCTGACAACCGTAGGCCTTGGGCAAAACGCTTTTTCGGGTAGTTTGCGTGAACTGGTGATTATGAATACCTGCAATTTCGGTATAGCAGTTGCCCAGAAGTTTGGTGATGTTGCGGATCTGTTTAGGTCAAACATATTATCACAGAGACAGGCGCAGGCGTTGTTTCTGTTTTCAAGCGGATTTACAGTTCGCCAGATCAGCCAGGTATTTCAGCTCGGAGAAGTAACGATCAATCTGTTACTTCAGGGTGCCGCCAAACGCCTTGGCGCAAATAACCTTGCCGAGGCTACAGCGCGGGCACTTGGAACCGGCGAAATCAGCAATTTGCATCGATAATTACGTCTTACAGAATTTATTTGCTTTGATCGGGAGTTTTCCGAAATGCAATGTATTTTCTCTATAAAAAAATATAAGAATATTACTATGTAATATAAAAGGAGAAAACCAAACTATTTTCTTCATATAATAAATACTTAAAAAATATAAATCACTGATATTATTGCGATTTATAAAAATATTATCAATTGCCCCAGTGAGCTATACCGAATTCGGGGAGCTTAATAATCGGCTCCCAGTTCTTTAACCGATTGGAAAGTTCAAACCGCAAGCCTGGCACAAGTATGTTTCGTCATTCAAAAGAGTAATTGATGGAATTCAAACAGCCGGGCGGTGGATTATGAATATTGACGATCTCTTAGCCAAACGGAAGTCCAATCGGGTTAAATCGATCTCGCCCGAGAAATCCGTAATGGAAATGGCTGCTGTACTCCAGGAAAATCACATCGGCTCGCTGGTCGTCACTGACAAAAGTAATGAATTGATAGGCATTGCCTCCGAACGGGATATCGTTAGAGCGGTTCACCAGTTTCCAGGTGACTTGGCCAGTAGAACCGTTTCAGAAATCATGACAACTGACGTCATCACCTGTCAGGCACATGACGGTGTACGAGCGGTATTGTCCAAGATGAACGCGAACAAAATCAGACATATTCCAGTGGTGGAAGGTGTCACGCCCGTAGCTATGATCAGTGTCAGGGAGTTCGAAGTCATTTGCAATCACCTACAACAGCTTGCATGGACGGATGAATTGACAGGCCTCCCAAATCGGAGGTTTTTTATGGAGAACATTGATGTTGAACTCAGCAAGTTCTCGCGGTGGCAACAGTCATTTGCAATAGCCATGCTGGATATCGACCACTTCAAAAAGATCAACGACAATTATGGTCATGATATTGGTGACAAGGTATTGGTTCAGCTGGCTGAGATTTTTCGCAGTGAATTGCGAGCATATGATATCGTCGGGCGGTTGGGGGGCGAGGAATTCGGGGTCTTGTTTCCCGGCACCGATGCCAGTGGCGCGGTCAGTGCCTGTGAACATCTGATTTCGGCTATCAGAACGACAGTCGTTAAGGCAGGCGAGGCAAACTTGAAGTTCACGGCAAGTGTCGGAGTTTCTCAGGCAAGTGCAAATCTGGACAACGCAACTTCGCTGATCAAAAAAGCTGACGAAAATCTCTACCTCAGCAAAAGTAATGGCAGGGACCAGATCACCAGTTGCAAAGAACTGGAATGCAGCAGCATCTGAATCCACCTGCAGATTACCCAGTCGGAAATTTCCCGGTTTTTCAGGAAACTTGTTAAGTTCCAAAACAGTTTGTTAGAGCAACCTGTTATCCCCGTCGTGAAATTCGATTAATTTGTATCATTGAATTTGAAACCGGTATGTCTGGCACTTTGTTGGGTAACAATGATTGTGCCAGACATACAATTTCAATAATCATCATGACTACCAATCGCGCGACAAAGTCGGCAATTGTTCCATTTTATATCCGAATACTTTCCTGTTGTACCCGGTCAGCGCCTAATGGACAGATTGGGTTGATTGCGTAAGGGAGTGATTTTGGCTCATCATTGCTATCAAGGAGCAAATGATGAGACGAAAGAACGAACGAATGACCGACGATGCTGATCGTGTTGTAAAAGACATCAAACGACAGACGCGACGTCGGTTTTCTTCGGAAGAAAAGATCAGGATTGTGCTTTCCGGCCTTCGTGGTGAAGACAGCATTGCCGAGCTGTGTCGTCAGGAAGGAATTGCCCAGAGCCAGTATTACTCTTGGTCCAAGGAATTTATGGAAGCCGGAAAGAAGAGGCTGGCTGGCGATACGATGCGTGAGGCCAATACCGATGAGGTGAAGGGACTTCGCAAGGAAGCCCGGGATCTGAAGGAGGTCGTAGCAGAACAGGCTCTGGAACTTCGATTGCTCAAAAAAAGCATGACAGGCGATGGGGGAGACGACGAATGAGGTATCCTGCATCCGAGAAGCTTGAGATCATCCGCTTGGTAGAACAATCGCATCTTCCAGCCAAGCAGACACTGGATCGACTGGGTGTTCCACGCTCAACCTTTTATACCTGGTATGACAGATACCAGACTGGTGGCGTGGATGCCTTGGAAGACAAGGCTCCCATGCCCGCACGGGTTTGGAACCGTATTCCTGACGATGTGCGTGAACAGATCGTCGATCTGGCATTGGAGGAGCCAGAACTATCTCCAAGGGAACTGGCTGTCAGGTTCACCGACACCAAGCGCTACTTCGTGTCCGAGGCCAGTGTTTACCGGCTTCTCAAGGCCCATGACCTGATTACCAGTCCTGCCTTTGTGGTTATCAAGGCTGCGAACGAATTCCGTGACAAAACAACTGCGCCCAATCAGCTGTGGCAGACGGACTTCACCTATCTCAAGGTTATTGGTTGGGGCTGGTTCTACCTATCCACCATTCTCGATGATTACAGCCGCTATGTGATCGCATGGAAGTTGTGTACGACTATGAAGGCCAGCGATGTTACTGACACTCTGGAACTCGCGCTGCAGGCCTCTGGCTGTGATCAGATCAATGTCCATCATCGACCAAGACTGCTGTCAGACAATGGCTCCAGCTATATCGCCACCGAACTGGCTGAATGGCTCGATGACAACGGCATGGATCATGTTCGTGGCGCACCATACCATCCCCAGACACAAGGCAAGATCGAGAGATGGCATCAAACCTTGAAGAACCGCATCCTGCTGGAAAACTACTTCCTGCCCGGCGATCTGAAAGGCCAGATCGGTAGGTTCATTAGCCACTACAATCACAGGCGATACCACGAAAGCCTGAAGAACCTGACACCCGCCGACGTCTACTTCGGACGTGGCGACCAAATCCTGCAACAACGAGAAAGGATCAAGCAAAAGACTATCAACGAACGGCGCTTGCAATACCGCAAGCAGGTCGCTTAACATCGACAAACAGATGAGCCAGATACTCGCTTAGCTCAAGCTGCGGTCTGTCCAGAAACCCATGACGACGGACATGTTGCGGTCTAAAACTTTGCGGGTAATCGGCTCAAAATCAATTATCCATAAGAGACCGTATCTGCCCACGATTTCTGCCAATAGGATGATTCCGCTTAGCTTTTGAAACGGACTTGCAAAAATACTGAAGAATTTCGATAAGCATGTGATCCGACAACGGAATTTGAACGTATCAGTTCGGTAACGGTGGTTTTGAATTTGTCTAAGCAGTTAGATGAAAGAATACTCCCAAATCTCGTCGGAATCGTGGCGTTTTGCAATCAACAAAGTGACTCCGATCAATTGCAAAGCGCTGTATGAGGATTACACATGCATCCAATCGAAATTGCCGTCATTGGCTCCGGTATTGCCGGGCTATCCGCAGCCTGGCTTCTTTCCCGGAAACATAAGGTTACACTGTTTGAGAAGGAAACCCATTTGGGCGGCCATTCTAACACGCAAATTGCCGCCTTACCCGGCGGACCAGTTGCGGTTGACACTGGGTTTATCGTCTACAACGAGAAAAATTATCCGAATTTGACAGCCCTGTTCGATCATCTCAGTGTCCCTACAGTTCAGTCAGTCATGTCCTTTGCCTACTCCCGAGACGGCGGGCGTTATGAATACAGCGGTACGGGCATAAAAGGTCTTTTCGGTCAAAAGTCCAACCTGGTCAAAATCGGGCATTGGCAGATGTTGAATGATATTCAACGCTTTTTTTCACAAGCAACTTCAAAAATCGAAAAATATGAAAAGGGCATCACGCTCGTACAATTTCTTGAAGCCGAAAATTATTCCGAGGCGTTCAGCGATGACCATATCCTGCCTATGGCGGCTGCAATATGGTCATCTCCGCAAATGATATCCGGTCGTTTCCGGCACAATCCTTCATCGATTTCTATTACAATCACGGGTTGCTGAAAATCAAGGATAGGCCAAAATGGCGGACCGTCAGCGGTGGCAGCAGGCAGTATGTCAGACGGCTGATTGCGGATTCAGCCTTCCGAATTTGCAAAGACAATCCGGTAACCTCGGTTACCCGAAGTGGATTAGGCGTCAAGGTGCTTGACAGCAATGGTTGCGAGCAGAGGTTTGATCAGGTTGTGTTTGCCTGTCATGGCGATATGGCTCTTCATCTTCTCAAAGACGCCGATCCATTCGAAAGCGAAGTGCTAGGTAATTTCAGATACAGTAACAACGAGGTGGTTTTGCACAGCGATGCCTCGCATATGCCGATACGCCGACCACTGTGGTCCAGCTGGAATTACAACCGGCTTAATGAAAGTTCCAGCGGTGGCACGTCAATTACGTACTGGATGAACAATCTTCAGCGCCTGGCAACAGACACTGATTTGTTCGTGACAGTAAACCCAGTCGGCCGCATCGATCCGGATAAGATATATTACCGGACAAATTGCCGGCACCCGATGATGAATGTGGAAGCAGTCGATGCACAAACCGAACTCTGGAAGTTACAGGGAAGAAACCGCAGCTGGTTCTGCGGAAGCTATTTCGGTTACGGGTTTCATGAAGACGCGCTGCAGAGTGGCCTGGCTGTGGCAGAAGAACTCGGTGGAGTTCGCAGGCCATGGAATTTACAAGAGGATTCAGGACGAATTCATCGTAGCAGAATACAGCTTGCAGAGGCTGCAGAATGAAGCGTTCCAACCATTCACTCCTGATTGGTCATGTTGAACACAGGCGTATCGCCAAGGTGGGTCATAAGCTTAATTATCGGGTGTTTTCTGTCCTGGTAAATCTGGATAAACTGGCCGAACTTGATCGGGGGTTAAGACTGTTCTCGGTCAACCGCCGGAATCTCCTCAGCCTCAATACAACTGATCTTGCGGATGGAAAACAGTCGTGTCTTTCCACATTCGCAAAAGAACTGGTTCGATCCCATCTGCCCGACACCTTGGTTCACGAAGTTTGGTTGCAGACTTATCCCAGGGTGTTGGGTTTCGTATTCAATCCATTGAGCGTGTATTTCTGTCTCGATGCCAGCGGGCAGGTTGTTGCAAACATATATGAGGTCTCGAATACGTTCGGCGGGCGTGTTCACTATGTTCAGGCAGTCAAAAACGGTAAAATTGAGCCGGCCAGCAAAACTATGCTGGTATCGCCGTTCAATGGCACCCGTGGTCGCTACAGTTTTTCAATGCGGTTCGTTGAAGACCAGTTGGCGATTGGTGTGGCGCTTCGTGAGAAGGGTAAGCCGGTATTAAAAACCTGGTATCGGGCCAGGCAGGCAAGGCTGACGGATCGTGGTTTGCTCAAGGAGTTTTTCCTGGTTCCCCTGCTGGCTTTCAAAGTGGTAGGGGCCATCCATTTCGAAGCATTGAAACTTTGGCTCAAGGGTTTGAGGCCGCCCGCCAGAGAAAAAGGATTGAGGCTTTCCGCCAAAGAAACCCGAATGAACACTTCTGTTCCCAAACACTCAAACTGACCAACGGTAGAATATCATGTTACAAAAAGTTGAAAGAAAGCCAGTCGACGGAAAGCCGGACTTGTTAACCGGATTCTTTACCGGTGAGTGCATGGGCAAAGGAATAATCGAAGACCGGTTTCGAAATGTTAGAAAAGAAATTGAAGTCAAGATGATCGGCTCTTGGCAGGGCGATAAATTTCATATGGATGAGGAATTTCGCTATGATGATGGCAGTCAGGAGTTCCGCAACTGGCATGTGGTTTTTGAAGAAGGCTGTCGTTTTAAGGCTAGTTGCCCGGAACTGGCGAAGCCTGCAATCGGGCATTCGCGCGAGCGCAATGTGGTCATGAATTATCGGTTTCCGGTGCCCCTGTTCGGAAGAGCCTGGAACCTCGATTTTGACGATCGCATGTTTCAGCTCGACGAAAGAACGCTTTTTGAAAAGGCTGTGATGTCGAAATTCGGAATAAGATTGGCAGATATTTATCTGGTGTTTACAAAAGACTGACCGCTACTTTCCAAGCACAAAGCGGTCTACAAACCAGAAAAACAGTCGGTTGGGCATAATCCGCGCCAATTTCAGGATCCACACCAGCCGTTTCGGAAATGCGATTTCATAGTCATTTCTCTGAAGCCCTCGTACAATTTGCTGCGCCGCTGCCTGAGGGGTTTGAATAAAGGGCATCGGGAACTTGTTGACACTGGTCATGGGCGTTTCCACGAAACCCGGGTTGATAACAGAAACCGATACCCCCATTCGCCTCAATTGCGGACGAATGCATTCTGCGAGGTTAATCAACGCTGCTTTCGTTGGTGCATAGGCTGCCGCATTTGGTAATCCGCGATAACCGGCTACTGAAGATATTATGCCGATGTGCCCGCGATTGATCCTAGCCATACGCGGTGCCAGCGCGGCAATCACATTTACCACGCCGATGTAATTAACTTCCATCGACTTGCGGAAAGTTTCCGGACTAAGGTGTGGAAGTTTGGCCGGCAGCCAGGTTCCGGAAGAAATTATGACAAGATCAATGTCGCCATGCTGCATCTCAATATTATCGGTTGCTTCCACGACACCGCGAGAATCGGTAACATCGAGCGCGACCGCATAAAGGTTTTCCGCCGCAGCGGCGGCTGTCTGCAGTTTATCTTCGCTACGCGCGGAAATAATTACCCGCTCGCACAAAGGGGCCAATTGCTGCGCCGTTTCCAGACCTATTCCGGTGCTTGCACCGATGATCCATGCTGTGTTCCAGCGTTTCCGGGTCACAATGGGTCAGATCCCAACCAGCGGCTGGAACATACGACTGGCAAAGCTCTTGAACCTGGTAGGGGCTTCGATTGCCACCAGACAAATGCAGTCTTCTTCAGAGGAAACTTTTGGCTGATGTTCAATGTCCATATCGAGATCGGCAACATCGCCAGCACTGAAAGTGCCAAGTTCATCTTCATAGGCGCCGCGAAGGATAAGCGTCATCTCATGCCCGTTGTGACCATGCTCCGGCACCTGTTTTCCATTCTTGATGCGAAGAAGCCTCAATGAGGACTGCGAGCCTTCAGAAAGCGGAATCGGTTTTTGCCAAATCCCGGGTCCGGCACGTCGCCAGCTCACTCCATCCAGGTCCGTATCCATATAGTTCTCAAGCGCGCGAGGAATATCCCGCCAGTTTCCGGAGCGTATAGGGTCCGTCCTTTCAGGCTTTGAATCGGTCGCAACAGGGCTGGTACTGATTTTTTCAAGCAAGCGTCCGAAAGATCCCGCGTCCGGTTCAACTTTCTCAACTGAGTCGGACAGGACACTGCCGCCGATTTCATTGGCTGCCGCAAATTTTTCCCGGCATTCCTTACACACCTCTAAATGGCATGACACAAGCACGGCAAAGGCTTCGTCCAAAGTACCGGCCGCATAGGCCATCAGAGTGGAATCGTCCGGATGATGCAGGGTTTTCATAGCACCGCCTCCAGTTCTTTGCGGATTGCGCGAAAGGCAAGCCTGGTTCTAGATTTCACGGTTCCCAGTGGAATTCCGAGTTTTTGCGCTATCTCCGATTGAGATAATTCTTCTACATAAGACAAATGGACTACTTGTCTCTGTTCCGCCGGCAGAGAGGCTGTAGCTTCACTGACAATTCTGTCCTGTTGCATTGATGAGACCTGTCTTTCACTATCAGGGTTGTCGTCGACAAGATCATACTCCGAGACATCTACATAATGCTGCGTTCCCTGCTTGCGGAACCGGTCAATGCGCTTGTTGCGGGCGATTGTGTACACCCATGCATTTAGGCTACCGCGCCAGTTTGAAAACTGTTCGGCCTTTTGCCATACAGAGAGCATCGTATCCTGCATCAGATCTTCCGCGAGTTCAGCATCGCTCCCTTGCTTCATCATTAGGGCTTTTATTCTGGGAGCGTAAAATTGAAACAACTGGCCGAAAGCTTCCTTGTCCACGCGAGCTCCACGTCCAATATCGAATTTGTTTTCAATATACACCGGCTTTTTCCCTGTTCACCATTACTATTACGTTGAAAACGTGGATTTGGATCACAAAAAATTCCGCCGGATCAGCAGTGGTTCATGGGGAGTAAGATCCGGCGGAATTAACGGGTAACCTAAAACCCGAATTTGCGTGCTGGGAACCAGCAGCGCGAGGCAACAACAGCGTGTTGTTAAATTAGGTTACGTAGGTTGAATTCTGTTGGATCACAAGAAAATGCAATTAACGCATTTTTTTTACGCTAAGCAGAGTCAAAGAGAAACATCCTGCAGTTCATCGAGAAGGTCGAGCAGTTGGTTCACCTTCTTCCGGCCCATTTGAATTTCCAGTCTTGAAAATATTTCATTGGATACCTGAATGTTATCTCGAATTAGCCGTTCACCTTTTTCAGTAATTTCAACCATAACCCGCCGTTTGTCTTCGCGGTCAGATATGCGCGTCAACAACCCGGCCATTTCCATCGAGCGAGTTATACGTGTTACACTCGGCAGCAACAGACAAGCTTCATTGGCAATCGTGCTTTGTTCTATTCGGCCTCGTTCGTCGAGCGTGCGCAGAATTCGCCATTTTTGCTCAGTCAGGCCGATTTCATTCAACATGCCTCGTATCGGTACCATCAGTGTTTCCCTTGAACGCAGTAATGCTATTGGCAGGGAACGAGATGTCTTTCGTACAGCGTCGGAATTGGAATTTTCATCAATCATGACTCATTAATTGCCGATTTTGAAAAACTTAACAAGACAAGTAATTGACTCGCACAAAAAAAGAACTTAACATCGCAAGTAAATTCGGAGGAAGCATGCCACATCTTGCAATAGACTATTCGGCCAATATGGAGGAACGTGTCGACATGGCTGCGTTGTGTGACTGCATTCGCATGGCAGCTATGGAAACAGAGGTTTTCCCAAAGGCCGGAATTCGTGTACGCGCCTTCAGGGCAGATCATGTGTCAATCGCTGATGGCAATAAGGCCCATGGCTATATCGATATCTCTGTCCGGCTTCGCGAAGGACGCGATCTCGAAACACGCAAACAAGCGACAAATCACATTTTTGAGGCTGCCGAGATGTTTCTCAAGCCGGTACTGGAAAAGTACCCGGTAGCATTGTCACTGGAAATGAGAAACATTGATGCCGAATTGGGCCCGAAACTCAGCACAATCCGCAATTTTATGAAAGAAGAGTAGAGTTATGGCAGATTTGGCGACGCATGAAGAAAAACTGTCCGGCTATCTCAAAAGGTTTCGTGATGGCGGCGTTCAAAATCACATCAACGGCAAAAGCGAGACTGCGGTCTCGGGCGCTACATTCGATAATGTTTCTCCGGTGGACGAGGGCCACATTTGTTCTGTAGCAAAAGGCGACGCTGCCGACATAGAAAAAGCTGCTGCTGCAGCCAAGGCCGCATTTCCCGCCTGGCGCGATATGCCGGGTACAGAACGAAAGAAAATCCTGCACGCGATTGCGGACAAAATTGTTGAGCGGGCCGATGAGATTGCGCTGTGTGAATGTTGGGACACCGGCCAGGCCTATCGTTTCATGTCGAAAGCAGCACTCAGGGGTGCAGAGAATTTCCGTTTCTTTGCGGATCGTGCACCCGGGGCACGGGATGGTCAATCGCTTCCCTCTGCAACGTTGATGAACATAACTACCCGCACACCCATTGGACCGGTCGGTGTAATAACTCCCTGGAACACACCTTTTATGCTCTCCACATGGAAGATTGCTCCAGCCCTTGCTGCCGGTTGTACCGTCGTTCACAAGCCTGCTGAACTGTCAACGATAACCGCCAAACTCCTGGTTGAAATTGCTGAAGAGGCAGGCCTGCCGCCCGGGGTTTGGAACCTTGTCAACGGATTTGGTGAAGATGCGGGCAAAGCACTCACTGAGCATCCAGACATCAAGGCAATTGCTTTTGTTGGAGAAAGCAAAACCGGTTCAATGATCATGAAACAGGGGGCGGATACGCTGAAGAGGGTACATTTCGAACTTGGCGGCAAGAACCCGGTTGTTGTTTTCGATGATGCAGATTTGGACCGGGCGCTTGATGCTGCCATTTTCATGATTTATTCGCTGAATGGCGAGCGGTGCACTTCCTCTTCGCGTCTGCTCATCCAGGAGACCGTGGCCGATGAATTTCTCGAAAAGCTTGTCAAACGCGTAAACAAAATACGGGTGGGAAATCCGCTCGATCCGCTTACTGAACTTGGCCCGCTGATCCATGAAGGCCATTTTAGCAAGGTTACAAACTATTTTGATACTGCGGAAAAGGACGGCGCTACCATCGCCGCTGGCGGCGAAAGGCATGGTGACAAGGGATACTTCGTTAAGCCAACCCTGTTCACGAATGCAGACACCGGTATGACAATCGCGCAAGAGGAAATCTTCGGGCCTGTTCTGACCGCGATACGCTTCACCGACGAAGATGAGGCGTTAGCCATTGCCAATGATGTCCAATACGGCCTCACCGGCTATGTCTGGACGAATGATATCACCCGCGCCATGCGTTTTACCAACAAACTGGAAGCAGGAATGATCTGGGTTAACTCAGAAAACGTTCGCCATCTGCCGACGCCGTTTGGCGGGGTAAAGGCATCCGGAATTGGTCGCGATGGAGGCGATTGGTCCTTTGAATTTTACATGGAACAGAAACATATAGGTTTTGCTACCGGTTACCACAAAATACCGCAGCTAGGGGCATAAGGAGCCAGCCATGCCAATACCCCCTTCCAATCTTTACCCCGACTTCAACATCGTCAGATTGAGTCACATTTGTCTGAATGTGTCTGACCTTACTGCTTCGAAGAAGTTTTATTGCGATACATTGGGCTTGCAGATCAGTGCTGAAAACGAGACACACGTTTACCTCCGCGCTATGGAGGAGCGGGGTCACCATTGCATTATCCTGCAGCTATCGGATCAACCGGGAACCGTGGAAGTCATGGGTTTCAAAACCTATAGCGATGACGATCTCGACCGTGCCGAAGCCTGGTTCAACGCCAGGGGAAGGCCCACGCAATGGGTTGAACGGGCGTATCAGGGTCGGACACTTCTAACCTCTGACAATCTGGGAATGCCGTTAGAGTTTTATCACGAAATGGATCGCCTTGAACCCATCCACCAGAAATACAAGCTCTACAAAGGCGTGAAACCCTTGCGCATAGATCACTTCAACTGTTTCTCAACCAATGTCGACGAAAGCGTAACCTTCTACAACGATATGGGCTTCCGGGTAACCGAATATACTGAAGATGATGAAAGCAAAAAACTGTGGGCGGCATGGATGCATCGTAAGGGCGGGGTTCATGATGTGGCGTTCACCAATGGCAGGGGGCCAAGACTGCACCATGTGGCTTTTTGGGTGCCGACACCCCTCAACATCATTGATCTGCTCGATTTGATGTCGACGACCGGTTATCTGGCGAACATTGAGCGTGGACCGGGGCGCCACGGAATCTCCAATGCGTTCTTCCTTTACATACTTGACCCGGACGGGCACCGGACAGAAATATACTGCTCAGATTATCAGACTGTTGACCCGGATCTGGAACCCATCAAATGGGATCTGAAAGACCCTCAACGCCAAACCCTTTGGGGAGCCGCTGCTCCAAAGAGCTGGTTTGAACACGGTACCAACTTTGTCGGTGTGGATGTGGAAGAGCCGCAGCTCAAGGCCACGCCGATCATCGCACCATAGGTATCTTCATGGACTGGGAAGAATACGCTCATTGGGGCAAAAAAATCGCCGACTGGGGCAAGGACTATCACGAGAACCTACGCGAGCGCCCGGTTCGCGCGCAAACCCGGCCAGGCGAAATTGCAGCAAAACTGCCCCATTCTCCCCCGGAAACACCGGTAGCGATGGATACCATCTGGAGCGACTTCGAGCGCATCATCATGCCGGGTATGACCCATTGGCAGCACCCCCGTTTTTTTGCTTATTTTCCTTCCAATGCTGCACCAGCTTCCGTTCTTGCCGAGAACATTGCTTCGACTTTGGCTTCTCAGTGTATGCTATGGCAGACATCACCGGCGGCAACCGAACTCGAAGGTGTTATGATAGACTGGTTGCGTCAGGCCTTGGGTCTGCCTGACAATTTTTCGGGAGTCATACAAGACAGTGCCTCTTCTGCAACCCTGTCGGCAGTTCTCACCATGAGGGAACGGGCTAGCGGTTGGACCGGGAACCGGGAGGGCCTCGCTGGCAAAGGAAATCTGCGCATCTATTGCTCGGATCAGGTTCATTCTTCCATTGATCGGGCCTGTTGGGTGGCCGGCATCGGTCAAGACAATCTGGTGAAAATACCAGCAAAACGGGACAGCGGTGCTTTTGAGATTGACACCGACTTACTGACACAACGCATCCAGGAGGATCGAGAGGCCGGGCATATTCCGGCTGGTATAATCGCGATTACTGGTGGAACCGGCATTGGTGCCTGGGACTTGCTGGAGCCGGTGTTGGAGGTTGCGCAGAAAGAAGATCTCTATACCCATCTCGACGCGGCGTGGGCCGGTTCTGCAATGATTTGCCCGGAATATCGCGAGCATTTTTGGCGGGGTGTTGAAGGTTTTGACAGTATTGTATTCAATCCGCACAAATGGTTGGGAACCCAGTTTGACTGTTCGGTGCAATTCCTTTGTGATCCGCAGGCACAGCTGAATACTCTGCGGATAGAACCGGAGTACCTGAAAACCAGCGGCGCTCAAGTTACCAATTATTCGGAGTGGACAGTTCAGCTTGGACGCCGGTTCCGTGCGCTCAAATTATGGTTTCTGCTGCGTGCATATGGACTTGAAGACCTGAGAAGCCGCATTCGCAATCATGTTAAGTGGGCTGGTGAGTTGTGCGAAATAATCCGGCAAATGAAGGGGTTTGAAATTTCAACTGAGCCGAACCTCAGCCTGTTCACATTTCGCTGTCCGGGGGATGATCACAAACAACAGGCACTGGTTGACGCGATAAATGACGATAGCAGGATTTACATCACCCAGGGATTGCATGAAGGCCGAAAGGTAATTCGTTTTCAGGCCGGCCAGTTTGACGCAAAACGCGAGGATATCATGATGGCAGCAGATGTTATCGCAGAGGTCTGGGAGACTGTTAAATGAAGTTTGCTACCTATTCATCGCAGAATGAGACTTATTTTGGCGCCGTGTCGGATGACGGCATGATTGCACTCAGCCCGCATTTTACCCAATGGAGAACGTTGCGCGATGTGATTGCCGATGACGGGTTGGAGGCGTTGAAGGAGAAGGCTGCAGGACTTGATATCACCCACACAGATTTCGAATACGAAATTCCCATCCCGAATCCTTCCAAAATAATTTGTGTGGGGGTGAATTTCCCGGACCGCAATGCGGAATACAAGGACGGTTCTGAGCAGCCCAAATACATGTCGCTGTTTCCACGTTTTCCGAGTTCTTTTACCGGCCACGGTAGACCGCTCATACGGCCTCCGGAAAACCATACGCTCGATTACGAGGGCGAGGTGGCAATTGTAATCGGCAATGGTGGTCGGCGTATTGCTGCAGCCGAGGCTTACGATCACATTGCGGCTATCACACTTTGTAATGAGGGTACTATTCGGGACTGGGTAAGGCATGCAAAGTTCAACGTTACCCAAGGCAAAAACTGGGATAAATCAGGGGCGATTGGTCCATGGCTTGTACCGTTCACGGATGCTGCTCAACTGGATGAAGCGAGGTTAATCACGCGTGTAAATGGCGAAATCCGGCAGGATGATACTCTCAACCGCATGAACTTTCCGATCCGCAAGGAGATTGAATATATCTCAACCTTCACAACCCTTGAACCGGGCGATGTCATCATCACCGGCACTCCAACTGGAGCAGGGGCACGATTTGACCCGCCCCGTTATCTGAAGCCCGGTGATATTATTGAAGTGGAAGTCGAAGGCATCGGCGTTCTGCGCAACACGGTTGAGGATGAGGTATGACACCTGCAGATCACAAACGTGCAGCACAGGAATTGCTCAAAGCCGAGCGGGAGCGCCGCCAGATTGGTTTATTGAGCCTGGTTTATCCGGATATTTCGATGGATGATGCTTATGCAATCCAGAAGGAAATTTATCAGCAAAAAATATCCGATGGCCGCTCGGTGATTGGTTGGAAAATTGGCCTGACATCAAAAGCGATGCAATATGCGCTCAACATAGACATTCCAGACAGCGGCATATTGTTTGACGACATGATGTTTGAGCATGGAGGAACTGTCGCCAAAGACCGGTTCATACAACCCCGTATCGAGGCGGAAATAGCATTTGTAATGAAACAGCCGATTGCCGGTGAAAATGTCAGCCGGAGCGATGTGATTGCTGCTACGGATTATGTGGTTCCAGCGATAGAGATTCTCGATACGCGCATTCTTCGCATTGATCCCGAAACCGGAAAAACACGAAAAATTTTCGACACGATTGCCGACAATGCAGCCAATGCCGGGGTGGTATTGGGAGACGAGCGACATGCACCCGATACCTTTGATTTGCGTTGGGTGGGGGCAATGGCCTTTCGCAACGCAGAGATAGAAGAAACCGGCCTCGGGGCAGGTGTATTAAATGATCCGGTCGAGAGTGTTGTATGGCTGGCCCGCCGAATGTCACAGTACGGTCAGGCGATAGGAGCAGGACAAGTTATTCTCGCGGGCAGCTTCATCCGGCCAATCGAATGTCCGCCCGGAACTGAAATTCACACAGATTTCGGCCCGTTTGGAACGGTGGATGTGAACTTTGCCTAAATCCAGCTGACTCAAATGAACGGCAGGTAATAATCCCTGACTTCGTCAACGCTCTTTCCGCTAAGTCTCTTGAACTCGTCGCGTTTGAGGAAGAGCATAGCGTCGCACAGGAGCTCTCCAACAGCATTGCGCAGGACTGCATCACTGTCCAAAGCGTCCATTGCCTTGTCCAGCGCGGAAGGCACATGGCGCGTCTCGCGCACATGTTCAATACCATCCAGGTCTTCAGCGGCCTGTAGCGGGTAATTTCCTTCAAATCCTAGTTTGGCTGCCTGCAATACGGCAGTTACCGCAAGATAAGGATTGGCGGCACAATCGGCCATACGATGTTCGAGGCGGGCTGATTTGGCAGACTTTGTAGAACAGCGTGTGGTGACCAGTCGATGGTCATCTGCCCAGTTAGCCCAATAGCCAGCCATGCTGCCGGGGTTTAGCCGGTCGTAGGAATTCACTGTCGTCGCCAGAACCCCCGAAAGCCCCTCATGATGTTTGATAAGGCCGGCTATGGAGCGTTTGGCAAGTGATGACAATTCACCGTCCGGTGCAATTGCGTTGCTATCTGTTTCGTCATTGAAGCTGAAATTAACGTGCAGGCCAGAACCGCCCCGATCCGGTATCGGCTTGGGTAAAAAGGTCAGCAGCAAACCTTTTTTAAGCGCGATTTCCCTTGCCATGGTGCGCAGGAGAAAGGCGTCATCACAGGCCCTGACAGGCTCGTCAAAACACAGGGGTTGTCAATGTTCAATTAAAACTGACCCTGTATTTCCATTTAAAACTGACCCACCGTTTTTGCACGCAAGCCCCCGGACGATCAGCTCTCCAATTGCAAGATCGTCCGGGGGCTTTTTCTGATCAGGATTGAGTTTTTTGTTTTTTGCTTTGAGCAAACCGGTATGATGCATTCCCGGTTTCTATAATGGTGCAATGATGGGTAATTCGGTCCAGCAGTGCGGTTGTCATCTTTGCATCTGCGAAGACCTGCGTCCATTCCCCGAACTCCAGGTTGGTTGTAATGATGACGCTTGTCTTCTCGTACAGTTTGCTGATCAGATGGAACAGTAGCGCTCCGCCGGACTTTGGGAACGGAATATAGCCGAGTTCATCAATAATGACGCAATCCAGTGCGCATAATTGCCGTACGATCCTTGCGGTATTTCCCTCTGCCTGTTCACTGATCAGCGCATTGATCAGGTCGACAGCATTGAAGAACCGAATTCTCTTGCCGTGATTAACAAGCGTTGTTCCAAGAGCAATGGCAATGTGGGATTTTCCAGTTCCCGTTCCACCAACCAGAATCAGATTATGTGCATCGGCAATAAACTGTCCGGAACACAAGGGTTCAATCTGTGTTCGGGTTACAGCCGCCGCATCATAATCGAAGGTGGCAAAGTCCTTGTGATGAGGGAAGTTTGCACTGCGCATTTGATACCGGACCGAACGCACCCTTCGTTCCACGGTCTCTGCCTCTATCAACTGCTTTATCGCCGTGGCCAGGTTTGGCGGCTGACGTGCACTTAGCAAGTCCTGTGCGCAAGAGGCCATTCCATGCAATCTCAACCCTGCCAGCTGTTCAATGAGGCCGTTCATGCCGTCACCTCATACAGAGCTTCATAACGCTTGCAGTCGGCTTGCGGGACAGTTGAGATCAGAGGATAATTGCCGGTTTCGCTCAATGGCGTAATTTCCGGTTCTTGCAATTGATTAATCAGATTGATGATGGCAGGAAGACGCAAGGTATTTTGCTTTACAGCCAGCTTACAGGCCTGCTCGATCACCTCTGTTCCATGCTTGTGTGCCAGCAGCAGAAGATCGACAAAATCCCGGTCCCCTCCCTTGTCCTGCATGTAGTGATCCCGGATCGTCATCATAACATTTGGCAATTGCCAATCCACGAAAGGGGCGCCATTTCTTAAGGCACCGGGTTTGCGATCCAGCAATGGCACATAGTGCCAGGGCTCAAAGTAACTGATATTGCGGGTAAAACGACGTTTGTGCCCGGCAATTACTTCATGATCCGCAACAAGAACTATTCGCCCGGCATAGGCTCGCAGCGAGACTTGTTGCCCGGCAAACTGACAAGGCACGCTGTAACGATTGTTATCATACTGAACCAGACAGGTGGAACGCACCCGCACACTCTTTTCGATGTACCCGTCAAAGGGTTGGCCGAGAGGGCGAAGCGCGGCAACCTCTTCTGCAAAAACCGCATCAATTGTGCGATCCTGCATCCCGGGATGCGCACGTTCGCCAAGTTCTTGACAACGCCGCTCCAGATGTTCATTCAAGCTATCAAGGTCATCAAAGGAAAGCTTGGGCGTAAACACCTCTGCTCGTATGAACCCGACCTGGTTCTCAACCTGGCCCTTCTCCCAGCCAGATGCCGGCGTACAGGCGACCGGCTCCATAACGTAATGGTTCATACAGGCAAGGAAACGTGCATGGAACATTCGTTCCTTCGAACGCGATACATAGGTGACCATAGTCTTGGGATTGTCGATGATGACACGGCGGGGAACTCCCCCGTAAAAGGCCAACGCACGCACAAAAGCATCAAGTACCATCTCCTGCACTTCGCTGGGATAGGCGTATACAAACGGCTTGCGGCTGTGGCAAAGCCGGAAGTGGGCAATCTTCACTTTCTGGGGTACTCCGCCCAGAACAACGTGTTCCTCACTCCAGTCAAACTGAACCGCATCACCTGCCGCAAACTGCAGGGGAACAAATGCTCCTCTGGACCCCCGAACTCGAATGCTTCAACTCGCGGATAAGTCGCTGGGTCGTTGAATAAGACCCTTTATAGCCTTCCCCAACCAGTTCCTCGTAAAGCTTCTTGCCTGTGCGACGCTCCCGGCGCGGCAGCTTCAGATCATGCTCCCAGCGTGACCGAAGCTTGTCTGCATGCTTCCCAAGCAATTTATGCAAGGGTGCAGGAGTGTGGCGCTGATAACGAGGCTCCCCATCATCCTTCAAATACTTCCTGATCGTATTGCGCGAAACTCCCGTCTCACGACTTACCTGTCGAATGCTCTTTTCACCGCGCAATATCCAGCAACGGACCTTCAAAACCGTTTCCATTTGTAACACCTGTCTCTTCCTCGCGCTTAAAACGCGAAACCTAAAACAGGCGGGTCAATTTTACTTGAAAATTACCCACCCAAGTGGGTCAAATTTGCATGGAAATTCACACTTTTGAGGCGATGAGGCGCGGCGGTGACATGTACTACACACTACGATCTTTCGACGTCATGGAACGCATGGCACGCGAGGGCATTCCTGTGCAAAGCCATATTGGCCTGATACCGACTTTCAGTCACCATTGCGGAGGTTTGCGAGCCTTTGGCCGAACTGCCGAAGAGGCAATGCAGATCTGGTCGACCCTCAAGCGCATGGAAGATGTTGGTGTATTTGCAGTGGAAGTCGAATGCGTCGCGGAGGAAGTGCTTGAAGCGGTCAATGAAAAGACTTCGGTAGTTACCTTTTCGCTGGGTTCGGGCATGGCAGGCGATGCCATTTTTTCGTTTGTGGCTGATGTTTGCGGCGAGGCAAGTGAGGAGGACAAGCCGCCCAAACATGCCCATGCGTTTGGCCAGGTGGGGCGCCTGCACAAACAGATCCACAAGGAACGAGTTGCGGCACTGGGCGAATTCCATCGTGAAGTGACAGCAGGCAATTTCCCTTACGCGGAAACCAATATCGGTATGCACAAGGGCGAAAAAGACAAGTTTCTCGAAGCCC